>NZ_SSXU01000002.1:0-114215 GCF_009469605.1 Zoogloea sp. 1C4 | reverse complement strand
CCGGCGTCGCTGTCGGCGCTGTCGGCGCCCACGTCCTTGGTGGTGAAGGCGTAGCCGGCCGGCAGGGTGGTCTTGTCGAACTGGACCGAGTAGGTGCCCGGCTTGAGGTTCGAGAACAGGTAGTTGCCGTTGGCGTCGGTGGTGGTGCTGGTCACCGCGTTGCCGGCGGCGTCGAGCAGGATCACCTTGACGCCGGAAACACCGGCTTCGCCGCTGTCCTGAACGCCGTTGCTGTTGGTGTCGAGCCAGACCTTGTCGCCCAGTTCGGCCAGCTTGTACAGGCCGGCATCCACGTTCGGGTTGTTCTGACCCGAGACGAGGGTGACGTTGGCGGACTGACCGGTGCTGTTCACATCGGAGTCGGTGGTGTCGTTACCGCCCTGGTCCTGACCGGTGACCACGTAGCCTGCCGGGGCCTGCACGGCGACCGAGTAGGTGCCGGGGGTCACGGTGAAGCTGTAGTTGCCGTTGGTGTCAGTGGTGGTGGTGCTGATCGGGGTGCCAGCGGCGTCCTTCAGCACGACGGTGACGCCAGCAATGCCGGCTTCGCCTGCGTCCTGCACGCCGTTGGCGTTGGTGTCTTCCCAAACCTTGTCGCCCAGGGTGGCGAGGCCGGGGGACGGCACGTTGAAGGTGATGGTGTTCGGGGTCGCGTCAAGATCGACGCCGCCGCAATCGGGGTCGATGCCGCCGTCGTCACGAACCTGGAAGGTGAGGCCGAAGTCACCGCCGGCAGAGGCCGGGGCAACGTAGGTGAGGTGGCCGGCGTCGATCTCGGAGGCGAGGATCTCCTGGCCGGCGGTCACGGCGACGCCGTTCAGCAGCAGCGCGCCGCTGGCGGGCACGGCGTTCACGACGACGGACTTGAAGGCGTTGCCGTCGATCGGATCGGTGAAGCCGAAATCGGCAAGACCCAGCACATAGACGTCGCCATTGGCGACGGTGACGGATTCGTCGGCACCAGAGGGTGCGTCATTCACCGGCGTCACGTTGACCGTCACGTCGAGCGTGAAGGTGTTGCCGGTGCTGTCGTAGCCAAGCACGCGAATGAGCTTGGCGCCGTTGAAATTCGGGATGGCGGACGCGTCGAGCGTCAGGGTGTCCTTGTCGACGGCGGTGAAGAAACCCGCGGTGGACAGCACCCACTTGGCGCCGTCATAGACGTAGAGCTTGATCTTGGCGGGATCGACTGCGCTGTAGCCGGGATCAGCCTGCTTGAGCAGGTCGAACAACTCGAAATTTTGACTGGTGTCTTCGCAGACTGAGACGCTGGTTACGTAACTCGTATTTGACATGAACGATCTCCACTTTTCTGTTTTGGATACCGCCGAAGCCGGAACTGGCCCACGACGAGTCGAGAAAATCGGAGATCAAACAGCAATTTACGGGCCACCTCGATGCGATTATTTGTCAAAAACACTAAATATCGTTCATCTCAATAGCTTATCGAATCCTTTCGCCATTTTTACATCTGCAAAAAATCACAAACCACTAAGCCCTGTAAAAAAATCCGACAAGCCCACTTGAAACAAAGCGTCGCAGGAAACCGGATGCAACCATGATGAAACCCTGAAACACGTCCTAAAAAAGCAACCAAGCAACTGTTTTAAAACGATTAATGCACGGCAAAAAGACACCCCGGCAAACCTCAAAGGACATCGCGCACCTCGCAACCGGGGCCGTAAAAGGCCGGAAAAATCCCGACATGAACTATTCCACGCACTGCACCCAATCAACGCTGGCCATTTAACTCAATATGAAATTTTTATCCGACCACCCTCGGGTTCGCCAGAACAATGCCCACAAAAACATAGCAATCGTCAATTTCAGTCAATTTGCCTAAGCCAGCCGACACCAAAGACAGGAAATTTGTCACAAACAACCCGGCGTGAATTTTGCAAAACGAATACTCGTGACTTTTTAACATTTGCCATATGGCACCTTATGGCACCATCGCCTCCTGACCGTTGCCACCGCGCCTCGAAAGCCGTGCGCAACCTTGGGAAAGCCTGCTGCCCCAGCCCCGGTCGGCCCCTCTTCCGCCGATCCGGACGGCAGCCCCAGACGCCCTATTGAGAACCCAGCCCATGCGCGAATCCCCTTCTTCAACACCCGGCGCAGCTTCGGTCGACGGGGTCATCGACCAGTTGCAGTTTCTGGCCCACTTCTTTGGAAAACGCGCCGATCCGATGCAGCTGCTGGCCGATACGCCGGTGGTGGATGGCTGCATCACCGAAGCCCAGATGCACGAGTGCGCCCGTCGCGGCGGTCTGTCGCTGAGCCGCGCGAAGAAGGGCGTGCCGGAATTCAAGCCGTCGGAGCTGCCGGCGATGGTGTTCAGCGCCGAAGGGGGTGATCCGCTGGTGCTGCTGCGCCGCGATGGCGACACCTTCGAGTGCGTGCAGGCGGGCATCCAGGGCACCGTGAAGCTGGGCCTCGAACAGGTGGTGGCCGAGCATCCGGGTGTGGCCTGGTTCGTGCGGCCGATGGTTTTCTTCGACACCCGCAGCCTGCTCTACCACCTGCCCCGTCCGCGCCGCTGGTTCTGGGACACCCTGCTGGCCAACAAGCCGATCTACGGCTGGGCGCTGCTGGCCACCGTGCTGACCAACGTCTTCGCGGCGGTGATCCCTTTCTACACGATGTCGGTGTACGACCGCGTGGTGCCCAACAACGCGCTGGACAGCCTGTGGGTGCTCACCGGCGCGGTGGTGGTGGTGGCCCTGTTCGACCTGGTCATCAAGATGCTGCGCAGCTACCTGCTCGAATCCGCCGCCCGCAAGGCCGACGTGGCCATGTCATCCCACGTGTTCGCCCAGGCCCTGCGCCTGCGCGCGGCGGCCCGACCGGCCTCTGGCGGCGTGCTCGCCAACATCGTGCGGGATTTCGAATCGGTGCGTGAGTTCGTCACCTCGTCCACCCTCACGGTGCTGGGCGACGTGCCCTTCATGCTGTTCTTCCTGGTGCTGATCGGGATCATCGGCCACTGGCTGGTGCTGGTGCCGCTGCTCCTGATCCCGGTGACGATCTTCGTGTCGTTCATGATCCGCAAGCCGCTCACCCGCATCCTCGGCGCCAACATGCAGGAATCGGCCCAGCGCACCGCCCACCTCTTTGAAGTGATGAACGGGGTCGACACCATCAAGACCCTCGGCGCCGAAGCCTGGGCCCGCCGCCAGTGGGAGATGCTGACCGTCAAGATCTCCGAGAACTCGGTGCAGATGCGCGAATGGACGTCCTTCGGCACCTACATGTCGCTGCTGGTCACCAACCTGGATTCGATCCTGCTGGTGATGTTCGGCGCGCTGATGATCAGCTCCGGCGACCTGACCATGGGCCAGCTCATCGCCTGCTCGATGCTCGCCACCCGCGCCATCACCCCGGCCACCCAGATCGCCGCGCTCATCGTGCGCTACGAGCAGACCCGCCAGGCCATCGACGCCCTCGACAAGATCATGGAGGCACCCACCGACGAGACCACCGACAGCCTGCACCTGCCGCGCATGTCGGGCCGCATCGACTTCCGCGACGCCCACTTCGCCTACCCCAACTCGGCGCCGCTGCTGAAGGGCCTCAACCTCACCATTCGTCCGGGCGAGAAGGTCGGCTTCATCGGCCGCATCGGCTCCGGCAAGAGCACCCTGTTCAAGCTGCTCCTCAACCTCTACAGCCCCGACCAGGGCGCGGTGATGGTGGATGGCATGGCGGTGAACCAGCTCGAACCCCAGAGCCTGCGCCGCCAGGTGGGCTACGTACCCCAGGACGTGGTGCTGTTCCACGGCGACATCCGCGAGAACATCCTCCTCGGCAGCGCCCAGGTGAGCGACGCCGACATGCTCGAAGCCCTGCGCCTGTCGTGCCTCGACGAAACCCTCGCCCAGATGCCCAACGGCCTGGGCACCCAGGTTGGCGAGCGGGGCGAACGCCTCTCCGGCGGCCAGCGTCAGGCGGTGTCCATCGCCCGCGCCCTGGTCCAGCAGCCGCGCATGCTGCTCCTGGATGAGCCCTCCAGCATGATGGACCCGGCCACCGAAGCCCGCCTGATCGAGAACCTGCGCAACATCAAGGGCACCACCATGCTCCTCGTCACCCACCGCACGGCCATGCTGCCGCTGGTGGATCGGCTGGTGGTGCTCGACCAGGGCCGGGTTGTCCTCGACGGCCCCCGCAATGAAGTCCTTCGCAAACTGCAGGGCGGGCCGGCACCGGTCGCCCCCCGGGAGGCCGCAGCATGAAACTCGCTTTCCAGTCCGCCCAGCCCCGCATCGAGGCCGAACCCATCAGCAGCCATCCGGATTTCGACCGCGGCCCCCGCAAGGCCGTGATGATCCTGCTCGGCACCACGGCCGCCTTCTTCGTGATCTTCTTTGCGTGGATGAGCTTTGCGCCCCTCGACATCTCGGTGAACGCCGTCGGCGCGGTGGTGCCCTCCAGCCGCCTGCAGCAGATCCAGAGCATGGAAGGCGGCATCCTCCAGGCGCTCAACGTGCGTGAAGGTGCGGTGGTCAAGAAGGGCGACGTGCTCGCCATCGTCCAGAACCTGCAGTTCAACGCCGAACAGGGCGAAGCCCAGCAAGGCCTGTGGGGCGCCCAGGCGGCCATCGCACGCCTCGACGCCGAAGCCCGCAACGCCGCGCCGAACTTCCCGCCCGACCTCGAGAAGAACGCGCCGGATCTCGTCCGCGAACAGCGCAACCTGTGGCAGACCCGCCGCCAGGAGCGCGAGAACACCCTCGAAACGCTCTCCCGCCAGGTCACCCAGCGTCAGCAGGAACTGGCCGAAGCCCGTGCCCGCCACCAGGCCATCAGCGAATCCATCGGCCCGGCCCGGGAAACCCTGGCCATCGAGGAACGCCTCGCTACCAACGGCGCCGGCGCCAAGGCCGACCTGCTGAACGCCCAGCAGCGCTACTCCAGCCAGAAGGGCGAACTGGAAACCACCCGCATCGCCATCGGCCGCATCCAGGCCGCGGTGGCCGAAGCCCAGGCCCGCCTGTCGGAGACCCGCTCCCGCTTCTTCGCCGAGATCAGCAAGGAGAAATCCGAAGCCGAACTGCGCGCTGCCCAGATCAGCGAGCAGCTCACCGGCCGCAACGACCGCGTCGCCCGCCGCGAGATGCGCGCCCCGATGGACGGCGTGGTCAATCGCCTGCTCGTCAACACCGTGGGCGGCGTGGTGAAGGCCGGCGAGACCATCATGGAGGTCGTACCCGCCGAAGACCGCCTGCTCATCACCGCCAAGGTCAAGCCGTCCGACATCGCCTTCCTCAAGCCCGGCCAGGATGCCCGCATCCGCGTGACCGCCTACGATTCGTCGATCTTCGGCTCGCTGCCCGGCAAGGTCGTGCGCGTGGGCGCCGACGCGGTGGTCGATGGCGAGAAGAAGGAAACCTACTTCGAAGTCCTCCTCGAAGCCGAAAAGAACTACCTCGGCGACCCCGCGGAGCACCTCACCATCTCCCCGGGCATGGCCGCCGACGCCAGCATCCAGACCGGCAAGCGCACGATGATGGAATACATGCTGAAGCCCATCGTCAAGACCCTCGACAAATCCCTGCGCGAACGCTGATGAGCCCGAACCCGAACGCCCGCCCCCACCGCCGCACCCGTCTCGCCGCCATCCTGGCCACCCTCGGCCTGGGCCTTGCCGCCGGCATCGCCCACGCCGAACCGCTGCCGGCGGTGGTGAACAAGGTGCTCCTGCAGCAGCCCAGCGTGCGCTCCGCCCAGGCGCTGCTGCGCGCCGCCGAAGCCCAGGTCGTGCAGGTGCGCTCCGACTTCCTGCCCAGCGTCGGCCTCAGCTACCGCAACTCCGATTCCCGCGACGAAACCCTCGGCACGCCCATCGACCGCAACGTCCGGCGTACCGACGCCACCGTGCGCTGGAACATCTTCAACGGCGCCACCGACACCAACCGGCTGCGCGCCGCCGGCTTCACCCGCGACGCCGCCGACGCCGACCTGGATAACGTGCTCGAGCAGGTGGCCTACGAGATCACCGAGAACTACAGCGACGTGGTGCGCCTGCGCCAGCTCATCACCAGCCTGCAGGCCACCATCGCCAGCCAGGAGCGGGTCGAGGCCAACGTCGCCCACCGGGTGGACGCCGGCCGCATCGCCTCGTCCGAACTCGACCTGATGCGCGTGCGCCTGATCCAGAACCGCACCCTGCTGGGCCAGCTGCGCGCCCAGCTCGGCACCGCCGAGTACCGCTATCGCCTGCTCACCGGCGAAACGCCCGACAGCCTCGTCGCCCCGTCGATCCTCCCGGCCCCGGCCCTCGCCGGCGCCGACCCGGTGGACGCCCTCGTCGAGCGCATCCACGAACGCAACCCGCGCCTGCGCGCCGCGCTGCAGCGCACCGCCGCCCGCCAGGCCGACGTGGGCGCAGCCCGCGGCCTGTTCTTCCCCTCGGTGGATCTGTCTTACAGCAAGCGCCTCGACAACACCACGATCCCCGTCCCCACGGCCGACACCCAGCGCGCCGCACAGCTGGGCGTGAACCTCGACATCCCCCTCGGTGGCAAGAACATCGGCCGCCACACCGAGGCCGTCGAGCGCCACCAGGCCGCCCAGGCCGACGCCGACGACCTGATGATGAAGGTCTCGAAGGACATCACGGATCTGTACCGCCAATACACCGAAGCCCGCGGCATCGCGCCCCAGCTCGAACAGCGCGTCGCCGCCGCCCAGCGGGTGGCCGGGGCTTATGAGCTGCACTTCGAGGCCGGCCGGCGCTCGCTCAACGACCTCTCCATCGCCCAGGGCGACCTCTTCGACGCCCAGCGCAACCTGGTGGACAACCGCGCCCAGCAGACCACCCTCCAGGCCCAGCTGCTCGGCCTCGCCGGCGAACTGCGGGAAGCCCTGCGCAGCCGCTACCGCCCCGCGCCGATCGCCCCGGAGCTCCTCGGCACCCGCTATGAGTCGCCGGCCCTGGCCGCCGCGCCCGCGCACGTGGTCGAAGCCGCGCCGGCACCGCAGATCGAGCTGATCGAACCGGCCGCCAGCATCGACCCGATCATCCGCGCCCGCATCGACGCCTGGACCAGCGCCTGGACCGCCGGCAACTTCGACGCCTACCGCGCCGTTTACACCACCGACTTCCAGCCCGGCAAAGGCCGCAGCACCGCCGACTGGGAAGCCGAGCGGCGCCAGCGCGTCACCCAGGCCAAGTCGCCGCGCATCCGCATCGACAACCTGACGACCCGCAGCAGCGACGCCAGCCGGGTGGTCGTGCAATTCACCCAGCACTACACCGCCGCCCAGTACAAGGACACGGTGCGAAAGCAGCTCGAATGGGTGAAGGCCGACGGCCAGTGGAAGATCGCCCGCGAAACCACCAGCCCCGCCCGCGCTGCCAAAGCCCCCGCCGCCGAATAGACCACCCCACCGCGGGGACGACGGAAGACACACCGCTTCCGTCGTCCCGGCCGGCGCCCGCCTAGCCGCTCCACCCGCCCCACGCAAGACAACTGTCGAAGGTTTTTACAATCCTTCACCGGGCGGCGATTAGCCCCGCCCAGCGATTTTTTCCAGCCTCTTGACGAAAAAGGCGATTTCGCCGTTTTTTGCATAAATTTTAAATCTGGCGCAGAAATTGCTCGAATTTTCGTAACTTCGAAATTCACGCTCAACCGAGCAGGAGCTCATCATGCGCCTCATCACCACCGCCCTCGTCGCCGCCCTTGCGGCCCCCGCGGCCTTCGCCGCCCCCGCTTACTGGGCCGACTGGACCAGCCCGCTGACCGCCGCCTCCGGCGTCGCCGGCACGATCACCACCGGCACGGATACCGTCGGCGTCACCTTCACCGGCCTCTACAGCTTCGCCCAGCTCAGTGGCGGCACCTTCTACTGGACCAATCCGGCCACCTACACCAGTGCAACCGTCGACAATGCACCGGCCACCGTTGATCTGATCGGACTCAATCGAGGCGGGGCCAAGACCATCACCTTCAGCCAGAGCGTCCACAACCCGCTGATCGCCCTGACCAGCTGGAACGGCAATGTCGTCGATTTCGGCGCCCCCATCACCGTCCTCAGTGAAGGCTGTGGCTACTGGGGCTGCGGCACGGCCCTCGTCAACGCAGGGGGCACCGGCTTCACCGGCAGCGGCGAGATGCACGGCGTCATCGAGCTGCTGGGCGACTTCACCTCGATCACCTTCACCGACACCAGCGAGCACTGGCACGGCTTCACCGTCGGCATCCAGGGCATCGCCGATCCCGGTACCGGCGTGCCCGAACCGGCCTCCCTGGCCCTCATCGGTGGCGCCTTGGCGGCCCTCGCGGTGGTGCGTCGCAAACGCTGAACGCGTCTGACCGGCCACACAAAAACGGCAGCCCCACCGGCTGCCGTTTTTGTTTGTCGCTGCTGTAACCGATCTGGAACCGCCCTCACCCCAAGCTTCGTTCGCCCCGCCCTGGCGGCGGCCCATAACGAACAAGGGGAAGACACATGCAAATGAGCGTTCAATCTGGCGCAGCGATACTGCTCGCCATCAGCCTGACGACACCCGCCATCGGCGGCGAGATCAAGAACACGGAAGAGATGAAGTGCCCGGGGGACGGTACGGTGTACTGGGCACGCTTCGACAGCAAGGGCGGCAAATACGACACCGGCAGCAAAGCCTGCAAGAAGGGTGAAACCGTGAAGGTGCCGCTGGAGGACAACGGCGGCGCCAAGGCGATCGGCTTCTTCCAGGCCGGCACGAAGCTGCCCGACCCGCTCGCCATCGAGTACTTCATGTCCTGGGATGGCTCCGCCTACCGGCTGGATGATCTGGCCTACGGCATCTACCTGGCGATCGGCAGCACCCCCTACCGGGTACCGCTGTTCGAGAGCACCGTCAGCGAACTCTTTGCGGTGATCGACATGAGCGCCTACCTCGCCGCCATGCCGGCCCTGGACCCGACCCTCCCCTACGACTTCAGCGCCGGCAACTCGGCGAGCCTGCCCGGCGTGCGAATCTCGACCACCGAGCCGGTATTCTCGGCCACCGACGGCTGGACGATCTCGCCCTACACCGGCCAGGCCACCTTGCTGGCCGAGGTCAGCGGGCAGGCCACCCACATTCCGGAACCCGCCACCGCACTGCTCGGACTCACCGGCCTTGCGGCACTCGGCGCGCTGCGGCGCCGGCATCTCCGCAACTGAACCCGCCTATCCCGCCGCAACGCAGCGCGCGGCGGCGGGGGATGCACGGCTCACAGGCCCAGGCTGCTCCACATCTCGTCCACCCGCTTCTTCACCTCCGGGCTCATCTCGATGGCCCGGCCCCATTCGCGGTTGGTCTCGCCCGGCCACTTGTTGGTGGCGTCGAGGCCCATCTTGGAGCCCAGGCCCGCCACCGGGCTGGCGAAATCCAGGTAGTCGATGGGCGTGTTGTCCACCAGCGTGGTGTCGCGGGCACCGTCCATCCGGGTGGTGAGTGCCCAGATCACTTCCTTCCAGTCGCGGATGTTCACGTCGTCATCCACCACGATGATGAACTTGGTGTACATGAACTGGCGCAGGAAGCTCCAGATCCCGAACATCACCCGCTTGGCGTGGCCGGGGTACTGCTTGCGGATGCTCACCACCGCCAGCCGGTACGAGCAGCCTTCCGGCGGCAGGTAGAAATCGACGATCTCGGTGAACTGCTTCTGCAAGAGCGGCACGAACACCTCGTTGAGCGCCACGCCCAGCATCGCCGGCTCGTCGGGCGGCTTGCCGGTGTAGGTGCTGTGGTAGATCGGATCGCGCCGGTGAGTGATGCGCTCGATGGTGAACACCGGAAACTCGGCCTGCTCGTTGTAGTAGCCGGTGTGGTCGCCATAGGGGCCTTCGAGCGCGGTCTCGCCCGGGTGGATCACGCCTTCGAGGATGATCTCGGCCGACGCCGGCACCTGCAGATCCGAGCCGATGCACTTCACCAGCTCGGTCTTGGCGCCGCGCAAGAGGCCGGCAAACTGGTATTCCGACAATGAATCGGGCACGGGCGTCACCGCACCGAGGATGGTCGCCGGATCGCAGCCCAGCACCACCGCCACCGGGAAAGGCTGGCCCGGATTGGCTTTCTGGTGCTCCAGATAATCCAGCGCGCCGCCCCGATGGGCGAGCCAGCGCATGATCACCTTGTTCGGGCCCAGCACCTGCTGGCGGTAGATGCCCAGGTTCTGGCGCGTCTTGCTGGGGCCGCGGGTCACCACCAGCCCCCAGGTGATCAGCGGCGCCACATCGCCCGGCCAGCAATGCTGGATCGGCAGGCTGCCCAGATCCACGTCCCGCCCTTCCTTCACCACCTGCTGGCACGGCGCCGACGACACCGTCTTCGGCGACATGTTGAGCACCTGCTTGAACACCGGCAGCTTCTCCCAGGCGTCCTTCAGCCCCTTGGGCGGCTCCGGCTCCTTCAGGAAGGCCAGCAGCTTGCCCACCTCGCGCAGTGCGTTCTGCCAGTCCTCGCCGCTCTCGCCCATGCCCAGCGCCACCCGCTGGGGTGAGCCGAACAGGTTGGCCAGCACCGGCATGCGGTAGCCCTTCGGGTTCTCGAAGAGGATCGCCGGGCCGCCGGCGCGCAGCACCCGGTCGCAGATCTCGGTCATTTCCAGGTGAGGGTCGACCTCGGCCGTCACCCGGCGCAATTCACCCATCTGCTCCAGCCGGGCGATGAAGTCGCGTAGGTCAAGAATTTGCGTGCTCATGGAATCTCATGCCCCTCGGATAGCGGCCCTGCGCGGGGCCCGTATGGCGAAAGGTCGGAATGGTAATGCTGATTCCGATCCGCCGCAGCGATAAAGTATTTTTATCCTTTCAGTCGATTGTCGACGATTTTTACAAAATATGGCCAAACCTTTACATAAAAATACACAACCCTTTGTCTTCGTTAAATTTTTCGTTTCTGGCACGCTTGTTGCTCAATTTAGGCACGGTACGCAAACCCGGGCAGGAAGACTCAGGCGCGCACCCCTTGCTCAAGCACCCTCATCGTCAATCGTCATTAATCAAGGAGTTACCCCGGTTATGAAAGCCAGCAAACTCTCCATGGCCGTGCTGCTTGCAGCGACTGGCCTCGTGGCAGGCGGCGCCAATGCTGCTGCCATCATCGACAACGGCACCGTGCAGATCGGCGTCCGCGATCTGGGCGATCTGAACGTCAGCGGCGGTACCAGCGCGGCGGGCAGCGGCACCTCCATCGTCGGCCTGCGCTCGATGGCCACCAACTCCGATTCCACCTCGCCGGGCTGCACCTGCGAAGGCTGGGGCGTCGGCATCGCCAGCACCGGCCAGGCCGGCTACGCCAACAGCTCTGTCGGCACCGCCAACCTGTCGCTGGTGAGCTTCACCTCCACCGCCAACAGCGCGGTCTCGGTGGTGAACGTGCTGAACTCCGCGGGCGCTGCGATCCTGCAGGTCACCCACGACTACCACCCCCTGGCCACCACGCCTTACCTGTACGAGACCGTCGTCAAGATCACCAACCTCACCGGCGCCGATCTGGCCGCGGGCGATCTGGTCTACCGTCGCGTGATGGACTGGGACATCCCCAGCCCGGGCGATGAATCCGTCAGCATCCAGGGCGTGCCCGCGCTGCTCGGCATCGCCAATGGCAGCAACGTGCGCAAGACCGACAACAACGGCTTCAACTCCGGCAACCCGTTCTCGTTCACGTCCTACGGCCTGACGAACACCAACTACGTCAATTCCCGCAGCGGCAACCTGCAGGGCTCCGCGAGCTCCGACCAAGGCGCCCTGTTCGACTTCGAATTCGAAGCCCTGGCCAATGGCGCTACCCGCGTGTTCGCCACCTACTACGGCGTGGCCCCGAACAAGGCGACTGCCGACGCCGCCCGCAGCCTGGTCGATGGCGACGCCTCCACCGTCGATATCGCCCTGTACTCCTACGGCTCCTGCGCCTCCGGCCTGACCGGCTGCGATCCCGCCACTGGCTCGCCCGATACCTTCATCTTCGGCTTCGGCTCCTCGGCCAGCGGCGTGCTGCTGCCCCCG
Organism: Zoogloea sp. 1C4; assembly: GCF_009469605.1. Taxonomy (GTDB): domain Bacteria; phylum Pseudomonadota; class Gammaproteobacteria; order Burkholderiales; family Rhodocyclaceae; genus Zoogloea; species Zoogloea oryzae. Next base: position 102,224 of record NZ_SSXU01000002.1, on the reverse strand, counting down.
CCCCCGCCGACCGGCGTGCCCGAACCCGCCACCCTGGGCCTGCTGAGCCTGGCGATGGCCGGCATGGGCCTGTCCCGCCGCAAGCGCGCCTGATCATCCGGCCGCTGTGACACCAACCCCATTCAGGACAACCTGAATGGGGTTGTTTCTTTTGGAGTCTGGCAAACTAAGTCTTCTTCTTGCCACCCGTCCGGGATCATGAAAACACGCGCTGCTGGCACCCTGCTCCTCGCCCTCCTCACCCTGGCCGGCAGCCCGGCCCACGCACTGCTCGAAATGTCGGAAAGCGGCGCAGCCCGCTTCGAATCGCCCGGCTCCGCCAAGGAAACCCCCTTCGGCGAAAAGCTGCGCGCCGGCCACGAAGCCCTGCGCAAGCTCGACTATCCGCGGGCCGAGGCCCTCTTCAACGAAGCCGCCCAGATCAATCCCCAGTCGCCGCTCCCGGCCCTGGGTCATGCCGAATCCGCACGCATCCGCAATCTGCAGGACGACGTGCGCAAATGGCTCAAGCAGGCCCTCGACATCGCCCCGAAAAGCGCCGATGCGCTGACCGCCTGGGGCCGCTGGCAGTACGCCCAGAAGAATTACCCGGAAGCCGAGAAGGCCTGGAAGGCCGCCATCGCCGCCGACGCCCGCGCCGCCATTCCGCTGGTGGATCTGGGCGACCTGAACTACAACGTCCGCCACAACATCGATGTGGCCGCCGATTTTTACCGCCGCGCCCTGCAGATCAACCCCAGGCTCGGCGGCGCCCATTACGCCCTAGGCACCATCTGGTTGGACAAGAAAGCGCCGGACAAGGCCATCGGCGAGTTCGAGGAATCCGCCAGGCTCTCGCCCGGCAACCCGCTGCCCCAGCACGGCCTGGGCCGCGCCTATCAGATGCAGCAGAGCTACAAGGCCGCCCACGCTGCCTACGACCGCGCCCTGGCGGTCAGTGCCGATTACTACCCGGCCCGCCTCGCCAAGGGCGACGTCTTCCTGGCGCAAGGCGAAGCCAGACAGGCGGTCGGCGAGTACCAGGCCGTCGCCCGGGCCCAGCCCAAGCTCTACGACGCCCAGCTCAAGCTCGGCATGGCCCAGCAGCAGGCCGGCCAGCTCCGCGAAGCCCAGGCCGCCTACCAGGCCGCCGTCCGGCTCAACCCCGACCTGCCGCTGCCCTACAACAACATGGCCTGGATGGCCGCCACCGATCCGGCGAACAAACCCTCCGACGCGGTACTCGAATGGGCCCGCAAGGCCGTCGCCCTGGCGCCAAAGGTGGCCGACTTCCAGGACACCCTGGGCTGGGTGCATTTCAAGCGGGGCGAATCGGTCGAAGCCATCAAGGTGCTGGAGAAGGTCAGTCGCGCGGAAGGCCGCCAGTCTGCCGGCATCCACTACCACCTGGGATCCGCCTACGCGGCGGCCGGCCGTACGCGGGACGCGGTCACCGCCTTCAAGACCGCCCTCAAGCTCGATCCGAACTTCGCCGAAGCGGGCGACGCCAGGGCCCAGCTTGCAAAGCTCGAAGGCAACGCCAGACCCTGAGCACACACCGACACCTCATCGGGACGCACAAAAACCAAACGGCCGCTCTTCAGCGGCCGTTGGTCATAAGGCGGAGCATCACCTGCCCATAAGCAGGCCAAATGGCTCAGTCGAGCAAGCCGTTGATCGCCTTGATGTCTTCGTCGCCCAGCGTCCCCGCCGCGGCCTTCAGCTTGAGCTGGGCCAGCAGGGTGTCGTAGCGGGCCTTGGAAAGCTTCTGCAGGGTATCGTAGAGCTGGCTCTGGGCGTTGAGCACGTCGATGTTGATCCGCACGCCCACCTCGTAGCCGAGCTTGTTGGCGTCGAGGGCGGAGCGGGACGACACCTGGGCCGCCTCGAAGGCCTTCACCTGGGCCAGCCCGCTGGTCACGCCCAGGTAGGCCTGGCGGGCGTTCTGGGCGGCGGTGCGGCGGGCGTTGTCGAGATCGGCGCTGGCCTTGTCACGCAGGGCGGACGCCTCGCGGATGCGGGAATTCACGCTGCCGCCCTGGAACAGCGGCAGTGCGAGCTGCACGCCGACGATGGTGGAGTCGGTGTTGGTGCGGATCGGCGTGAGGGCCGACAGCGGCGCGGTGGACGACGCCGCGTTGCCGTAGCTCGCCACCAGATCGACGGTGGGCAGGTGGCCAGCGCGGTTGCGCTCGACTTCCCGCTGGGAGATTTCCTGGGCCACCTGGGCGGCCTGCACGGTGTAGCTGCCGTTCTCGGCGGAACTCACCCAGGCCTGGATGTCGGCCGGCTCGGGGCGGCTGAGGGCCACGCCCTTGCGCAGCCCCTTCAGGGCATCGGCCTCCTTGCCGGTGAGCACCAGCAGGGCATGGCGCTTGACGGCCAGGTCGCTCTCGGCAGCAATCACCTGGGCCGACGACAGATCGGCACGGGACTGGGCTTCATGCACGTCGGTGACGGTGACCGTCCCCACCTCGAAGCTCTTCTTCGCCAGCGCCAGCTGCTGGGTGTTGGCCTCGTGCAGCGCACGGGCCGCGGCGAGCACATCTTGCGCGACCAGCACGTCGAAGTAGGCCTGGGCGGCGCGCAGGGTCAGATCCTGGCGGGCCAGCTGGTACTGGGCCTCGGCCAGCGCCACCTGCATCTCGCCCTGCTTGTACTGCACCCAGCTCTGCCAGCGGAACAGCGGCTGGGTGAGCTGCACCTGCCAGCCATTGTTGTTGTAGCCACGGGTGACGTCGTAGTGCTTGAGGTTGACGTCGTTCCAGCTGGAGTTGCCGGTGAGATTGAGCGACGGCAGCAGTCCGGCACGCCCCTGGGGCAGCTTTTCGCGACCGGCTTCGAGGGACGCGCGGGCACTTGCCAGCGCCGCGTCGTAGGACAGGGCATCCCGGTAGACCTGCTCGAGATCCGCCGCCCCTGCGCCACCCGCCGCGAAGCCTGCCGCCATCGCCAGCACCACACGTCCTGCAACCCGTCTCATCACGTTCTCCGTCACTCGTTTCGCACGTCTCAATACTGGGGCATCGCAGGGTCGACCTGCTGTGCCCACTGGGCCACGCCACCGGCGAGGTTGATCACCTCGCCCAGACCCTGGCGCTCCAGGAACATTGCCACCTGCATGCTGCGCCCGCCGTGGTGACAGATCACCACGATCTGGGCGTCGTCGGGGAGCTCCTGCATCCGCGCCGGCACGGTGGCCATCGGCATCGGCACCGAGCCGGGGATCGCACAGTAGGCGAACTCGGAAGGCTCGCGGACATCAAGGAGAAAAGGCGCAGGACGGGTTGCGTCCTGCAGCCATTCGGCCAGTTGCGGCGGGGTGATGTGCTTCATCGGGCGACGTGACTCAGAACTTGAAGTGGCTCTTCTGGGGGGCGTTGCGCATCATCGGCACGAGGTTCTCGAAGAGGGACTCGGTGCGGAACTTGCCTTCAGCCACGTGGGTGATGAGCTGGGCAGTCATCAGCGGCGCTTCGCCCACGAAGGCGAACAGACGGCCACCGACCTTGACCTGCTGCAACAGGGTTTCGGGCACATAGGGCACACCGCCGGAGACGACGATCAGGTCGTAGGGCGCGCCGCCGGCCCAGCCGCGCACGGCATCGCCTTCCTCGACGATGACGTTCTCGACGCCGTAGCGCTTGAGGTTGTCGTGGGCCATGTTCACCATGGCCGGCTCGATGTCGACGGTGCGCACCCACTCGGCCTTGGCGGCGAGCAGCGCGGCGAAGTAACCGGAACCGGCGCCGACTTCGAGCACCTTGTCGGAACGCTTGACCTGCACGGCCTGCAGCACCTTGCCCTCGATCACCGGGACCAGCATGCTGCCGCCGTTGCCAAGGGGAATCTCGGCTTCGGACAGGGCCAGCGACTTGTAGGCTTCCGGCACGAACTCCTCGCGGCGGACACTCATCAGCGTGTCGAGCACGCCAAAATCCAGCACCTCCCAGGGGCGGATCTGCTGCTCGACCATATTGAACCGTGCTTGTTCGTAATTCATTTGGGGCTCCCCGAATAATATTAGCAGAAGCTAATATTTATGATCCGCATAAAAACTTTCGGATTCTAGCTTACTTGTGCACTGCGCAGTTCATCCGGCTCGCGTCGGACGCGATACCAGGCCGCGTAGAGCGCCGGCACGAACAGCAGGGTGAGCAGGGTGGCGACGATCAGCCCACCCATGATCGCCACCGCCATCGGCCCGAAGAAGGCGCTGCGGGTGAGCGGGATCATCGCCAGCACGGCCGCCGCCGCGGTGAGCGCGATGGGCCGCAGCCGGCGCACCGCCGACTCGACGATGGCGTTCCAGATCGACAGGCCCTTTTCCACATCCTGCTCGATCTGATCCACCAGGATCACCGAGTTGCGCATGATCATCCCGAACAGCGCGATCGTGCCCAGCATCGCCACGAAGCCGAAGGGCTGGTTGAACAGCAGCAGGAACAGCACCACCCCGATCAACCCCAACGGCGCGGTGAGCACCACCATCGTCGTACGCGAGAAGCTGCCCAGCTGCACCATCAGCACGGTAAAGACCACCCCCAAAAACAGCGGGAAGCCCGCATTCACCGAGCTCTGACCCTTGGCGCTCTCTTCCACCGCGCCGCCGGTCTCGATGCGGTAGCCGGTGGGGAGCGCGGCGCGGATCGGCTCCAGCAGCGGCGCCACCTGGGCGGTGACGGTGGGCGCCTGGACGCCATTCACGTAGATCTGGCCGCGCACGGTGATGCTCGGCTCCCGGTTGCGGCGCCACACCAGGCCCTGCTCGTAGGCGTAGCCGACGGTCGCCACCTGGGTCAGCGGCACCGACTTGCCGGCCCGGGTCGGAATCGCCAGCTCGGCCACCAGCGAGAGCTTGTCCCGCTCGAAGGCGTCGCCGCGCAGCACCACGTCGATGGACTCGATGCCTTCCCGGTAGCTCGTCGCCACCAGCCCGCGCTGGCTACTGTTGAGGAAGTTGGCCACGTCCTGGGTGGTCAGGCCGAGCAGCCGCGCCTTGCGTTGATCCACCTCCACGCGCAGCACCTTGGATTGCTCGTCCCAGTCCAGCTGCACGTCCGAGAGGTTGGGGTTGCCGCGCATCACGTCGGCCACCTCGGCGGCGTACTTGCGCACCGTCGGGATGTCCGGCCCGCTCACCCGGAACTGCACCGGAAAGCCCACCGGCGGCCCGTTCTCCAGCCGGGTGACGTTGGCGCGCAGGTTGGGAAACTCCTTGCGGAACAGCTCAATCATCCGCTCCCGCAGCGCCTCACGGCTGGCGATGCTGTCGGTGAGCACCACGAACTGCGCAAAGTTGGCGGCCGGCAGCTGCTGGTCGAGGGGCAGGTAGAAGCGCGGGCTGCCGGTGCCCACGTAGGCCACGTAGTTGTCGATGCCCTTCTCGTTTTTCAGCACGGCTTCCAGCTTTTCAACCTCCGCCTTGGTGGCCCGCAGGCTGGCGCCTTCCGGCAGGCGCAGGTCGATCAACAGCTCGAGCCGCGTCGAGTTGGGGAAGAACTGCTGCTGGACAAGGCCGAAACCGACGATGGCGGTGGCGAAGATCGCCAGCGTGGTGCCGATCACCACCCAGCGCCGCGCCACGCACCAATCCACCACCGCCCGGAAGCGGTTGTAGAACGGCGTGCGGAACACCGAATCCTCGTCGCCCTCGATGTGCGGGTCGCCCAGGCCGATGCGGTCCTTGAAGGCGTCGATGCGCGGGAAGCGCTTCGAGAACCAGCTCGGCTTCTTCGGCCCCCGGGGATCGGGCAGCAGCACGTAGCCCAGGTAAGGCACGACGATCACCGCCGCCAGCCACGAGGCCAGCAGCGCGATGGCGTTCACCTGAAAGATCGAGCGGGTGTATTCGCCCGTGGAAGACTGCGCCGTGGCGATGGGCAGGAAGCCCGCCACCGTCACCAGCGTGCCGGACAGCATCGGCCCGGCCGTGCTGGTGTAGGCGAAGGCGGCCGCCTTGGAGCGCTCCCAGCCCTGCTCCATCTTCACCAGCATCATCTCGACCGCGATGATCGCGTCGTCCACCAGCAGGCCCAGGGCCAGGATCAGCGCGCCCAGCGAGATCTTGTGCAGCCCCACATCAAACAGGCGCATCCCGAAGAAGGTGACCGCCAGCACCAGCGGGATCGACAGCGCCACCACCAGCCCGGTGCGCAGCCCCAGCGAGAAGAAGCACACCACCAGCACGATGATCACCGCCTCGGCCAGCGAATGGACGAACTCGCTGATCGAGCGCTGCACGGCTTCCGGCTGGCTGGCGACTTCCTTCAGCTCCATGCCCACCGGCAGCTTGGCCTGGATGCGGGCCGTCGTTTCCTTGAGGTTGGCGCCCAGGGCGATGATGTCGCCGCCCTTGGCCATCGACACGCCGAGGCCCAGCGCGTCCTGCCCCTGGAAGCGGAAGCCCGGCGCCGGCGGCTCGACAAAGCCGCGCCGCACGGTGGCGATGTCGCCGATGCGCAGCTCGCGCCCACCGGCCCGGATCGTCATGTCGCGGATCGCCTCGACGGTGTCGAAGGCGCCGCTCGGGCGCAGGTAGATCCGCTCGTCCCTGGTCTCGAAATAACCGCCGGGCACCACCGCGTTCTGCTGGGCGAGCGCCGTCGTCACCGTCTGCACATCCAGCCCCAGCGTTGCCAGGCGGGCGTTGGAGAGCGACACGTAGACGCGCTGCTCCTGCTCGCCGATGAGATCCACCTTGGCCACGCTCGGCACGCGCAGCAGCTCGGCGCGGATCTTGTCGGTCTCGGCCTTAAGCTGGGCGTAGTCGAAGCCGTCGCCGGTGAGCGCGTAGATGTTGCCGAACACGTCGCCGAACTCGTCGTTGAAATACGGCCCGCGGATCGTGGTCGGCAGCGTGCCGCGGATGTCGCCGATCTTCTTGCGCACCTGGTAGAAGATGTCCGGCACGTCCTTGCCCGGTGTCGAATCCTTGGCCACGAACAGCACCACCGATTCGCCCGGCCGCGAGTAGCTGCGCAGGTAGTCCACGTTGGGCACCTCCTGCAGCTTCTTCTCGATGCGGTCGGTCACCTGTTCTTCCATCTCCCGCGCCGACGCACCGGGCCATTCGGTACGCACCACCATCACCTTGAAGGTGAACGGCGGGTCTTCCGACTGGCCGAGCTTCTGGTACGACAGCACCCCGACCAGCGCCAGCAGCACGATCAGGAAGCGCACCAGCGGCTGGTGGCGCAGCGCCCATTCCGACAGATTGAAACCCATCGCCTCAGCCCCCCGCGCCAACCGTGGCCGCCGCCGGCCGGCTCGCCACCCGCGGCTGCATCAGCTGGCCGGCGACGATCTTGTGAACACCCGCCGCCGCGATGGTCTCGCCCGGCTGCACGCCGCCGGCGAGCAGCACGCCATCCTCGCGGAACTGGCGCACCTGCACCTTGCGCAGCACCGCCTTGACCAGCTCGCCTTCCGGCTGCAGCACCCACACCGCGCTGCCGCCGTCGTGCTCGAAGAGCGCCGTGGCCGGCACCAGCAGGCCGCCGCCGGCCGCCGCCGCATCGGGCAGGATCACGTTGGCGGTCATGCCCAGCTGAACCTCGGGCGTCGCATTGACGATGGTGACGCGCACCGCGTAAGTCCGGGTGGCGGCATCCGCCGCCGGGGCCACCTCACGCACCCGGCCGGTGAACACCGCATCCGGCGCCGCCAGCAGGCGCACCTCGATGTTCCCGGCCTTGCGCAGCGCAGCGATACGGCTCTCCGGCACGGCAATCAGCACTTCCCGCTCACCATCCCGCGCGAGCTTCATCACCGGCGCCGAATCCTTCACCACCTGCCCCACCTCGGCGGCGATCGCGGTGATCACCCCGGCCTGCTCGGCCACGAGGCTGGTGTAGCCGGCCTGATTGCCGGCCACCTTGGCCTGGGCGCGGGCCTGCTCGACGCGGGCAGCGGCCGACTTGAAGGTGGTCTCCTTGGCGTCCAGCACGCTGCGACTCACGAAATTCTTGGCGACCAGATCCCGGTAGCGCTCCACTTCAGCCTTGGCGTAGGCCAGCTCGTTCTGGGCCGCCGCCAGCTGGGCGCGGGCCGCCTCGGCATTGAGGCCGGCGTCGCTCGGGTCGAGCCGCGCCAGCAGCTGGCCGGGCTTGACGACCGCACCGACGTCCACCTTCCGCTCGATGATCTTGCCGGTGATGCGGAAAGCCAGATCCGACTCGTAGCGCGCCCGCACCTCGCCCGAATACAACGCCCCGGCCTGCACCGACGACAGGGCCAGCTTCTGGACCATCACCGGCCGCGGCCCTTCGGCCACCGGCTGGGGTTTGGAACAAGCGGAAAGCAGCGCCACGGAAAGGGCGCCGAGGAGGATGCGTCGGTTCATCGTTGGGATTCCTCGGTGGGCTCGACCAGCAGGCCGCGGAAGAGCACGTCGAAAAAGGTGTCGAAATAGTTGTCAGGCATCGGCCGCGCGCCGCTGCACATGTGCAGCGAGCACTGCCAGACCGACTGCAGCAAGAGCGGGGAAAAGACCATCTGCCGCACGCTCTCCGGGTTGCCCGGCCGGAACACGCCCTTCTGCATGCCGGCCTCGATGACCTTGTTGAGCAGCATGTGCCACGGGCCGATGACCTTCTCGTTCAGATAGACGGCCACCTCCGGGAAGTTGCCCGCCTCGCACAGCATCAGCTTGCAGGTGCCCGCCAGCGACGTGGAACCGATGCGCTCCCACCAGAACACCAGCAGGGATCGGAGCAGATGCGCCGGGTCGTCCTTGAACTGCTCGACCATCGCCTCCACCTCGCCGATCATCGGCACGATGGATTCCTCGATCACCGCGCGGAACAAGGCTTCCTTGCTGTCAAAGTAGAGGTAGAGCGTGCCCTTCGAGACGCCGGCGCGGCTGGCCACATCATCCAGGCGGGTGGCGGCAAAGCCCTTCTCCACGAAGAGCGCCAGGGCGGCAGCGGCCAGCTCGGCAGGACGGGCATCCTTGCGACGCTGGCGGCGGTGGTTGTCGGTGGTGACCATGGAATTTACTGACTGACCAGTTAGTCAGTAAATTCTAGACAAGCACAAGATGCCTGTAAAGGCAGCGCTTTCCCGCATCCGGGGCGCGGCCCGCCGAGCGGAATCGTCAAATGATGTGGAACAACCGCCATCGCCGCCCTGAGCCGCTAAAGACGCCTACGATCCTGTCGATCCTCCGCGCCCGTCACCCCTCAGCGCTCACGTCAGCCGCAAAACCCTTCCAGCCCCCCGCCAGAGACAGGACGCCCAAACGGATTAACCCGAAACCGTGAATTTGTCACAACGTTAAAACTCAAGAAGTTGACTTAGACAAATTTTGAACTTGCGATACTCTGAGCTCCTGCTGTCACCTCAGTCAGGAGCAACCATGCGACACACCGCCCCGCAGACCACCCGGCGCAACCTCCTCCTCGCCGCCGGCAGCACCATCCTGCTCGGCGCGACCGGCCTGCCACTCCGCGCCCGGGCCGCCGCCCAGAGCCAGAACTTCCTCCCCGACCTCCCCTACGCCCTCGACGCCCTCGACCCGGTGCTCTCGGCCAACACCCTCGGCTACCACTACGGCAAGCACCACAAGGCCTACGCCGACAACACCGCCAGACTCATCGCCGGCACGCCCCTCGAAGGCCAGTCGCTCGTCCAGCTCATCGCCGCCAGCGCCGGCAAGCCCGACCAGGCCGCGCTCTTCAACAATGCCGCGCAGACCTGGAACCACAGCTTCTACTGGCAGAGCCTGCGCCCCCGCGGCGGCGGCGAACCACCGGCCGCGCTGCGCCAGCGCCTCGAAGCGGCCTTCGGCAGCGTCGCCGCCTTCAAGAAGGAATTCGCCAACGCAGCCATCACCCAGTTCGGCAGCGGCTGGGCCTGGCTGGTGGCCGATGGCGAGCGCCTCAAGATCGTCAAGACCGGCAACGCCGACACCCCGCTCACCGCCGGCCTCAAGCCGCTGCTGGCGATCGACGTGTGGGAGCACGCCTATTACCTCGACTACCAGAACCGGCGCGCCGACTACGCCAATGCCCTGCTCGACAAGCTGATCGACTGGGACTTCGCCCTGCGCAACCTCGGCTGACCGTCCCCAGCCCCACGATGACCCTCCCGACCATCCTGTTTGGCGCCTTTGACCGGCACAATTTCGGCGACATGCTGTTTCCCCACGTGGCCGCCGCCCTGCTCCCGGCACGGCCGCTCATCTTCGCCGGGCTGGCCGAACGGGACATGCGGGAGTGGGGTGGGCACCCCGTCCATGCCATCACCCAGCTGGCTGAAACCTGGGGCGACAAGCCGATCCGCCTGATCCACGCCGGCGGCGAGCTCCTCACCTGCAAGGCCTGGGAAGCCGCGGTGATGCTCCAGCCGCCCGCCGCTGCCCAGGTCATCGTCAGCCGCCTCGACGCCAGCCCGTCGGCCCGCGACGCGTGGACCGAGCGCATCCTCGGCCTGCCGTCCCACGCCCCGTACTGCGTGCCGCCCGGGCTGTTTCCCGCGGCCCAGCGGCGCATCTACTGCGCCGTGGGCGGGGTCGAGCTGGCCGAAAGCCCGCCCGACCTGCGCGACGAAGTCATCACCGCCCTCCGCGCCGCCAACGCCGTGGGCGTCCGCGACCGGCTCACCCTGGCCCACCTGCGCGCCGCCGGCATCCAGGCCCGGCTGATGCCCGACCCGGCGGTGATGGTGGCCGAACTCTTCGGCCCCACCATCGACGCCCACGCCGCCCGGGGAGAGCTCGCCGACATCCGCGCCGCCTTCCCGAACGGCTATCTGGCCGTTCAGCTCGGGGCCGATTTCGGCGACGATGCAACCCTCGCCGCCCTGGCCGCGCAGCTCGACCAGGCCGCCGCAGCAGCCGGACTCGGCATCGTGCTGTTCCGCGCCGGCGCCGCCCCATGGCACGACGACCTGGACTGCCTGCAGCGCCTTGCCGGACTGCTCCGCACCCGGCCGCTGACCATCCTCAACTCCCTCTACCTGTGGGACATCTGCGCCCTCATCGCCAACAGCCGCGGCTACTGCGGCAGCAGCCTGCACGGCCGCATCGTGGCGATGGCCTTCGGGCTGCCGCGGGTCAACGTGCTCCACCCCCGCCAGGCCGGCCACCCCACCAAGCAGGCCGCCTTCGCCGCCACCTGGGAAGCCACCGGCCACCCGGGCGCGGTGCACGTCTCCGACGTGGCCGGCAGCCTCGCCCGCACCCTCGCCACCGATCCTGCCCAGCGTCGCAAGATGGCCCACGAACTCGCCACCCTGTATCGCCAGGGCTTCGCCGCCCTCGGCGCCTGAGCCGTCCAGCACCAAGCCCTTCAGCGCCAGCTCACCCGGGCGCCCGCTGGCACCAGCATCGCCGCGCCCTGCACCGCCTCGAAGGGCCGCGCGCCGCTCCACGCCGTCAGCCGGCCAGCGGCGTCCGCCTCCAACCGGTCGAGCCGCACGCCCTCCGGCGCCCGCCAGTGGCCCAACACCCGGCCATTGAAGCCGTCGTGGGCATCCAGCCCGTTCTCCGCCAGCACCCACACCCGCCGGCTCGCGGCCTGCACATGCACCGCCAGCACCGGGCCGCGGGGCCGGCTGCGCAGGGTGGAGAGCGGCGTCACGCCACGGCGCACGTCGATCACCTGCACCGCGCTGCCACCCGGCGGCGCCAGCAGCACCCATTTCAACTCCGGGCAGTAGGCTTCCACGCCGCCGGCCCGGGCCGGTGCAGCCGCAAGGGCGATGACGGTGGTCAGCACAAGCAATGGAAGGCGAAACATGGCAGGTCTCCTCGACGATCAACTCGGACGACCTGACAATACCGAACACTTTCACCCAACCACAGATACACTATCCGGACAAACCACCTTCCCGTACCGGTCGCAACCGGCCCACTGGCCCGGCGATCCGACCGATACACCGGAGCCTCCCATGCTGCAGCTCACCCTCTCCACCGACAGCCCCACCCCGCTGGTGGACCAGATCGTCACCGCCGTGCGCACCCGCATCGACGACCGCATCCTGCGCCCCGGCGCGCGCCTGCCGCCGATCCGCCAGTTTGCCGAGCACCACGGCGTGTCGCGCTTCACCGTGGTCGAAGCCTACGACCGGCTGGTGGCGGTGGGCTACCTGCAGTCGCGCCGGGGCTCGGGCTTCTACGTGGCGAGCCGCACCCAGCCCGCCCGCGCCATCGCCGGCACGGATTCCATCGAGCGCGCCATCGACGCCAGCTGGCTGATGCGCGAGATGGCCAATGGCGATCCTGATCGCATCCTGGCCGGCTCGGGCAGCCTGCCCGCCGCGTGGCTCGACGAAGCCGGCGTACTGCGCGCCCTGCGCGGCCTCACCCGGCGCGCCGACGTGCGCCCGGTGAGCTACGGCTCGGCCCAGGGCTACGCGCCCCTGCGCGCCCAGTTGCAGGTACGGCTGGCGGAGATCGGCATCGGCGCCACGCCGGAACAGATCGTCCTCACCTACGGCGTGCATCAGGCGCTCGACATCGTGTGCCGTTACTTCCTCAAGCCCGGCGACTGCGTGCTGGTGGACGACCCCGGCTACTGGAACCTCTTCGGCAACCTGCGCCTGTACGGCGTGGCGCTGATGGGCGTGCCGCGCACCCCGGACGGCCCCGACACCGCCGCCCTCGAAGCCATCCTCGCCGAGCACCAGCCGCGGCTGTTCTTCACCCACTCGGTGCTGCACAACCCCACGGCCTGCAACCTCTCGCCGGCGGTCGCCTTCCGGGTGCTGCAGCTGGCCGAGAAGCACGACTTCATGATCGTCGAGGATGACATCTACGGCGACCTCGCCCCCGACGCCGCCACCCGCCTCGCCGGGCTCGACCAGCTGAACCGGGTGATCTACACCTCCAGCTTCTCAAAGACGATCTCGGGCAACCTGCGGGTCGGCTTCCTGGCCTGCCGGCCGGATCTGGCACATCTGTTCACCGACGTGAAGATCGTCTCGATGATGTCGTCGGCCGAGCTCGCGGAGCAGCTCGTCCACCAGCTCCTCACCGACGGCCACTACCGCAAGCTGCTCGACCGCCTGAAGGGCCGCCTCGCCGAATCCACCGGGCAAGCCCTGCGGATGCTGGAACGGGTCGGCCTCAAGCCCGACCCCGAACCCCGCGGCGGCCCCTTCGTGTGGGCCCGGGTGCCGGGCCTTGCCGACACCGCCGAGCTGGCCCGTCGTGCCACCCGCGACAACATCCTGCTCGCCCCGGGGAACGTCTTCCGCCCCCAGAACCAGCCGTCCGGCTTCCTGCGCCTCAACGTGGGCTTCTGCGCCGAACCGCGCCTCGAACGGTTTCTCGCCGCGGCCGTCGCCGACGAAACCTGATCAGCATTTTTGATCGCAACCGTCCTAAAGTTTCGGCTACCTTCACCGCTACTTGCCAGACACACCGCCCGCCGCATCCACGGCATCCGGACAGCTCGAAGGAACCCCCATGCTGCACAAAACCGCCTCCCTCGTCCGCCGACTGATCCTCGCAGCCGGCCTCCTGTGCCTCTGCGGTGGCGCCCTTGCCAACGACCTGCACGAGATCCGCGAGCGGGGCGTGCTGCGCCACCTGGGCGTGCCCTACGCCAACTTTGTCACCGGCAGCGGCGACGGGCTCGACGTGGAGATCGTCCAGCTCTTCGCCAAGCATCTCGGCGTGCGCTATGAGTTCGTGCCCAGCACCTGGGAAACCATCTTCGGCGACCTCACCGGCAAGGAGATCCGCTTCAAGCCCACCGTCCAGGAAGTCGGCCGGCGCCAGATCCGCGGCGACATGATCGCCAACGGCATGACCATCCTGCCCCCGCGTCTGAAGGTGGTGGATTTCTCCGACCCCACCTTCCCCTCCGCCGTGTGGCTGCTGGCCCGGCCGGACAATCCCGCCCAGCCGATCAAGCCCAGCGGCGACAAGGAACAGGACATCCGTGCCACCAAGGCCGCCCTCCGGCTCGGCACCACCTTCGTGATGGACAACTCCTGCCTTGATCCGACCCTCTACGACCTGGACAACAAGGGCCTCAAGCTCAAGCGCTTCACCGGCAGCACCAACCTCAACGACATCGTGCCGGCCATGCTCAAGCACGAGAGCGACATGACGCTGCTGGACGTGCCCGACGTGATGATCGCCCTCGAACTGTGGCCGGGAAAGATCAAGGTGATCGGCCCGATCTCGGAAGAGCAGCGCATGGCCGCCGCCTTCCGCAAGGATTCCCCCGAGCTGCGCGAAGCCTTCAACCAGTTCCTCGCCGGCATCAAGAAAGACGGCACCTACATGAAGCTGGTGAAGAAGTACTTCCGCGTGGCGCCCCGCTACCTGCCGGAGTTCTTCCGCGACATTCCCGGCGGCAAGGCCACCAAGTAGGGCCCGCCGCACCACCATTCTCCGGAAGCATCGGAAACGATTCGCAATACATTCTAGAATGGGGGGCATGAAGACACTGAAAGATATCAAGCTGTCCATGCTCGACCTCGTGGCGATCCGCGAAGGCCGCAGCGTGGCCGACGCCCTGGCGGTTGCCTTGTCCACCGCCCGTCACGCCGAAGCCCTTGGTTTCACCCGTTACTGGGTGGCCGAGCACCACAACATGCCCGGCATCGCCAGCTCGGCCACCGCCGTGCTGGTGGGCCACATCGCCGGCGGCACCACGCGCATCCGCGTCGGCTCCGGCGGCATCATGCTGCCCAACCACGCGCCGCTGGTGGTCGCCGAAGCCTTCGGCACCCTCGCCGAGCTCTACCCCGACCGCATCGACCTCGGGCTCGGCCGCGCCCCCGGCACCGACAGCGTCACCATGCGCGCCCTGCGCCGCGACCGGGTCGAGACCGAAGACGACTTCCCCCGCGAGGTGTCCGAGCTGCAACAGCTCCTAGGGCCCGTCCAGCACGGCCAGCGCGTCGTCGCCGTGCCCGGCGCCGGCACCAACGTGCCGATCTGGATCCTCGGCTCCAGCCTGTTCTCTGCCCGCCTCGCCGCCGAACGCGGCCTGCCCTACGCCTTCGCCTCCCACTTCGCCCCGCGCCAGCTGCTCCAGGCCATCGCCCTGTACCGCAGCAAGTTCCAGCCGTCGGCGGTGCTCGACAAGCCCTACGTGATGATCGGCGTGCCGGTGATGGCCGCCCCCACCGACGAAGAGGCCGAGTTCCTGGCCAGCAGCAACTACCAGCGGGTCCTCGGCATCCTCACCGGCAACCGGCGCCGGCTGCAGCCCCCGGTTGAGCACTTCATGGACAAGCTGCGCCCCGAAGAGCGCGCCGCCATCGGCGACTTCCTCGCCGCCGGGGTGGTAGGCGGCCCGGAACGGGTCCGCGAAGGCTTTGCCCGCCTGGCCCAGCTCACCGACGCCGACGAGTTCATCGTCGTCTGCGACGTCTTCGACCCGGAACTGCGCCTGCGCTCCCTCGAAATCGCCGCGAGCGCGATGGAAAAATGACATAGCACTGCACAAAACCCCTGTAAACAAGGTAACTTCCGGTAAAGATTCGCCGTCGGACTCCGTTATCGAAGGAGTCACGTGTCATCCAGCACACCGCACCCGCCTCAGGCGGCAGCCCCGGAAGCGATCTGCCCATTTTCATGTCCAGCGACGACTCCCTGCTAAGGCGTTACCGGAAGAGCTTCATCGCCATCCTGATCTTCGTCGGCTATGCGGTGAGCCTGCTCGTGCACAATCTGGGCGTCCGGGAGCAGCTGCGGCAGCACCTCATCGACGCCGCCCAGCTCGATCTCGTGCGCCGGGCCGACGCCCTCTCCTACTACTTCACCGAACGCCACAACGACCTCACCGATCTGGCCGAATCGGAAGTCGTCGCCAGCTACTTCGGCAGCGTCGACCTGGGTATGACTGCCGACTACGGCCTCGCCATCCAGATCCAGGCCATTGACGACAAGTTCAGCCGCCTCATCGAGCGCAAGCGTCTGGGCTTTGCCCCCATCTACAACCAGCTCACCCTCGCCGACGACAAGGGCGCCATCGTTGCCCAGGTCGGAGACCTCCCCGACGGCGCCACCGACGCCCCCCCCACCGCCGCCGCCCCCCGCGGCGTCGAGCTGCTCGACGACGGCAAGCGGCTGCGCTTCACCCAGCCGGTGACGATCAAGGGGCGGATTCGCGGCCACATCATCGCCAGCGGCCCGCTCTCCCCGATCGAAAACCGGGTCAGCGTCAGCACCGCCCTGCGCCCCGAGGCCCTGATCAACAATCGGTCCGGCGACCCCATCTCAAGCGCCGCGCCCGGCCCGTTCCGCCAGCCGGAGGTACGGCTCGCCCTCTCCGGGCTCGGCAACCGGGGCAAGACCGGCGCGATCAGCATCAGCAACAATGACGACGAGGCGCCCATCGCCGCGCTCAAGCAGCAAGTCGAGGGCTCACCCCTGGCGCTGGCCGCGCTGATCACCGAGGGCGAGCTCACCAGCCATTCGATCCCGCCGCTGCTGCTGCTCGGCATGGGCCTGGTGCCGCTGGCGGTCATCTTCATCGTGATCCAGGAAATGCTCGAACGCCGGCGGGTCGAGCGCGCCCACGTCCTGGCTCGCACCGAAGCCGAACGCCTCGCCCAGGCCCGCAGCGAGTTCCTCGCCAACATGAGCCACGAGATCCGCACCTCGCTCAACGCGATCCTCGGCCTCGCCCAGATGGGCATCCGCAACTCGTCCGGGCGCAACGCCGAACAGCAGTTCATCCGCATCAACGAATCCGGCCAGCACCTGCTGGGCGTGATCAACGACGTCCTCGACTGCGCCAAGATCGAGGCCGGCAAGCTGAAGGTCGAGAGCATCCCGATCGAGCCCGGCAAGGTCATCGACTCCGCCATCACACTCACCGCCGAACGCGCCTACGCCCGCCGGCTGAACTTCTTCGTGCGCGAGAACGGGCTGCCCGCCCACTGCCGCAGCGACCCGCTGCGCCTGTCCCAGGTGCTGGTCAACGTACTGGGCAACGCCATCAAATTCACCGACACCGGCTCGGTCAGCCTCGACGCACGAGTCGAGGCTGACCAGCTGTGCATCCGCATCAGCGACACCGGCATCGGCATGACGCCCGAGCAGGTCGAGCGCCTGTTCCTGCCCTTCGAGCAGGCCGACAGTTCCACCACGCGCCGCTTCGGCGGCTCCGGCCTGGGGCTGTCGATTTCATCCCAGCTAGTCAAGGCCATGGGCGGCGACATCGTGGTCACCAGCACACCTGGCGTCGGCAGCAGCTTCGACGTGCGCATTCCGCTGATCGCCGCCGAACCCGAACCCCCTCCGCCGCCCGGGCGCATCGCGCTGGCCGGTTTTCCGGTCGACGACGCCACCAGCCTCGTCGCCGCGATCGAAGCCCGCGGCATTCCGGCCATCACCCTCGACGCACCAGCCAACACGCTACCCGACGACACCCTGATCGTCATCGACGCCCGCATCGCCGAGCAGGGCCTCGACTGGCGCAAATGGCTGCGCCAGAACCGCGACGAAGGCCGCCCCCTGGCCCTCGCCGGCCGCATCGACGAGATCGACATGTCCGGCCTGGCGGACGGCCTCTCCGGCCGCCTGCCGCTCATCGAACGCCCGCTGCGCGCCCGCCATCTGGTGGAATGCCTGCGCAACATCGGCGCGGTCCAGAGCACCGCCTACACCCCGCCGGAAGCCCGCCTCGCCGGGCTCACCGTCCTGGCGGTGGACGACAACGAGATCAACCGCATCGTCCTCACCGACCTGCTCACCCAGGAAGGCGCGCAGATCGACTGCCTTGCCAGTGGCGCCGAGGCCCTCGCCCGGCTCGAAGCCGAAGGCACCGCCCGCTATCACGTGGCCATCACCGACATCCAGATGCCCGACATGGACGGCTACGCACTGACCGGCCACCTGCGCGCCCTCGACCCCACCCTACCGGTGCTCGGGCTGACCGCCCACGCCGGCATCGAGTCCCGGGATCAGTGCCTTGCGGCAGGAATGCTCGCCCACATCCCGAAACCCCTTGATCTGAATACACTCGTCACCGAAATCCTGAGACACTGCCGAAAGCAGGCCACCCACGAGATCACTGCCATGTCCGCCGATACACCCGACCACACCATGCCCACCTCCACGCCCACTCATGGCCTGATCGACTGGCAAGGGCTCGAAACCCAGTTCAAGGGCAAGACCGCTTTCGTCACCCGGCTCGCCAGCCGGGCCCTGGCCAACTACCGCACCAGCGTCGTGCGCCTGCGGGCGCTGGCCGCCGGCGACGGCGACCTCTCCGAACTCTCCTTCATCGCCCACAGCCTGAAGGGCACCGCCGGCTCCCTCAAGGCCCAGACGATCTACGAACTGGCCGCCCAGACCGACCTGTCCGCCCGCGCCGCTGACCCCGCCAGCCGCGTCCTCGCCAGCCAGCTGGCCGACGGTGTCGACCAGATGATCGTCGAGCTCGAAGCCCGCACCGGCGAATAAACGCAAAAAGGGCGAACCGCCCGGTTCGCCCTTTTCCGTTGTGTCACGCCGGGGCCGCAGCCCCGTCAGGCCCCCATCCCCTTCAGCGGGATTCCTTGATCATCCGACCACGCACCGACTGGATCGGCCGCGCGTTCATCGGATACATCCGCGCAAAGATCGCGATCTGCTCCGGCGACAGCTGCTGCGGCTGCTTCATCACCATCCACAGCACACCCTCGCTGCACGGGGGCGTGGTCAGCGAACCCATATAGGTGTAGTAGTTGCGATCTTTCGGCAGCAGCTCGTTCAGATCGATCGCCACACCTTCCGGCGAGTAATCCACGTTCTTCTCCAGCGGCAGGTTGTTCCACAGGGTCTGCACCAGCGGATGCAGCTGGCCGCGCTCTAGGAGCACCGCCACCACTGCCAGCCGGCCGTCCAGATCCTTGTGCACCAGGTGCGCCACCATCTCGAAGCCCTTGCCGTTGATGCGCTCTTCGGACGGGCGGTGGAAGTGGAACTGCACCAGATCGTAGTAACGCCCCATCACCTGCAGGCTGCTGCCGGGGCCGACGTTCACCTGCACGGTATGGCCGTTATCGACGATGCGGAACTGGGTCGGCTTGTAGTCGAAGCGGATCGGCTCCAGCTCCACCTTGATCCCCTCGCGGATGTCGATCGGCGACTGGCGCTCGCCACTACCGCACAGCTGCCATTCGGGCTTGAGCACGCCCCAGTTGGCCGGGCCGCCTTCGCCGTCGTAGCTCCAGTGGATGTCGTGATGGGCCAGCGGCGTGCCCGCGGCAGCCGGTCCGTGGGCCGCATGGGAATCCACCGACACCACCGGCGAGCGCACCACCCGCGGCTTCGGCCGGGGCGGCGGCACATAGGCCGGCACCCGCTGCACTTCCGGCGGCGCCTCGGCGCGCACCGGACGCTCCACGGGCCTCTCGGCAGCCGGTTCGGCCTTGGGAGGCGGCGCCGGCTTGTCGATGAAATTCTTCTTGATTGGCAGCGCCGGCTCGGCGCCATGCTCGCCCTTGGCCTCGGAAACCTGGGCCACCACCGGCTTCTCGGCGCCCTTGGCCGGGCGGTAGTCGGCCGCGCGCAGCTCCGGCTTCGCCTGGGCCGTCTGGGCCGCCTTGGCGGCGTTCTTGGCCAGCGCCGAGATGTCGCCGCCACCGGCGGGCTTGCACACGTCGCGCCACAGCTTCTCGTCCACGCTGCCGGCGGCCACCGGCATGTCCTTCTCGACCTTGACCTTCTCGTCCTTGACCACCGCCGAATCGGCGTCCAGATACACCCGCTTGATGGTGGCGAAGGTCTGGTTCCGGCAATCGTAGCGGTTGAGCGCCTTCACCGCCGCATAGCCGGCGGTTGCCGCCTCGGCGTCGGACAGCACGATCCGCCCCCAGGCCACCTTGGTTCCCGGATCGGACTGCAGGATGCTCGCCCGGTCGAGTTCGATCGTGCGCTTCTTGTCGGAGGCGATGGTCTGCCAATCGGCAGCCAGCGCGGAAGACATGCCGGCAAGCGCCAGCAGGGCAACGAGGGGGCGCAGACGGTAGCGCATTTTTATTCTCCGGAAATTGGCGGGCCGCAAGGGCCGGATGCCCCTATTTCGGCCCGAAGGCACCAAAGCTTTAGCCGCCGCCACTTTGCGAAGCCCACCAAAACCCTCGGGGAATCTTGCGTTTACCGGTCGCTTCCAGTACTTTCAGCAGATACGTTAGGGGTGCCGGTGCGCTTTTTGGTGGGCGCTTGCCGGCTGAGACTTACCCTCCGAACCTGATCCGGGTCGTACCGGCGTAGGGAAACGTGGCTCCTGCCGCGTCTCCCTCTTCCGGCGGCCCTCCCCAAGGAGCCTTCATGAACGCCCACGATAAATTCCTCGCCGCGTCTGCCCACGTGGACGAGGCTGCCGTTGCCCCGCTGCCCAACTCCCGCAAGATCTACGTCGAAGGCTCGCGCCCGGACATCCGCGTGCCCATGCGCGAAGTCAGCCAGGCCGACACCCCGACCGGCTTCGGTGGCGAGCAGAACCCGCCGATCTACGTCTACGACTGCTCCGGCCCCTACACCAACCCGAGCGCGAAGATCGACATCCGCTCCGGCCTGCCGGCGCTGCGCCAGGGCTGGATCGAGGAGCGCGGCGACACCGAGGTGCTGCCCGACCTCACCTCCGAATACGGCCGCGCCCGCGCCGCCGACCCGGCCCTCGACGAGCTCCGCTTCCCCGGCCTGCACCGCAAGCCCCGCCGCGCCAAGGCCGGTGCCAACGTCTCCCAGATGCACTACGCCCGTCAGGGCATCATCACCCCCGAGATGGAATACGTGGCGATCCGCGAGAACCTCAACCGCGCCGCCTACCTCGAGAACCTGCGCAATACCGGCCCGATGGGCGAGAAGATGGTCAAGCTGCTGGGCCGCCAGCACAAGGGCCAGGACTTCGGCGCGGCCATCCCCGCCGAGATCACCCCCGAGTTCGTGCGCTCGGAGGTGGCCCGTGGCCGCGCCATCATCCCCAACAACATCAACCACCCGGAAAGTGAGCCGATGATCATCGGCCGCAACTTCCTGGTGAAGATCAACGCCAACATCGGCAACTCGGCGCTCGGCTCCTCCATCAACGAGGAAGTGGACAAGATGACCTGGGCCACCCGCTGGGGCGGCGACACGGTGATGGATCTGTCCACCGGCAAGAACATCCACGAAACCCGCGAGTGGATCATCCGGAACAGCCCCGTCCCCATCGGCACCGTGCCCATCTATCAGGCGCTCGAGAAGGTGAACGGCAAGGCTGAAGAGCTCACCTGGGAGATCTTCCGCGACACCCTCATCGAGCAGGCCGAGCAGGGCGTCGACTACTTCACCATCCACGCCGGCGTGCTGCTGCGCTACATCCCCATGACCGCCAACCGGATGACCGGCATCGTCAGCCGCGGCGGCTCGATCATGGCCAAGTGGTGCCTCGCCCACCACAAGGAGAGCTTCCTCTACACCCACTTCGAGGACATCTGCGAAATCATGAAGGCCTACGACGTGGCCTTCAGCCTCGGCGACGGGCTGCGTCCGGGCTCCATCTACGACGCCAACGACGACGCGCAGCTGGGCGAACTGGAAACCCTCGGGGAGCTCACCGACATCGCCTGGAAGCACGACGTGCAGACCATCATCGAAGGCCCGGGCCATGTGCCGATGCACATGATCAAGGAGAACATGGACCTGCAGCTCAAGCACTGCAAGGAAGCCCCGTTCTACACCCTCGGCCCGCTGACCACCGACATCGCCCCCGGCTACGACCACATCACCAGCGGCATCGGCGCCGCGATGATCGGCTGGTACGGCACCGCGATGCTCTGCTACGTCACCCCCAAGGAGCACCTGGGCCTGCCGGACAAGAACGATGTGAAGGAAGGCATCATCACCTACAAGCTGGCCGCCCACGCCGCCGACCTCGCCAAGGGCCACCCGGGCGCGCAGATCCGCGACAACGCGCTGAGTAAAGCCCGCTATGAGTTCCGCTGGGACGACCAGTTCAACCTCGGCCTCGATCCGGACAAGGCGAAGAGCTTCCACGACGAGACCCTGCCCAAGGAATCGGCCAAGGTCGCCCACTTCTGCTCCATGTGCGGCCCGCACTTCTGCTCCATGAAGATCACCCAGGACGTGCGCGACTTCGCCGCCGCCCAGGGCATCGCCGAGGCCGAGGCGCTGGAGAAGGGTATGGAGACCAAGGCCGTGGAGTTCGTGAAGAAGGGCGCGGAAATCTACCAAAAAGTCTAAAGTCACCTTTCGCCGTATCCGACGAACGGGCCGCAGGGCCCGTTCTTTTTTTGTGCATTGAACCGCTTTCGCATGGCTTCCCCGGCCATGCCGGCGCGCCGCATCCCCTGCGGCACGCGCCTTTCCGCCCCCCCTCCAAAGCACCTGCTGCATTGCGGAATATCCAGTCCCCGCGCGGGATAGGCCGCTCGATCTACCGTTCGTCGCAGCCATCTCAAGTTCGCATCGGCGCCGCCGTTTCCTACTGGACCGGAACGAACGGGACGTCGTGACGCAGATCACCGAACCCGTTTCAGTTTTTTTCATTTTTGTCGTTACCGTAATTAGTACGAGACCAGATTCCACGCTGGCCTTAACTGTCTGCAAAGACCGGTAAACCCCAAAAACTGACCGCCGCCCCGGCAACGGAGGCGGCCCGAGAACCGAGATGCGCAAGCTGCCCGAAAACGGATTCACGCTGGTCGAGCTGCTGGTGTCGGTCGCCATTGCCGCGATCCTCATCAGCATCGCCGCGCCGTCGTATGTCGCGCTGACCAACACCAACCGGCTGGCCACCCAGGCCAACGACATCCTGGGCGGCCTGATGATTGCCCGCAGCGAGGCGATCCGCCTCAACCAGCGCGTGGTGTTCTGCCGCAGTGACGACGGCAGCACCTGCTCGGCGGCCACCGACGGCTGGAGGGGCTGGCTGGTGTTTGCCGACACCGACGGCACCGACACCCCCAGCGCATCGGAGATCCTGCGCAGCGGCACGATCTCCAACGCCTCCGGCATGAGCGTGCTGGCGAGCGCCGCGATCAGCGGCCAGACCAACCGCATCCGCATCGGCTCGGACGGCTTTGCCCGCACCGCGCCGGGTTCGTCGTCGGCCCTGCTGCAGGCCAAGCTGTCGGTGTGCATCGTCACCGCGTCGCCGGCCCACAACGCCCGCGAGCTGCGCATCGCCTCTGGCGGCCGCCCGCTGATCGTCCAGGTGGACAACGACGGCGCCTGCCCCACCCCCTCCAACTCCTGACCCCTATCCACAGGCATCCCGGAAATGAGAAACAAGTCCCTCCTCAAGCGGCAAAAAGGCGTGGGCCTCATCGAAGTGCTGGTCTCGATGGTCGTGCTGTCGCTCTGCATGCTTGGCATGGCCGCCCTGCAGACGGTCTCGCTGCGCAACAACCAGAGCGCGCAGTCGCGCTCGATGGCAACCATCATGAGCGCCTCGATCACCGAATCCATGCGCGCCAACGTGGTCGCCGCCAAAGGGGGCGAATACAACGTAGACACCTGCTCGAGCGCCAGCGGCACCAGCCTCGCCAGCACCGACGTGGCCTCCTGGCTCAACGCCCTCAAGGGCGCCATCGGCCGCACCGCGTGTGGCGGCATCGTGTGCCGCAACGCCACCTGCGACATTACCGTGCAGTGGGACGACTCCCGCGCCACCAGCGGCAAATCCGCCTTCAGCGTGACCACCCGCGTCATCCTGTGAAGACCGCCATGTTCGCCCCGATCTCACGCCCCGCCCGCATGAAGGGGCTGACGCTCATCGAGCTGATGATCTCGCTCGTTCTGGGCATGGTGCTGGTGGGCGGCGTGCTGGTGGTCTTCCTGGGCAGCCAGACCTCCTACAAGACCTCCGACAACCTCTCCAAGATGCAGGATTCGGCGCGGATATCCTTTGCGCTCATCAGCCACGAGATCCGCGAGGCGGCCGGCACAGGCTGCGGCAACGGCAGCCGTCTGGACAACGCGATCTCGAGGCGCAACGAGAGCATCCTCAACGCCGCTCAGGCCTCCACCCCGGCCTGGTGGAGCGTGATGGGCAACGGCGTGATGGGCTACGACGCCGGCACGGCCAGCCCCGCGATCGCCATCGGCACCGCCACCACCCAGCGCGTCAGCACCACCGACGCGATCCAGCTCACCGGCGCTTATGGCGCCGGCTTCAGCATCGATGCCCACAGCAACACCGGCTACAACTTCACCCTCAACACCGCCTCGTCGGGCCTCAACGCCAACGACATCCTGATCGCCTGCGACTACAAGCAATCCACGGTGTTCAACGCCTCGTCCGTCGTCGGCAAGACGGTGACCTACGCGGCCGGCGCCGGCAGCTCCCGCAACTGCGGCATCGCCCTGGGTTACGACGCCGACAACAACTGCTCCACCACGGCCTACAAGTACGACTCGCTGGTCGCCCGCCTGTACCGCTTCGGGGCCAGCACCTGGTACATCGGCAACGGGACCAACGGCCGCCCCTCCCTCTACCGCGTGTTCCTGAACGGCAACCCCGAGGAGATCGCCACGGGCGTGACCGACATGCAGATCCAGTACCTCCAGGATGGCAACACGGCCTATGTGAACGCCCCCGCAGTCACCGACTGGGGTGCCGTCATCGCGGTGCGCCTCACCCTGAACTTCGAAGGTCTGGACAAGAACATCGCCACCGGTGGAACCGGAGATCGTCGCATCAGCACCGTGGCCACCAGCACCATCATGCTGAGGAACCGAACGCCATGAGCCGGAACCCGCACCACGCCCAGCGCGGCATGGTCCTTGTCGCCTCGATGATGATCCTCATCATCATCACCCTCCTCGGCCTCTCTGCCATGCGCAGCGCCGGCCTCGAGGAGCGGATGAGCGGCAACCAGTACGACCAGAACTACGTGTTCGAAGCCGCCGAAGCGGCCCTGCGGGAAGCCGAAATCGTCGCCGCCGCACCGCTGACCTTCACCAACGCCTGCACCAACGGCCTGTGCCCGACGCCCGTTGCGGGCGCCACCGACCGCTGGATGGACAGCAGCTTCACCGGGTGGAAATCAGCCGCCAACGCCAACGCCAGCATCGTCACCGCCCAGTACATCCTCGAAGACATGGGCGCCCAGCCGGTGGATGGCACCTGTCATCTGCAGGTGCCGGTCGAGCCCACCTGCCTCATCCCGATGGTCCGCATCACCGCCCGCGCGGTGGCCGCCAACGGCCGCGGCACCTCGGTCACGCTTCAATCCAATCTACGCCAGTAATCCAGGGAGTCGGTCATGAGCAGCCCGTCCAATCTCAAGCGCAACCGCAAGTCCGGGGCCGTTTTCACGCCATCGCTGATCGCCCTTGCCGTCGCACTCATCTGCCAGCCGGCCAGCGCCGTCCTCGACATCCCGAACGCCCCCCTGCAATCGGCCGCAGCGATTCCGTCGAACATCCTGTACATCCTGGACGACTCCGGCAGCATGCAGTTCGAGATGATGCCGGACGACCTCACGATCTGGCCCGGCGAGAACCCCATCGGCGACCTCGGCTACGGCGTCTACCTCTTCCCGCCGCCCAACCGGACGATCTACGGTTCGGACATCTACGGCCAGAACAACACCAACTGGCGGCTGATCCCCACCTTCAGCGACACCAACTTCCACAACTACTACAAGCGCTCGGCCGCCAACAACACGATCTTCTACGACCCGTCGATCACCTACACCCCGTGGGTGAAATACGACGGCACGTCGTACGGCAATGCATCCCCCAGCGCCGCGCCGTACCACCCGGCCAACTCGGGCGCCGGCACGCTCAACCTGACGAGCCAGCAGTCCCTCACCGCCAACTGGATATCCGGAACCTCCCTGACCAACGGCGCATCCCAGTGCGGCTGGTCGGGCACCTGCTCCCACAGCTTCTGGCCTATCACCTACTACGTGTACAAGGGCGGCAGCCTCAGCAAGACGGCGGCGGCGAGCTACACCAAGTACCAGATCCAGGGCAACAAGGGCTACGCCACCGACCTCGCCACCGGCACCACCACGACCATCTCGGGCACCTTCCCCTCCGGCCGCTCTGTCGCCGACGAAGCTCAGAACTTCGCCAACTGGTTCTCCTACTACCGGTCGCGCACCCTGGCGGCCCGGGCCGGTTCGAGCATCGCGTTCTCCAAGCTCGGCATCAACTACCGGGTGGGCTTCACGACCATCAACACGTCCGACTTCGGCGACGCGATCCCCACCTCCGGCGTGTTCGACGGCACCAACCGGCAGACGTGGTTCAACAACCTGTTCTCCAACGCCGTGCCCACCTCCGGCACGCCCCTCAAGCAGGCCCTCGACCGGGCCGGTCAGTACTACTCGCGCACCGACAACACCGGCCCCTACGGCCCCGCGCCCCAGCTGTCGTGCCGACGCAACTTCACGATCCTGACCACCGACGGCTACTACGCCGACACCACCATCGCGGGGGTCGGCAACGAAGACGGCACGGCCGGCACCACCATCACCGGCACCAGCTCCCAGTCATACAAATATTCCGCGGTCAGGCCCTACCAGGACAGCTACACCAACACCCTGGCCGACATTTCCATGTACTACTGGAAGCGTGACCTGCGGACCGATCTGGCCAACAACATGCGGGCCACCAGCACCAACCCGTCGTTCTGGCAGAACATGAACACCTTCACCCTGTCCCTCGGGCCCCAGGGTACGCTCAACCCTGCCACCGATCTGGCCGCCCTCACCTCGGGCACCAAGACCTGGCCCGACCCGCTCGCCGGCGACGCCCAGAAGATCGACGACCTGTGGCACGCCGCGGTTAACGGCCGCGGCAGTTTTGTTGCCGCCAAGAACCCCACCGAGTTCGCCAACGGCCTGGTTTCGGCCCTCACCACCATCGGCGAAGCCGGCGGCGTGTGGAACGTGGCCGTCACCGCCTTCACCCTCGAAGCCGACGGCAAGACCTTCGTCGCGCGCTACGACGGCAACTGGGGGGGCGACCTGTGGGCCGTGGGCTACAACGCCAACGGCCAGATGAACACCACCTCGGACGGCA
The DNA here is from genome assembly GCF_009469605.1 of Zoogloea sp. 1C4. Lineage (GTDB taxonomy): Bacteria > Pseudomonadota > Gammaproteobacteria > Burkholderiales > Rhodocyclaceae > Zoogloea > Zoogloea oryzae. The sequence continues at coordinate 75,307 of NZ_SSXU01000002.1, read as the reverse complement.
CCCCGGTCCCGGTCTGGAAAGCTTCCGCCAACGTACCGGCGCCCGCGTCGCGCAAGATCTACACCTGGAAGGACAGTGGCGGCGGTGGCACCACCTTCGAGTACACCAACCTCAGCTCCAGCAAGAAGAGCGCCCTCGGCAGCTCGGCGGTGGTGGATTACCTGCGCGGCGTGCGCACCGGCGAAGTCTCCAACGGCGGCGCCTACCGCAACCGCACGTCGGTGATCGGCGACTTCGCCAACCCCGCACCGGTTTACGTGAAGGCATCCAACACCATCTTCGCCGCGGCCAACGACGGCATGCTGCACGCCTTCAACGCCTCGACGGGTGTCGAGCAGTTCGCCTACATCCCGGGCAGCGTGAACTTCACCACCATGGCCACGCTCGCCAACCCCAACTACTCCCACGCCTACCTGAACGACGGCGAGGTGGTGGTCTCCGACCTGGCCACCGTTGGCAAGAACATCCTGGTGGGCAGCCTCGGCCGCGCCGGCAAGGGCATCTACGCGCTCGACGTCACCACGCCCTCCTCCTTCGGCACCAGCAACGTGCTGTGGGAATACACCGACTCCGACCTGGGCCAGACCCTCGGCAAGCCGCTCATCGCCAGGCTCAACACCGGCGACTGGGCGGTGATCATCGGTAACGGCTACAACAGCACCAACGAGAAGGCCTTCCTGTACATCATCAACCTCAACACCGGCGCGCTCATCAAGAAGATCGCCACCGGCGCGGGCTCGTCGTCGGCCACCAACGGCCTGTCTTCGCTGGTCGGCTTCGACAAGGACGGTGACAGCAAGATCGACCTGATCTACGCGGGCGACCTGCTCGGCAACTTCTGGCGCTTCAACCTGGCCGGCACCGACACCTCCGCGTGGAGCGGCACCTCGATGTTCACCGCCCGCGACGCCAGCAACAACACCCAGCCGATCACCGCCGGGCTCGCCGTGGCCATCGACCCGAAGACCAACAAGCGCTGGGTCTTCGGCGGCACCGGACGCTACCTCACCAACGGGGACGTCTCCGACACCGCCATCCAGAGCTGGTACGGCCTCATCGACGACGGCACCACCATCGCCGGCCGTAGCGCCCTCACCCAGCGCACGCTCACCGCCGAAACCGCCCAGGGCAGCTACCTCACCCGCACCTTCTCCGAGGCCACCACCAACGACATGGTCGGCAAGAGTGGCTGGTACGTAGACATGGCCGTCGGCGGCGTGAGGACCGGCGAACGCATCGTGTCCCGCAGCCAGTACTCGGCCGGCGTGCTGTACGCCAGCAGCGTCGTCCCCAGCACCGACAAGTGCGCATCCGGCGGCACCGGCTACATCAACGCCCTCAGCGCCTTCTCGGGCGCCACGCTCACCAAGCCCTTCTTCGACATCAACAACGACAACGCCTTCGACGACGCCGACAAGAAGCTGGTCGGCGGCAAGCTCACCCCGGCAGGCTCGGTGCGCACCGGCGGGATGATCGGCGAGATCACCATCAAGAAGGTGACCGACTCGAAATTCACGATCCAGAGCTGCGATTCGACCGGCGTCTGCAAGGCCCAGCCGAACGTGAACCTCAGCGAACTCAAGGGGCGCGTCTCGTGGCGCGAAATCCGCAAGGAATGACTTGGCGTGCCGTTATAGCGGTGGTCAGTCGCAACCACCGCCACCGGAACACCCACCATGCGTAACCGTCTTCCTAAAAACCAGGCCGGCATGACGCTCATCGAACTGATGGTCGCCGTGTGCATCGTCGGCATCCTGACGATGATCGCCTACCCCAACTACTCGACCTACGTGGTGCGCAGCAAGCGCAACCTGGCCACCGCCTGCCTGCAGGAAGCGGCCCAGTACATGGAGCGCTTCTACACCACCAACCTGCGCTACGACCAGGCCACCGACGGCACCGCCGTCGCCCTGCCCACCACGTCCTGCGTAAGCGACATGAAGGGCAACTACGTGCTCGCCGTCGCCTCGGTGAGCGCCAACGCGTTTGTCCTGAAGGTCACCCCCCAGGGCGGCCAGGCCAGCTCCGACACCCAGTGCGGCACCCTGACCCTCAGCCAGAGCGGCGCCCGCACGGTATCCGGCACCGGTACGACCAGCACCTGCTGGTAAGCACCACCCCGACAAAGGCGGGAAGTCCCGGCCCATCCGGCCGGCGCTTCCCGCCTTTGTCATTCAGGCAACACTTCGCACCCATCCGCCAGCGGCGCCGGCACGTGGGCAACACCCTGCCGTCGGGCAGGTGCTAGCATTCCTGGATACCGACCACCAGAAGCCAGGCCCGCCCATGAACCTCGAGAAAGTCATCTTCGGTTTCTTCATCGTCTTCGCCGCCACCCTCAACTTCGGCTTCTTCATCGGCGAGATCGACAACCCGGCCCACCACGACATCTACGAGCTGTTCGCCGCGGTGGTGGTCAACCTGATCGCCACCGTGCTCAAGTTCGGCGACCGCACCCAGATCGGCGCCATCCACCTCGCCACCAGCCTCGTGGCCGACCTGCAACTGCTCGCCGCGGCGATGGTGTGGGGCTACGTCGTCCACGTGGCCGGCACCGGGCTCACCCCGACCACCATGTCGAGCATCGTCTCGCTTTCGGGCGGCGCGCTGTTCGCCAACGTCGTGTCGGTGGTGATCCTCATCGCCGAAACCATCATGCAGCGGCGCTGACGCCGTGAACAGCACCCCCACCAGCACGATCTTCCTGGTCCTGCGGCGGCTGCGCACGCCGCTGATCGTGCTCATCGTGATCTTCGCGGTGTCGGTGCTGGGCCTCACCCTGGTGCCCGGCCCGCCCGACCCCAACGGCGGCGGCCCAGGGCCGCGGATGAGCTTCTTCCACGCGGTTTATTTCATCAGCTACACCGCCACCACCATCGGCTTTGGCGAAATCCCCTACGCCTTCTCCGAGCAGCAGCGGCTATGGACGCTCCTGTGCATCTACCTGTCGGTGATCGGCTGGGCCTACACCCTGGGCACCGTCTTCGCGATGCTGCAGGACAAGAACTTCCTCAACGCCATCGCGGTACAGCGCTTCTCGCGCCAGGTGCGGCACCTGCGCGAACCCTTCTTCCTGGTGTGCGGCTACGGCGAGACCGGCCGGCTGATCTGCCACGCGCTGGACGAACTGGGCTTTCGGGCGGTGGTCATCGAGCTGGACGAAACCCGCGTCGGCGACCTGGAGCTGCAGAGCTACTCCGCCGACATGCCGGCCCTGTGCGCCGACGCCGGCAAGCCCGACACCCTCGTGTTTGCCGGGCTCACCAGCAAGTACTGCCGCGGGGTGATCGCCCTCACCAACGACGACGGCACCAACCTCGCGGTGGCCATCGCCGCCCGCCTGCTGGCCCCCGCCCTGCCGGCCCTGTGCCGCGCCGAACACGCCGAGACGGTGGCCAACATGGCCTCGTTCGGCACCCGCCACATCATCAACCCCTTCGAAAAGTTCGGCGAGTACATGGCCCTCGCCCTGCATTCGCCGGCCGCCTACCACCTGCTGCTGTGGCTCACCGGCCTGCCCGGCACCACCATCACCCGCCACCGCGAGCCGCCCTACGGCAAGTGGGTGCTGTGCGGTTACGGCGCCTTCGGCCGGGTGATGACCCAGGCCCTCGAAGGCGCCGGCCTGCCGGTGACGATCATCGACCGCGCCCCGCCGATCGACCCCAGCCACACCTGGATCAAGGGCGACGGCACCGGCGTGGAAGCCCTGCGGGCCGCCGGCATCGCCGACGCGGTGGGCATCGTCGCCGCTACCGCCAACGACGTGAACAACCTGTCCACCGTCGTCACCGCCCGGGAGCTCAACCCCCGGCTGTTCACCGTGCTGCGGCAGAACCACGTCGCCAACCACACCCTGTTTGAGGCCTTCGAGTCCGACTTTGCGATGGTGCCCAGCGAAATCGTCGCCCACGAATGCCTCGCCATCCTCACCACCCCACTGCTGGCCCCCTTCCTCAACGCCGTGCGCCGGGCCGACGACAACTGGTCGCAGCAGCTGCTCGACGAACTCACCGAGCGCTTCGGGTGGGATGTGCCCATGGTCTGGAGCGTCACCCTCAACATCGCCCAGGCCCCGTCGGCCTATCGCCTGCTGATGCGCCACGACAGCCTGCGGCTCGGCCAGTTGCTGCGCGCACCAGTCACCGGCCGACCGCCCCTGGAATGCCGCGCCCTGCTGCTCCTGCGCGAAGGCGATCCGCCCCACCTGCTGCCCGGCGACGACCAGGACATCCGGCTGGGCGACCAGCTGTTGCTGGTGGGCCTCGAGGCCGCCCGCAAGGATCTCGACCTGACCCTCTTCAACGCCCACACCCTGTCTTACGTGCTGACCGGCCAGGATTCCCCGGGCGGGCTGGTGTGGGAGTGGCTCGCCGCCCGCCGCCGGGCCGGCACCACCTGACACCCGGCGCGGGCGGCGGGCGGCCGGACTGCGGGCGGCCGGACTGCGGCCGGCGCTGGGCTAGAATGCGCGGTCCCGATCGCCACCGCCCGCCATGCCGTTCAGACTGCCGCCGCCCGTCATCCGCACGCTGTTCACCCTTGCCCTCATCGCCATCTTCATCCTGGCGATGATCCCGATGGCCGTCGTGCCTCAGGTGGTGGACTTCCAGGACAAGCTCCACCACAGCGCGGCCTTCGCGGTGCTCACGCTGCTGGGCTGGGCCGGCTGGCCGGCGCGCATCAACGCCGTTGCCGGCGGACTGCTGGGCTACGGCATCCTGATCGAGATCTGCCAGCACACCCTCACCACCAACCGCTTTGGCGAACCGATGGACGTGGTGGCCGACATGCTCGGCATCGTCATCGCCCGGTGGATCATCCAGGCCCGGACGGCACGCCCGGCGTAAGCGCGGCCCGACGTCTCCGGGATCAGGCCACGGCGAAGCGGTCGCGCACGACGACCTCCTCGAGCGGCAGCGGGCCACTGCGCGGGTACGCCGGCTGGACCGCCTTGCCGATGGCGACGAACATCGCAATGACGTGATCGGCCGGCAGCTGGATCAGACGGGCCACCGCGTCGAAGTCGAAGCCATCCATCGGGCAGCTGTCGTAACCCAGCTCCTGCGCCGCGAGCATCAAGGTCTGCGCGGCGATCCCGCAGGAGCGCATCGCCTCGTCCCGCTGGACCGCTTCACGGCCGCGATAGTAGCCGTCGAGCATCGGCAGGATGGCCTCCTGCACCGGGGCCGCGGCATCGCGCCAGTAGCGGGTCGGCGCCTTATCCCAGGCCTTCAGGTCGGCAGTCAAGACGACCAGCAGGGACGCGTCGGTCACCTGCGCCTGCCCCCACGCCGCATCGCGCAGTTGCTGGCGCAGCACCGGGTCCTGGGCCAGGACAAAGCGCCAGTTCTGGATGTTGAAGGCCGTCGGCGACAGCTTGACCAGCTGCATCAGCGCCTCGACTTCATCCTCGCGGATGCGGTGTGTCGGGTCAAAGGCCTTGACGGCACGGCGCTGGCGGATGGCTTCGGATACTTTCATGGTGGTTCTCCTGGTGAGTCAAAACATACAAACCGGTTGGTATGCAATAGGATAAAAAAATCAGCGCATGGGGCGCAGGCTGGCGACGTAAGCGCGCAGTTGCGCCATCGTCGCGTGAAAGGCCGCCGCCGACTGCAGATTCTTCGACACGCTGACGGCACCTTCCCAGGCTGCCACGATGAACAGCGCGCAGGCCTCGCAATCCACGTCGGCGCGAATCTCCCCGGCGGCCTGCGCCCGCCGCAGCAGCGCGGCCAGCTTGCGCTGCCAGCGCTCGAGGATCGCCCCGAGATGGGCACGAAAGTCCTCGTCGAGGGCGCTCATCTCCTGCATCAGGTTGTTGAGAGGACAGCCGAGATTGATCGCCGACACATCGGCCGAACGGCCACGCTCCAACAGGTCGAGCAAAGCCGCCACCGACGGCTGCGGCCCGTCGTCGAGCGGACGCACCCCCCAGTCGTCGAGCAGCGGCGCGATGCGCTCGTCAATGACGGCCAGCCCCAGCGCCTTCTTGCTGGGAAAGTGGTGATAGAACGCCCCCTTGGTGAGCCCGGTCTCCGCCAGAATGCTCGCCACGCCAGCCGCCCGAAAGCCTTCGCGGTGGATTTCGGCGAAGGCGGCATCGAGGATGCGGGCGCGGGTGAGATCGGGCTGGCGGCTCATGGTGGGCGAATTACATACCGATCGGTCGGTATGTGTCAACACACCCGAGCGGGCAAAAAGAAGGCTGCCCGCGGGCAGCCTTCTTCATCCAGCGCGAAAACCGCTCAGGCGGCAAACACGTGCTTCACCCGCAGGGTCTCGCCCCGCTCGACGAGGCCGATCAGGCGGTCGATGTTGGGGTGCTTGCCCGGATTGAGGCGCGCGTCCTCGCTGTGCTCCGAGTAGATCTCGATGCCCTGGGCGGCGGCCGTCGGGGTGATGGCGCCGTGGATCTGGGCCAGGTGGTTGTACACCGCCAGCGAGCCGGCCTGGCCGGGCTTGTTCTCGATGGTGGCCACCACCTCGTCGCCAGCACCCAGCAGCTGGATCGAAGCCAGATGCGATACGCCCGGCAGGGCCTTGAGCTTGTCGGCAAAAGCCATGGATGAATCTCCGCAATCAGGTTGAAACTGAAACGCGAAGGGCGACCATCGTCGCCCTTCTGCCCATGCCGGCACCTGCGCGCCGGCGGGAACTCAGATGCGCTTGGCCAGCTCGGCGGCCTTACCGATGTAGCTGCCCGGGGTCATCTCGAGGAGGCGGGCCTTCTCGGCTTCGGGGATCGCCAGGGTGCCGATGAACTGCTGCAGCGCTTCCTTGGTGATGCCCTTTCCGCGGGTGAGCTCCTTGAGCTGCTCGTAGGGGTTGGGCACGGCGTAGCGGCGCATGACGGTCTGGATCGGCTCGGCGAGCACTTCCCAGCAGGCGTCGAGGTCGGCGGCCAGGCGGGCCGGATCGGCTTCGAGCTTGCCCAGGCCACGCAGGCAGGAGTCGTAGGCCAGCACGGCGTAGCCGAAGGCGACGCCCATGTTGCGCAGCACGGTGGAGTCGGTCAGGTCGCGCTGCATGCGGGACACCGGCAGCTTGTCGGCCAGGTGACGCAGCACGCTGTTGGCGAGGCCCAGGTTGCCTTCGGCGTTCTCGAAGTCGATCGGGTTGACCTTGTGCGGCATGGTGGACGAGCCGATCTCGCCGGCCTTCAGCTTCTGCTTGAAGTAGCCCAGGGAGATGTACATCCAGATATCGCGGCACACATCCAGCACGATGGTGTTGGCGCGGGCGGTGGCGTCGTACAGCTCGGCCATCGCGTCGTGGGGTTCGATCTGGATGGTGTAGGGGTTGAAGGCGAGGCCCAGGGATTCGATGAAGCGGCCGTTGAAGGCTTCCCAGTCGAACTCGGGGTAGGCCGACAGGTGGGCGTTGTAGTTGCCCACGGCGCCGTTGAACTTGGCGGTCAGCTCGACGCTCGCGATGGCCTTGCGGGTGCGGCGCAGGCGATACACCACGTTGGCCATTTCCTTGCCCAGGGTGGTCGGGCTGGCGGGCTGGCCGTGGGTGCGGGAGAGCATCGGCAGGTCGGCGTGCTGGTGGGCCAGCTCGACGAGGCGGGCGATGATCTTGTCCAGGGAGGGCAGCAGCACGTCGTCGCGGCCGTCGCGCAGCATCAGCGCGTGGGAGACGTTGTTGATGTCCTCGGAGGTGCAGCCGAAGTGGATGAACTCGGTGACGCGGGTGACTTCGGGGTTGTGGCCCAGGCGCTGCTTGAGCCAGTACTCCATGGCCTTCACGTCGTGGTTGGTGGTCGCCTCGATGGCCTTCACGGCTTCGCCGTCGGCGACCGAGAAGTTGGCGATCACGCCGTCGAGCTCGGCGATGGTGGCGGCGGAGAACGGCGCGATCTCGGCCAGTTCGGGCGCGGCAGCCAGCGCCTTGAGCCATTCGATCTCGACCTTCACGCGGTTGCGGATCAGGCCGAATTCGGAGAAGTGCTCGCGCAGCGCGGAGACCTTGGATTCGTAACGGCCGTCCAGCGGCGACAGCGCGGTGATGGGTTGCAGGTTCATGCGTAAAGCCCTTGAGGCAGAAAAGCAAAGTTCTCTATTTTACCGCCTTGGAGCGCGCTTCGCCGATGATAAAATCCGGGCTCCCCAACTGCTGTGCCAAACCCATGAGAAAAGGTCCGCAACTTCTCGAGAACTTCATTTTCTGGAGCCGCTGGCTCCAGGCGCCGCTGTACCTCGGCCTGATCGTCGCCCAGGGCATCTACGTGTGGCTGTTCATGGCCGAGCTGGGCCACCTGGTGAGCAACGTCATCAACTCCGGCGGCCACATCAGCGAAACCGAAACCATGCTGGTGGTGCTCGGCCTGATTGACGTGGTGATGATCGCCAACCTGCTGATCATGGTCATCATCGGCGGCTACGAGACCTTCGTCTCGCGGCTCGATCTCGAAGGCCACCCGGACCAGCCCGAGTGGCTGTCCCACGTGAATGCCGGCGTGCTCAAGATCAAGCTCAGTACCGCGATCATCGGCATCTCGTCGATCCACCTGCTCAAGACCTTCATCAACGCGGCCAACCTGCCCGAGAAGGCCATCATGTGGCAGGTCATCATCCATGTCGTGTTCCTGTTCTCTGCCCTCGCCATGGCGTGGGTCGACAAGATCATGAACCAGACCGTTCTGCTGTCAAAACACTAAAGAGAGGGAGCCTCACCCATGACCGCAATCAAGCAGGAAGACCTGATCCAGTCCGTCGCGGACGCCTTCCAGTACATCAGCTACTACCACCCGCTGGACTACATCAAGGCGCTGGGCGAAGCCTACGAGCGCGAAGAATCCCCCGCCGCCAAGGACGCCATCGCCCAGATCCTCACCAACTCGCGCATGGCCGCCGAAGGCCACCGCCCGATCTGCCAGGATACCGGCATCGGCATGGTGTTCATCAAGGTCGGCATGCAGGTCACCTGGCCGGACGCCACCATGAGCGTCCAGCAGATGATCGACGAAGGCGTGCGCCGCGCCTACGCCAACCCCGACAACCCCCTGCGCGCCTCGGTGCTGGCTGATCCGGCCGGCGCCCGCAGGAACACCAAGGACAACACCCCGGCGGTGGTCCACTTCGAGCTCGTCCCGGGCCACCACGTCGAGGTGATCTGCGCGGCCAAGGGCGGCGGCTCCGAAGCCAAGTCCAAGTTTGCGATGCTCAACCCGTCCGACGATCTGGTGGATTGGGTCCTCAAGAAGATCCCCGAAATGGGCGCCGGCTGGTGTCCGCCGGGCATCATCGGCATCGGCATCGGCGGCACGCCCGAGAAGGCCATGCTGCTGGCCAAGGAATCCATCATGGCCCCGGTCGACATCCACGACCTCAAGGCCAAGGCCGCTGACGCCGCCGCCAAGGGCGAAAAGCTGACCCGCGCCGAAGAGCTGCGTCTCGAACTCTACGAGAAGGTCAACGCGCTGGGCGTCGGTGCCCAGGGCCTGGGCGGTCTCACCACCGTGCTCGACGTGAAGGTGCTCGACTACCCCTGCCACGCCGCCAACCTGCCGGTGGCCCTGGTACCCAACTGCGCCGCCACCCGTCACTGCCACTTCCACCTGGATGGCTCCGGCCCCGCCAAGATCGAGCCGCCGAAGCTTGAGGACTGGCCCGCCGTCACCTGGACGCCGGATCTCAAGTCCGCCACCCGCGTGAACCTCGACACCCTGACCAAGGAAGAAGTCGCCGCCTGGAAGCCGGGCCAGAAGCTGCTGCTCAACGGCAAGATGCTCACCGGCCGCGACGCCGCCCACAAGCGCATCTCCGACATGCTGGCCAAGGGCGAGCCCCTGCCGGTGGACTTCACCAACCGCGTGATCTACTACGTCGGCCCGGTGGACCCGGTGCGTGACGAAGTCGTCGGCCCCGCCGGCCCGACCACCGCCACCCGGATGGACAAGTTCACCCGCATGATGCTCGAGAAGACCGGCCTGATCTCCATGGTTGGCAAGTCCGAGCGTGGCCCCACCGCCATCGAAGCCATCAAGGACAACAAGTCCGCCTACCTGATGGCCGTCGGCGGCGCCGCCTATCTGGTGGCCAAGGCCATCAAGTCGGCCAAGGTCGTCGGCTTTGCCGACCTGGGCATGGAAGCCATCTACGAGTTCGACGTGCAGGACATGCCCGTCACCGTGGCGGTCGATTCCTCCGGCACCTCGGTGCACAACACCGGCCCGAAGGAATGGCAGGCCAAGATCGGCAAGATCCCGGTCACCGTCGCCTGATTCTCCGCTTCGCAAAAAACCCGACACGCGTGTCGGGTTTTTTTCGTCCGGGGCACGGTCAAGGGTCAATACCACCCGCGACAGGGCCGATAATCGGATCAACTGCGTCCGGCTGCGCCTGCGGCCCGGACGCGCCAATGAGCAAATCGTCACCCCCGAGGACGAGCGCCTGATGCCTGCACCCGCCGAGCAACCCGTGGGGCCTACCCCCACGCCCCTCAACGACCTGAAACGTGCCGCGCTGTGGCCCGGGGCATTGCTGCTGCTTTTCCTGATGATCGGCCTGCTGCCGTCATCCGATTTCGGCATTGGTCGCTACCTGCCGCTGCACACCGCGATGGAGACCGGCGCCATCGTCGTGGCGATGCTGGTGTTCGGCATCGTCTGGAACGCCTACTCCGACGAACGGCCTGGCAACGTGGTGCTGCTGGGCGTGGTGCTGCTGGGCACGGCCCTGCTCGATTTCGGCCACATGCTCGGCTACCGGGGCATGCCCGATTTCATCACCCCGGCGAGCCCCCAGAAGGCCATCGTGTTCTGGCTGGCAGCGCGCCTGCTGGTGGCAGCCGGCCTGCTGGTGGCCGCCCTCCGACCGTGGCAGCCGATGCTGGAGACACGGCACCGCTACCGGCTGCTGGTGGGCGTGCTGGCCTACGTGGCCCTGCTCTACGCCCTCGAACTGCTGACACCCGACCACCTGCCGGCCTTCTTCGTGCCCGGCAGCGGGCTCACGCCGCTCAAGGTGGCGCTCGAATACGGGCTCGTCCTCATCTACGGCGCCGCGGCACTGGTGTTCGCCTGGCGGGCGGTGCACGGGGCGGCCTTCAATGCCGCAGATCTCTTCGCCGCGTCGGCGGTGGCGATGCTCTCCGAGCTGTGCTTCACCCGCTACGTGTCGGTGAGCGACAGCTACAACTTCATCGGCCACCTGTACAAGATCATCTCCTACGGCTTCATCTACCGGGCGGTGTTCGTCGAGAGCGTGCGCCAGCCCTTCCAGGCCCTCAGCCGCGCCCTCGACAACGAAAAGCACTGGGCCGCCGAACAGCACTCGCTGGTGCGCACCCTCGACATGCTCGAAGAGGCCGTCATCGAGCTGCGCCCCGACGGCACCATCATCAACGCCAACAGCGGCTGGTGGCAGCTGGCCGGCCGCGCCCCCGGCACCTACCCGCTTCTCGACTCCGTCCACCCGGAAGATCAGGCCGCCTTCGCGGGCTGCCTCAACAGCCTCGCCGACGGCACCAAGGACGAGTTCCACGGGCGCTTCCGCTTCGTGGGCGACGCCGCCTACGAACGCTGGATGGAGTGCCGCTTTGTCACCGAACTGACCGACGCCGGCAAGATCGTCGGCATCCGCGGCGTCCTGCGGGACATCACCAAGACCTACCTGCAGGAACGTCACATCGCCCACATGGCGCTGCACGACGCCCTCACCGGCCTGCCCAACCGGGTGCTGCTGGAAGACCGCGTCTGCAAGACCATCCAGCTGGCCCGCCGCAACCAGGATCGGGTCGCGGTGTGCTTCATCGATCTCGACCACTTCAAGAACATCAACGACGCCTATGGTCACAAGGCCGGCGATGCGCTGCTGCTGTCCATGGCCCAGGCCCTCGAGAAGAACCTGCGCGACGGCGACACCGTGGCCCGCTGGGGCGGTGACGAATTCGTCGCCCTCCTGCCCGGCATCGTCAACATCGAGGACGCCCGGCAGGTGGCGCGCAAGCTGCAGAAGGTGATGCCGCGCAGCTTCGCGGTGGCCGGCCAGCCGATCAACGCCACCTTCAGCATGGGCATCGCGATGTTCCCCGACGACGGCGACAGCGTCGAATCCCTGCTGGCCCACGCCGACCGGGCGATGTTCTACGCCAAGTCCCAGGGGCGGAACAACTTCCAGCTGTTCTCTGAGATGTCGGCCAAGGGCCTCGGCAAGAAGGAGCTGTACATCCAGGCCAAGCTCGCCGACGCCATCCAGGGCGGGCAGATCGAGGTGTGGTTCCAGCCCCAGGTGCGCACCGAACGCGACGCCGAAGGACGCCACCGCCTGGTGGGCATCGAGGCCCTGGCCCGCTGGCACGACAACGATCTGGGCTGGATCTCCCCGGCCACCTTCATCCCGATGGCCGAGAGCCTGGGCCTGATCGCCGACCTCGGCCAGCGGGTGACGACCCTCGCGCTGGCCCAGTTCCAGCGCTGGCACACCCGCCGGCCCGAACTGCACCTGTCGCTCAACATCTCCAAACGCCAGCTGTTTGCGCCGGAATTCGTCAGCGGGCTGATCCACGAAGTGAGCCGGCACGACCTGCCCACCTCGGCCATTGTGCTGGAGATCACCGAATCCGTCGCCCTGCTCGAAGTGGAGTTCGCCGAGGAGCGCCTGCGCCAGCTGGTGGACGCGGGCTTCATCCTGTCGATCGACGACTTCGGCACCGGCTACGCCTCGCTGTCCCAACTCCACGAACTGCCGGTGCAGGAGCTCAAGATCGACATCTCCTTCGTCCAGCGGGTGCACACCCCCGACGGCCTGCGCATCCTGCAGGCCATCGTCCAGCTGGGCCGTGCCCTCGGGCTGCGCACGGTGGCCGAAGGCGTCGAGGACGCCCAGACCGCCACCACCCTGAGCGAGCTCGAAGTGGACACCCTGCAGGGCTATCACTTCGGCCGGCCGGTGCCGGCCCGCGTCCTCGAAGAGCTGCCGGCCTTCGCCGACCAGGACTGAGCCCTGCCAGGCTCAGCCCGGCGCGCCGCGAAACTTGTCCGGGCGCAGCACGGCCACGTCGGTCACGAACATCACCATGCCGTAGTTGGCCGAGTAGCCGGCGTGGAGCGTATCCACGATGGCCTCGGCGGTCAGCTCGTCGCACAGCACCTCCACGCGGATGTTGGCCGACGCCCCCCACGCCCCGTCGCGCAGGCCGTGGGCGCCCTGCCCGCGGGCCTCGGTGATGGTGTAGCCGCGGGCCCCGAGGCGGGCCAGTTCGCGCACCAGCTCGGGCTCCAGGCTGGCTTCGCAGATGATGGTGAGGAGCCTGCGCAGGCTCAGGGGCAGATTCATCAGATCACTCCGGCAAGGTGGCTGGCGAGCCAGTGGTAGGTCGGCACGCCGACCAGCAGGTTGAACGGGAAGGTAATGCCCAGCGACGCGCCGATCGACAGGGCCGGGTTGGCCTCTGGCACCGCGATGCGCATCGCCGCCGGCGCCGCAATGTACGACGCGCTGGCGTACAGGGTGGCGAGCAGCATCGCGCCGCCCACCGAGAAATCCAGCAGATTGGCGGTGAGCACCCCCAGCAGGCCGCCCGCCAGCGGCATCAGCACCGCAAACACAGCCAGGAAGACCCCCGCCCGGCGCAGGTCGGCCAGCCGCCCGGCGACCACCAGGCCCATCTCCAGCAGGAAGAAGGCCAGCATGCCCTTGAACAGGTCAAAGAACACCCGGTCGAGGGGCTGGATGCCTTCCGGCCCGGCCAGCCAGCCGATCAAGAGGCCACCGCCCAACAGCACGATGCTCTTGCCCGCCAGCACCTCGTGGAACAGCTTGCCCCAGCGGGTGTCCGCCGCGCCCCGGCGGGCCAGCGCCACGCCCATCACCAGGGCCGGCAGCTCCAGCAGCGCCAGGAAGACCACCATGTAGCCCTCGGCCGGCTCGCCGCGGCTGGCCAGATAGCTGCTCGCCACAGCAAAGGTGACCACGCTCACAGACCCATAATGGGCAGCAATCGACGCCGCATCCGCCCGCGGCAGGCGACCCAGCCGCTGCAGCACCGGAAACGCCGCGAGGGGAATCAGCAGCGCCACCGCCACGATTACCAGCGCCGGCAGCGCCAGATCGGCCACGTTGTGGCGCGACAGTTCGACGCCGCCCTTCAGGCCGATGGCGAGGAGCAGGAAGATGCTCAGGGCCTCATACACCACGCCGGGCAGCTTGAGGTCGGAACGCACGATGCCGGCCACCAGGCCGAGCACGAAGAACAGGATGACAGGTTCGAAAGGCATGCTTGGATCGGGCAGCCGCCCGCAGACAACAGAACACTTGCAAGCTTGGGGGCGGTGCAGCATAAAATCCAATTAAAGCTTTTCGACAAACCAATAAGCCATAACTTATACATGCGCCGCCGCATCACCTTCCGCCAGCTCGAAACCTTCGCCGCCGTGGCCCGCCTGGGCAGCTTCAGCCGCGCCGCCGAGGCCATGCACCTCACCCAGCCCGCGGTGTCGATCCAGCTGCGCCAGCTGGCCGACACCGTCGGCATGCCGCTCTTCGACCAGACCGGGCGCGAACTGCGCCTCACCGCCGCCGGCGACGAGCTCCTCGCCACCGTGCGCAACCTCGATGACGTGTGGAACCGCTTCGACTCGGCCATCGACGAGCTACGCGGCCTGCGTCGCGGCAAGCTGCGGGTGGCGCTCGTCACCACCGCCAAGTACTTCGTGCCGCGCATGGTCGGTGCCTTCTGCCGGCGCTACCCGGATGTCTCCATCGAGCTGGAGATCGCCAACCGGGCCAAGATCGTCGAGCGCCTGCGCCGCAACGAGGACGACCTGTATGTGATGTCCTACCCGCCCGACGACCTGGACATCGTCGTCCATCCCTTCCTCGACAACGAGCTGGTGGTGCTCGCCCCCCGCGACCACTGGGCCGCAGGTCGGCCGGTGACGCTGGCCGAACTGGCCGGCGAGCCCTTCCTGCTCAAGGAGCCCGGCTCCGGCTCGCGCCACGCGGTGGACGCCTTCGCCGCAGCGGCCGGCGTGCAATTGCGAGTACGCCTGTCGCTGGCCAGCAACGAGGCGCTGCTGGAGCTCGCCGGCACCGGCATGGGCCTCACCGTGCTGTCGCGCCACGCCCTGGGCGAGCGCCTGGAGGCCGAGGGGCTGTGCGTGCTCGACGTGGCGGGCTTTCCGCTGCATCGCCCGTGGAACGTGGTGCATCTGCGCAGCAAGGTGCTGTCGCTGCCGGCCCGGGCCTTTCTCGACGAGCTGCGCCAGGCCCCGGCCCTGCCTGCCGTGGACAGCCCCGGGGCCGGCATCGCTAGAATGTGATCGCTTCGCCATCTGCCCCTGCCCCCCACGCCTGACCATGTTCCGCAAACTGCGCATCGCCATCCTGCTGTTCATCCTCGTCACGGTTGCCGTCGGCGCCTGGCGCGCCGGCGCCCAGGCCACCGACTGGAAGCACTCGGTGCACACCACGATCTACCCCATCATGGCCGACGATTCGCCGGTCACCCGCCAGATCGTCGAGCGCCTGCACCCCGACGACTTCGCGCCCATCGGCGAATGGCTGCAGGAAGAAGTGCGCCGCTACGGCCGGCCGCTGCTGCGCCCGGTGGCGATCAACCTGGCGCCGCCGGTCAATGCCCTGCCGCCGCCGCTCCCGGAAGGTGGCAGCCGGCTGTCGGTGGCCCTGTGGAGCCTGCAGCTGCGCTACTGGGCCTGGCGCCACGACGCCGCGCCGGGGCCGCGCCCGGAGATCCGCCTGTTCGTGCTCTACCACGACCCGGCCCGGACGCCCCAGCTCGACCACTCCCTCGGCCTGCAGAAGGGCCTGATCGGCGTGGTGAAAGTCTTCGCCAGCCGCGACGAGCGCCAGCGCAACGCGGTGGTGATCGCCCACGAGCTGCTCCACACCCTCGGCGCCACCGACAAGTACGATCTGCAGACCCTTCAGCCGACCTACCCCGACGGCTACGCCGAGCCCAACCGCCAGCCGCGCCACCCCCAGGCCCTGGCCGAGATCATGGCCGGGCGCATCCCGGTTGCCGAAGGCCGCGCCGAAGAGCCGGACAGCCTCGCCGACACGCTGATCGGCCCGCAGACCGCCATCGAGATCGGACTGCAGCCGCGCAGGCATTAGCCACGTCAGGTGCGCTATGCTTGACGAACGAGAACAAGAACGAGGCAGGAGACCGATGGCACCAGCACCCTTCGCGGCGGAGGCCGAACGCATCCGCCGGCACGTGAACGACACGCTGCTGGCCGCCTTCTCCGAGCTCTCCGAGGGCATCCTGATCGTCGACCGCGAAGCCCGCATCGTCTGGATGAACGAGCAGTACCCGCGCCACTTGGGCATCGCCGATCCGGCCTCGGTGATCGGCCTGCCGGTCGAGGACGTGATCCCCAACAGCCTGATGCGCAACGTGGTGGCCAGCGGCAAGCCCATCATGCTCGACGTGATGGAGTTCGGCAGCGAATCCTTCGTGGTGATGCGCCTGCCGGTGCGCGACAGCGCCGGCGAAATCATCGGCGGCGTGGGGGTGATGATCTTCGACGACCCGCGCCAGCTCGCCCCCTTGCTGTCGCGCTTCCAGAACCTGCGCCTCGAACTCGCCGACACCCGCCGCAAGCTCGACGAAGCCCGCCGCACCCGCTACACCTTCGCCAGCTTCGTGGGCACCAGCCCGGCCTGCGTGGCCGTCAAGGACAAGGCCCGCCGGGCCGCCCGGGCCGTCTCACCGGTGCTCATCCTCGGCGAGACGGGCACCGGCAAGGAGCTCCTCGCCCAGGCCATCCACGCCGCCAGCCCCCGGGCCGACGGCCCTTTCGTGGCGGTGAACATCGCCGCGATCCCCGAAACCCTGCTCGAAGCCGAGTTCTTCGGCGTCGCCCCCGGCGCCTACACCGGCGCCGACCGCAAGGGCCGCAGCGGCAAGTTCGAGCTCGCCCAGGGCGGCACCCTGTTCCTCGACGAGATCGGCGACATGTCGCCGGCGCTGCAGGCCAAGCTCCTGCGGGCCCTGCAGGAGAAGGAGATCGAGCCGGTGGGTTCCAACCGGCTCATCCCCATCGACGTGCGCATCATCGCCGCCACCAGCCGCAACCTGCAGAAGGACGTGGACGAAGGCCGCTTCCGCGCCGACCTGTTCTACCGGCTCAACGTGATGACCCTCGACGTGCCGCCGCTGCGCGAGCGCATCGACGACCTGCCGCTGATCGCCGAATGCCTCACCGACAGCATCGCCCGCCAGCTGGGCGAACCGCCCCGCAGCCTGTCGGCCGACGCCATCGCCTGCCTCGCCGGCTACACCTGGCCGGGCAATGTGCGCGAGCTGTCGAACATGCTCGAACGGGCGCTCCTGCTGTCCGACGCCGACCGGCTCGAAGCCCGGGATTTCGAGCACCTGCTGCCCGCCGCGGCGCGGGCCACGCCCGCCCCGGCCAAGGCCAGCCCCACGCGCACCCTCGACCAGATCCAGCAGGACGCCGAGCGCCGGGCCATCGTCGACGCCATCGCCAATGCAGGCGGCAACAAGGCCCAGGCTGCGCGCATACTGGGCATCTCCCGCGCCTCGCTGTACGAGAAGATCGCCGCCCTTGGCCTCGGCAGCGCCGCCAACACCTGACGACAGCACCGCGACACCTGTCCGAGGCACCAGACACCCTGCCCGGCGCCACGGACACAATGCACCGCAGCAAAAATACGTTTTCCTTATGAATCAATAAGTAAAAACACTGGCATGGTTTCTGCGCATACATCGCCGCAAACCCATAACGGAGGAGATTCCAACCATGTCATTCCTGATCGTATTAGCCTCGCTGTGCTTCCTGATGTACATCGCGTACCGGGGCTACAGCGTCATCCTCTTCGCGCCGGTGGCGGCCCTCGGCGCGGTTCTCTTCACCGACCCGACCCTCGTCGCCCCGATGTTCACCGGCCTCTTCATGGACAAGATGGTCGGCTTCGTCAAAAACTACTTCCCGGTCTTCCTGCTCGGCGCCATCTTCGGCAAGGTCATCGAGCTCTCCGGCTTCTCCAAATCCATCGTCTCGTCGGTCATCAAGCTGGTGGGCGCCGAGCGGGCGATGCTCTCCATCGTGCTGGTGTGCGCGCTGCTCACCTACGGCGGCGTGTCGCTGTTCGTGGTGGTGTTCGCGGTGTATCCCTTCGCGGCCGAGATGTTCCGCCAGGGCGGCATTCCCAAGCGCCTGATCCCCGGCACCATCGCCCTGGGCGCCTTCTCGTTCACGATGGATTCCCTGCCCGGCACGCCGCAGATCCAGAACGTCATCCCGACCACCTTCTTCAAGACCAACATCTACGCCGCCCCGGTGCTGGGCGTGATCGGCTCGATCTTCATCTTCGTGCTCGGCATGGCCTACCTGGAATGGCGTCGCCGCGCCGCTGCCGCGGCCGGTGAAGGCTACGGCACCAACCTGGTGAATGAACCCGAACCCTTCGACGACAAGGAAAAGCTGGCCAACCCGATCCTCGCGGTCCTGCCGCTGGTGCTGGTGGGCGTCACCAACAAGCTCTTCACCGACCTCATCCCGACCATCTACGGCAAGAGCCACAGCTTCGTGCCGGCGGTGATCGGCAAGGCCGCCCCGGTGGTGCAGGACGTCTCCAAGATCGCCGCCATCTGGGCGGTGGAAGGCGCGCTGCTGGTGGGCATCCTCACCGTCATGGTGTTCGCCTGGAAGACCGTCGCGGCGCGCTTTGCCGAAGGCACCAAGGCCGCCGTCGGCGGCGCCCTGCTGGCGTCGATGAACACCGCGTCCGAATACGGCTTCGGCGCCGTGATCGCCGCCCTGCCCGGCTTCCTGGTGGTGGCCGACGCCCTCAAGGTGATCCCCAACCCGCTGATCAACGAAGCCATCACCGTCACCACCCTGGCCGGTATCACCGGCTCGGCGTCGGGCGGCATGGGCATCGCGCTGGCCGCCATGTCCGAAACCTTCATCAGCGCCGCCAACGCCGCCGGCATTCCGCTGGAAGTGCTGCACCGGGTCGCCTCGATGGCCTCCGGCGGCATGGACACCCTGCCCCACAACGGCGCGGTCATCACCCTGCTGGCCGTCACCGGCCTCACCCACAAGGTGGCCTACAAGGATATCTTTGCGATCACGATGATCAAGACCAGCGCGGTCTTTGCGATCATCGCCACCTACTACCTCACCGGCCTCGTCTGAGACGCGGCGGACCTTCAGGCACAGGAGTCGCCATGAACACCAGCCAGAACCCCGTCACCACCGCGCTACCCACCGCCGGCAACGGCAAGATCGTCTCGGCCCGTGAAGCCGTGCGCCTGATCCGCGACGGCGACACCGTCGCCACCGGCGGCTTCGTCGGCATCGGCTTTCCCGAGAACATCGCCGTCGCGCTGGAGGAGTACTTCCTCGAGACCGAAGGCGAGGACATGCGCGGTCTCGGCGCCCCCCGCAACCTGACGCTGGTGTACGCCGCCGGCCAGG
Source organism: Zoogloea sp. 1C4 (assembly GCF_009469605.1). GTDB lineage: Bacteria > Pseudomonadota > Gammaproteobacteria > Burkholderiales > Rhodocyclaceae > Zoogloea > Zoogloea oryzae. Next base: position 55,887 of record NZ_SSXU01000002.1, on the reverse strand, counting down.
GCGACGGCAAGGATCGCGGCCTCAACCACCTCGGCCACGACGGCCTCGTCGCCCGCGTCATCGGCGGCCACTGGGGCCTCGTGCCGCGCCTGCAGCAGCTGGCCGTGGCGAGCCGCATCGAAGCCTACAACCTGCCCCAGGGCGTGATCACCCACCTGTTCCGCGACATCGCCGCCGGCAAGCCCGGCACCCTCACCCGGGTGGGCCTGGGCACCTTCGTCGATCCGCGCTTCGGCGGCGGCAAGCTCAACGAGCGCACCACCACCGACATCGTCCGGCTGATGGAGATCGACGGCGAGGAATACCTGTTCTACAAGGCCTTCCCGATCAACGTGGGGATCATCCGCGGCACCACCGCCGACGCCGACGGCAACATCACGATGGAGAAGGAGGCCCTCACCCTCGAGGCCCAGGCCATCGCGATGGCCGCGCATAACTCGGGCGGCATCGTCATCGCCCAGGTGGAACGCATCGCCGAGCGGGGCAGCCTCAACCCGCGGCAGGTGAAGATTCCCGGCATCTTCGTGAACTGCGTGGTGGTGGCCGAGAAGCCCGAATACCACATGCAGACCTTCATCGAATCCTACAGCCCGGCCTTCGCCGGCGAGCTGCGGGTGCCCATGTCGGCGGTGGCGCCGATGGAGATGAGCGAGCGCAAGATCATCGCCCGCCGCGCAGCGCTGGAGCTGCGTGCCAACGCGGTGGTGAACCTGGGCATCGGGATGCCCGAGGGACTCGCCGCGGTGGCCGCCGAAGAGAAGGTGACCGACCTCATCACCATGACCGCCGAACCGGGCGTGATCGGCGGCGTGCCGGCTGGCGGGCTCAACTTCGGCGCGGCGATCAACCCCCAGGCGATCATCGACCAGCCCAGCCAGTTCGACTTCTACGACGGCGGCGGGCTGGACATGGCCTTCCTGGGGCTCGCCCAGGCCGACCGCGAGGGCAACCTCAACGTGTCGCGCTTCGGGCCGCGGCTGGCCGGCGCCGGCGGCTTCATCAACATCAGCCAGAACGCCAAGAAGGTGGTCTTCGTGGGCACCTTCACCGCGGGCAACCTGAAGGTGGCCATCGAGGCCGGCAAGCTCATCATCGAGAACGACGGCTCGGCCTCGAAGTTCGTGGAGCAGGTGGAACACCGCACCTTCAGCGGCCCCGAGGCCAACCGGCGCGGCACGCCGGTGCTCTACATCACCGAGCGCTGCGTGTTCCGGCTGGGGCCCGACGGGCTGGTGCTCGCCGAGGTGGCGCCGGGCATCGACATCGAGCGCGACATCCTCGCCCGGATGGATTTCCGCCCGCAGATCCCGGCCGAGCCGGCGCTGATGGACCCCCGCATCTTTGCCGACGGGCCGATGCACCTGCGCCCGGATCTGCTGGAGATGCCGCTGGACGAGCGGCTCTCCTACGACCCGGCCGGGCAGCTGTTCTTCGTGAATTTCGAGGGGCTCAACCTGCGCACCAGCGCCGACATCGAACGCATCCGCGTGGCGGTGGAAGGGCGGCTGGCGGCGATCGGCCACAAGGTGGCGGCGGTGGTCAATTACGACCGCTTCAGCATTGCGCCGGAGGTGGTGGATGAGTACGCGGCGATGGTCAAGGCGCTGGTCGAACGCCACTACACGCAGGTCACCCGCTACACCTCGAGCACCTTCCTGCGCCTGCAGCTGGCCGGGGCTTTCGACCGCAGCGCGACACCGGGCCAGCTTTACGCCGATGCTGGCGCGGCCCACGCGGGGCTGCGCCAGCGCTGACCCGACCGGGCGCTACTTGATGATGTCGACGATCTCGACGCCCATCTCGTAGAGCCCGGCCTGTTCCAGACCGTGGCAGCGACGCACGCGCACCCGCGCGTGCAGCGGCTGGAACGGGCCACCCATGTCGGGCGGCAGCACGGCGATCTCGAAGACTTCATCCATCTGGGGCACGTGGGTGGACCGGATGGTCAGGCCGCCGACGCTGAGGTCGACGCAGGTGCCGACAACGGCCTGCGTGGAATGGGGGAGCTTGATGCCCACCTTGCAGCCGAGGGGGATGCGGCGATCCCGGCGGCGTTCGGTCATGCGGTCCATGTGCGCTTTCGATTGGTTGTGCCTGCGATGGGCGCACCTTACGGAAGTCCTACCGGCGTCGCAAGGTTCAGAGACGCTTGCAGGCGGCAGCGCGAAACCGGCACAGATGAATCAAACTGAAAAAACGATAGGTACAGATGCGCGCCCGGCTCAGGGCGCCGAATTGGCCACGTCCCGGGGCGGCACCAGCCGCACCAGCCGCACCTCGCCGTAGGCCACGCGCTGGGCGAAGGGCCGGCCGCTCTCGATGCCCATCTGCCACCGCACCACCTCGTAGGCGCCAAAGCCCGGCTGGCCCGCCAGCTGCGCCGCCCGGCGGGCGAACACCTGACGCGCCTCGCCGCCGCCGCCGCTGTGCATCGCCTTGTGGCGCAGGGCCATGATGTAGTGGTCGTCGGACTGGCGGGATTCCTCGATCGTCCAGTTGGGCGCGAAGGGGTCGCTGACGATGTACACGGCGGCCGCCGCGGCACCGAAGGGTGCCTTCAGGAAGCCGGCATCCTGCACCAGCAGCGCGGCCGCAGGGACGAGGCCCCACTCCTTGGCCGGCATGTTCTCGCAACCGGCCAGGAGCGCGGCGAGGGCCAGGGCGATAACGGGCGTGCGGCGCGTCATCACATCAACTACAGATAGTTGAACAGCGACAGGTTGCTGACCTTCAGGAAGCTCTGCTGAGCGGCTTCGAGGAAGGTCTTCTGCTGGGTGAGGTTGCTCACCGCCTCGGCGTAATCCACGTCCTCGAGCCGGGACAGGGCCTGGTTGTACTGGAGGTCGAGGTCGCTGCCGATGTTCTGCTGGGTTTCCACTTCGACCATCCGCGAGCCGACGCCGGACTGGACCCGCGAGATGTTGTCCTGGGTGGCATCCATGCTGGCGATGGCCTGCCTGTTGCCGAAGGCGATGGCCGACGCGTTGCCCGACTTGAGCGAGGTGACGAAGTTGCCCAGCACGTCGAAGGCGCTGGCCACGGTGGAGACGTTGAAGCTGTCGCCCGACGCGGGCGCGCCGTCGAGGCTGAGGGTGACGCCGCCGAAGCTGAGGGTGGTGCTGGTGCCGCTCGTCGAGGAGGTGACGGGCACGGTGGCGCCGGTGGTGGCATCGACCACCGAATAGGCCGGGCCGGAAGCGACGTTCACCGCGTAGGCGTGGCCGTTGTAGCTGCCCGCCAGCGACAGGCCCGACACCAGCGCCGAGCCGGTGTTGGCGGCGCTCGACAGCGCAAAGCCCGAGCCCGGCGAGGCGTGGATGGCGTTGAAGATGTCGTCACCGGAGGTGGTGATCGGGAGCTCCCGCGAGGCGGAGATCTGCAGCGTGCGCGCGCCCTGGTCGCCCTGGTACTGGACGCCGGCCGCGAGCGAGCCGGAGAACGGCAGGCTGTTGCTGCGATAGCCGCCGAACACGTAGTCGCCGGCCGAATCCTGGCTGTTGGCAACCCCGAGCAAGGCATCGAACTGCTGGGCCACGTCTTCGCCGATGGCGGCGTGCTCCCTGGCGGAGTAGGTGCCGTTGCCCGCCTCGACCGCGCGGGTGCGCACGTAGGTGACGATGTCGGTGGCGGCCATCAGCTTGCTGTCCACCAGCTTGAGGGCGTCGCCCGCATAACCCTGGTTGCTGGTGTAGAGGGCGTTGACGCTCTTCGACTGGGAGACTTCCAGCGCCCGCGCCGAGGCGACCGGGTCGTCCGACGGACGCAGGATGCGCCGGCCGGTGGAGACCTGCTGCTGGGTGTCGAGGAGCTGGGCGCTCTGCCGTTGCATCTGCGCGACGCCCGTGTCGTAGATCATGCCCGTGGTGACTCGCATGATGATGTTCCTTCAGGTTATTGGCCGAGGGCCAGCACTTGGTCGAAGAGCTTGGAGGCAACGCTCATCACCTTGCTCGCGGCCTGGTATGCCTGCTGATAACGGATCAGATTGGCCGCTTCTTCATCGAGATTTACCCCAACAAGGGATTGCTGCGCACTCGAGGCCTGCTGGACCAGACTTTCCTGGGCGTCGCGATTGACGCCGAGCTCCCGCGCCTTGTTGCCCACGGCACTCACCAGCTGGGAATACACCGACTGGAAGGTGGCCGAGGGCTGGCCGGAGGCGGACAGCAGGGTCTTGGTGGTCTGCAGGTTGCCCAGCAGCACGGCGTTGCGGCTGTCGGAGACGCCGGCGGTGTTGGCGCCGATGTTGAAGCGGTCATTCACGGACGGGGCGCCGGAGACGGTGAAGGACACCTCGGACACGAAATCGGTGCCGCTCATGTGGCCGAAGGCGATGCTCATCCCGCTGCTGTAGGGCACCGGCGAGCCGACGGTCTGGGTGCCATTGAGCGGGGTGTAGGCGACGGCCATGCCGGGGGGCAGGTTGCTCACCGTGAGCATGCCGCTGCTGTTGTAGCTGAGGGTGGTATAGCCGGCCTTGAGGGCGGTGAGGTTGGTGGTGTCGGACACCACCGGGGCGCTGATGGCGGCGGTGCCCTTGTTGGGCGTGCCGCCCCGCAGGAGGAAGCTGTCGCCCGCCGCCGGGGTGCCGGTGAAGGAGAACGAGACGTCCTGCTGGTTGGTGGTGGCGCCGGTGGCGTGCCACAGGCCAACGGTCATCCCGGGGGTGTAGGGGATGCTGGACAGGGCGCTGGGGCCGACGACGGTGCCGCTGGCGTCGGTGTAGCTGACCTTCATCCCGCTCGGCAGGCCGGAGATCGACAGGGTGTCGGGGCTGGCGCTGAAGCTGAACACGGTGTTGGCGGCCGCGAGGCTGGCGAACTTGTCCGAGCTGAGCACGGCGGGCGCGCTGATGGAGGCGGTCGCGCTGCTGCCGATGGTGCTGAGCAGGCCTTGGGAGCCGGCGCTGCTGCTGATCGGGGCGGCGGCGGCGATCATCCGGGTGTCGGTGATCGCGACGCCGAAGGTGCCGGCCACGTAGCGGGTCGGCTGGATCAGGAAGCTGTCGCCCACGTTGGACGAGGTCGGCTTGTCGATCCTGAGGCCGACGCCGGTGTCGGTGGGGATCGTGGCGCCGTCGGAGACGCGGGTCAGCTTGTAGTTGCCGACGGTGTCGGTGAAGGTGATGCGGTAGTCGTCGCCGGTGAGCTTGGAGATGTCGTCGTAGTGCACGTCGTCCTTGCTGAAGGCGGTGGAGGCCAGCGCGTTGCGGGTGACGTAGATGTCCGGCTGGGTGAAGAAGTCGGTGCCGAGGTTGCCGTTGAGATCCTGGCCGAGGGCGTGCTGGGCGTTGAAGGCGGTGGCCATGCCCACGGCGATCAGGCCGAGCTGGTTCTGGGCCGCGTCGAGGGACGAGGTGCGCATCGACAGCAGGCCGCCGAGCTTGCCGCCGCCGAGCAGGCTCTCGGGGATGGGGATGGCGCTGCCATTGGACGCGATGATATTCACGTCGAGCCGGGTCGGATCGGACAGCGAGGGCCGGGCGTCGAGGTTGGTGGCGTTGGTGCCGATCACCAGCGGCTGGCCGGTGCCGATGAACACCGACATGGAGCCATCGTCGGCGACGTTGGTGGACACGCGGACCAGTTTGTTGAGCTCGCTGATGAGCAGGTCGCGGGTGTCGAGCAGATCGTTGGCGGGCTGGTTGGAGCCGGCCTGCTGGGCGATGATGATCTTGTTGTTTATCTCGGCGATGTCCTTGGCGTAGCTGCTGATGGCGCCGACGGTCTCGTCGATCTGGCTTTCCACACCGGAGCGCACGTCGTCGAGGCGCTCGGAAAGGTTGTGGAAGCGCGCCACGAGGCTCTGGGACGTGGAGATCATCGACTGGCGGGCCGGCACGCTGGCCGGGTTGGCGGCCACTTCCTGCACGCCACTGAAGAACGACTGGATCGCCGGGGTGAGGCCCACGGTGGCATCGGCCAGCATGTTGTCGATCTGGCTGATCTCGGTGTTGTAGGTGTCGTACTCGCTGAACTTGGTGTCGGCGGACAGCACCTGGTTGGTCAGGAAGGCGCTGTAGGCGCGCTTGACCGTATCGACCTTGGTCCCTTCGCCGAAGAAGCCGGCGCCGGTGAACATCGCCGGGTTGGTGCTCTGGACGGTGTTCTGGCGGCTGTAGCCGGAGGTGCCGGCGTTGGAGATGTTGTGACTGGTCGTGACCAGGCCCGCCTGGGCGGCGTTGAGTCCGGTGAGGCCAATGCTGAAGATGCTGCTGCCCATGATCCGCGTCCTTGCGTCGGTGGTGTCTGCTCCTACCTATGCAAAAACTCTGCCAGTTTTGAAACCGGCAGCGCGGGCGCGGTCAGGCCGACGGGCTGGCGCTGCTCGAGAGGGCCACGCGCAGGGTGTTGCCGTTGATGATCCGGGCCAGCTTGTCGGCGTAGTGCGGATCGGTGGCGTAGCCGGCAGCCTGCAGGCCGCGGGCGAAGGCGGTGGCGTCGCTCTGGCCCACCACCGCGGCGTAGCGCGGGTTGTTGCGGATCAGGTTGGCGTAGTCGCGGAAGGAATCCGCATAGCTGCCATAGGCCCGGAAGCGGGCGTTCTCGCGGGTCGCGGCGCCATTCACGTATTCGGTAGTGGCGGTGCTCACCGTGTCGCCGGACCAGCTGCGGCCGGCCTTGATGTTGAAGAGGTTGTGGCTGGGCGTGCCGTCGGCGTTCTTCAGTTCGAACTTGCCCCAGCCGGTTTCCAGCGCGGCCTGGGCCACCAGGAAGCGGGCCGGGATGCCGGTAGCGCGGCTGGCCTCGACGGCCTGGGGCCACACCTTCTCGACGAAGGCCCGCGGGCCGGCACCGGCCGGCATGCTGGGGATCATCGGGACGGCAGTTGCCGCAGACGAAGCTGCCGCTCCGGCAGTTTTTGCCGCCTGGCTTGCCGTGCCGGTGGCGGACGGCGACACGGCGCCGTCGAAGCCACGACGGATCGCCGCATCCAGCGGCACCGGGCCGTCGGGCAGCTTCACCTCGCCCTTGCCGGCATTGAGCTGGCGCTCGATCACCTTCGCAAGGCCGATGCCGCCGGCGCGGGTGGAGAGCTGCATCGACATCTGCTGGTCGAGCAGCGACTGGTACATGCGCGTCTCGTCGCTGTCGAACATGCTGCCCTTGGGCGTCGCGTCGCGCATCGACTTGAGCATCTGCTGGACGAAAAGCGCCTCGAACTGGCGGGCGGCTTCCTTGGTCGCCTCGGGCGAACTCTCCTTCGACAGCCGGCGCAGGCCGCCGAGGGTGTTCGGGTCGAGGGCGTTGATCTGGCTGAAATCGGAGGCGGCCACGTCAGATCACCTCAAGCTCGGCGCGCAGGGCGCCGCTGGCCTTCATGGCCTGGAGGATGGCGATGAGTTCGAGGGGGTTGGCGCCCACCGCGTTGAGGGCCTTGACCACGTCGGCGAGGTTGGTGCCGCCCTTGATGTTGAAGATGTTGCCGCCTTCCTGCTTGATATCCACGCCGCCCTTGTTCGTGACCGCTGTCTGCCCGCCGGAGAAGGCGCCGGGCTGGCTGACCTGCTGCTCGTTGGTGATGGTGACGGTGAGGCTGCCGTGGGAGACGGCGCAGTTCTGCAGGGCGACCTTCTGGTTCATCACCACCGAGCCGGTGCGGGAGTTGATGATGACCTTGGCGGCCTGGATGGCGGGGGTCACGTCGAGGTTCTCGAGCTTGCCCAGGAAGGCCACCCGCTGGTTGGGATCTTCCGGCGCGCGCACCTGGATCTGCCGGCCGTCGACGGCCTGGGCGCTGCCGGGGGCGACGGCGTTGATCGCGTCGACCACCTTCTGGGCGGTGCCGAAATCGGTGTTGTTGAGCTCGACGAAGACCGAATCGCCCTGCCCCACCGGGCTGGCGACGGCGCGCTCGACGGTGGCGCCGCTGGGGATGCGCCCGGCGGAAAGGTGATTGACGGTGACCTTGCCGCCCGACGGCGCGGCGCCGCCGGCACCGCTCACCGCGAGGCTGCCCTGGGCCATGGCGTACACCTGGCCGTCGGCGCCCTTCAGGGGCGTCATCAGCAGGGTGCCGCCCTTCAGCGAGCGGGCGTTGCCCATGGACGACACGGTGACGTCGATCTGCTGGCCTGGCCGCGCGTAGGGCGGCAGGCTGGCGGTGACCATCACCGCGGCCACATTCTTGAGCTGCAGCGACTGGCCCGGCGGCAGGGTGACGCCCAGGTTGCCGAGCATGTTGATGATGCTCTGCACGGTGAAGGGGGTCTGGGTGGTCTGGTCGCCGGAGCCATCGAGGCCAACCACCAGGCCGTAGCCGATCAGCTGGTTCTGGCGCACCCCGCCGATGGAGGCGAGATCCTTCAGGCGCTCGGCCTCGACCGACGGGCTGCCCAGCAGGCACACGGCGGTGAGCAGCCCGAGCACGCAGCGGGACAGCGGGCGGGTGACGGTGAGGATTCGGCGGTGGGTACGGCGAGGCATGACGGCAGTCCTCAGAACGGCATGGCGGTGAGGAAGAAGCGCTGCATCCAGCCCATGGTCTGGACTTCGTCCAGATAGCCGTTGGCGCGATATTCGACGCGGGCGTCGGCCACCTGGGTGGATTGCACGGTGTTGGCGCCGGTCACATAGACCGGATTGACGACCCCGGAGAAGCGGATGAACTCGTTGCCCTGATTGACGGCGATCTGCTTCTCGCCGGAGACGAGCAGGTTGCCGTTGGGCAGCACCTCGATCACCGTGGTGGTGATGGTGCCGGTGAAGGTGTTGTTGGCGGCGGCGTCGCCCTTGCCGCCAAACTTGGTGGCGTCGGAGGCGGTGGCGTCGAGGCCGGCGAGGCCCTTGAGCGGCAGCTTGTCCATCGCCGAGATCGACGCCGACAGGCTGGCGCTGCGCTCGGCGGCGGTGGAGGATTTCTTGCTGGCGGCGGTGGATTCGACCAGATTGACGGTGATCACGTCGCCGATGAAGCGGGCGCGGCGGTCCTCGAACAGCGGCCGCGAGAAGTTGGGCTGGAAGATCGCGCCGGGCTGGGACGCCAGGGCCGTGCGCGGCTCGGGGCGCACGCTCATGGGCTGATGCACGGCGGTCGGGGGCGTGGCCTGGAGGGCGGCACAACCGGCCAGGGCGGCCGCGGCCAGCACCGGAACAAGTTGCCGGACGGTCTTCATCATCATCGTTCTCCGCGCGCCGCGATTACAGCGAGGTGAGCTTGCCGAGCATGGCGTCGGACGTGGACACGGCCTTCGAGTTGATCTCGTAGGCGCGCTGGGTCTGGATCATCAGCACCAGCTCTTCGGCCACGTTGACGTTGGAGGTTTCCACGTAGGTCTGGTTGAGCACGCCGACGCCGTTGGTGCCCGGGGTGTTGGGATTGGGCGTGCCGCTGGCGGCGGTTTCGAGATAGAGGTTCTCGCCCATGCTCTGCAGGCCGCCGGGGTTAACAAAGCCCGCCAGCTGGATGTTGCCGATCTGCGACGGCGCGGCCTGGTTGGGCAGCGTCACCGACACCACGCCGTCCTTGCCGATGGTGACCGACAGGGCGTTGGCGGGGATGGTGATCGCCGGCTGCAGCGGGTAGCCGCTGGAGGTGACGATCTGGCCGTTGGCGTCCTTCTGGAAGGCGCCGTCGCGGGTGTAGGCGGTGGTGCCGTCGGGCAGCAGGATCTGGAAGAAACCGTCGCCCTGCACCGCCACGTCGAGGGCGTTGCCGGTCTGGGTGAGGTTGCCCTGGGTGTGGATGCGCTCGGTGGCGATGGGGCGCGCGCCGGTACCGATCTGCAGGCCGGAGGGGATCGTCGTCTGCTGGGTGGACTGGGCGCCCGGCTGGCGCAGGTTCTGGTAGAGCAGATCCTCGAACACCGCCCGGGAGCGCTTGAAGCCGTTGGTGGCCACGTTGGCCAGGTTGTTGGAGATGACGTCGAGCTGCGTCTGCTGGGCGTCGAGACCGGTTCGGGCAATCCAGAGGGCGCGGATCATCGTGGGCTCCTGTACTTCGGGCGTCGCCGGCGGGGGCGACAGGGTTGGCCGCTTCAATGCGGCAGGGTCATCCTATCCTTTGCAAGTCCTGTTCCAGCCCCGGAGAAGGTGGTGAAAAGGCTGTCAATTCAGGGGGAAAGCACGATCCGGCAAGAATCCGCGGGGGCCACCGGCAGCCACCCCGGAAAATCTTGCCGGAGGGCGGCAGCACCGCCGAAATGAAAACGCCTGCCGGTGATCCGGCAGGCGCTGGGATGGAAGGATGGCCCAGCCGGCGCGGGCCGGTCAGCTCTTGGCGACGAGCTGACCGGCGGAGCGGTCCATTTCCTGGGCGGTGGACAGCATCTTGGTCTGCATCTCGTACTGGCGGGCCAGGGAGATCATCGAGACCATCTGCTCGACCACATTGACGTTGCTGCCTTCGAGGTAGCCTGAGGCGACGCGCACGGCCGGGTCGGCCGGGGCGGCGGCGCCGTTGGCGGTGCGGAAGAAGCCGTCGCCGCCGCGCTTGAGATCGGCCTCCGGCGGGTTGACGAGCTTGAGCTGGTCCACCGCGCTGGTGCTGTTGCGGGCGCCGGTGCGCGGCACCGTGGAGATGGTGCCGTCGGAGCCGATCGCCACTTCGACGTCGGGGGGCACGGTGATCGGGCCACCGGTGCCCAGCACCGGCAGGCCGCCGCGGGTCTGCAGGATGCCGTTGGCGCTCACTTCGAAGTTGCCGTTGCGGGTGTAGCCCTCGGTGCCGTCAGGCATCTGCACCGCAAACCAGCCCTTGCCCTGGATCGCCATGTCCAGGTTGCGGTTGGTGTGCTGGAGCGGGCCGGGGGTGAGGTCGTCGGCCACGCTGGCATCGGCCACGAAGGCGCGGGTGGGCATCGGGGCGTTCTGCACCTGCACCGCGCGCAGCTTGTGGAGCTCGGTCTTGAAGCCGGTGCTGGTGGCGTTGGCCAGGTTGTGGGCCACCGCCGCCTCCTGCCCCATGGTGGCGGAGGCGCCGGTCATTGCGGTGTAGATCAGGCGGTCCATGGCGGGCTCCCTGGGTTAATCAGCGCAGGTTCACCAGGGTCTGCAGCACCTGGTCCTGGGTCTTGATGGACTGGGCGTTGGCCTGGTAGGCGCGCTGCTGGGTGATCATGTTGACCAGCTCGGAGGTGAGATCCACGTTGGATTCTTCGATGGCGGCCGACTGGAGCACGCCCAGGGTGCCGGTGCCCGGCGCAGCGCCGGCACCGTCCACCGCGCCGGCGTCCGGCGTCCATTGCCACTGGTTACCGCCCACCGACACCAGGCCGTTGGGGTTGCGGAAGTTGGTCAGCAGCACCTGGCCCATCGTGCGGGACTGGCCGTTGCTGAAGTTGCCGAGGATGGTGCCGTCGGCCTCGACGGTGAGGCCCGACAGCGAACCCGGCTTGTAACCGTTCTGGCTCAGCTTGGCGACGCCGAAGCTGTTGCCGAACTGGGTGGAGTTGGTCAGATCGACGGTGACGGTGAGCGCCTTGGTGGCGCCGGTGGTCACGGTGTAGGAGGTGGAGATCGTCTTGGGCGTGAGCAGGCCACCGTTGGAGTCGAAGCTGACGGTGGTGGGGCTGTGCAGGCCGGTGGCCGGGTCGATCTCGGGCGGGAAGCCGCCATCCAGGCTGGTGTAGACATCCCACTTGTTGGCCTGAGCCGTCTTCACGAAGTACAGCGACTGGGTGTGCGGGTTGCCCAGGGAGTCGTACACCGTCTGGGACGTGGTGCTGGTGTAGCTGGCCGGGTCGGTGATGCTGAAGCCGCCGGTGTTGGCGGTGGCGGCAAAGGTGGGGATGCCGAGGGTGGTGCCGGCGAGCGTGCCGGAGCCGTCGGACACGACGATCTTCGACGTGCCGCCGGCCGTGGCCGAGCTGAAGGTGATGGCGTCGGAGGGGTTGGTGCCGACGACGACCTTGCCCCGGAGGCCGGAGGAGCCCGCGCCGGTTGCATCCACCGCAGCCTGCAGCGCGGTGGCCAGCACGGCCGCCGTGGCGTAGGTACCGGCCGGCACGGAGACGGCAACCGCCGAACCACCATCGACCGCGATGTTCATGACCGACGCCGGGATGGTGAGCGGGTAGGCAGGGACGACCGTGCCCGTGAGGCTGGCGTAGGTGGCGTTGCTGCCGCTCACCGACATGATGGCCGTCGCGGTCGGCGCGAGGTTCAGCTGCATGGCGGCGTTGCCGCTCACGTCCAGGCTGGAGAGTCGGCCGCCGTGGGTCGAGTTGAGGGTGATGATGCCGCTGCTGTCGCTGGAGGCGGTGACCCGGCCCTTGAGGGTGGTCTGGTCGATGGCGGTCTGGATTGCGGCGACCAGCGAGCTGGTGTCGGTGTAGGTGCTGGCGGCGATCTTGGCCGTGGCGGTGGTCTCGCCGTCGACGGTGATCGTCAGGTCGTTGTTGGCGGCGGTGAAGCTCAGCGGCGCGGACGACGAGACGGGCGTGCTCGTGCCCTTCAGGAGCGCCTGGGTCAGGGACTTGGGCGACGCAGAGCGGGAATCCAGATTGACGGTGTAGCCCGCGTCGGTGGTGGCTTTCGGATCGGCATCGCCGAAGCTCAGCTGGATATCGCCGCCCACACCGGAGGGCAGGCCCTTGGCGTCGTAGGTGTTGCCGGTGAGGCGCAGGCCGCTGGAATTGACCACGTAGCCTTCCTTGTCCACATGGAACTGGCCGTTGCGGCTGTAGGTGATGGTGCCGCTGTCGCTCATCCGGAAGAAGCCGGCGCCATTGACCGCCAGATCGAGCGTGTTGCTGCTGGTGGAGATGTTGCCCTGGGTGAATTGCTGGGACACCTTGTTCACCGACGCGCCGATACCGACCTGGGTGGCGCTGCCGGCCGACAGCGACGCAGCGAAGACGTCCGCAAACTGGGCCGAGGCTTCCTTGAAGCCGACGGTGCCCGAGTTGGACACGTTGTTGCTGATGGCGTCGAGGGCCTTGGAAGCGATGGAAAGACCGCTCAAACCTTGCTGGAATGCCATTTTCTGTCTCCGCTTAGAGAATCTGCTTGATGTCGGCGAGGCTCACCAGACCGCTGCCCACGTCGAGGGACACGCTGCCGCTGCTGGTACGCAGGACGCTGTTCACCGTGGAGATCTGGAGCGCGACGGGCTTCAGGGTGGTGTCACCCCGGGTCGCGGCCACGCTGATGGTGTAGTTGCCGCTGGCGGCCTGGGCGCCATTGGTGGTGAGGCCGTCCCACGAGAAGTTGTGCACGCCGGCGTCCGCATCGCCCAGTTCGAGCTTGCGCACTTCGAGGCCGTTGGCATCCTTGATCGTCACCGTCACCTTGTCGGCCGCGCTGGGCAGCTCGAAGCCGCCGTAGGTCTTGCTGCCGCTGGTGAGGCTGAGGCTGTTGCCAGCGACCATCACGCCCTTGCCGACCAGCCCCGCGGCCTGCAGCACTTCGCTGGACTGGCTGTTCTGGAGCATCGAGGCGAGGGTGGTGTTGAGCTTGTCGAGGCCATTGACCGTCTCGATCTGGGCCATCTGCGAGGTCATCTGGGCGTTGTCGACGGGGTTGAGCGGGTCCTGATTCTTGAGCTGCTCGGTGAGCAGCTTGAGGAAGCGGCTCTGGGCGGCGTCGGTCTTGGACGCGGACGAGCTGGAACCCTTCTGCAGCGCGGCGATGACGTCGGCGGAAGTCGTGGAACCGGTGGAATTGACGGTGCTCATGATTGTTCAGCTTTCGGTGTCTGGTTACTGGCCGATGGCGAGGGTCTTTTCCATCAGGCTCTTGGCCGTGCCCATCATGTCGGCGTTGGTCTGATAGGCGCGGGACGCGGAGATCATGTTGGTCATCTCCTCGACCACATTCACGTTGGGCATCGTCACGTAGCCCTCGGGATTGGCGGCGGGGTTCTTCGGGTCGTACACCATGCGCATCGGGGCGGCGCTCTCGACCACCTGGGTCACCCGCACGCCCTGGGCGGCCACGCCGGCGCCGGGCATCGGGGTGGCGGCAAACACCACCTGCTTGGCCTTGTAGGGCTGGCCGTCGGCACCCACCACGCTGTCGGCGTTGGCCAGGTTGCTGGCGGTGGTGTTGAGGCGCATCGACTGGGCGTGAAGCGCCGAACCGGCCACCTGGAAGACGTTGAGCATGCTCATGGCGCTCTCCTTACTGACCCTGGACGGCCATCTGCATGGAGCGCAGCAGGCCGTTGATGAAGGTGACGCTGGCCTGGTACTGCACCGAGTTCTCGGCAAAGGCGGCGCGCTCGGTGTCCATATTGACCGTGTTGCCATCCACCGCGCCCTGCTCTTCGGTGCGGTACTTGAGGCTGGCTTCCAGCGGGCTGGCGGCGGCGCCGGCGATATGGCGCTTGGCGGTGGTCTTGAGGGGCAGGCCGCTGGTCGCGCCGCCGAGGGCACCCGCCAGGGCTTCGCGGAAATCCACGTCGCGGGCCTTGAAGTTGGGCGTGTCGGCGTTGGCGATGTTGGAGGCGATCACCTGCTGGCGGTAGGCACGGGCATTCAGTGCGGTCTGGTGGAAGCGCAGCGTTTCGTCCAGTCGGTTCGTCATCTCTGCCAAGTCCTCAAGTTTGTCGCCGTGTCCGCCGTAAGTTTTTGCAGACTGGCTGGCAGCTACACCTTTGCAGCTTCCGTGCCAGTCATCTTATGAGCCGCCCGGCCCCGTCGATGGGCCGAACAGGCGGCAATTCGCGCCCCAATTCCCATCCCTGGCTCCGGGTTTTGCCTCCCCGCCCCTGCCGCTGCGGCAAAGTTTGCCGGCATCTGCCGCCTCGCCGGCACGCCTGCCGGCCAGCCCGAATAAGGCCGGGAAAGCGTCTCTGTTTCTGCCGCCGGAGCAGGCGCCCACATGTTCCAATGGCGCCATCGAACTTCTCCACGCCCGCGCCGTGACCCGCCTGATTCCCCTCCTCCTCGTACTGCTCTGCCTCGCCACGCCGGCCTTCGCCCGCCAGGACGCCGCGCCGGTGCGGGCCGAGGTGGGCCGCTTCCTGGCCACGCAGACCCGCAGCCTGTCGGGCGAGGTGAGCATTCAGGTGGGCGAGTTCAGCGCCGACAACCAGCTTGCGCCCTGCCTCCAGCTCGAAGCCTTCCTGCCGCCCAACGGCCGCGCGTGGGGGCGGATCTCGGTGGGCGTGCGCTGTCTGGCGCCCGTCAGCTGGTCGGCGTGGGTGCCGGCCGACGTGCGCGTGAAGGGCCCTTACGTGGTCACCAACGGGCCGCTGGCTGCCGGCCAGATCGTCAGCCCGGGCGACCTGCGCGTCGAATCGGGCGAACTCACCGCGATGGCCGCCGACGTGATCACCGACCCGACCCAGGCCATCGGCCAGGCGGCGCGGATCAGCCTCGGCGCGGGGCGTCCGCTGGCCACCAGCCACCTGCGCCAGCAGCCCGCGGTAATGCAGGGCCAGCCGGTCAAGGTCGTCTCCGGCGGCGCCGGATTCCAGGTGGCCAACGACGGCGTGGCCCTCAGTTCGGCCAGCAACGGCCAGGCCGCCCAGGTGCGCCTGTCGAACGGACAGGTCGTGCGGGGCATTGCCCGCAGCGGAGGCGTAGTCGAAATCACGCTGCCATGAAACCGCACCCATCCCGAAGGACTCCAATGGGTTAAAGTTTCATCTCCACGAGTCGTATACCCAGTCGACTTATGGATGAAAGGGCAATGCCGTGAAGATCGATAACTCTGTCAAAGCGACCAGCAATCTGCCGTCCGGCGAAGGCCGCGCACGTGCTGCCAAGGAATCACCGAAGACTCAGGATTCCGCGGGTGGCGAACGGGTCGAACTGTCGTCCCTGTCTGCGCGCCTGCAGCAGATGGAAGAAACCATCGCCAACACCCCCGTGGTGGATAGCGCAAAGGTGGACGAGATCAAACAGGCGATGAGCGAAGGGCGCTTCAAGGTGGACACCGAAAAGGTGGCCGACGGCCTCATCGACAGCGTGCGTCAGATGCTGAACGCACAAACCGCCAAGGCGTAAGCGGGCATGGCCGTCGATCCCGGCTTCCACGCTCGCCTCGCCCAGCTCATCCAGGACGAGCGCCGCGGCATGCGCGGCTTCGTCGCCCTGCTTGAGCGGGAAGAGGCCTTGCTGGTGCACAGCCAGATTGACGCACTCGCTCTGCTTGCCGAAGAAAAGACCGCGCTCTACCGCGCCCTCCAGCGCCTGTCCGACGACCGGGTGGTGATGTTTGCCCGCCTCGGCGCGAAGGTCACGAACGAGAACATCCGCATCGTGCTCGCCAGCAATCCCGAAGCCCTCGCGGCCTGGGAAGACGTGGTTGCCCTGGCCGAAGAAGCCAAGGAACGCAACCGGGTCAATGGCCAGCTGATCACCCAGCGCCTGCAGAACAACCAGCAGGCCCTCACGACCCTCCTCGCCGCCGCGGAGCACCCGCAGATCTACGGCCCGGACGGTCAGTCCCGCCCCACCGCCGGCAGCCGCCACTTCGGTTCGGTCTGATCCGCCCGGCGGATCGTCTTCAGCAATTTCATCCAGCCACGGGTTTGATCGCCGCCCGGCGTTGTTGCGTCCATGCGTGGCAAGACGCGGAGCCTAGCCCTACTGCGCCGGCTGGGGCTTTGCTTCGGCCTCGGGCGCAACCGGCACCGGCGGCGCCGCATCGGATGGCAGGATCGAATCGGCGATGCCGGACGCCCTCACCTTCGGCTGCACCTCAGGCTCGACCACCCGCGATTCGATCAGGATCGTCACCCGCCGGTTGCGGGCGCGCCCCTCGGGCGTGAGGTTGTCGGCCACCGGCCGCTGGTCGCCGTAGCCGGCAGCGGTCAGCCGCGCTGGCCGTACGCCGCTTTCCACAAACAGTCGCACCACGCTCGACGCCCGCACGGCCGAGAGCTCCCAGTTGGAGGGGAAAGCCGCGGTGGCGATGGGAATCGTATCGGTGTGACCTTCGACGGTGATCGGAAACTCCGCCGGCGCCACCACCTGCCCCACCGCCCGCAGGGCCGTGACGGCATCGCGGCCGAGCTGGGCCTCGCCGGGATTGAACAGCACGCTGGCGTTGATCTCGACGGTGATGCCGAAGGCGCCCTCGGTCACCCGCACCTGGCCATCGGCCACCAGTGGGGCGAGCACCTTGCGGATCTCCTCGGCCATGTTTTTGACTCGCTCGGCCTTGGCCTTGCGCGCCTCTTCCACCTCGGGGCTGGGCGGCGGTGGGCTGGGACGGATCGACGGAATCGGGGCGGACGACATCTGGGCGTTGTTGGACTGCACGCCGAGCTTGCGGAAGGCGTTCACCACCGAGTCGGACATGATCCGGTACTTGCCCTCGTTGATGGACGAGAGCGAATACATCACCACGAAGAAGGCGAACAGCAGGGTGATGAAGTCGGCGTAGGAGACGAGCCAGCGCTCGTGGTTCTCGTGCTCGTCCTCGTGCTTGCGGCGCCGCGCCATCGCCCTACCCCGCGTAGCCCTTGAGGCGGCTCTCGATGATGCGCGGGTTGTCGCCGTTGGCAATGCCGACCAGGCCATCCACCAGCATCTCGCGCATTGAGGTGAGGGTGCCGATCACGCCGAGCAGCTTCTTCGAGACCGGCAGGAAGATCAGGTTGGCCGAACCGACGCCGTAGATGGTCGCCACAAAGGCCACCGCGATGCCGGAGCCGAGCTTGGAGGGATCCGAGAGGTTTTCCATCACGTGGATAAGGCCCATCACCGCGCCCAGGATGCCGATGGTCGGCGCGTAGCCGCCGGCGGCTTCCCAGATCTTGGCGCCCTGCTTCATCTGGCCTTCCCAGGTGTCGATCTCGACCTCGAGCACCTCGCGCAGGCGATCGGGTTCGACGCCATCGACCAGCAGCTGAAGGCCCTTCTGGATGAACGGATCGTCGATGGCGGGGATCTGGCTTTCGAGCGCCAGCAGGCCTTCCTTGCGGGCCACGTTGCTCCACCTGACCACTTCGGCGATCAGCGCATCGTGATCCAGCCTGGGCGGCACGAAGACCCAGCGGACCATCTGCATGCCCAGCCGGAAGACCTTGAGCGAGCTTTGCAGCATCACCGCGCCGAGGGTGCCGCCAATGACGATGAGAAAGGCCGTCGGCTGGATCAACGAGCCGACGTGACCACCCTCGAGCACCTGCCCGACGAGGATCGCGGCCAGCGCGAGGGTGATGCCGATCAGGCTGATGCTGTCCATGGAAACGCCCCGGGCCCGGTTCAGCCGGCGGCCGGGCGACGGCCGCGGCCGCGCCCCTCACCCTTGGCCTTGGGCGCCGTCTGGATCGCGCCGGAGATGCGCGAGCGCAGGCGGGCGATGGCCTGGCTGTGGAGCTGGCACACGCGGGATTCGGAGACGCCGAGCACCTCGCCGATTTCCCGCAGGTTCATGTCCTGTTCGTAGTAGAGGCCCATCACGGTCTTCTCCCGCTCGGGCAGGTCGTCGATGGCCTTGATGAGCACGTCGCGCATGTTGCTGTCGAGGAGCAGCGTGAGCGGGTCGTTGCCCTCGAGGGTGATGTGGCGTTCGAGGTAGTCGTCGTCGCCCTCGCCGCTGAAATCCTCGAAGTACACCAGCTGATAGCCGCGGGCCTCCTGCAGCATGTGCTGGTATTCGGCCAGGGGCACGCCCAGGGAATCGGCCAGTTCGGCCTCGGTGGGATGCCGCCCGTTGGCCTGTTCGAGCTGGTGCACCGCCGCCTCGATGCGCCGCATGTCCCGGCGCAGGCTGCGGGGTAGCCAGTCGTTCTCGCGCAGGCCGTCGAGCATCGAGCCACGGATGCGCTGCACCGCGTAGGTCTCGAACTGCGCGCCGAGGCCTTCTTCGTAGCGGTTGATGGCGTCGAGCAGGCCCAGCATGCCGTTCTGGATGATGTCTTCCACCTGTACGCTGGCCGGAAGCTTGGCCATCAGGTGATTGGCAATGCGCTTGACCAGCGGCGCGTACTGGACGACGAGTTGCTCTTTATCGAGGGTGCCGGAAGCGGTGTACATCTTTCGTCTGCTTTCTGGTCGGGTTTTGGAGTCGCGCGGCGCTCACACTACTCATCGGCAACGATAGGCTTTCATGCAGCCGACGACACAAGATTTCACAATTTCACTTTTTGCCGATTTCAACCAGCCACACCGGCCTGGGACGACCAGGCGCGCAGACGGCGGATGAAGGCCTGGGCACCCTCGGCCGGATGACGGGCACCGAGGGGCGTGGTCATGGCGTCGGCCAGGGGGTCGCGCTCCACCTCGCCGCGCCACACCAGGGGCAGCCCCACGTGACGGGCGGTGAAGTCGTTGAGGCTGGCAAAGAGCGCGGTGGCGTCGGCCCGGTCGCGGGCGCCGCTGACGGCGATCTCCAGCGATCCGGCGCCGGCCGCGGCCAGGCCCTTGATCCACTGACACGCACCGCGGGCACCAACGCCACTCGCCTCCACCACCAGCAGGCGACGGCCGGCGGCGCGGGCGAAGGGGGTGAGGCTGCGCACGTCGCCGACGGTGTGGATCGCCAGCAGGTCGGCACGGCGCTGGAGTTCGGCGATGCCGGCTTCGAGGCGGGCGTGCTGGGTCTCGTCGAGGAGCGGCACTGCCAGCACGGTGGCGGCGGCCGGCACGACCCACAGCCCGTCGGCGACTTCGCGCATGGTCTCGGTCACGTCGTGCTGCCCTTGCAGGGCGCCCAGCAGGTCGCCGCCGTCGGGGTAGCCGAAGGCCGCCAGCAGGGAGCCGCGGTCGGGCGCGTGTTCGTCGATGGCCACCACCCGGCGGGCCCCTTCGGTGAGCGCGGTGAGGGTCTGGACAGCCAGATCCCGCGGCGAGCGGCCCGAGGTGAACAAGGCCACCACGGCCGACGGGGTGCGGCGGAACAGGCGGCGAAGGCCGGCGGCCTGATCGGAGGCGTGGAGCATCTCAAAGCCCTCCGCGCAGCTGGGCCACCCCGGTCTGCCCCGCGTTGGCCATCATCAGGCCGGCTTCGAGGGGGTCGAGCCGAAAGGGCGAGTTGGCCGGCAGTTCGCGCAGCGCCTGATCGAGGAGCGCATCGCGGTCGGGCAGGTGGAGGTCTTCCGGCACGCGCTGGCCGTTGGCGACGTAATACACATTGACCTGGTGGCGCACGGCCACGTCGAGCACCGGCGCGAGGGACATGGCTTCGTCCATCTTGGTGAGGATCACGCCGGAGAGGTCGTCGCCGCCGTAGGCATTGACCACGTCGTCAAGGGTGTCGCCGCGGCTGGTGGCGTTGAGCAGCAGCAGGCGCGACACCTTGCCGGCGCCGGTGAGCATGGCGGCCTGCTCGGCGACCATCTTGTCGCGCTGGCTCATGCCCATGGTGTCGATCAGCACCATGTGCTTGTCGCGCAGGCTGGCGAGGGTTTCGCGCAGGTCGTTGGCGTCGCGCACCACATAAACCGGCACGCCGAGGATGCGGCCGTAGATGCGCAGCTGTTCGTGGGCGCCGATCCGGTAGCTGTCGGTGGTGATCAGGGCCAGCTTGTCGGCGCCGTGGCGCACCACGCAGCGGGCGGCGAGCTTGGCGGTGGTGGTGGTCTTGCCGACGCCGGTGGGGCCGACGAGGGCGAACACGCCGCCCCGGTCGATGATGTCGGCGTCGCAGTCCATGGCGCGGAAGCGCCGGGCGAGCTCGGCGTGGAGCAGGCGGTGGGCTTCTTCGGGGGCTTCGTCCTCGGGCACGCTCTCGGCCAGTTCGCGGGCCAGCACGGCGGAGAAGCCGGCTTCCAGCAGATCACCGATCAGGCGGGCGCGGCCAGGGGCGCTGCGGCTCAGTTCGCCCCAGGCAAAGCCGGCGAGCTGGCGTTCGATCATGCCGCGGATGGCGGCCAGTTCGTTGGCCATCTGGGAGTTGGCGGATTCGAGGGCGCGGATGCGGGCTTCTTCCTCGATGCCGGCGGGGCGCTGGCGGGCCGGCTCGGGGGCGCGGGGTGCGGCGGCGTCGCTGCGCAGGGGCGAACGGGGCTGGGCCGGCGCCGGCGCGCGGGGCGCCTCGGCGGGCGGGCGGCGCACCTGGCTGGAGGCGGCATTGAACACGTCGCGGTTGAGCTCGACCCGCGGCGGGTTGAAGGGCTGCATTTCGGGGGCGCGGGGCGCGGCCGGACGGGGCTGGGCCACCGGCGCAGGCGCGGGCGACGGAGCCGGACGGTTGGCGGCGGCAGCGCGGGACAGGCTGACGCGGAAGTCGTCGTCGAAGAAATCCGGCGCAGGAGCAGGCGCGGGGGCAGCCGCCACCGGGGCGGGCGCAGGGGCGGCAGCGGCGGCCTGGGCCTGGCTGCGGGCGCGCTGCAGGCTCGCCACATCGCCGGCCGGCAAGGCGAGGATCTCGACGCCGCCATTGGCCGCACGGTTGGCAAGCACCACGGCATCCGGACCGAGGTCGTCCTTCAGCATGCGAAGGGCCTCGCGGGCGGTTTTTGCAAAGTAGCGCTTGACGTTCATGCTCCTGTCTCCGGGGGTACGAAGGCTTTCACGGGATCGGCGTGGGCACTTCGGTACGTTTGATTATCCGTAGCCGGCCGTCTTTCGATGGCCGGGAAAAGACAGGTTTTAGGGTGCTATTCCTTCAGCGAACCCCAATGACGCCCATTTCGGGCGTCGTGCAGGCGAGGTCAGGCGGTGGGAGAGATCATCGCCGAGACGCGGATCAGGCGGGTCTCGGGCACTTCGGAGTTGGCCACCACCTTGAGGGTGGGCACGCTGCGGCGCAGGAAGCGCGACAGCAGCCAGCGCAGCGGCGCCGGCACCAGCAGCACCGGCGGCAGGCCGATGTCTTCCATGCGCTGGGCGGCAGCGGCGGTTTCGCGCAGCAGGGTGTCGGCGAGGCCCGGCTCGATGGCGCCGCCTTCCGGCCCGCCGCCGCCCATGGCCTGCATCAGCACCCGCTCGAGGCCCGGATCGAGGGCCATCACCTGCACCTCGCCGCTGCCCGGGAAGAGGCTCTGGACGATCGCCCGGCCCAGGGCCTGGCGCACGCGGGACGTGAGTTCCAGCGGGTCCTGGACCCGCGGCGCGAACTCGGCCAGCACCTCGACGATGGAGCGCATGTCGCGGATGTTGACGCCTTCGTCGAGGAGGTTCTGCAGCACCCGCTGCACGGTGGCCAGCGGCAGCAGCTTGGGCACCAGGTCTTCCACCAGCTTGGGGCTGTCCTTGGCGATGTGGTCGAGGAGCGCCTGGGTCTCGGCGCGGCCGAGGAGCTCCGGCGCGTGGCTGAGGATCAGGTGGTTGAGGTGGGTCGCCACCACGGTGCTGGCGTCCACCACGGTGTAGCCCAACGCGTGGGCCTGCTCCCGCTGGCTGGCGTCGATCCACACCGCCGGCAGGCCGAAGGCCGGATCGGTGGTCTCGCGGCCGGCGAGCGGGCCGGACACCCGCCCCGGGTTGATCGCCATGAACTGCCCGGGAAACGCGCTGCCGGTGCCGATCTCGACGCCCTTCAGCACGATGCGGTAGGCGTTGGGCTTGAGCTCCAGGTTGTCGCGGATATGCACCGGCGCGGCAAGGAAGCCGATGTCCCGCGCGAACTTCTTGCGCAGGCCGCGGATGCGCTTGAGGAGCTCGCCGTCCTGGCCCTTATCGACCATCGGGATCAGCCGGTAGCCCACTTCGAGGCCCAGCACATCCACCGGGGTGACGTCCGACCAGCTGGCTTCCTGGCTCTCGGCCGGCACCACCGGCGCGGCGACGGGGGCCTCTGCCTCTTCGATGGCGGCCTGCTTGATGCCGCCCCGCCAGGCCATGTAGCCCAGCCCGCTGGCCAGCATCAGGAACACGAAGTTGGGCATGCCCGGGATCAGACCGAGGATGCCCAGGATCGCCGCGGTGAGCACCAGCACCTGCGGGTTGGAGAACACCTGGCCGATCACCTGCGACCCCATGTCCCCGTCGTCGCCCACCCGCGACACCACCAGACCGGCCGCCACCGAGATGATCAGCGCCGGCAACTGGGCCACCAGGCCGTCGCCGATGGTCAGCAGGGTGTAGTTGGTGGCCGCCTGACCCAGCTCCATGTTGTGCTGGAGCACGCCGACGATCAGCCCGCCGATCACGTTGATGCCGAGAATCAGGATGCCCGCCACCGCGTCACCGCGGACGAACTTGGACGCACCGTCCATCGCGCCGTAGAAATCCGCCTCCTGGGAGGTCTCGGCCCGGCGCTTCTTGGCTTCCTTTTCGTCGATGAGGCCGGCGTTGAGGTCGGCGTCGATGGCCATCTGCTTGCCGGGCATGGCGTCGAGGGTGAAGCGCGCGCCCACTTCGGCAATCCGCCCGGCGCCCTTGGTGATCACCACGAAGTTGATGACCGTGAGGATGATGAACACCACCAGGCCCACCGCGGTGTTGCCGCCGACAAGGAAGTGGCCGAATGCCTCGATCACCTTGCCCGCCGCGTCGGGGCCAGTGTGGCCTTCGAGCAGCACGATCCGCGTCGAGGCCACGTTGAGCGACAGGCGCAGCAGCGTCGTGACCAGCAGCACCGTGGGGAACACCGAGAAATCCAGCGGCTTCTTGGTGTACATCGCCACCAGCATCACCATCACCGACACCGCGATGTTGAAGGTGAACATCAGGTCAAGCACGAAGGCCGGTAGCGGCAGCACCATCATCGACAGAACGAGGATGATGAGCAGCGGCCCGGCGAGCGTGCGGATGTTGCTCGGGGCGAAAAGGGTGCGCAGGTTCAGACTACTGTTCATGCTCCGGATGGTCGCTCAAGCGACCTCCGGGGAAAGGCCGGAAGTGAGGGGGAAAGGCGGGGTAATTCGGGGGGAGGACGGCAGCGACCTTATGAACACGCAGGCACGCGCCGCGCATCAGCGCCCCTTCGACCGTCTGGCGTAGAGCCACAGGGGTGTGGCACCGATTGCGGCGCCCAGTGGGCTGAAGATTCCGCCGTAGATCACCGAGATGGAGGCGGACGAGATCATCAGCGCCCGCCCTCCATGGCCCTCTGCGAAGGATCGATCCTCCGCGCAGCCGACGGCGACGAAGATAAAGAAGCCGCCGACCGAGCCGATGATGAAGGCCAGACGCCAGACGAGACCGGGGTCGGACTTGCCCGCGCGCAGCACCCACGGGGCGGACAGGGCCACGACGAGAAGCGGGGGGCCCAGGGTGTAGAGGAAAAGGTCAGCCATGATCGCAAAGCCTGCTTGGGGGGCCGGCATTCGGGAGCGAGCGCCGGCTCACGCTTTGAGTCTAGCCTACGCGCATCGTCTGGGACAGGTTGGCCGGGGCACGCCGACGAAGGCGGCCCGCAGCGCTCACTCGGCCCCCTCACCCGTCCCCGGGTCCATGCCCTCGGGCACCGCGAGGGCGCCGGGCACGTCGGGCGGGAGGCCGCCTTCGGCGATCCAGTGGTTGAGCTGGAAGACCCAGGCCATCACTTCGGCGACCACCGTGTAGAGGGCGGCGGGGATCTGCTGTTCGAGCTCGCAGTGGGCAAACAGCGCTCGGGCGAGCGGCGGGGCTTCGAGGATGGGGACGTTGTGCTCGCGGGCCAGTTCGCGGATCTTGCCGGCGACGACATCGGCGCCCTTGGCCACCACGATGGGCGCGCCGGCCCGGTCGGGGTCGTACTTGAGGGCCACGGCGTAGTGGGTCGGGTTGGTGACCACCACGTCGGCGGTGGGCACGTTGCTCATCATGCGGCGGCGGGACATCTCGCGCTGGGCAGCGCGGATGCGCGCCTTGATCTGCGGGTCGCCTTCCTGCTCCTTCATTTCCTGGCGCAGTTCGTCCTTGGTCATGCGCAGGCGGCGGTGGAATTCCCACAGCTGGAAGGGCACGTCGATGGCGGCGATCACCGCCAGGCTGCCGACGATCAGCAGGGCCGACAGCAGCACCAGGCTGGCAAAGTCGTCCATGCTGGTTGCGAGCGGCTGGAGCATCAGGGAGAACAGGTGGTCACGCTCCCGCCACACCACCCACCCCCCCACGCTGGCCACCAGCACCGACTTGAGGGTGGCCTTCACCAGTTCGGCCAGGCCGTGGGTGGAGAACATCCGCCCCAGGCCCTGCAGGGGATCAAGGCGGGTGAGGTCGAACTTGAGCGCACTGGTGGAAAACACCCAGCCGCCCAACAGGAAGGGCGTGACCAGCGCCGCGACCACCGAGGCCAGCAGCAGCGGCGCGATGGTGAGGAGCCCGTCGGTGGCGAGCTGGGCGAGCACCTGCTGCATGCCCTCGGGCTCGAAGGCTTTCTGGCGTTCGAAGTTGAGCCCGCTACGGACGAGCTCCATCATCCGGTGCCCACCCCAGCGCCCCAGCACGTACAGGGCGACCACGCCGACCATCAACGAGATGAAGGTGGCCAGCTCGCGGGAATGGGGAACTTGCCCTTCCTCGCGGGCCTGCTCCAGTCTTCGCGCTGATGCTGATTCTGTTTTTTCGAGGTCGCTGTCTTCAGCCACGGCCCGCTCGACGGTCGTTCAGATGGTGCAACGATACCGGCTTCCGGTGGCGGACAAGGCGACGAACAGATGGGGATTGGAGGGTTAATTCGAGGGAGCGGAGCGTGGGAAATGGTGAGGGGGAATGGGAAATGGGGAGTGGGAAGAGGGGCTGTGCTGATGAGCGGTGCGCCGACGTTTGGCCGCGCCCACTTCCCACTTCCCACTTCCTACTCCCTACTTCCTGCTTCCTCTTACCCGCTCCGCCGTGGCCGTTCAGGCGGTCTGCCCGCTGGCCAGCAGGTCGCGCAGGCCGCTGGTTTCCCGGTGCAGTTCGCCGAGCCTGGCGCTGAGCAGCATCAGCTGGTCTTCGAGGAGGCTGAACAACGCGCGGCTGGCCAGCAGCGGGCTGCCGGCCAGCAGTCGGGTGGCGTCGATGTGGGCCTGGAATTCGGTGAGTTCCTGGGCCTGCTGGGGATGGAGGGCGATGCACTGACGCAGGAGCTGCTCGCGGGCACGAAAGAACCCGGGCGGGTCCTGCTCGGCGAGGTCTTTCCAGTAATCGAAGTCGAAGTCACCCATCTGCGCTCTCCCGGCCCATCCAGGCTCCGGTGCCGGAACGGCAGCGGGCGGGGGCGGTCAGGAACGATCCTAACCGAGCCCCGCCCTGGGTCGAGCGGCGAAATTCACGCCATCTTGTTGCAGAGTGTTGCGCTGTGGAGGATGTCTCAGCGCGGGCTTCGTGTCTCCGTTACGTAGTTCTCACTCCGCGATCAGGCCGCGAGGGCCGGCAGTTCGAGGTGGGCGAGGAGCACCCGACGGGAGACGCCGCGGGTGTCGCCCATCGCACCGAGAAGCTCCTTCATGTCGAGGATCAGCACGATCTGGCCGTTGGACAAGGTGGTGACCCCGGCAACACCCTTCGGACGGAAGTCGTCGAGGGACTTGATCACCGCGTCTTCGCGGCCGGCAAAGCTGTCGATGGCGAGGATGAAACTCTGCTCGGCGCTCTGCATGAGCACGCCGTATTCGGGCGTCTGGTTCTGCTCCCAGCCCAGCAGGGTCGAGAGCGGCATGATCGGCAGGACTTCACCGCGCACGACCATGGTGGCGCGGCCGCCGACTTCCTGCACTTCGGCGGGCTCGATCGGAAGGATCTCGCGGACCATCGACAGGGGCACGGCGAAGGGCTGATCGCCGAGACGCACCAGCAGCACCGGCAGGATCGCCAGGGTGAGCGGCAGGCTGATGATGAAGGTGGTGCCCTTGCCCATGCTCGAGCGGATGTCGATGGAGCCGTTGAGCTTCTGGATGTTGGTGCGCACCACGTCCATGCCCACGCCGCGGCCGGACACGTCCGACACCTGGCTGGCCATCGAGAAGCCGGGGAGGAACACCAGGTTGTAGCTCTGGCGCTCGTCCATGGTGTTGGCTTCCTCATCGGTGATGAGGCCCTTCTCGACCGCCTTGGCGCGCAGCTTCTCGGCGTTCATCCCGCGGCCGTCGTCGGCCACCAGGATCACGATGTGGTCACCTTCCTGGCGGGCTTCGAGGCGGACGATGGATTTCTCGGGCTTGCCGTTGGCGAGGCGCTCCTGGGTTTCCTCGACGCCGTGGTCCACCGCGTTGCGGATGAGGTGGATGATCGGATCGGACAGATCCTCGATCATCGTCTTGTCGATCTCGGTGTCTTCGCCGGAGAGCACCAGCTCCACGTCCTTGCCCAGGTTGCGGGCCAGATCGCGGGCGATGCGCGGGTATTTCTGGAACAGCCGGCCGATGGGCTGCATGCGGGTCTTCATCACCGCGTTCTGCAGGTCGGACACCAGCAGGTCGAGCTGGCTCACGGCCAGATCGAGGGCGTGCAGGGTCTCGGTGTCGCTGCGGCCGTTGAGGATGTCGCTGCGCAGGGCGTTGAGGCGGTTCTTGGTGAGGCCGATCTCGCCGGACAGGTTGAGCACCTGATCGAGACGCGAGGTGTCCACGCGGATCGAGTTGTCACGGGTTTTCTCGGTGTCGCGGCGGCCCACCGGGCCACTGGCGCCGGGGCGATCGGAGGCACGGCGGCCGACGGCGGCCTTGATGACTTCCTCTGGCGACTTGCTGGCGAGTTCGGCGTCGCTCTGATGCATGACCACCGGCGCGGGTGCGGGAGCGGGAGCGGGAGCGGGAGCAGGTGCCGGTGCAGGCACGGCCTGCAGCACGGGCGCTGGAGCCGGCGCGCTCGCCGGGGCGCCAGTGACGGCTTCGAGCAGTTCGTTCCAGTCGAGGCCATCCGCGGCAAGCACCGGAGCAGCGGCAGGCGCCGGTGCGACAGCAACGGGCGCAGCTGCCGGGGCGGGCGCCGGAGCAGACGATGACGACTGGCTCAGCTCGCCGGCAATGGCGCGGCGCAGATCCTCGATCAGGTGCGGATCGGCAGCCGGTGGCTGCACGCCCTGCTCGAGATAGCCGAACATGTCGCGCACCGAGCCGGTGGACGACAGGATCACGTCCATGATCTCGGGCGTCACGACGAGTTCGCCGTTGCGCAGGAGATCGAAGAGGTTCTCGGTAAGGTGGCACAGGGTGACCAGCTCGGCCGCGTTGAGAAAGCCAGCACCGCCCTTGATGGTGTGGAAGCCGCGGAAGATGTCGTTCAGGAGTCCCTTGTCGTCGGGCGCCCGTTCGAGATCCACCAGCTTGTTATCCACGCCGGACAGCAGATCCCCCGCTTCGACGAGGAAATCCTGCAGAAGGTCTTCCATCCCGGAAAAATCGCTCATTGCATTGCTCCTTGCGGTCTGGCCCGCGCTCGCCGGCTCAGAAACCGAGACTTTCGAGCAGGTCGTCCACCTGCTCCTGGTTCGATACCACGTCGTCCCGACCGACTGCGCTGATCACCGGGCCATTCATCAGACCTTCCGGTGCCTCGGCCTTGCGTTCGGCGGGCATTGCCTCGATGAGCACCTGCAGCAGCTGCTGCTCCAGTCCCTGGGCGAGGTCCACGACCTTCTTGATGACCTGGCCGGTGAGATCCTGGAAATCCTGGGCCATCATGATTTCCATCAGCTGGGCGTTGGTTTCGCGGGTGCCGCTGACCACGCTGCCGAGGAAATCGCGGGTTTCTCCAGCCAGGGCACGGAACTCGTCGGCGCTCATCTGCCGGGCGTAGAGGCGGTCCCAGCGGGCGCGCAGGGTTTCGGCATCGGCGTGCACCTTGTCCTGGATCGGCTTGGCGATGTCGGTGGCGTTGAGCACCTTGCTCGCAGCCTGCTCGGTCATCTCGGCGATGTAGGCCAGGCGCTGGCGGGCATCGGGAATGGCGTGGGCGGCTTCCTGCAGACTGCGGTCGTAGCCCAGTTCGCGCAAGGTATCGTGGAGCTGACGGGTCATCACGCCGATCCGGTTGAATACGTTGTCGCAGCTGTGGGGACGGGCCTCACCGGCGGCAGGCGCGTCGTGGTCGTGTTCGGCGGTGTATTCCTCCGCCACGGTATCGAACAGCGCCTGCAGGTCGTCGTCGTCACCACCCGCGACGCTGGCGCTGGCGGCAGAACTGGCGACCACTTCGAGGCGCGGCTGGGCGCTCGCGGCGGAGGGTGTTCCGGAGATGCTGTCGAACAGCGCCTGCAGATCGTCGCTGTCGCCGGATTCGTCAAATTTGAGACGTTTTGCCATGATGGAACTCCGTGCTGTCGAGGGCCGTCAAGCTGCCTTCTTGCCCATCTTCTCGAAGATCTTCTCGAGCTTTTCGGAAAGGGTTGCCGCCGTGAAGGGCTTGACGATGTACCCGCTGGCACCGGCCTGGGCCGCCGCGATGATGTTTTCCTTCTTCGCTTCGGCGGTGATCATCAGCACCGGCAGGTGCTTCAGGGCCGGCGTGGCACGGATGTTCTGCAGCAAGGTGAGACCGTCCATGTTGGGCATGTTCCAGTCCGTCACCACGAAATCGAAGGGCAGCGAGTTGAGCTTCTGCAGCGCGATCTGCCCGTCCTCGGCCTCGTCCACGTTGGTGAAACCGAGCTCCTTGAGCAGGTTGCGGACGATGCGCCGCATGGTGGAAAAGTCATCGACTACGAGAAATTTCATCTTGGGGTCCGACATGTTGTTGATCTCCGTTCAGTCCCGGCAGGAACGCATCAGCAGGGGGCGCAGGGTTTCAGCCAGGACGTCGGCGTCGAACTTGGCGACGTAGGAATCGACACCGACACTCTTGCCCATCGCCCGATTGGCTTCGGACGACAGGGACGAGTGCATGACAACCGGAATGCCTTCGAAGCGGGCATCCGATTTGATGTTGCGGGTGAGCACGTAGCCGTCCATCTCGGGCATCTCGGCGTCCACCAGGATCAGATTGACCTCCTCGCGCAGGTCGATGCCGCGCTGCTGGGCGTGGCTCGCCATGCCTTCGAGACGGGTCCAGGCCTCCAGCCCGTTGAGGGCGTGCTTGTGACGCACCCCCAGCTTGTCGAGGGTTTCGGCGATCTTCTTGCGGGCCACCGCGGAGTCATCCACGAAGAAGATGTTCACGTCGTGGGCACCTTCGAGGGGATGGATCTGGCCGACCACGGCCTCGCCGAAGGTGCTTGCCAGGATGGTTTCCACATCGAGGATAGACACCAGCTTGCCGTCCTGCAGCTCGGTGATGGCGGTGATGAAGTGATGGCCGCTGGAGGTGACGTTGTCCGGCGCGCGGACCTTGTCCCATTCGACGCGGATGATGCGATCCACCTCGTGCACCAGGAAGCCCAGGGTGCGCTTGCTGTATTCGGTGACCATCATCGAGCCGCCCAGGGGCTCGCCCGGCACGGCAATGTCCATCACCTTGGCGAGGGCCAGCACGGGGATCACGTTGCCCCGCAGCGAGATCAGCCCTTCCACGCCGGCCGGCATGTTGGGGGCCTTGGTGATGAAGGGCGCCCGGGACACCTCGCGGACCTTGAACACGTTGATCCCGAAAATCTCCTGGGTTCCCAGCGAGAACAGCAGGATTTCCATGCGGTTCGAACCCGCCAGCTTGGTCCTGGCGTCCACCGACTCCAGCAACCCGCGATCGACACGATCCATGTTCATCTCGCTCCTCTTTCGCTCACGCGGCCTTGGCCGCACTGTGCTGCGTGATCAGGCGGCGCAGGACCTCCGCCAGCCGCTGCGGTTCGAATTTGGCCACGTATTCATCCACCCCGACCGAACGGCCGAGCTGCTGGTTGGACATGCCCGACAGGGACGAATGCATGATGACCGGCACCCCCTCGAAGCGTGGATCGGTCTTGATCCGCTTGGTGAGGATGTAGCCGTCCATCTCGGGCATCTCCACATCGGTGAGGATCAGGGCCAGCATGTCCTTGACCTTGCGCCCGCTGCTGCTGGCGTAGGAGGCGAGTTTCTCAAGCTCATCCCACGCCTGACGGCCATTGACCGAACCCACGTAGCGCACGCCAAGAGCGTCGAGAGTCCGCTCGATCTGCTTGCGGGCCACCGACGAGTCATCTGCAAAATAGACCGTGACCGGCTCGTCCGCCACGATCGGTTCGATGCCCTTGAACAGGAACTCGTCGTCGTAGCGGGTGGTCTCGGAGAGCACCTTCTCGACATCCAGCAGCATCACCAGCTTGGGGCCAGGCAGCTCGGTCACCGCGGTGACCAGCCCGCCCAGGTTGGCGGTGAGCATGTCGGGCGGCACACGCATCTGCGACCAGTCGAGGCGCAGGATGGTATCCACCGCCTCGACCAGGAAGCCCTGGGTGTGCCCGTTGTATTCGGTGACGATCATGATGTCGCGGGGGGTGTCGATGCCCATCCCGGCATACTTGGCCAGGTCAACCACCGGCACCAGCACGCCCCGCAGGCTGACCATCCCTTCGACTGAAGAAGGCATTTCCGGCGCGGCGGTGATCGGCGGGGTGCGCATCACCTCGCGCACTTTGAAGACGTTGATACCGAACGTCTCGCGCCGGCCGGTGCGTGAATCCAGGCCAAGGGTGAACAGCAGGATTTCCAGCTTGTTGGTGCCCGCCAGCCGGGTACGCGCGTCAATGTTCTTGAGAAGTTCCGACATCACTCGATCTCCGTCGTGGACCGCCTGCCACCCTGATGGGGCAAGCTTCGACTTGAAATAAATATCGGCGGGGTAAGAATAATCTTGAGGCTGGGAAGCGCCTCTTCGAGAGCGGCCGCAGCACCCGCGCGCCCCCGCAGGACGCGTCATGCCGCACCGCGCGTCAGGCCCTGTAACCGATCCGGAAACCGCCCCAGTGGCGGCCGTTCACGTAAATCGGCGCAGAGATGTCGTGCATGATTTCGCCGGTATCCCGGCGGTAGGTCTGGATCAGGAAGGGCATCTGGTTCTTGCCGCACTGCTTGCCCACCGGATCGTCGAAGATCCGCTTGGTCCGGCTGCCCACGATGTCCTTGTTGTAGTCGCCGGTGAGCGGCTGGCAGAAGCGCTTGTTGTGGGTCGGCACATAGCCGTTGCGGTCGGTGCCGATGGCGTAGACCACCTCGCCATTGCCGTCCAGCAGGCGCTCCTGGAGGCTGGGGAAGAGCCGGTCGGTGAGCGCATCGAAGCGGGTGCTGTATTTCTGCGGACGGGTGTTCGGGATCGGCTTGTAGGCTTCGTCGAACAGGTCGGCCTCGCTGATCTGCCCGCTGGCGACCGCCCGCTCGAGCATCTCGCTGATCTGGCGGGAGGCTTCGCGGACGATGTCGGGCATCTTCTTGTGCACCACCATCGCCTGTTCGCCCGCGGGGCCCAGCTTGAAGACGCGGCGGATCTCCTTCAGGTTTACCGCCAGATCCCGCAGGCTGGTGGCCTCGGCGAGGGTTTCCCGCGCGCCTTCCGAGTTGTGGCCGGCCATCTCCATGATCTGCCGCACGTGGCCGGCGATCTGCTCGGCCTCGTGGCTGTGGGTGGTGATGGCGACGGCGATCGCATCGATCTTCTCCATCGTCTGCAGCGCGCCCTGGTTGATCTGGTCCAGCGAGCTTGCTGCCCGGCGGGCCAGGTCGGCCCCGGCGTGGGCCTGCACGCTGCCCACGTCGATGGCGGCGATGGCGCTCTTGGTCTCGGACTGGATCGCCGAGATCATGCCGCCGATCTCCCGGGTCGCCGACGAGGTGCGTTCGGCAAGCTTGCGCACTTCATCGGCCACCACCGCGAAGCCACGCCCCTGCTCGCCGGCCCGGGCGGGTTCGATCGCCGCATTGAGCGCCAGCAGGTTGGTCTGGTCGGCAATCTCGTGGATCACCTTGACGATGCCGCTGATGGCCTCGGAGCGCTCGCCCAGCGAGGCGATCACCCGGGCCGAATCGGCCACCGAGGCAGCGATGCGCTCGATCTCCCGCGAGGCGCTGGTCGCCACCTCGCCGCCCTGCACCGACAGCTCCCGCGCCGCCTGGGCGTTGGCCGCCGTCTGACTGGCGTGGTCGGCCACCGCATTGACGCCGGCGGTCATCTGCTCGATCGCCACGGCCATGCTCTCGGCTGCGTCGCGCTGCCCGGAGGAGCCTTCCGCCACCCGGCCGGCGTAGCCCGACAGCAGGTCGGCCGCCTCATACACCCGCTGGGCGTCGAAGATCACCTTGCCGACGATGCCCTGCAGGCTCTCGATCAGCTCGTTGAAGACAAGCTCGACTTCACCCACCTGGCCACCGGAGACCGGCGCGCGGCGGGAAAGATCGCCATCCCGTTGCATCGCCCGGATGGTGTCACGCATCTCGCCCAGAGGCTGCACGAACAGCACCCGACAGGCCATGATCGTCGCCACACCGATGAAGACCCCGAGGGCCACACTCACGCCCGCGAAGCCGGCCGTCAGCGGAGCACCGAAGGCCAGCCCGGCTCCCGCGGCACCAATGGCTGCGCATAATCCGATGGCGCCTGAAACAAGTTGAACTCGCATGATGTCCGGCCACTCCCCTGTCTCGAACGATGACCGGACAGCGCAACGCGCTACCGGCAACTCGACGGGCGGCCCGGCTGGGCAGCCCACAATATCGACGTTCTTATCGACAGGCCCCCGGGGAACTTAAGGGAGACCGACAGGAGAGACGCCGCCGGCGCTACTTGAGCCCGTCGGCGCCCCGTTCGGCAAGGCGGAAGACCACATCCACCCGGTTGCCGGAACCGCTGTAGCGCACTTCCTCGCAGACCCGCAGCAGCAGCGGAATGCCGCGGCCGTGGCCCTTGAGCATTTCTTCGGTGGTCGGCTCGCGCATGGCCTCCGCCACCTGCTGCTCGTGGTCGAAACCGGGGCCGGTATCGACGCAGCCGATGTGCAGCATCGGCGCCCGGTCGAGGCTCTGACGCAGGGTCAGTTCGAACTCGACCGCCCCCACCGCCAGCCGCGAAAGCCGGCGGGAGCGCTCCTCGAGAAACACGTCCATGCCCTCCGCCCCGACCTTGAGGGACGAAGGCAGGCGCAGCAGGCCGTGATCCAGCGCGTTGTTGAAGAGTTCGGACAGCACCAGGAACAGGCGCCCGGTGAACGGACGCACGCCCTCGAACTGCTCGATGGCGCCGAGGATCAGTGGCACCGCGTCGAGGCGCTTGAGGTCGGTCGCCCCCAGGCGCAGCACCAGGCGCCAGTCGCTGGTGTTGAACGGCGCCACCGCCTCGCCCGGCAGCTGGCTGGGCACCCGGCTGGGGGAGTCGGCCAGGGCGATCTGGGCGATGGAGATGTCATCCCGGGGCGGGTTGCCGCCAGTGAGCTGGTGGACGATGTCGATGAGACGCGGCAGCCGGGCATCGGCTTCAAGCCCTTCGAGCGCGCCCCCGAGCCCTTCGACCCCCAGGGCCGCACCATCGGCGTCCTCCTGCTCGATGAGGCCGTCGGAGAACAGCAGCAGGTGGTCGCTGGGATTGACGACGTGGGTATCGACGGTGCCGTCGAACTCGTCGTCATCCACCACCCCGAGGGGAAAGTGGTGGCGGTTGAAATGGATGCGCACGCGGCCATCCGGCCGCACCAGGAGCGGCCCCGGATTGCCGCCGTTCCAGACGGTCACGTAGCGCTCGCGGAAATTGACGGCGACCAGGGTGGCCGCGATGAAGCGATCGACCGGCAGCAGCGCACGCACCTTGCTGTTGATCTCGCGGGCGATGGCGTCGATGCCGAAACCCCGCTCGGTCATCCGGTAGAAAGGCGCGGTCACCGGCAGCACGTTGAGCGACGCGGCCAGGCCATGACCGGCGCCGTCGGCGAGGAGCACGTGGAGTACGTTGGCGGGGGTTCGGGCGGCGGCGATCAGGTCGCCGGAGAATTCGGCCGCGGAGGCGATGTAGTGGGACAGGGCGGGATCGCCCAGAGCCTCGCGGTTGATCAGGCGCTCCATCACGAAGCGCGCCAGCCGCTGCTCTTCTTCCTGGAGGCTGCGGTAGCGGGCAAGCTCGCGGTTGCGCGCCTCGGCCTGCCGCTGCATGGCCTTGAGCCGGAGGATCACTCCGAGCTTGGCGCGCAGCATTTCGCGGGAGGCGGGCTTGCAGAGGTAGGCGTCGGCGCCCGCTTCGAGGGCACGCATCTGCGTCGCCTCATCCAGGCTGCCGGTGAACACCAGGCTGGGAATCCAGCTGCCGTCGGTCCGCATCCGGACCGTCTGGAGCAATTCAATGCCGTCCATGCCGGGCAGGCCGACATCGGTCATCAGAACGTCGGGGTAAGCCCGGGCGATGTGCGCAAGCGCCTCTTTGGCCGTGCTGACACCAGCGACACGGTGACCAAGGGCCACCAGATCCCGACGGATCAGGAAAAGATCGTCGGGATTGTCATCTACAACAAGAATGAAGAGGGATTCGGGGTCTTGCTCGGCCACCGCTACACGATCGGGAAGAGCTTGCCGAAGTTGGCGATGTCCAGAACCTGCCGCACGCTGCCACGGGCATTGGCCAGGCAGACAGTCTTGCCGGATGTCTTGGCCTTGTCGCGGAGCATCAGCAGCATGCCCAGGGCAGAACTGTCGAGGTAGGCGACGTTGCCGAGATCAACGGCGACCTCGGTGGTGCCGGGACTGCCCAGGGCCTTGTCCACCGCATCGCGGAATTCCCGGTGGGAGTTGAAATCAAACCGCCCGGAGAGCTGAATCCTGGCCTGACTCTGCTGGGTGCTGACGCTGGTATCCATTTCTAGCCTCTAATTGTACGTTCCACTTACCACATCACCGGCTCGCGCCGGCCATCGCTCAATTCATGCCCTCAGACCCCGGCGTTCGATCCCGCGCAGACGGGAGAGCACACGTTGCCCGATTTCCTTCAGCGGCGCCACATCATCGAGGGCGCCGATGGCTGCCGCTTCACGCGGCATGCCGTAAACCACGCAGGACTCCTGATCCTGTCCGATCGTCCATGCGCCGGCCTGCTTCATCGCCAGCAGCCCCTGGGCGCCGTCCTTGCCCATCCCGGTGAGGATCACCCCCAGCGCGTTGGCCCCGACCTGCTTGGCCGCCGAGTGGAACAGCACATCCACCGCCGGCCGGTGCCGATTGACCGGCTCCGACTGGGCGAGTTCGCAGACATAGCCCCCCACCACGCGCCGCAGCGACAGATGCGAATGCCCCGGCGCCAGATAGGCTGTGCCCGGCATCACCTTCTCGCCATGCTCGGCCTCCTTGACCCGCATCTGGCACAGCCCATCAAGACGTTTCGCGAAGGACGCGGTGAACATCTCCGGCATGTGCTGAACGATCAGGATTCCAGGCATTTGCCCGGGCAGAGAACATAGCACTTCCTTGATGGCCTCGGTGCCACCCGTCGAGGCCCCGATCAGCACCAGTTTCTCCTGCAATACCCGTTCGGGAAGGTTTCCAGCCCCCCCGCCAATCCCCTCGGAAGGCTCTCGCAGCAAGGGTTTCGGTGCTGTTACAGCTCTTAACGGCACACGGGGCCTGGCGCCATACGCGGCCCGGACCTTTTCACAAATTTCTACACGATAGTTCTCTATTCCGGCCGTCGAGTCCAGTTTCGGCTTGGGCAGGAAATCCACCGCGCCCAATTCGAGCGCCTGCAGCGTGGCTTCAGAACCCCGCTGCGTCAGGCTCGAAATCATCACGACGGGCATCGGCCGGAGCCGCATCAGACGCGCCAGGAAATCGAGCCCGTCCATTTTGGGCATTTCGATATCCAGCGTCAGAACGTCCGGATTGTGCGTCTTGATCATTTCCCGCGCGATGATGGGGTCGGGTGCAACGCCAACCACTTCGAGATCGGACGCGGAATTGATGACCTCTGACAGCATGCTCCGCATCAGCGCGGAGTCGTCGACGATTAGAACCTTGATTGCCATGCTCTGTTTCCAGTATCGAAACCGGTGCAAAAACCCGGTCAACCAAATAGCTCGACGTCGCCTTGCACATTGTCGCGTCGAAGTCGGGCTTCATATTCGCGCTCGCGAGCAACGAGCGTGTCGTTTTTCACGCGAACCAGTTTTTTCATCATGACCCGCCCGCTGGCCGGAAAGAAGTACACCTTGCGGGGGTAGATATCGAGTAGATCCTGCGCCACGATGGGTATCCGCTCGGTGTCGAGATAATCGAGAACGAACTGCGCATTCTTCTCTCCCACCTGCGCCTGGGTCAGGCTTGCCAATACCTTTCCGCCGCCAAATACCTTGGCTTCGAGACTGCTCCTGCGCGCACCCAATTTGAGCAGATGGTTCAGCAAGACCTCCATTGCATAAACGCCGTAGCGGGCCGAGGTGCTGAGCATTCCCGAACCCTCATTCGTTTCCGGCAGCATGAAATGGTTCATGCCCCCCAGCCCCTTCTCCCGATCGCGGATGCACGCGGTAACGCAGGACCCCAGCACGGTGACCAGCAGGATGTCGGACGTGGTGACGAAATATTCGCCCGGCAGCACCTTTACCGCGTCGCAATCAAAGGTCCGGTCGAAATAGCGATTGGTCGCCAGATGTTCCACATAGCCGGGATCATCGGTCACGGGCATCCGTCCTTTCGTAGACCGTCCGACCGAGCGACCGGAATAGATCGGCGGCGTGCAGGAAGCTTTCGGAGTGGCCGGCAAACAACAGGCCGTCCGACTTGAGCAGGGGCACGAAGCGCTTGAGGATGGTGTGCTGGGTCGGCTTGTCGAAATAGATCATCACGTTCCGGCAGAACATGTAATCGAAAGGCCCCTGCAGCGCCCAGTGGGTATCAAGCAGGTTGATGCGCTTGAATTCGATCAGCCGCTGCAGCTCGGGCCGCACCCGCGCCAGCCCGGCCTGGGTGCCGGTGCCCTTGAGGAAGAAGCGCTGCATCCGCTCCCGCGACAGGCGATCGACCCGGTCGAGGCCATACACGCCCTTCCCGGCGGTGGCGAGCACGTTGGTGTCGATGTCGGTGGCGACGATCTGCACCGGCGGCGTCATCGTGTTGAAGGCTTCGCAGGCCGTGATCGCCAGACTGTAGGGTTCCTCGCCGGTGGATGCCGCGCTGCACCAGATCCGCACCGGGCCACGGCCAGCGTGCTTCTTCAGGCGCTCGGCGAGGATGTCGAAGTGATGAGCCTCGCGGAAGAACGAGGTCAGGTTGGTGGTGAGGCTATTGACGAAGGTTTCCCATTCGTCCGGCTCCCGCTCGGCCCGGTCGAGGTATTCGGCGAAGGTCCGGTCGCCCCGCGCCCGCAGGCGCCGGGCCAGCCGGCTATAGACCATGTCCTGCTTGACCGGCGACAGGGAGATGCCCGCGTGCTTGTAGATCAGCGCGCGGACCCGTTCGAAGTCTGCGGGGGAGAAGGCGAACTCCCGATCCGGTTGGGCCACGCCCGTGGAAACCGGGCGGGGTGCAGGCCGTGGGGCCGTGCTTGCCGACAGGGGCCGGCGTGCTGTGAGTTTTTCAGTCATTGCCGGGCTCTTCAGAATTCTTCCCACTCGTCATCCATGTCACCGCCAACGGCGACGCTCGCCTTGCGCACCTTCGACACCGGCGCAACCACCGCCTTCGGCGCCGGCCGTGCGGGGCGCTCGGGCAGGCGGGCGACGTTGTCCGGCACGACGGCGGAAGGCGCGCCAGCCGCGCTCAGGCGGAACATCGAGACGGCGCGGACCAGCGTGCGGGCCTGGTCCTCCAGGCTCTCCGCTGCTGCTGCGGCTTCTTCCACCAGCGCGGCGTTCTGCTGGGTCACTTCGTCCATCTGGCCGACGGCCTGGGTCACCTGCTCGATGCCGCCGCTCTGCTCCTGGCTGGCCTCGGAGATGTCGGTCACCAGCACCGACAGGCGCTGGAAGTTGGCCACCACCTCTTCCATGGTCTGGCCAGCTTCGTTCACCAGCTTGGCGCCGTCTTCCACCTTGTCCACGCTGTCGGCGATGAGCGCCTTGATCTCCCGGGCGGCCTGGGCGCTGCGCTGGGCAAGGCTGCGCACTTCGCTCGCCACCACCGCAAAGCCGCGGCCCTGCTCGCCGGCGCGGGCGGCTTCCACCGCCGCGTTGAGCGCCAGGATGTTGGTCTGGAAGGCGATCGAGTCGATCACGCCGATGATGTCGGCGATCTTCTTGGAGCTTTCCTGGATCGAGCCCATCGTGCCGACGACACGATTGACCATCTCGCCGCCCTGCTCGGCCACCTCGTTGCTGGAGCTGGCCAGCTCGCGGGCCTGACGGGCGTTGTCAGCGTTCTGCTTGACGGTGGCGTTGAGCTGCTCCATCGAGCTGGCGGTTTCTTCGAGGCTGCTGGCCTGCTCTTCGGTACGGGCCGACAGATCGGAGTTGCCGGCCGCGATCTCCTGGGCCGCGGTGTTGATGGATTCGGCCGCTTCCTTGATCTGGCTGACCACCTCACGCAGGCGCTCGACGGTGGTGTTGGTGTCGTCCTTCAGCTGGCCGAAGGTCCCGCTGTAATCCGCATCGATCTTCTCGGTCAGGTCACCCCGGGCGATGGCGTTCATCACGCGACCCAGGTCGCCGAGGCTCGCTGCCACGCCTTCCATCAGGCGGTTGAGTCCATTCGACAGATCGAGGAAGAAGCCGGTCTTGCCGGTGCTTTCGAGCCGCGCCGAGAAGTCGCCGTCGGCAGCGGCCGACACGATGGCCTGCACTTCGCGCTCGGCGGCCAGTTCATCGGTGCGGTCACGCCATTCGCCCGCCGAACCGAGGCGTTCGCCGGTTTCGCTGAAGACCGGGCTGGTCACCACGTCGAAGGTCCGGCCGCCAATTACCATCTGGGTGCGGGCGGTCTCGGTCAAGCCGGCAAGACGGCGCAGCGCCGCATCAGGATCGGGGTAAAGCCCCCCGATGCTGCTCCCCACGAAACTGCTCGCGCTGAAGCCCGGGGCGTATTCGCGGATGCGATCCTCGATCCCGGCGATGGTCTTGAGCAGGGCCGGGTTGGCGTACAGCACGCGACCATGCACATCGGCGATCCGGACGTTGGTTTCCACCGTATCCAGGCCCACCTTGATCTGGGCCATCGCGTCAGAGACGATCTTGGCCTCCGCCACGTCGTAACCCAGGCGCACCTGCATGGATTCGAGTCCATCGAGCACCTGGCCGATTTCGTCCCGGCGGCCGGTTTCGACCGCCGACTGGAAGTTGCCCTGGGCGATCTGCTGGAACACACCGACCGCGCTCCTGAGCGGACCGACGATCCGGCGGACCAGCCACCACACCAGCACCAGCGCAAACAGCACCGACAGCACCACACCGGCAATCGTCAGGTAAAGCGTCTTCTGGTACTGGGCGATGGCCTCCTGACGTTGCTGGTCGGCGCGGGTGAGCATGTACTCCTGAACACCCCGGGCCGCGACACGGGCCGCGTCGAAGTGGGCCGCCAGCTCTGTGGCGACGATGCGGTTGGCGTCGTCGAACCGACCGGCGGCAAGCGCCTCACGGGCGGGGGTCAGACCCTTGGCGATCAGCCCCTGACGGGCTTCGCCAAACTTGGCGAGCAGCCCCTTGAGCTCCGCCGTGCGGGCGTAGTTCTCGTCGCCATAGACGTTCCACAGCGCGGCCGCCTCGGCCATCGACTTGTCGAGCGCCGTCAGGTGCCCGTCGAGGGTATGGTTCAGCGTCTTGCTGGCCGGATTGTCCGGCGCATGGACAAGGCCCAGCAGGATCTGCGAGCGGGATTCGGCGATGGCATTCTCGACCCGCGCAATATCGATGGCAGGCTTCAGACGCCGCTCGTAAGTCTGGCTGATGGCCTCATCGGCTTCCGAGAGCTTGGCCATCCCGATGTAACCCTGGGCCACGACGATGATCGTCATCAGCGTCATGGACATCATGATCGCGCTGCGCACCTTCATGCTCGACAGGAGATGCTTCACCGGCCCGAACACCCCGTCACGAACGACGCGGCCATCGCGGATCTTCATCCCGCCGGCCTTACCCTCGCGGAACAGGGCATAGGCCGCCTCGGCCGCCTGGATCTGGTCGCGGGAGGCCTTGCGGCGCACCGACATGTAGCCGATGGTCTGGCCGTTTTCGACGATCGGCGCGGCATGGGCCTCGACCCAGTAATGGTCGCCGTTCTTGCAGCGGTTCTTCACCAGGCCCACCCACGGCCGGTGTTCCTTGAGGGCGACCCACATGTCCGCGAAGGCTTCCACCGGCATGTCCGGGTGTCGGACGATGTTGTGCGGCCGGCCGAGCAGTTCGCTCTCGGTGAAGCCGCTGATCTCGATGAAATCCCGGTTGATGTAGGTGATCTGCCCCTTCAGATCGGTCTTCGACACGATCAGCGAGTTCTCGGACAGCTCCACCTCATGCTGGGTGACAGGCATGTTGATTTTCATTTCTTGTTCCTTCTGTACCAGACCGACCCTATGTGTCAGACCTCAAACGGATTTGCAGCTCAGAACTCTTCCCACTCGCTTTCCGCCAGATTGGCGGCCTGCTGCCGGACTTTCGGCAGCGGTGTTCCAACCCGCCCCCCCTTGGCGCTGCGCAGCGGCAGGGCGGCGACCTGGGCCGTGACCGGCTTCGGCGCGACCGGCACGGGCGCCTGCTGGCCATGCAAGGCCTTCATCCGGCGGATCTCCTGGATGGTCTCGTCGGAGAGCACCGAGAAGTCGTTCAGCAGCAGGCGCTTGGCCCCCGCCTCGTCACCGGCCAGCTGGGCGCGGACGACGTCACCCGCACAGCGGTGAAAATCGGCATGGGATTTGGTGAGGCGGGCGAAGCCGGATTCCCTGGCGTAGCGCTGGCCTTCGCCGTGGATCCAGCAGCCCAGCACGCACTTGTCGTCCCGGGAGACGACGGCCGGGTCGAGGTTCTCCCCGCTCCCGGAGATGAAATCCCGCAATTTCTGCTTCCAGCCCATGTGAGCCTGGATCACGCCGTCGAAGTCGAGGGCAGTGGGCGCACGCTGCTCCTGGGCCGAGTTGCCCTTGAGCTGAAAATGGGCCACCGAGCGCACCAGGGACATGGACTGCTCCTGCAGGCTCTCGGCAGCGGCGGCGGCCTCTTCCACCAGCGCGGCGTTCTGCTGGGTCACTTCGTCCATCTGGCCGACGGCCTGGGTCACCTGCTCGATGCCGCCGCTCTGTTCCTGGCTGGCGTCGGCGATCTCGGTAACCAGGGCGGACAGGCGCTGGAAGTTGGTGACGACGTCTTCCATCGTCTGGCCGGCTTCGTTCACCAGCCTGGCGCCGTCCTCCACCTTGTCCACGCTGTCGGCGATGAGCGCCTTGATCTCGCGGGCGGCCTGGGCGCTGCGCTGGGCGAGGCTTCGCACCTCGCTCGCCACCACCGCAAAGCCGCGGCCCTGCTCGCCGGCGCGGGCGGCCTCGACCGCCGCGTTGAGCGCCAGGATGTTGGTCTGGAAGGCGATCGAGTCGATCACGCCGATGATGTCGGCGATCTTCTTCGCGCTGTCCTGGATCGAGCCCATGGTCTCGACCACCCGATTGACCATCGCCCCGCCCTGCTCCGCCACCTCGTTGCTGGAGCTGGCGAGGTTGCGGGCCTGGCGGGCGTTCTCGGCGTTCTGCTTGACGGTGGCGTTGAGCTGCTCCATCGAGCTGGCGGTTTCTTCGAGGCTGCTGGCCTGCTCTTCGGTGCGCGCCGACAGGTCGGCGTTGCCAGCGGCGATTTCCTGGGCCGCGGTGTTGATGGATTCGGACGCGTCCTTGATCTGACCGACCACCTCGCGCAGGCGCTCGACCGTGGTGTTGGTGTCGTCCTTCAGCTGGCCAAAGGTGCCGCCGTAGTCGGCGGTGATCTTCTCGGTCAGATCGCCCCGGGCAATGGCATTGAGCACCCGGGCGATGTCGTCGAGATTAGTCGCCACGATGCCCATCAGGTTGTTCATGCCGTCGGCGAGTGTCGCGAAGAAACCGGTCTTGCCCTCGAGGGACAGCCGGCGGGCGAAGTTGCCCGCAACCGCAGCCGCCATCAGGTCGGCCATTTCCTCTTCGATACGCACTTCACTGGTCCGGTCGCCCCACTCGACCACCGATCCAAGACGCTCACCCTGAGCATTGAACACCGGGTTGGCAATGAGGCTGAAGGTCCGGCCGCCGATCTTTACCTGGGCACGATGCTCGCCGGTGAGCCGGCCGAGCACGTTGCGCTGATGCGCCGGGTTCTTGTGGAAGGCATCGAAGTTGCGTCCCACCAGCCCTTCGACGCTGAATGCGGGCAGCTCCTTGCGGATGTCCGATTCGGCCTGACGCAGCATGCTCAGCACGGCTTCGTTGCAATAGACGATCTGACCATCGTTGTCGGCCAGCATGATGTTGGTCGAGGCCTTGTCGAGGGCGTTGCGCACCCGCAGGTTGGCGGCTGACACTTCGTGGTCGGCAGCGATCTTGGCCTTCAGGCTGGTCTGCATTCCGTTGAGGGCGCCGGCGATCTCGCCGAAGGCGTCGCTCGAACACACGACCAGCGACTCATCCAGCTTGCCCGCGCTCATCCGGCCAAGGCCGGACTGGATCTCGCTGATGGAGGTGAGCATCGTGCGGCGGAAGCCGAGGAAGAGATAACCCGCCACCAGCAGACAGACGACGATCACCGCGATGACCAGCATGCGCAGCTGCTCGAGGCGCGTCAGGCGTTCCGCCAGGCGACGGTCAAACTCCGCAGCGGCGATGTCGAACAGGGCGTAGGCGCTATCCACCGCCCGGGTTCCGGTCTCGAAAACCCGGTTCGGTGCGATGTTGATCTCGGCGGCCTTAAGCACG
Source organism: Zoogloea sp. 1C4 (assembly GCF_009469605.1). Classification (GTDB taxonomy): domain Bacteria; phylum Pseudomonadota; class Gammaproteobacteria; order Burkholderiales; family Rhodocyclaceae; genus Zoogloea; species Zoogloea oryzae. The sequence goes on along the minus strand of NZ_SSXU01000002.1, from coordinate 12,521 downwards.
CTGCCATTCACCAGTTCGGTGAAGCCCTGCATCTCGGAGGCCAGCGTCTTGCCCGGCCCGGCCAGGAGCGTCTGCAGGCCGGCGTCCTTGCTGCCTGCCTTCTGCACCGCCGCGTCCACGCCACTGCGCGCATCGGCGATGCGCTGCATCAGCACCCCCAGATCAACCCGCTCGCTCTCCACGATCTTCTGGCGCGATGCGATGCCGGTGCCAATCGCCCGCGTGGCGCCCGCATCCTCCGCGAGCCCGGGCAGGCGCGCGGTGAACATGTCCATGAGGTAGTAGGTTTCCAGCTCCGGATCGAGCGTCGCGTTGGTCGCGTCGGCCACCCGCGTGATGTAGTCGCGCACCCGGTTGATGTATTCGGTATGCAGGCGGAAGCTCTCCGGCCCGGAAACAGTCACGGCACGCGCCTTCACATCGGCCCAATCCTTTGCCAGCCCGCGCCAGGTGGCGTCGGTGGCGAGCTCGGCAGCACGTTGTTCGGCGCCCGCCGCATCCCCCGCCTTGAGGGCCGCATCAACCTTGGCTTCGAGTTCGGTCAGCCGGCCGGCCTGAGCCGTATTGCCACCGATGACCGCCTGCGACACACCCCGGTGCGCCTGCGCCGCCTGAAGCAGCTGACGCGCCGGCATCACAATCGGCACGGTCCGGGTCTCGAGGCGGGTAAACGCCACCTCGCCCTGGATGCGGTCGAGCAGCAGGTAGGCCAGCACGATCACCGGCACCATGCCGATGATCCCCAGCAGGGCCAGCTTGCCCTGCACGGACAGCCGGTTCATCACGCCAATGGCCGGCGAAAGAATTCCACTCATGACAGTCACTCTCAGCTTGTGTTGGGGTCGGCGGAGGCAGGCCTACTGCGCCACTTCGTCAACCAGCGCCATCTCGCTGGAGAGCATCAGGCGCTCGATGTCGACGACGATCAGCATCCGCTCGCCCAGGGCGCCCAGGCCCATGATGTAGGCGGTGTCGACCGACGAGGCGAAATCCGGCGCCGGGCGGATCTGCTCGGGCTGGAGCGCAATGACGTCCGACACGGCATCCACCACCATCCCGACCACGCGGCCGCCGATGTTGAGGATGATCACGACAGTGAAGGGGGTGTATTCGACGACGCCGACGGCGAACTTGATGCGCAGATCGACGATCGGCACGATGGTGCCGCGCAGGTTGATCACCCCCTTGATGAACGCGGGGGCGTTGGCGATCGAGGTGACGGCGTCGTAGCCGCGGATCTCCTGGACCTTCAGGATATCGATCGCGTACTCCTCGGCGCCCAGCGTGAAGGTCAGCAGCTCCTGGGCGAAGCCGGATCCTTCCGACTCCAGGGCGGCAGCGGTTTGAGTTGCCTGCAACATGGGATGCTCCTCGTTGGCGATAGAGGCTTTTACGGCAGCCCCCCATGTTTCTGAAGGCGTCTCGAGACAGTCGCCCAGCATGAAAAAGGCCGCCCTGAGGCGGCCTTCGAAACGCGCGACGGACTGTCTCAGGCCGCCGCCGGCAACACCCGCCGGGCCATGCCGACGAGCATCGGCACGTCGAGGATCAGCGCCACGCGGCCGTCGCCCATGATGGTTGCCCCGGCCACCCCCGGCACCCGCCGGTAGTTGGCCTCCAGGCTCTTGATGACCACCTGGTGCTGGCCGACGAGCTGGTCGATGAACAGGGCCGCGCTCTGTCCGTCGGCCTCCAGCACCACCATGATCCCCTTCGACCAGTCGGTGATCGCGCCCTGGATGCGGAACACGTCGTGCAGGCAGATCACCGGGAGGTATTCGCCACGCACCTGGATCAGCCGCTCGACACCGGAGACGCTCTTCATCATGCCGCGCTCCGGCTGCATCGACTCCATCACGTAGCCCAGCGGGATGATGTAGGTCTCGGGGCCGACGCCGACGCTCATGCCGTCAAGGATCGCCAGGGTGAGCGGTAGACGCACCGTGATGCGGGTGCCGACGCCGGGCATCGAATCGAGTTCGATCCGCCCGCCCATCGCCGAGATGTTCTTCTTGACCACGTCCATGCCCACGCCACGGCCGGACACCTCGGTGACCTGCTCGGCGGTCGAGAAGCCCGGCTCCATGATGAGCTGCCAGACGTCCTGGTCGCTCATCGCGTCACTCACCGCCATGCCGCGTTCCTTGGCCTTGGAGAGAATGCGGGCGCGGTTGAGGCCGGCACCGTCGTCACCCACCTCGATGACGATGTTGCCGCTCTGGTGGTAGGCCGACAGGGTGATCGTGCCGGTTTCCGGCTTGCCGGCGGCGCGGCGCTTCTCGGGGGTTTCGAGGCCGTGGTCGAGGCTGTTGCGCACAAGGTGGGTGAGCGGGTCGGTGATGCGTTCGACGAGGCTCTTGTCCATTTCGGTGGTCTCGCCGATCGTCTTCAGCTCGACCTGCTTGCCGAGCTTCTGGGACAGATCGCGCACCACCCGCGGGAAGCGGCTGAACACCACCGAGATCGGCATCATCCGGATCGACATCACGGATTCCTGCAGATCGCGGGTGTTGCGCTCCAGCTGGGCGAGCCCGTTGATGAGGCGCTCGAAGATCACCGGATCGACGTTGCTGGCCGCCTGGGTGAGCATGGCCTGGGTGATGACCAGTTCGCCCACCAGGTTGATCATCTGGTCCACCTTCTCGACGCTGACGCGGATCGAGCCACTGTCACCGCTACCGGCCGCGCGCACTGCCGGCGGCTTCTTGGTGGGCGCAGCGACCGGAGCCGGCGCCTCGACGACCGCAGCGGGTTCGGGCGCAGCCGCCACAACCGCCGGAGCGGCCTGCGGCAGGGGATCGAAGAAACCGTAAGCTGTCTCGGCCGGCGCAGCGGCAGGCTCGGGATCGGTGAACAGCCCATAGGGCTCGGGTTCGGCCGGGGCGTCGGACTGGGCGGGAAGATCGGTGAAGAAGCCGTAGGCTTCACCGCCATCGACCGAAAACACCGCCGGCGCGCCGCCTGACGAGCCATCGGGTTCGGGCTGAGGGTCAAAGAAGCCGTAGGCCTCATCGGCCGGCTGGATCATGTCGTGGAAGAAGCCGTAGGCCTCATGTCCATCGGCGTCCTGCTGGCCGAAGGGCTCGATGCGCACGGTCTCGCCGTCGGCGACAAAGTCGATGATCCCGCGGAGCACGTCGGCGCCGACCTCGGTGGTGATCCGCAGGTGACATTCCGGATTGTCGGCGGTTGGCGTGGCGAGCGTCTCCACCACGCCGAAGCTGCCCAGCTCCTCGATGAGATTGCCCAGGCGCTCCTCGGGCGATGCGCCAAGCAGCGAGAAATACAGATCGAAGCCGGTGACGCAGACCGGCACGCCCAGCGCAATGGGCTCGGGTGCCGGGATCGACGATACGGCGGCGGGCGCGTCGAGGGCGTTGCACAAGGCCTGCAGGCGATGACAGATGGCCTCTGCCGCCTCCCGGTCCGCCTCGTCCTCGCCCCGGTGGGCGGCAAGCAGGTTCTTGAGCACATCCCCCGCCACCAGGGAGGCATCCACCATGTCGTCGGTGAGCGGGGCTTCGCCCTTGCGAACCCGGTCGAGCATGGTCTCGAGGATGTGGGTGACCTCCATCATGTCCTGGAAGCCGAAGGTGCCGCTCGACCCCTTGATCGAGTGGGCGGCGCGGAAAAGCGCGTTAACCTCCTCCTCGTCGGGCGCGGCCGGGTCGATCGCCAGCAGCAACGCCTCCATACTCGCCAGGTGCTCGGCGGCTTCCTCGAAAAACACCTGGTAGAACTGGCTCATGTCTATGGCCATGCCTGTCTCCCTGACGCGCGAATGCCAGCCTCGGCTTAGCCGATCACCTTCTTGACCACCTCGATGAGCTTCTGCGGGTCGAAGGGCTTGACCAGCCAGCCGGTCGCGCCGGCGGCGCGGCCCTGGGACTTCATGGCGTCGGACGATTCGGTCGTCAGCATCAGGATCGGCACCGTGCGGTACTGGGGCATCGCCCGCAGCGACTTGATGAGGGACAGGCCGTCCATGCGCGGCATGTTCTGGTCGGTGAGGACCAGGTTGCAGGCGCGGGACTTGGCCTTGTCAAGGCCATCCATGCCATCGACAGCCTCGACGACCTCGTAGCCGGCGCTTTTAAGGGTGAAGGACACCATCTGCCGGATGGAGGCAGAATCATCAACGGTGAGTACGGTCTTGGCCATTGTCATTTCCTAAGGTTCTGAAACTAAAACAAGTCGATTTCGCCGTGCGAGACATCCTGCTGGCTCACCGGGTTGCCCCCGACGCGCTGATCGAGCGTCGCCAGTGACGTCTGGATTGCCGCGGCAGCATTGCGCAGCGGACCGAAATCACCCGCCGAAATGGCGTGCTGGATGCCATCGGTGAGGGCGTCGAACTCGGTCATCAACTGCCCAAGCCCTTCCACCCGCCGATCCACGTGCCCGATGAGCTGGGACACCAGATCCTGAAACTGCAGCGCGGTCACCGCCCGATTGACTTCCACGTCCATCTCGCGGGCCTGCTCGCCCAGCCGGACGATGGCCTTGCCGCGCTGCTGGTTGATCGATTCGATCGACGCAAGCACCTGCTCAACCTGCTGCTTCGATTCGACGGCAAAGTTCATGTCGGTGGAGGCAAGACGCTCGATCGCGTCCTCGGCGCCCTCCACGCCTTCGCGCATCGACTTCATGACGATGCTGATCTGCTGGCTGAACTGGGCGGTACGGGTCGACAGCTCGCGCACCTCGTCGGCCACCACCGCAAAGCCACGGCCGGCCTCCCCCGCCCGAGCCGCCTCAATGGCCGCGTTGAGGGCCAGCAGGTTGGTCTGCTTGGAGATGCTGCTGATCTCGCCGAGGATGCTTTCCACGTCATTGGCCCGCTGGGAGATGCGGTCGGTCATCTCGACCAGCTCCATGCCCAGCTTGCTGTTGAGGATCACGCTATCCACGACGCGCTGCATCACCGCCGAGGTGTTGGCCACGAACAGATCGAAGCGCGAACCGGCATCGCCATCCTCGTCATCCTGCGCGAGGCCGACAGCCACGTTCTGCTGAGCCTGGGTCGCCGCAAGCAGGCCGTGAAAGCTCCCCATCAGGGTGCCGATGGCAGTGGAGAGCATCTCCTGCACCCGATCCACCTCGCCCTTGATGGCCAGATGCTGGCCACGGAAGGCCTGCGTCGATTCCCGCAGCACGCCTTCGATGGCAACCAGCTCGTCGACCGGAAGGCTGGTTGCGCGCCCGTGGGCTTCCGTCGTCGCAGGTTCGGCCGACACCAGCAGCATCAGCACAACCCACCCGAGCACGAGCAGGCCGGCCCCCGTCAGGGTCGCCACAGCCCCAGCCTGGAAGTAGGTGGTGACACCTACTGTCACGCCCGACCACAGAAGGCCGACGAGTATCGCGGTGGTTCGAGAGGGTTTCATTTTCCTATTGGCAAGAATCAGAAGCAGTCGCGGTCATATCGTCACGAGCACGCTTATTCTTTAGGGCGGCCGGGTAGCCGGATGGCCTGCCCGGTGCCAAGGCCGGCGCGGATATCCCCGACGTCGACACCGGTTTCACTATTCACTTCGAGCTTCTTGTTGCCACCGCGCAGCGCGGCCTCGGCCTGCTTGTTGAGCACGATGATGCTGATCCGTCGGTTGATCGGGCCGCCCGGGTTGGCGGGATCGAGCGGCAACGTGTCGGCCAGACCGACCACCCGGACCATCTTGCCTTCTGCCAGCCCGCCGGCCACCAGCTCCCGTCGCGACGCGTTGGCGCGGTTGGCAGAGAGCTCCCAGTTCGAGAAACCCCGCTCGCCGCCCGCGTAGCGCGTCGAGTCGGTATGCCCCGACAGACTCACGTTGTTATCCACCCCGTTGAGCGTCGCGCCGATCGAGCGCAGCAGCTCCTGGGTGTACGGTTTGAGCGATGCACTGGACGAATCGAACATCGGCCGGTTCTGCTCGTCCACGATCTGGATGCGCAGGCCCTCGGTGGTGATGTCCAGCAGCAGCTGGTTCTTGAACGGCCGCAGGCTTGGGCTCGCCTCGATGATCGCCTCGATCTGCCCCTTCAGGTCTTCGAGCTTGGCGCGCTCCTTGCGCTCCTCGGCCTTCTTGACGGCCTCGGCTTCGTCCTCGCCCACCGGCTTGGTCGCGCCCTTGGCCGCCTCGATGTTCATCGAACGCCGACCGTCCACGTCGCCGCGCTTCACCTGGCCCACCGAGCGGGTCAGATCCTGGCCGCCGCCGGCGATCGGGCTGGTTGCATCGCCCGCGCCCGAACCTCCGCTCATCGCCACCTTGAGGGGCGAATTGAAGAACTCCGCAATCCCCTGCAGGTCGCCCTGTGCTGTGGAGCCGAGCAGCCACATCAGCAGGAAGAAGGCCATCATCGCGGTCACGAAGTCGGCATAGGCGATCTTCCACGCGCCACCGTGGGCACCGCCGCCGCCCTTCTTGATCTTCTTGACGACGATTGGCTGTTGGGTATCGTCACTCATGACATCGATCCGGCAGGCGAGGGAATCCGCGACGCATCACGCCGCATCACCGGGACGCGCATCACTTCTTGCTCTTGATCGCTTCTTCGAGCTCGGCAAAGCTCGGCCTGTCGGTCGAGAACAACACCTTGCGCCCGAACTCCACCGCCACCTGGGGCGCGTAGCCGTTCATGCTCGCCAGCAGCACCGCCTTCATGCACTGGTAGATCTTTCCACCCTCCTCGACCTTCTGCTCCAGCTGGCCGGCCACCGGGGCCACGAAGCCATAGGAAATGAGAATACCGAGGAAGGTCCCCACCAGCGCGCCGCCGATCATCTTGCCGAGCACCGCCGGCGGCTGGCCCACCGAGCCCATCACGTTCACCACGCCCATCACCGCCACGACGATACCGAAGGCCGGCACCGCGTCACCCACCTTCGAGACCACGTGGGCCGGGGTATGGGCTTCGTGATGGTGGGTTTCCATCTCGATGTCCATCAGGTTCTCGATCTCGAAGGCGTTGAGGTTGCCGCCAACCATCATCCGCAGGTAGTCGCACAGGAAATCCACCGCGTGGTGGTCGGCCGTGAAGGCCGGATACTTGGAGAGGATCGGGCTGGCTTCCGGGTTCTCGATGTCGCCTTCGATGGACATCAGGCCTTCCTTGCGCACCTTGGCGAGGATCTCGTAGAGCATGCACAGCACATCGGTGTAGAAGGCCTTGTTGTAGGGCGAGCCCTTGAAGATCGTCGGCAGCGCGGCGATGGTGCCCTTGATCGCCTTCGGCCCGTTGCCCGCAACGAAGCCACCGATGGTCAGACCGACGATCGCAATGTATTCGGTCGGAACCCACAGGGCCGCCAGACTGCCGTGCACGGCATAGGTGCCGAGAGACGCCGCCAGGATGATGACGTAGCCGATGATCAGAAACATCGCCGAAACCTCATTGGGTTGGCAGGCTGGGGGCGCCTGCCGGATCCGTTATTCTTCACCGGCGATATCGGCCCTGCCTGAAGAAACTTGAGCACCTGACGCAAGCCTGTCGTCACCCGAAAGCGGACAAAAAAATGCCGCCTGATCGAAACCGGCGGCGTAACCTCATCGTCAATCGAGAGGGAGGTCAGGGTATGGCAACTTCGTTCGCCTGGGCCCGCCGGGTCTTGCCGGCGCGGGACGGCACGTGGCACAGGCCACAGACGTAATCGTGGGTCGGATCGAAGCCGTGGGAGACAAAATGTCCGCCGCAGCTGGTGCAACGGGCCAGTTGCAGCAGCTTGGCGTCAAAGAAACGGATCAGCGTCCAGGCCCGGGTGAGCGACAGCACCTGCTCCATCTCGAAGGATTCAATGTGCTCGTTGTACAGCCGGTAAGCCTGGATGATGGCGTCCAGCCCTTCGAGGTGCGCGTTGGTCTGGACGAAGCGGTACAGCGCCATGAACAGCGAGGCATGGATGTTCGGCTGCCACGACATGAACCAGTCCGTCGAAAATGGCAGCATGCCCTTCGGGGGCGAGACGCCCTTTACTTCCTTGTAGAGCTTGAGCAGACGTTCCCGGCTCAGGGCGGTCTCGGCTTCAAGCATCTGCATGCGCGCACCCAGACGGATCAACTCGACCGCCTTCTGGATGTCCTGCGCTTCCTGCAGCACGCTCTTGTTTCGCACGATGGTCTCCCTCAGCCGCGGGCCGGATCAGGCCAGATGGGCGACAGGCCGCCCGGCAGCAAGGATCGCCGCGTGCAGATGCGCCGCACCGCGCTCACGGCCATGGGACGACAGCAGATCGACCAGCATGGTGTCGTTGAAGCGGAACTGACAGAGCAGCATGTTCGAATTGGCCATCCGCAGCACCTGGGCGGAACTCAACCCTTCCAGCACTTCAGCCACTTCTTCGCCGATTCCGAGGCGGTAGATGGCGGCAGCGCGGTCGGCGCGCAGCATCTGCTGAGCAAGCATCAGATAGGCCAGATTCAGTTCCCGAATCTCGTCATGCATCGTGTTTGTGTTCATCTTTATCTCCTCGACAGACCTGTCGTTATCTGCGGCAAATTCTGCCGTTCACCGGCAACTCTCGCCATGCGAGGGCTTCGGAAAATCACGTAGGAGCAAACACGTAAACGCAAGTAAGAAAATGGCCTACGCATACGCCCAAACTGGGCAGTTGCGTAGGCCATTCTGACCTGCGTACAAGGCGCGCGACGGCTTTCACCATCGGCGCCAGACGATCCTAGCGGGGCGGGATCAGCGGCCCCGGGCGCAGGGACTGGGCGGTCATGATGCGGTTGCGCCCCTTGTTCTTGGCCAGGTAGAGCGCCTGGTCCGCACGCTTCACCAGCGCATCCGGGTCCGTCATCACCGTGTCGCGGGTCGCCACGCCGATGCTCACCGACATCGTGAGGGGCTGGCCGGAAACCGTGAGCGGCGCGATCTCGACGGCAAAGCGCACCCGCTCGGCACAGGCCAGCGCCGCGTCCAGCCCGGTGTCCGGGCAGATCACCAGGAACTCGTCGCCCCCGGTGCGGGCCACGATGTCCTGGGCCCGCAGCGCGCCCTTGATCGACGTCGCCACCTGCCGCAGCACCGCATCCCCCACGTCGTGGCCGTGGGAATCGTTGTAGGTCTTGAACTGATCCACGTCGATGACCATCCCCGACAGCGGGCGGCGGGTGCGCGATGACACCGACCACTCCTGCTGCATCCGCTCGATGGCGTAGCGGCGGTTGGGGAAGCCGGTCAGCGAATCGGTCAGCGCCACTTCCTGCAGGCGCCGGTTGGATACGGCCAGCTCGGCCGCAAAGCGGCGAATCTCCTCCCGGTCGCGGTCGAGCTCCTGTTGCAAGCGGATCACCCGCTGGCCCGCACGCAGCCGAGCCGCGAGCACACGCGGGTTGATCGGCTTGTTCATGAGGTCATCGACGCCGTTCTCGAAGGCCTCGATCAGCCTGTCGTCGTCGTCGAGGCTGGTCATGATCAGCATGTAGATGCTGCGGCCAATCTTCGTCTGGCGTAGCGCCCGAGTGAGTTCGAGCCCGCTCATCTCGGGCATGATCCAGTCGACGATCATCAGCTGGGGCTGAAACTCCAGCGCCATCTCCATGCCGACGCGTCCGTCCGACGCCTCGAGCACCTGATGCCCGACGGTCTCGAGCACCTTGCGAACCAGCGCACGCATCGACGCGTCGTCGTCGACGATCAGCACGCGCATGGCCTGGGACATGCCCACCGGCAGCGTGAGCGGGTTTGCGCCACCCGGCATCGGCGCGCGCTCGACCGGCAGTTCATGGGATTCGCCCGGCAGATGCTGGACGCGAGCCTTGGCCTCCGTCGCGAGCGTCGCGGCGATCGCCTCGCCACGGCTAGCTAGTTCGCTGAACGGGGGGATCTCCAGGGTATCGAGCTCAAGCAGCGCGCCCCAGGCCTGCCACTCGCGGACCACCCCGTCGCACAGTTCGTTGATCGCCACCGGATCGAAGGCCAGCCGCCCACCGATCTCAAACAGGCGACTCATCAGGTTGGGCCGCTCGGCCTCCTCGGCCAGAAACACCTCGGCGATGAAGGATGCCAGATGCAGCGAATGGGCGATCACGAACTCCCGCGAGCCATCGGCGTAGCCCGACTCCTCGGGGGCTTCGGAAAAGAAGGCCGGCTCGTGGAAGATCCGCGGCAAGCCCCAGTCGGCCAGCATTGCCGAAGTCAGCTCCCGGTGGTTGAGCGCAAAAGCCCGCTGCTCCAGGGCCACCAGCGGGAGATCCCGATACTCGAGGGTCTGCTTCAGGACCTTCCCGTAATCCTGTGGGTAGAGCGTCGCCAACGCGAGTTCGCCGATCCGCGCCAGCAAGCCGAGACAGAACGTCTCCTCCGCCGCCGCAACACGGGTGCGCTGGGTGATGGCCTGCATTGCCAGCGCATGGACTAGACAGCTCGTCCAGTAGCGCCCGTAGTCAAAGCCCTTGCAGTTGCCGTCGCGGTAGCTCGACAGCAGCGAGAAGCCCAGCGCCAGGGTGCGGACGGCCGGCAGACCGAGCACCATCAACGCCTCCTGAACCGACGCAATCGCCCTGCGGTTGTAGCCCGTCAGCCCGTTGGCCGCCTTGATCAGCCTGCCGACGAAAGCCGGGTCGGTCTTGATGACCCGGGCGAGATCGCCCATCGAGCTCCCCTCCTGCTGAATCAGGCGGATGATGGCCAGCGCCACCCCCTTGGGCGACGGGAGATCTCCCGAGGCCTTCAGTTGCTCGAACTTCGTAACGTCGATTGACACAACCATGTAAGTTCCAATTGTTGCCGCAGTCTGGGACTGCACTACTCCATTTTATCGGTCCTGCCCACTTACTCTTGAATCGTCACCAGGCGCATCGCAGCATGGGCGACACCTTGAATTAGAATGGCGGGACTGTCCACGCGTATCCTTCGGCCATGAACTTCTGCTCTCACTGTGGCGCCCCAGTCAGCCTCAAAGTTCCCCCCGGCGACAATCTTCCCCGGCACGTCTGCGACCAGTGCGGAACAATCCACTACCAGAACCCCAAGGTCGTCGTCGGCGCAATCGCCACGTGGGAGGACAAGATCCTGATGTGCAAGCGGGCAATCGAACCCCGCTATGGCAAGTGGACACTACCGGCCGGCTTCATGGAAAACAACGAAACCACGGGTGAAGCCGCGCTGCGCGAGACCCTCGAAGAAGCCGGCGCCCGAGTCGCCCTGGGGCCGATGTTCACCTTCGTGGATATCCCTCACATCAGCCAGATCCACATCATCTACCGCGCCGAACTCCTTCACCTTGATTTCCAGCCAGGAGAAGAATCGCTTGAGGCCGTTCTGATGACTGAAGCCGAAATCCCCTGGGGTGACATCGCGTTCCGATCGGTCGATTACACACTTCGGAGTTTCTTCGACGACCGCCGACGCGATCGGTTCGAACTCCACACGACCAGCCTCACGCTACCCATGACGGGGCTCGTCAGCCCGACGACAACCGACAAGAAGTTCTGATGAGCCCAATCACGACTCATCCTTTGAGAAGACTACAGGCAGCCTGACAAACGCATCAGAGACGCCATCCCCGACCGGTGCTGGCACCTCCCGGATAGCCCTGCCCAGCAGCACCAGCGCTCTTCGATCGAGCTTCTCGACCCCGCTGGACGTCACCAGATGCACCTGTGGCCCACCGCCAGCCAGGCGGACATCCACCACGGCCGTACCCGCCACGCCCAAGACTTCTGCCTCCAGCGACTGCATGCGGACGGCTGCCGCAGCAAGCGCGATACGGTACCGGGACAGCGACACCCCCTTCGCATCTTCAGGCTCACGCCTAACCGCGGAAACCACGAGCTCCGGCGACTCTGGCGGCGTGCTCGGCTTTAGCCTGTGTGGCAACACCTGCGGCGCTTCCTGAGGATCGCTCTCGCGTGACAGCGTTCCGGCGCGCTCTTTCACAGCCTTGCCCACCACCGACGAACGCGGTGGATTATCAGGGGTTGGCCGCGGTGGCGCAGTCGTTGTCTCGACTAGGGTTGTTTCAACTCCAGCGCCAGGCACATCATGCAGACGCTGCGGGGATTCGGACGAAGGCTGAAGTTGAGCAATACGCACGGAAAACACGGGGGACAGAGGCGCTCGAACATCTCGATTCGGCGATGGCCAGAAGAGCGCCATATGCAAGAGAACAGATAGTGAGACAAGTACCGACCAATAGCGCCAGCGCATTCGAGCGTCCTTTCTCATTCAGCCCCCGCGATTTTTCTGCCGATTTTGTTTTGTGAATGTAAAGCGTAACACCCCCTGAGGCATTTTGCCTGAGGGGGTGTTGAATGGTGAGTCTGACGATGACCTACTTTCACGCACGTGTGTGCACTATCATTGGCGCGGTCTCGTTTCACGGTCCTGTTCGGGATGGGAAGGGGTGGTTCCAAGACGCTATGGTCGTCAGACTGTAACTTGTACCGTTCTGCTGCGTATTCGGGCAGAACGTCAAAGAGAAGAAGTGTGGTGTTGGGTGGTGCGATTGCGCACGTTTTTCGAGTTTGCCTTGTATTGCAAGGTTATAGGATCAAGCCTCACGGGCAATTAGTACTGGTTAGCTTAACGCATTA
>NZ_SSXU01000029.1 GCF_009469605.1 Zoogloea sp. 1C4 | reverse complement strand
GCTCGAACCCATCGGCTACATCCCCCCGGCCGAAGCTGAGGCAAACTACTACCGGCAACTCGCCAGTCAGGCCGAAACGCCGGCCTGACTTAAACCAAATGGCCTCCACGGAAGGCGGGGCGGTTCAGGAAACCGCCCTGCCTCGTCGGCGAGGACACCGTAGGCAGGATTATATACGAATACGGAAGTCCGAGGAAAGTTCGCAGCCCCCCGCGCACTTCCTACCTTCTTTACCCCAGATCGATCCGATCTTTATCGACACCAGCGCCCTGCAGTCCATTCCGACAGGCCGCCGACACTTGGGGCTGGATGTCAGACTATCTGATGGTGCAAGGCCAGCCGTTGACGACCAATCGGCCGTCATCGCGGACTCGCCACTCTACCTCTCGATCCGGAATATCTGCCCCCTCAATAGAAGCGCTGTACCTGTCTGTCAGATAGTGAAATCGCTGGTTTGTGGAGCCGACCCAGTTCCTTGAGCGGTCTGGGCTCGAGGCTTCGTAAGGACCATCGACGAGCACATCGGTCCATGCCAACAAGCCACGAGTGCCAGGGAGTGACAAATCTTTCAGCTCCTGAAGCGTGTAGCCGGTGAACGTCATGACCGACAACCCTGCACGTGATACCGCCTCGGCTACCACAGCAAGTCCCTGCGCCTGAAGAAATGGTTCGCCACCAAGGAATGTGACCCCCTCCAGATCCCACTCATCGTGTGCCGCGAGCAAGCGTTCAATCATGGTCTCCGCACTCAGAATGTCGCGTTCCATGATCTTCAGGTAGCCCGGATTGCAGCACCCGATACAACGCTTATCGCAGCCTTGGACCCAGAGTGCCGCACGTTTTCCAGGCCCCTCAACTTCCGTGCAAGGTATCCATGACGCCAGATTCAACCAAGACACGGGTCACTCCAGTTCGAAGTCGAAGTTCGGTTTGGACCCAGCTTGTACAACCCTAATGGTTCGACCTTGCGATCTGTCTGGCGAGCCGACCTGATCAAATAGGAACTGAGCTAGTGGGTCGAACAAGTAAATTGTCAGCGCGTTGAGAACACCACGCCCTCCGCTGCTTCGATCGACCATGCCAACGATCGACTGCAGCGCCTTGGTCTCGTCAACGAATTGCAGCCCAGAAGCTCCCCATTTTTCGCTGAGGCGGTGCCGTAGTGGCTCGAGCTTTGATCGAGCAATGTCGACGAGAAACTTGTCATCCGCCATAAAGTTGAATGGGATGATGTTCCCCTCGCCGATACGGCCAAGCAATTCCGGCCGCTTCAGTTCATTCACAAAGTGCGCACGGACTCTCTCGACAAAGGCTGATCGCGCGTCCGGGTTGTCCGCTTCGATCTGTGCCGCCCCAATGTTCGACGTGAACACGATAACGGTGTCGGAAAACAGAACGGTATCCCCCTTGCCGTCAGTCAGTCTTCCGTCCTCCAGGATCTGAAGGAACTTATCAAGAATCCTCGGGTGCGCCTTTTCGATCTCGTCGAATAGAAGCAAGGAGAATGGGCGCTTCTTGACTGCATTGGTGAGCTGCCCTCCTTCTTCATAGCCAACGTAGCCTGGAGGCGCTCCGACCAAGCGCTGATCAGCATGCTCGTGATTAAACTCCGACATATCGAATCGAAGACAGGCCTCATCATCGCCGAACAGAAACTGCGCGAGGGCCTTGGCCAGTTCCGTCTTGCCCACGCCAGTAGGGCCGACAAAGAACAATACGCCTTTCGGTGTTCTTTGCTTGCTGGAATGCTGCAGCCCTGACAATCCGGTGTATGCCCGAACTAGGATCTGATTGACTGCATCGATTGCTTGATCTTGGCCTTTGACTCGGACTTTCAGTGTCTCGACAGCCTTGCCAAGTTTGTCCCGGTTTAATTGCTCCCACGGGCTATGGCGTTCACCGTAGCGATACATGCTGACTAACGACTCAGCGCTCATCTTCGGCAGCTGGCGCGAAAGCTTCGCAAGATTGTGAATGTCGCGAAGTGTGAGCCCCTCTAGGGAGTCGACAATATCTGCGAGGACTCGGCTCTTAGGAAGCACTGGCGGCTCAACACTGAGTACAGAAGAAAGCTGAAGCACGGCGGCCTCCCGCACGACACGAGATGGCAGGGGGACATTGATTTCTTTGAACAGCGGGTTATTCAGATAGAGCGATGGCGGCAAGACCGAGAGCCCCTGACACAGGAAGACCATCAGTGTTTGCGGCCTATCTACATCGGCTGGGCTGAGCGTAATTTGCGCATCCCTGGTCGCCTTGCCCATCATCAGCAACCATCCTCTTTCGGCTTCGCTCAAGGCATTGGCTTGTCCAAACAGGAGATGTGACCAGTCCAAAACGAACGCAACGCGATCTGGACCAGGCTGCTTCATCAAACGCGAAACCACCGACAGAAAGTCCTGTGGGGTTACCTCAAGTGAACCCGTGTCCTGAACTTGGCGACTGGGGGCGAGCGGTTCGCCCATATCGTAGTCTTCTCCTGCCGCAGGAGGCGCAGTGGCAACGGCAGATGCCGCCAGCTCTCGCCAGGTTCTCGAGTCGACGCCGGAAACGCCTGCAACACGATCCCATCGGATCACGTGACGATAACCACGCTGCTTGAGAATAGTGTCCACTGCGTCGGGCACGCTCTGCCAACGATCAAGCGAGCTTGGATCAGCCACCACATCGACAACATTGCCGTGCAGGATGATCCCTCTCCGAATGCCGCATTCCCGAAGGAAAGCGTCTTGCCAAGATGTTTGTCCAGATGCCATTTACTTCTCCCTTGTCATGCCAGGCTGTGGCTTCGCATCGCTGTCCTTGTCATCCGGGTTCTCCCAAATCGTGCGTTCGGTGGAAAGCTGTATTCCATAGATTGATTGCAGTCGCGGCAGGACCGTATCAATGTCCTTTTTGCACGCAGCGCCGTGATAGTGATCAAACTTGTAATTCAGCTTTCCACTGAGCTCAACCTTGAACTCTGCCTGGGCACCAGCGGGGCGTTTTCCGCGAATCACTACCTCGTTGGAGCTACCTTCGCGAACGAGTCGAGGCTTTTCCGTGACAAACCCAGCGTCCTCCAGTGCGCGGTATACGGCCTGAACAACCTCCCGCCTGCAACTCTCGTCAACCACGACAGCATCGAGATCTCGGGTGATTTCAACCAGTCGCCTAGAAACCTCTTCGGGCGACATCGCGCTGGTTGAATTGAGCATCGATCCCAATGCTTGAGCGCGCTCTGCAGCTCCACCACCGACGGACGCGATCTGCTCACGACATAATTGCAACGCATCCACTGACGCACTTTCCTCTGCTGCTTTGGACTCCTTCTCTCTGATCTGCCGAGATCGCTGCTCGTATTCGGCCTTGATCGTCCCAATCGCCGTTCGCAGCTCAGCGATCGACGTTTGGCTATTCGCCCCCATCAGGCGTGCCCGAGCCTCGGACAGCGCTTTGAAAGCCAATTGCCTGGCCAATGGGTCCGCCCACCGCATCAACTCGTCTTGCCATGCGGTTTCCAACTCGTCCCGCGCTTTAGCCTCTTGTTCGACTCTACGGCGAGCCTCTTCTCTGGCGGCTTCTTCGGCTTGGCGTTGTGCTTCGACGTATGCCTGTCTCATTCCGCGTGCATGTCGTGGCAGTGCATGCACCTGTCGCCCCAACTCAATGCTGCGGTCACGCGCAGCGGCAGGATCGCTCTCGACAAGGCGAGTCAGGCTTGCCAGCTCCCTCTCCAGCTCAGAGAACTCTGCCTGAACATATTCGTTGAGCCCCTGGCTTTGCACATCCTCCAGGATGCCGCGATATCGTGCGAGGTAAGTGCGAGTCGTTTCTCGAACACGCTGGTTAAAAAGATCCTGACGCCGTTGGCGTTCGATCTGATAGCGTGCCTCGTCATGTCTGCTCATTTACGTTTTCCTCCTGCGTCGCGACGTCCTGTCTGATTTGGACTTCCACCCCTGTACTCTTCCGGCAGCATGGCAGTGATGTTCTCTGCACGCGCCTTGTTTCTGAAGTTTCTGTCGCCGGTCACCACGATGACGTCACTCAGCCGGAGATAGAGCGCCACCGACAAGATTCGATTGTCTGCTGTTGGCTCCCAGTCTGGCGGCAAAAGATCCAGCACCTCAGACTCGTAGCGGATGGCTTGCCCGGCACGCTCCAAAGAACGAATTGCGGCCCGAGCCTTCTGGGCTCTTTCCTCTTCGGAGGATTCCTTGATTCCGTCCAGTTCTTCAAGCACGCGTCGGGCAACAACAGGAATGTCGTTTCGACGCATGGTAGTGAGCAGATCGGGGGCCAACATCAAGGCATTGGTATCAAGCACGATTAGTCTTTGGCCGGGCGTTGTCGGGTACGCAAGTTTCTGCACTGCCAGTTCGCGCCATGAACCGACCAACCCATCAAATTGATGAATCGGCAAAAGTGTGTCGCCCGTGAGTGAGCTCCGCATATTAAGAACATTCTTGCAAGCCTCCTGCCACTTTGTGACGCTGGCCAGAGCAGAAGTCTTCACGCCTTGAAGGCTAAGGCTTCCCTTGGAGGCATCCTGAAGGGATTTCAGGCCAACATCGCGCAGCACCGCTTGATGAGCGGACCTAATCGCCGTCAGTGGTTGTGAATACGAATGGGGGCCATGAAGGGCCAAACTGGAATCGGCCAGGACTTGGGCGACCCAGGTCTGCAGAAGCGCATCGCCAATCACGGCATCAGGCAGGGATAGTGATGGCCCGACAGCTCTGCGGAGCGAATCCAGCGACTCGGTATCAGAGATCGGGTGGCAGTGCTTCAAAAGAGCAGACTTGATCTCATCCGACTGATTTGGCATCAGCCGTTCGACTCCGGCGAAATAGGCCAACACCTCGGCGAGATCAACGCCATCAGCCAAGCGCTCGATCGCCGACATCAGGCGATCCGCCAAGGCGCTATACCAGCCTGCTCGCCAACCATCCCCAGCATCGGATGAAAATCGCTCCAGCGTGGTGATGAAGCCAGAGGCGTCTGTGAGCAACTCGCCGATAGGCAATGCCTCGACTCGCGATCGCCAGCGCAGAATGGTTTCCTGTGGCGCTTCCCACAGCGAAGCGATCGCATAGACGTCAGCAGGCTGTGCCGAACTCAGGGCGGCACTCAACTCGGTCTGCACAGTTTGCCAAACGCGCGCGCTGGAACCTTTCTCGGCGGTCAGCGTGAGCACTGCTCGACGCTCCTGGCCCGCCCAAAAGACTCGCGACGATCCAGTCATTCGCACCTCTGGTGCGTGATCGTCTTTGCGAAGCACCAATCCGTCAAATCCTGTTGGCAGATCCGATGGCGGAGCCATTTCAAGCCAGATCGTTCCCTTTTGAGATGGCAGCCGACGAAGGGCGTGATCAGCACCTCTGAACAGCGCGGTCAACCGCTGGAAGACATGACCGTCATTTTTCAGCAGAACGATGTCTTCGCCAATGTGATTTTCCAGCTGATCCTCATCAACCAATACGCGCAGCGCTGCCCTCGATGGGGTCGCCTTGTTACGATCAACTGGAGAGTCTGCGCCCTGCAGAGCAATCGCAACAGCACTGCGAACGCTTGCTTCACTGAGCGCTGGCCAATCGGATGCTGCCTCACTGGCGAGGATTGGCTCTAGAACGTGTTCCCAGATCACTTCGGGATTTGCTGCTGCCAGCCATCGCTGGAAGTCAGGAGCCCCCTTCGCGCTGACAGCAAGTACGCCTGACTCATCACACTCCAGCGTGACTTGATGCTGCTCCCAAACAACTCCGACAACTTTGGGTTGAACGGAGTGAATCTCAGTATTCGGGGTTCTCCAAGCATGCCGCTCTTTTTCGACAGACTCCCGAACCAACGCGGAGCAATCGGAAGGCTCAAGCACTGCACCTGCGATGAACGGACGGCTAGGTGATCTTGTTAGCCGATTTTCACTTCGATGAGGCTTGATCGAATTGGAAAGCGGAAAATACAAGTGTGATACGGTCGTTTGCTGAGACCGGCTAGGCAACCGATCTCGCTCGAGAAATGTCACGCCATCGGCGGTAAGCGCAAGCTCTGCGAGCCGAAGATCCATATAATCTTGCGATGTTGGGCCGCTCAAGACGCCCATGTAGATCAGATTTTCAACGCTTGGCCCGACCAGTTCATTGGCCGAAGCCACGCCAAGTTGATGCTCAAATATTTGAGACAGCGTCATGTCAGCGAGCCCCGGGGTCGCCCGATAGCTACCGCATAGCTTCATTACCGTCCGCTCAAATACTGTCGGCGTGCGCACGGTCTGGTACGTCACCTCCGACTCCACTTCGTAGAGCGGCATGCCGACAGAGAAAGATCCCAACTTCATCGCTGATTACCTCGATTGCCGTTGCTGGGTCGCGGCGAGAACTTGCGCTGACCGGGGTTGTCGTTTCGCATGAGTCGGCTCGCCGGAATCAGACGGGCGTCTCTATCCAGCTGATCGAGAATGTCCTTGTAAACCGTGCGTGTCGTTGAGCCCTCTCGATCCATATGCGGCAGCGTTACCTCATATGACTCGTACATACTTCTTGCACCAAAAACAATCAGTAGCTCCTGCGCTCGAGAGAAGGCCACGTTGATGAACTCGTATCGTGCGACATTCGCACGACTAGACCTGCGCCTTGCCATACCCTGACTTCTGGTGTCGATTCCGTCATTGCGGACCAGACTAACCAGAATGATTGGTTTCTCCTTGCCCTGATACCGTATTACGGTGTTGACCTCTACATCCAGACATTCGAATCGCCCGGAAGGTTTAACCGCACGGATCGCCTCGCGGATTAACCTACATTGACGCGCGTAGAAGGAAACCACGCCGACTTGACGCCGCTTTTGAGGTGAATATCCAAGAAGGGCGCTCTGCTTGTCGAGCTGAAGCAATGTGTGGGCAATCAACTGTGCTTCGAGGCGGTTGCTACGCGCAGGTTTACCCGCTGCGTCCATGTCCTCCTTGTGGATCTGCCCTTCCAAATTGCGAGATGTATCCACCCACAGGACGTGGTCACCCTCGTGAACGACTTTCTCTTTTTCTTCACGAGGAATTTCTGACGACGGCAAACTGATGTTTTTGGGAATTCGATTGCCCTCGCCGTCAAGCGCGGGCTTGATGATGGTCTTCCCATCCGCGTCTACCAGCACCAGCCCGTGATTTCGATCGTAATTTGGGAACGCTAGCCCGCAGGTCAGGCGGCGCTCATAGAAATGGTTCACCATTGTCATGATCTGCGGATGCATACGGAACTGAACCTCGAGGCGTGCGCGGATCGCATCGTCTGCCGCTTCAAAGTGCGACTTGAACAAGGATGCCGTAACCATCTTTTCGAATCGGTGCAGATTTTGCCGGGTCAAAGCCGTTCGACTCTCTTGCTCGTCTTGCTCCGCCTCTTCAACCACGTCGCTGAATGTCTGGGCATCTGCCCCCTCCTGAAACAGTGGCGGAAGCTGACGGTGGTCACCCACCAGGATCGAGCGCCGCGCACGCATTAGGGGCAGCAGCATCTCCAGAGGAGTCGCCTTGCTGACTTCATCGATGATCGCAACGTCAAAACTTACCTGACCAGAGTCTTCGAGCGTTTGTTCACGTTCATTGCATGTGATGGCGACGACGTTGCACTGCGGCACATAGACTTCTTTGAAGTGCTCCCAATCAGACTGGGCTGAAGCAGGCCTGCGAAGATCATTCACCCAGTCCTGGATCAGTTGCCCCCACACATACTGCTCATCCTTCTGATTTTGTATTTGTTCCTCCAGCGTGCGGACTTCGCCTTGACGAACCAAGATTTCTTGGCTGAGCAAGGCAGCGACATCAACTGGTTTGTCGTTTGCAGAGTTTTCTGCTGCCTGCGCAAGAAGAAGCTCTGATGCACGGGCAAGAGAACTTGTCAGGGACTGATTTACCCTCGGCTCTGTCCTGATGTGCTGCTCGAGCTCCAGTTCGCGCTGCCGCCACTCAGATTCATCGATTTCAGGAACCTCACAGAGATCAATGAGCCTGTGCACCTCTGCAATCAGTCGTTCCAAAGCCTGATCAATGGCCGCATTGCTGGTACGCAATGTGGCCAAACGATCGGCAAGCTCTGCGCCGACCTGTTCTGCGTTGTCGATGGCCGCACACCAGCGATCAGCGTCCACGAAGAGATCGCTGTACAGATCGGCACTCAGCCCACCGGCAGAACTGTTTCGAAGTTGCTTGATCTCCTGACGCTTGGCTCTCCAGGCCGAGACCAAGCTATCGTCATCGTCAACCCGCTCAGCCAGGGCCTTTTCTTCGGCCTCCAGTTCCGCAATGCGAATAGCCACATCAGGACTCTGTAGAGATCGTGGCCCCGCCGCATACAAGCGAGCCACATCCTTCTCCAGCTCCTGTTCACGTGTCCTCAACTTGCGCCAACACCTCACCAGTCCTGCAAGCATTTGAGGACGTTGTTGTGGCACGGCGTCCCAATCGGCCTTCGAGACCGGGAGCTTTGTTCGCGCTATCGTCAACCCGAAGAGGCTGGAAGCTAGCTCTGATGACAGTGGTTCAGGCAGCGGGCAGCCATCTGCAACATCATCGTCACCTGTCACCAAGAATTCCCTTAGGGTCGAAAGGCGGTTCCGCTTTCGTTTCGCGTCCTCGTGCTTCTGTGCCTGCTCCTGCAGCCTCTGCCAGGCCAAGTCTCTCTCAAGCTTTGCCCGGACACGACCTTGCTCGTATAGAGCAATACCTCTTTGTGCTTCGACAATGTCGCGGCGCACATACTCGGCTCTGTTCAGCCAGGACTGAAGCTGGCTCATCCGATCGGCGGTTTCACGCCAAGGCTTCAAGAATCGGTCGCTCGCATGCTCCGCCAGGGATGAGTAATACCGGGACAAAGCCGCTTGCTGGACAAAGGACTTTCCATCACCAGAGACTTTATCCAGGTCGCGCGCCAAACGAATGACTCGCAAATCAGGATGTTTGCCGAGCCGTTCTAGTGCGTTGTCAACGGCCGTGTGGGCTTGACTGGCCAGCAGTACGCGCTCACCGCGACGGGCCAATTGCATGATGGCTTCGGCGATCACGGTTGTCTTACCAGTTCCCGGCGGCCCTTGAATCAGGCAAAGGTCAGGCGCGGTCAAGATCTTCTCGACTGCCTCTTTCTGGAATGGGTTCAGATCATCTCGGAACCAGTGCGTGATCGATTCTTTGGCTGAAGGCTTCTTAGCTTGTCGGGCATCAAACAGGTAGGAGGAGAGGTAAGGGGCATAGCCTCCCTGATCTTGCAAGCGCTTGATCGCCATCTCATGGCGCCGAATCAAAGCAAGATCACCCGCAGCTGATACGGACAAGAACCCTTGCTCAGGGATTCTGGAGAGGATCATCTGGCGAATGTTCGCCAAGTCTTCCGCAACTGTTAGCTGATTCTGATCGTCTTCAGAGAGAGCAACCACGACTTCAGCGAGGTGTGGCTCATTCCATTCGCAGTCCTTAATCTTGTCCTTGTGTGGAGCGATCTTCGCCATCGCCTCAGGTTGGCCGAGTTCAAAACCTCTCGGAGCACGCTTAGCCCCTTCCCGATCGCTGATTCGAAAGGTCCAGGGATCGACAGACACATTAAGGTCAAATGCCATCACGTCTTGTCGTGAGAGCGACCGATGAACTTCACGCAGGGACTGCTCGCTCTCGCCAATCACGCTGAAGACGATCCTGTCCTCTTGCCACTCGCGCTGAATAAACCTCAACCCACGGGTTTTCTCCGACACGAGCTTGCGCTTCCATTTCAGGAATTCGGTCCAATCGACCAATTTCTCCCGGGTGGTGATTGAAATGGGAGGTAGCTCGAATGCCAACTCGCGAGTCAAGGCATTGTTGTTGCGTTGGATTCGTGGCAGCTGCGGGTTGTCCTGATACACCACCACCGAAAGGCTGCGCTCGTAGCTGTGCCCAGGCGCATCAGCGACTTCAAACAAGTCCTGAACCATGAACACAGGGCTGGGAACGCGAGTCGGCCAGAAGCCCCTTACCGCCAACGAACATCCCCTGGGAAACGGCCAGGGCTGCTCCGGGTTGATGACCGGGCGAAGAGCAAGGTTCAAGTTATCGTCAGGGCGGTTCTCGATGCTGAGGTTCGCCCCGTGGTACTCCATCGGCATCCCGTGTGGGAACAGCAGATTCAAGACACCTTCGATGCTATCGCCCCCGCTCAGGAAATCCCGGAACTGAGGATGTCGGCGCGCCAGATCTCCTACCGTGCGCGAAACACGTTCACGGTTCCTGTCGTCAACCCAGACGTAAAGATTGGCCATAGTCGATGAACGTCACTCATAGATGCAGATGGAGGAAGGCGCATGCCACTAGCGCCGTTCTTGAAGTCCCGATTGTCGCAATGATTATCATTATGCGACGCACGATGTGAACATTGAACACCAATGGACACATTCTAAAGTACATCATATACTCTTCGCAACAATCCGCACACATTCTACCTAACCCGCGTGAGCCGAATAGGATGCCAACCGAACAGCTTACAGATCTAACCCAGCCACAACGCGACCGGCTCGCGTTTGTGGAGTTGCGCGTGCGCTTCATCGGGGAGATACGCCGTCAGGACTTGGTCACGCGGTTTGGCATCCAGTCCGCCGCCGCATCCAGGGATCTGGCGCTGTACAAGGAGTTAGCCCCGGGCAACATCGATTACGACTCCAAGGGCAAGTCCTACGTCCTGGGGCCGGACTTTCGGCCAGTCTTCGACTTCCCCCCGGAGCGGGTGCTGTCGTGGCTGACCCGGGGCTTTGGCGACGGCGAGCCGATGCGGCTAAAGGCGTGGGTGGCCAGCGAGAGCCCGTCACGGCTCACGCATCCGGATCTGGATGTGCTGGCGAGCGTGACCCGGGCGATCCACCAAGAGTGTCCGCTCGGCATCGAGTACAACTCCATCTCCAGTGGCCGCACCGAGCGGGAGATCGTCCCGTTCGCGCTGATCGACAACGGTCTGCGCTGGCACGTCCGCGCCTTCGACCGGAAGTCGCAGGAGTTCCGGGATTTCGTCATCACCCGGATCAAGCGCCCGATGGTGCTCAAGGGGCAGCCTGTGGCTCCCCACGAGATGAGTGATCAGGACATTCAGTGGACCCGGTTCGTCGAGCTGGAGCTGGTGCCGCACCCGGATCAACCCCGGCCGGAGATCACCGAGATGGACTACAGCATGCAGGGTGGCGTGCTGCGGATGAAGCTGCGGGCAGCCACCGCCGGTTACATCCTTCGCCAATGGAGTGTGGACTGCACGCCCGACCACAGCTTGCGCGGGCACGAGTATCGGTTGTGGCTGAAGGACCACCTGGCCATCTATGGCGTGCGAAATGCCGTGCTGGCGCCTGGCTACCGCTCCCCTGATCAACAACGGCTCGAAGCCGAGTCGGACTGAGGGGATGAGCATGCTCGCAAAACTCGAACGACTCATCGGCGAAATCGGCGACCTCAACAGCAAGTTGATCCTGCTGGTCGGTCCCAGCCGCAGTGGCAAGACCCAACTGCTGCGCCAACTCAGCGCCAAGCTCAACATCGAGCCGCTCAACGTCGGCCTGGAGTTGGGGCGCCGTTTGGCCGCCACGCCGAACAACAAGCGCGGCTTCTCGGCAGGCGAACTGCTGCGGGAGATCGCGGACAAGGAACGTGCTGAAGCCCCGCTGCTGCTTGACAACCTGGAGTTGTTGTTCGAGCCCAGCCTGCAAATCAACCCGCTTGACCTGGTCAAGCGGCTGGCGCACTCCAAGCGCGTCGTGGCCGTCTGGCCGGGCGAGCTGCGCGGTGATCGGCTGATCTACGCCGACATGAGCCATCCAGAACATCGCGACTACAGCCGTGACGGCGTGGTCGTTCTAGAAATTTGACGTACAGGGGAAGTGAAAACCATATGGCCAAGAACATGAAATACGGAGATCTGATCCAGTTCGAGCAGATCGAGTCAGTCATTCAGCTGCTCGATGCCGGGCGCCCGGACGAGGCCAAGAAGCTCGTCGCGACATACGTCATCTCCGACGACATGGCCGAGCGGATCTCCAAGCTCATGGTTCCCCAGCTCAGTTTCGACGACTCGGTCGATCACAAGGGCGTGCTGATCGTCGGCAACTACGGCACCGGTAAGTCGCACTTGATGTCGGTGCTGTCGCTGGTGGCCGAGGATGCGGCCTACGCTCCGATGATCCGCCACCCCAAGGTCGCCGAGGCGGTTGCCCCGATTGCTGGTTGCTTCAAGGTGCTGCGCATCGAGGTGGGCGGGCTGCAGATGCCGCTGCGCCAGATCATCACCCTGCAGCTTGAGCGTTTCCTCGAAAAGATCGGCGTCGACTACACCTTCCCGACCGCCGACAAGGAGCTCAATAACAAGGACTCCTTCGAGGAGATGATGGCCGCGTTCGCGGAGAAATTCCCGGACCAGGGTGTGCTGCTCGTTGTCGACGAGTTCCTGGAGTACCTGCAGTCCCGTCGCGACCACGAACTGGTGCAGGATCTGGCCATCCTGCGTCAGATTGGCGAAGTCACCAAGCACCTGAAGTTCCGCTTCGTGGCCGGCGTGCAGGAAGCCATCTTCGACAGCGTGCGCTTCCAGCACGTTGCCGACAGCATGCGTCGCGTCAACGAGCGCTTCACGCAGATCCTGATCGACCGCCAGGACGTCAGCTTCGTCGTCTCCGCGCGCCTGCTCAAGAAAACGGCCGACCAGCAGAACAAGATCCGCGAATACCTCACGCCGTTCGCCAAGTTCTACGGCTCCATGAACGAGCGCATGGACGAATACGTGCGGTTGTTCCCGGTCCACCCGGACTACCTGAAGACCTTCGAGCAGATCCACTTCACCGAGAAGCGTGGCGCGCTCAAGACCATCGAGTCCGCCATGCTGGCCATCCTCGATCAGGAAGTGCCCACCGACAAGCCGCTGTTCATCAGCTACGAGAGCTTCTGGAACACCATCAAGACCAACTCGGTCTTGCGCGCCGACCCCAACATCAAGGAAGTGATGCGCGTCTCCGAGGTATTGGAGTCGCGGGTCCAGCAAGCCTTCACGCGTCCGGCCTACAAGCCGATGGCGCTGCGCGTCATCAACGCGCTGGCCGTGCACCGCCTGACCACGGGTGGCGACATCCACATCCCCATCGGGCCCACCGCCGCCGAGCTGCGCGACGCTCTGTGCCTGTTCCAGCCGGGCGTGGAGGACATGCCGGGCGATCCGGCCGAGAACCTGCTGTCGATGGTGCAGACCGTGATGCGGGAAGTGCTGAAGACCGTCAACGGCCAGTTCATCTCCAAGGCACCGGACACCGAGCAGTACTACCTCGACCTCAAGAAGGACATCGACTACGACGCGCAGATCGAAAAACGCGCCGAAGCCCTGTCAGACGACGCACTTGACCGCGCCTACTACAGCGCCGTCAAGGCGCTGATGGAGTGCAGCGACGACCTGCGCTACCCCGGCTTCCAGATCTGGCAGTACCAGCTCGAATGGCAGGAGCGCCGTGTTGAACGCATGGGCTACCTGTTCTTCGGGGCGCCGAACGATCGCCCCACGGCCCAACCCGAGCGCGACTTCTACGTCTACTTCATCCAGCCCTTCGACAAGCCGAAGTTCGCCGACAACAACCTGTCGGACGAGGTGTTCTTCCGCCTCACCGGGCTGGACGATGATCTCAAGCGGCACCTGTCGTCCTACGCGGCGGCGCTCGATCTGGCCTCCACCGCCAGCGGCGGCGCCAAGGCCATCTACCTCTCCAAGGCACAGGATTTCCTGCGCGCCATGAGCAAGTGGCTGCAGGAAAAGCAGATGACCGCGTTCGAGGTCACCTACCAGGGCAAGAAAAAGAACCTGCAGGAGTGGGCCAAGGGCGTGTCGCTGCGCGACCGGGCGCGGCTCGGTGCGGACGAACGCATCAACTTCCGCGACGTGGTGAACGTCATCTCAGGTCTGGTGCTGGGCCAGCGTTTCGTCGATCTCTCGCCGGAATACCCTACCTTCTCGGTGCTGGTCACCGAGGCCAACCGCAAGCAACTGATCGGCAACGCGCTACGCGCACTGGCCGGCGGTACTCGCACCAAGGATGCCCTCGCTGTGCTCGATGCGCTGGAGCTGCTCGATGGCGACCGCGTCGATCCGGCCAACTCCCGCTACGCGCAGGAAGTGCTCAACCGACTCAAGGCCAAGGGCCACGGCCAGGTGCTCAACCGCAGCGAACTGCTGTCGGGCACGTCTGACGTCGAGTATTTCGCGCCCATCAAGTACCGGCTGGAACCCGATCTGCTGGTCACCGTGCTGGGTGGGCTGGTCTATTCCGGCGACATCGTGCTGTCGATCACCGGCGACAAGATCGATTCCGGCAAGCTGGCGCAACTGGCAGAACGCTCGCTGGAGGAACTCAAACAGTTCAAGCACGTCGAGGCACCCAAGGAGATCAACCTCGCGGTGCTGCGTGCCTTGTTCGAATTGTTCGACCTGCCGTCCGGCCTGGCCCAGAAGGCCAGCCAGGGCGACACCGAGCCGGTCATCAAACTGCAGGAGAAAGTCAGCGGCCTGGTGCCGCGTGTGCTCAAGGCCGGTTCCGACCTGCAGCAAGGCAAGCTCGGCTTCTGGGGCCAGAACATGCTGCGCGAAGAAGAAGCCAAAGACTGGCACGCCCGGCTGGATTCGCTGAAGAAGTTCACCGAGTCGCTGGCGCCTTACAACACCGTCGGCAAGCTCAAGAATCTGCGCGTCACCCAGGAAGACCTGGACGGTCAGAAGAAGAATCTGGAGATCCTGGCCGCCGTCGAGCGTCTGCTTGAGCTGGTGGTCGAGCTGGGCAGCACGGCGTCCTACCTCTCGCAGGCCGAGATGGTGTTGCCCGCCGAGCACCCGTGGGTGAAGCAGGCCGAAACCGCCCGCAAGGCACTGCAGGAAAAGCTGAGCCAGGACCGCACAGCCGAGCACGCCGCCGAATATCGGCAAACGCTCAACCAGCTCAAGAAGGACTACATCACCGCCTACATCGCCAGCCACAGCAAGGCGCGGCTGGGCGTGGCTGAGGACAAGACCCGCAACGCGCTGCGCAAGGACGACCGCCTGCTGGCGCTGCGTGTGTTGGCCGGCGTGTCGCTGATGCCCACCAGCCAGCTCACCGCCTTCGAAGAATCCCTGAATGGCCTGAAGAGCTGTTCCTCACTGGATGAGCCGACCTTGGTTACGGCCGCCGTCTGCCCGCACTGCCAGTTCCGCCCGTCTGCCGAGCAGTTGGAGCTGATCCCGGCGGCCAACCGCCTGCACAAGCTGGACGACGACCTGGATCAGTTGGTGGCCAACTGGCAGCAGACCCTGCTGGAGAACCTGGAAGACCCGTTCACGCAGGACAGCCTGGGGCTGTTGCCGCCCGCGTCCAAGAAACTGATCGACGCCTTCCTGGCCTCACGCAAGCTGCCGGACCCGATGACCTCCGAGTTTGCCAACGCCGTGCAAGAGGCGCTGTCGGGGCTGGAGAAGATCGCGGTCAAGGGCGACGAGATCAAACAGGCGCTGCTGCAAGGCGGCTCGCCGGCCACGCCGGACGATCTGCGCAAGCGCTTCGACACCTTCATGAACGAGCGATGCAAGGGCAAGGATGCCACCAAGCTGCGCTTCGTGATCGAGTGACACGGTGACCGCTCGATCATGACAAGAAGAATTTGAGGAACGAACGTATGAACGACTTACTGCACGGCCAAAAAACTGGCGCGACTGGCCCGGTGGAATGCCTTGGCCAGACATTCTCAAGCGAACGAGCCCGGCGCGAGCACTTCACCAAGCTGCTGGCCGAGAAGCTGAAAGATCCGGCGTTCCGCAAGATCGAAGGCTTCCCGCAGGGTACGGATGAGGCCATCTTGGCGATGTCGGACCCGCCGTACTACACCGCGTGCCCGAATCCCTTCCTCGAAGACTTCGTGCGTCACTACGGCAAGCCATACGACCCGAGCGTGAAGTACAGCCGCGAGCCGCAGACTATCGACGTTTCCGTCGGCAAGACCGACCCGATCTATAAAGCGCACTCGTATCACACGAAGGTACCGCACCTTGCGATCGTCCCGTCGATCCTTCATTACACCGAGCCTGGTGACATTGTGCTGGATGGTTTTGGTGGATCAGGCATGACCGGTGTAGCGGCTCAGTGGTGCGGTTCAGCACCAGCCACCTATCGACACGGGCTGGAGATGGAGTGGAAGAAGCAAGGCAAAGCCGCGCCCAACTGGGGTTCGCGCCGAGTCATTTTGAACGACCTTTCACCTGCAGCAACATTTATCGCGGCCAACTACAACTTGCCGTTCAATATCGACGCCTTCTCTAAAGCGGGCCAGAGACTACTTGCCGAAGTGGATCGGGAAATCGGCTGGATGTACGAAACCCTACACAAGGATGGTAGGACGAAGGGGCGGATTGAATACACCGTGTGGAGCGAAATATTCACCTGCCCAGACTGCGCTGGTGAAGTAAATTTTCTAAACGAGGCATACGACGCTGACAATCAACATGTCAGAGACAAATTTCCTTGCCCGCACTGTGGAGCAGAGCTAAGCAAGGACAATATGGATCGAGTGCTTGAAAGTCGAATCGATCCATCTAACGGCGAAGGCTGGAAACGTGTGAAGTTTCAGCCTGCACTCATCATCTATGAGGCTGCAGGCAGTCGCCATCAAAAGCATCCGGATCAGGCAGATTTAGGTGTTCTGAGCCGCATTGAGGCGCTTGATTTGCCCACCACGATGCCCACTGCGAGATTTCCAATTGAGCAGATGTATCACGGGTCGCGAATTGCGCCAAAAGGCTTTTCTCAGATCCACCACTTTTTTCTGCCGAGGGCAGCGCAGGCCTTGGGTTTGATGTGGGAGAAGGCGAATTCTGAGCCGGACTTGCGGATTCGATCGATGTTGCTCTATTTCGTTGAGCAGGCGATATGGAACATGTCAGTTTGCAACTCCTACCGCCCAGCCGGGTTTTCGCAAGTATCTCAATACATGAAGGGCGTCTATTACGTCCCATCACAGCATGCTGAACTCAGCCCTTGGTACGTCTTGGGTGGAAAGCTAAAGCGGCTTGCGAAAGCCTTTGAGCCCACCCATTGGAAAGATTCTGACGCTGCTATTTCGACAGGATCAATTGGTGATCTTCCTGTCGCAGACTCTTCCATTGATTACATCTTTACGGACCCGCCGTTCGGAGAGAATATTTTCTATGCAGATCTGAATTTTCTCGTTGAAGGTTGGCATGGTGTTGTAACCGCATCCACATCTGAGGCAATTGTCGACAAGCCTAAGAAAAAGGGTCTGCCGGAGTATCAACACTTGATGCAGCGCTGCTTTGCGGAGTACTACCGCGTGCTTAAGCCCGGGCGCTGGATGACGGTCGTGTTCTCAAACAGCAAAGCCGCTGTCTGGAACGCGATTCAAGTCGCGTTGCAGCAAGCGGGATTTGTGGTGGCCGAGGTGACAGCACTCGACAAGGTGCAGGGTAGCTACCGGCAGGTCACTTCGACCACGGCAGTGAAGCAGGACTTGGTGATTTCCGCCTACAAGCCGAATGGTGGCTTGGAGGACCGCTTCAACCGAGCTGGCGCGACTGTCGAGACAGCTTGGGACTTCGTGCAGACCCACTTGAAACAATTGCCCTCCGTCAAAGTCACTTCCGGATATCCGCAGGAACTATTGAACATCGTAGAGCGCGATCCACGTCGTATCTACGACCGCATGGCGTCCTGGTTTATCCGCCACGGTGCGATGGTGCCGATCTCGACGCCGGAGTTTCTGGCTGAGTTGCCCGTTCGTTTCCGCGAGATGGATGGCATGGTGTTCCTGCCCGACCAATTGGTCGAGTACGAGAAGGCGCGGTCGCGCATACCGCAGGTGAAGCAGGCAGAGTTGTTCGTTTCCGATGAGCGCAGTGCCATCGACTGGCTGACCAACTTCCTGCTCAAGCGCCCGTCGACTCGCTCGGAGATTCACCCCGAGTACATCCCGCAGATCGGTTCGGCCAAGCGCAAGGGCGAGATCATTCCGGAGTTGGACCAGCTGCTTGAGGACAACTTCTTGCGCTACGACGGTACCGGCGAGGTGCCGAGCCAAATCCACAGCTACCTATCGACCAACCACAAGGATCTGCGCGGGCTGGAGAAGAACAGTCCAGCGCTGGTAGCCAAGGCGAAGGATCGCTGGTACGTGCCCGACCCGAACAAGGCACAAGACCTGGAGAAAAAGCGCGAGAAGGCGCTGCTCAAGGAATTCGAGGCCTATCGGTCGTTCACAGGTCGCAAGATCAAGGAGTCACGTCTGGAGGTGCTGCGTGCAGGTTTCCGCGCGGCATGGGCCAGCAAGGACTACGCGACGATCATCAGCGTCGCTAATAAGCTGCCTGAGGAAACACTGCAAGAGGACGAGAAACTGCTCACCCTCTATGACCTCGCGCTGACCCGTACAGAAGACGGGATCTGAACATGGCCGGCGGCGGGTTCACCATTGGCGACTGGTGCTGGTTTACCCGGCAGGCATCGCCGTGCCGAGTGATCGAACGGCAGGACGTGTGGGGCGAAGTCGCCTATCGCGTATGGCTGCCCGCCAAGGACGCGGTGGTGCGCGCTCGGGCGGTGGACCTGGCCTCGTTGGAAAGCGTGCGCCCGAGCGTGGAGCAGATCCTGCATACCACGGCGGCCGCCAAGCTGCTGGATGCGCTAGAGGACAACCTGCTGTTGGCACCCATCCAGTCCAGCGTGGTGCCGCTGCCGCACCAGCTCTATGCGCTGAACCGCGCCATCAGCCGCGACCGTATCCGCTACCTGCTGGCCGATGAGGTGGGCCTCGGCAAGACCATCGAGGCCGGCATGGTGCTGCGTGAATTGAAATTGCGTGGCCGGGTGAAGCGCATCCTGGTGGTGGCGCCCAAGGGACTGGTGCGCCAGTGGCAGGCCGAAATGCGCCTGCACTTCGGCGAGAAGTTCCAGTTCATCGAGCCGTCCGAGCTGGCGGCCTTCCGGCAGTGGCGCAGTGGCGGCGCGGGCGAGGAAGAGAACCTGTGGCGCATGCACGACCAGGTGATCTGCTCGCTTGACTCAGTGAAGCCGATGGAGAGTCGGCGCGGCTGGAGCCTGGAGCAACTCAACACCTACAACCGCGAGCGCTTCGAGGACCTGATTTCGGCGTCGTGGGATCTGGTCATCATCGACGAAGCCCACCGCATGGGCGGCAGCACCGAGCAGGTGGCCCGCTACAAGTTGGGCGCGGCGCTGGCCGAGGCATCGCCCTATCTCTTACTGCTGTCGGCCACGCCGCACCAAGGCAAGACCGACCAGTTCATGCGGCTGATGCAGTTGTTGGATCGCGAAGCCTTCCCGGACGAGAGCAGCGTCAGCCGTGACCGGGTGCGGCCCTTCGTGATCCGCACCGAGAAGCGTGTGTCCATCAATGCCGAGGGCCAGCCGCTGTTCAAGCCGCGTGTCACCCGGCTGCAAGCGGTGGCCTGGCAGGCCCGCCATGGTTCGCAGCAGCGCCTGTACGAGGCAGTGACCGACTATGTGCGCCACGGCTACAACAAGGCTATGGCGGCCAAGCAGCGCCACATCGGCTTCTTGATGATCCTGATGCAGCGGCTGGTGACGTCCAGTACGGCAGCCATCCGCACCACGCTGGAAAAGCGCCAGGCCCTGCTTGAAGCACCGCAGCCGCAGGCCAACCTGTTCGAGAACACCAGCGCCGACGAGTGGGCGGACCTGGACGGTCAGTCCCAGGTAGATCTGGCCATGCAGTCCAGTGGCTGGGAGCTGGAGAAGTCCGAAGTCGAGATGCTGCTGGATTTGGCGCGGGAAACCGAAGCCGCTGGCACCGACGCCAAGGCCGAGGCGCTGCTGGAGCTGATCTACAAGCTGCAGCAAGAGGAAGGTGACCCGGCGCTGAAGGTGCTGATCTTCACCGAGTTCGTGCCCACGCAAGCGATG
Source organism: Zoogloea sp. 1C4 (assembly GCF_009469605.1). Taxonomy (GTDB): domain Bacteria; phylum Pseudomonadota; class Gammaproteobacteria; order Burkholderiales; family Rhodocyclaceae; genus Zoogloea; species Zoogloea oryzae. The sequence goes on along the minus strand of NZ_SSXU01000029.1, from coordinate 12,138 downwards.
CTGGCCGATTACCTGGAGAGCCGTGGTTTCTCTGTGGCGACGCTCAACGGCAGCATGGATCTGGAAGCGCGCACGCGTGCACAACAGGTGTTCTCCAAGGATGTGCGCGTGCTGATTTCGACAGATGCCGGTGGTGAAGGCCTGAACCTGCAGTTCTGCCACGTCATCCTCAACTTCGACATGCCGTGGAACCCGATGCGGATCGAGCAGCGCATTGGCCGGGTGGATCGCATCGGACAGAAGCACGTGGTCCGCGCCATCAACTTTGTACTCGAAGACACCGTGGAGCATCGGGTGCGCCAGGTATTGGAGGCAAAGCTCGAGGTCATCGCGCAGGAGTTTGGCGTCGACAAGGCGGCCGACGTGATGGATTCGGTCGAGGCCGACCCGATCTTCGACGAGTTGTTCGTGCACGGTTTGCAGAACCCGGATGCCATCGAACAGGAGTGCGACGCGGTGGTGTCGCAGCTGCGATCCACCCTGGCAGAGTCGAAGAAGAATAGCGATCTGCTCACTACTGAACATGATCTGGATGCCGACGATGCCCGCAAGTGGCGCGACCACCCGGCGCAGTTCTGGCTGGAGCGCGCCATCACCAGCGGGTTGGCTGCGCGCGGCGGCTCTGCAACGAAGGTTGGCAAGGCGTGGCAAGTGAAGTGGGCGGACGGCAGCGAGTCGGCACAGGCCTGTTTCGACGCCCGCACGGCGGATGAGAACCCGGAGTTGGAATGGGTCACGATGGAAGACCCACGCGCCCGGGCTGTGATCAGTGAGCTGCCACGCTTTGTCGCCGGGCAGCCACTGCCGGTGATCCGCGTGACCGGTTTGCCGGATTCGGTTCGTGGTATCTGGTCGCTATGGGAAATCAGTCTGGCGGCAGAAGGCTTGAGCCGGAAGCGTTTCCTGCCTGTGTTCATCAACGAGGAAGGCCGCCCCTTCGTACCAACCGCGAAACGCGTCTGGGATCTGCTGCTCACTGAAACCGTAGACGTGCATGCCGTGACGGGTGCCGAGGAGTCGGTGAGGTGGTTCGAGGCATCGCATTCCGCTGCCAGCACCCAGGGTGAACGGATCTTCACGGAGCTGCTGACCGAACACCGCGCCCGGCTGAAAGAAGAGCGCGAACGTGCGCTGTATGCGTTCGAGGCGCGAGGCCAGGCCATTGGGCGCATTGGCTTACCCGCCGTGCGTGAGCACCGGCGCAAGCGGCTGCAACAAGAACACGATGCACGTATGGCCGCCCTGGACGACATGGAGGCCAGCGTGCCGGATTTGAATGCCGTGATGATGGTGCGCGTCTCCGGCGATGTGATGCCCGGAGGACAGGTGGGATGAGTCAGTGGTCAGAACGCATTCTCAGCCACTTCACGGCCGATCTCACCCGGCTGTGGGTGGCGTGCGACCCCGACGATGTGCTGCTGGACGAAAAGCTCCTGTCCGAACTGCGCAGCCGGGGCTTCGAGGTCATGCTGTACGAAGACCCGTTTGCCTTTCGGGCGGAATACGAGGAACGCTATCGCGCAGCCTGGGATCGCGGTGAGGCGGGGCCAGCACCTTCGCTGGTTCTGCATCTGCGCAGCGCCGACGCGAATGAGTTGCCGTGGGACATCGTGCACCACGGACGTGTGGTCCGGCTCAGCCTTGCGGAGCTCTTCCCCAGGCTGGCATACAGTGCGGTACAGCAAGTCGAGCCGGAGCACTTTGCCGGGCTGTTTCATGCCCACCAGACCGAATTGCAGTCAGCGCGCGGTGAGAACGAGTCCAAGGACTTCATTCTCGAACACGTCTACCAACTGACGCCGAGATCCATTCGCAACCCGGTCGACTTCTGGCGTGAGCTGCTGCGCATGCACTTCGCCAACCGCTCGTTGCCACCCCTGTTCGCCCAGCACGCGGCAAGCATCCTCCAGGGCAAGGGACTGTTCCCGGACCTTCCCGTCGCCACATGGCTGGCATCCAAGAGCGCGCTGCTGCGCGTGGTACAGGATGCGTGGTACCGCTATCTGAAGACCCTGGGGCTGGATGGCACGCGCACGGGTGAACCGCCACCGCCAGACTACCTCGCCAAGATCGAGATTCCGTTCGACCACTCCGATGTGCAGGTGCTGGTCGATTCCATGTTCCTCGACGGCAGCTTGCATCCGTTGGCGGTGCACAGCGTTCCGGCGGGGATGCCGAGTTGGATCAAGGCCGGCATTGTTCAGGACCCGGCGGCGTTGCAGGCTTTGGTGCTCAAAGGCATCGATGGCCTGATCGCAGCGACCCCAACGGCGGCCTCTTCGCACAAGGACTGGAGCGAGTTCGCCAAACGCTACGGTGAGATCCTGGCCCGCACGCATGGTCTACCAGGCACGGAAGGCAGCGAACACCTGCCGGTGATTCGAGAGCGGATCAAGACCTTGCAGGCGCAATCGGACGAGCATCTGCAAGCCTGGGTCGCAGCCAAGCATTACGCCGACCTGATCCTGCAGCCGGTGACCAAAGGTCCGGTGATGGTGCACCACGTGCCGCGCTTCTTGCGCCATCGGCGGTCCGCAGGGGAAAACAAGGTGGCTCTACTGGTATTCGACGGGCTGGCCTTCGACCAGTGGGTGCAGATCCGCGAGCGCCTGATCGCCACCACGAAACGTTTCGCGTTCGACGAGGGAACCGCGTTTGCATGGCTGCCGACTGTGACATCGGTGTCGCGCCAGGCGCTGTTCTCCGGCCTGAAACCGCGAGAGTTCGACGACTCCATCGACAGGACGGACAAGGAGGAATCCTTGTGGAAGACGTTCTGGCAGAACGAAGGCGTCAACTCGAATGAGGTGATGTACCGACGCGCGCTGCGCCAGATTGATCAACTGGATGTGCTTGAGGCGGACTTGAACGACCGGCGTCCGAAGGTGGTGGGCCTGGTCATCGATGAGGTGGACGATCGGCTCCACAAGGAGCGGTCTAAGAAGGACGTGGCGATGTGGATCGGCAACTGGTTGTCGACCGGATTCGTCGACCGACTGTTCTCGCTGCTGCTGGACAGGGGATACCACATCTATCTCACGGCGGACCACGGCAATGTGGAGTCCACCGGCGTCGGCAGACCCAACCAGGGCGTGATTGCCGAGACGCGCGGCGAGCGCGTTCGGGTCTACCGGAGTGAGCCGTTGCTGGCCGATTCCGCTGCGGCCTATCCCACCACAGTCAGGTTGGACATCGCTGGACTACCCGCGAACTTCATGCCCCTATTCGCAGGCGGACGAACCGCCTTTGTGCCGGAGGGCGAGCAGGTGGTGGTCCACGGCGGGGTGTCGATCGAAGAGTTGATCGTGCCCTTTGTGAAAGTCAGTTATGTGATTGGTACCGAATGAATTCATCAGCCCCAAAAATAGGCTTTGATCGGTTCATTCAGCTTGATTGGGCGGCTGCGGCACTGAATATTCGTGCGGGCGTGGCTGGGCTAGATGATCTGAATGCACTGCTCGATGCAGCCGAGCTTGGCGTGGAAGCCAAGAAGAAAACACGCACCGTATTGAATCGGCTGTGGCTGGAGCCGCGCGCCGAACTGGTCGATTACGCGGATCGCGGCGTGGCCATCCACAAGACGCAGCCGGACATACCGGTCGCGGCGCTGTGCTGGGGTATGTCGGTGGCGACCTACCCGTTTTTTGGCAAAGTGGCCGAGCTGGTGGGCCGCCTCTCCGCCATCCAGGGCGACTGCGCGTCCGCCGAAGTGCATCGCCGGATGAGCGAGACCTACGGAGAGCGCGAAGGCACCCGGCGTATGACCAACATGGTCATCCAGAGCCAGGCGAGTTGGGGCGCCGTGGAGCGGGTCGAGAAAGGCAAGCGGGTCATCCGGCTGGCACCAACCGCGATCGACAACGACGGACTGACGGCCTGGTTGATCGAGGCGGCCGTGCGCTACGCCGGCAAGCCCGTGTCGGTCAACAGCCTGCAATCGTTGCCGGTCCTCTTCCCGTTCAGCTTGACGAGGCCCTTGGCCTACTTGGTGTCGAATTGCCCACACCTCGACATCTGGTCTGAGGGGCCGAATAACCAGTTCGTCGCATTGCGCAGCACTATCTGAGGACATCCATGAACACAAAAACAGAGAACTCGAGCGCACAGGCGAGCTGGTTTGTTGGCGCAGAAAAAGTATTGCGCTGAATGATTTGGCGCTGACAGACGGTATTGGTTCACATAGATTTCATCCGTCATCGCAGCCATTTGAAATTGTTTACAACAAAAACCTATGCATTGGCGCAAGGTTGGATTGAGGCTTTTAATGCATCTTCAGGGGCACCTCCTATACATCGACATTACACAAATATGTGGCATCGGCTGTGCCTTCTGTATGTACGCCGACAAGCACAAAGCGGGCATTAGCATGGAGCTTTCAACGTTGGCGCGGGAAAACCTTGCCAGGTTGATCAATGCCTCGGAGGTCAAGCGTATCTCCATCAGTGGTGAAGGCGAGCCACTCAACAACGCCAAAGTGTTCCACGAGATTCTCGGGTTGTCCGAAGGTGGCAAGTGCTTCGAATTCATCACCAGTGGGTTCTATCCACATGACAAGATGGAGGAGTTCTACGATACGACAAACCGGATTGTCGTGGCCAGTGGCGACACCTGCAACATCCGCCTCAGTGCAGACAGCCATCATATCGAGAAGGTCAAATGGCGGGCCCATGGTTTCAGCTTGGACTTCCTGCGGCGTCGGCGACCTTCTGGGCTGAGTTTCTCGTTCCGCTCAATCGATACCGATCGCGATTTCACTCGCGAGTACCTAAAGTCCGAACTGGCCTGCTGGGGGCTTGAGGCTGCCATCGAGCCGTGGAGCGTGCTGGAAGATGTACTGGTCGCGGGCGGCGAGCGCTTCGGCATCGACTACAAGAACCTCGTTCACCCTGCTCCAGAAACCGCCCCCGGCTATCTGGATATGCTGGGCTACATCGAGGCGATCGAGTCAAAGGTCAACAAGCCCTTCACCTTCGGCAGCCTGAATAAACCGCCGCAGGCCAACGGTTTGGATGTCACGGTAAAGCCTAGCGGCGATATATACCTGTATGGCATCGAGAATCAGCGCCTGGGCAACATTCACTTTGACCAGGTCGACTGGCAACGGCTGGTCGACCACGTGCGGGAAACACCGTTAACCCGAGCACTTTATACGCAACCCTTGACCGAGTTGCTGGCGCGCCTTGATAACACAGACCTGCTTCGTTCGATCATCGCCAAGGCGAACAACCCCTACTGGCTGGTGAAGGAGCTGGCAGGTCATGCAGGGTTGCTTGAACAGTGGGACGCTGCATGATCGACTCACACAGCCACACCTTATATTCGAAGCATGCGATCGGCACTGTCGACGAGTTAGTTCGTGCCTCGATCGCCGCAGGCGTGACCGTCCTAACCATCACCGACCACGCGCCGTTCCCCGTGGATATGGACAATCGTCTGCTCGCGTCCGAACTTGATCGCTATTTCGCTGACATCGAACGGGCGCGGGAGATTTATCAGGGGCATATCACCATCCTGTGTGGCCTTGAGCTCGACTACATGCCGGGCACCGATGCCTTCAATCGCGAGCTGCTTGCTCGTTACCCGATGGACTTTGTAATCGGCTCAATTCATTACGTGGAAGTTCCAGATGAGGCGATGGTGAAGGTCTGGGAGCTGCCACGCCTTGCCGGACAGGCGTTTCTAGATCGCTACTTCGCCAATCTCGAAGGTCTGCTAGACAGTGGATTGTTCGATGCTGTAGGGCACGCTGACACCTTGCTGCGTGGCGTGCCGGAAGATATTTTCCTGCGCCGTTTCGAACCTTTGCTAGCGCAGCTCGCCAGAAGCGGTATCGCATTCGAGCTCAATGCCTCAGGTCTTCGAAAGTCGAGCCTGGACCCTACAACGGGCAGGGAGGTCCAAGGCTTTTGGTCTCATCCGTCTCGGGAATTGGTGGCACAGCTTATCGCACACGGGGTGCCTTTCACGATTGGATCTGATACCCATGACCCGAGCGACGCTGGTGCGGGCATTGCTGAACTGCTTGAGGCCCTGAGGCCTTTGGGGCTGAAGAGCATTAGTTACTACGAGAGGCGCCGACGAATCGATGTCTCCCTCGACAGCCTGACGTTACCGGGCACACCGGCAACTTTGACAGCAGGACTTGAACGGCCTTGAACATGATTTACCCCGAAAATTCTCCGCCATGGTTCGAGGTACTTAAGAGCCCGATTGATGTCCAGTTGGCGATGTTCCGTCAGGCTTCCGCTCAGCCCCGTGCGAATGATGTGAAAACTGGATTCCGCGCGTTCGCTGCCGAGCTGTTTGCACGTGACCTGATCAGCATGACCGAGTATGTTTCGATTTTTGGCGGTACTGCCCTGCACTGCCTTACACCTGCCGAGTCGGGGGTGTTTCGCGACATGGCCACGGGCAGCGATGCCTCAGCACTGGCGGGGATCTACAGCCGTGCAAAATACGGCGGTGTGCATGACATCCGGTATCTCGCAAGACAACTGATCGACTACCTCTGTGGTGAGCTGGATAGGCCAGACTCGCAGTGGTCATACCTGTTCCAGAACGCCAAGGTCCGTGGTGACAACGTGGTGATGATGACCACTGGTTGGCGCAACGTGCCGTCCACGGCGAACGTGCTCTATGAGTTCGTGGTCGAGGAGGTCAACGTCAAACTGGCGCATATGGCGTTGCCGACCATCATCAACGTTAAGCTACCCAGAATTGCGCCGCCCTGCGAGGACTACGCCAGCCTCAGTACCGAGGAGCGGGAGCGCGTCAATCTGGTCCAAGACCACGTCATTCCGGCTGAAAATTTCTATCGATGGAGCGGTGTGCATGTGATCTTCGGCGACGATGTGTTGGTTACCGGATCTACTGCCGACAAAGTGCTTTATGAATCCATGCGTAACGGTGCAAAGTCGTTCCGCGCAATCTATCCGGTGGCGATCGACCCCCGGGTGGCGCTAGGCGACGCCTCGGTTGAGGATCGGCTGAATAGTGTGGTGGTCGAGCAACGGCTGGACGATACCGTTGCGGAGCTGTTGTCTGCGCGGGACTACCAGCCAATCCTGCGCACCCTGCGCTTGTTGTTCGGGGAGGGAAACCGAGAGTCGCTCGCCGCCTTCCTGCCGAAGGTGCCTGCGTCGACCTGGCTGCGCCTGTACAAGTCTGCCTTGGGCAACGAGTTTCTAGGCCAGCCGCAATGTGCTCCTTCCTTGGTGCTGCTGAGGGAGTACCTGACAAATGCCGGGTTGTTAAGTACCAATGGCAGGGCTATTTACCCGTGAGCAGCCAGCCTTGAGGCTTCGTTTGTGAATGTGTGGGTGTCAGTGTTACTGCGCTTGCGCGCAGATGAATTTGGCACTCACTGACCTCACTCAGGTTTAACTGCTGAGTTATCACCTCATGAACGGTCGGGGTGCCACGGTGAGGGGATGCGTGGGCAACGTACAACCAAGCGGGCACACGCGTCGGTAGTGGGCCGAACTCGAGCTCAATACGTACTAGGTCGAATACTTCAGTCGTTCGTCCGCTCGGAGTCCAGGCGAGCGGAGGAGTGCGATGATCGGGCTGCGTCACTTCGAGAGGACATTCGAGCTCCATATTTATGGTCCCAGGGTAACAGTCTACGACCTCGGGGAAGCCTTGGCTGATCAGTGGCAACTGGCGAGCGAGAGTTCCCTGCGCCACGCCTAGGCCGGGCACTATCCGTGCTTTAAGCGAATGGATTCGCTCAGCATCGGGCATTGTGGCTAACAACTCATAAGGATTGTCCAATAGAACCTCTGTCGATAACGCATTCATATCCTTCTGCCGGTACGCCGAATTTGACCAGCGTCTTGCCGACGATAGACGATCCTGGCCAAAGGCGGGGTCTAGTTCCGTATGATCACATTTATCACCGCATCCTGAAACTTGCAACGGCACGCGAGATTTTGTTAAAGGTAATCTTCTGGCAAACCTCAAGGTCAAGGAGTCGTCCGGGATTGGACAGCCACCCGCAGGCGTCCAATTATCGGTCAGGAAAAACTGTCCAAACAACCGGAGCCAGCTCTAAATGAAGACTCTATTTCCTGTGCTTAGTGAGCTCCTGATACGGCTTCTTGATTGGTCATTTGTACTCATCAAGCGGCTTACGAAAAAAAATAGCAACGTCAGGCATATTGTTTTCGTTAACTGGAATGGTAAGTACGGTGACGCTATCGCTTCGGCTCCCATCATCGAATTCCTAACCTCTCACTGCGGTGTAAGAGTTAGTGTAATTACCAACGAACCACTGCGTGCGCTCTATTGCTCGGTGACACAAGTAGATTCAGTTCACGTACTTGAGAAGAATTTTGGATGGTTTGATCTAGTTAATATCGCATTCAATGTAAAAAGGTGTGATGCAATCGTCCCACTCTTTGGCAAGCTTGGAGTTAAGGATGTTCTGTGTGTTCTTCTCTTGAACCCTCGAGTCATTTTTAGCACAGATAGCGCCTTAAAGATGTCAAGTAAGGAATTCATAGATAAGTCGAAAAACAATGATATCTACGGAATCTACCAGTCGATTGTCGATATGGCAATTAGCGGGAACAATACTTTGGCTGGAGCTTCATTTTGTGTAGAGAACGACTGTTTTTCAAAAAGTTATGATTTTCTGATCAACCCTTACGGGAGTCGGAATGACAAGTCGCTTTCTATCGAAAAAACTAAGTCTCTTATAAGACACCTAGCTACGTATCATCGTGATAGTAGCTTTGGCGTTATGCACTCTCCTAATTCTTTACTGTCAGCCTCACAGTTGGTTGACGACTTGAGCTTGCCTAATACTGAGTTGGTAAAAGGAATAACAAATTTTGAAAGTGTTATTCCGATCATTCGCAAATCAGGACTATTGATCTCAGTAGACACATCTCTTGTCCATGTTTCTAAGGTACTAAATAAAGGTGTTGTCGCTATCTACCCTGAGACTAGGTATTTTAATATTTGGCAACCGACAACAAGTCGAAACTTTGAAGTTGTTCAGAGCAAAGGTCTGGTTGACTTTGGAGGCATTAAGGATATGAATCAATTCGAAAACGCAGACGTCGATTATGCGTTAAACCGAATTAAGAACAGTGATAGATTGGAAAATAAAAAAGTGGTTTTCTTGTACTGGCACTCTTCTAAAGAGGACATGCCTATCGGCCATGCCTTAAACATAAGAAATTTAGAGACTAGGCTAAGTAACAGTGATTGGATTGTTATCGTTACCACGTTAGACAAGCGCGCGCCTGATTACATTGAAAACTACATACCCCTCCCGCCGTACTTTCATCAACTGATAGAGAAGGCTGGCGATCCTAGCGTTCAGCATGGAAATCATAGTGACATTATCAGGCTTAGGCTTTTGGAAAGATATGGTGGTGTTTATCTAGATACGAGCACTATTTTTCTCAGGAATAACTTTGACGAAGTGTCCTTGTACAAGAATCTTATTTATTCAACGAGTGCTTCGCTGGCTGGCTATGCAAACGTGACATTTACTCGCAAGGATGAAAAAGGGCGTAATTACTTTGAAGAGGCAAAAGATGGCATTGAATTAGGCGTTTTGTACGCAAAACAAAAGTCTAATATCCTGCGGATTTTTAACTGTGAAATCGACAAGTACTGGAAGTGGAAAACATCCGATAAAGACTACAAGGATTATCCGCCATTTATAGAGTATGGCTTAGGTAAAATAAGTTTCCTGAATGAGTATCATGTCCATTACTCTATCTACCATCTTATCATTACCAGGCAACCAGAATTGCTTGGAGAGGTTGTAGTGCAGAGCATACATAGAAGTGGTAAGGAAACCGCGCTTGCGCATGGCCCTTATGCTATCTCCGACATATTCTGCCGTGGAAAAACTTCTTATGAGCCAGCTTCACCTAGAAAGATGTTGCAATGTTTTATTGAGGGGGAGATGGATACGTGGGATGGCATTTCAACCTCACTAGATGGGCGTATTGATATCTGTCGAGAAGTAGATTTGTTGGTAATCCCAGGGTATTTGAGAAAGGATTTGGAGCAAGAGTTTACTTGTCTAGGCGACTATTTAAACAAGAAAAGTCTCTACCACGCATTCTATGGTTTTTTAGCTGCTGAGGCCGAGCTAAATTACTTTGAAAAAGCTGCCATATGCAATACTGAGGCAGCCTGAAAAAAGTGGAGCCAACCAAGTTCGCTGGTCAAAGAACACGCGCAACTTGTCACCGATCGATGCCGTCACCCTCAACCCTGAGCTCGATGCCGTCGTTCAAGACATCCTGCGCGCTGAAAACAGAACACGGTTGGTTGCATGAATCAGGCGACAACTATTGACATGCTCCGATCTCCTTGACCCAAGCCTGCAACGCTCTCAACTGCTCGGCGTTTTCGTGGCAGGTCTGGTAGTTGGCGGCAACGGTTCCGGCGACGGCAGAGAGCGCAATGCCTGCGGCGGCAGCATCAGCATCTTGGGCGGGATCGGGCAGTTCACCGGCGGCGGTAGCGTCGTGCAGGCGCACAAAGCCACGGTTGATAGTGCAAGCAGCATCGGCTTGAAAGGGCACATAGACGGGAACCTCCTTGATGATGGTTTCGCCCTTCTCGCGAACGACGCGGACGCGGTCGACGTACTGGGTGACGACCTTGACGGTGGCTTGCGCCTGCCGCTCGCGGATGGCTGCGGTCTGTAGGGCTTGTTGCTGGACGGCGGCATCCCATTGCGCTTGAACGTGGCTTGCGCCCTTGATCCAGCCGAAGCCGACCAGGGCGATGCCGAGCACCGCGAGGGCCAGCAGCCGGTACGGCCATGGAATCACACTCACGATGCCTCCCCGATGCACTGCCGGTACTCGGCCTCGCGCCGTGTGGCCAACCCGCCGCACAGGCGCGCATTGGCGGGCAGCGCGCAGTCCTTACCCTGGAAGAAGCGCCAGCGCAGCAGCTCGGCACAGGCCCCGGCGTAGTCCTTGGCGTTGAGTCTTCTGACCAGAGTGGACTGGCAGAATGCGCGGCTGCCGACGTTGTAGGAGAAGCTCACCAGGGCGTCGTACTCGTGCTGGGCCAGCGGCACGGTTACGCATTGTTTGAGCGCACCCTCAAACTGCTGCACATCGGTGAGCGCCCGAGCCAGCGCCTTCGGCGGCGTGGTGGTGTCGCCGATCTTCACCCCGGTGGTGGTGCCGAACCCGATGGTCGGCACATCGCCCTTGACGGGGATCACTGCGCGGTCGGTGTAGCCCTCGTGCAGCACGATGCCGACTAGGGCGGCGGCGGACAAGGTCAATGCAGCCACAGTTTTTCGTTGCGGTGGCCGGATCATTGGTGCATCTCCGGCTGAGCCACGATGCGCGCAACGGTTGCGCCGATGCTGGCGGCAAAGGCCAGCAGCACAAACGCGCCGCGCGGCAGCACGTCCCCGAACAGCGGCACCACCACTTCCGCCGCCGTGAAGGCAGCAGCCAGCAGCGAGAAGCGGATGCTCCAGGCACGTCGCAACACGCGCCGCCAGTCGTCCAGAAGGCAGATCTTCGGCTTGGCGGTCATTGGACGCCTCCCATCAGCTTCAACTTGATGGCGGCCCCCACCAGCAGCGCGGCCAGGATGCCGGTGGTCACGACCTTGATGGTGGTCTGCCACGCCGTGCGGCGGGCATCGCGCCACGCTTCCAGCAGATCGCGCAGTTCGCGGATGTCCTTCGCGGCACTGCCGTTCTCCAGCCCGAGATGGGCAAGGCAACGCTCGGCTCCGCGTTCGGCGGCACGGTCAAGCAGTTCGTCGAAGTCCTCGCGGCGCAGCAGGAGCATGTTTTCCACGAGGGCGGCTGGTTGTTGTTCGGGTTTAGTCATTGCAGGTCTCCAGAAATGCGAAACCCGCCTCGTGAGCGGGTTTCTGGTGGGTAAGAAGATGGGAAATCAGATGGCGATGCCAGCGCTCCAGCCGGTGGACTTGAAGGCCGAGAGCTTGGCTTCGTCCTCGACGTAACACAGCCAGCCGATCTTGGGCGGGTGGTACTCCCAAGCATCGTAAGCGTCCGGCCACCCCATCTCCCCCGGGCAGCCCAAATAGCGTATTCGTGTCCACGCCGAACGACGTGGACACGAATACGCTTCAATTTCTTTTGAATTCAGCCAGCGCGTACGCTTGCCCAGC
>NZ_SSXU01000028.1 GCF_009469605.1 Zoogloea sp. 1C4 | reverse complement strand
CCAGTCACGGCGGACAAGGTGCGCCAAGCAGAGGTCGGTGGGCATGGTGGTCTCCTGGAGTGAGGCATGGGAGCCACAGGAAACCACCAATGATTATGCGCAGGCGAGATCCGCCACCGGAGCCTGCGGATGTGCTGGCCACTCGCGTTTCAGGCCGCTCTGCCGGCGACTCAGCATAATCGCGGACTGAACATAATTTCGGTTATGCTGAACTCGACATAAGCGCAAGAACTGGTTGTTTGCCGGAACACAGCTGGCAGGCCAGCGCGCGGCTGCCGTGATGAGCCTGATCCAAAGCGCCAAGCTCAACGGGCTCGACCCCTACGAGTACCTGCGTGATGTGCTCACGCGGCTGCCCACACAAAAGGCCAGTCGGATCTCGGAATTACTGCCCCACCGCTGGGCAAGCGTACGCGCTGGCTGAATTCAAAAGAAATTGAAGCGTATTCGTGTCCACGTCGTTCGGCGTGGACACGAATACGCTATTTGGGCTGCCCGGGGGAGATGGGGTGGCCGGACGCTTACAGATGTTTGCCGACTTCCACTTCACCCGGGTGTTCAGCATCGACGGCGGTTACCCGGCGCTGGAGATGGCCTTCGCCGCGACCGAGGCATGAGCATGGATGCCGTGGCCGTCTGGGTGGCTGCCCATCCCCTCACGCCCAGCGACGTGGATTGCGCCACCACGGTGATGCTCAAGATCCTCGACGGCAAATGCAAGATGAGCGAGACCGACAAGGTGGTGATGGCTGCGCTCTACGACGCCGTGAAGCACCGCCCCGGCCAGCGCTTTGGCGACGACCTGCACGCGCTCATCGCCCAGGCCCGCGCCCCCGGCGGCGAGGCGCTGCGGGATTTCATCTACGAGAAACGCGTGCTCGCCGAAACCACGCTGTCGCGCCCCGTGATGAAGGCTTTCAAGGCCATGATCCGGGCCGAAGGCCTGTTCGCCGGGCTTGAAGAAGAGGACGCCGACGCATGAAGCTGCAGATCGAACAGGCCCACATCGAAGCCATGATGGCCGCCTTCCCCCGGCTCGACCCGGTGCGCGAACAGCTCCGCTTCGGGCATCGGGTGGAGATCCCCTTCCACACCCTCGAAGCGCCCGAGCTGGACTTGCTCGAAACCCTCTACCGTGCCGGCGACGCCGAAGACCGCGCCAAGGCCGCGCAGATCGCCACCCTGCGCCACGCGCTGGCCGGCGGCGGGCGGCGCTTCGAGCCCGAAGAGCTGGAGATGGCCGTGCCCGCCATCGCCCGCTACTTGGCCGAAGACGCCAGCCGCGGCTGGGTGTTCTCGGCCGGCATCAACGGCAAGCCGCTGGCCTACGTGGTCACGCGGCTGGATTTCACCCCGCCCTCCGAAGAAGAGAGCGGCAAGATCTTCGTGGAGCTAAAAGCCAACTCCCGCGCGCGCCTTGCGGCCACCACCCTGCGCATCACCGGGCCGGACATCGCCGGGCGCACCATCGCCGAAGTCTTCGCCGCCAAGGGCTACGTGAAGGAAACCCCGGCGCTCCTCGCCAGCTACGACGAGATGGCCGCCCGCTACTTTGACTGGCGCGGGCAATACGGCGCGCAGTTCTCCGGCACCGGCGTGGGCTGGTTTGCCGAGAACCCCACCGCCACCCACCGGGACACCGACTACTCCCGCAAGGACCAGATCATCCTCTCATCCACCGGATCGCCCGCGCGGCTGGTGAACGACGAGAGCATCCTCGGCGAGCGGGTGCTGGCGCTGGACGCCACCGGCGACATCCTCGCCAAGTTCGTCCGGCGGGTGACGCGCGGCGCGCGTCTGTCGGGCAAGGAAGAAGCCGAGGTGGAAGACGCCCAGGCCAGCATCGGCAAGGGCTTGTTCACCGAATTGCCGGTGCATTTCTACATCCTGATGTTCCACCTGGACCTGCACCACTACGTGTGGGTGCATGTGGAGGACATGCAGCCCTACGCCTACCAGCCCGGGCTGAAGGACAAGCTGGTGCTGCCCCCCGAGCAGACCGACCTCATCGACATCCTCACCGCCGAGATGGACGTGCTGATGGACGACATCGTGGCCGGCAAGAGCGGCGGCACCACCGTGCTGTGCGCCGGCCCCCCGGGCGTTGGCAAGACGCTCACCGCCGAGGTGTATTCCGAAATCATCCGTCGGCCGCTCTACCGCGTGCACTCCGGCCAGCTCGGCCTCAACGTGGCCGCAATGGAAACCGTGCTCAAGGACGTCCTCACCCGCGCCCAGCGCTGGGGCGCCGTGATGCTCATCGACGAAGCCGACGTCTACATCAAGCGCCGCGACGACAACATCACCATGAACGCCGTCGTCGGCGTCTTCCTGCGCGTGCTCGAATACTTCAACGGCCTGCTCTTCCTCACCACCAACCGCGTGGACGACATCGACGAAGCCATCGTCTCCCGCTGCATCGCCCTCATCCGCTTCCACCCGCCCAGCCGCGACGACCGCCGCAAGATCTGGGGCGTGATGGCAGAACAGTTCGGACTACAGATCGCGCCGGAACTGCTGGAGCGGCTACCGGACATCTTCCCGCAAGCATCCGGCCGCGACATCAAGGGGCTGGCGAAACTGGTGGGGAAATACTGCAGCCAGAAGGGGGTTGAGGCGGAGGAGGGGGTGTTTCGGAGGTGTGCGGTGTTCAGGGCGATGGAGGTGGGGTAGGAGACAGCGGCGACTCTGAAGGCCCGGTTTGGGCTGTGGTGGTGAACGTGGTGGACAGGGGCGGTTCGTGAATGTACGGTCTTTCGCACAAATCAGGAGTCATCCAATGGACGCCATCTCTTACTCGGCCGCCCGCGCCAACCTTGCCGGTGCGATGGATCGCGTGTGCGACAACCACGAACCCGTCGTCATCACCCGCCGCGGCCAACCATCGGTGGTGATGCTCTCGCTGGAGGACTTCAAGGCCCTTGAGGAAACCGCCTATCTGCTGCGCAGCCCCACAAACGCCAGACGTCTGCTGGCTGCGACGGAACAACTGAACGCCAGGTAGAAATGGAACGAAAGCTGGTCGAATTTATTTATTGCGAGTCGTTCCAGGTCGCGCGCGGGGCGTTGTCCTACCGCGTACATGAGGGCGACCAAATTCGTCCAGTCCCGGGACTATACAGCTTGCTATCAGATGTCAAGAAGTATGCGAACTTGGGAGTCTAAGAGTGAGAGGTCGCTTGGTTGGGCGTTCCCAGATCGTTTGGTCAGATCCCGCGCAATAGCGCCGATTGCAGCCATTTGCTCGTCGGCCTCGTCGAACTTTGGGATGTTGAGGTATTCCGCAACGCTGGCGCCCAAACTGAGCTGTGCCGCATAGGCAGACACTGCCTTGGCGACGGTTGGGGCGTTCAGGAAGCCTGTGAGGTATGCAGCCTCGGGTTCCGATTCGACCGGTATAAAGTAAAGCTTGTGGTCAGGTACAACGGTCTTTTCGCCCGCGTGTTCGATCGTCGCATTTCCGATATAAGCAGCGGCGAAGGTGTTCCCCATCTCGCGCCAGAGCACTTTGAACGGAGCGAAAGTGTAGGGGCCAGTACTCCACAGCGAGTAGAACTCCTGCCCTTTTTGGAACCTCTTTAGGCTGGACCGCTGTTCGAGGTGGCTTTTGAAGCGGTTGAGAAATTTGAACGTGTGCGGGCTTGTGGCTGGCAGGTCTGGATCGCCATGCATTCCGCGTTGAGGGACTAGGATGCGGAGATCTGCTTCTGGCACAGCATTGAACGGTGCAACTCCACGGCCGCGCAAAAGCGGGAATATGTGTTCTGACTCAACCGCCGCGGTGATCTGGGGAATTCCCTTCGTTTTGCCGATGTGGGCTGCATTCTGCACAGTTACAAGGCCGGCTCCAATCGCTCCCATAGCATGGACCCAGAAAATGCCGTTGCGGTCGGTCGTGATGCCTTTCCGTGCCTTGTACTGAGGCTTGGCGCCTGCTGCAAAAACCTTGGAGAACACGACTTGGTCTTGGGCTGACCCGACCAGCCATGGACGTGTCCCATCGCCGCCGGGTACTGGTACCGCGATTCCGTTAATGCGTTTGGCTGTATGGCGGAACTGCTCCGCCGACGCGTAGGCCCGCAGGTTGGCACTGCCGTTTGGGTCTGCGGTCCAGGAGCGGTAGGGCACAGGGAATACAGTAGCTGCGTTCCGTTGGAGAACAAGGAAAGTCGGGTGGTTGCTGACGCCGTCGAATGGCCTGATGTCCTGGTAGTCTTCAACTAGCAGGACGCGGCATTGCAAGCTTCCGTTGTCGATCGAGAAGCGCCTGAATCCGGCGCTGGACTCTGTTGTGAATACGGATCCGGGTAGGAAGAAGCCTAGGCGACCATTTCGCGCAAGGTAGTGCTTCACCGCCTGGTAGGTGATCACAGTCGAGATGTCTGACTCGATACCACCTACCCATTTGTCGGTACTAAATACTCCGAGCTCACGACAATGCTCTTGGATCGACTGGGCGTAATCCTTCGGCAGATTGCTCCACTTGACCCAGGGCGGGTTGCCGCAGATGTGGGAGGAGGGCGGGATTGCGCCGGCAGCGAATCGGTCAGCCAGGATCGAGCACCAGATGCCGTTCCATCCTTGGTCATGGAGTTCGACTAGGTTGCCGACAGTCGTGCTGACGACGGATATGTCTGATGGATTGAGCCCCATGGCTTGCAGGTCGGCATGGATTGCACTGCAGATCTTTGCTGCCGGATAGTCTGCATCGATTAGCAACCGCACCCTTGCAAAGATACGGAAGAAATCAGGGTGGCCGATCATCCTCTCGGGGACAGAAAACTCCCTGGGGCCAACTTCGGTGTGCAGGACGTGGCTGTAGTTCGAGAAAAAATCGACGGCGGCCGGGTAGACCGCGTCCGCCAAGTACACCGGTAGCCGGATGGGGTGCGCGGGGTCGAGGTGCGGCGATAGGAACACAGCAAGCGATCCTTTCGCCGCAAGGACGGCAAGTGGGTTGAGGTCAATGCCGTGGATGCCATCAAGTAGTGATTGGGCCGTTGCGCTGCTGTTTGCCTTGCGCCGGCGGCGGATCGCTTCGAGCAAGAAGGTGCCTGACCCACAAGTGGGATCGGTCAGCGAATCCGATGGTCGCCATTTGAGCAAATCCATCCCGTGTTCAGCCAGCCAGTCCGGAGTGTAGAACTCGCCAAGGGCATGCCTGACTTCCCGAGGAATGAAGCGCTCGTAGATTCCTTTAAAAAGGTCCCGCGTCGTGTCTGCATGCTTCTTCGATACCTCGAAGTCGACCCCGCTCAGCCTGCCCAACATGGCGCCGAGAGGGGTCTGGTAGCGAGGCCAGTCGATGTCGTCCAGATACCAAGAAAAGAAATCGCCGCTCAGCATGTTCAGGATGCCGGCATGCTCGAACAGTTCGCCTGTCTCCACTGCACGCAGCCGTTCCGCCACCGGCACGCCCGGCTCCAGCACGTTTTGGCTGGCCCGGGGAAGTGCGCAGGCGGCAACCACCTTAGCGATGATGGCTATGTATGTATTGAGAGCGAATAGGTACGCAGCCGGGTTCCTTTGGTACGGTTGGTTGTGCGAGATTTCCTGCCGGGCAAGCAGCTTTTTCATGTGCGCAGGCTGAAACCCTACGACTTGGCTGAACAGCCTGCGCCACTCCGAAAACAGCATCTTAGTTTTTGTGGTGGCTGCCGACGCGTCTGCCCTGCAGATGCTAGCGTAGAGTTCGGGAATTAGCGCCGCGCCGTACTCTGAGTCGGGCCCAACCAATGCTTGCAGGATCTGGGGGTGGACGAGCGGACGACCATCGCTTTCCAGTGCGGAAAGTAGGCGTCCAGCCGAGATCCTGTCGAACGTTACGACATCTTCCCAGGCGGTAGTCGCGCCATCGAAATGCCCAAAAGTGATGTGCGCGCCGTCCCATGCGATTAGGACGTACTCGTGGAGTGCACGCCCTTCTTCTGCCGAGATCAGCGCTGCGTACTCTTCAGCTTGTTGGCGCGCATGGATTGCCTTTGCGCTAGCGTGCCCACCAAACGACTTCGGCGGCTCGTACTCGATGACCACGGCGCCGTGCGCCACGTCAGCGAACTTCGTGGGCTTACCCTTCGCTTTGAGGGCACGCTCGAGTTGGAATGGTGTCCAAGGAATAGATAGTTCTGTGCAAGCCTGCTCAAGCGCATTTTCCAGCTCGTGTCGCAGCTGCGCTTCGTTCTTGGCAATCTCCGCTGCGGATAAGACTGCGTTAACGAGTAACGCGATGGTTGTGCTGCTCACAGCAATCCTTTTGCAGACTCAACGGGTAGGTGCATATTGGTTCGAGGCGGCTTTACGGACAGTGGGAGCGTCAAGCGCTACCAAGCCCGCACCAGAGAACAGGTGGGTGAATATTGCCTCTGCAAGCTTTGGCGGAACGGCGTTTCCGATCTGGGTGAACTTTGAGTTCGTTTCGCCAACAGGTGTGAATCCGTTGTCGAAGGTCTGGATGCGTGCGCATTCGCGCCAGGACAGCCTGCGTGGCGCTTCAAGCTTTGGGCGTGTTGGATCGGCTTCCAGGTGCTCGTACTGGTCGGAGAAATCCCAGCGCTGCTTCCAGCCATCCGCGAGGTTGGACCATGTCAAAGTCATCGTCGGACTGGCGGGATGCAGTGTTATATGCCGCCAGTTAGCGACGACGGTGAAAGCCGGGTCAGCCCACTTGGCTTTGCGGTTCCGAGACATGTAGTACCAGGAGAAGTGGCCTTCAGGATCATGAGGGCGCTCGTAGAACTCGCCTTCCGGCCACAAGGGCATGCCTTTGATCGCGTCGCCATGCGATGCGTAGGGGAGGAGCAGGCCCGAAACCTTGGTCGTTTTGCCGTGAGTTTCCTTTGGAAACTCGAAGGCTTGGTTCAAGTCTTTCCTCACGCCAACGATGAATAGTCGCTTCCTCGACTGCGGCACGCCGTAGTCCTTGGCGTTCAGGAGCTTATAAGTGACGTGGTAGCCGGCCTGGTTGTATGCGTCGAGTTGTTCCTTCAGGAAAGTACCACTGCTCAATTGCTGGAGGCCGGACACATTCTCGGCAACGAAATACTTGGGTCGCACGATGCCGACTACACGCAGAAATTGCTTGTACAGGCTCGTCCGCTCGTCCTTCTCAGGATCCCGGTTGCCGGCCATTGAAAAAGATTGGCAGGGATAACCTCCGACCACGACGTCGGCATCTGGGAAGGCCTGGATGCTTGAGATATCCGCATTGCGGATGTCTGAGCCGGGAAAGTACTTTTCCAGTGTCTTGCAGGCGTCCGCCAGAATGTCGTTCGAAAAAATGACGTGGCCGCCAGCTGCTTTCACGCCGAAGTCCATGCCACCGCAGCCTGAGAACAGGGATAGCACCCTGATCTCGCTATCGTTTTGTTCAAATTTCTTTTTCACGCTCTCTGGCTTCTCTGTTGCACATCTTCAGCGTCGGTGCCATGCGGGATAAGGGGCCGCTTGGACTTCAAGTAGCCATCGATCGCGTCGCGTACGACCCAAGCAAGAGAAACTTTATTCTCCGCCGCGATCCTTTCCAGGGCTTGGTACTGCTCTTCCGGGAAACTGATAGAGGCGCGAACCGTGCGCTCATGCGCCCCGCTATCGTTGCGTTTTGCCTGAGGCCGCATGGTTATTCTCCGAACCGAAGAGCAAATGCACCATTTTACACCACAGTGGTGAACGCGGTGGGTGGATGCGGGCGGCGTGCTGATGCTGGATGCGTCAGTGTTCATGTTGGAGCCGCCAACACTCATGTTGGCCTGCGCAACCTTTATGTTGACCGGCGCAACCCTTATGTTGAGTCGCATAACCTTTCTGTTGACGACGCTAACCCTTATGTTGACAGCCCAGTGCTTCATGTTGGTGCGTCAACTGTTTATGTTGACGGTCGAAACCCTTAGTTTGCGACCTCAACATAAAGGTTAGCGCGGTGCACTGTTTATGTTGGCGGCCCAACATAAAGGTTTGGCGAGCCGATTGTTGATGTTGGGCGTGCAACATCGTCGTTGCAGGCGTGCACATCATGGTTTGCGGCGCAGATTGACGCGTCGCACGCGCCGGGTGCTTTCCGCGGCGGGCTGGGATTGAGGTCTGGGGCCGGCGGGGGCGGGTGTGGCGGGGCGAAGAGGGGTGGTGGCGGCGCGGCTGGGGGGCTTCAGGCGCGCGAGGGCTTTGGGCGGGCTTGTGGTTGGGGTGTTGCGTCGGCGGGAGGGGGCGCCGGTGGGGGGAGGGTGTCGGACTGAAGTCCGACCTACAGGGGGAGGTGGGCGGAGGGGGCTGCTTGAAGCGCTGCGGGCCGGTTTTGGCCGGCCCGCGGGGTGATTTACTTCTTCAGTGCTTTCGCAAACGCGCTGGCAAGCGACCCGGCCATCGCTGGCTCGCGGTTCTGTTTGGCAACCGCGGCGCGCTGGTTGCCGCGGGGGGCGTCGCGGCGTTCGCCAGCGGGGCGGCTGGTGGTGCCGGGCTGGTCGCCCATGCGCATGGTGAGGGCGATGCGCTTGCGGGGGAGGTCTACCTCCAGCACCTTCACCTTCACCACCTGGCCGGCCTTGACCACGCTGTGGGGGTCTTTCACGAAGCGGTCGGAGAGGGCGGAGACGTGCACGAGGCCGTCCTGGTGCACGCCGATGTCCACGAAGGCGCCAAAGTTGGTGACGTTGGTGACGACGCCTTCGAGGATCATGCCTTCGGCGAGATCCTTCAGCTCTTCCACGCCTTCCTTGAAGCTGGCGGTCTTGAACTCGGGGCGCGGGTCGCGGCCGGGCTTGTCGAGTTCCTTCAGGATGTCCTGCACGGTGGGCAGGCCGAAGCGCTCGTCGGCGTAGCGCTCGGGCTTGAGCTGGCCGATGGTGCGGGAATCGCCCAGCAGATCGCGCACGCCCTTCTGGATGTCGGCGAGGATGCGTTCGACCACCGGGTAGGCTTCGGGGTGGACGGCCGAGGCATCGAGCGGGTTGGTGCCGTTGGTGATGCGCAGGAAGCCGGCGGCCTGTTCGAAGGTCTTGGGCCCGAGGCGCGGCACTTCAAGCAGCGCGGCGCGGCTGGGGAAGGGGCCGTTGGCGTCGCGGTGGGCGACGATGTTGGCGGCGAGCGTGGGGTTGAGGCCGGAGATGCGGGTGAGCAGCGCGGCCGAGGCCATGTTCACATCCACGCCCACGGCGTTCACGCAGTCTTCCACCACCGAATCCAGCGCGCGGGCGAGGCGGGTCTGGTTAACGTCATGCTGGTACTGGCCGACGCCGATGGATTTGGGGTCGATCTTGACCAGCTCGGCCAGCGGGTCTTGCAGGCGGCGGGCGATGGAGACGGCGCCGCGCAGGCTCACGTCGAGATCGGGGAATTCCTTGGCGGCGAGCTCGGATGCGGAATACACCGAGGCGCCGGCTTCCGACACCACGATCTTGGTCATGTGCAGCTCGGGGCGCAGCTTGATGAGGTCGGCGGCGAGCTTGTCGGTTTCGCGGCTGGCGGTGCCGTTGCCGATGGCGATGAGCGATACCTTGTGCTTCTCGCACAGGCGGGCCAGCGCGTGGAGGCTGCCGTCCCAGTCGCGGCGGGGTTCGTGGGGGTAGATCACGCCGGTGTCGAGGAGCTTGCCGGTCTGGTCCACCACCGCCACCTTCACGCCGGTGCGCAGGCCGGGGTCGAGGCCCAGGGTGGCGCGGGGGCCGGCGGGTGCGGCCAGCAGCAGATCCTTCAGGTTGCGGCCGAACACGCGGATGGCTTCTTCCTCGGCCTGCTCGCGCAGGTTGCCCAGGAGTTCAAGCTCCAGGTGCAGGGAGATCTTGACGCTCCAGGCCCAGCGCACGGTTTCGCGCAGCCAGAAATCCGCCGGGCGGCCCTGATCCTTGATGCCGAAGCGGCCGGCGATGCGCGCCTCGCAGGGGTTGGGGCCGGGGGCGGAGCCATCGGTGGGGTCGGAATCCAGCGCCAGCTGCAGGCGCAGGAAGCCTTCGTTACGGCCGCGGAAGAGGGCCAGCGCCCGGTGCGACGGCACGGTGGAGATCGCCTCGCGGAAGTCGAACCAGTCGCGGAACTTGGCGGCGTTGGGGTCGTTCTCCTTGTCGGCGATGACAGTGGAGGCCACCACGCCGTGATCGGCCAGGTAGTCGCGCAGGGTGCCCAGCAGCTCGGCGTCTTCGGCAAAGCGCTCCATCAAAATCTGGCGGGCGCCGTCGAGCACCGCGCGGGTGTCGGCAAAACCGGCTTCCGCGTTGATGTAACTGGTGGCTTCGGTTTCGGGCGTCAGGGTCGGGTCGGCCAGCAGGGCGTCGGCCAGCGGCGCGATGCCGGCTTCGCGGGCGATCTGGGCCTTGGTGCGGCGCTTCTGCTTGAAGGGGAGGTAAAGATCCTCGAGGCGCTGCTTGGTCTCGGCGTTCTCGATGGCGTCGCGCAGGGCCGGGTCGAGCTTGCCCTGTTCGTCGATGCTCGCGATCACCGCGGCGCGGCGTTCTTCCAGCTCGCGCAGGTAGCCCAGGCGCTCTTCGAGGTTGCGCAGCTGGGTGTCGTCCAGGCCGCCGGTGACTTCTTTCCGGTAGCGGGCCACGAAGGGCACGGTCGCGCCTTCGTCAAGAAGCTGGACCGCCGCAGAAACCTGGCGGGGTTGTACACCTAACTCGGCGGCAATGCGTTGTTCGATCGGCAGAAGCATGGACGGTTGCTGGCGTGGAAAAAGGGCGCATGGTGCAGAAACCCGGCCGCCGCTGCAAGCCCGTCGCCCGACAACTTTCCGGTAGAATTCGCCGATTATTCGTGCCGTGGGCAGCCCCCACCCGTGCACGCCCCGCCGGCCGTCTGATCCGACGTGCCCGGCCTCGCAGGAGATACACACCTAATGAACCCCCTATTCGCTACGCTGGCAGCGGTGGCGTTCGGTCTGATGGTGGCAGGCGGCGATGCCTCTGCCGCGCCGCAGCCCGCGCACCCGGCCAAGGCCGCAAAGCCTGCCGCGTCCAAGCCGGCCCCCAAGCCGGTCGCCCAGAAACCCGTTGCACAGAAGCCTGCTGGCAAGCCGGTGGCCCAGAAGGCCAAGCCGGCGCCCAAGGCCGTTGCCACCCGCGCACCGGCCGCCAAGCCGGTGGTGACCAAGGCGGCGCCGTCTGCCCGCGGTGGCCGCGCCGCGCCGGTGGTTGCCGCCAAGGCTGCGCCGCAGAAGGCCGCACCGGTCGCCCGGGGTGCCGCCCGCCCGGCGCCGATGGTGACGCAGAAGAACAATGGCCGCAACGCGCCGGTCGTCGCCCGTGGTGGCCGCAACGTGGCGCCGACCCCGGCGCCGGTGGTGCGTGGTCGTGCGCCGGCGGTTGTCGCCGCGCCGGCCCGTCCTCAGCCGCAGCTTGAAGCGCCCCGTCCGGTGGTGCGTGCCGAAAGGCCGACGCGTGAAAGCTCCGCCGGGATCGGCCGTGAAGCCTTCACGCCCACCGCGCCCCCGCTGCCCCGTGCTCAGGCGCTGCGCCAGCTCCAGGCGCCCCCGCCGGCCGCGCCCACGGGCCGTCAGACGGTGGTGATCCCGCCGCCGGTGGCCGCTGCGGCACCGGCCGCCATCCAGCCGCCGCAACTGCGCCCGGCCACCGAGCTGCCCAAGCCCGCGCCGGTGCGCCCGGTTGCGCCGATGGCGGGCAATTCGAGCCTGTCGGCAGCCGAAGCCGCCGCTGCTGCGGCTGCCGCCATCGCCGTGCCGCGCGTGGCCGAGCCGGCGCCCGCGCCGGTGGCGGCTGCGCCTGCCGCTGCGCCCGTGGCCCCGGCGCCGCAACCGGCCCCGGTAGCGTCCAGCCCGTCTGCGCCGCCGCTGGCCGCGCCCACCGCGCCGCCCCAGCGCCCCGCCCGTGGCGTGGCCCGGGCCTACGCGATGGATGGCGCCACGTTCTATCAGAGCGGTCGCAAGTACCGGGTGCAGGGGCTGGATGCCCGTGATCCCGGCATGAGCTCCGAGCACGCCACCCAGCGCCTGCAGCGCGCGCTGGACGCGGGCAACCTGACCGTCGAGCCGGTCGAGGTGGATCCGTCCGGCCATACCGTCGCCGTCGTGCGCGTCAATGGCCGCAACGTGGCCGACACCGTGCGGGGTGCCAACTGAGCGTGCAATGAACAACGGCCCTTCGCGGGCCGTCTGCTCGGAATGAACAACGGGGCCTTGCGGCCCCGTTTGTTTTTTGTCTGCCCTTACATGGCGACGAGGGACTGGCGACCCCACCAGTCTGCGCCCGGGGCGAGCTCGATCGGCTCGCGCACCGCGGCGGCTTCGACGCACAGCATCCGGCGGAAGCCGTCGGCCGGCATGTCGGCGAGTTTGGCGCATTTGTCCACCCACGGGTTCCATACCACCACGTCGGGGAAGTTCTCGGCGTGGACGCCCATCGCGCGGTCGTCCTCGCGTACCAGGATGGTGGCCGGGGCCTGGTGGTAGATGCGGTCGATCTCGTCGTCGACCATCACGCCGACGCCGGTTTCCTTCTTGAGGGTGCCGCCGTTTGCGGTGTCGGTGTAATCGAGCCCGCGCAGGCCTTCGATGCGCAGGGATTCCACCTCGCGCACCTTGAGGTAGGTGTGCAGCGCGGCGGTGAAGCTGAAGGGCGCGTCGCCGGTGTTGCTGACTTCCAGCTCCATGTCGAGCCGGCCGCCGCCGATGGAGATGCTCATCTCGGCGGCAAAGGCGTGGGGCCACAGGGCGCGGGTGTCGGCGTCGTCTTCGAGACGCAGGGTGACGACCACGTAATCTTTGCCGGCGCGCTGGTTGGCGAGCGACCACAGGCGGTTGCGGGCAAAGCCGTGAGCCTTGAGGGGGCCGTTGCCGGCAAATTGCGGGAAGCACACCGGCACGCCGCCGCGGATCGCGGTCTGGCCGTCGAACACGGCGTTGGGGCTGAGGTACAGGCGGTCTTCGCCACCGGCGGGCGTCCACGACAGCACCTGCGCGCCGTGGAGGCTGACGAGGGCGACGGCGCCGTCGGGCGTCTGCAGCTTGAGGACGGGCTGGCCGTGGAGTTCGGCCGTTTCGATCTGGTCGGTCATGGTTCTGCGGGGCCCTGCCTGGGCCCGGGAGAGGTTACTGAGGGCGCGATGATAACGCGGCCACTTCGGTGTGGCGGAAGCAGTCGGTGGTGTGATCGTTCACCAGCCCGGCGGCCTGCATGAAGGCGTAGCAGATGGTGGTGCCGACGAAGCGGAAACCGCGCTGTTTGAGGGCCTTGCTGAGCGCATCGGACAGCGGCGTGCTGGCCTGGGCGTCGGCGAGGCTGGCGAGGCGGTTCTGGATCGGGCGGCCATCCACGAAGCGCCACAGCCACGCATCAAAGCTGCCGAACTCGGCCTGGATGGCGAGAAAGGCGCGGGCGTTGTCGATGGTGGAGGAGATCTTGAGCCGGTTGCGGACGATGCCCGGGTTCTGCATCAGCCGCGCCTGGTCGGCATCGGTGAAGCGGGCGACGACGGCTGGGTCGAAGCCGGCGAAGGCTTCGCGATAGCCTTCGCGCTTTTTGAGAACGGTGAGCCACGACAGCCCGGCCTGGGCGCCTTCGAGGGTGAGCAGCTCGAAGAGCGCCCGGTCGTCGTGGAGCGGCACGCCCCATTCGGTGTCGTGGTAGGCCTGGTACAGGGGATCGGCCCCGCACCAGGCGCAACGGACGAGGGGCGTGTCTGCCATCATCAGCCTTGCAGGTTGAGGATGCCGTGCTTGATGGTGTTGTCCTCGGGGTCGTTGGACAGCACGAAGCCCAGGCTGGCGACGAACTTGAGCATGCGCTCGTTGTTCGACAGGAAGATGCCGGTCATGGCGGTCAGACCGCGGGCGCGGGCGGTCTCGATGAGCACGCCCATCAGCCGGCGGGCGAGGCCGCGGTGCTGCCAGTCTTCGGCCACGACGATGGCGAACTCGCAGGTCTCGCCGTCGGGATTGACCGCGTAGCGGGCCACGCCGATCTCCTCCTCGACACCATCTTCTTCGATGATCGCCACGAAGGCCATTTCGCGGTCGTAGTCGATCTGGGTGAGGCGGGCCACCATCGCCGGGGGCAGTTCGCGCATCGTGTTCATGAAGCGCAGGTACTTGGTCTCGGGCGACAGCTTGCGGACGAACTCGACTTCCAGCTCTGCATCTTCGGGCTTGATCGGGCGGACGGTGATGTCGCCTTCGGGCATCGAGATGCGGGTGATGAGGTGCGACGGGTAGGGGTGGATCGCCATGTGGTCGTAGCGATCGGCCGTCGGGGCGATGTTGTCCACCACGATGCGGGCATCCACCGCCACGGCGCCGTGCTCGTCGACGATCAGCGGGTTGATGTCCATCTCGCGGATCCACGGGAGTTCGCAGACCATTTCGGAGATGCGCAGCAGCACGAACTCCAGCGACTCCATGTTGATCGGCGGCATGTTGCGGTATTCGCCGAGCAGGGTGGCCACGCGGGTGGACTTGATCAGATCCTGCACCAGATAGCTGTTGAGCGGCGGCAGGGCGACGGCGCGGTCGGCCTGGATCTCGACGTGGGCGCCGCCTTCACCGAAGGTGATCACCGGCCCGAAGATCGGGTCGCGGAAGGCGCCGACCATGAGCTCGCGGCCGTAGGGCTTGACGACCATCGGCTCGATGGCGACGCCGTTGATGATGGCGTCCGGGCGCTTGCGCTTCACGTCCTCGAGGATTTCCTGGTAGGCGGAGCGCACGGCGGCGAGGCCGTTGAGGTTGAGCCGCACGCCGCCGGTGTCGGCCTTGTGGGTGATCGATGGGGAGTCGATCTTCATGGCCACCGGCAGGCCGAGTTCTTCGGCGAGCACCATGGCTTCGGTGGCGGAGCGGGCGACGACGGTTTGCGCGATGGGAATGCGGAAGGCCGCCAGCAGGGCCTTGGATTCCATCTCGTTGAGGTTCTTGCGGCGCTCGGAGAGGGCGGTCTCGATGACCAGCCGGGCGCTTTCGACGGACGGCGGGTTGAGATCCGACGACAGGGACGACGGCGTCTGCACCAGCAGCTTCTGGTTGCGGTAGTAGGCCGAGATGTGGCCGAAGAGCTCGACGGCGGGCTCCGGCGTGCGGAAGGTGGGGATGCCGGCGGCTTCGAAGATGTGGCGGCCTTCGCGGACCTGCTCTTCACCCATCCAGCAGGTGAACACGGGCTTGTCGGCGTTGCGTTCCACGTCGATGATCTGCTGGGCGACTTCGGTGGGCGAGCACATGGCCTGTGGGCACAGCATGGTGAGCACGCCTTCGACGTTCTCGTCGGCGAGGACGATCTCGAGGGACTTGCGGTAACGCTCGGCGTCGGCGTCGCCGATGATGTCGATCGGGTTGGTGTGCGACCAGGTGGGCGGCAGGATCTCGTTGAGCTTGGCGACGGTGGCGTCGGACAGGGTGGCCAGCGGGATGCGCAGGTCGGCGGCACGGTCGGCAGCCATCACGCCCGGCCCGCCGCCGTTGGTGATGATGGCGAGGCGGTTGCCGCGCGGACGGAAGTGCGAGAACAGCGCGTTGGCGGCAGCGAACAGCTGGCCGAGGTTGTACAGGCGGATCACGCCGGCGCGGCGCAGGGCGGCGTCGAACACCGCGTCTTCGCCCACCATCGCGCCCGAGTGCAGCAGCGCGGCGTGGGAGCCGACCGGGTGACGGCCGACCTTGATCAGCAGCACCGGCTTGACGCGGGCGGCGGCGCGCAGGGCGCTCACGAAGCGGCGCGCGTCCTTGATGCCTTCGACGTACAGGAAGATGCTTTCGGTGCGGGAATCCGACACCATGTATTCGAGGACTTCACCGAAGTCGATGTCCACCGAGGTGCCCAGCGAAACCACCGACGAGAAACCGACGTTGTTGGGGCGCGCCCAGTCGAGGATCGCCGAACAGAGGGCGCCGGACTGGGAGATGAGGCCGATGGAGCCCTTGGTGGCGCCGCCGTGGGCGAAGCTGGCGTTGAGGCCGAGCTCGGGACGCAGCACGCCGAGACAGTTGGGGCCGAGCAGGCGGATGCGGTGGCGGCGGGCGTTCTCGATGGTGTTCTTCTCGAGCATCTTGCCGCGGGGGCCGGCGTCGGAGAAGCCGGACGGGATCACGACCACCGACTTGGTGCCAGCACGGCCGCAGGCGTCGACGATGGCCGGCACGCGGTCGGCCTTGGTGGTGATGATCGCGAGGTCGAGCCGCTGGGGGATGTCCTCGACGCTCTTGTAGCAGGGCACGCCCAGGACTTCTTCGTACTTGGGATTGACGGCGAACAACTTGCCCTTGAACCCCGCCTCCAGCATGTTGCGGACAACCACGTTGCCGAGGGAGTTTTCGCGCTCGGTGGCGCCGATGACGGCCACGGACCGGGGTTCGAAGAGGGGGGTGAGGTAGTGTCGTTCGTTCATGATGGATGCTCGGTTAGTGCAATTCGGTTGGTCTGCTGGGGCGACCATGACCCTTGCCGTAGCCGCGGATATTCTTATCGTCAGTTAACGGACGAATTTTAACTCGCAAGAATGCTGCCGGATATCGGTAAAAGTGCCGATGTATTGCGATGCACAACATTAGTTGTGACTTATATCAACGCTTTTGAATTCAGGCTGTTGCGTAGCAGCAACGGTTTGGCTGCTGCACAACACCCGGAGGTACCGGATCAGTGGCAGAGCGTGAAGAAGAAGCTGGCGCCCTGGTCGGGGGTCGACTGGGCCCAGACGCGCCCTTCGTGGCGCTGGATGACGCGCTGGACGGTGGCGAGGCCGATGCCGGTGCCGGCAAATTCGCTGATGCCGTGCAGGCGGTGGAAGGGGAGGAACAGCTTGGAGGCGAAGGTCATGTCGAAGCCCGCGCCGTTGTCGGAGACGCAATAGACGATCTGCCGGTCGCGCATCTCGGCGTGGAAGCGGATCTGCGCCACGTCGCGGCGGCTGGTGAACTTCCAGGCGTTGCGCAGCAGGTTTTCGAGCGCCACGCGAATCAGCGCCCGGTCGGCTGCGGCGACGAGGTTGGGCTCGACGTGGATCTCGATGGCGCGTTCCGGGTCTTCCTGGCGTAGTTCGTTGAGGATCTGTTCGACGATCTGGCTGAGGTTCACCTGCTCGCGCTTCATGGCCTGGCGGGTGAGGCGGGCCAGGTCGATCAGGTCGTCGATGAGGCGCGCCATCTTCTGGGTGGCGATGCGGATGCGGTGGAGGTATTCGCGGCCGGTTTCGTCCAGGCGCGGGGCGTAGTCCTCGGCGACAATCTGGGCGAAGCCGTCGATGGCCCGGAGCGGCGCCCGCAAGTCGTGGGACACGGAATACGAGAAGGCTTCGAGCTCGCGGTTGGAGGCTTCGAGCTCGGCGGTGCGCACCCGTACGCGGGCTTCAAGCTCGAGGTTGAGGTTGCGCTGGGATTGCTCGGCTTCCTTGCGGGCGGTGATGTCGTCCAGCGTGCCGGAGCTGCCCACCACGTGATCGTAGGTGTCGCGCAGGGGGCGGATGGTGGCCTCGACCCAGCGCAGGCCCTCGGAGTGGGTGCGCAGGCGGAACTCGAACTGGGCGATGTCCTCGTAGCCTTCGCGGATGCTGCGCAGGTGCTGCTCGACCCGGCTGCGGTCTTCGTCGGCGACGAAATCCAGCAGGCTCTGGCCGATGGACAGCCGGCCGTCGAAACCGGTGGTGTGGCGCCAGGCCCGGTTGAGGAAGGTCACGCGGCCTTCGCCGTCGGTCTGGAAGAGGATCTCGTTGACCGACTCGACCACGTCCCGGTACATGGCGCGGCTCTCGCGCAGCACCTGCTCGGCCGACAGCCAGCGGGCCACGTCACGCAATACATAAAGCACCGCCGGCTGGCCGTCGAAGCGCATCCGCACGCCGGTGGCCTCGGCGTTGATGCATTCGCCGTCGAGGCGCTGGTAGCGCAGGGGCAGCGGGGCGAGGCCGGTCTGCTCGGGGTTGGCGGCAAACTGCTGGAGCCGCGCGGCTTCCATCGCCCGGTCGTCGGGATGGACCAGCGAGAGCATTGCCACGCCTTCGAGTGCGCGGGTGTCGTCGGCGGCAAACAGGCGGCGGCTGGCGGCGTTGGAAAGATGAATGCGCCCATCGATGCACACCAGGGTGGCCTCGGGTGAGAGCTCGAACAGCTGGCGGTAGCGCTCCTCGCCCGCGCGGCGGGTGTCGAGGGTGTCGCGCACTGCGGAGATGTCCTCGACGACCACCGCGAAGGACGGCGGCGTGTCGTCGCGGCCGGGGATCAGCCGGACGGATTCGCGGCACCACAGCATGCTGTCGTTGGCGCAGTGGTAGCGCACGTCGCGGCTGTAGTGGTCGATCTCGCCCGTGAGGCAGCGGGCCCGCAGGGCCTTGCCAGCGGCGGCGTCCTCGGTGCTCATCACGGCGTCGAGGCCGGCTCCGACGAGTTTCTCGGCGGGCTGGCCAAGGAAATCAGTGAGGGCGGCGTTGACCTGCAGCCAGCGATCATCCACCGAGATTCGCCCGACATTTGCCGGAACGCGCTCGAAGAGGGCGCGAAACAGGGCTTCGTCCCGCTGCAGGCGTTCCCGGGCGACGACCCGGTCGGTAATGTTGCGGGTGGTGCCGCAGTAGCCGGCGAACACGCCCCGGTTGTCGAACACCGGAATCCCCGATTCACTCAGCCAGATCGCCCGGCCGTTGCGGTCGCGGCGGCAGAACACCAGGTTGGAGAACGGCTCGATCTGCTTGAGCTGCGCAATGTGCTCGGCCCACGGGGCTTCGTCCGGGGATTCGCCGGGCAGCTCCCAGCGGCGGTTGCCGATGGCGTCCTCGGCGGCGAGGTCGGCCAGGTGGCCGGAGCTGGCGGTGATCGCGGTGTAGCGCAGGTTGGCGTCCTGCTCCCAGTAGCCGTCGGTGCTGTAGGCGATGAGGGCGTGGATGCGCTCTTCGTTGCGTTCGAGGTTGGCCGACAGGCGGGCCCGGTCGGTGACCTCGCGGCCGATGCCCCGGTAGCCCTGGAACTGGCCGGCGGAATCGAAGATCGGCCGGCCGCGCAGTTCAAGGTAGCGCACCTCGCCCGTCGCACTGCGGCGCGTGAGCGTGACGGCGATCGGTCCGTGCCGGCCCAGGCTTTCCTGGTGGGCGATGGCGAAATCGGGCGGCAGCTCGGGGACGATCACCTCTTCCCAGCTGCGGCCGATGGTGTCGGGCGGGATGATGCTGGGCGGGGTCGGGGCGTCGGGCACTGGCACGAAGCGCAGCGTGGCGTCGGTTTCCCATGGCCAGTCTGAGGCGATCTCGACGAAATCCCGCCACGGGGTGGTTGGCACACCCGGGGGCATGGGGCGGGGCGGCATCGCCGACAGCGGTGGCGCACCCGCGACCGACAGGGGGGCTGGCGCCGGCGGCGGCACGGGGCGTGGGCGGGAGATCCGGCCGAGGAGCAGGCCGGCTGCCAGCCCGCCGCCGGCCACCAATAGATAGGGCAGGGAAGTCTGGATGCTGAAGTCGCCTGCCTCGCCCGCGGCGGCAAGAACGACGGGCGCGTAGGCGCCTCCCGCAGCGAGCAGAAAGGGGAGGGCTGCCCGACGGAGCAGCGGAGAGGCGGGACGGAAGAGCATCAATACATATTATCTGCGCCACGAATGCATTTTTCGCAGCCCAACTCGCCATCGAGCATGCGGCGTGACACGGAGTGTGTAAAATTTCTCTAAACGGCTATCAGGCACGGACCGGCTGCCGCGGCAGTGGTTCAGAAGCGTTTCAGAAAATTTTTTGATTTTCTGTTTGACTGATAGGAAGAGGCTATGTATTATTCGCGCCTCTCGGGGTGTAGCGCAGTCCGGTAGCGCGCTTGCTTTGGGAGCAAGATGTCGGGAGTTCGAATCTCTCCACCCCGACCAAAGCTTGACCCGGGTGCCCGCGGCGATCTGCCCGTAGCTCAACTGGATAGAGCACCGGCCTTCTAAGCCGGGGGTTACAGGTTCGATTCCTGTCGGGCAGGCTCAGACAATTTGGTTTCTGGTTGGCGACGCAAGTCGATGACCTTCAGTGGCGGCATTAGCTCAGTTGGTAGAGCACTGGATTGTGATTCCAGGTGTCACCGGTTCGATCCCGGTATGTCGCCCCAAGCAATACAGCGAAAGCCCCGAGAAATCGGGGCTTTCTGCTTTTCGGCGCTGCCGTCTTCCCGTGTGTCTTCTCGCCTGACCGGATTCAGGCGGTCTTCGGTGACCGCCGGGTGACAGGCGTCGCAACAACGACGCCGCGCGGGGGCTGTTTCGCACCGTTGCCCGATGCGACGCCATGGTTTCAGCCTCCCTCTTCCGCTTCCAGTCCCTTGATCCGCCGGTAGAGCGTGCGCTCGCTGATGCCCAGCCGCGTGGCCAGCGCCTTGCGTGAGCCGGTGTGGTTGCGCAGGGCGGCGGCGATTTCCTCGTCGCTGGGCGCGGCGGTTTCGGGCGTGAGGGCGGGCGCTGCCGGCAGGTTGCCGCGAGTGAGGTCGTCACCCATGGCGGTGGCGGCGGGCTGCAGGAGTTCGTCGGGCAGGTGGTTCGGCATGATGGTGTCGCCGTCGCACAGCAGGCTGGCCCGTTCGAGGATGTTGCGCAGCTCGCGCACATTGCCCGGGTAGTCGTAGGCGACGAGGCTGGCCAGCGCTTCGGGCGCGATGCGCAGCTTGCGCTCCGGCGCCACGCGGCCGAGGAGCACCTCGGCCAGCAGCGGGATGTCGTCGCGGCGGTTGCGCAGGGGCGGCAGGCCGATCGGGAAGGCGTTGACCCGGTAGAACAGATCCTGGCGGAACTGGCCGTTCTCGACGAGGGCTTTCAGCGGGCGGTGAGTGGCGGAGATCAGCCGGATGTCGGCCCGGATGAGCTCGGTGCTGCCTACCCGCCGGTAGGTGCCGGTTTCCAGCAGGCGCAACAGCTTGACCTGCATGGTGAGCGGGATGTCGCCCATCTCGTCGAGGAAGAGCGTGCCGCCGCTGGCGGCTTCGACGAGCCCGATCTTGCGGGTGTTGGCGCCGGTGAAGGCACCCTTCTCGTGGCCGAAGAGTTCGCTCTCGAAGAGCGTCTCGGTAAGGCCGGAGCAATCCACCGCGACGAAGGGCCGGTCGGCGCGCCGGCTGGCGTCGTGGATGGCCTTGGCGGCGAGTTCCTTGCCGGTGCCGGATTCGCCCTGCAGGAGCACGGTGGCTTCCGACGGCGCCACCCGGGCGACCAGCTCGAGCATCGCCCGGAAGGCCTGGGAGCGGCCGATCAGACCCTTGTCGTCGGCAAACCCGCGGGCCACCGGCAGCGGTTCGAGCTTTTCGATGAAGTAGGCGATCTCGCCCTGGGCGTCGCGTACCGGCGACAGCTCGATGTTCTCGTAGCTCTCGCCAGACGAGGTGTGGTGCAGATGGACGACCCGCTCCCGCTGGCCGGAGATCAGGCTGCGCGCCAGCGGGCAGGATTCGCCGGCCTGGTCGCAGGGCACCGGGTAGCGGTGCGAGACCTCGTAGCACTTGCGCCCGATGAGATCCTCCGGCCGCCCGCAATTGGCCCGGTAGGCCGCGTTGGCCGCCAGGATGCGGTAGCTGCGGTCGCACAGGATGTGGGGCTCGGGCAGGGAATCCAGAAAGGAGACGAGCTCGGGCAGGGGATGGACGCTGGCGGTCATGGGGAGGCTTCTGCCAAGTAGACTGCCAGATGCTGTCATGGCGGTGTCTGGCGGTCAATCGGTGTCATCGCGGAGATTCCGCGGCGCCCAGCAGGTGACTGTGAAAAAAGGGATTTCCGGGCCCGGCGCGGGTTGGCACGGGGCTTGATTGGGTTTGCACATCGGGGGTGAAAGGCGGCAGGCTATGGCGTTGCTGATCCAACCCCTTTCATCTGCCCTCAAGAGGAGAGCCGTTTGATGATGACCCGCTTGTTTCGATCGTTTCGGGCGCTGTTCGTGCTGGGTGCGCTGCTGCTTGGCATGGAGGCCATGGCTGCGCCGCTCGCCCCTGGTGCGGTTTTTCCGGTGCTGAACCTGGAGGATCAGCACGGCAAGGTGCTGGCGGTGCCGGCTGGGACGCGGGTGGTGCTTTTTGCCGCTGACAAGACGGCGAGTGATCTTGCCAACGCCTTGCTGGCGGCTCAGCCTGCTGGCGTGCTGGATCGGCTGCAGGCGGCCTATCTGGCCGACATCAGCGCGATGCCCGCGGTGATCACCCGCATGTTCGCGCTGCCTGCCCTGCGCGCGCTGCCTTTCCGGGTGGGGCTCGCGCGGGACGCGTCGCTGCTGGCCGATGTGCCACGTCAGCGCGGCGCGGTGTCGGTGATCCGGCTGTCCGAGGGGCGGGTCGATCGCATCGATTTCGCCAGCGACGAGGTGCAGCTCAGGTCGGTCCTTGGCCTTCAGTAGCGTTTTGCGGAGCCCTGCCATGCGCTGGAAATCCTGTTCGCACCGGCTGGGACATGCGGCGCGGGGTGCTCCGGTTGGTGCAAAACTCCGACTTCGCGCCTCAGATCCAGGCCGAGCGGAGTCACCGCGGACCTGGCCGTAATTTCAGACGGGTTCCCGTCTGCTGAAAGGCTGGCACAACAGCGGCCTGTCGCCACGCCCGAAGATGAATCCGGAAGAGATGTATCGCCATGAACCCGACTGAGTTGCCATCCATCGAGCCCACGCCCATAAATCAAGCTGCTGCACCATCCCACTCCCTCGCCCACCTGCCGGTGGCGCTGTTTTCCACCGTGATGGGCATTGCCGGTCTGGCCCTGGCTTGGCAGAAGGCTGCCCGCCCGCCTGCTTGGCTGGCCGGCAGCCGTTGGGCAGGGATTGGTCTGGGTGGCGAGTGCCGTGTTTGTCGTGGTGGCCTTCGCCTACCTCGTCAAATGGCTGCGTCATCCGGATGCGGTGCATGCCGAGCGGGCGCATCCGGTGAAGATGAACTTCGTGCCCACTATTTCGATCGGCATCCTGCTGCTCGGTGTCGCCTGGCAACCGGTGGTGCCGGCGTTCGCCAGCGGGGTGTGGGTGGTTGGTGCTGCGCTGCATCTGGCGCTCACGCTGATCACGATGAGCGCCTGGATCCACCATACCCACTTCGAGGTGCAGCATCTCAACCCGGCGTGGTTCATCCCGGTGGTGGGCAACATCATCGTGCCGTTGGGCGGCGTGCATTTTGCGCCGCTGGAGTTGTCGTGGTTCTTCTTCAGCATCGGGCTGGTGTTCTGGATCGTGCTGCTGGCGGTGGTGATGTACCGGCTTTTCTTCCATGCGCCGCTGGCCCTGCGTCTCACCCCGACCCTGTTCATCCTGCTGGCCCCGCCGTCGGTGGGCTTTGTGGCCTATACCGGGCTGACCGGCGGACTCGATGCCTTTGCCCGCGTCCTGTATTACACGGCGCTGTTTCTGGCGCTCCTGCTGGCAAGCAATGCGCTGCGTTTCTACCGGCTGCCGTTCTTCGTGTCGGCCTGGGCGTACTCGTTTCCGTTGGCCGCGCTCACGACGGCCACGCTGCGGATGGCGGAGCTCTCCGGGCTGGATTTCTTCGTCTGGCTGGGCAGCGGCCTCCTGGGGGTGACCAGTGTGGTCATCGCGCTGCTTGCGGTGCGAACCGTGCGGGCGGCGGTCGCAGGTGAGCTCATCGCCGGAGAGTGAGCTGGCTGACAGTGTCGGCTGTCATGGCAGGGGTGCTGGCAGATCAGGTGGCAGAGCCCGTACCCTCTGCAAGGCGGGTTGATTCTTCAAGGTGTTGATTTATTGGGTGGTTTTATTCTTGGGTGGGCTGGCACGGATGTTGATATGTCCAGCCTGACATCACAGAGGCTCCGCTTGTCCCGCGAGCCCCCAACGGAGAGAACCCCATGTCCAGCAATAACCTGTCCCCTGCCGGCTGTAGCGTCGGTGCACCGTGCAACCCTTCCCGCCGATCCCTGCTGATCGCCACCGCCGGTGCCGGCGGGGCGCTGGCGGTGGGTGCGGCTGTGCCCTTCGTCGCCAGCCTGACGCCGTCCGAGCGGGCCAAGGCCGCCGGGGCGCCGGTTGAGGTGGATATCGACAAGCTCGCCCCGGGCGAGATGATGGTCGTCGAGTGGCGCGGCAAACCGGTGTGGATCCTGCGCCGCACGCCCGAGATGCTGGCGGCGCTGGCCAAGGCCGAGCCCAATCTGGCCGACCCGGGATCAACGGTGGACGCCCAGCAGCCCGAATACGCCCGCAACGCCCATCGCTCGCTGAAGCCCGAGCTCTTCGTGGCGGTGGGCATCTGCACCCATCTGGGCTGCTCGCCGTCGAGCGCCTTCCAGGCCGGCAACCCGGCCCTCGGCGCCGACTGGCCCGGCGGCTTTCTGTGCCCGTGCCACGGCTCCACCTTCGACTTTGCCGGGCGGGTCTTCAAGAGCAAGCCGGCGCCCACCAACCTCGAGGTGCCGCCTCACAAATATCTGTCGGACGCGCGTCTGCTGATCGGCGCGGACGACTCCGGCGCGGCCTGACCGGGAGCGCAATCATGAGCAGACACGATCTGGACCATCCTGCGTCGGACCATCCCGACCCGGGGTTCCGCATCCTGTCGCTCGCCACCGGCGTGGTGCTGGCGTTGCTGCTGGTGCTTTTTCCCCGTGTGGCGATGGACCGCTGGGGCGGCGCCGACCCGCTGGCGGCGGGGGTGCTGTTGTGGGCGATGGTCGCCGGCTTTGCCAGCGGCCTGAGCCTGGTGCCCCGGCAGCGGGTGCTGCGTGGCCTGCTGTCGAGCGAGGCCTGTCTGCTGGCGCTGGTGCTGTCCCTGCTGCAGATTGCCAGCCACTGAGGGTGTTGCGATGTACTTCCGGCAATTCTTCGATCCCTGCAGCGCCGCGATGAGCTATCTGATCGCCGACCCGTCCAGCGGGCAGGCGGTGCTCATCGACCCCAACCCCGATCCGTGCCAGGCGCTGGTCTTCAAGGCGCTGCTGGCCGAGCGCCGGCTCGAACTGGCGCTGGTGCTGCTCACCCACGCCCACTGCCCGGCGCTGGACGGGCTGGCCGATCCCTACCCCGGCACGGTGGTGGTGGCCGGCGCTGTGCCAAACGCCGGCGACGGCTTCCGCCAGGCCATCGACGGCGAGATGCTGCATTTCGGCAACGAAGCCATCCGGGTGATCGCCACCCCGGGCCACACGCCGGCCAGCGTGAGCTTCCTGTGGCACGACCGGCTGTTCTGCGGCGATGCGCTGGAGCTGGGCGGCTGCACCCGGGCCGAGACCGGCGAGGGCGATCCGGGCCGGCTCTACGACTCGGTCGTCACCCGCCTCTTTGTGCTATCGGACGAGGTGCTGGTGTTTCCTGGCCACGATTTTCACGGTCGCACCGTCTCGACCATCGGCGAGGAGCGCCGCCGCAATCCCTACTTTCTGGCCCGTTCGCGGGATGCCTTCGTGGCCGCCTTCCGGGCCCGGCAGCAGGAGGCCTTGGCCCGGCCGGCGTTCGTCGGGGCCGCGCCGCTTCACCACTGAAATCCATCCACAGCGGAGAAAACCCATGTCCCTCCTCATCACCGAAGGCTGCATCAACTGCGACGTGTGCGTGCCCGAGTGCCCCAACGAAGCCATCGCCCAGGGCGACGACATCTACACCATCGACCCGGCGCGGTGTACCGAATGTGTCGGCCACTTCGACGAAGAGCAATGCGTCCAGATCTGCCCGGTGGACTGCATCGTCCACGACGACGCCCACGTGGAATCCCGCGCCGAGCTGATGGCCAAGTTCGAGCGTCTCGCCGCCTGAGCACGATTTTGCCGTCGTCCGGCGGCCGATTTGCTACGCTTCAGGCAGGGTAGCCTGGAGAGAGCAGCAAGATGGACAGTCTGGAATTACGCAGCCGGATGATCGTGCTGGCTGTTGCGCTGGGCGCGATGGCTGCGCCGGCGTTGGCGGTGAACAAATGTGTGGGTACCGATGGCAGCGTGACCTACACCGATGGCCCCTGCGCCGGGGGCACGACCCAGGCCAAGCGGATCGAGACGCCGCCACGGCTCTCGTACCGGGAAGAGATGGAGGCGCGCCGCCGCAGCGAGCGGGTCGTGGAGGACGCCCGGGCGCTGGAGGCCCGTCAGTCCGCCGAACGGGCCGCTCGCGAGCGCCGTCAGGAAGCCGAGCGTGCTGCCGAGCTTGCCGCCCAGCAGCGCCAGGCGCGCCAGGAGAGCCTGCGGGAGGAGCAGGAGCGCTGGAGTGTGACCCAGCCGGTGGTCCGCCGCTACGTGCCGCCGATCCAGGTGGTGCCGCCCCGGCCGGTCATCAAGCCGCCCGAGCCCGAGCGGCCGCAGCCGATGCGCTCCTATCCCTTCCGGTAGTTCATTTGTATTAAAAACGGCAACAGTGCGGTGCGCATTGTTGCCGTTTTTGCGTCGAATCGCCGGATGGGTTTTTCAGGCCGTGAGCACTTGTCCGGGCGGGACGGTGGGATCGAGCACCAGCAGGCGCACCGGCTGGTCGCCGTTGTGTGTGGCGTGGGCGAGGGCGGCTTCGAGTGGCGCCGCGAGCCGGGCGTCGGCCACCACGATCAGCGTCGGCCGGCGCGGCAGCCAGCGGGAAAGGGCGGCGAGCCGGGGCGCGTCGGCGGTGCCGAGCCAGGCGTCGTCCCACGGTTCGTCGGCGCGGCGGGGCAGGCACCACGCCAGCGGACGCAGCTGCACACCGATGCGGTAGAGGATGCCGCCCAGCCGGCTGCGCTCGTCCAGCTGGTGATAGCCGGCGAGGCGGTAGCCGAAGTGGCGTACGGCGGTGGCTTCGCTGGCGGCAACGCGGGCGATGGCAAGCGGCACCGGCACCTTCGGGCGAGCCCACGGCAGCAGCGTCGCGCCGTTGCCGGCGCCCTGGGCAGCCCAGTCGGCGAGCTGGCGCGTGAGGGCCGGGTTGTCGCGGCGGTCGGCGGCGCCGTCGATGGGCGCCAGCGCGGTGTCGTCGTAGCGCTGGCGCAGGCGGGGCAGGCGCGGCGCCAGGGCCAGCGCCGCGGCCGCGGCGAGGATGGTGCTCAGCACGCGAAGCGGCTCCGCAGTTCGCCCAGGTTGAGCTCGTCGAGGATCGCCTCAAGGCGTTCCATGGCGTTCTTGCGGGGCTGGCCGGTACGCTTGGCGATGATCAGCTCGTTCTTCATGGAGTGCTCCCAGCCGACGAGCTCGGTCACCGTGAGCTGGTAGCCGTGGGCTTCGAGCTGCAGGCAGCGCAGCACGTTGGTGAGCTGGCTGCCGAATTCGCGGGTGTGGATAGGGTGCCGCCAGATCTCGGACAGCGGCGTCTTGCCGAAGCTGGCGTTCTTGTTCTTGCGCAGCACGCTGGCGACTTCGGCCTGGCAGCAGGGCACCAGCACCACGAACTTGGCCTCTTTGGCGAGGGCGAACTGGATCGCGTCGTCGGTGGCGGTGTTGCAGGCGTGGAGCGCGGTCACCACGTCGATGCGCTCGGGCAGGAGGCTGGAGCGGGTGGATTCCTCGACCGACAGATCGAGGAACTGCATCCGCGGGAAATCCAGTTTTTCGGCGAGCTCGCGGGAGCGCTCGACCAGCTCGCGGCGGGTTTCGATGCCGTACACGGTGCCCGCGTCCCGCGCCTTGAGGAACAGGTCGTAGAGGATGAAGCCCAGGTAGGACTTGCCGGCGCCGTGGTCGGCGAGGGTGAGTTCGCCGCCAGCGGCGATCACTTCGTCGAGAAGCGGCTCGATGAACTGGTAGAGGTGATAGACCTGCTTGAGCTTGCGCCGGCTGTCCTGGTTGAGCTGGCCGTCGCGGGTGAGGATGTGGAGCTCCTTGAGCAGCTCGATCGACTGGCCTTCACGGATCTCCGGGTGCTGGGCGGGCTTGGCGGGGGCCGGCGCGGCGCCCGGGCCGGGGCTGCGCTTAGCCATTGCGCTTGGTGTGGGCCATGCCCAGCGCCATCCAGCCGGCGATGCCCATCTTGCTGAGGGTTTCCATGTTGCGCTCGTAGATCATCTCGGCGTCGGGGAAGGCCTCGACGGCCTTGTCGAGGCTGGCCTCGCGGATCAGGTGCAGCGTGGGGTAGGGTGCGCGGTTGGTGTAGTTGGTGATGTCGTCGGGCTCGGTGCCCTCGAACTGGAACTGGGGGTGGAAGCTGGCGATCTGGATCACGCCTTCGAGCTCGTGCTCGGTCACGGCTTCGTCGGCGATCTGGTGCACGTCGTTGAAGTCGAGGAAGTCGGCGAACAGCGTAGGGTGGATCAGCAGCGTGGTGTCGGTGACTTCGGGATCGACCTCGGCCAGGTGATCGAGCTCGCGGTCGAGATCCTCGAGGAAAGCGTCGATGTGGCGGGCGCTGCTCACCACGATGCGCACCTGATTCTTCACGTAGACCGACTTGGCAAACGGGCACAGGTTGAGGCCGATGACGGCCTTTTCGATCCAGTCGCGGGTTTCAGCAATGACTTGTTCGTGGTCCATGGGGTGCTTTCGGGCAGAGTTTCCTTCGAGGGTCGCCATTTTGCCCTGATAATGACGGGTTTTCATTGATTCAACGCACGCCCATGGCTATCCAGTGGTTTCCCGGACACATGACTTCCGCCCGCAAGAAGGCGGCGGAGAGCATGGAACGCATCGACGTGGTCATCGAGGTGCTCGATGCGCGCCTGCCCGAGGCGAGCAGCAACCCGATGATCCGCGAGCTGCGCGTCCATCGTCAGCGGCCCTGCCTGAAGATTCTGAACAAGGCCGACCTGGCCGATCCGGACGTCACCGCCCGCTGGCTGGCGTACTACAACGCCCAGAAGGGCGTGACGGCGGTGGCGCTGTCGTGCAAGAAGCCCGGCGACGTGGCCAAGGTGGTGGGCCTGTGCCGGCCGCTGGCGCCTCACCGCAACGATCGGCTCAAGCCGCTGCGGATGATGATCATGGGCATCCCCAACGTGGGCAAGTCCACGCTGATGAACGCCCTGCTCAAGAAAAAGGTGGCCAAGGTGGGGGACGAGCCGGCTGTCACCAAGAGCCAGCAGGCGCTGGATCTGTCGCCCACCGCGTCGCTGATCGACACGCCGGGGATGATGTGGCCGAAGATCGAGTTCGACTCGGACGGCTACATGCTGGCGGCGAGCCACGCCATCGGCCGCAACGCGGTGATCGACGAAGCGGTGGCCAACTTCCTGGGCGACGTGCTGCTGGCCCGCTACCCGGCGCTGGTGGCGGCGCGCTACAAGATTCCGGTGGACGGGCTGGACGGCCCGGGGCTGGTGGAAGCCATCGCCCGTCGCCGCGGCTGCCTGCTCAAGGGCGGCGGGCTGGACATCGAGAAGGCCTCGCTGATCCTGCTGCAGGACTACCGCGACGGCGCCATCGGCCGGGTGAGCCTGGAATCGCCGGAAACCCGCAAGCTGATGCTGGAAGCCCACGCCGAGGCGATGGCCGCGAAGGCGGCGGCCAAGGCGGCTGGCGAGGTGGATGATGCGGAGCCGGACGACGTCACATCATGAGACGAGGGCAGCGAGCGAGGCATCGATGCGGTGGCTTCGCTCTTGATCCTCGCGCGGTACGGTCAGAGAATCCGCATGTACTGAAGCGCCTGCCGGAGTTCGGTTTCAAGGCTTTGGAAGCTAGGCAGCTCTCGCAGGCGCTGCAACGAAACTTGTTCTCCAAGAGCATTCAACATAGGTGAAACGCCCTGTTTCCTTCGGCGGCCGGAGGGCTTCGTCGCAAGAAATGCGTCGTCAAGAGTTCGTTTCGGATCTGATGCTGCCTCAGCTGCTGCGGCGGCGAGGGGCAAGCCCAGATCCCCGGCGGTCTGCGTGGTACCAAATACTTCACGGACGGCGTCTGTATCAAACATCGCCCAAGCCTCTGTCTCGCGGATCGGTATTACTGCGACACCTGCATGAGCCTCACCAAAGGTTTGGTGCAGAAGTGCAATTGCGGGCTCCGTACGCTCCGCTCTAACTTTTGCAGGCGCCGTTTCACCGTCCGAATGTACGAAAAGGACTTGCCAAGCGCCACGAGCTGCTTCTGCTGCGCCGAGGATGCGAACATCACGGGACGCATTTTTAAGCTGTGGCGGATCGTCGAGTTCGAGCACTGCGCTGAACTCAACCGGTTGCCGAGATTCCCTTGCGCAGATATCTTCGCAAAGGCGTTGTAAGAGAGGGCGAAGAAAGTAGTAGTCCGTCGGGCCCTCGGCATAGAGAGCGAGTCCGAGATAATGCATCTTCACCCCTCACCACTGACGGTCTCGAGAACCCGCTTGACCTCTAGATCAGAGACAAAACCTTGAGGCACTGCATCGTCAGAAAACAGGTCGCCTTGATCTCCTTTTCGTTTCATTCCCTGTTGTTTTGGTCTTACGGGCCGTAACCGGGTCTTTCGTCGTATTTCCTGTC
Organism: Zoogloea sp. 1C4; assembly: GCF_009469605.1. Lineage (GTDB taxonomy): Bacteria > Pseudomonadota > Gammaproteobacteria > Burkholderiales > Rhodocyclaceae > Zoogloea > Zoogloea oryzae. The sequence goes on along the minus strand of NZ_SSXU01000028.1, from coordinate 9,749 downwards.
GTTGCGGATCGCTCACCGTGGCTGTGTCAGCGAACAGAATCGCGCCGCCGATGGGAGCGTTGTCTTCGTCAATCAGTGACGACAGCACTACAGGTGAATGGCTGTTGAGGAGAAGCTGACTGAGGGGGACTACACCGTCGTCTGCCGAATATTCTTGTGGGCTAGTCACCATATCCTGCAGGCGCCGGACAAGCTGCCTAATGCGTCCAGGATGCACTCCATTCTCCGGCTCTTCGAAACAGATGAGGCCTCGATGCCGCGGGTCATGGAGTAGGGTTAATAGAGCGAGGACACGTAGTGTTCCGTCGGAAACTACGCGGGACGTGAACGGGAGCCCATCGCGCATCGCGAGTTCGATGCGATATTCCCGACTGGTCGAGTCGAGTTCTGCATCTAGGCTGGAAATGCCCGGGATAAGATGATTTAGTTCAACGGCAATGTCGTTCAAGACACCTCTCGGCCGCTGATGGGTGGCTGTCTCTAGTTTCAATTGTGCCAATACAGCGGCGAGGTTGGCTCCGTCTGCGTCAAGTGTGTCCGCTGCGGTTGCTGGCACTGGCTTGCGTAGCAGAGCAGGGTCCAGTTGTAGCAGCCGCCAGTGGCGCATCTCTTCACGAAGGGCAAACAGGTGGGGAAACTCGCCGTTTGTAATGCTGGACAGGACGGTGGCTTCAGCGGCGCTGGCGGGCCGATTACGACCTTGCTTGCCGTCCTGATGAACACTGAAGGCCATTCCTTCCGGCAGTTCTTCGGTAGTTAGCCAAGGTTTGGATCGGAGGTACTTGAGGTAATTGCTGCGAAACGATTTCGAGGGCGACATGGCGTCTGCCCAGCGGTCGTCCTTGCGTAAGATCGGCTCTACTGATTCCTGTGCGATCTGGATGCGTTCAATACCCGGTCGGATATGACGACGCTCAAGAGTGACTTGGTAACGGATACGTGTGTGCGTCAGACGGACTTCGCTGCCCCAAGGGTCTCGGGCACTTGGATCAATAAGTACTTCAGCCGCCATCCTGATCTGCTTGCAGCGACCGCTAGGAGTCAGGCGGAAGAGCTCCAGTGGCTCGCCTCGCATTTCTTTCATGGCTTCTGAGACGTCCTTAGTTGCCAGCAGCGAAAGCAGGCGGATCGCATCGAAGAGATTGCTCTTTCCTGCGGCGTTCGTGCCGAGGACTACCGTGAAAGGCAGCAGATCGATGGCGAGATTCTCGAAGGTCTTGAACCCATCGATCTCTAGTCGGGTCAGCATTGTCACAATCCTTTCTTTGGTGCCTAGGCTCCTGCACGGAGTCCTGATTGGGTCTTTTGGTGCTGCGTCATCATGGATGCAGAGGGTCGGAAGGATACCGCAGCTTGTCGGGGGCGGCTGCGGCTGACCTCGTACTCCAAGTGCCATGGCGGCCTTGGAGGTTCGATCATTCTGATTCTGGTTGCTGTCGATGAGTATGCCGATGCGAGGCGCACGTCTGCCTTATTGCGCCCCATCAAAGATTATCGATGACGTTGGGAATGAGGACTTACTCACACCCGCATCAGCAGGATCTTGAGGGGCGGCTTGCCGTCCGGGCTGGGGAAATCTTCTTCCGGGGTGATCCACTCCATCGCGCGGATCGGCCGGCCGGCCTTGGCGGCGCTGCGGGTGAGCTGCTCGGCCCAGGCGTCGCGGTCCACCTGCGCCACGTTGTTGCAGCAGATCAGCGTGCCGCCGGGCTTGGTGCACAGCAGCGCCGGCTTGAAGAGGGCGGGGTAATCGTTGATGAGATCGACCACGCCGAAGGCGCTCTTGGCGTAGCGGGGCGGGTCGAGGAAGACCACGTCGAACTGGTGGGGCGCGAGCTCGGGGAAGGGCGGCAGGCGCTTGCCGCGGACCATCTTCGGCTGGCCGATGCCGGCGAGCTGGCGCAGGGCGGCGAAGGCGTCGCTCTTCACGAAGCGCACGCGGATCGGCAGGTCGTTGAGGCGGGCGTTGTCCTTGCCCACGGCGAGGCTGGATTCGGCGAAATCCACATTCACCACATGGCTCGCGCCGGCCTTGGCGGCGGCCACGCCCACGCCGCAGGTGTAGGCGAACACGTTGAGCACCGACTTGCCGGCGGCTTCCGCCATCACCCGGCGGCGGGCGGCGCGCAGGTCGAGGAACAGCCACGGGTCCTGCCCGGCGTGGCGGGCCTGGACCCAATATTTGACGCCCAGCTCAGAGAACTCCCGGCGCGTCTCGGCCTCCAGCTGGCGCTCGGGCGGCAGCGGGTTGGCGATGCGCGAGTTGGCGTGGCTGCGGTCGTTGTAGAACAGGTCGAGGCCGGGGAAGGCGTCGGCGTAGAAGGCTTCGAGGGCTTCGAGCGCAGCCGGCGAGAGCGGATCGTGGAAGCTCTGGACGAGGATGATGCTGCCGTAGCGATCGACAGTGAGGCCGGGGTGGCCTTCGACGGTGCCGTGGAAGAGCCGGAAGGCGTCGGTGTGATCCGAGGCCAGGCGGGCGAGGAGATCGCGCCGGGCTTCGAGGGCGCGGGCGAGGGCTGCGGTGAGGTTGGCGGGCATCAGGTGGCTGGGTGAGGGTCAGAGGCCGAAGAATTCTCGGATTTTCTTGCGCAGGACGGCGACTTCGGACGAAGGGGGCAATTCTGCGCCGGGCTTGTCCTTGGCGTAGCCTTTTTCGAGATCGTCGAAGCGGGACAGGCGCCGGTTGAGGATGGTGGAGATGCCTTCGGCGAGCTCGGGGCGGGCGCGGATGATGTGCTCGAAGCCGGCCTTGTCGAGGCGGTAGGCCTCGATGTCGGAGATGGCGATGACGGTGGAGCGGCGCGGGGCGCCGGTCATCAGGCCGAGCTCGCCGAACACGCTGCCGGGGCCGCGGGTGTCGATCAGGCGCTGGGGGCCGCCGTCCGGTGGTTGCCACCAGGCTTCGGCTTCGCCGCTGGCGATGATGTACAGCCAGTGGGCAATCGCGCCCTGGCGGAACAGGGTGTCGCCCTTGGCAAAGGGCGCGGCGATGAGGCGGTGGGCGAGCTCGCGCTTCTCGTCGTCGGACAGGCGGGCAAAAAGATCGATGCGCGAGATGGCGCCAACCCGGCGTTCGAGCTCGCGGGCGCGGACTTCCTCCCGGTGGGCCTTGTTCTCCTCGACCAGGTGGATGGTCTGGTCGGCCACTGCGAGGCGGATGCCCTCGCGCTGGAGCGCGGCGAGGATGTGGCGGCGCACTTCGGAGTCGGTGGCCTCGTCGGGGCCCGGATCGAGCAGCCAGTAGCGCAGCTGGTAACGGGCGAAACCGGGGCCGAAATCCATCAGCAGGCACAGGGGCGCGGGTTCAAGGCTGACGTTGGTGATGCGGGCGGTCTCGATGTCATGGAGCACGGCTGCAGTCACCCGCGCAGGGGCTACCGACAGATCAACGTTGAAGCCGACGATCCGGCGCTGCAGCGGCACGCCCTGGCGCTTGTTGCAGATCACCGCATAGCGGTTCTTCATCAGGTGGCTGTTGGGGATGACGACCCGCTCGCCGTCACGGGTGAGGATGGCGGTGTAGCGCCACTGGATGTCGGTGACCTTGCCGGAGATGTCGTTGATCTCGATCCAGTCGCCGATCTCGAGGGAGTTGTCCATCTGCAGCGCGAGGCCGCCCAGCAGGTTGCCGAGGGTGTCCTGCATGGAGATGGCGACCACTGCGGTGAGCACCGCCGAGGTGGCGAACAGGTGGCTGAACTCGACCCCGCCCAGGCTGAGCCGCAGGAAACCCCACAGCACGTACGTGATGATGACCAGGATGTCGGCGAGGATGCCGGCCACCTGCACGCGCATGCGCGGCATCACCACGTTGAAGAAGGCCAGGCCCAGGTAACGGATCACCGCCAGGCCTTCGCCAAACACGGCCATCTCGCGCAGCCAGTGGACCATGCCCTGGGGCAGGTGGCCTTCGAGCAGGCCGGCCGCCAGATCGCCCAGCAGACAGGTGAGGAAGAACACGCCGGTGTTCACCAGCGAGCGGCGCCAGGCGTGGAGGGGCTTGAAAATCAGCACCCCGATCACGAGCATCAGCAGGATGGCGAAGGGGGCTTCGGGGCTGAGATAGGCGATGGGCATCGGATTGGGCGAGGCGGCTCCGGCGGGCAGATGAGCAGGTATACGGATCGCGCCGGCCCGCATGTAGGGGCCGGCGCGAAACGTGGAGCAGCGGGCGCGTCAGAGGGCCGCGCTGAGGCGGGCGGCCATGGCGTCGAGATCGGCGCGGTTGGGCGCGACGGCGGGCCAGAAGGGCAGCAGGTGGTCGTCGTTGAAGCGCGGCAGGACGTGGATGTGGAAGTGGAAGACGGTCTGGCCGCCGGCCACTTCGTTGGCCTGGAAGAGGGTGACGCCATCGCAGCCGGTGACGGCCTTGACCGCCTTGGCGACCTTGGCCGTGGCCTGGAAGACGGCGGCGGAGAGGGTGTCGTCCAGCTCGAAGATGTCCTTGCGGTGGGGCTTGACGATCACCAGCGCGTGGCCGGGGTGGGCCGCCATGATGTTCATGAAGGACATCGTGTGCTCGTCTTCGTGGATCTTGGATGCAGGCAGTTCGCCTCTCACGATGCGGCAGAAGATGCAGTCGTCCATGGGTGTTGTCTCCGTTGTCGTTGTTATGGTGATTGGACTCTAGGCCGCGGAATCCCGTTCGGCGAGGGCGCGGGCGAGGTTGCGTTCGGTCTGCCAGCTGCGCCGTTCGGGATCGGCGTTGGCGTAGCGGTGGCTTTCGTCCGGTGAGAGGGACCGGAAGCTCTCGACGGTGCGCTGGAGCAGGTCGTGGTGGGGCAGCATGGTGCCGAAGAACAGCACGGTGTCGCGGCGCTGGATGAGCACGGTGGGGAAGTTCTCCACGTCGTAGTCGTCCAGCAGGTCGGCTTCGTCTTCCACGTCGAGCCACAGGAAGCGGGCGTCGGGGAAGCGTTCGGCGAGGGCGTGGAAGCCGTCGCGGTAGTCGCGGCAGGTGCCGCACCAGGCGGCGCACAGGCAGGCGACGAGGAGTTCCGGCGATTGGTTCATGGCGCGGCGGGTGGCTCAGGGGTGTCGGCTTGATCGGGGGCGGCCGGGGTTTCCAGCGCGACCCATTTTATCCACTGGCCGCAGGCGTTGCGCGGGCCGCGGCGGGAGGTGTTGTGCCACGGGCCGTCCTGGCACAGGCCGCGGTCGTTGTCCTCGTCGTAGTCGACGGTGTCGGGCTCAATGCCGGGCCGGCGTTCGCCGCCCCAGCGGTTGCACGACAGGCAGCGGCGGCGGTCGATGTGCTGGCTGGCCACGGACGGATCAGGGCTTGGGGCCCTCGACCGCCTTGAGCGGTGCGCGCAGGGCGTCGAAACGGGCCGGGGCGACGTACTGCAGCAGCTCGCGGCCCTTGGTGTCGAGCACCACGTCGAGCCCGCGGGTGGGGTAGAGCAGGTGCTCCACGTGGTCGTTCACGCGGATGCGTTCGGCGGGCTGGCCGAAGCGTTCGAGGATCACCGCCTCGTCGAGCTGGGCCGACGGGATGAAGGCGAGCCCGCGGATCGGCGCGGCCAGCGCGGCGGCCAGGTCGGCCTCGGCGAGGGTCGCCTTGCGGGTGGTGCTCTGCATGTATTCCGTTTTGGGGGCGCGTTCGCGCATGGCGTCGATGGTGGCAGCGGGCAGGTCGGCGGTGACGATCAGCTTGCCCGCCACGAAGCCGGCGGTGACGCTCTCGTAGTAGCCCTCCACGTTGCCGGCCTCGTTGGGCTCGGCGACGATCGCCAGCTGCATTTCGGGGCCGAAGTGCTTGCGGGCGTCGGCGAGGGTGCTGCGCCCGAGGGTGAGGTCGAAGACCCGGGATTCGCCGCTGGACAGGGTTTCGATCTGCCAGGGCAGGCCGCGGCTGGGCACGGCGCTACCCGAGTGGTGGGTGAAGGTCCACACGGCGGGGCCAACGATCGCTGCGAGGGCCAGCAGGATGAGGGAGATGGCGAGTTTCATGGGGTCTCAGTGGGGGGCGTGGAAGCCGTCGGGCACCTTGGCGTGGAACTGCACGGGCACCGCCGGCATGTCGAGCACCGACTTGCGGATGCGGCCGACCACATGCATCTCGCAGCGCTTGCAGTCGAAGCGCAGGGTGAGCTTTTCCTTGCCGTTGATGAGGGTCATCGGGTCGGGCTTGATGCCCTTCACTTCCTTCGGGCACAGGTTGAAGCTGTAGCGCAGGCAGTGCTTGGTGATCATCAGCGAGGCGTCGTCCAGGTGCTCGTTGGCCTCGTAGGCGGCCTCGATGAGCTGCACGCCGTGGCGGTGGTAGAAATCCCGCGCCTTCTGGTTGAGCACGTTGGCGAGGTAGGAGAGCTCGGTTTCGGGGTATTGCACCGGCGGCTCGACCGGCGCGCGGCGGGGCAGCGGTGCCAGGGCAGCGATGCGGGCGGCTTCGAGCTGTTCGGCGGCGTCGCGGCGCAGGGCGTTGATGGCGCCGGCGGGCAGGAACCAGGCCTCGGTGAGCTGCAGTTCGATGTGGCGCGCGCTGAAGATGGTGGCGCCGAGCTTGCCGAGGCTTTCGCGCAGGCCGGTGATGGCGCGGTCTGCATCCTTGGCGGGCTCCTTGGCGTGGGGCAGGCTGGCGGTGACGCGGATGCCGGTTTCGTCGGTGAGGGTGAGGGCGAAGCCGTCGGGCGTCTCGGCGAAGACCACATCCACGTCGATGCGGCGCTCGGCGGATTTCTTCTCGAGCATCTTCTCGAACTCGTGGTCGCGGTTACGGAAGATACCGGTGCCGGGGAAGAGCTCGGCCGGGATCGCGTCGGCGGAGTGGACGCGGAAATCCTCGCCGATCTTCTCGGCGCGGTTCACGCGCAGGCCGACGAGCTCGCCCTTGCGGTCATAAAACGTGAGGCCGTCGCCGTTGTGGAGTTCGACCGCGCTGGTGGTGTCGAAGTGGCGGCGCTGCTTGCCGTCCAGGCGGATCACGCTGCCCACCGGCTCGCCCACGAACTTGGGCGAATCGAAGGCGCCGATGTCGGCCGTGCGGCCATTGACGAAGTAATCGGTGGCGCCGCGGTTAAACGTTTTGTCGGCCAGGGGCTGGAACAGGAAGGTGCTGCGCCCGGCGGAGGTGCGGCTGTACTCCGGCGAATCCGCCATGATCTCGTCGAGCAGCTGGCGGTAGTGGGCGGTGATGTTCTTGACGTAGGCCATGTCCTTGTAGCGGCCTTCGATCTTGAAGCTGGAAATGCCCGCCTCGGCCAGGGCGCGCAGGTTGGCACTCTGGTTGTTGTCCTTCATGGACAGCAGATGCTGGTTGCTGGCGACGAGGTTGCCGTCCTTGTCCGCAAGGTCGTAGGGCAGACGGCAGGCTTGCGAACATTCGCCCCGGTTGGCGCTGCGGCCGGTGTGGGCGTGGCTGATGTAGCACTGGCCACTGAAGGCCACGCACAGCGCGCCGTGGATGAAGAACTCCAGCGCGCAATCGGTGGCGGCGGCGACCTTCTTGATCTCGGTGAGGGTCATCTCCCGCGCCAGCACGATCTGCGAGAAACCCACGTCCTGCAGGAAGCGGGCTTTCTCGGGGTGACGGATGTCGGTTTGCGTGCTGGCGTGGAGCTGGATCGGCGGCAGGTCGAGCTCCAGCAGGCCCATGTCCTGGACGATCAGCGCGTCGGCGCCGGCTTCGTGCACCTGGCGGATCAGGCGCTCGGCGCTGGCCACTTCCTCGTCGTGGAGGATGGTGTTGCAGGTGACGAACACCCGCGCCCCAAAGCGGTGGGCGTGGCGGGCGAGGCGCTCGATGTCGGCGACGGTGTTCTCGGCGTTGGCGCGGGCCCCGAAGGCCGGGCCGCCGATGTAGATGGCGTCGGCGCCATGATTGACAGCCTCGATGCCGATGTCGGCGTTCTTCGCCGGGGCGAGGAGTTCGAGCTGCTTGCGGGATTGGGTCATGACTTGCTACTCCTGGGGGGCCCGGTGGCGGGCGTGGGCCGCTCAAATGGCAGCTTTTTTCAACCTGCCATTATCGCCCGCCACCGGTGCAGCGTCGAGGTAATCAGCCCTCGGTCAGCCCTTGCTGCGCTTCTCGCGACGCAGCGACAACACCACCGCGCCACCGATCAGCACCGCCACCACCAGCAGCGAGATCGCCACCGGGATCTTCACTACATCCACCAGCAGCATCTTGGCACCGATGAAGACCAGCACCAGCGCCAGGCCATACTTGAGCAGCGAGAAACGGTCGGCCATGCCGGCCATCAGGAAGTACATCGCCCTGAGGCCCAGGATCGCGAACAGGTTGGAGGTGAGCACGATGAACGGGTCGGTGGTGATCGCGAAGATCGCCGGGATCGAATCCACCGCGAAGATCACGTCGGATAGCTCGACCATCACCAGCACCAGAAACAGCGGCGTCACGTAGCGCACCGCCTTGCCGGCTTCCTTGCGGGTGATGAAGAAACTCTCGCCGTGGAGCCGGTCGGTCACCTTCACGTGATTGCGGATCCAGCGGATCAGCGGGTTGTTGGCGAGATCGGGCTCGGCGTCGGCGAACCACCACATCTTGACGCCGGTGACGAGCAGGAAGGCGCCGAACACGTACAGCAGCCAGTGGAACTGGGTGATGAGCCACGCGCCGGCAAAGATCATGATCGTGCGCAGCACGATCGCGCCCAGCACGCCGAAGGTGAGCACGCGCTTCTGCAGTTCCAGCGGAATCGCGAAGAAGCTGAACAGCATCAGCCACACGAAGACGTTATCGACCGCCAGGGATTTCTCGATCAGGTAGCCGGTGAGGAACTCCAGCGCCTTGGTGTTGGCGACATCCCGGCCCACCGTGGAATCCAGCCAGGCCCACAACGCCGCAGCGAAGGCCAGCGTGACGCCGACCCAGATGCCCGACCAGGTGGCCGCCTCCTTGAACGAAACCCGATGCTGACGCCCGCCGCCCACCGCCAGCAGGTCGATGGCCAGCATCACCAGGACAAGGCCGAAGAAGCCCGCCCACATCCACCACGTACCGATTGATTCCATGAAAAACGTCTCCAAGTCCGGATTGCATCCGCCGCTCCGCGCCGCCTGGGGCAGAAAACGGAACGGCCCTTTGTCCAGCGAGGACGAAGGGCCGTTGAATCCTGAGAGGTGACTCTCGCGGGGATGCCTTCGCCATCGCGGCAAAGGTCTTGCTCGCTGCCGTCTGGTGACGACAACCCGGGGCGCCGGAAAGGCAAACCTGCAACCTTTCGTGATGACGACGCCGCGGCGGTAGAGCTACTCCCCCTTGGGACTTCTCAAGATTAGCGGGTGGGTACTGCGCAGGTCAAGGGGAAATGCGTTCTGCCCACGCCGGGCCTCTTGCGCCGGCGCGCGGGGGCGGTTAAGGTCGAAAAGCCCGTAGCGCAAGCATTGACGGGCGTTTCCGCCGAATGAACCCACTCGGTCGCCCCGCCCAATTCCCTGCCGCCACCATGAAATTCTTGCGTGTATTTCTCAATCGCCTCCAGAACCTGCCGGACGCCCACGACACGGTGGTCGTCATCGACGTGCTGCGCTCCTTCACCACCGCCGCGGTGGCGCTCCACCGGGGTGCGACGGCGATTTATCCGGTGGAAGGCGTGTCGGCCGGCATCGTCCTGGCGGGGCAGCTCGATCGGGCGGTGTCGGTGGGGGCGATCGAAGGCATCCCATTACACACATCTCACGCCTCCCCGAACTGCCGTGCATAGCGGGCGCCTTCTACAAAGACGGCGATCTCCTGGAGACCCAGCCAGATGGTTTTGGCGCCTGGCTCGCCGTCGTGCCGGCGG
>NZ_SSXU01000027.1 GCF_009469605.1 Zoogloea sp. 1C4 | reverse complement strand
GCGGCCATGCGTTCTGTACTCAGTCACGGGCTCTATCACCCCAGCGCCTACCAAACTGCACGGGCCGGTCTGGCCGCCTCAACGGCGTTCAGACTCTACCGCGCTGGTCTGGTTTAAAGATACAAGCACCGCGCACAAGCAGTTTCTGAGCGGGCTGGCGCGCGCAGAACCGGACTGGTCGCTGGTGCAGTGCCAGCACGCCGCGCAACTGCCGGCACTGCGCTGGAAGCTCGCCAATCTCGAAACCTTCCGCAAGCGCCGTCCCGACGACTTCGCAGCGCAATCCGCCGCCCTCGACACCGGCTTGGGCCAGAGCTGACGAACATCCCGCAGCGCCCCACTTGCCGGGATTGCCCCATGCCGCATTCATCGTGGCACCCGCGCAGCAGCGGCCCTATACCCAAAGGCTTCCGACAAAGGCCAAAGGGCTGAGAAGGGGCAAAGGAAGGGCGCCAAGGGGAAAGGCCCTATCCTGAAAAGGCCAAAAGGCGCCCCTGAGCAGCCCGTCATCCGGGGTTCGCCATGCTCTCGCTGTTCCAGCGCAAACGGGTGCCACCCACCGCCGGCACACCGCCCACCTCCGGCATCGAAACTCCAAAAGGGTCGATGCGGCCGGAGTCGGCCGCATCGCTGCTGGCCACGCCGCGCCGGCAGAAACTGCTGGAACACATCTGGCAGCGCACATCGCTCTCACGCCGACAGTTCGCCACGCTCTACCTCGCCCCACTGGAGCGCTACGCCGAGCTGGTCCAGCAGTTCCCGGCCTCCGAGAACCACCACCACGCCTATCCGGGCGGCATGCTGGACCACGGCCTGGAGATCGTCGCCTATGCGCTGAAGCTGCGGCAGTCATACCTGCTGCCTGCGGGCGTCACGCCGGAGGCACAGGCGGCCCAGGCCGAAGCCTGGACCGCAGGCACGGCCTACGCGGCCTTGCTGCACGACATCGGCAAGATTGCGGTCGATCTGCACGTCGAGCATGCCGACGGCAGCGTCTGGCATCCCTGGCACGGCCCGCTGCGAAAGCCCTACCGCTTCCGTTACCGAAAGGAGCGCGAGTACCGCCTGCACAGCGCCGCCACCGGGCTGCTCTACGTGCGCCTTCTCGATCGGGACATCTTCGACTGGCTCAGCGGCTATCCCGACCTCTGGGCCGCGCTGCTGTACGTGCTGGCCGGCCAGTACGAGCACGCCGGCACGCTCGGCGAACTGGTCGTGCAGGCCGACCAGGCATCGGTCGCCCAGGAACTCGGCGGCGATCCCAGCAAGGCGCTGGCGGCGCCCAAGCATGCGCTGCAACGCAAATTGCTCGACGGCTTGCGCTACCTGCTCAAGGAAGCGTTCAAGCTGAACCAGGCCGGCCCGGCGGACGGTTGGCTGACCCAAGACGCCTTGTGGCTGGTGAGCAAGACCGTCTCCGACAAGCTGCGCGCACATCTGCTGTCGCAGGGCATCGACGGCATTCCGGCGAGCAACACGGCGGTGTTCAACGTGCTGCAGGATCACGGCATCGTGCAACCGACGCCGGATGGCAAGGCGATCTGGAAGGCTACCGTCACCAGCGACGCCGGCTGGTCGCACGCCTTCACCTTCCTGAAACTCTCGCCGGCGATGATCTGGGATGCCGCCGACCGGCCGGCGCCGTTCGCAGGCCGTGTGCAGGTCGAGGAGGAACAGGCGGAGCCGCAGGCGCCGGCGGTGGCCGATGGGCCGCGCGCCGAAGGCATCGAAGCTGCATCCGCGAGCGCGGCGCCGATCGCATCCACAGCCACGGATGCCGGCGTGGCCGCGCTGCTCGACCTGCTGGGCGACACCGCTCCACCCGCGACACCGGAGATCCCGAGTTCCCCTGTTGCCGAGCCCGAGCCGGCCCCTTCGACCATGCCCCCGCCGCAGATGAGCCTCGCGTCTTCCCAGGATCGCGCGGAGCCCTCCGGGGCGCACTTCATGGCCTGGCTGCGTCAGAGCATCCAGACGCGCAAGCTCATCATCAACGACGCCAAGGCCCTGGTGCATACCGTCGCCGGTACGACCTACCTCGTCAGCCCCGGCGTGTTCCAGCGCTACGCGCAGGAGTACCTTCAAGTCGCCGCGCTGGCCAAGCAGGAGAAGCTGGAGGGGTGGCAGTGGGTGCAGAAGCGCTTCGAGAAGTTGGGACAGCACCGCAAGCAGCCGAGCGGGCTGAACATCTGGACCTGCGAAGTCACGGGGCCGCGCAAGTCGCGCCGGCTGCACGGCTACCTGCTCGTCAGCCCGGATGCGCTGTTCCAGGAGACGCCGCCAGACAACCCATACCTGCGGCTCCTCAACGAGGCCGCAAAGCGCGAAGATTCAGCCCTTGGGGCCAAGGACGACGATCAGGCGTAGGCATGCGACCGCTGTGCGGGCCGGCTTCAATCTGCGGATGGGGCCGACTCCGCCAGCTTGGCTTCGGTCAGAGTCATCAAGTGGGCGGAACTGCATTTCAGCGCACGGGCGATCTTGAGGATGAGAGGGAGCGTGGGGACGTGCTCGCCGCGCTCGATCTTGCCCATGTGCGACCGTTCGATGCCGGCCATGTGGGCCAGCGTTTCCTGAGCGATGCCCTGGTTGGTTCTTTCTTCCCGCACGGCAGCCCCAAACGCGATGGCTGGTTCCGCTTCGTAGGTAGTGGTGCCGGTGGGGCGGCCCCTTTGGATCGAACGCTTTGGCATTGCCAAGAGCGTCGAACACGGTCACGATTTAAACCACGTTAAACTTAACTCATCCAACGGCTTCGAGATCAGTTGCCACGAGTTCACCGCCTGGGGGAGCTGGACGTGGAATCGAGTGACATCACCGCCGAAATTCGCATGGCCGTCCTCGGCGAATGGGTGCCTCCCCAGCTCGCCGACGTGCTCGCCCTGCAGCGTGCCGAAGAGCCGGAGACTCATGCCGTCCTGGCCGGCTGGACAGATCCCGATCGAGGCGCGGAGCTGCCGGACGACGGCTTCGACTTCGCCTTGTCTGCGGTTGCCCGGCAGTGGCCTGGCTGGGTATGCGAACCGCTGTGGCATGACACGCTGGCGGTCGCCGTGGCCAAGCGCTCCCACCTGCTGGCCTACCGTGAAGTGCCGTGCGGGGAAGTGCTCAAGCAGCCCTTGATCTGCTCGCAGTCCACGACCGATGAACCATGGCGCATGACCGTGCAGCGTGTGTTCGAAAACGCGCTGCAAGAGCGAGAGCAAACGGTGGAGACATTCGATGTGGCGATGACGCTGGTTGCCGCCGGATACGGGATCGCCATTGCGCCTGCCGCGAGACTGGCGAGCTACCTACGCCGAGGCATCGCCGTGCGGCCGCTGGCCGGCGCACCGACGATCGTGATGGCTTACCTGCTCCGCCGCAACGCTTCCTTGTCGGACACCCAGGCAAGATTCGCCCGCCGCGCGCGCTTGGTGTCCTGACAGACGTGCGGGGATCGCGGTTTCGCCACGATCCCGCATTCCTGCTGCTAGGCGACTCCGACTCGCGGCGGGGTCCATTCGCTTTCCTTCACGGCTGTGCTCACTGCCATGACGAGCTTGTCGAGATTGCCGGCCGTCACGCCCTCCAGTGCCGAATGCCCCCGCAGCATCGAGCGCGGTTGCAGCAGTGCATGGTAGATCTGCCAAGGGTCCGCACCCCTGGTCAGCTTGAGGACGGACTGGATCAGCTCGTGCTTGAGTGGGTCGAGGTGCCAGTCCGGCACCCGCTGGCCGCGGTTGCCCACGTTCAACGCCAGCAAGTTGCCGGCCTTGATCTCGTAGCTGATCCACCTGCGGGACTTGCCCGCCATCTTGGCAAACGCCGCGACGGGAAGGTTGTGCGGCGCTTCGAAGACATCGAACAGCTCCATCCTCTCGCGCTGAATGTCCGAAGGCACCAGCGGCGCGGCCGATCGAGGGGGCGGAACCGCCGGTAGCCGATGTGCGGCGGCAGAAACCAACGGCATGGCGTCACCCGGCTTCGTCACGAGCAGGATTGGCGAAGCGGCAACCGGCGTGGAGGGTGCGCTTGCGGTTTGCTCATTCGGGAACGCGGGCACGCCTTCCAGATGCACGGTGAGCGGCATGCTGGCCGCCTCGACCTGGTTCTGCTCGAAGAGGTCGAGCCGATCGGCCCAGTCCTGCATCATGCGGCGACGCTGCTCCACGTACTCGGCATGGTTGTAGGTCGCGCTGACCTTGTTGGGATCGACATGCGAGAGCTGTGCATCCACCCAGACCTTCGGGTAGCCGATCTCGTTGAGCGCAGTGGACATCGTGCCGCGGATGCCGTGTCCGGTCAGGCGTTCCTGATAGCCCATGCGCTTGAGGGCACCATTGAGCGTGTTCTCGCTGATGCGCTTCTTCAAGTCGCTGTCGTGCCGGAACAGGTAGCGCTGGGCCGGCTTGAACTCATCCAGCAGGTGCCGGACGATCTCCATGGCCTGAATCGACAAAGGCACGATGTAGGGCGGGATGTCCTTCGGCTGCTGCCGCTTCTTGCGCATATCCAACTGGAGTTGCTTCACGACGTCGGGCGGGATGATCCACAACCCACGGTCCAGATCGAATTGATCCGGCATCGCCTGTCGCAGCTCGCCGGTTCGCACGCCGGTCAGCAGCAACAGCCGCAGCCCGAGCTGGGTCTGCCGCCTGCCGCGATAGCTGCGCAGCCGCTGCAACAGCGTCGGCAGCTCGGCCATGCGCAGGAACGGGTTGTGGTTGACGGGTGGCAGCGGCAGCGCCACCACATCGAGATCGGAGGCAGGGTTCTGCTCCAGGCCCGGCACGATCACCAGCGCGTAGCGGAACAGTTGGTTGAACCACGTCCTGACTTTCTCGGCGACGGAGAGCGCCCTGCGCTTCTCGATCTTGGCAATCACCTCCAAGAGGTCGGGACGCTTGATCTCATAGACCGACCGCTTGCCCAAGGCGGGCAGCACATCCTTGTCGAAGATGCGCGGAAGTATCGAAAGGGTCGTCTGCCGGCCTTCCTTGAGGCTGAGCCCGCGATGCTTGAGCCACTTGCGATACACCGCCTCGAAGGTGTTTTCGTCGGCGAGCCGGACAGCAGTGCGCTTCTGCTTGCGGTGAACGCGAGGATTGGTGCCTTTGGCTAGCAGGGCACGCGCTTCGTCGCGTAGGCTGCGGGCCTCGCGAAGCGTCACCTCCGGGTAGGTGCCGAGCGACATCCGCTTCTGCTTGCCCGCCCAGTAGTAGCGGAAGTGCCAAGTCCTGCCCCCTGCAGCCGTGACGGCCAGGGAGAGGCCATCCAAGTCAGGGAGGGTGTATGCCTTGCCTGTTGCCTTGGCCTGTCGAACGGCCAGGTCTGAGAGTGCCATGCTCTTGCTCCTGAACATGAGTCAGGAACCAGATGCTGGTCACGTCGACCTCGCCCCTCCATCAACAATCCGGAATCAGCTGCGCCCGCAAAAATGGACTTGTTTGTGGACTTAAAAGTCCCGGCTGTAGGCGGATCGCAGTGGACCACGGCAGAACGTCAAAGAGAGGAAAAGTCCTTGTGCGGCAACGACTTGCAGACTCTCTTGGACTTCTGCGGAAGTCCTCAGAATGATGCAGTGGAGCGGGCGATGGGAATCGAACCCACGGCATCAGCTTGGGAAGCTGAGGTATTACCATTATACGACGCCCGCTCGTGAGCCCGGGATTGTACGCATCGGCGCGGGCGAGGGCAACGGGGGGCGTGGTAAACTCGCGCCCATGACGACCCACACCACGACTTCCCTGCTGTCCCTCAAGATCAATGGCGAGGCCCGTTCGCTGGCGGCGCCGGCCACGGTGGCTGCGCTCCTCGACGAGATGGGGCTTACCGGCAAGCGGCTGGCGGTGGAGCGGAACGGCGAGATCGTGCCCAAGGGCCTGCACGGCAGCACCCAGCTCGCCGATGGCGATGCGCTCGAGATCGTCGTGGCGGTGGGTGGCGGTTGAGGCCGAGGGCCGTTTTCTGGCGGGCTGTCCGGCCCACTCCTGTTGTTTCCCGATCTGATTTGATGAGGCTGGCGCTTCGATGGACGATTTGCTGACGATTGCAGGCAAGAGCTATTCCTCCCGGCTGCTGGTGGGTACCGGCAAGTACAAGGATTTCGCGCAGACCCGCGAGGCCGTGGACGCGAGCGGGGCGCAGATCGTCACCGTGGCGATCCGCCGCACCAACATCGGGCAGGACCCGAACGCCCCGAGCCTGCTCGACGCGCTGCCCCCTTCGCGCTTCACCTACCTGCCCAACACGGCGGGCTGTTACACCGCCGATGACGCGGTGCGCACCCTGCGCCTCGCCCGCGAGCTGCTGGACGACCACCGGCTGGTGAAGCTTGAAGTGCTGGGCGATCCGCACACCCTGTTCCCCAACATGCCCGAAACCCTCAAGGCCGCCGAGGTGCTGGTGAAGGAGGGCTTCGAGGTGATGGTTTACTGTTCCGACGATCCCATCCAGGCCAAGATGCTGGAAGACATCGGCTGCGTGGCGGTGATGCCGCTCGCCTCGCTGATCGGCTCAGGCATGGGCGTGCTCAACCCCTGGAACGTCCAGCTGGTGCGCGACGCCGTGAAGGTGCCGGTGCTGCTGGACGCGGGCGTAGGCACCGCGTCGGACGCCGCCATCGCCATGGAGCTGGGCTGCGACGGCGTGCTGATGAACACCGCCATCGCCCTGGCGAACGATCCGGTGAAGATGGCCGGCGCCATGAAGAAGGGCGTCGAGGCGGGCCGCGAGGCTTTCCTCGCCGGCCGCATGCCCCGCAAGTACTACACCGCCAGCCCGAGCTCGCCGACCACCGGGATGATCGGCAGCTGACGCGGGAGCGCGATTGATCGACGGCGCGCTGCGGCGCGCCGTTTTCCTTGAATCAACCTGTAGGTCGGGTATTGGCCCGACATCCGCCTACCCTGTAGGTCGGACTTCAGTCCGACAGATCGCGTTGATCTCGCCGACGGATGTCGGACTGAAGTCCGACCTACAGGGATCACCACAAGCCTTGACCGCCATGAGCGACGAACAGCAACTCATCCAGTCCGACGACGAGCCGCAGGGCGGCAGCCGTCTCACCTCCCAGTCGATCCGCAGCTTCGTGCTGCGCCAGGGCCGCATGTCGGATGCCCAGCATCGCTTCCTCGACGAGATGATGCCGAAGGTGGGCGTGCAGTACCGGCCCGAACCCATCGACCTGGCCGACGTCTTCGGCCGCAAGGCGCCCCAGATCGTCGAGATCGGCTTCGGCATGGGCCAATCCACCGCGGTGATCGCCCAGGCCCGGCAGGGGGATGACTTCCTCGGCATCGAGGTGCACGCGCCCGGCGTGGGCAGCCTGTGCAAGCTGATCGACGAGGGCGGCATCACCAACCTGCGCATC
Organism: Zoogloea sp. 1C4; assembly: GCF_009469605.1. Lineage (GTDB taxonomy): Bacteria > Pseudomonadota > Gammaproteobacteria > Burkholderiales > Rhodocyclaceae > Zoogloea > Zoogloea oryzae. The sequence goes on along the minus strand of NZ_SSXU01000027.1, from coordinate 37,496 downwards.
GTCCAGCACGACGCGGTCGAGGTGCTGCGCGACATGATCCCGGAAGGCTCGCTCGCCGGCGTGCACATCTACTTCCCCGATCCCTGGCCCAAGAAGCGCCACCACAAGCGCCGGCTGGTGCAGGGGCCCTTCGTCAAGCTGATCGCCAGCCGCCTCGCCCCCGGCGGCTACCTGCACTGCGCGACCGACTGGGAGGAATACGCCCAGCAGATGCTCGAGGTGCTCGGGGCCGAGCCGCTGCTCGCCAACACCGCCGAGGGCTACGCGCCCAAGCCGGATTACCGCCCGCTCACCAAGTTCGAGAACCGCGGCATCAAGCTCGGCCACGGGGTGTGGGATCTGGTCTTCAAGCGGGTGTGACGATGGCCCTCAAGCGACTGCCGGCGGGCGCCTGGCTGATGGGGATTCCGGGCCTGGCGTGCCTGATCGCCGGGCTGTTGCTGCTGGCTGGCTTTGGCGAGGGGCTGCACCCGCTGCTGCAGGAATCCGGCGCTGGGCTGGTGCTGGTTGTATCGGGCGTGGCGCTGGTGGGGAGCGCGGCGTTTCCGCTGGTGCTGGCGGAGCTTGCCGCGAAGGATGGCCAGGACGGCTGAAGCCGTCACGGCCGTTCAGTAGATCTTCGGCTCGCCCGGCGGGCGGGTCTTGAAGCGGCGATGCACCCAGTAATACTGGGCCGGCATCGTGCGCACCTGGTCTTCGATGCAGGCGTTCATCCGGCGCACGTCGGCGTCCACGTCGGTGGTGGGGAAGTCGCTCCACGGTTCGCCCAGCTCCACCACGTAGCCCTGGCCGCCCGGCAGCATGCGGGTGATGCAGGGCATCACCACCGCGCCACCCAGCTTGGTGAGGCGCGGTAAAGCAGACAGCGTCGCCGCCGGCACGCCGAAGAACGGCACGAAGATGGATTCGTGCGGCCCGTTGTCCATGTCCGGCAGGTAGTAGAACGGCCGGATCTCCTTCATCGCCTTAATCGACGCCCGCACGCTCTCGTCCCGGCGCAGCAGCACCTGGCTGCCGAAGCGGCTGCGGCCGTGGTACAGCCAGTGGTCGATCACCGGGTCTTTCTGGCGGGCGTAGATGCTCACGCAGTCGAAGGACATGGCCATCCGCGTGCCGCCCAGATCCAGCCCCAGGAAGTGCGGCGTGAGCAGGATCACCGGCTGGCGGGCTTCCACCAGTTTCTTCAACCGATCTTCGCCGTCGATGCGGATCAGCTTGCGCAGGCGGGCTTCAGGGGCGAACCAGGCCAGCCCGCGCTCGATCATGCTGCGCCCGGCCAGCGCGAAGTGTTCCTTCGCCAGGGCCTTGCGTTCGGCTTCGGAAAGCTCGGGAAAGCACAGCCGCAGGTTGGTGAGGGTGACCTTGCGGCGGGCCGGGATCACCCAGTAAAGCAGCAGCCCGAGGCCGCGGCCGATGGGGGCCTGGACCGACAGCGGCAGCCAGTGGAGCAGCCACAGCAGGGCAACGAGGATTCGACTCATGGTTGGTTTTGAACTGGCGTGGAGGTGGGGGCCGGCGCGCCGTCTTTCGGGCGCTTGTAGCGGTTGTAGCCCCACAGGTATTGGGCGGGATTCTCGCGGATCTGGGCTTCCATCTCGCGGTTGATGGCGGCGGCGCGGGTTTCGGTGTCGCCTTCGAGGGGCGCGAGGGGCGGGCGCAGGCGCAAGTGGAAGCCCTCGCCGCCTGGCAGGCGCTCGGCCCAGGCGAAGATCGTGGACACGCCGGCCACCTCGGACATCCGCGCGGCCAGCGTCATGGTGTAGGCCGGGCGGCCGAAGAAGGGCAGCCAGGCGCCTTCTCCGGCGCCGGGCACCTGGTCGGGCAGCATGCCCACGGCTTCCTTGGCGCGCAGGGCCTTGATGAGCCGGCGCACGCCGCCAACGTCGGCCGGCGCCAGGTGCATGTTGCCGCGGCTGCGGCCGGCGTTGATGACGGGCTGCAGCACGGCCTTCTTGGGCGCGCGGTAGAGCACGGTGATCGGCCGGTGGGTCGAGAAGTACTGGGCGGTGATCTCGAAGCAGCCCAGGTGCGGCGTGATGAACAGGATGCCGCCGCCGCGGGCCTCGGCGGCCTCGACGTGCTCCCAGCCAGTCACGCGGACGACCTTGGCGACGAGTTCGTCCTGGGGGCGCAGCAGCATCCACGGCAGCTCCAGCGCCTGCTTGCCGGTTTCGCCCACGGCGCGGCGCCACACCCGGTCGGCGTCGGCCTTGCCCAGGGCGTGTTCGAGGTTGGCGCGCAGGCGCCGTCGGTAGGTGGGCGACAGGGCGTAGGTCAGCCAGCCGGCGAAAACGCCCAGTTTTTGCAGCGTGCCCAGGGGCAGGCCGGCGAAGAAGGAGAAGATCAGCGACGCCATCGGCAGTGCGGGACGGGTGTGTAGGGAATCGGCTTAATTGACGGCCGGGGGCGCAAAGTTATAATTGTGATTCCGCCGAGTTAATCCGACAACTTGCAGGGCGGAGGAGGTCCACGGCAACGCCGTGTCCCGGGCCAAAAAAATACTGCTAAAGCGTCGCCGCTCAGACGAATCCCCAGAGACGGCAACGGCGCCAGTCCCGGGGATTTTGTTTTTCTAGGAGTGCCTCATGGCCAAAGAATACCTGTTTACCTCGGAATCCGTCTCCGAAGGCCACCCGGACAAGGTTGCCGACCAGATCTCCGACGCCGTCCTCGACGCCATCCTGGCCCAGGACCCGCGCGGCCGCGTGGCCTGCGAGACCCTGGTGTCAACCGGCCTCGTCGTGATCTCCGGCGAGATCACCACCAAGGCCGACATCAACTACATGGACATCGCCCGCGAGACGGTCAAGCGCATCGGCTACGACGATTCCGACATCGGCTTCGACTATAAGAGCTGCGCGGTGCTCACCGCGATCAACCGCCAGTCCTCCGACATCGCCCAGGGCGTGAATGAAGGCGAGGGCCTCGACCTCGACCAGGGCGCCGGCGACCAGGGCCTGATGTTCGGCTACGCGTGCAACGAGACGCCCAGCCTGATGCCCTTCCCGATCTACTACGCCCACCGCATCATGCAGCGCCAGGCCGAAGTGCGTAAGGACGGCCGCCTGCCGTGGCTGCGCCCGGATGCCAAGAGCCAGCTCACCGTGCGCTATGTGGATGGCAAGCCGGTGGCGATCGACACCGTGGTGGTGTCCACCCAGCATCACCCGGACATCGCCCACACCGCGCTCTCCGAGGCGGTGATCGAGGAAGTCATCAAGCCGGTGCTGCCGAAGGACATGCTCACCGCCGACACCCGCTACCTCATCAACCCCACCGGCCGGTTCGTGATCGGCGGCCCGAACGGCGACTGCGGCCTCACAGGGCGCAAGATCATCGTCGATACCTACGGCGGCGCGGCCCACCACGGTGGTGGCGCGTTCTCGGGCAAGGATCCGTCCAAAGTGGACCGTTCCGCCGCCTACGCCGGCCGCTACGTGGCGAAGAACATCGTCGCCGCCGGCCTCGCCGATCGCTGCGAGGTGCAGGTGGCCTACGCCATCGGCGTGGCCCAGCCGGTGAGCCTGATGGTCGAGACCTTCGGCACCGGCAAGGTGTCGGACGAGAAGATCGTCGAGCTGGTGCGTCGCCACTTCGACCTGCGTCCGAAGGGCATCATCGCCAGCCTCAACCTGCTGCGCCCGATTTACTCGCGCACTGCCGCATACGGCCACTTCGGCCGTGACGAGGTGGACTTCACCTGGGAAACCACCGACAAGGCCGCAGCCTTGCGCGCCGACGCGGGGCTGTAAGCCGCGCCGGTTTTCGGCACCAGCAAAAAGGGCGACCCGCGGGTCGCCCTTTTGTTTGCAGCGATGCCGCGCTTACTTGTCGGTGCGGATCGGGCTGTATTCCACCGGCACCCAGGCGTAAGCCTTGCCTTCGGCGCGTACGTGGCCGATGCCCGGGAAGGGCAGGTGCATGCCGGAGACCAGCAGCTTCTCCTTCGCGGCCCAGGCGAAGAGTTTCTTGCGGGCGGCGATGGCGGCTTTCTTGTCGCTGTCGAACTCGATGGCGACTTCCGGGTGGGTGAACTGCACCGCGTGGGCGTGCACCGCGTCGCCGAGGATCAGCAGGCGCTGGCCGCCGGATTCGACGATGTAGCTGGTGTGGCCCGGCGTGTGGCCGTTGGAGGGCACGGCCTTCACGCTGCCGAAGTCGGCTTCGCCGGTGAAGGTCTTGTACTTGCCGAGGGCCTGGTAGGGCGCCACCGATTTGCGGGCGAGCTCGAAGAAGGGCTTGAAGTCCTTGGGCGCGGCGGCGGCGTTGGCTTCGGACAGCCAGAAGTCGCTCTCGGACTTGGCCACGTGGATCTCGGCGTTGGGGAACAGCGGCTTGCCGTCGGCGTCGAGGACGCCGGCCACGTGGTCGGCGTGGAGGTGGGTGAGGAGCACCACGTCCACCTTGTCCGGGCTGTAGCCGGCGGCGCGGAGCTGCTCGCCGATGAAGCCGAGGGTCGGGCCGAAGGCCTTGGCTGCGCCGGCATCCACGAGGATCAGCTTGCCGCCGGCGTTGATCAGGTAGGCGTTGACGGCGGTCTGGACCTTCTCGCCGGCGATGAACTGTCTGGCGAGCAGCTTCTGCACTTCGGCCTTGCTGGCGCCCAGCAGCAGGTTGGCGCCGAGATCCACGTAGCCGTCGTAGAGGGCGGTGATCTCAAGCGTGCCGAGGGCCATGCGGTAGTAGCCGGGCACCTGGGTGCCGATGGCCGGCGCTTCGGCCTGGGCAGCGGAAAAGGGGAGGAAGCTGGCGCCCAGGGCAAAGGCCAGGGCGGTGAGACTGCGTCGGATCATGGGGCGTTCTCCTGTGGGGGAAGGACAGGAGAATACGACAATCGGCCGGGATCTGTGTTGGGAGCCAGGCGTCAGCGGGCGACGTGCACCGCGAGCCACACGGTGTCGGGCCCGGTGGCGGCGACCCGGTGCCGGCAGCCGGCGGGGATCAGCAGCCAGTCGCCGGGGGCGAGCCGCTCGCGGCGGCCGTCATCGAATTCCAGTTCGGCAGAGCCCTGGGCGAGCATCACCCATTCGTCCTCGGCCTGGTCGTACCAGAAGCCGGGCGGGCTGGCGTGGCGGTGCGAGACGATGCGCTCGATGCGCACGTGAGGGCTGGCGAAGAGGGTGTCAAAGCGCTCTTCCGGGCCCGGTGGCGGGAGCGGCGAGAGGAGATTTTCGCGGGACATTGGGGAAAAATGGGCGCCGGGATGGATCTCTGTGGGTATTGGGGGGTGTTTTCTGTTTTTACCCCGGCGCGCCAAGTGCAGCTAGATCGCCTGACCTGCCCTCAGGAAGCAGTTTTGTCAGACGTCGGACCATCGTACGGCAGCGCTGCCGCGGCGCCAATTGTTTATTGCGATGCTCGGTATAGGCTGCGACTATTTATCGCGGCCGGCAGCCTGTACCGGGCCGAAATTACGGCACGACGCGGTCGATGCGCAGCCGGATGCCGCTGGCGCCGGCTTTCTCCGGGCCGACTTCGCCGGACAGGTCGCCCGGCGCGGCAATGGCGTTGCCGCTCTTGGAAACGCGGGCTTCGATGCGCAGCTCGCCGGCGGAGGAGAGCTTGAAGTCGGGGCTCATGGCCATGCTGTCGTCGAGGGTGAAATCCACCGGCAGGTCGGCCACCTTGGCCCGGACCACCGCCAGGGGCATCCGCGGGCCCTGGGCGGCGCGGGCAAAGATGAACACCACGTCGTCGGGGCTGGCCTTGGCTTTGAGTTCCGGGGCCAGCTCGACCTTGCCGCTGACCTTGCTGGCGGCGGGCACGTCGGCCTTGGCTGCCTTTGCGGGCTTCTCGGCTGCACGGGCGGGGGCGCCGGCGCCCATCAGGCTGCGGGCCTTCTCGATGCCGGCGGTGAGGTTCTGGGCGTCCTGGGAATCGGGCGGGACCATCGCCAGCAGCTTCTCCCAGTGCTTGATGGCGTCGGCGTAGCGCTGGCGCGAATAGGCGTCGTAGCCGGCGAGCACCAGCGCCTGCGGGTTGTCGGGCTGGTCGGCGAGCACCTTCAGCAGCAGTTCGCGGCCCTTGCCTTCGATCTTGCCGTTGTTGAGTTCGGCGGAGAGGTCGGCGAGTTCGAGCATCAGCTCGGGGTTGGTTTCCATCGCCGGGCCGGCCTTTTCGAAGGCCTTGGCGGCGTCGTCGAAGCGGCCCATCACCTTGTAGCTGCGGCCCAGCATCACCCAGCCTTCGGGGTTGTCGGGGTTCTGTTCGAGCTTGGTGGCGAGGGTGGCGACCATCTTCTCGACTTCGGCGGCACTGGGCTCGGTGGCCTGTTGGGAGGCGGCCGGGTCGAGGGCGGCGGGGTTGCCGAGGGCGAAATACAGCGCAACGGCGGCCAGCGGCACGCTGACGGCGAGGCCCAGCGCGGTGCGCGGCAGGCGGCGCGGGGCCTCCGTCGGGGCGGCGGGGTCACCGGCCACGTCTTCGAGGACGCGGCGCTCGATCTCGCTGCGGGCGCTGGCGTAGTCGGCCTGGGAGAGGGCGCCGCTGGCGAGATCCCGGTCGAGTTCGGCCAGCTGGTCGCGGTAGATGGCGGTGTTGATGGCCTGGCGGGAGGCGTGGGCGGCGGCCTTGTGGCGCAGCAGCGGCCAGCACAGCACGGCGAGGACGAGGGCGGTGAGCAGCCCGGCGGCAATCCAGAAGGCGGTCATGCGTCGTTCTTCGGGCGTTGGGAGGAGTCGGTGCCGAGGAGGGCTTCGGCGGCGGCGCGCTGGTCGGCGGTCAGGTCGGGGGCATCAACCTTGCCGGCACGCCGGCGCAGGTAGGCGATGAGGCCGACGGCGCCACCGGCGAGCAGCGCGAAGGGGCCGAACCACAGGAGCCAGGTGGTGGGCTTGACCGGCGGGCGGTAGAGCACGAAGTCGCCGTAGCGGGCGACGAGGTAGTCGCGGATGTCGGCGTCGGACTTGCCCTGGTGGATGAGCTTGCGGACTTCCTCGCGCAGGTCGTTGGCGAGCTCGGCGCGGGAGGCGGCGAGGCTTTCGTTCTGGCAGACGAGGCAGCGGAGTTCTTCGGAGATGGTGACGAGGCGGGCCTCGACCACCGGGTCTTCGGCCATCGGCGTGGCGTCGGCGGCGTGGAGGTTGAGGCTGGCGGCGAGGAGCAGGCCGGCGAGGGGCGCGAGCAGGCGGCGGGTCATGGCGTTCGTCATTCGGCGGCCAGCTGCTTGGCGAGCGGCAGGATCTTCTGGCTCAGGGCTTCGGGGGTGATCGGGCCGATCTGCTTGAAGCGGATCACGCCTTTCTTGTCGATCAGATAGGTTTCGGGCACGCCATACACGCCGTAGTCGATGCCGACCCGGCCGTCCATGTCGAGCACCGACAGCAGGTACGGGTTGCCGTGCTGGGCGAGCCAGGCGCCGGCGCGCTGGCGGGTGAGGGCGAGTTCCTGCTCCGGGGCGAGCTTCTTGGCGTCGAGACCACCGTCGCCGCGCACTTCCTTGTAGTTGAGCCCGACCACCGGCAGCTTGCCGTCCTTGGCGAAGGCCACCAGCAGCGGGTGCTCGGCGCGGCACGACACGCACCACGAGGCCCATACGTTGAGCAGCCACACCTGGCCGCGCATGTCGGCGGGGGAGAATTCCTTGGCCGGATCGGCCAGCGTGACGAGGCGGAATTCGGGCGCCGGCTTGCCGACCAGCGGCGAGGGCACCTCGTGGGGATCACGGTTGAGGCCGATGGCGAGGAACACGATCAGCACCAGGAAGATGCCGAGGGGGATCAGGAAACGTTTCACGATGCGGCTCCGGGGGCGAGCTTGGTGGCGGCGCGGGCGGCCGACTTGAGGCGGTAGCGGCGGTCGCTGGCGGCGAAGATGCCGCCCAGGGCCATCAGCACGGCGCCGGCCCAGATCCAGCTGACGAAGGGTTTGTAATACACGCGCACGCTCCAGGCGCCGTCGTCACCTTCGAGCGGGTCGCCCAGCGAGACGTAGATGTCACGCGTGAGGCCCGGGTCGATGAAGGCTTCGGTCATCGGCATGGCGGAGGAGAGGTACTTGCGCTTCTCGGGATGCAGCGGCATCACCAGCTGGCCGTCCTTGAGGAGCTCCAGGTTGCCGCGGGCGGCGGTGTAGTTGGGGCCGGGTGCGCCTTCGACGCCCAGGAAGCGGATCGTGTAGCTGCCCGCCGCGACGGTGTCGCCGGGGGCCATGCGCACGTCGCGCTCGGTTTCGTAGTGCTTGACCATCACGATGCCGACCACGGTGACCGCGATGCCCACGTGGGCCAGGTGCATGCCCCAGAACGACCGCGGCGGCATGCCGGACTTGGCCCGGGCGAGGATCTGCAGCACCGACGAGCCGACGATCCACACCGCCAGGCCGATGCCCAGCGCCACGCCGGCGCTCCAGTTGCCGGCCACGAAGGGCAGGCCGACGCCGGCCACCACGGCCAGCGCGAAGGCGGCCCGCAGGGGGCGGATGATGTCGGCGATATTGGCCTGCTTCCAGCGCGCAACGGGGCCGACGGCCATCAGGAACAGCACCGGCACCATCAGCGGGGCGAACACCGCGTTGAAATACGGGGGGCCGACCGACAGCTTGCCCAGGTTGAGGGCGTCGATCACCAGCGGGTAGAGCGTGCCCAGCAGCACCGCACCGGCGGCGCACAGGAGCAGCAGGTTGTTGATCAGCAGCATGGTCTCCCGCGACACCAGCGCGAAGGCGCCGCCCAGGCTGACCTTGGGCGCCCGCCAGGCAAACAGGGTGAGGGACGAGCCGACCACCACCGCCAGGAACAGCAGGATGAACACCCCGCGCTTCGGGTCGGTGGCGAATGCGTGCACCGAGCTGAGCACGCCGGAGCGGACCAGGAAAGTGCCCAGCAGCGACAGGGAGAACGCGCCGATGGCCAGCAGCACCGTCCAGTTCTTGAAGCTGCCGCGCTTTTCGGTGACCGCCAGGGAGTGGATCAGCGCGGTGCCCACCAGCCAGGGCATGAAGGAGGCGTTCTCGACCGGATCCCAGAACCACCAGCCACCCCAGCCCAGCTCGTAGTAGGCCCAGATCGAGCCGAGGCCGATGCCGAGGGTGAGGAAGACCCACGCGGCGGTGGTCCACGGCCGCGACCAGCGCGCCCAGGCGGCATCCAGCCGGCCCGACAGCAGCGCCGCGATGGCGAAGGCGAAGGCCACCGAGAAGCCCACGTAGCCCATGTAGAGCATCGGCGGATGGAAGATCAGGCCCGGGTCCTGGAGCAGCGGGTTGAGGTCACGGCCGTCGTCGGCGCCGGGCAAGAGGCGCTCGAAGGGGCTGGAGGTGGTGAGGATGAACAGGATGAAGCCGGCGGCGACGAGGCCAAGCACGCCCTCGACCCGCGCCACCATGTCGTCCGGCAGGCTGCGGGAGAAGGCCGCCACGGCCAGCGCCCACAGGGACAGCATCAGCACCCACAGCAGCAGCGAGCCCTCGTGGCCGCCCCACACGCCGGCGATGCGGTACTCGATCGGCAGGCGCGAGTTGGAGTGCTGGGCAACATACAGCACCGAGAAATCATTGTTGATGAAGCTGGCGGTGAGGCAGCCGAAGGCCACCGCGATGAGCAGGAACAGGGTGGCCGACGCGGGCCGCGCCAGCTGCACCCATGCCGCCACGCCCCGCTGGGCGCCGACGAGGGGCAATGTTCCCTGCACGAGGGCCACCAGCAGGGCCAGGACGAGGGCAAAGGAGCCGATTTCGGGGATCATGGTTTCTCCGGGGAGGAGGTACGAGTAAGGGGTGATGCGGTGACCAGGCGAATCGGGAGCGTACGAGGCTTGAGGCCGGCCTCCTCACTCGTTACCCTTCACTCTTCACTGCTTTAAGGTTCGGGAGGCCTCGTGGGCCTTGTCCACCGCGGCCTTGGCCTCGGGCGGCATGTAGTTCTCGTCGTGCTTGGCGAGCACTTCGGTGGCGGTGAACTGGCCGTCCGGCCCCAGGCTGCCCTGGGCGACCACGCCTTTGCCCTCGGAGAAGAGGTCCGGCAGGATGCCCTTGTAGGTGACGGGGATCTCCTTGGCGGTGTCGGTGACCACGAAGCGGGCGGTGATGTCGGTGCGCTGGAGGCTGCCCTCCTTCACCAGCCCGCCGACGCGAAAGGCGCGGCCCTTTGGGGCCTCGCCGCCGGCCACCTGGGTAGGCGTGAAGAAGAACACCAGATTGCTCTGGAAGGCGTTGAGGACGAGGGCCGCGGCGATGCCGAGGGCGGCCAGGCCGCCGACGATGATGGCGAAGCGTTTGTGACGTGGTTTCATCTCAGTCTTGATCGTTGCGGTCGGCCGCAAGTTCCCGGCGCAGGGCACGGCGGGTGTCGGCGACCCGCTTTCGGGCGAGCAGGGTTTCAATCAGCAGGGCGGCGGCGGTCACGCCGAAACTGCCCCACACGTAGAGGCCGTAGCCTCCCATGGCGAAGAATTCGCTGGCGCTGCCCCAGTTCATCGCTGCATCTCCGGCAGTTCGGCCACCCAGGTGGTGTGGCGTTCCCGTTCGAGGATGATGGCCCGCACCCGGTAGAGCGCGATGGCGATGCTGTACATCCAGAAGGCCAGGGCCATCAGCAGCATGCCCCACAGCATGGTGGTGGCCATGGTGGGCGCCTTGGTGAGGGACACCGACGCGCCCTGGTGCAGGGTGTTCCACCACTTCACCGAGAAATAGATGATCGGCACATTGACCACGCCCACCAGCGCCACGATGGCTCCGGCCTTGTCGGCCCGGCGCGGGTCGTCGATGGCGGCGGTGAGGGCGATGTAGCCGATGTACAGGAAGAACAGGATCAGCTCCGACGTGAGCCGCGCATCCCACACCCACCAGGCGCCCCACATGGGCTTGCCCCACAGGGCGCCGGTCCACAGGGAGATGAAGGCGAACAGCGCGCCGGTGGGCGCCAGGGCCGAGCTCATCATGCCCGACAGGCGGGTGTTGAAGGTGATGCCGATGGCGGCCCAGAAGGCCATCACGCAGTAGATGAACATGGACATCCACGAGGCCGGCACGTGGATGAAGATGATGCGGTAGCCCTCGCCCTGCTGGAAATCGGTGGGGGCGACGAAGAAGCTGATCCACAGCCCGGCGGCGCAGAAGGCCGTGGCGAGGGCGGCGAACCAGGGCCAGGCCTTGCCGGCGAGGGGATAGAAGCTGGCCGGCGAGGCGAACTTGAACCAGTTGATGAAGCGCTGACTCATGGGGATGAATCCGAAAAAGGGTGTGGCGGCGCTATTCGAGGGCGATGCGCAGGGCGGCGGTGGCGGCCCACGGGGCAAAGAACACGCCGAGCGCCAAGAGGGCGCCCAGCAGCGACAGGTGTCCGCCCACGCCGAGCCCGGCCATGTCGGCCTCGACCGCGCCGGCCCCGAAGATCAGGGCCGGAATATACAGGGGTAGCACCAGCAGCGACAGCAGCACGCCGCCACCGCGCAGGCCCAGGGTGAGGGCCGCGCCGATCGCCCCGATGAGGGACAGGATCGGCGTGCCCAGCAGCAGCGACAGCATCAGGATGCCCAGCGAGCGGGCGGAGAGATCGAACTGGATGCCCAGCACCGGCGCCAGCAGCACCAGCGGCAGGCCGGCGGTGAGCCAGTGGGCGAGGGTCTTGCCGGCCACCAGCAGGGCCAGCGGCGTGGGCGACAGGGCCATCTGCTCCAGCGTACCGTCGGCGTGGTCGGCGGCGAACAGGCGGTTGAGGGACAGCATCGCCGCCAGCAGCGCCGCCACCCACAGCACGCCGGGCGCGATGCGGCGCAGGAGCGCGGTCTCGGGCCCGATGCCGAGGGGGAACAGGCTGACCACGATCATGAAGAAGAACAGCGCGGTGAACACCTCGCTCTTGCGGCGGGCGGCCAGCAGCAGGTCGCGGCGGACGATGGCGAAGAAAGCGCTCATGCGCCCAGCCTCAGGCTGGAGGGCGTGCCGCCGAGCTGCACCGCCTGGTGGCTGGTGAACAGCAGCATGCCGCCCCGGGACAGGTGCTCGTCGAGGATCTCGCACAGCTGGCTGACGGCGGCCACGTCGAGGGCCACGAAGGGCTCGTCGAGGATCCACAGCCGGGCCTGGCTGCACAGCAGGCGGGCCAGCGCCACGCGGCGCTTCTGGCCCTGGGAGAGCACCCGGGTGGGCAGGTCTTCGCGGCCCTTCAGGCCGATCCGGCGCAGGGCGGTGAGGGCGGTGTGCTCATCCAGCGGACGGCCGGCCACGGCGGCGGCGGTCTGGAGGTTCTCGAGGGCGGAGAGGTCGTCCTTGATGGACGGGGCGTGGCCCAGGTAGAGCAGGCGGGCGTGGTACTCGTCGCGCACCTGGGCGACGGGCTGGCCGTCCCATTCGATGCGTCCGTCCGCCGCCGGCGCCAGCCCCGCGACGATGCGCAGCAGGCTGGTCTTGCCGGCCCCGTTGGGGCCTTCCACCTGCAGCCACTGGCCCGGGGCGACGGCGAAGTCCACAGCGGAAAACAGACGGCGGTCGCCGCGATCGCAGGCAAGACCGTGGGCAGTGAGCATCGGAGGGTTTGAGAGTCGGAGTCGGCGCATTCTGCCCGACCGACCCGGGCGGGTAAACCGGCTCGACCCTCCCTTTCCATGCCCGTTGGCTGGCTCAGGTGCGGAACTGGGCGGCGAGGGCCTGCAGCTTGCTGGCGAGGTGGCCGATCTGGCGGGCTTCGGTGGCCGACTGGCGGGCCATGTCGGCGTCCACTTCGGCGTTCTCGGCCACGGTTTCCATCTGATCGGCGATGTGGCGGGTGGTGGTGCTGCTCTCGGTGAGGGCCGCGCCGATCTGGTGCATGGCTTCGCCAGCCTGGACGACGGAGGTCTCGACCGAGGCTGCCACGTCACCGGCGTGCAGGGCGTCGCGGGCGCCGGTTGCCACCTGGCTGCTGCCGGCGGCCACATCGCTGGCCACCGCGTCGCTCACCGACTGGATGCGCTGGATCACCGCGGCGATCTCCTGGGTGGAGCTGCCGGTGCGCTCGGCCAGTTTGCGCACCTCGTCGGCGACCACCGCGAAGCCGCGGCCCTGTTCGCCGGCCCTGGCTGCTTCGATGGCGGCGTTGAGGGCGAGGAGGTTGGTCTGATCGGAGATCTCGCGGATCACCTTGACCACCCGGCTGATCTCGGCCGACATGTCGGCCAGTTCGCCGATGCGGGATTCGGTGCTGGCCACCGCGCGGGCAGCGTTGCCGATGGTCTCGGCGGCGCCGCGGCTGATGGTGGCGCTGTCGCGGGTGGTGGTGATGGCGTGCTCGGCGGCGCCGAGGGCCTCGCGGGCGTTCTCGCTCATCGCGTCGCTGGCGACCGACAGCTCCTCGACCGCCGCGGCGATGGTGGAGATGGCGGACGACTGGGTGGTGGTGGCGTCGACGGTGGCCTCGCTGGCGCTGGCCAGGCGGGCGCTGGAGTCGGCCAGCTCGCGGGCGCTCTGCTGGATCAGGCTGATCGCCTCGTGGAGGCGGTTCTTGAGTATGGCCACGTGGGTGAGGATCTCGCCGATCTCGTCGCGGCTGCCCGGGCAGATGGGCAGGGACAGCCGCCCGCCGGCCACGGCGGAGACCATCTCGCGGGCGCGGGCGGCCTGGCGGGCGGTGCGGGCCAGCAGGCCGGCGCCGAGGATCAGGCCAAGCACCACGGCGCCCAGCCCAAGGCCCAGGCTGCGCCGGATGCCGGCGTCGGATGCTTCCTTCAGCTCGGCCAGCAGGTGAGGCGAGGCTTCGTCGAGGCGCTTGATCTCGGCCAGCAGGAGGTCACGCATCTCCCGCCATTTCGGGGTTTCCTCCTTGTTGAGCATCGCCCGGGCGTCTTCGCCCTGGCCATTCTTGACGAGGGCGAACAGCCGGTCGTGGATCTGCCGCTGCTCGCGGCGCAGATCCTGGATGCGCGCCGGCAGGCCCGACGTGAAGGTCTGCTCGTCGAGGCTGCGCGCCTTGCCGGCCACACTTTCGAAGGCCTCGGCAGCCTTGGTGTAGTTCTCGTAGGCCTTGGGGTTGGCCGGGTCGAGCATGGCGTTGCGCAGGGCCTGACCCATCTGCAGGCCCTGGGCGTACATGCTGTAGAAGTCCACCCGGCGGGCGCCGTCGTGGGCGATGTGCGCCTGATAGCGGGCCTCGATCTGGCGGGCCGAGCGCTGGCTGTCGGCCAGGGTGGCGGCGAGCAGGACCATCACGATGACCATCACCCCGAGCAGGCGGCGGCCGATGGGCATGTTGTCGATCCGCGCCATGCCCCGCTCGATGACGCCGGCCACGCCGGTACGGCGCACCTTGCCCTCGTGGAGCCGGATCGACGGATCGCGCTGCATGCGCTGGTAGAGCGCCTCGGCGGCCTGCACCTCGCCGGCCGCCGGCTTGACCCGCACTGACATGAAGCCGCCGTCGGGCTTGGGCGTGATGGCGGCGCGAACCCAGTAGAAGTCGCCGTTCTTGCAGCGGTTCTTGACCAGCCCGGACCACGGCCGGCCGCGCTTGAGGGTGACCCACAGGTCGCGGAAGGCCTCGCCGGGCATGTCCGGGTGGCGGACGATGTTGTGGGACTGGCCGATCAGTTCGTCGCTGGAAAAGCCGCTGATCGCCACGAAGTCGTCGTTGACGAAGTTGATCCGGCCGGCATCGTCGGTGTGCGAGATGATGGCGATGTCGTCGCCGAAAGTCTGTTCCTTGCCGGTAACTGGCCCGTTGTTACGCATCTGATGAGTCTCCCCGTCGCCCTGGCGTGTGTCGCCTTGTTGACTGCTATTTCGGCGGGACGGAAGAAAACCTCAGTAAGTCTGTGGTTATTTTTTGTACAGGGGCGCAAGTGCGCTGCGGCCTTGTGCCGGCGGGCGGACAAAATGAAACGGCCCTCCGGGATGGGAGGGCAGTGGCGAGGAAGGGCGGGTTCAGTGCCGGGCGGTGCTGGCGTAGCCTTCGGGCATGACCGCCGCCGGTGGCACGGAGACTGCCGGGGCGTCGCGGCGGGCGCGCTGTTCGGCGTCCGCTTCGCCGATCTCGAGGATCTCCATCACCTGCCGGGCCAGGCTGCGGCAGGCGTTGCCGAGGTTGGAGGGCAGGCTGTCGGGGATCTGCTTCTGCAGCAGCAGCTTGGATGCGGACAGGCTGGCCACCGGGTGGAGCAGGCGGTCGCGGTATTCGCCGAGGAGCTGGGCCACGCTGCGGTCGGCGGCGTCCCGCTGCCAGGCGTTGGTGGGCCACTGGGACGGCAGGGCGTAGGCGTGGGGGAAGGTCTGCAGGTCACCGAGGGTGGTGCGCAGGTCTTCGTGGGAATCGCGGAAGGGCACGATCACGATGTCGGAGAGGCTGTCGAGCAGGCGATCCACCTCGGCCCGGTTGCCGCCGCCGTCGATCACGCCGACCCAGCCTTCCATGGTGCGCAGCTTGGTGACGATCTTCTGGAGTGCCTCGGGGGTGCGTCCGTCGGCGGTCACGTAGCGGCGGCCGTCGGGCGAGAGCGGTTCGCGGTGGGTGTCGGTGAGGACGCAGGCCGAACGCTGGCCCAGCAGGCCGAGGCCCTGGCACAGCATGTGGGACAGGGTCGTCTTGCCGGTGCCGCCCTTGTTGCCGATGACGCAGATGATGCGGGACATGGTTGAAATCCTCTCGCTGAACGCAAGGCGCGATGACGCCATTATTCCTTGCTTAACGGCAGCACGAGAGGCGGAATTGAGGGGGGATTCGGCCGCTTATCGGCGCCCAAAAGCGTTTGACGCCAAGGGCTTGGGCGTCGGCTCGGGGCCGGCGGGGCGGTAGCAGTAGAGCCGCGTGTGGCGGCTGTCGGGCACTTCGATCACCTGTTCCGGATCGACGCCCTCGACCGGGAAGCTGTTGCTCACCAGCAGCGCGCCGGGGCGCAGTTCGGCGCGGGCCTTGTCCCACACCGCGTTCATCGGCACCGGCGACAGGAAGGCATACACCAGATCGTAGTCGCCCCAGGGCATCTTGAAGAAGTCGCCCCGGGCCAGCGCGATGTTGTGCTGGTGGCGGGCCAGGATGCGCGACAGCAGGTAGGGCGCGGGGGCGGATTCGACACCTTCGCAGCGGCAATCGGGCCGCAGCCGGGCCAGCGGGCGCAGCAGCGAGCCGGTGCCGCTGCCCAGATCGAGCACCGACGGCGGTCGATCCCGGCGCAGCAGGCTGGTCACCGCTTCGGCGGTGCGCGGGTTGGAGAGGAACAGCGGCACCTGGGTGCGGAAGCTGCTCCAGTAGATCAGCGCAAACATCACAAAGGCCGCCAGATACCAGCCCGGGGCGATCTGCAGGGCCAGGGCGCCGGCCACCACCGGCATGAAGCCCAGGTGGATCCAGCGCCACCAGCGGGCGCTGCGCAGCAGTGTGGCGATGCCCGCGGCGGCGACGGCCTGGACGGTGACCACCGGCCACGCGCCGGGCGGCAGCAGCCCGGCCCGGCCCGCCGCGTAGGCAACAGCCACCCCGCCCAGCTGGGCCAGCAGGGCCTTGAGGGCGGGCGGCAGGGCGAAGGGTGGCAAATGGAGCATAGACGGGCATCGTGCGTGTTGCTCGGGGTGGGCGAACGGGCTGGTTGGTGCTCCGTTGCAGTTTGCGCGGAGATGGTGATCTGCCGGAAAAACTGCATCCGTATCGAACCCGCTCCTGTTCGTCCTTGGGAGGTAACCTTTGCTGCTGACCTCGGGTCAGTTGATTGCGCTTACGCTTGAAACGAGATTCAAGGTGAACTCGATACACTGACCATGTCGATTTTCCACTCTCCCCCCTCTTTTACCGCGATCACCCTGAGTTTGTAGAGTTCGCCCCCCTCCCCGAGTTGCACACGGAGCTGAGCGCGCTTCGCAGATTCAGATATAGGAATTACGGCAATGTACTTTATCCAGCTGTCAAGATAGTCTTGGGCTTGGATGAAATAGTCGTTATCCATGCCATCCGGACTGTTGAATTGCCTATTAAGTTTTCGAAGGCGGGCTGATGAGACGTAACGTTTTAGATCAGTCCCTTCAGACAGGGACGGGGGATCGTCTGCGGCAATGCGCCCCAGATACCATCCATAAAACTCTGCCACTTGCCCTTTGGCATCGGCAAATGCCACGGATGAGCAAGAACCCACCAGCATCCAAATCAGAGATAGGCGCAATAGTGCCACTGCGACGGGGCGCATACTCTTCTTCCCGTTCAGGCCAAACTATGATCGACCGCATACACCGGCGCAAAAATAAAAGTCTGCTCAGACTGCGATCCATACCTATAGATCGTCACTGGCGGCTTGATTTTTCTGTAGGTTGGGCCGGGATAGTAGCCGTGATTCTGCTTGAAGTCAGAAATCCATATCTTCCCGTTGAACATCGCCATATGCCCATGGGGGTGCCCCTTGATCGGCTGAATGATGGCGACGTCACCTGCTTTGAAAAGAGACACATCAGGCGAAAGCGTTGTGAAGCCGACTGCTAACAGGCTCGAACCGTAATCCTTGGCTGAGATATGTCTTTTAAGTACAATCCCGCCAGCCTCGATGGCGATACGTGTGTATTCCGCACATCGGCCCAGGCTATGATCCTTTGCCCGGCCATTCAGCATCTTCACCGCATCCTCAACGTTCCACGCACTCATTTCAAGACCTCCCAGGTCGTCAAGAGATAACAACAGGCTTAGGCTCGTCGTCGCCTTAATTGTGCTGTTTATACTAACTCATTTGCATGACATTGGTGGGGTTTGGAGACAATGATCCAAGCCAGCTAAGTTCCGTTGCTCGGGAACTCTCATGGCGGTACTGCATGGCAAGATGTTCGGCCCACCTCAAGAGATCATCCTAGTCCTGTGCAGTTTGTCGCGATGAAATCGCGTAGTGCCGTCCAGATCAGCACTCAGGCCACGTTGGCCGGTCGATGGCCGCCGGCGCGCCAGCGGGCCAGCAGCGCCTCGCGCTTTTCGGCTGCCCGCTGCATCGCCGCGGCCTTGATGTGGCCGTAGCCGCGGATGTCGTCCGGCAGGCGGGCGAGCTCGATGGCGATGGGCAGGCGCTCGGCGCCGAGTTCGCCGATGAGCTGGCCGATGTCGGCCTCGAACTGGGCGGTGAGGGCACGTTCGGCCTTGCGTTCGGCGTGGTAGCCGAAGACGTCGAAAGGTGTGCCGCGCAGGCGCCGAAGCCGGGCCAGCCAGCCGAAGGCCGTCTTTATCCACGGGCCGAACTTCAGCTTGTGGATGCGCCCGGAGTCCGGATCGGGCCGGGCCAGGAAGGTCGGCGCGAGGTGGAAGCTCACCGTGAAATCGCCTTCGAAGCGTTCATCGATCTGCTGCCAGAAAACCGGGTCGGCGTACAGCCGGGCGACTTCGTACTCGTCCTTGCAGGCCAGCAGCTTGAAATAGCTGTCGGCGACGGCTTCGGTGAGGCGCTGGCTGCCCAGCCGGGCTTCGGCTTCGCGCACCCGGGCCACGAAGTCGGTGTAGCGCCGGGCGTAGGCGGCGTCCTGGTAATCGGTGAGGAAGGCCGCGCGGCGGGCGATGCGGGCGTCGAGGCTCTCGGCGGCCGTAGTCGGGCGGATCGGGATTACCGGCGCGGGCGCCAGCAGGCGTTCGACCGCCACCTGATCCACCGCCGCGCGGCGGCCCCACAGAAACGCCTGGCGGTTCATCTCGACCGCCGCGCCGTTCATCACGATGGCCTTGTCGAGGCTGGCCTCGCTCACCGGCACCCAGCCCTTCTGCCAGGCAAAGCCGAGCAGGAACAGGTTGGTGGCGATGGCGTCGCCGAGGAGCGCGGTGGCCAGCGCGCCGGCGTCGAGGAAGCTGCAGCCTTCGCGGCCGACGGCTTCGACGATCGCGGCCTGCATCTTGTCGAGGGGGAAGACCCAGTCCGGGTTGCGGGTGAATTCGGATGTGGGCGTCTCGGCGCAATTGACCACCCCGTGGGTGGTGCCGACGGCCATCCGCGAGAGGGCGTCGGCGCTGGCGGTGACCACCACGTCGCCGCCGATCACCGCGTTGGCTTCGCCCACCGCGATGCGCACCGCGTGGAGCTGCTCCGGGTCGTCGGCGATGCGGATGTGGCTGAACACCGAGCCGCCCTTCTGGGCGAGGCCGGTCATGTCGAGCACGGTCACGCCCTTGCCATCCAGGTGCGCGGCCATGCCGATCAGCGCGCCGATGGTGACCACGCCGGTGCCGCCCACGCCGGTGACGAGGATGCCCCACGGCTGGGTGGTGGCGGGCAGCCGCGGCACGGGTAGCGCCGGCAGGTGGCTCGCATCCACCGCGGCGGCGCGGCCCTTTCGCACCCGTCCGCCCTCGATGGTCACGAAGCTCGGACAGAAGCCGTTCAGGCACGAGAAATCCTTGTTGCAGGCCGATTGGTCGATCTGCCGCTTGCGGCCGAACTCGGTCTCGACGGGCAGGATCGCCATGCAGTTGGATTCGCGCCCGCAGTCGCCGCAGCCCTCGCACACCGCCTCGTTGATGAAGACGCGGGTCTGCGGGTCGGGGTAGGTGCCGCGCTTCCTGCGGCGGCGCTTCTCGGCGGCGCAGGTCTGGTCGAACACCAGCGCCGACACGCCGGGCAGGGTGCGCAGCTCGCGCTGGATCACCTCCAGCTCGTCCCGGTGCCGGATCGCCACCCCGTGGGGGATGTCGGCCACGTGCCAGGGGCGGTCGGTGCCGTCGGTGACGAGCACGATGCTGCCCACGCCTTCGGCCTGCAGCTGGCGCAGCAGCCGGGGCACGGTGAGCTCGCCATCCACCGGCTGGCCGCCGGTCATCGCCACCGCGTCGTTGAACAGGATCTTGTAGGTGATGCCGCTGGTGGGCTGGCGCCCGTGGGCCGGGCGGTTGAAGGCCGCCACCGACTGGCGGATCGCCAGGATGCCGGAGTGGAAATAGGTGCCGTCACCCAGGTTGGCGAAGATGTGCGGCTCGTCGGTGAAGGGCGCCTGGCCCACCCACGGCACGCCCTCGCCGCCCATGTGGGTGAAGGGGCCGGTGCGCCGGTCGGGCATGAAGCTGGCCATGTAGTGGCAGCCGATGCCGGCGGTGGCGCGGCTGCCTTCCGGCACCTTGGTGGAGCTGTTGTGGGGGCAGCCGGGGCAGAAGGTGGGCACCCGGTCGATGGCGAACACCCGGTGGGCGAGGGTGTGATCCTTGGCCTGCAGGAAGGCCAGCCGGCTCTCGATGCGCGCCGAGGTGAAGAAACGCCCGATGCGCGCGGCGATCACCCGGGCGATCATCGCCGGAGAGAGCTCGCCCGCTGCCGGCAGCAGCCACTCGCCGTGGTCGACGGTGATGCGCCCGTCCGGGCCCGGCGTGGCGATCATCGCCCATTCGCCTTTCTCGTCGAACTTGCCCACCACCCGCGGGCGCACGTCCTCGCGCCAGTTGTAGAGCTCTTCCTTGAGCTGGTATTCGAGCAGCTGGCGCTTCTCTTCCACCACCAGAATCTCGTCCAGCCCCTCGGCAAAGCGTCGCACGCCCTCGGCCTCCAGCGGCCACACCATGCCCACCTTGTAGAGCCGGATGCCGATCTCGGCGGCGAGCGCCTCGTCGATGCCCAGGTCGTCGAAGGCCTGGCGCACGTCCAGGTAGCTCTTGCCCGAGGTGATGATGCCCAGCCGCGGTGCGGGCGAGTCGATCACCACCCGGTTGAGCCGGTTGGCGCGACAGTAGGCCAACGCGGCATAGAGCTTGAAGTGCAGCAGGCGGCGCTCCTGCACCAGCGGCGGATCGGGCCAGCGCAGGTTAAGGCCGTCGGGCGGCAGCGCGAAGTCGGTGGGCGTGACGGTGACCACCCGCTGCGGGTCCACATCCACCGAGGCGGAAGTCTCCACCGTGTCGGCCAGCGCCTTGAAGGCCACCCAGCAGCCCGAATAGCGCGACAGCGCCCAGCCATGCACGCCGTAGTCGAGGTATTCCTGAACGCCGGCCGGGGCCAGCACCGGCATCATCATCGACTTGAAGAAGTGGTCGGTCTGGTGGGGCAGGGTGGATGACTTGGCCGCGTGGTCGTCGCCAGCGATCACCAGCACGCCGCCGAACTGGCTGCTGCCCGCGGCGTTTGCGTGGCGGAACACGTCGCCGCAGCGATCGACCCCCGGCCCCTTGCCGTACCACATGGCAAACACGCCCTGCACCCGCGCCCGGGGCGACAGCGTGACCTGCTGGCTGCCCCACACGGCGGTGGCGGCCATGTCTTCATTCACGCCGGGCTGGAAGACCACCTCGTGGCGGGCCAGATGTGCCTGGGCCTTCCACAGGCTCAAGTCCAGCCCGCCCAGGGGCGAGCCCCGGTAGCCGGACACGAAGCCCGCGGTGTTGAGCCCGGCGGCCCGGTCGCGGTCGCGCTGGATCAGCAAGAGGCGCACCAGCGCCTGATAGCCGGTGAGATACACGCGGCCGGTGCTGGCGGTGTACTTGTCGTCGAGGGTGGCGCCGGGGGTGAGGCTGGGGAGAGGGTCCTGCTCGGCCATGGTGGTTTCCTCGCAAAATCGGGGTGCGACTGCGGGAGGGCGCGGCTTCGTGGGCAGCGCCCGGTCCGGGGCGGAATCTGACGTTTTGATACGAAGAAGCGTCCGGGGTTCCAGCGCCATGCAAGGCCGGTGCAAAGGGCGGGGGCTATCATCGGGGCTCAAGGACTGGCAGCGGAGGCCTTCGATGGCGCGAACAGGTGCGGGGCGCAAGTCCGGCAACCCCGACAATCCCGGCAATCCCCCCAAGGTGGCGGACGATCTCGTGCTCGGCCGGCTGGCCTTCGGGCCCGGGCCGCTCCCCGAGCGCCTGCATCTGCGCGACGTGGGCCTGCGGGTTTGGCTGGCCGAGCAGCTCGCCCCGCCCGAAGGCGACGACCCGGACTGCGCCGAGCGCCTCGCCGCCGCCCGCCTGCGCATCCGCTACGACGCGGGCAAGGCGCCGGGGCCGGAGTTCCCGGCGGTGGACGAGATGCGCCCCCTCGATTCGCTTGCCGCGCCCATCGCCCAGCTGTGGCCGCTCACCGACTACAAGCGCCCGATGGCCGGGCCGGAGCGCTTCCGGCCGCGCTCCGAGGTGGCCGTGGCCTGCCTGATCCGCGCGGTGCACAGCCGCTGGCAGCTGCGCGAGGTGCTGGTGGATTTCTGGCACAACCACTTCAACGTGGACGCCAGCCAGATGGTGCAGGTCAATGTCGCGCTGCCCACCTACGACCGGGACGTGATCCGCCGCCATGCGCTGGGCAACTTTCGGGACTTCCTCGAAGCGGTGGCCGGCAGCACGGCCATGCTGTACTACCTCAACAACCGCTCGTCCCGCGCCGGCGCCGCCAACGAGAACTTCGCCCGGGAGCTCTTCGAGCTTCACAGCCTGGGCCGCGAGCACTACCTCAACGAGTTCTACAACCGCTGGCGCGACGTGCCCGGTGCCCTCAAGGGTCAGCCCAAGGGCTTCATCGACCAGGACGTGTACGAAGCCGCCCGGGCCTTCACCGGCTGGGTGGTGGAGGACGGCAGCGGCCTTGGCGGCGCCGACCGCCTGCCCGCCAGCGGCCACTTCGCCTACGTGGAATCCTGGCACGACAACTACCAGAAGCGCGTGCTGGGCGTCGAGTTCGACCCCTTCCAGCCGGCGCTCGCCGACGGCCGCAAGGTGCTCGATCTGATCGCCGACCACCCGGCCACCGCCCGCCACCTGAGCGGCAAGCTGTGCCGCCGGCTGGTGGGCGATGGCGTCTCGCCGCGGCTGCTGTCTGCCGCCGCCGACCTGTGGTGGCGCGCCCGCCGCCAGCCGGACCAGATCGCCCGGGTGGTGGAGCTCATCGCCCTGTCGCCGGATTTTGCCCGCAGCAGCGGCGCGCGGCTGCGGCGTCCGCTGGCGCTGGCGGCGGCCTTCGTGCGCGGAACGGGGATGCCCTTCACCGCCACCGAGGGGCTGGTCGCCGGCCTCGCCAACGCCGGCCAGCGCCTGTTCGGCTGGGCGCCGCCCACCGGGCATCCGGAAGAGGCGGCCTACTGGATCAGCGCCAACGGCATGCGCCAGCGCTGGCAGTTGGTGCAGGGGCTGATGGAGAACCGCTGGGGCAACGGCACGGTGCAGCCGGCCGACATGCTCGAGGCGCCGGCCAGCAGCGCCGGGCAGGCGGCGGACGCCATCGCCACCCGCCTGCTGGGGGCGGGCAACGCAGCGGTGGGCCGCGCCGTCCTCGCCGGGCTGGCGGTGGACCCGGCCCGCGCGCTGGATGCCGCCAAACCCGCAGATGCCAACCTGCTGCGGCGCGTGATTGCCTTTACGGCGATGAGCGCCGAGTTCCAGACCTGCTGACGAAAGGCCCGCCATGACGACCCGCCGAGACTTTCTCAAGGCCTGCGCCGCCGCCGGGGCCTTCGCGCCCCTCGCCGGCCTGGGCCGGCTCGCCTTTGCCGCCGAGGGCGCCCCGACGCCGCTGCTGGTGGTGGTCTTCCAGCGCGGCGGCTGCGACGGGCTCAACCTCGTCGCTCCCGTCAACGACAAGCCCTACATCGACGCCCGCACGCCCGATCTGCGCGTGCTCGACAGCGGCGAGCGCCCCGGGCTGGCGCTCGCCAACGGCCTCGGCAGCGGGCTGGATTTCCGCCTGCACCCGGAGGCCAGGCCGCTCTTCGAGCTGTATGAAGCCGGCCGGCTGGCGGTGCTCCACGCCTGCGGGCTGATGAACGGCACCCGCAGCCATTTCGAGGCCCAGGACCTGATCGAGCGCGGGGTGGTGAATATCGCCGACTACGCCCGCAGCGACAGCGGCTGGCTGACCCGCTACCTCGCCACCCTCGGCGAGCGGGGCGGCGACGACCGGCGCATCGCGGCGATGTCGGCCAACGCCGGCATGTCGGCCTCGCTGCTGCGTTACGACGACGCGCTGGCGCTGCCCGATCTCTCCGGCGGCGTGCCGCTGGCCGGGGGCAAGGACGCCGCCGCCGTGCTCGCGCGGCTCTACCCGTCTGGTGCCACCGACCCGGTGCGCCAGGCCGGCGCCCGGGTGCTGGCCCGCACCGCGCTGGTGGACGCGCGCCTGCCCCGCCAGCCCGACGGCCGCCTGACGCCCTACGCGCCACCCGGCGCCAACTACGAGAACAACGGCTTCACCCAGGGCCTGCAGGCCATCGCGCGCCTCGCGCGGATGGACGTGGGCCTGCGGGTGGCGTGCATCGACCACGCCAGCTGGGACACCCACGACGCCCAGCCGGGCCGTTTCAATGGGTTGGTGGGCCAGCTCACCCGCGGGCTGGCGGCCTTCCACCGGGACATGGCGGCCGCCGGGCTGCCGGTGCGGGTGGTGGTGATGACCGAGTTCGGCCGGCGCCTGCGCGCCAACCGCAGCCAGGGCACCGACCACGGCCACGGCTCGGCGATGCTGGTGCTGGGCGACGGGGTGCGCGGCGGACGGATGTTCGGCGACTGGCCGGGGCTGGATACACCGCGCCTCGATCAGGGCGTCGATCTGGCGGTGACCACCGACCACCGCCACGTGCTGGCCGAAGTGCTGGCCCTGCCGGAGCGTGACCGGGCGGCGGTCTTCCCTGGCCTCGCGGCGCGGGCGCCGCTGGGGCTCACCGCCTAGAAGTAAAGCTGCCAGCCCAGCGCGATGCGGCGCGCCTGCGGCGTGTCGGCGGGCAGTTCGGCTCGGGTCCATTCGTACTCGGCCACCAGGTTGCTGCGCGGGCCGAGGCTGTGGCGCAGCAGGGCGCGGGCCTGGCTGCGTTCCAGGCGCCTGTCGTTGAACCACTGGTGGCTGGCTTCGAGCTGCACGCGGGTGGCCGGGGCCACATCCCACAGCAGGCCGGCCAGTGGGCCGGTGCCGATGGCCCAGCGCTTTTCGAGCCGGCCCTGGGTGAGTATCTGGTTCTCGAGGAAGACGTAGGCCATCAGGTTCCGCCACTCCCACGCGGCGCCGGGGCCGCCGGCCACCATCGGGCTGGGGGCGAGCGGGTAGCCCAGGCTGCGCTCCCAGCCAAAGCGCACTTTCCACGACAGGGGCTGGGTCCATTCCCGGCGCGGGGCGACGGAGACGATATCCACCGGCAGAAAACGGTCCAGGCGCCAGCCGTGGCCTTCGCGCTGGCTGGCGGCGATGTCGAAGAAGCGGATCTGGGCGCCGCGGCTGTAGCCGGTCTCCGGATCGAGCAGGTCGTGGTAGGCCGGGCGCAGGCCCAGGAACAGCGCCGGTGCGCCGGCGGCCCGCCCGGCCGAGAGCCCGACGCGGCCGGAGGCGTGGCCGGTCTCGGGGCGCGGTGGCACCGGCACGCTGCCGGTGTCGATGGCGGGCAGCCGGCTGCGGGTGGTCTGGATGGCCTTCAGGCGGGCGAGGGCGTCGTCCTGGTCGAGCTTGCCGGCGTGGCCGCGGAAGGACACCAGCCGGTCGGCGAATTCGAGCTGTTCGATGGCCAGCGGCGCGGTGCCCAGGCTCGCTGGCGTCTGCCTGCCGTCGGCCACGGCGATGGCGGCGGCCATGGCGTCGGGCGGCAGACGGCTGGCCCGGTGGGCGAGCTCGGTGCCGCCAGCGGGGCGGAAGGTGATGTCGGTGACCAGGCCCGGCACATCCACCACGCCTTTGACGGTATCCACCGGGATGGCGGTGAGGGGAAAGCGCTGGGACACCCGCAGGCCCGGCCGGGCCACGTCGAGCAGGCGCAGGATCATGTACGAGCAGTTCTCGTCGAAGAACCAGTAGTCGAAGCGCGTGGCGCCGATCTCCCAGGCGTGGCGCAGCAGCTGGCGGGTCTCGTCGGGCGTCAGGTTGAGCCGGTATTCCCACACGTCGCGGCTTTCCATGTCGCTGTATTCGCGCACCTTCACGTAGTAGGGCGAGCTGGACAGGGTGCCGGGGTAGAAGCCGAAGAGGCCCTTCATGGCGAAGGTGAAGCCGTCGGTGGCGTCGGCCTTGGCGGCGTAGTTGATGGTGTAGGCGAGGAGCCGGGTGGCGTCGGTCTGGCCCTCGGCGTCGATGCGCAGCAGGGTGTGGCCGAACATCGAGGCCGGGCTGTTCACGTAGGCCGACGGAAACACCAGGGTCGCGCCGGCCGGGCGGATCTCGGCGGCCCAGGCTGCCAGCCGCGGGCAGGGCTGGTCCGGGGTGGCCCGGGCGAGCTCGGGCAGGCGCGACTTGAGCCAGTGGAAGCGGGCCGGGAAGCGGCACTGGGGGTGCTCGTCGGGTGCGTCGGGGCGGGCCGGCTCGACGAGCCGGGCGAGGGTCGCGTCGAGTTCGGCGGCGGCGTTGGTGGCGCCGTCGGGGGCGTTGAAGAAGCTGGCGTCGTCGGCCAGGCTGCGCAGGCGGCCGTTGACCGGGGCGGGCTCGTACTGCAGCAGGTCGGCCCAGGCGGGGTCGTCGGCGAGGCGGGCTGCGCGGGCTGCGGCCAGCAGGTCGTCGATGGGTGCGGCCCAGGCGGGCAGCGCGGCAAGGACGAGGGCGGCGCCGAGGGCGGGCAGGGTCTTCATCGGGGGCGGGCAGACATGAAAAAGCCCTGTGCGGGCACAGGGCTTGAAGCGCGGCGGGTGGGCATCGCCAGCCCGCCGGAGAGGGGTTACACCGCGTCGGCGTACTTGGCCAGGCGGGCGTCGGACTGCAGCGCGGCCTTGAGCTGGGTGGCGATGCTGTCGGCGGAGTCGACCGAGGCGAAGATGTCGGCGTGGCGGGCCTTGGCGAGGCTCACGAAGGCGGCCTTGTCCTGGGCGTCGATCTTCAGCAGGGCGGCCAGCGCGTCCAGGGTTTCGCCCTGGCCGGAGGCGGCGTCGCGGGCCAGCTGGGCCTTGTTGCCGTCGATGAACATGGCGGTCTTCCAGGCGGAGGTCACGACGCCATCCTGGGAGCAGCCCAGGGTGCCGGAGGTGATGCCGAAGGTCTGGTTGCCGAAGGTGCCGTTGGTGGTGACGGCAAGCACTTGCGGGGCGATGCCCTTCTGACCTTCGAACACTTTGGAGCCCAGGCCGCAGGAGCCGACGTTGTTGGCGGCGGCAAAGGCGGAGGCGGGGAGGAGCACAGCCAGCGAAATCAGCAGTTTCTTCATAGTCGTTACCCTCTTGGTGCGTTGTTGGAAGTTTGTTCGTGCTGCCAGGTGATGCCGGAGGGATGGTAATGCATTCCGGCCGGTGCGGTTGTCGCTCGCTGCAATTGTTGTATTTGCGCACATCGGCGCGCTTGCTCCTTGCGCTGCAGGCCTGTGGGGCTGGGTCAGAACAGGTCGATCTCGCCGGCGCTCACCGCGGTCTGGCTGACCGCCTCGAAGCGGATCTCGGCCGATGAGCGGCAGGATTCGGCGAGCAGCTGGTGGAGGGTGCTCACCCGGCGCTGGATGCGCGCGAGGCCGTCCTTCTCGTCCATGTCCCGGTGGGCGTCGAAGAAGCCCTGGGTGTAGCGGCTCATGAAGGCGGTGTGCTGCTGCAGCTTGCCGAGCACCTGGCTCACGATGTCCTCGAACTGCATCGACAGGATGCCCTGCATCACCAGCCGGTGGATCGATTCGGACACCTCGTTGATGCGCTGCGCCTGGACGGCGGTGCGGGCGTTGAGTTCGCTCATCTCGGCCCACATGGTGTTCACGTTGTCTTCCGACGAGCGGGCCTTGCTGATGTCGGTGGAGGCCGACACATCCACCGCCACCCCCACGTCGTCGATGGCCACGTGGATCTCGCGCAGCAGGGCGTCGATCTGGGTGCTGAACACCTCGGTGCGCTGGGCGAGCTTGCGCACCTCGTCGGCCACCACCGCAAAGCCGCGGCCCGCCTCGCCGGCCCGGGCGGCCTCGATGGCGGCGTTGAGGGCCAGCAGCTCGGTCTGGTTGTTGATCTGGTTCACCTCGGTCATCAGCCGGGTGACCGCGTTCACCTTCTCGCGCATGGCCATGAAGCGGGCGGCGATGTCGGCGCCGCTGGCCTGCAGCGCCCCCACGGTGAGCACGAACGCCCGCAGCGCCTCGCGGGTCTCCTCGGCAAAGCGCTGCAGCCCGCTGCGCTGCCGGGCCTGGTCTTCGTTGGCGGCCAGGGCCACCAGCTCGTCCACCTGCTGGCGCAGCTGCTCCCGGTGGTCGTTGCCGCCCATGGCCTGGGCGGCGCTGGCCACCACCTCGTTCATCTGGGTGAGGGATTCGCCCAGCCGGGCGTAGTGGGCCTCGCTCTCGGCGGCGATGCGGTCGCACAGGGTGTCGTATTCGAGCACCCCGGAGTCGATGCGCTCGCGCTGCTGGCGGGCGTGCTCGCGGGCGCGGGCGCGGGCCCGGTGGCTGATGACGGTGGCGGCGATGAGCGCCGCGATCACCCCGCCGCCCAGGGCGTAGTGCAGCCAGGCCGGGGCGCCGGCGGTGTGGGCTACGATGCCGGCCAGGGCCAGCACGATGCCGGAGAGGGTGGCGATGTCATCGGCGCGGATGGAGGAGGCGGACATGGCGGATCGCGGGGGTGCGGTGGACGATCCCTCGGGTATCGACCCCGCCCAGGCCGACTTGATCGCCGGATTGTTAATTCCGGATAAATCTGCGGGCCGCCCCGCCACCCCCGCCGGCGGGCGGATCAGCCGATCACCTTGCCCGGATTCATCAACCCCAGCGGGTCGAGCGCCGCCTTGAGGCTGGCCATCACCGCCACGCCCTCGCCATGTTCGGCGAGCAGAAAATCCTTCTTCCCGATCCCGATCCCGTGCTCGCCGGTGCAGGTGCCGTCAAGCGCCAGCGCCCGCTCGACGATGCGCCGGCCCAGCGCCTCGGCGGCGTGCACCTGATCCGGGTTGTCCGGCTCGGTGAGGATCACCACATGGAAGTTGCCGTCGCCCACGTGGCCGACGATGGGGGCGATCAGCCCGGTGGCGGCGATCTCCTCCTGGGTGCCGGCGATGGCCTCGGCGAGGCGCGAGATGGGCACGCACACGTCGGTCGAGATGCCGCGGCTGCCCGGCTGCAGGTTGAGGCAGGCGAACAGCACGTCGTGGCGGGCCTGCCACAGACGGGAGCGATCCTCGGGGCGGGTCGCCCATTCAAAAT
This sequence comes from Zoogloea sp. 1C4, assembly GCF_009469605.1. Classification (GTDB taxonomy): domain Bacteria; phylum Pseudomonadota; class Gammaproteobacteria; order Burkholderiales; family Rhodocyclaceae; genus Zoogloea; species Zoogloea oryzae. The sequence continues at coordinate 8,618 of NZ_SSXU01000027.1, read as the reverse complement.
CCTGGCCGCCGTTGTCGCGGGCGATCTCCTGCACCGTCTGGGCCTGCTCCTCGACGCCGGTGGGCGAGCCGTGGAACTCGAAGAACAGCATCGGCGATTCGCGCAGGGTGGTCTTGCTGTAGCGATTGACCGCCTGCACCGTGAGGGTGTCGAGGAGCTCGATGCGCGCCACCGGCACGCCCAGCTGGATGGTCTGGATCACGGTCTGCACCGCGCTCGCCACATCCGGGAAGGAGCACGTGGCGCTGGAGATCGCCTCCGGCAGCGGATGCAGGCGCACCGTGAGCTCGGTGATGATGCCCAGCGTGCCCTCCGAACCCACGAACAGCCGGGTCAGGTCGTACCCCGCCGACGACTTGCGGGCCCGCCCGCCGGTGCGGATCATCCGGCCATCGGCCAGCACCACCTCCAGCCCCAGGGTGTTCTCGCGCATGGTGCCGTAGCGCACGGCGTTGGTGCCGCTGGCGCGGGTCGAGGCCATGCCGCCGAGCGAAGCATCCGCGCCCGGGTCGATGGGGAAGAACAGCCCGGTGCCATGCAGCGCCGCGTTGAGCGTCTTGCGGGTCACGCCCGGCTGCACCACCGCGTCCATGTCCTCGTCGTGGATCGTGACGATCTGGTTCATCTCCGACAGATCGATGCTGATCCCGCCGTTGGTCGCCAGGATGTGCCCCTCCAGCGAGCTGCCCACGCCAAACGGGATCACCGGCACCCGGTGCGCGTGGCATAGCTTCACCACCTCCACCACCTCGGCGGTGGAATGGGGCCACACCACCCCATCCGGCAGCGCGTCCGGAAAGTGCGATTCATCATGCCCGTGGTGGGCACGCACGGCCTCGGCAGTGGAAAAACGCTTGCCGAAGCGCTCGGCAAGGGCTTGGGTAAAGGCGTCGGGCAAGGGCATGGCAGGCGTGGGAAATTGGGATTGGGAAGTGGGCGAGAGGGTAGCGCGGTTTGGCGCGGATCACTACCCGGGAAAGCCCCGCTCCCCACGACCCTGTAGGTCGGACTTCAGTCCGACACCCACCCCCGCCGCCCCGCCCCTGTAGGTCGGGCAATCGACCAACATCTCGCGCCATCCGGATCGCACGAAATGTCGGACTGAAGTCCGACCTACAGGGTCGTGGACAGCGGGAGGGTAGCGCTCACCCTCGATTGCCTAATCTTTAGGCAATCGACCCTCCCGATTACCCTCTGCTGCCTAAAGTTTAGGCAATGCCGCCTAATTTTTAGGCAGCGCTGCCTAAGATTTAGGCGACGTCGCCTAAAAATGAGGCGACCGAGGGTGCCGGTTACCCTCGGTTGCCTAAAAATCAGGCAGCGTCGCCTAAAAATTGGGCAACGGAGGGTGGCAATTACCCCTCGTCGATGAAAAACCACCCCCCACCCCCTCAAACCCCGGGCCGGGCTCAGGCCGCGCTATCGGCCTTGGCCGGCGCGGTGCGGCGCACGTTGGAACGCATGGTCTCCTTCAGCGGCGTCACATTGTCGGCCTTGCCGAAAGCCTTGAGCAGCCGGTAGCCGTCGTAGCTCGCCGAGAGGATGTCGCTGCCCAGGGCCACCTGGGTATCGGCGCACTTGGCCGCCAGCGCCTGCAGGCGGATCAGCCGCGGGCGCAGCGCATCGAAAGCCGCAAGATCACGCTTCAGCTCGCCCAGATCAAAACCCGGCGGCAGCGCCTGTTTGTTCTGGTCGAGGATCGCCAAGGTCTGCCGGCAGAAGGTCTCGCTCTTGTCCCCGATCTTGGTCAGCTGCCGTACCTCGTCCGGCGTGAGCGACACGAAAACGTCCATCAAACCCTCGATGGCATCCAGTGCTGCATCGAACTTGGGCAGGTTGTCGGTGAGATCAAGGGAGACGAGGTTTTGAGTCATGGTGGTGCTCCTGAGATTGATTGATGTTGTGTGAAAGTACAGTGGTGCGTTGTTTACGCGATTTCAATAATACATGATGGTAGGCGATATGGATTTGCAGGGTAAGGGGGCTCACCTGTAATCCGCCGTAGGGCGTGGTCTGAGGGCCGGGAGGCGCATTGCGGGCAGGTCGGTGTGTGCATCGATGAATGGCCATCGATGCCTGCGGCCTAGTCAGTGGTGGTATCGTCGGAGTCGGGGCATCCGTCGTTAGTGCTCACATGTTTTCAGGGGTTGCCGGGGTTTGACCCTTTGGTGGCGAGCCCTTCACGAGAACCCGCATTCAACTATTTGAGAGGCAGACATGACGCGTCAGATCGAGCAGATCGAAATCAACGGGCAGATGCTGTGGGTGGAGGCGGAGTCGGTTTCGCAGGTTGTCGGGGCCCCCAAAAAGAGCGGGCGCTTTGCCGATACATCGGCGGCAACAACGACAGCCGATGCTCTGAAGAAGGTGGATGTGGCTGCAACTTTGGCTGCGGTGGTCAGCCCGGCAAAGGACGCTCTCGACAAATTCAAGCCGGATGAGGTGTCGCTGGAACTAACCCTGGGTTTCAAGGCCGACATCGGGGTGTTCGTGGCCTCGGGCGAAGCCAATGCCCAACTGAAGGTCAATGTGAAGTGGAAGACGGCGGCTCCGGCATCGAAAGACTGAGGCGCACGGCATGGTCAAGGACGCACTGGTTTCCTTTTGGAACTCACCAAATTCAACGGATAGCGCGCACTTTGTTGGCAGCGGCTTCTTCATCGCTCCGGCAAAGGTGCTTACCGCAAAGCACTTGACTGACGAGGGGACCGGGCTCTGGTTGCGACCCGAAGCGGGCGCGACGGGGTGCTATCCGGTGAGCGCGGAGCGTTTGGCCATTCATCATGAGCTGGATGCCGCTGTGGTCACGCTGGATGCAATGCCCGCAGGCGCTGCCGTACTGCAGCCCCTCCTGGGTAAGACGCAGCCGGGCGAAGTGCAGCTCAACGGCTACTTCGAGGGGCGTCGGGAGGCGGCTCACCCCTACACCGTCACCCGCTTCGATGAGGGCGAAGCGCATTACCTCTTGTCGAGCAAGCAGCCCAAGGGCCACAGCGGAAGTGCCGCCTGCGTCGGCGCCCGGGTGTGGGGCATGACCGTGCGGCACTACGAGGACGCCAACATCCACCGCGGCTGCGCCATCGCGATCCATCAGCTGTGGGAATGGCTTTGCAGCGAGATACCCGATCTCGGCCGGATTCTCCCTCCGCCCAGCTGGGATGAGTGGGTGGCCGACATGCGGGGCCGGCTCAAGGCGAGTTTCGAAAGCCCGGTGTTTGCCACCGTGCTTGGCGGTCTGGAAGATGGCCTGCCAAGGCCCCTCGCCAAGGCGCTGGAGAAGACCGATTCCGCAACGCTCGGTGAGCGCTGTGTCGAAGCGCTGATTGACTCGCTCAAGCAGGCGGCAACCCGGCTCAAGGATGGTTCGGTCACGCTCGGGCAGACCGAGCGCAACACCGCTCGCGAGCGCCTCCTCGACGCGATGGGGTTGAGCGTGCGGCTATGCCTCGATCCGGAGATGCTGCCCTGCCGTGCGGCTACCGATGGCAGCGGGCTCGACGCGATCATCGAGCTGGAAGCGATGTCGCCGGCCAGCGCAGCGATCGTCACCGGCCTGAATCGCGGGCGATGCTGGGAGGCGGGCGCCACCCCATCGGGTATTCCCACCGTCCAAGACAAGCTCGCGCATGCTGCGGCCGGTTTCGAAATGGGGGAAGGGCCCGACCGCCAGAAGGAGATCGCCCGCCTGATCCACAAGATCGTCCTTCCGCTCAATCCACTGCCGGCCAATGTGAGCAAGGCCATGATGAGCCAGCTCAGGGCTTATCTCCGCAGCGAAGCCAGAGAGGGGCGGGCGCGCCTGCTGGTGCTGGAGGGTGAGATCTCGCCCGCCTTGCGGCAGGAGCTTGCCGACTGGCTGCAAAGCCAGCTTGGCATCAGCCTGCTGCTGCTCCGCGACCCCGAGGACGACAGCGCACCCTACTATCTGTGCGACGAAGCCGAACTGCTCGCGCGCATTCATGAGTTCGTGAAACTCGTCAATCAGCCCGAATGGAACCCCGCATGAAGCTGCCCTCCTACGACGTCATCGATCTCGATCTGCCCCCCATGGGCACCTGGCCCGCTAGCAAACACCGCTTCGACGAAAAGCAGATCAACGCCCTGCGCGCGGCCGAGGCTGCCGGCCGCCCCTTGCTGGTGCGCGGAGAGCCCGGCACCGGCAAGAGCCAGCTGGCCCACGCCGCAGCATGGGCCAGCAAGCGCCTGTTCCTCTCGGTGGTGGTGGACGCCCGCAGCGAGGCCAGCGATCTGCAATGGCGCTTCGACGCCGTGGCCCGCCTGGCCGATGCCCACCTCGCCGCTGTGCCCGGCGGCGAGACCCCACGGGACCTGGATGTATCCCGCTATGTCGAGCCCGGCCCCCTGTGGTGGGCCTTCGACTGGAACGGCGCGGCTGCGCAATTGCAGCACTACCGGCCCGGCGGCCCCTCTCCCGACCTGCCCCACGAAGAATGGACGCCCGCCGACGGCGCGGTGCTGCTCATCGACGAGATCGACAAGGCCGAGGCCGATCTGCCCAACGGCCTGCTCGAAGCCTTGGGCAACGGGCGCTTCACGGTGGGGCCGACGGGGCGGGTGGTGGCGCGGGGGAAAGGCGTTCCGCCGCCGCTGGTCGTCGTCACCACCAACGACGAGCGGGAACTGCCCCCCGCCTTTCTGCGCCGCTGCCTCGTGCTGACCCTCAAGCTGCCCGATGAGGGCGGGTTTATCGAATTTCTTGAGGAGCGCGGCAAGCTGCATTTTCCAAAGCTCTGCGCTGCCTTTCCGGAGGTGCCCACCGCCGCCGCCCAGATGCTCATCGAGGATCGCAGGGCAGCCCATGAAGCCGGCGTGTACAAGCCCGGGCTCGCCGAATACCTCGACCTGCTGCGCGCCCTCGAAGGCATCGGCGGCGATGCCGGCGAGCACATCGAGGCTTTGCGTGGCTTTGTCTTCAGCAAACAGCCGCCCGCATGAAGCCGCGCCGGCCTCAACCGCAGCCCGCACCGCGCAGCACGCTCGGTCGGGCCGACCTGCTCCGGCTGCTCGATACGCTCGGGCCGACGGCAACGGCGGATGTTGCCGGCTTGCTGGGCTACGAGCCCGTCAAACCGCCCGAACCGCCCGAACCGCCGAAACAACCCCCGCCCAAGCCCCCCAAGCCTCCCCTCCCCCAAGGGCAGCGTCGGCCGCCTCTGCAGGCAACCCACTTTGCGGTAGTGAGTCTGGAGAGCTTTCCTGCCCCGACCGACGATGACCTGCTGCGCACCGACGACCCTGCCGGCCCCATCATCGACAGTCTGGATGGCAGCGGCGAGGCGCCGCCTGCGAGCATCCCCCTTAGCCCCGAGCGACGTCTGGCGGTCTTCCTGCGGCGGCACTTGCGCCAACGGCAGCCGGGGCGCGCCCTGGATGTGCCCAAGCTGGTTGCGCAGGCGGCGTACATGCGTTTTCCCCGTCGGCTGCCCCGGCTCCGGCGCCCCCAGTGGAGTCGGCAGGCAGCGCTGGTCATCGACAAGAGCGTGCTTGCCCAGCCGCTCGACAGCGATCTCGTCGAACTCGCCGAGCTGGCCTACCGCCTCTCCCGTGGCAATCTGACCGTTCTTGCCCTCACTCCCGAGCACGAATGGCAAATTCGTGGCGATGGCATTCGCCCGGAGTGGAAAAAGACCGACGAGCGCACCCTGACGAACACGAAGCACTGGCTGCTTGCCGGCGATCTGGCCGTGCATGGTCAGGACTCGACTCGTCGCGCCGGTTGGGTGCGCCGTCTGCGCGAACATCTGGCGGCCGGCGGCAGCGCAACCGTGCTGGCAGGCGCCATCGATCCGGCTAGCCAGCGCGCCCTGCCCGGGCGGCTGCAACTGGTGCGCTGGGATCATGGCCGGCGGCTCGTGCCCGGCCGTGGGCGTGCGTCCGAGGCCGGGATGGGCGCGGAGGTGGAGCGGCTGCTTGCGGCCTTGTCCTTGGCAGTGCGTGTTGAACCGGCGCTGCTGAGGGAGATCCGGCTGTCACTGCAAATGCCGCTCGAGGTCGAGATGGCGGTCTGGAACCACGAGGACGTGGGGCAGTGCGAGCTGGGCATGTGGATACGCGCCGAGCGTGCGGCCCACCACCGCACTGGGGTGCGCAACCTTCCGCTGGATTGCCGGCAACGGGTTGCCCGCATCGTCGAGCATCACCACCGGGGCCTCTCCAACCTGATCCGCATGGAAGAGCGCGCCCTGGCTGCCGATCTGGCCGACTGGCAGGCCGACGCGGCCGACGACGATTGGGCGGCCGCCGCCCGCACCCTGGCCCACCACCCCCACAGCCGGGCTGCGCAGGCGCTGTCGTCCTACCTCGCCCGGCTGGGGCCTCGTGCCCACGAACGCCTGTGGGCGTCGGTGCCCCACTTGCAGGAAGCCTATGTGCGCGCCCGGCGCGACGCCCTGCGCGGTGGCGCGCCGGTGCCGGCCGGGGTGTCTGCCGCCGTGCTCAACCGGCTGTTGAGCGACCCCCGGCGGGGCAAGGACGCGGTGCCCCTGTGTCTCGCCCACCACGAAGGGCAGCTCATGGTCTGCGTCGACCCGCCGGAGCAAGGGGCGTGGCCGTTGGTACGCAGCCCGGACGATACGGGCTTTGAACTCAGCGCACCCGGCCAGCCGCGCCAGTGGCACGCGGTGGATGAATTGCCCCTGCCCCTTGGGCGACTGGTGTCTGGGGCCGGGCCGTGGACCATTGAGACCGCCTGGGTGCGGGCCACGGTGGCGGAGATTCCGCGGCCGTCGTGGGCGCTGGAATGGGAGTGCATGGGCGTGACGCTCTACGCCTATGCACCATCGCCAATTGGAAAGCCGGTACGGCTGGCATGGGTTCCGCCTGGGCGTGGCGATGACTACGTTTGGCCACCGTCGCCACGCGGCTTCAATGCAGAGGCCGAACATATCGGCGAACGCGTCTGGATGGGGGCCGACCTTGAGTTTGGCTTGTATATCGACGTCCCCTTCGGTTCCGCCACCCAGCGTTTCCGGTGGATCGAGCCGGGTGAGTTTGTGATGGGTTCGCCGGAAGGCGAGGTGGGGCGCGAGGAAGATGAAGGCCCGCGTCATGTGGTTCGTGTGACGGAAGGTTTCTGGCTGGCGGAGACGGCGTGCAGCCAGGCTGTGTGGTCGTCGGTGATGGGGAGCAATCCCAGTAACTTTACGGACGACCCTCAGAACCCGGTAGAGAAGGTGAGCTGGGACGATGTGCAAGGCTTCTTGAGGGAAGTGGAAAAGCGCCTGCCCGGTGTAAAGGCAGATTTACCGACGGAAGCGGAGTGGGAATACGCGTGCCGTGCGGGCAGCGATACGGCGTTCAGCTGGGGCGATGGGATTACGCTGGATCAGGCCAATTATCGGGCAACGGAAAGCTACGCCAACGGCCCGACGGGCGAGTACCGGAAAAAGACGGTTCCGGTCAAAAGCTACGCCCCGAACGCGTGGGGCCTGTACCAGATGCACGGCAACGTGTGGGAATGGTGTGCGGACGGCCCGCGACAATACGACGGCGCGCCGCAGGTGGACCCGCGCGGCCCGGCGGGCGACGAGGCTGAAGCCCTGCGCGCCCTGCGTGGCGGGTCGTGGATCGTCGACCCGCGCTGGCTGCGCGCTGCCTTCCGCGGCCACTGGCGCCGTGGCGTGCGCGACGGCTCCCGGGGTTTTCGCTTCTCCCTGAGGTCCACAAGTAGCGCGGAGCGCTCGCCGGAGGCGTCGGTGGCCCCGGAGGGGCCACAAGGGAAGAGCCCGGCCCCGGGAGGGGGCCGGGGCGAGGGCGTGCCGAAGGGCTCGCCGGCCCGGCGGGACGCCGGGCCGGCGCCGGCGACGATGTGGGATCGCGTCAAGGCAACGTTTGGTTTTTCGCCCAAGCCAGATCAATCAAAGAAAAAATAAACCATGCAACTCCGTTTCTTCTCCATCCCCGCCCTCGACCCCGCCGCGGCCGAAGCCGAACTCAACGCCCTCCTCGCCGCTGGCGGGGGGGCCGGGGTGGAGCGGCAGTTGGCGTAGGTCGGGTTAGCCCCGCGTAACCCAACGCTTCTCGTGAAATCCCGTCACGCCAACCTACCCGTCGGTGCTTCGTCCCCTGCCATTGTGGTGGGGCGTCGCATCGGTCAAGTCGATCCGGGGCCGGGTGCGCGGGGCCTTTGTTGTCGGGTTACGCTGCGCTAACCCGACCTACCCAACTTCGATGTGGTGGTACTTGTAGTGGTCAAGCAATACCGGACACCTCGATAGGGTGCTGTACAGCGGTTTTCCGTTCATAGGCCGTGGGCGGCAGGTAGCCCAGCGTCGAGTGCAGACGGACGTTGTTGTAGAACCCGACGATGTAATCGGTAATGTCACGACACGCCTCGGCGTGGTTGGCGTAGTCGTTTTGCCAGACCCGCTCCCTCTTCAGATTGAGGAAGAAGCGCTCCATGACGGCGTTGTCCCAACAGTTGCCTTTGCGACTCATGCTGCCCGTCAGGCCATGGCGGCTCAGCAAGGCACGGTGGGCTTCGCTGGCGTACTGACTGCCACGGTCGGAATGCACGATCAGGCCCGCCGGCGGTTGGCGCTGCGTAATGGCCATCTGCAAGGCCGAGCACACCAGTTCGGCAGGCATGTTTGGCGCCA
>NZ_SSXU01000026.1 GCF_009469605.1 Zoogloea sp. 1C4 | reverse complement strand
CCATGGTCGCCCTCTACCGAACCGACTGGGGCAAGCTCTTCCGCGAACGCCTCGCCGCCAAGGGCAAACCCCCGATGCTCATCATCGGCGCCATGATGCGCAAGCTCCTCCACGTCAGCTACGGCGTCCTCAAGTCGGGCCAGACATTCCAGCCGGCGCTCCACGGGGCTTGACTGGGATAACAGTATCTACCGTCCGGGTATCTGCAAGTAGGTCGGGTTAGCCCGTCAGGGCGTAACCCGACACAACATCCTCGGCAATCAGCCGATCGTCCCCGGCTTGTTGCCCAGCATCGCGCGCAGGTTGGCGATGCGGGCGCGGGCGTCTTCCTTGCTCACCGGCTCGGCGGATTTGCGGTCGCTGCGGCGGATGCCTTCCATCCCCATCTCGTCGATGAAGCGTGAGGGGTCGCAGGTGCGCACCTCGCGGCCGGCCTTGCGGCGTTCGCAGTAGCTGATGGTGAGGCTGCGCTGGGCGCGGGTGATGCCCACGTACATCAGGCGCCGCTCTTCCTCGATCTTGTCCTCGTCGATGGAGCTCTGGTGGGGCAGCAGCCCCTCCTCCACGCCGACGAGAAACACGTGCTTGAACTCCAGCCCCTTGGAGGCATGCAGCGTGGCCAGCTGCACCTGATCCAGCTCCTCGTCGTCCTTGTCGAGCATGGTGATGAGGCTGATGGTCTGGATCATGTCGGTGAGGGTCTTGCCGTCCTCCTCGCCCTTGCGCACCAGCCAGCCGGTAAAGTCGCTCACGTTGCTCCACTTGGTCTCGGCCTCGCGGGGCTCGCAGCTTTCATACAGCCAGGCCTCGTAGCCGATGGCCTTCAGCAGGTCGTTGATCACCGGCCCGGCGGGCTCCCGCGGGGCGCGGTGGGTGATGCGGTTGATGAAGTGGCAGAACTCCCGCATCCCTTCCAGCTGGCGCGCGGCCACGTGCTCGACCACGCCCTCTTCAAAGACGGCGGTGAACAGGCTGATGTTGCGGTTGCTGGCGTAATGGCTGAGGGATTCGATGGTGGCGGCGCCAATGCCCCGGCGCGGCACGGTGATCGCCCGGATGAAGGCCAGGTCGTCGTCCTCGTTGGCGATCAGGCGCAGGTAGGCGCACAGGTCCTTGATCTCGGCGTTCTCGAAGAAGCTGCGCCCGCCGGAGATGGCGTAGGGGATCTTCTGGTTGCGCAGCTGCTGCTCGAACAGCCGCGCCTGGTGGTTGCCCCGGTAGAGGATGGCGTAATCCTTGAAGTGGGTGCGGTGCTCGAACTTGTGGGCCGAGAGCTTCATCACCACCGATTCGGCCTCGTGCTCCGGCGTCTGGCAGGCCACCACCGTCACCGGCTCGCCGGCGCCGTGCTCGGACCACAGCTTCTTGTCGAAGAGCTTCTCGTTGTTGGCGATCACCGTATTGGCGGCGTGCAGGATGCGCGTGGTGGAGCGGTAGTTCTGCTCCAGCTTGATGACCTTGAGGCTCGGAAAATCCACCGGCAGCTGGCGCAGGTTCTCGATGTCGGCGCCGCGCCAGGCGTAGATCGCCTGGTCGTCGTCGCCCACCGCAGTAAACGCCCCGCGCACGCCGGTGAGCAGCTTGAGCAGCCGGTACTGGGCGCGGTTGGTGTCCTGGTATTCATCCACCAGCAGGTAGCGCAGGCGGTTCTGCCAGCGCTCGCGCACCTCGGGGTGCTCGTCGAAGAGCTTCACCGGCAGGCGGATCAGGTCGTCAAAGTCCACGCCCTGGTAGGCGCGCAGGGTCTTGTCGTAATCCCGGTAGAGCAGCGCGGCGGCAGCCGAGACTTCATCGTTGGCGATGTGGGCGGCCTCGTTGGGCTCGACCAGCGCGTTCTTCCAGCTGGAGATCTGCCACTGCAGGGCCTTGGCGCGGTTCTTGTCGGTGTTGCCGGTCATCTCGGCGATGATCTGGGTGGTGTCGCCCGAATCGAGGATCGAGAACTGGGGCTTGAGGCCCAGCAGCTGGGCTTCCTGGCGCACGATGCGCACACCCAGGGCGTGGAAGGTGCACACCGTCAGCCCCTTCGCCGCCCGGCCGCCCATCAGCTTGGAGATGCGCTCCAGCATCTCTTTCGCAGCCTTGTTGGTGAAGGTGATCGCCGCGATGGCGTGGGGGTTGAAACCGCAGTCATTCACCAGATAGGCGATCTTCTGGGTGATCACCCGCGTCTTGCCCGAGCCCGCCCCGGCCAGCACCAGACAGGGGCCGTCCAGATAGTGGATGGCTTCGCGTTGGGGGGGGTTGAGCTGGAAGGACATGGCGGTGCAACGGGTGAAGCGGGGGAGGGCATTCTACCGCCACCGATTGATGTAAGCTCCCGCCACCATGTCTGTATTCACTCCCGTCACCGAATCCGAGCTCGCCGACTGGCTGCGCAACTACGCCATCGGCCGCCTCGAAAACCTGCAGGGCATCTCTGCCGGCGTGCAGAACAGCAACTTCTTCGTCACCACCAGCCTGGGCCGCTACGTGCTCACGCTGTTCGAGACGATGCCCCGGGCCGAGCTGCCCTTCTACCTGCACCTGATGGCCCACCTGGCCCGTCACGGCCTGCCCGTGCCCGCGCCGGTAGCCAACCGCGACAACGAATACCTGGGCACCCTCTCCGGCAAGCCGGCAGTGCTGGTGGCGCGGCTCTCCGGCAAGTCCGAGATGAACCCCGGCCCAGCCCACTGCCGGCGCATCGGCGCGATGATGGCCGGGCTGCATCTGGCCGGCGTCAATTTCGGCCGCAAGCAGGCCAACCCGCGCAACGCCGACTGGCGCCGCGACTGCGCCCAGCGGGTGCGCCCGCATCTTTCGGCCTACGAGCAGGCCGAGCTCGACGCCGAACTCGTCTTCCAGGCCGGCTTCGATCTGCGCAAGCTGCCCCAGGGCGTGATCCACGCCGATCTGTTCCGCGACAACGTGCTGTGGGACGGCGAGTTCGTCGGCGGGGTGATCGATTTCTACTTTGCCGGCGTCGATGCCCTGCTGTTCGACGTGGCGGTGACGGTGAACGACTGGTGCGCCGACGCCGACGGGCGCCTCGACCCTGTGCGCACCGCTGCGCTCCTCGAAGGCTATGCCGAATCGCGCCCGTTCACCGCCGCCGAGCGGGCCGCCTGGCCGGCGATGCTGCGCGCCGCGGCGCTGCGCTTCTGGCTGTCGCGGCTGGAGGATTTCCACCGTCCGCGGGCCGGCGAGATGGTGCTGGTGAAGGACCCGGGCGAATACCGGCGCATCCTCAACCAGCGCGCCACCGACACCGCGCTGCCGGCCCTGCCCGCATGAAATCCGGTCGCGATCCGATCGGCGGTTTGAACACCGCCGGCGATTTGGGCTAGCATTTCACTGCAACGCAACATGCTGATTTTTCGTCCCGTATTCCTGTTTTCCCCAACCCAGTCATGACCGAACCGGCCTCCCCGGCATCCCATCCGTACAGCAGCGCCCGGCATCCCCAGCCGCGCCACGTGTCCCCTGCCGAAAGCCTGGTGTGGCTGAAGGCCGGCTGGTCCTATTTCATGCAGAGCCCCGGCGTGTGGATCGCCATCGCGGTGATCTTCATCGTGATGCTCTTCGTGCTGGGGCTGGTGCCCCTGCTGGGCTGGGCGGTGGTGCTGATCGGCTTCCCGGTGATGGTCGCCGGCATGGTGATGGGCTGCCACGCCCTCGCCCAGGGCCAGCCCCTGCGGGTCGATCACCTCGCCGCGGGCCTCAAGGTGCATGCCGGCAACCTCGCCCTGGTGGGCGTGTTCTACCTGCTCGGCGGCCTCGTCGCCGGTTTCGTGTCGGTGGTGGTGGGCGGCGGCGCGCTGCTCACCGGCTACATCCTCGGCGCGCTGGCCGGCCTCGGGCTGGGCCTGGTGAGCGGCGTGGTGCTGGGCAGCGTGGTGTTCTCGGTGCTGTGGGTGCTGCTCATCACCGCGCTGTGGTTCGCCGCGCCGCTGGTGGTGCTGCGCGACACCCCGCCGCTCGATGCGATGAAGCTCTCGCTCACCGCGTGCTTCAACAACTTCGGGGCCTTCGTCGTCCTCGGGGTGCTGATCTACGTGCTGATCTGGGTGGCGATGCTCCCCGCCGGGCTGGGCGTGCTGGTGCTGATCCCGGTGCTCGCCGGCACCCTCTACGCCTCGTTCCAGGACGTCTTCGGCGAACGCCCGGCCCTGCCGCCGGCCGCGCAGCCCGAAGCCACGCCGGAGTAAGCCGGTGCAGGCGCGCACCCTTCCCGCCCGGCGCGGCTGGGCCTGGATCGTCGACGGCTTCGCGATCTGGAAACGCAACCCGGCCCTCATCACCTTCCTGGTGATGGCCTACTCCTTCATCCAGCTGGTGATGTTCATCGTCCCGTACATCGGGCCAATCGTCATCTCGCTCACCACGCCGGCCCTGGCGCTGGGCATCTACAACGGCTGCAAGGCCGTCGCCGAAGGCCGCAAGGTGGGGCCCGAGGTGATGTTCTCGGGCTTTCGCCAGCAGCTGCCCGAGCTCATCAAGATCGGCGGCATCAACTTCCTGTGCACCCTGGCCCTGGTCGGGCTGGCCGTGCTGATCGACGGCAGCATGGGCGACCGGATGGTGAACATCCTGCTCGGCAAGGCCGACGCCGGCGAGACCCTCTCGGAAAACCCGTCCTTCGGCCTCGCGGTGCTGATCGTGGTGGTCGGTTTCACGCCGCTGGCGATGGCCTACTGGTTCGCCCCGCTGCTGGCTGCCTGGGGCAAGGTGCCTGCCGTCAAGGCGCTGTTCTTCAGCTACGTGGCCTGCCTGCGCAACTGGCGCGCGTTCCTGGTGTACGGGCTGTGCCTGATGCTCGTCACCCAGGCGGTGAGCCTGGTGGTGGTGGTCCTCGACCTGGCCCTGCCCATCCTCGGCAGCCTCGCCGCCCTCGCCTTCCCGGTGGTCTTCATGCCGGTGGTTTTTGCCAGCCTTTACGCCAACACCACCGACGTGTTCGGCAAGATCACCCCGGATGAGCAGGACTGACCCCGCAGGCCCGCTGGGCCTGTTCGGCGGCACCTTCGACCCGATCCACCTGGGCCACCTGCGCCTCGCCGAAACCGCCCGCGAGGCGCTGGGCCTGGCGCGCGTGCGCCTGATCCCCGCCGGCCAGCCTCCCCACCGTGCCACGCCCGGCGCGAGCGGCAACCACCGGCTGGCGATGGCCCGCCTCGCCACCGCCGACAACCCGGCCTTCGAGGTCGATGCCGCCGAAGTCACCGCCGCCCAGGCCAGCTTCACCATCCTGACCCTCGAACGCCTGCGCGCCGAACTCGGCCCCGCGCGGCCGCTGGTGCTGCTGCTGGGCGTGGATGCCTTCCTCGGCCTGCCCACCTGGCGGCGCTGGACGGAGCTCCTGGATTTCGCCCACCTGGCCGTGGCCAACCGCCCCGGCTACACCCTAGACGCCGCGCAAATGCCCCCGGCGCTGGCCGACCTCGTCGCCCGTTGCAAGGCCAGCCCGGCCGCCCTCGGCGCAGCCCCGGCCGGCGCCATCGTGCCCTTCGAAATGACTCCCCTGGCAATCTCGGCCACCGACATCCGCGCCCGCGCGGCTGCCGGGCTGAGCCTGCGTTATTTGCTCCCCCCGCCGGTTGTTGACTATATTTCCCGGCATCAACTCTATCTCTGACTCAATGGACATCACCCAACTCGAACAGCTCGTCGTTTCCGCCCTTGAAGACATCAAGGCCAAGGACATCCAGGTCATCGACACCACGCGCATCAGCGCCCTCTTCGAGCGCGTCGTGATCGCCAGCGGCGACTCCAACCGCCAGACCCGCGCCCTCGCCCGCAGCGTGGCCGACAAGGCCCGCGAAGCCGGCATCCAGATCATCGGCATCGAAGGCGAAGGCAGCGGCGAATGGGTGCTGGTCGACCTCGGCGCCATCGTCGTGCACATCATGCAGCCGGCCGTACGCAGCTACTACAACCTCGAGGAACTGTGGGCCGCCACGCCCGCACGCCCGCGCCGCGCCGCCTGAGCGCCCCATGAAGCTGCTGCTGGTTGCTGTCGGCACACGCATGCCCGCGTGGGTCGACACCGCCTTCGACGACTTCGCCAAGCGCATGCCCCGCGAGCTGCCCATCCAGCTCGTCGAGGTGAAGGCCGAGCCGCGCACCACCGGCAAGACGGTCGAAGCCATGATGGCCGCCGAAGCCGCCCGCATCGAAGCCGCCCTCCCGCCCCGCTGCCGGCGGCTGATCCTCGACGAACGGGGCGAGGATCTCACCTCCAAGGCCCTCGCCAGACGGCTCGAACGCTGGCAGGACGGGGGCGACGACGTGGCCCTCATCATCGGCGGGCCGGACGGCCTCGACCCCGCCCTCAAGGCCACCGCCCACGAGACGATGCGCCTGTCCAGCCTCACCCTGCCCCACGCCCTCGTCCGGGTGATGCTCGCCGAGGCACTCTACCGGGCCTGGAGCGTCCTCAAGAACCACCCCTACCACCGGGAGTGACGGGGCGCACGTGAAGCGCCACGCCGGGTGCCCGCGCGGCCCTGTTTCGCTTTATGCTTCCGGTTGGTCCGGAACCGCTTTTGCATAAGGCGCAAGGCCGTCCGGCCGGGCATCCTGCCGTTCATCCTTCACGCATTGCCGCCCCATGATCTACCTCGCCTCCAACAGCCCCCGCCGGCGCGAACTGCTGCAGCAGATCCACGTTCACTTCGAGCCCCTGCTGTTCCGCGGCCCCGGTCGCAACGATCACGACATCGCCGAAGACGTGCTCCCCGGCGAGGATGCCGTCACCTACGTGCAGCGCGTCGCCAACGCCAAGGCTACCGGCGGCATCCAGCGCATGCGCTGGCGCGAGCTGCCCCAGCGCCTGCTGCTGGCCGCCGACACCACCCTCGAGCTTGATGGCGAGATCATCGGCAAGCCCGACGACGGCGAGCACGCCGTGGCGATCCTGCAGCGCCTGTCGGGCCGCGTCCATCGGGTGCTCACCGCGGTGGTGGTGAGCGATGGCCTGCGCTTCGAGACACGGCTGTCCACCAGCGAGGTACGTTTCCGCCCCCTGTCTGAAGACGAGATCCGCTACTACGTGGCCACCGGCGAAGCCGACGACAAGGCCGGCGCCTACGGCATCCAGGGTCGCGCCGCGCTGTTCATCGAGGAGATCCGCGGCAGCTACACCGGCATCATGGGCCTGCCGCTCTTCGAGACCGGCGCCCTGCTGCAGGAATTCGGCTATTCTCTGTGACCGCCAGCCGGCACGCCTGACGAGGAGACAAACCCACAACCGGGGCGCCATGACGCCCCATCGGACAAGCGCCCGCGCCCGCCGCAGGACGAGTGGCGATCGGTGAAGGCCCGGCCCAGCCCGGCCCTCACCCATCACCATTTGCACCCGCCATCATGTCCGACGAATACCTCATCAACTTCACCCCCCAGGAAACCCGCGTCGCCCTCATGCAGCAGGGCGTCGTCCAGGAAGTCCACGTCGAGCGCACCGCCAGCCGCGGCATCGTCGGCAACATCTATCTGGGCAAGGTCGTGCGCGTGCTGCCCGGCATGCAGTCGGCCTTCATGGACGTGGGCCTTGAGCGCACCGCCTTCCTCCACGTGGCCGACATCTGGACCGACCGCCACGCCGGCGACGCCCTGCGGCCCATCGAGCGCATCCTCGCCGAAGGCCAGAACCTCATGGTGCAGGTGCTGAAAGATCCGATCGGCACCAAGGGCGCGCGGCTGTCCACCCAGATATCCATCGCCGGCCGGATGCTGGTCTACCTGCCCCAGGACAAGCACATCGGCATCTCCCAGCGGATCGGCGACGAAGCCGGCCGGGAAGCCCTGCGCGAGCGGGTCAGCCGCCTGCTACCGCCCGACGAGAAGGGCGGCTACATCGTGCGCACGATGGCCGAATACGCCACCGACGAGGAACTCGCCGCCGACATCGCCTACCTGCGCAAGCTGTGGGCCGAGATCCGCAACCGCACCGTCGGCGCCTTCCCGCCCACCGTGCTGTACCAGGATCTCAACCTCGCCCAGCGGGTGCTGCGCGATTTCGTCACCGACGCCACCTCGCGCATCGTGGCCGACTCCCGCGAGAACTTCCAGAAGCTGATGGCCTTCGCCAGCGAGTACATGCCCCAGGTGGCGCCGCTCCTCGACCACTACACCGGCGAGCGGCCGCTGTTCGACCTGCACGGCGTCGAAGCCGAGATCGAGAAGGCCCTGGCCCGGCGGGTGGATCTCAAATCCGGCGGCTACCTCATCATCGACCAGACCGAGGCGATGACCACCGTCGACGTGAACACCGGCGGCTTCGTCGGCGCCCGCAACTTCGACGACACCATCTTCAAGACCAACCTCGAGGCCGCCCAGTCCATCGCCCGCCAGCTGCGCCTGCGCAACCTGGGCGGCATCATCATCGTCGACTTCATCGACATGGAGAGCGCCGAACACCGGGCCGCCGTGCTCGACGAGTTCCGCAAGGCGCTGTCCCGCGACCACACCAAGATGACGGTCAATGGCTTCACGTCGCTGGGCCTCGTCGAGATGACCCGCAAGCGCACCCGGGAATCCCTCGCCCACCTGCTGTGCGAGCCCTGTCCCACCTGTAACGGCCGGGGCGAGGTCAAGACCGCCCGCACCGTGGCCTACGAGATCCTCCGCGAGCTGCTGCGTGAAGCCCGCCAGTTCAACGCCAAGGAATTCCGCGTGCTCGCCTCGCCCATCGTCATCGACCTCTTCCTGGAAGAAGAATCCCAGTCGCTGGCGATGCTCTCCGACTTCATCGACAAGACGATCTCCCTGCACCCCGAGGCCAGCTACGGCCAGGAGCAGTTCGACATCGTGCTGCTTTGAAGCAAACCCGACAATGCCGATGAAATAACCGCACCAATACAGTGCAATCCCAGTATTGGTGCGGTTTTCGGCGGTTTTGCGCCCCCTGTTGGGGCATCCAAAAAATCAATCGCCAAACGATTGACGCTGCAATCCACGCACCCGCAGAATCGCGCGCCCCGACTCCCGCAGGTGACACGAGATGCAGACGCGCAACACCCTCCAGACCCCGACCAGCCTCACCCCCGGCGCCCTGCGCCTCGGCCCCGACCACGGCTACGCCTTTGACGGCGACCAGGTGCAGCTCAACGCCGAACTCCTCGGCAACGCTGCCGGCAACTGGGCCCTCCAGCTGTGGGCCTGCGATGCGCCCTTCGACGGCCAGCCCGTGCGCGGCACCAAGGTGGCCGAAGTGGCGGTCGGTGGTGATGAAGCCCGGGTCAGCGCCAGCGTCCCCGCCTTTCCGCCCGCCGGTCACGCCCAACACGCCATGGTGCTGGTGCTCGCCGACGGCCACGACGGCAGCGTCCACGACTTCGCCAACTTCCCGCTCCCCGAGCAGTTCGCCCAGCCCCGCATCCAGGGCAGCGCGGGCTTCACCCTCGGCGACAGCCAGGTGCACATCACCATCGACGGCATCGACAACCCCCGCGCCGCCGACAACCTGAGCGGCAGCCTCGTCGCCGAGCTGTGGGCCCTGCCCGCCCCCTTCGGCGAGCGTGGCAACACCGACGGCGTGCAGCTCGCCGGCGTCTTCCTGGGCAGCCTGGCCGGCCAGCAGGGCTGGCAGCACCTCGCCTTCGACCTGCCCCTGGCCGCCCGCCCGGCCGGCAGCTGGCACGTCGCCCTGCTGCTGCGCGAATGGACCGCCGCCGGCTACGTGACCCGCGACTTCACCGACTTCCCGCTGCCCGTCAGCTGGGCCGCCGAAGCCGCGCCGGTTGCCGAAGTCGAGCCTGCCGCCCCCGCCACGCCGGCCAAGAAGCCCGCCGCGAAGAAGGCCGCCCCGAAAGCCGCCCCCAAGGCCGAAACCGGCAAGGTGTCGATCAACACCGCCAGCGAAGCCGAGCTCGCCGCCGTCAAGGGCCTGCCCAAGGCCGTTGCCGCGGCCATCGTCGCCGCCCGCCCCTTCAAGCAGGTGGATGATCTGCTGGCCGTCAAGGGCGTTGGCGCCAAGCTCCTCGACAAGCTGAAGGGCAGCCTCGCCCTGTAAGCCGCAGCCGCCTCACCCCGCCGTCGGGTTCGCGCCCGGCGGCGCCCACAGCATCGCCCCCGTCGTCTCCACCAGACACAGCCACACCCGCACGTCGAACTCCAGCTGGTGATAGGCCGGCTCGATCCGGCAGCACAGCTGGTAGAAGGCCTTGTCGTGCTCCGGCTCCTTCAGGTGAGCCAGCTCGTGGGCGACGATCATCCGCAGGAATTCCTCCGGCGCCTCGCGGAACAGGTTGGCGATGCGGATCTCCCGCTTGATCCGCAGCTTGCCCCCCTGCACCCGCGCCACCCGCGTGTGGGTGCCCAGCGCGTTGTGGATGCTCTGCAGCTTCCCGTCCCAGGCCACCTTGGATAGCGGCGGCGCGTTGCGCAGGAAGCGCGCCTTCAGCTCCCCCACGAAGTCGTACAGCGCGCCGTCATTGCGCACCCCGTGGGGCCGGGGGTACTTGTCCCGCAGGATGTCGCCCAGCTCGCCCCGGGCCAGCACCTCGCCCACCTGGGTGACGAGGTGCGCCGGATACCCGGCGAGATATTTCAGGTGAGGAGCGGGCAGCATGGCGCGACGGACACAAAGGGAATGGAGCGCGATTCTACCCCCCGCGACACCGGGGTTTGATCTGGCGCAATGCCCCGTGCGAGGCTTGGGAGTAAGTTACTGACTATAGAGTCATTAATTTTTCCGACGGAGGATGACATGCTCGAAACCGTCGTCGAAAGCCACAGCAAACCCGGCCATCCCACCCCGGCGCGGGTGCTCCTCACCCTCGCCCTGCTGCTTCCCCTCTTCCCGCCCCCGCTCCCCGCCGTCGAAACCCTCGCCGACGCCTGGCGTGACGCCCTCGCCGTGGACAGCCGCCTGCGCGCTGCCGACGCCGAATCCGACGCCGCCCGCGCCACCCGCGAAGCCGCCCGGGCCCTGGCCCTGCCCCGCGCCACCGCCAGCAGCCGCTACACCGTGCTCAGCAACGAGCCCGCCGCGCGCATCGACTTTCCGGCGATCCCCGGCATCGCGCTGCCCAGCCAGATGCCGCTGCAGGAGCGCAGCTACGCCACCCACGCCCTGCAGGCCACGCTGCCGCTCTACACCGGCGGGCGCATCGCCTCGGCGGTGGCCGCGGCCGAGACCGGCGTCGCCGCCAGCGGCTTCGAGCGCACCCGCAGCGAGCAAGCCGTAAAGCTCGACGTGGCCGAGGCCTACCTCAACGTGCTGCGCGCCCGCCGCGCCCTGCGGGCCGCCGAACACCACCTGGCCGCCCTCGACGCCCACGCCGCCGACGTGGCCGAGCTGGGCAAGCAGGGCCTCGTCGCCCGCAACGACATCCTCTCGGTGGCCGTCGCCCGGGCCGACGCCACCCAGCGCCTCACCCAGGCCGGCAACGCCGCCCAGCTGGCCGCCGCCGCCTACAACCGCCTGCTGCGCCGGCCGCTCGATGCGCCGGTCGATCTGACCGAACCGCCAATCGCCGACACCGCGCCCGGCGACATCGCCGCCCTCGCTGGCCGCGCCCGCAGCCAGCGCCCCGAGCTCGCCCTGCTCGGCGCCCAGGCGGATGTCACCGACCACGAAGCCGACCAGGCCCGCGCCGGGCTGCGGCCCCAGGTCGGGCTGTCGGCCGCCGCGGTGCATGAGGACAACCGCTACCGCGTCCGCCAGGACGTGGCCCAGCTCGCCGTCGGCGTCGAGTGGCAGCTCTTCGACGGTGGCCTGCTGCGCCACCAGGCCGACGCCGCCCGGGCCCGGGCCCGGGCCGCCCGCGAACGCCAGACCGACGCCGGCACGCTGATCGAGCTCGAAGTGCGGCGCGAATGGCTCGCCACCGACGAAGCCGCCCGCCGCCTCGCCACCACCGAAACCGCCGTCGGCCAGGCCGACGAGAACCTGCGCGTGGCCCGCGACCGCTACCGCAACGGCGTCGGCACCCACACCGAAGTGCTCGACGCCGAAGCCCTGCGCAGCCTCACCGACTACAACCACCTGAACGCCCTCTACGACCTCCACCTGGCCCGCCTGCGGCTCAGGAAGGCCGTCGGCGAATTGTGACCGGAGCCCCGCCATGCGTCTCGACAAGACCCAGCTCATCGCCGCCGCCGCGGTCGTCGCCCTCGTGGCCGGCGGCGTGTGGGCGTGGCACACCTTCTCCGGCAGCAACGCCCTGCCCGAAGGCCTGATCCAGGCCAACGGCCGCATCGAGGGCGACCACACCACCGTCGCCAGCAAGCTCGCCGGCCGCATCGCCAAGCTGGAGGTGCGTGAAGGCGCCACCGTCACCGCCGGGCAGGTGCTGGCGCGGCTGGAAGACACCCAGCTCGCCGCCCGCCAGCAACAGGCCGACGCCGCCGTCGCCACCCTTGCCGCCCAGCTCCAGGCCGCCCGCAGCCAGCTCGACATCGCCCGCCGCGAAGTGCCGCTGGCCGAAGCCAGCGCCGACGCGGTGGTTGCCAAGGCCCGCGCCGCCGAAGCCCAGGCCGCCCGCGACGCGAAGCGCTTCGACGAGCTCGCCGCCCGGGGCACCGTCGAGCCGCGCCGGGCCGAGCAGACCCGCCTCGCCCTCACCGCCGCCAGCGCCGACCTGCGCCAGGCCGAACAGGCCGCCTCGTCGTCGCGCCTCGGCCGCGACAAGGTGCGCGCCCGCGAGAACGACATCGCCGCCCTCGAAGCCGGGCTTCGCCAAGCCCAGGCCGCATCGAAGGAAGTCGCCAGCCTGGTGGATGACCTGACCCTCCGCGCCCCGGCCGGCGGCGTGGTGCTGTCGCGCCTGCGCGACACCGGCGAGGTGGTCGCCGCCGGCGCGCCGATCTTCGACATCGTCGATCTCGACAAGCTCTACCTCAAGGTTTATGTGCCCGAAAAGCAGATCGGCCTCGTGCGCCTCGGCCTGCCGGCCCAGGTCTACACCGACGCCTACCCCGGCCAGACCTTCGCCGCCACCATCCGCTACGTGGCCAGCCAGGCCGAATTCACCCCGAAAGAAGTGCAGACCCCCGACGAGCGGGTGAAGCTCAGCTACGCGGTGCGCCTGTATCTCGACACCAACCCCGACCACCGCCTCACCCCCGGCGTGCCCGCCGACGCGGTGATCCGCTGGAAGGACGGCGTGCCCTGGCAGGCGCCCCGCTGGTAGCGCCGGAATCACCATGACCACCGAAACCGCCATCCGCGTCGACGGTTTCACCAAGCGCTACGGCAAGCGCCTGGCCGCCGACGGGCTCACCCTCGAGGTGAAGCGCGGCGAGATCTACGGGCTGGTGGGCGCCGACGGGGCCGGCAAGTCCAGCCTGATGAAAGCCATCGCCGGCGTGCTGTCCTTCGACGGCGGCACGGTGGAGGTCTTCGGCACCCGCATCGATTCGGCCCGCGCAGCCGAGCAGGTCAAGCAGCGCATCGGCTTTCTGCCCCAGGGGCTGGGGCTCAACCTGTACCCCGATCTGTCCATCGACGAGAACATCGACTTCTTCGGCCGCCTGCGTCTGGTGCCGGCCGACGTGCTCGCCGAGCGCAAGCGCGTGCTCCTCGGCATGACCCGCCTCGACGCCTTCCGCAACCGCCCGATGCGCCAGCTCTCCGGCGGCATGAAGCAGAAGCTGGGCCTCGTGTGCACGCTGATCCACGAGCCCGATCTGGTGATCCTCGACGAGCCCACCACCGGCGTCGATCCCGTCTCGCGGCGAGACTTCTGGGCCATCCTCGGCAGGCTGCTCGAAGAAAAGGGCGTCACCGCGCTGGTGTCCACCGCCTATCTCGACGAGGCCGACCGCTTCCATCGCGTGTCGCTGTTCCACGAAGGCAAGGTGATGGGCGAAGGCACGCCGGCCGAACTGGTCGCCGTCGTGCCCGGCACGCTCGCTCTCTTCCGCGCCGAACCCCAGGCCGACGCCCTGCCGCGCCTCAAGGCCCGCTTTCCCCAGACCGAGGCGATGGGCACCTGGCTGCGGGTGTTCGCCGAAGGGCTCGACGCCACCGCCGCCCGAGCCGAGATCGACGCCTGCCTCGACCAGCCCGCCCACCCTGTAGGTCGGACTTCAGTCCGACATTCGCTCTCCGATGCGCCGACTTGTCGGACTGAAGTCCGACCTACGGAAGCACCCCCCATCCGCCTCACCGACTGGTTCGCCCGCGAGCCCGAGCTGGAAGACGTCTTCGTCGCGATGCTGCGCCAGCGCGGCGCCAAACTCGAATCGGTCTTCCCCGAAGACGGCCTCACGCCCCACACCAGCAGCGCGCCGGCCATCGAGGCCCGCGAGCTGACCCGGGTCTTCGGCGACTTCCGCGCCGCCGACGCGGTGAGCTTCCGGGTGCCCCAGGGCGAGATCTTCGGCCTGCTGGGGGCCAACGGCGCCGGCAAGACAACGGTCATCAAGATGCTCACCGGCATCCTCAAGCCCTCGTCCGGCTTCGGGATGGTGGCGGGCGCCGACATGCGGACCGCCGGCTGGGCGATCAAGGAACGCATCGGCTACATGAGCCAGGCCTTCTCGCTCTATCACGACCTCTCGGTGGTGGAAAACATCCGCCTCTACGCCGGAATCTACGGCCTCGACGACAAGGCCGCCAGGGTGCGCACCGACTGGGTGATCGGCATGGCCGGCCTCGCCGGCTTCGAGAACGACGCCGCCGGGCGCCTGCCCATGGGCCTGCGCCAGCGCCTCGCGCTGGGCTGCGCGCTGGTCCATCAGCCCCAGGTGCTGTTTCTCGACGAACCCACCTCCGGCGTCGATCCCATCGGCCGGCGGGTGTTCTGGGACATCCTGTTCCACCTCTCGCGGCGTGAGGGCGTGGCGATCCTCGTCACCACCCACTACATGGGCGAGGCCGAGCACTGCGACCACCTGGCCCTGATGTTCGCCGGCAAGGTGGTGGCCGACGCCTCGCCGGAGCAGATGAAGCAGGCCGTCACCGCCGAGGCCGGGCAGCTCCTCGAGCTGCGCGTCGACCGCCCGGCGCCGGCCCAGGCGGCGCTGGTGGCCGCCGGCTTTGCCAGCGCCGTGCTCCACGGCCGGGCGGTGCATCTGCTGTCGAAGACCGCCGACGCGGATCTCGCGCGCCTGCCCGGCGTGCTTGACGCGGCCGGCGTGCAGCTGCAGTCGGTGCAGCCGCGCCCGCTGTCGATGGAGGACGTGTTCGTCCATCAGGTGAGCGCCCTCGAAGCCGCCCAGCGGGGCACGCCATGAACCTGAAACGGATCGTCGCGCTGGCCTGGAAGGAATGGCGGGAGATCGTCCGCGACCGGCTGTTCTTCGCACTGGCCTTCATCGTGCCCACCATGCTGATGCTGATCTTCGGCTTCGGCCTGACCCTCGACGTGGAGAACCTGCCCTTCGCGGTGGTGGACCACGACCGCACGCCCGCCAGCCGCGACTACGCCTACCGCTTCATCTCGTCGCGCTACTTCGATTTCAAGGGCTACGCCGACGACGAGCGGACCATCGACCGCCTGCTGGCCGACAACCAGGTGCGGGTGGCGCTGGTGATCCCGCCGCGCTTCGACGAGCGCCTCAGCCGGGGCGAGCCGGCGCCGGTGCAGGTCATCATCGACGGTACCTTCCCGATGCGCGCCCAGACCACCCAGGGCTACGTGGCCGCCATCAACGCCGCGGTGAGCGCCGAGAACATGGCCCAGGCGCTGTCCACCGCCCGCGGCGTGCCCCTGGCCGAGGCCCGCGCCCGCGTCCAGCCGGTGAAGCTGGAGGTGCGCTACCTCTACAACCAGAGCATCAAGAGCATCTGGTCGATGGCGCCCAAGCTCATCATGCTCATCATGATGCTGTCGCCGCCCTTCCTCACCGCGCTGGGCGTGGTGCGCGAGAAGGAATCCGGCTCCATCTTCAACATCTACTCGTCCACCGTGTCGCCGGGCGAGTTCCTGCTGGGCAAGCTGGCGCCCTACGTGCTGATCTCCGCGGCCAACTGGTTCATCCTGTGGATGCTGTGCCTCTCGGTGTATCAGGTGCCCTTCAAGGGCGACCCGCTGTTCTTCACCCTCGCCAGCCTGATCTACGTGGTGTGCACCACCGGCTTCGGGCTGGTGATCTCGATGCTGGTGCAGACGCAGGTGGCGGCGATGATCATCACCAGTGTGGTCACCATCATCCCGGCGGTGCTGTACTCGGGCCTGCTGCTGCCCCTGTCGTCGCTCTCGCCCGGCGCCTCGCTGATCGCCCACTCCCTGCCGCCGATGTACTACGGCCGCATCGTCACCGACTGCTTCCTGAAGGGCGCCGGCGCCGCCGAGCTGTGGCCCGACGCGCTGGTGCTCGCCGGCTACGCGGTGGGGCTGTTCGCCATCGGCTACCTGCTGTTTTCCAAGAGGCCGAAATCATGAAGGGCTTCTTCTCCATCGCCGGCTTGCGCCGCCTGCGGGTGATGACCTGGAAGGAGCTGCTGCAGCTCCTGCGCGACACCGCGCTGATGGTGTTCTTCCTCTACAGCTTCACCGGCGACATCTACGTGGCCGCCTCCGGCGTGTCGATGCAGCTGCGCAATGCCGCGCTGGCGGTGCTCGACAACGACCGCAGCTTCGCCTCGCGGGAGCTGGCCGGCCGTTTCCAGCCGCCTTATTTCAAGCACGCCGGCGAGGCCGCCAGCCCCGACGCCAGCCTCAAGCTGCTCGACCGGGGCGACGCGATGGCGGTGCTCGACATCCCGCCGCGCTTCGAGGAGCGCCTCACCCGCGGCGAACAGGTGCCGGTGCAGCTGCAGGTGGACACCACCAACTCGGTGCTGGGCTTCCTCGCCTCCAGCTACGCGGCGCAGATCGTCGGCCGCTACGCCGGCGAGGTGGCGATGCTGCGGGAAGGCCTTGCCGGCAGCGGCGGGCCGATGATCGAGGCCGAGACGCGCATCTGGTACAACCCCAACCAGTACGACCCGTGGTTCATGGGCATCTCGGAGCTCCTCACCGTCGTCACCCTGTTCTCGATCCTGCTGCCGGCGGCGGCGATGGTCCGCGAGAAGGAGCGCGGCACCATCGAGCAGCTGATGGTCACGCCCCTCACGCCCTTCCAGATCCTCTTCCCGAAGGTCATCGCGATGACGCTGGCCATCGTCGCCGGCACCGCCATCGCGCTGTTTGGCGTGCTCGGGCCGGTGTTCGACCTGCCCATGCGCGGCAGCCTGCCGGCCTTCTTCCTGATCACCGCGCTGTACGTCTTCACCACCGCCGGCCTGGGCCTGCTGGCGGCCACGGTGTCGCGCAACCTGGCCCAGGTGGGCATGCTGACCATCGTGATCCTGATGCCCATGCTGCTGCTCTCCGGCGCGTGGACACCGCTGGAGGCCATGCCCCCGTGGATGCGCCTCGCCGCCGGCTTCTCGCCGCTGCACTACTACCTGGATTCCGCCTACGGCATCCTCCTCAAGGGCGCGGGGATGGACCTGCTGTGGGATTCGGTGCTGGCGATGGGCGCCCTGGGCGTGACGATCTTCGGCGTCGGCATGGCGTGGTTCAACCGGCAGTTCGGCTGAGCGCCTGTCTTAAAAGGGCAACACTTCCTTTCGGGCGACACGATCGCTTGCACCCCCTGGCTGCGCGCCATTCCGCAGCGGGGTAAGCTCAGGACCAGATCAGAGGCGCACCGATGCGCCCGACCCGGCAGACGCAACCTGCCACGGAGGTCCCGATGTCACAAACGAAACTGCTTGCGCTTGGCGCCCTTGCCCTCATCACCGCCTGTGCGGCACCCCAGGTCCGGCTGAAACCGGAGGCCCGGGCCGAAATCGACACCCTCGACAGCGTCCTCATCGTTCCCCGCAGCACGCCCGGGGCCGACACCGGCCGTGCCGACCCGATCCTCGACACCCTGCGTGACTACGATCTGCGCGCTGCGCTGCGGGAGGCCTGGCGCGCCGAATCCGGCCGCAGCAGCGCGATCCGCTTCGTGCCGAAGCTCCGGGTGGAGCGCATTTCCCCCGGCGACCCGGCCGGTGCGGCGCAGATGCGCACCCTCTTCGACAACGCGCGGGGCTCGGCGGTGATGTTCGCCAACATCGACTACCGCCTGCGCGACAGCGCGCTGGTGGTGTCCGCCCAGGTCGAGATCTACCCGCGCGCGCCCGCCCTGCTGCGCTTCCGGCACGCCCCCGACGGCAGCGAGCCCCTCGACGGGGGCAGCGTGATCTATCGCCAGCGCTTCGAGGAAAGACAGGCGCCAGTCACCCCCGCCAGCGCCCGCGGACAGCTCGACGACGCCGTGCAAGGCGTCGTCCGCCAGATCATCGCCAGCCTCAACGAGGCGCCCTGAGCGCCTGCGGATCAGGCCCCGATCAGGGTGGCCAGCGGCGCGAGGTGGGTCTCGTCGATGGGTTCGAAACGCTTGAAGTGCAGGTCGTCGAGCACCCGAAGGCCGGCCGGGTCCTGGTGCATGGCGCACAGGATGCGCTGGATCGCCTCGCGCTTGTCGGCCCACTCCGGCGCCACCATGAAGCAGTGGAAGGCGGCGCCGTCGCGGCTCTCGCCCACCACCTGAAGCTGGTCGCGGGTGGCGGCGCTCATCCCGCTCCAGGTTTCGTTGAACACGAAGCCCAGATCGGCCTCGCCCTGCAGCACCGCCTTGGCGGCGTTGAGGTGGTTGCCGACGAAACGGAAATCCGCCCCGGCCACGTCGAGGCCTTCGCGGCGCAGGACCTGCAGGCCCAGGTCGTGGATGACGAGCTTGTCGGTGGCGCTGGCGATGCGCGGCGCGTCGGGCACGGCGGCGCCCGCCCGGGTGACCACGATGGTCTCGTCATTCACCCCGGCCGGCCGGGCCACCGGCACGAAGCCCTTGTCCCGGGCGTAGCACAGGGCGCTGAAGGGGTTGGCGTACACCACGTGGAAGCTGTTCTCGAGCACCGCCTGGCGCTCGACCAGGAAGTTGTCCTGGGGCTCGAAGTGGATGCCGATGCCCAGGTTGCGCTGGAGATAGGTGTTGAGGGTGAACCAGCCGAGCAGGTTCTTGGCCGTGTCGTGGGGACACACGCTGAGCTTGAATTGGCTTGCCATGGGCTTATCCCGCGATCCGGCAAGGCAAGGAAGTACGGATCGACGCACGCGTCGACGACATCTGCTGGGGCATGGCAGTAACCTCTGTCGGGTTGTCTGTTTGACTTCAGCCCGCCGCCGCACCTACATGCTGCAAGGCGGCGAACTTGAAGTTCATGATCCTAGCAAATGTCTTTTGCAAAAACTCACAAACCTGTCACGTTTTTGGCATGAAAAATGACGTCACAGCCAATCCACCAGGGATACGCCCAGACCGAAGGTGGTCTGGCGGTGGTTGTAGTCGATCAGGGTTTCGCCGTAACCGGTGAAGAGCTGCAGATAGCCCTTCAGGTTGCGATGGATCGGGATGCTCCAGTCAAACTGGGCCGCCCCGCGGGATTTTTCACCGGACAGCAGGGTGCTGCGCAGGGTCAGGCCGAAGCCGTGCTCGCCCGCCTGCCACATGGCCTGGATGTCGCCGTGGCCCATGTATGAGGTGATGTCCGGGTTGTCGTCCTTGGTGGTCTTCTCCGGAAGGCGCAGCCACGGGCGGACCACCAGCGCGAAGTCGCCGCGCTCGATGCCGATCTGGCCGACGATCCGGTTCCAGCTGCGCGACAACGGCTGGCTGCGGCCGTTGGACTGGTGGTTGAGCCCCAGGGACATCATCTTCACCTTGAAGCCGGCGCCGGCATCCAGGTTGGTGCGGAACACCGCCATCAGCTCGGGTTCGTAGTCGGTCTCGCGGAAGGGCGACGAGAAACGCTTGTTGTACACCTGCCAGTTGGACTGCTGGGTGTAGCCCATCCACAGGTCGCCGTGACGGCCGAACAGGCCTTCCCACAGCTTGGTCTTGAAGCTGATCTGGTACTTGGCCTCGGCCGGGTCCACGTTGTTCGGCGTCGTCACCACGTTGAGCGGGTTGGGCGAGGTCGGCAGGGTGTTGGGCGAGTTGCTCCAGCGGGCCAGCAGCAGGTAGGTGGGCTTGTACGGGCGGATCAGGAAGGTGCCCTTCTTGTCCTCGGCGTCCAGCTCCCAGCGGGCCGAAAACGGCGAGTCGTCATAAGCCACCGGCGCCGGCGCCTCCTGGTGGGGACGGCCCACGGCCTCGTCGTAGCAGGCCAGGCGCTCGGTGTTGTCGGCCACCTTGGCGCAGCTGGCCGGATCGGCGGCCAGTGCGACGCCGCCGGCGCCCATCAGCAGCCCGACGATGGCCAGTCGTTGCCTTGCATTCATGCGTTCATCTCCGATTGTCTTGAAGGTGTTCAGCCGGCCCGGCGCGAGGCCAGAAACTCCCCGAGGATACGCCCGGTGTGCGACCGCGCGATTTCCACCACCGCCTCCGGCGGCCCTTCGGCAACGATCTCGCCGCCGCCCTCGCCGCCTTCCGGGCCCAGGTCGATGATCCAGTCCGCCTCGGCCATCAGGTCGAGGTCGTGCTCGATGACCAGCACCGTGTGGCCGGCATCCGCCAGCCGGTGGAGCACGTGGATCAGTTTTTCCACGTCGGCCATGTGCAAGCCGACGGTGGGCTCGTCGAGCACGTATAACGTGTGCTTTTCGGGCGGCAGCGGGCGGCCGGGGCCGGTGGCGGATTCGCCCGCCCGGCCGCGCACCTTGGCGAGCTCCGACACCAGCTTGATCCGCTGGGCCTCGCCGCCCGATAGCGTCGGGCTCGGCTGGCCGAGGGTGAGGTAGCCGAGGCCCACGTCCTGCAGCAGCCTGAGCGGATGGGCGATGGACGGATGGGCGGCGAAGAACTCCACCGCGTCTTCCACCGCCATGTTCAGCATCTCGGCGACGCTCTTGCCCTTCCATTGCACGGTGAGCGTCTCGGGGTTGAAGCGGGCGCCACCGCAGGCCTCGCAGGGCAGCTTCACGTCGGGCAGGAAGTTCATCTCGATGGTGATGCGGCCCTGGCCTTCGCACACTGGGCAGCGCCCGGCGCCGGTGTTGAAGGAGAAGCGCGAGGCGTTCCAGCCGCGCATCTTGGCTTCCGTCGTTTCGGCGAAGAGCTTGCGGATGGCGTCCCAGAAGCCGATGTAGGTGGCCGGGCAGGAGCGCGGCGTCTTGCCGATCGGGGTCTGGTCTACTTCGAGAACACGGCCGATCTGCGCCATGCCGTCCACCGACGCGCAGCCCACCGGGCCTTGCGCCACCAGGCTGGCGTGGAGCACGTCGCGGGCGAAGGTGGACTTGCCCGAGCCGGACACGCCGGTGACCACCGTCAGCCGGGCCAGCGGCACGCGGGCCGAGACGTGCTTGAGGTTGTGGAGGGTGGCGCCGGCCACCACCAGCGCCGGGTGGTCGTCTGCCACATCGCGGCGCGGGGCCAGCGGATGCACCAGCGGATGGGCAAAGCAGCGGCCGGTGGCGGATTCCGGCGCGGCCATCAGCTCGGGCAGCCTGCCTTCGGCGACGATGCGCCCGCCGCGCACACCGGCGCCGGGGCCCAGGTCGATCACGTGGTCGGCGCGGCGGATGGTGTCCTCGTCGTGCTCCACCACCAGCAGGGTGTTGCCGCGGCCGCGGAGTTTTTCGAGCGTATCCAGCAGCAGCCGGTTGTCCCGCGGGTGCAGGCCGATGGTCGGCTCGTCGAGGATGTAGCACACGCCGGTGAGGTTGGAGCCGAGCTGGGCCGCCAGCCGGATGCGCTGGGCCTCGCCGCCGGAGAGCGTGGGCGCGGCCCGGTCCAACGCCAGATAGCCGAGGCCCACCTGCTGCAGAAAGTCCAGCCGGCCGCGGATCTCGGTGATCAGGTCGCGGCCGATGTCGGCCTCGCGGCGTTCCAGCTGCAGCCCCTCGAAGAAGCCCGACACCTTGCCCACCGCCAGCGACGCCAGCTCATGCAGACCCAGGTCGCGGAAACGCACCGCCCGCGCCACCGGGTTGAGGCGCGCGCCGTGGCAGCTGGGGCAGGCTTCGTCGGATTCGTGCTCCAGCTCGCCCAGATCCAGGTCGTCCGGATTCTCGACCTTGCCGGCGATCTTCACGCCGGTGCCGTAGCAATCGGGGCACCAGCCGTGCTTGGCGTTGTAGGAGAACAGGCGCGGATCGGGCTCGGGGAAGCTGGTGCCGCAATCCGGGCAGGCGCGCAGCGTGGACAGCGTGGTGAGCGCCGCGCCGGGCACCGCCAGGGGCAGCACCTTCAGCACGCCCTTGCCGTGGTCGAGCGCGGCCTGCACGTATTCGCGCAGCAAGGCTTCGGTCTCGACGCCAACCTTGACCATGCCCACCGGCAGCTCGATGTTGTGCTCCTTGTAGCGGTCGAGGCGCGGCCATTTTTTGGTGGGCAGGTAGTCGCCATCCACGCGCAGCTGCTCGAAGCCTTTGCCGCGGGCCCACTTGGCGAGGTCGGTGTACAAACCCTTGCGGTTGATGATGAGCGGCGCCAGCAGCTCGACCGACTCGCCGGCGTGGTCGCGCAGGATCTGGGCGACGATGGCCTCGAAGCTCTGGGGCGTCACCGGCACGTCGCAATCGGGGCAGTACTGGGTGCCCAGCTTCACGTACAGCAGGCGCAGGAAGGGCTGGATCTCGGTGAGCGTGCCCACCGTGCTCTTTCGTCCGCCGCGGCTCACCCGCTGCTCGATGGCGACGGTGGGCGGGATGCCGAAGATCGCATCCACATCCGGCCGCGCCGAGGGCTGGGCAAACTGCCGGGCGTAGGCGTTGAGGGATTCCAGATAGCGCCGCTGGCCCTCGCCGAACACGATGTCGAAGGCCAGCGTGGATTTGCCCGAGCCCGAAAGCCCGGTGATCACCGTGAACTGATCGCGCGGGATGTCGAGGCTGACGTTCTTCAGGTTATGGTGGCGGGCGTGGCGGATCGTGATGGCGTTGTCGGGCACCGCGCGGTAGCGGGCCGGCGGCTCGGCCACCACCGGCGCGGCCTGCAGGCGGGCGAGCTGGTCGGCGTAGTCGGCCAGTGCCTTGCCGGTGTGGGACGCCGGCGTGGCGATCACCTGGGCCGGCGTGCCTTCGGCGACGATCAACCCGCCGCCCGCGCCGCCTTCGGGGCCGAGGTCCACCAGCCAGTCGGCGGCGGCGATCACGTCCAGGTTGTGCTCGATGACCACCAACGAGTGGCCGGCATCG
The DNA here is from genome assembly GCF_009469605.1 of Zoogloea sp. 1C4. Taxonomy (GTDB): domain Bacteria; phylum Pseudomonadota; class Gammaproteobacteria; order Burkholderiales; family Rhodocyclaceae; genus Zoogloea; species Zoogloea oryzae. The sequence continues at coordinate 25,311 of NZ_SSXU01000026.1, read as the reverse complement.
ATCAGTTTTTCGAATGCCGACAACAACCGGGCCACGTCCTCAAAATGCAGGCCAGTGGTGGGCTCATCGAACAGAAAAAGCAGGCCTGGATCGGCGGAATCTATCGATTTTTTCGATCGTTTTGCCGCCAGTTGGGCCGCTTCGGCCAGATAGCCGGCGAGCTTGAGGCGCTGGGCCTCGCCGCCCGAGAGCGTGGGCACCGGCTGGCCGAGGCGCAGGTATTCGAGGCCCACGTCGGCCAGGGGCGCCAGGGCGGCGAGCACGGCTTTCTGGTCGGCAAAGAAGGCCAGGGCCTCGGAGACGGTCATCTCCAGCACGTCGGCCACGGATTTGCCGCGCCATTCCAGGGCCAGTATCTCGGGCCGGTAGCGCTTGCCGTCGCAGTCGGGGCAGCGGAGATACACGTCGGACAGGAACTGCATCTCCACGTGCTCGAAGCCCGAGCCGGTACACGTCGGGCAGCGCCCGGTGCCGGAGTTGAAACTGAAGGTGCCCGGCGTGTAGCCGCGGTCCTTGGCCTCCTGCAGGTTGGCGAAGAGCTTGCGGATGGCGTCCCAGGCGCCCACGTAGCTCACCGGGTTGGAGCGGGCGCTCTTGCCGATGGGCGACTGGTCGACCATCACCACGCCCTTCAGCTGATCCACGCCCACCAGGCCATCAAAGGCGCCGGGCGGCTCGGACGGCTGGCCGAAGTGCTTGGCCAGCGCCGGGAACAGCACGTCCTGGATCAAGGTGGATTTGCCCGATCCGGACACGCCGGTGATGCCCACCAGCCGCTGCAGCGGGATCGCCAGATCGACGCCCTGCAGGTTGTGCTGGCGCGCGCCGGTGAGGGTGAGGCGCGGCGCATCCCCAGCCACCGGGCGCGGCTGGCGACGCGTGTCGACGCGCTTGCGGCCGGAAAGGTAGGCGCCGGTGAGGGACGTCGGGTCGTTGGCAATCTGGGTGGGCGGGCCGTAGGCGACGATCTCGCCGCCCCGCTCGCCGGGGCCGGGGCCGATGTCGAGCAGGCGGTCGGCGGCGAGCATCAGCTGCGGGTCGTGCTCCACCACCACCAGCGAGTTACCGGCGTCGCGCAGGCGCTCCATCACCCCGAGGATGCGCCCGATGTCCCGCGGATGCAGACCGATGGACGGCTCGTCGAGCACGAACAGGGTATTCACCAGCGAGGTGCCCAGCGCCGTGGTGAGGTTGATCCGCTGCACCTCGCCGCCCGACAGGGTGCGCGACTGGCGGTCCAGCGTCAGGTAGCCGAGGCCCACGTCCTGCAGGTAGCGCAGGCGGCCCTTGATCTCGTCCACCAGCAGCTCGGTGGCTTCGTCGAGTGGCGCCGGGAGATCCAGCGCCGCGACGAAGGTGGTCACGTCGTCGATGGGCAGCGCGAGCAGCTCGCTGATGGCGAGCTGGGGGAATGGAGCATGGGAAGTGGGGAGTGGGCCTTGCCCGGCGCTGGTGCGCTGGCGATCGGCAGGGGCCTCCTCACTCCTTACTCCTCTCTCCTCACGGCGCCACAGGCGCCATAGCAGCGCCTCCGGCTTGAGCCGCGCGCCGTGGCAGGCGGGGCATTCGGTGTAGCTGCGGTAGCGCGACAGCAGCACCCGGATGTGCATCTTGTAGGCCTTGGTCTCGAGCCAGTCGAAGAAGTGGCGCACGCCGTACCAGTAGCGCGGCCAGCTGGAATCCCAGTTCTTCCACTTCTCGTCGCCTTCAAGCACCCAGCGGCGGTGATCCTCGGGCAGGTCGCGGAAGGGAATGTCCATCGCCACACCGTACTTCTTCGCCATCTTCGCCAGGTCGTCCTGGCATTCCTTGAAGCTGGGGCTCTGCCAGGGCTTCACGGCGCCTTCGGCGAGGGTCTTGGATTCGTCCGGGATCACCAGCCCGAAATCCACGCCGATCACCCGGCCAAAGCCGCGGCAGGTGTCGCAGGCGCCAATGGGCGAGTTGAACGAGAACAGGCTGGGCGTCGGGTCCGGATAGGAAATGTCGCAGTCGGCGCAGTGCAGGCCGCTGCTGTACTTCCAGCGGGTTTCGGCTTCGCCATCGACGGCATGCACCGTGAGCTTGCCGTGACCGGCGCGCAGGCCGATCTCCAGCGCTTCCATCACCCGGGCGTGCTCGGCGTTGCCGAGGCGGAAGCGGTCCTGCACCACATGCAGCACCTCGCCGTCGCGGGCGTGGATGCGGGTGTAGCCCTGGCGGGCGAGGAGCTCGGCGACCTCGTCCTCGCCGAAGTTGGCCGGCACGGTGACGGGAAAGCTCACCACCAGCCGCGGGTCGCCCGCCGCAGCGGCGCGGGCGGCGATGTCGGCAAAGATCGTCGCCGGCGTATCCCGCGTCACCGGCTTGCCGCAACCGCAGCAGTGCAGGCGCGCGGCGCGGGCGTAGAGCAACTTGAAGTGGTCAGCCAGCTCGGTCATCGTCCCGACCGTCGAGCGCGAGGTGCGCACCGGGTTGGTCTGGTCGATGGCGATGGCTGGCGGCACGCCGTCGATGCGGTCCACCTGGGGCTTGTCCATCCGGTCGAGGAACTGCCGGGCGTAGGGCGAGAAGGTCTCGACGTAGCGGCGCTGGCCCTCGGCGTAGAGGGTGTCGAACACCAGCGAGCTCTTGCCCGAGCCGGACACGCCCGTCACCACCACGAGTTCGTGGTGGGGGATGTCGAGGGACAGGTTCTTGAGGTTGTTCTGGCGCGCGCCGCGGATGCGGATGACGCTATCGGTGGCGGGCGCGGCGTGGTCGCCGGAGCAGGCGGGATCGGAGCACATGGGGGGAGCAGTCTGAGGAAGCGGCGAACGCGATTGTAGCGTCCGACACCACTGCGCCCGCGTGGTTCAGGTGCCGAGGAGCTTGTCGGTGGCGGCCTGATCCACCAGCGAGACGTCGCGGAACAGCCGGGTATCGGGGGATTCGGTCTGCTGGGCCAGGGCCCGGGCGGTGATCGCCATCACCGCATCGTGGTCGCCGTCGGAGATCAGCACCACCTGGCCAGCCGGCGCCACATGGGCCACATAGCCGCGCATCACCTTGCCGTTGGGCAGCCCCACCGCCACGTTGTCGCCCACCCGCAGCCCAGCCCATTCGGGCGGCAGCGACAGCTCGCCAGCCACGTACTGCTTGTGCTTGAGGGTGAGCAGGCCCTGGCTGCCCTCGGGCTTCTTGAGGGTGGGCGGCGAGGTTGTCCGGCGCAGGGTGGGCACCGGCGGCGTGCGGCCGGCGAGCAGGCTGGCGTGCAGCGCCTGCACCGACGACAGGGCCGAACCGGCCTGCTTGGCGGGCAGGGCGATCCAGGCGAGCCCCTCGTCCAGATCATGGATCAGCGCCGGGAACTCACCGAGCATCTTGCGGCGCAGGGCCTCGTCGGCCGGCGGATTGACACACGCCAGCAGGCGGTTGGCGATGAGCAGGCGGCTTGCCCACTGGGGGCTGTCGGGGCCGTAGCGGTAGACCACCTTGGCCAGCACGTGCACCCAGTAGCGTTCGAGGAAGTTGCGGGCGACGCTGGCCGGCTCCTGCCCCACCAGCAGGTAGATGGCTCGGCTGGCCTGGTGCAGGGCCACCTCCCGGCGCTCCATGTTCACCGCGGTGTCGATGTGCTGGGCGGCGCGGGTGATGGCGCTCTTCTGACGGGTGGTCAGGAGGGTTTCGAGCACCCCGAGGGCGAGTTCGAAATCCCGCCGGGTCGGCCGGGGCAGACGCCCGAGGGAACGCACCATCGACGCCAGCCCGCGGCACACGGGCAGCTCCGGCGTGCAGTCGGGCGGCAGCGTGCGACCCAGATTGGCGATGCGATCCACCAGCTGGAAGGCCGGGTGACGTTCGATGGAAAGCAGCTTCTGGCTACGCAGGGCAAGGCGCAGCAGCGGCACCCGCAGGCCGACCAGGAGAGTCCGGATCGTCTGGGGCAGATCGGGGTCGGTCTCGGCCCGGTTGCAGACCGTCTCCACCACCTCCACGGCCACCGCCTGGACAGGGCTGAGGAGCGCGCCCAGCTCGCTGGCGCCCAGCGCGGCCGGCACGCCTCCGAACTTCTGGCGCTCCACCAGCCACGCCTCGATGCGCTCCACCAGCGCCGACGCCAGCCCCGGGTCGACGCCGCCGGTCTGCGCCGGCGCGGCCTCGTGCTGGGCCATGGACGCCAGGCGCAGCGCATCCACCGGATCGATGGGCAGGCTGGCGCGGGCCGCCGGCGTGTCGGTCCACTCCTCCTCTTCGTCGGCGCCGTGGCGGATCGCTGCGAAGAGCCCTCGGGTCACCTGCCCCCGGACAGCCAGCGCCTCGTCGGCCAGCTCATGCTCCATCTCCCGATAGAAGCGGGACAGGCGGTCGCCGATCGGCTGCTCCAGGCGCTGCAGCAACTGGAGCGCCTGGGACGGGCTGAGCTTCTCGACCTCCTTGAGCACACGCAGGGCGCGGCACACGGTGGCGGTGCCGAGGGGCGATTCCTCATGGAGCTCGATGCCGCCATCCACCAGTTGCAGGCGCAGACGCAGATGGAGGGTTGCCAGTTCACGGCCGCAGAATTCCTGCAGCCGGCGGTCGAGATTGATCAGGCCGATGGAGTAATCGGATTCGTCGGAGCGGACCAGATTGATCGGTCGCGCACCCTCGGCCGGCTTGGGCGCCCGGCGCCCGCCGACCAGTTCGTCAAAGCAGGCGCCCGCCGCTGCCGACAGCACATCCTGCCACGTCCGGTGCCGGATCACCTCGCCAGCGCCTTCGAGAAGGGCTTTCAGGAAACCTTCGCGGGCGCGCGCGAGCAGGAGCGCAGCCTGCTCGGCAGCCTGGATGCTCGCGCGGGGTCGATGAGGCATGGACAGTCGGAAAGGGTTTTTCAGACACAGAGTTATACACAGGCACCGCCCTGCTTCACTGTGACGGAAGCCCGATCCGCGCAGATTTTCGGAGCACCCGCCAGCCGATGATCAACGCGAAACCCGCCGCGAGGCTCCATTTCACCGCCGAACAGCACGCCGACAGGGGAATCGCCAGGCTCTCCACACCAAACGGCCCACCAAGCAGATGGACCTGAAACAGGTTCTCCGCCAGATCGAAGACCGCCGACAGCGGCAGCATCCAGGCCGTCCGACGGGCGGCGGGCGAGTCCGGGTCGCCGAACAGGCCGGCGCGGGTCGCCAGCACGTAACCGAAGGCGGCGTAGATGAACAGGTGCGCGAAATCCCACGGCAGATGGGCCCGATAGCTGCGCAGCCCGGCCTCGCCCCACTGGTCGAGCACCGCCCAGTATCGATCAGATTGAAAACTGAGCTGCAGAACGAAAATATTCGGCCGTAATTGGTAGAGCAAGCCGCCAATGTGAGCCTGTGACACGACGTAAACCAGGGTCGCGATGGCGGCCGCGGGTAAGGACGTGCGAGTCATGCCGGGCTCCTCGAAAGTCGGTGATGGGGCGGCCGGTCCGTGATGCACGGCACACCACAAACCATCAAAAAACTAAAAAACCGCGAATGTGAAATATTTGAAACAACAAAAATATCGTTTTTGATAAAATTTAGACAATCCAACGCAGGCCACCCGTCATGAACACAGCTACGGCAACTCGCCCCCTCACTCACGCAGAGCTGAACGAAACCCTGTCTGCGGTGCGAATTCCGCCCTGCCCCAGCATCGTTGCTGAAGTGTTGAGGGAAGCCCAGCGGGACGAACCGTCGATGAAGGTGCTGAGCCGCATCGTCGCTTCAGATGTCAGCATGTCGGCCGCCGCCGTCAAGCTGGCCAATTCGCCGATGTTCTCGCCGGGCTCCCGGGTGCGCAGTGTCCAGCAGGCGGTCAATCGCCTGGGCATCAACCACATCCTGAGTGTGGTCGTGGCCGTCGCGCTGCGCAACACCTCCAGCCACCTGCCGGCCGACGTGATGGAACGCTTCTGGTCGCGGGCCTCGACCCTGGCCCTCGCCGCCGGCGTGCTGGCCCGCGGACACGTGGGCATCTCGCCCGACGCGGCCTACACCTTTGCGCTGTTCCAGGACGCCGCGGTGCCGGTGCTGATGACCACCTTCCCCGACTACGCCGCGCTCTACACCGGCGCGGCGGACCACGGCTACAGCCTGGTCCAGCTGGAGCAGGAACATTTCCGCTGCGACCACGCCGTGGCCGGCTGGCTGCTGGCGCGCAGCTGGGGGCTGTCCGACCGGATCGCCAACGCCATCCGCTACCACCACGACCCCGAAGCCTACATCCTGCCCGAGAAGGAGCTGCCGTCCGACGCCCTGGCGCTGATCGCGGTGAGCGTCATCGCCGAGCACGTCCTGGGCGACTACACCCATGACGCCCATGCCGTGGGCGACCGATCCTTCGAGAACGCCAAGACCTTCCTGGGCGTCTCCGATGCCGAAGTGGACGAACTGCATGACACCATCGCCGCCGCGCTGATCTGACCCGGCCTGACGGGCCCCGGCCCCAAAGACAAAACCCGCCTTCCGGCGGGTTTTGTTTATGTGCGAACAGACTGACGCGACGCCTTACTCGGCAGCGGCGGCCTTCTTGCGGGTGGCCGGCTTCTTGGCGGCAGGCGTCTTCGGTTCCTTCTTCTCGAACTCGAAGCCCACCTTTCCGTCGTCGCCACGCACCAGGAAAGCCGAGAACTTGCGCTTGGTGCGGCTCGAGACGAAACCCTTCAGCAGCTCAGTGCGGCCGGTGTCGAGGAGCTTGTGCATCTGCTCCCGCTCGATGGGCTGCTGCAGGATGATCTTGCCGGAACGGAAATCGCAGGATTTCTCGGGCCCCACGGATTTCTCGCAGACGTAGGCCATGCCGTGCTCGAACACCCGGGCCGAGCACTTGGGGCAGGCGCCCAGGGTTTCCTGGTCGGAGAAATCCACCGGCTCGGCGGTTTCGTCTTCCTTTGGCTGGCCGAAGTCGAACTCGGGCTGCTTGTCGTCGTTGAGACGGATCTCGGCATTGAACAGCCGGCCCATCTTGTTGCGGAAGCCCATCAGCGGGCCGACGCGGCCGGTGGCCAGCAGCGCCTCGATCTCGGGGATCTCGAACTGGCGGCCGGCGACGATCTTCCAGGCATTCCAGTCGCAGCTCTGGCAGGCGAACTTCTTGTAGTTCTCCTTCACCACGCCGCCGCAGCGGGGGCAAGGCGTGGCCAGGGTGACGAAGTCGCCCGGCACGGTGTCGGATTCGTAGCGCTTGGCACGCTCGACGATGTCCCGGGTCATGGCCTGGATGTGGTCCATGAACTCGGCCCGCGACAGCGCGCCCCGCTCCATCTGGGCCAGCTTGTGCTCCCATTCGCCGGTGAGTTCGGGCGAGGTGAGCTCGTTGGTGCCGAGGCCGCGCAGCAGGGTGATCAGCGAGAAGGCCTTGGCGGTCGGGATCAGCTCCTTGCCGTCGCGCAGGATGTAGGTCTCACCGATCAGGTTTTCGATGATCTGGGCGCGGGTTGCCGGGGTGCCGAGGCCGCGACCGGCCATGGCGGCGCGCAGCTCCTCGTCATCGACCATCTTGCCGGCGCCTTCCATCGCGGAGAGCAGCGTGGCTTCGTTGAAGCGTGCGGGCGGCTTGGTGACCAGCGCCTTGACGAGGATCTCGTCGGTGGAAACCTTCTCGCCGGGCTCGACGGCCACCAGCTGGGGCGCACCGCCTTCGTCCTCGCTCACCGCGGCGGCCTTACCATACACGGCCAGCCAGCCCGGATTGACCAGCACCTTGCCCTCGGTCTTGAAGGCTTCGCCCTCGACACGGGTGATACGGGTGGTGATGCGGTACTCGGCCGCCGGGTAGAACACCGACAGGAAGCGTCGGGTGACCAGATCGTAGATCTTGGCTTCGGCCTCCGACAGGCTCTTGGGCGCGGTGCCCGTGGGCACGATCGCAAAGTGGTCGGAGATCTTGGCGTTGTTGAAGATGCGCTTGTTGGGCTTGACCCAACCCTGCTTGACGATCTGGTTGGCGAAGGGCGCGTAAGCGTCCGGCAGGCCGGCAAGGATGCCCGGCACCTGGCCCACGTAGTCCTCAGGCAGCGCACGGGCGTCGGTACGCGGGTAGGTCAGCACCTTGTGCTTCTCGTACAGGGCCTGGGCCAGCTGCAGCGTGGTGCGGGCCGAGAAGCCGAAGCGGCCGTTGGCCTCGCGCTGAAGGGAGGTCAGATCGAACAGCAGCGGCGAGAGCTGGGTGGACGGCTTGGATTCTTCCTCCACCGTGCCGGTCTTGCCTTCGCACTTGGCCTTGATGGCCTCGGCGCGGGCTTTTTCCCACAGGCGGAAGGCGGTGGCGTGCTCGGCAAGCGGCGCGCCATCCTCGGGCTTCCTGAAACCTTCGTCGAACCAGCGGCCTACGTAGGCGCCGGCCTGGCAGCCGAAGCTGGCTTCCAGCTCCCAGTAGTCGGTGGGCTTGAAGGCGCGGATCTTTTCCTCGCGCTCGACGACGATCGCCAGCGTGGGGGTCTGGACCCGACCGACCGTGGTCAGGTGGAAACCGCCGGTCTTGGAGTTGAAGGCGGTCATCGCCCGGGTGCCGTTGATGCCGATCAGCCAGTCGCTCTCGGCGCGGCACACCGCAGCCTGGCGGAGGCCTTCGACATCCGCCGCGGCACGCAGCTGCGCAAAGCCGTCGCGGATCGCCCCGGCCGTCATGGATTGCAGCCACAGGCGCTGCACCGGCTTGGTGGAGCCGGAGTGCTGCACGATGAAGCTGAAGATCAGTTCCCCCTCGCGGCCCGCGTCACAGGCGTTGATGAGGCCGGTGACATCCTTGCGCTTGATGAGGCGGGTGAGGAGCTTGAGGCGGTCCTCGGTCTTCTCGATCGGATTGAGCGCGAAGTGGGGCGGGATGACCGGCAGGTGGGCGAATGACCACTTGCCCCGCTTGACCTCGAATTCGGCCGGCACCGTGAGTTCGAGCAGATGGCCGACGGCCGACGAGAGCACGTAGTGCTCCGACTCGAAGAAATCTTTTTCTTTGGTGAAGCCGCCGATGGCGCGGGCGATGTCCGCCGCAACCGAGGGTTTTTCCGCAATGATCAGCTGCTTGCTCATGCCTGTGGGTGCGCCCGACTCAGGTTGTTGGGGGAGCGGCGCATCATACGGAAGCCTGCGCCGGGCTTGCAAGCAGCCCGAAAATCAGTGCAAGGCGTATGAGACCGGCTCGTCGTCTTCGTCCGACTCGTTGAGCAGCTCGTCGAGGATCAACCCGTTGATCGGGCGATCCTGCTGCCACAACACCATCAGGACGATGACCTTGAGGTTTTCCAGTTCGATTTCGGATTCGCCGAGGGCCAGGGCCCGCTCGACGATCATCTCGCGGCATTCGGCGTCGAGGATACCGGCATTTTCAAGAAACTGCAGGAAGCCGCGGCATTCGACGCCCAGACGGACGAGTTCGTCGTCGGCATAGACGCGCAGCGAACCGGGCCGGGCGACCTGAGCCGGACGCTCGCCGTCGGACAGCTGGCGCAGGCCGGAGAGCCAGTCGAGGGCTTCGGAGATTTCTTCTTCCTCGAAGCCGGCAGCCGTCAGCTTGCGAGCCAGTTGCGCGGGTTCGGGGCACGCGTCGGCGTGAACGTAGTTCTCGAAGAGATACACGAGGATGTCGAACATGGCGCGGGGCCTGGGGCCGGTCATTTTTAGAGACGCTGGAAACGACCTCCGGGCAGGCGGGAAACGCGCCCTTCGAGTTCCAGCGTAAGCAGAATGGCGTAGAGCGCTTCCGGCGTCAAGCTGGTGCGCTGCACCAACGTGTCCATGTCCACAGGGTCATGCCCGAGGGATGCAATGACCGGGGCATTTTCGTCGTCATCCGGCCCCATCGTGGGCGCCGCTGGCGCTGCAGTGCGGCATGTGTCGAGGCGCAGCTCTTCGAGGATGTCCTCGGCCGATTCGACCAGCTTCGCGCCGTCGCGGATCAGCTGATGGCAGCCTCGGGCCACCGGCGAATGGATCGAGCCGGGAATCGCGAAGACCTCGCGGCCGCAGTCGATGGCGAGTCTGGCGGTGATCAGCGAGCCGCTCTTCAGGGCCGCCTCGACCACCAGCACGCCCTTCGCGAGCCCGGCGATCAGCCGGTTGCGACGGGGAAAGTTGTGGGCCAGCGGCGCGGTGCCGAGGGGGTATTCGCTGACGATGGCGCCGGCTTCGGCGATGCGTCGGGCGAGGGCTGCGTTGCGCGCCGGGTAGATGCGGTCGGCGCCGGTGCCGATCACCGCCACGGTGCTGCCCGGCCCGGCCAGCCCGCCCCGGTGGGCAGCGGCGTCGATCCCCAGCGCGAGCCCGCTGACGATGCCCAGCCCACCCTGGGACAGCACCGTGGCGAAGGCTTCGGCGTTGGCCTCGCCCTGGGGCGTGGCGCTGCGGGCGCCGACGACGGCGATGGACTGGCGCGACAGGAGCGCCGGATCGCCCTTCACGTAGAGCAGCACCGGCGGATCGGGGATTTCGAGCAGCGCCGCGGGATAGAGCGGATCGCCGAGGGTGACGACGCTGTTGCCTGGCTCGTCGGCCCAGGCCAGCGCCCCATCGACGGCCGCCGCGGTGTCGTGTTCGAGCACGGTGCGGGCGATCGGCGAGCCGACCACGGCGGCCAGCGCCGAATGCCCGGCGGCGTAGATGTTTTCAGGCAGGCCGAAGGCGGCGAGCAGTTGCCGCTGACTCCCGGCGCCGACACCCGGCGTAAGGGTCAGCCTCAGCCACGCGGCGAGGGGATGAGGATTCGACAAGTTGGAACGGAATCAGGGTGTCGCGACGAAACCGCCGCGAGCGGGGCCGACATCGCCACCGGCAGACGCACCGGCGCGGCGGGATCGGCCCGCGCGGGATTGAATCAGCGCGTCAGGGCTTGCGGACGCTGTCAGCCACGGCCACCGGGCCGTCGTTGTCCATCACGAGGGCGTAGGCGATGCGGTCGAACACCCGGAACACGAACACCAGCCCGTAGCGCTGCTCGGGCAGCTTGAACTGCTGGGGCCGGCCGACGTTGTCTTCCCGGTAGAGGGTTTCGCCGCGGTTGCGGTGGAGGGACAGCACGTGGCCGATCTCGATGCCCTCGCGCTTGCCAAGGCTGATCGACACCACGTTGTAGCGGCCGGCTTCGGCCACGCCGTTGTAGATCGACACCACCCGGCCGTTCATCGCGGTGGCGGGCGCATGGGGCACGTAGCTCAGGAGCTCGGGACGGCCGGCGGGCAGCAGGCGGTCGCCCTTGCCGATCTCCATCTTGGCGGCGGTGATGGTCAGACTGGCGGGCACCGGCAGGCGGGCCTTGTCGCTATCGCCGGACGCTGCATCGGGCGAGGGGAGGCCCGCTTCGGCGGTCACCCGGGCACGGCCAAGGTAGGTGGCTTCGTAACCGAGGATCTCGCCGGTCACCGGTTCGACCAGCGGCTTGGCCTTGCGATAGACGTTCCAGTCGTAGATGCCGGGCAGCACGCGGGTGGCGAAGATCGTGTCGCCGGCGCCGGTGAAGACACGGCCTTCCTGGGTCGCCACGATGATGCCGGCGTCGGTGTCCTGCTGGTCATTGACCACCAGCGGCTCGGACAGGAAGGGCTGGATGGCGCGCACCGGGATGCTCTGGATCGCGCTCTTGGCGGGCTCGGAGTAGACCTGCGGGAAGCGTTTTTCGTAGAGGGCGCGGTCGCCCGGCAAGGCACCGCCGATACGCTTGCCGATCTTGAGTGCGGGCGTCGCTCCGCTGCGGTCGAGGACGACGATCTGGCCCGGATAGATGAGGTGCGGGTTGTGGATTTCCTCGCGGTTCAGGCGCCAGACTTCGGGCCAGCGCCAGGGTTCCTTCAGGAACTTGCCGGAGATGCCCCACAGGGTATCGCCGGGCACCACCACGTGGCTGTCAGGCGCGTCGTCGGCCAGGCGGATCGGGCCGGTGGCACCGACACCCGCCGGAACCAGGGCAGCGACGCCGATGAGGAGGGCAGATATAATGCTGCGAATCATTCGTTTTCCACTCGCTTTCGGCGGATTGCTTTGCCGCGACATAACCGGCCGCTCTGGCGGTTGCCTCAGGCGGTTATTTTGGCGGTCGAGTTGGCGGAGCCGGGTGCGTGCCGCGCCAAGACGCGAGCATCGCAGATTTGGCTCAAAATTCTGCACGTAAAGTCTTCATCCGGCAACATTTATGGCCCTTCTACCCATTCTCCGCTACCCCGACCCCCGCCTGCACACGCGCGCCGCGCCGGTGCGCGAGGTGACCGACGCCATCCGCAAACTGATCGCCGACATGGCCGAGACGATGTACGAAGCCCCGGGCATCGGCCTCGCCGCCACCCAGGTGGACGTACACAAGCGCGTGGTGGTGATCGACGTATCCGAAGACAAGTCCGGTCTCCTGGCGCTCATCAACCCCGAGATCATCGCCCGATCGGGCGAGCAGGTCTGTGAAGAAGGTTGTCTGTCGGTGCCCGGCATCTACGACAAGGTCAGCCGGTCCGAGAAGGTCACCGTGCGCGCCCTCAACCAGAAGGGCGAATCCTTCGACCTGGACGCCGAGGGCCTGCTCGCGGTGTGCATCCAGCACGAGATCGACCACCTGGACGGCAAGGTCTTCGTCGAATACCTCTCCCAACTCAAGCAGACCCGCATCAAGGGCAAGCTCGCCAAGAAAGCCCGGATCACCGCCTGATGAAAGTCGCCTTCGCCGGAACCCCCGAATTCGCCGCCTCGGCCCTGGAGGCGATCCTCGCCGCCGGCTTCGAGGTGCCCCTGGTCCTCACCCAGCCGGACCGCCCCGCGGGCCGCGGCATGCAGCTGCAGCCGAGCCCGGTCAAGCAGGTGGCGCTGGCCGCCGGCATTCCGGTGCATCAGCCCGAAAAGCTGCGCACGCCCGAACAGCAGGCGCCGCTCGCCGCCGCCAGCTGTGACGTGCTGGTGGTCGCCGCCTACGGGATCATCCTGCCCCAGGCGGTGCTCGATCTGCCCCGCTACGGCTGCCTCAACATCCACGCCTCGCTGCTGCCCCGCTGGCGCGGCGCCGCACCGATCCACCGGGCCATCGAAGCCGGCGACTTGGAAACCGGCATCACCATCATGCAGATGGACGCCGGCCTCGACACCGGCCCGATGCTGATGAAGCGAGTGGAGCCGATCCAGCCCGACGACACCACCGGCAGCCTCCACGACCGCCTGGCGTGGGTCGGCGCCGAGCTGATCGTCGAAGCCCTCGAAGCCCTGCCCGCCGGCACGCTGGTGGCCACGCCCCAGCCGGCCGAAGGCGTCACCTACGCCGCCAAGATCGGCAAGGCCGAGGCCGCGGTGGACTGGACCCGCCCGGCCATCGAGATCGAACGGGCGGTGCGCGCCTTCAATCCCTTCCCCGGCGCGCTGGCCAGCTTCGACGGCACGCCGGTCAAGCTGTGGCGCGCCCGCGCCATCGACGCCACCGGCACGCCGGGCGAAGTCCTGCTGGCCGAAGGGGCCGGCGTGATCGTCGCCTGCGGCGAAGGCGCCCTGTGCATCACCGAACTGCAAAAGCCCGGCGCCCGCCGCCTGCCCGCCGCCGATTTCCTGCGCGGCATGCCGATTGCGGCCGGTAGCCGCTTCGATCTGGCCACCGGCTGATTGAATTTTTTGCGAACTCCCCCATCTAACCCTTCGCTTTCCGCTTAACTTCGAAAGGACGGATACCCGCAATGCTCGGCAACTGGCTCAAGACCTCGATCCTGATGGCCGGAATCATCGCCCTCTTCGGGGCGATCGGCGCCATGATCGGCGGCAAGTCGGGGATGCTCATGGCGCTCGTCTTCGGCGGCGCGATGAACATCTTCTCGTACTGGTTCTCCGACAAGATGGTGCTGCGCATGTACAACGCGCAGCAAGTGGACGAAACCAGCTCGCCCTACCTCTACAACATGGTCCGCGAACTGGCCGGCCGCGCCCAGCTGCCGATGCCCAAGGTCTACATCATCCACGAAGACCAGCCCAACGCCTTCGCCACCGGCCGCAACCCCGAGAACGCCGCCGTTGCCGCCACCACCGGCATCCTGCAGATGCTCTCCGAGCGCGAGCTGCGCGGCGTGATGGCCCACGAGCTGGCCCACGTGAAGCACCGGGACATCCTGATCTCCACCATCTCGGCCACGATGGCCGGTGCCATCTCGGCCCTGGCCAACTTTGCGGTGATGTTCGGCGGCCGTGACGAGGAAGGCCGCCCGGCCAACCCGATCGCCGGCATTGCGGTGGCCCTGCTCGCCCCGCTGGCCGCGAGCCTGATCCAGATGGCGATCTCCCGCGCCCGCGAGTTCGAGGCCGACCGGGGCGGCGCCGAGATCGCCGGTGATCCGAACGCCCTGGCCGACGCGCTGATGAAGATCGACGCCTTCGCCCGCGGCATTCCGATGCCCACTGCCGAAGCCCACCCGGAAACCGGCCAGATGATGATCATGAACCCGCTCTCCGGCGGCGGCCTTCGCGGCCTGTTCAGCACCCACCCGGCCACCGAGGAGCGCGTCGCGCGCCTGCGCGCCCTGGCCCGCGCGCGCTGAGCTTCCCCTGCATCAACAAAAAACCCGGCCTGGCGCCGGGTTTTTTGTCGTCTGCCGGATGCCCTCCGGGAGCCGGGACTCACTCGAGCGGCAGCACCACGCGGAAGCGGCTGCCCTTGCCCGGCGCGCTATCCACCTCGATGTGCCCGCCGTGCTGGCTGACGATGCGGTAGGTGGACGACAGGCCCAGCCCCCGCCCCTGCCCCACCGCGCGGGTGGTGAAGAAGGGCTCGAAGACCCGCGCCCGGGTCGCCTCGTCCATGCCACAGCCGGTGTCCTCCACGTCCACCAGCAGGTGCTGGCCCGACTGACCGGCGCGGACGGTGATGGTGCCGGGATCACCGCCAAGGGCCCGGCTGGCGTTGTCCAGCAGCGCCTTGAAGGCCTCGCCAAGCAGGGTCTGGTTGACCGCCGGCTTGGGCAGCGAACCATAGCTGCGGCGCACCTGCTGGCCCGGCCGACGGCTCGGCGCGGTTGCGGCAATGGCGCCGTCAAGGAGGCCCTCGATGGAAGCCGGCGCGGTATCCATCGGCCCCGGCGCAGCAAAACCCTGCAGGGCATGCACGATGTCACCCACCCGCGCCAGGCCCCGGTGGGATTCATCCACCAGCTTGGGCAGGTCTTCGCGGATGTAATCGAGCTCTGCCTCGGCGCGGGCGGCCTGCCAGGCGCCGTTGCCGGTGGCAAGCCGGTCGGCGGTGTTGACCAGCGCCAGCAGCCGTTCGGCGTACTCGCGCAGGGCACCCAGGTTGGCCGCCACATAGCCAAGGGGGTTGTTGATCTCGTGGGCGACGCCGGCCGCCAGCTGCCCCACTGCGGCCAGCTTGTCGGCCTCCAGCAGGCGCTGCTGGGTGTGGCGCAGATCGCGGTTGGCGGTGGTGAGCTGGGCGGTGCGCTCGGCCACCCGCTGCTCCAGGCTGGCGTTGATGCGGCCCAGTTCGTGGTTGCGCTCGGCCACCAGGCCCAGCAGGCTGCGCACCGCACCGATCAGCGCGGCGTTGCCGGGGTCGGCGCTGTGGCCGGTGTCGGCCTCGTAGGCTTCGGCTGCCGTGGCGCCGGCCTCCATCGCCCGCAGCTGGCGGGCCATGGACTGGTCGGTGTCGAGGATGTGGAAGGTGAGCCAGCTGGTGACGAAGGTGTACAGCGCCGGGACGACCTGGGTCGCGTCGCTGGCGCCACGCATCGCCTCGACCTGGGCGACGAAATCCGCGTGGGCGTGCCGGTGGCCGTCCAGGTGTCGGGCGTCGATGCCGGCCTGCGTCATCAGTGCCTCTTCGGTGGCGAAGTGATGGACGGCGTAGCGCGCCAGGCCGTCGAGCACGTGGGCGAGTTCGCCGGGCTTGATGTCGGCCCCGCCGGCCGCCCGCTGGGCCAGCGCATTGACCAGATCGACCAGCTTGTGATGCTGGCCGTCCACCTCGCCAAAACCGGTCTCGAAGTAGTCGGCCCACTGGAACGGTGCAAACCGGGCTGGCTGGCTCATGGGGCATCTTCCTCCTTGGGCAGGCGCTGCCGCAGGGCGGTCAGCAGGGGCTGCAGGGCACGCACCAGCCGGGCCACCGGGCGTGCCGCCGCTTCGGCATCGCCGCCGGCGCGGATCGCCGTGCACACGTCGGCAGCCATCTCGAAAACCTTCAGGGCGCCGATGTTGCCGGCCGAGCCCTTGAGGGCGTGGGCGAGGTGCTCCACGTCGTTGAGCCGGCCTTCGGCGAGGGCGCGTTCGAGTTTCGGCCCGGCGTCGCCCTGGGTGCTGACGAAGGTGCGCAGGATGCGCAGATAGGTTGGCCACCGTCCGCGGACGACGCTCACCCCGCGGGTGCAGTCGAGGCCGTCGATGCCCGCCAGCGCCGTGCGCCAGTCGATGCTCGCGGCGTCGGCGGCGACCGGCGGCCGGGGCTGGCCGACCCACTTGAAGATCACCCCGTGCAGGGTCTCCGGCTCCACCGGCTTGGCCACGAAATCGTTCATGCCGACGGCAAAGCAGGCGGCCTGGTCCTCATCGAAGGCATTGGCGGTCATGGCGATGATGGGCGTGGGCGCCGGGGTCGGCATCTGACGGATGCGGCGGGTCGCCTCGAGGCCATCCATCACCGGCATCTGCATGTCCATCAGGATCAGGTCGTAGCGGTTGGCGGCCACCAGCGCCACGGCCTCCTGCCCGTTGGCGGCCCGGTCGATGACGAGGCCCAGATCGGAGAGCATCTCGATGGCGACCTCCTGGTTGAGCAGGTTGTCCTCGACCAGCAGCACCCGGGCGCCGCGCACGTGGCCGCCGCCCTGGGGCGCGGCGGGCAGGCTGACCGCCGGCATGCTGACGCCCGGCCGGCGCTGCAGGCGGGCGGTGAACCAGAAGGTGCTGCCCCGGCCGGGCTCGCTTTCCACGCCGACCTCCCCGCCCATCAGGGCGGCCAGATGGCGGGTGAGCGACAACCCGAGGCCGGTGCCGCCGTACTTGCGGGTGGTCGAGGCGTCGGCCTGCTCGAAGGAACGGAACAGCCGGGCAAGCTGCTCGGGGGCGATGCCGATGCCGCTGTCGCTCACCTCGAAGCGCACCAGCAGGGCGGCGGCGTCTTCGGAGACCACCCTGGCACGCAGGCTGACGCCGCCGTGCTCGGTGAACTTGACCGCGTTGCTCAGATAGTTGAGCAGGGCCTGGCGCAGCCGGGTGACGTCGCCGCGCAGCACCGGCGGCAGGCCGTGGGTGCTGGATTCGAACTTCAGCCGGCGGGCCACCAGGCGGTCGTGGATGAGCGAGTGGGCCTGGTCGAAGAGGGCCTCGGGCGAGAAATCCACGGCTTCGAGCTGCAGCTTGCCGGCCTCGATCTTCGACAGGTCGAGGATGTCGTTGATGAGCGCCAGCAGATGGCTGCCGGCCTGGCGGATGCGGGTCAGGCGATCTTCCTGCGCCTGGCTGAGGGGGCTGCGTTCAAGCATCCGGGCCTGGCCGAGGATGGCGTTCATCGGAGTGCGGATCTCGTGGCTCATGTTGGCCAGGAAGGCGCTCTTGGCGCGGCTGGCCGCCTCGGCCCGCTCGGAGGCTTCGGCCAGTTGGGCGGTGCGCTGGGTCACCAGATCTTCGAGATGGTGGCGGTAGTGCTCCAGCTGGGCATCGAGCCGGCGCATCTCGGTGATGTCGAAGAAGGTCATCAGGAAGCTGTCGCCCACCGGCGCGCCGGACACCAGCATGGTCCGCCGCTCGCCGTTCCTGCAGGTGACCTCACGCTCCACCGGCTCGATGCGGCGCTCGGCGCCTTCGCGCACGCGCTGGCTTAAGTGCTGCCCCTCCACCTGCTGCCGGTAGGCGGGGTCGGGATAGGCGAGACGCAGCCAGTCGGCCACCGTCGGCACCTCGTCGCGGGTGTAGCCGAAGGTCTCGATGAAGCAGCGGTTCACATCGCCCACGCTGTCGTCGGCATGAACAAAGCTCAGGGGCAGCGGCGCCATCTCGAAAAGCTGACGGAATCGCGCCTCGCTCTCCCGCAGGGCGCTCTCTTCCCGATGCCTGGAGATGGCGATGGCCGCCAGATGGGTGGCGATCGCCACCTGCTCGAAGGTCAGCGCATCGGGCTCGGAGGGCTCGTCGGGATAAAGGGCGAAAGTGCCCAGCACGCGCCCCTCGCGACTGAAGATCGGCCACGACCAGCAGGCCACCAGCCCGTAGGATGCAGCCAGCCCGGCGAAATCGGCCCACAGGGGATCGGTGGCGATCTCGCGCACGATCACCGTCTGGCCGCGCCAGGCGGCGGTGCCGCAGGAGCCGACGGCTTCGCCAATGGCCACCCCGTCCACCGCCCGCATGTAGCCCTCGGGCAGCTGTCGCGCGGCGCCGTGACGCAGATGGACGCCATCCGGATCGAGCAGCAGGACCGACGCCCGCACCCGCGACAGGCGAGCCTCGACGCCCCACAGCAGCACGTCCAGGGTTTCGGCGAGGGGGGCGCCGGAGGCCACCTTCTCGAGCACCCGGCGCTGGGCCTCGAGGGACAGCTCGATGGTCTTCTGGGCGGAGATGTCGGTCAGCGAGCCGACGATCTCGCAACTGCCGTCGTCCAGGGCCGGGCCTCGGCTCAGCTCGTCCCGCAGCCACACGTAGCCACCGCGGCCGTGGGCAAAGCGATACGCCTGGGCCACCCGCTCGCCGCTCGCCGCCACCTCCGCGGCACGGGCCGCCTTCAGCCGGTCGTCGGGGTGAAGGTTGTCCCACCACCATCCGGGCCGCAGAGTCTCTTCGAGGGAATAGCCCAGCACGCACTGGACGTTGGCGCTGGCGGTGATCGGCACCACTTCGCCCTGGGGTGTCACCCGCAGGCTGTAGAGCACGGTGGGGCTGGTCTCGACGAGGTTCTGCAGCTGCCGTTCGGTGACCCGCTGGCGCTTCTCGGCGACCTCCCGCTCCCGGCGGTCGCGCAGCACCCGCAGGCCGAACAGGATGTCACCGCCCAGCTCGGCGAGCAGACGCACCTCCTCCTCGTCGAAGGCCCCCGGCGCCGACGAGGCCACGTACAGCACACCGGCCGAGCGGTCTTCGGCGCGCAGCGGCAGCGCGCACATCGCCGCCCCCGCCGGCAGGCCCTCAGCCCAGCCGGCCAGCTGCGGGTTGGCAGACAGATCGCGCCAGATGGTCGGCCGGTCCGCTTCCGGCGTGACGGGAAAGCGGTCCAGCCGCCCGACGTGGTCGTACCCCGCGCCGAAGATCTGCCCATCCGCCGGCAGCCCGCACTCGTCCGCGCAGTCGAACTTCGCCGCAGCCAGCAGATAGCCGCCGAAGGCCACCATCAGCCCGCACGCCTCGTCCAGCAGCCGGGCGGGATCGGTGGCGCGCGCCACGGCCTGATTGCATTCGCTGATCGTGTGCAAGGCCGCGTTGGCGCGCCGGAGCCGGCTCTCCGCCAGCTTGCTGTCGGTGATGTCGCTCCAGATCACCGCCACGTAGCGCCGCTCGCCCCGCAGGCGGATGCCGCGACCGCTCACCCGCACGTCGCGCACCGAACCATCCCGGTGTCGATGGCGTGTCTCAAGCACATGACCGGTCGGCCCGATCATTCTGGCAACCTCCGCAGCGATCTCGTCCGGCGTCAGCAGGCAGTCGATGTCGCGGATATCCAGCCGGGCAAACTCCTCGCGGGAATAGCCCAGATTGCGATGGCACGCGTCATTGAACTCGACGAAGCACCGGCTCTCCACATCCATCAGCGCGATCGAATCGGCAGCCTGGCTGACGATGCTGGAGAAGATCGCCTCCCGCTCGCGCAGGGCTTGCTGGGCCCGACGCGCCTCGCCGATGTCGCGCCCCACGGCGAGCACGCCGATCAGGCCGCCCTGCTGGTCGAACATCGGCGTCTTGATGATCTCCAGCAACTCCCGGTGCCCGTCGTCGGCAAAGCGCACTTCCTGCTCGCTGCGCTGGGCGCAGCCAGCGTGGATCGCGGCCAGATCGCTCTGGCGGAAGCTGTCGGCCAAGTCCCAGGCCATGAAGTCGTAATCGGTGTGGCCGATCACCGCCTCTTCCGGCGCGCCCATCAGGCGCTCGAAGCGGTGGTTGCGGGCCAGGAAGGTGCCGTCCGGGTCCTTCAGCCACACCAGATCGGGCAGCGCGCGGATCAGCGCCGGCGCCAGCCATGCCCGCCCGGCCGGCACGGGCTCGTGGGCGGCAGCCTTCAGCGCCGCGGCAACCCGCTCCGGGTCGAGCAGCCCGACCACCCGACCCGCGTCATCCACCACCAGCACCGGACGGGGCACGGCGCCCGCGCCCAGCCGCGCCACGACGAGCTGGAGGTTTTCCCCCAGCACAGCGTAGCGGTGCGACGTATCCATGACCTCGCCGACGGTCTGCCCGGCAGGATCGCCCGCCAGCACCGCGCGCAGCACATCCTGCCCGCCCAGGCTGCCCACCGGCTTGTCGCCATCGACGACGACCAGCCACGCCACCGCCCTGGCCACCATGCGGCGGGCCGCCTCGGCGAGGGCACACGCGGTCGGGACGACCTCGACGGGAAGGCACATCGCCTCGACGAGACGGGGCTCGGCGCTCCCGGTCGGGAGCGTCGGCAGGCAAAGTGCAGAAGAAAAACCAGTAGCGGTCACGAAGGAGTGGGGGGCCGGTTGCGCCGGATCACGAGTCCGACTCGCGCGCGGGCCTACCTGGCTGAGTCCATTCAAGTGAACTCTTAACGGCTTCCCGCGCGCGGCATTGAGTCGACCTGATACACGCGCCACCGGCAACGCCGTCGGCCGCCAGCCTCGCCCCAGTCACGGGAGAAGCAGGCCGACAATTTGTTCGACGCACCACGAAACGGCCGAAATCGCCGGCACCCCGTCCGCCCCCCGCCTCCGGCACCCCGGCGGGGGCCGTCCGGCCAACCCGAAAAGTGCGGATAAGCCGTTGTAAATCCGCCGTTTTTCCCGGTTGGCGCGACGTACGGCGCTGTATTTTTGCAGCGCAAGGTCGTATCATTCGGCTCCCCCGATTCACCATTTCCCGGTTTTCCATGCTCCATCCCACCCGATTCGACGTGATCGTTGTCGGCGGCGGCCATGCCGGCACCGAAGCCGCACTGGCGGCCGCGCGGGCCGGGTGCGCCACCCTGCTGCTCACCCACAACATTGAAACCCTCGGCCAGATGAGCTGCAACCCGTCCATCGGCGGGATCGGCAAGGGGCATCTGGTGAAGGAAGTGGACGCCCTGGGCGGCGCGATGGCCGCCGCCACCGACGAAGGCGGCATCCAGTTCCGCATCCTCAACGCCAGCAAGGGCCCGGCCGTGCGCGCCACCCGCGCCCAGGCCGACCGGGTGCTGTACAAGGCGGCGATCCGCAAACGCCTCGAGAACCAGCCCAACCTGTGGCTGTTCCAGCAGGCGGTGGACGACCTCACCGTGGTGGGCGACCGCGTGACGGGCGTCGTCACCCAGATCGGCCTGCGCTTCGAGGCGCCCGCGGTGGTGCTCACCGCCGGCACCTTCCTCAACGGCCTGATCCACGTGGGCCTGCAAAACTACTCCGCCGGCCGCGCGGGCGACCCACCGGCGATCAGCCTCGGCCAGCGCCTGAAGGAACTCGCCCTGCCCCAGGGCCGGCTTAAAACAGGCACGCCGCCGCGCCTCGACGCGCGCACCATCGATTTCTCGGTGATGGAAGAGCAGCCCGGCGACAACCCGGTGCCGGTGTTCAGCTTCCTCGGCAAGGCCAGCCAGCACCCGCGCCAGCTGCCGTGCTGGATCACCAGCACCAACAGCCGCACCCACGACATCATCCGCGCCAACCTGGATCGCTCGCCGATGTACTCCGGCGTGATCGAAGGCGTGGGCCCGCGCTACTGCCCGAGCATCGAAGACAAGATCCACCGCTTCGCCGACAAGGACAGCCACCACGTCTTCCTCGAGCCCGAAGGCCTCGACACCCACGAGATCTACCCCAACGGGATCTCCACCAGCCTGCCCTTCGACGTGCAGCTGGACATCGTGCGCTCCATCAAGGGGCTGGAGAACTGCCACATCCTGCGCCCCGGCTACGCCATCGAGTACGACTACTTCGACCCGCGCAACCTCAAGTCCAGCCTCGAGACCAAGTCCATCGGCGGGCTGTTCTTCGCCGGCCAGATCAACGGCACCACCGGCTACGAAGAAGCCGCCGCCCAGGGCCTCTTGGCAGGCATCAACGCCGCGCTGCAGGTGAAGGGGCAGGACGCCTGGTGCCCGCGCCGGGACGAGGCGTATCTTGGCGTGCTGGTGGACGACCTCATCACCCGCGGCGTCTCCGAGCCCTACCGGATGTTCACGTCTCGCGCCGAATACCGCCTCAGCCTGCGCGAGGACAACGCGGATCTGCGCCTCACCGAAACCGGCCGCAAGCTGGGCCTGGTGGACGACGAGCGCTGGACCGCCTTCTGCACCAAGCGCGAGGCCATCGAGCGCGAAACCGCGCGCCTCCGGGCCACCTGGGCCACGCCCGCCAAGGTGTCGGCCGAAGCCGCCGAAGCCGTGCTCGGCAAATCCATCGAACGCGAATACAGCTTCTTCGACCTGCTGCGCCGCCCGGGCGTGAGCTACGCCAGCCTGATGACGCTCCCCGGCGCCCCCGAAGCGCCCGAGGCCGACCCGCAGGTGGTCGAGCAGCTCGAGATCGCCGCCAAGTACCAGGGCTACATCGACCGCCAGCAGGATGAAGTCGCCCGCCAGCTGGATTCGGAGGCCACCCGCCTGCCGCCGGATCTCGACTACACCACCGTGCGCGGCCTGTCGAAGGAAGTCCAGCTGCGCCTCAGCCAGCACAAGCCCGAAACCATCGGCCAGGCCAGCCGCATCCAGGGCATCACCCCGGCGGCCATCAGCCTGCTGCTGGTGTGGCTGAAGCGCGGCGAACTGGCCCGCGGCCGGGAGTCGAAATCCGCATGAGCACCATCCTCGAAAAAGGCATCGCCGCCCTCGGCCTTGATCTGCCGGCCGACGCACCGGAAAAGCTCCTCGCCTTCGCCCGCCTGCTCATCAAGTGGAACAAGGTCTACAACCTCACCGCGATCCGCGACGAGGCCCAGGTCGTCACCCACCACCTGCTCGATTCCCTCTCGGTGCTGCCCCACATGGGCGGCATCGACCGGCTGGTGGATGTGGGCTCCGGCGGCGGCCTGCCCGGCGTGGTGCTGGCCATCTGCCGGCCCGATCTGCAGGTGGATTCCGTCGAGACGGTGCAAAAAAAGGCCACCTTCCAGAACCAGGCCAAGATCGAGCTCAAGCTCGCCAACTTCCGCGCCCACCACGCGCGCATCGAAGCCTGGCAGCCGCCCTACGCGCCCGACGCCCCGGCCGGCATCATCTCCCGCGCCTTCGCCGATCTGGCCGACTTCGTGAACCTCACCGCCCATCTGGCCGGCCCCGAAACACGCATCCTCGCCATGAAAGGCGTTTATCCCGAGGACGAGATCGCCCGCATTCCGGCCGGTTTCGCGCTGGAACGCAGCGTTCCCCTCGACGTCCCCGGCCTTGGCGCCGAACGCCACCTCCTCATTGTGAAACGTACCTGAACATGGCCCGCATCTTCTGCATCGCCAACCAGAAAGGCGGCGTCGGCAAGACGACCACCTGCGTCAATCTGGCCGCCGGCCTCGCCACCGCCGGCCAGCGCGTGCTGCTCATCGACCTCGACCCCCAGGGCAACGCCACCATGGGCAGCGGCATCGACAAGCGCAGCCTCGGCAAGTCGATCTACCACGTGCTGGTCGGCCTCAGCACCGTCACCGACGCCTGTGTGCGCAGCGAATCCGGCGGCTACGACGTGCTGCCCGCCAACCGCGATCTGGCCGGCGCCGAAGTCGAGCTGGTCGCCCTCGACCGCCGCGAGAACCGCCTGCGCGACGCCCTCGCGCTGCACCGCGCCGAATACGATTTCGTGCTCATCGACTGCCCGCCGTCCCTGTCGCTGCTCACCCTCAACGGGCTGTGCGTGGCCCACGGGGTGATCATCCCGATGCAGTGCGAGTACTACGCCCTCGAGGGCCTCTCCGATCTGGTCAATTCGATCAAGAAGGTCCACGCCAACCTCAACCGCGACCTGTCGATCATCGGCCTGCTGCGGGTGATGTTCGACCCGCGGGTGACGCTGCAGCAGCAGGTCTCGGCCCAGCTCGAAAGCCACTTCGGCGACAAGGTGTTCAAGACCATCGTGCCGCGCAACGTGCGCCTCGCCGAAGCCCCCAGCCACGGCCTGCCCGGCGTGGTGTTCGACCGCAGCGCCAAGGGCGCCCAGGCCTACCTGGCCTTCGCCAAGGAAATGATCGCGCGGATCAAGACTTAACCGACCCCACCATGGCACCTCCCAAACTCAAAGGCCTCGGCCGCGGCCTCGACGCCCTCCTCGCCGCCAACACCGACGACGACGCGAAGAACGAAGGCGAACTCCAGGTGCTGCCCGCCAGCGAACTGTCGCCCGGCAAATACCAGCCCCGCACCCGGATGGACCCGGGCTCGCTGGAAGAGCTCGCCGCCTCGATCAAATCCCAGGGCGTGATGCAGCCGATCCTGGTGCGCCCCATCGGCGGCCAGTTCGATTCCGAACGCTACGAGATCATCGCCGGCGAACGCCGCTGGCGCGCCGCCCAGATCGCCGGGCTGGTGAGCGTGCCCTGCCTGGTGCGCGCGATCCCCGACGAGGCCGCGCTGGCCATGTCGCTGATCGAGAACATCCAGCGCGAAGACCTCAACCCCCTCGAAGAAGCCGCCGGCATCCAGCGCCTGATCGAGGAATTCGGCATGACCCACCAGCAGGCCGCCGACGCCGTCGGGCGCTCCCGCCCGGCCGCCTCGAACCTGCTGCGCCTGCTCCAGCTGGCCCCGCCGGTGCAGGAGCTGCTGATGGCGGGCGACATCGACATGGGCCACGCCCGGGCGCTGCTGCCGCTGGACGGCGCTGCGCAGGTCGGCCTCGCCAACCTGATCGCCGCCCGCGGGCTGTCGGTGCGCGAGGCCGAACGCCTCGTGCAGCACGAGCTCAATCCGAAGACGAAGCTCCCCGCCCCGGCACCCGACCGGGACATCCTGCGTCTGGAAGAAGAGATCGCCGATCGCCTGGGTGCAACCGTGAAGATCAAGGCCAACAAGAAGGGCGTTGGCGCGGTGACGATCCAGTTCGGCAACCTGGATCAGCTCGACGGCCTGCTCGAAAAGCTGCGCTAGCTGTGAAGAGTCAAGACGTTGTTTCCGTCCCCTGGTAGCCGAGAGCTGGGGGTTTTGCAGCCGATGCCGTGGTGGGGTCGATGCCAGTTGTAGAAGTGATTCCAGAGCGGCAAGGCCGCGCGGCGCTGGTCCGAGTTGGTGTAAGCATGGCCGTAGGCCCACTCCCGCAAGGCGGACTGGATGAAT
>NZ_SSXU01000025.1:39190-49034 GCF_009469605.1 Zoogloea sp. 1C4 | reverse complement strand
ATTCATCCAGTCCGCCTTGCGGGAGTGGGCCTACGGCCATGCTTACACCAACTCGGACCAGCGCCGCGCGGCCTTGCCGCTCTGGAATCACTTCTACAACTGGCATCGACCCCACCACGGCATCGGCCGCCAAACCCCCAGCTCTCGGCTACCAGGGGACGGAAACAACGTCTTGACTCGGCACAACTAGTACCTCCTGCACTGGCTTTCTGCGCCAGACAGCCATCAACAAGGCACTTGATCGCTAGCGGCAAAGTACGATTATCAGATCATTTCCCCGACGTGGTGCTGATTTCAACGCGGCGGTTCACCGAACTGCTCGGGTTGCCCTTGTCTTTGAGTTGTGCCGATCCCACCCCGCTTGCCTTGAGGAAGGACGGTGAAATTCCGAAACTGCTGATGAAATACTGCCGAACCGCTTCAGCTCGCCGTTCAGACAGGTTTTGATTGAGACGCTTGGAGCCGGTGATGTCGGTGTGACCGATGAAAATCACGGAACTCCCGGACGCTTCGTTGCGCTTCAGAACTGGACCGAAGCTAGCCAGCAAGCTCTTGGCGGCGTCGCTGAGCTGAGCCGATCCAGAGGTAAACGAAATGTTTGACGGCAGGGAAAACACCTTTCGCGGAACGATCTGACCGCAAGTGAAACCGGCTTTCGCCGCTTCCTCGCAAGCCGCCGTGATTGAGGATTTCGGGAACAAACCGCTTTCGATCACTTCTGGAGCGACGCTCTCGTTGAGCTCAACTACGTCGCCACTGTTGTCGGCGGCTAAGGCAACTCCGGAAGCCAGGCAGATCGTCGAAATCATGAGTGATTTAAGCATCTTGGCAGGCCCTCTAACAGTTGAATTCATAACCTGGAGAGCATAAAAAGCTCCATCCTAAGTATACTCCAGACTACGTTTTTTGCCACGAAGTGCAATATGGTGCTCAACAGCTCTCGGATTTGCGGGCGCCACACAAGCCCTTCGGTGGCCGATAGCCCAGGCGGACAGCCTCAGGGCCGAAAAACTCGGCGTCAGGATCACCCTTCTCGGCCAGGCTGCGATAGAGCTCGTAGCATGCAATGGCGTTGCCGAGCAGGGCCGAGTAACGCAGCCATTGTTCGCCGCGCTGGAGGTTTTGAGAGATCCCGTTGTGCCCGTTTCGGTACATCAGTGAGATCCGCTCGGCTGCATCCTTGTCTCCGCGTAGCGCCTTACGCAGATCGGTCATGAAGAGTTCATCGCCCTTGGTGGTCTGAAAGGCGCTGACGGACAGCCGGACGAAGGGGCTGGACAGTGCTTGAAGCGCGTCGTCGGCCCCTGCCAGCGCCACCCGGACCTGGGCGTTGTAGCGGCTGTTCGGGTAAGCCTTTAGGAAGCCCTCGGCGCTCTTTTTGACGTCGCCTGGGAGTAGCGCTGCAGCCTGCTTGGCGTAGGCGTCATCTTCTGCATTGCGGGACGCAGCGAGAACTCGGGTTCGGCCCAGCATGAACACGCCGGCTTGGCCGGTGGTCATGTGAGGACGCTGGGCGAGTTGGCGGACGATGGCGGCGGGGTGATTGGTCATCGTCTTTTCGACCCGCAGACGGGTCAGCTCGAAGATATCGGTGATCGGCGTTTCTTCGTCCACGTCGTTCAGTGCACCAACCAGTTCCTGAGTGTAGAAACTGTTCTTGTCGGGATCGGCGGGCGACAGCGCCACTTGGCCGGCGCTGGCCGAGAAAGCCACGATGCAACCCTCCGGTGCGGTCGAGTAGTTGAACGCGCCGGCCGTGTCATTGGTCGTGCGGCAGGCATCGATAACGGCCACTCCAAGGCCCGGATAGCGTTGCGGAAAGGCAGCGATCAGCTTTTCCTGCAGATTGATCGAGAGTTCCCTTGCTTTGGGGTCGTTGGTGGCGATGCCGGCGGGCAGGAGGTAATTGCGCCCGTCGATCTGCATGCCGTGACCGCAGAAGTAGACCAAGCCGATGCTGCGGCCGTCATTCGGGAGCATCGCCATGTGTTTGCGAAAACGCTCGATGGCAGCCGTGAAGCGGTGCAGATCGAGGTCATTCTCCACCTCGACCTCGAAGCCATGACGCCGTAGCGCAGCCTCAAGATCGCGGCCGTTCTTGCGCGCCGGCAAGATGCTGTCTCCACTCGGGTAGCTGCCGCAGCAGACGAGCAGCGCAATCTTCTGCGCTGGGGCTCGTTTTCTCGAATCGACAATGTCGGCGGCCAGCAATGGGCGAGAGTTGGTGCCTGCCGTTGATATCACGATGCCTGCCTGCCACATTCGAACCAAAAAATCCCTGCGCAGGGATGCATTGTGGGATGGGTGGGGTGGTCTTGACTGCGAATCGGACATGGTTAGTGCGGTGGGCTATTGGGGGCGGCGGCGAGTCTCGGAGAAGAGTTTCACTATTCACTGCATGGGGTGAATTTTCCTTGCGGATTTGACGGCATATCTTGCCTTGCACGGGACATGATTTGTGAGTAGTCTTAACGCAAACGGGTATCTACTTGCTTAAGGGTGTCAGCATGCAGGATTCTTTCCAGTCCCGGGTGTCGGTGGTGCTTACATTTTTCACGGCATCGGTGGGGCCTGCACTGGCCCAACAGGATGCTGGTCAGATTTTGCGCCAAATCGAGCCTCCTTCACAGCCGACATCGCGCCCGCCAGCCGAGCTGATTGATCAGCGCTTGGTTCCGCGCAAGGAAATCTCCGACGTACCCGACCTTAAGGTGGATGTCACCGCCTTCCGCCTCATTGGCGCACCTGAAGAAGAACGCACTGCGATCATGGCACTGCTGGCGTCGGCCATCGGCCCCAACAAGAGCTTTCAGGATATCCTCGACGCTGCCAGCCTGGTTCGCAGCCACCTTAACGCCCGCGGTTATCTCCTTGCACAGGTCTACATTCCGGAACAGAAGCTCCAAGACGGTGTCGTCGAGATCGTCATCTTGCTTGGCATGCTGGGCAAGGTCGAGCTTAACTACGATCCCGCAACGCCAGTCTCCAAAGCACGCATCCAGGCCCAGCTAGACCGCCTCCAGACCGGCGTGGTGCTGCGCACCGCAGAGCTGGAACGGGTTCTGTTTCTGCTAAACGACCTTCACGGTGTGCGTGCTCGCTCTACCATCCGCCCGGGCAGCACGCCGGGTACGGCTGATCTGATCGTCGACGTGACGCCGGACCCCACCGTCGGCGGGTTGTTCCAGCTCGATGCCATGGGCTCCCGCTACACCGGCCTGTACCGAGCCATGGGCGGTCTCAACATCGGTTCGCCGCTGGGCATCGGCGATTCGCTGTCGTTTCGCGGCATCTATGGCGAAGACAGCGGGATCAACTTCGGCTCGGTAAGCTACGTGGCGCCGGTGGGAACCGACGGCTGGCGGCTCGGTGGCTCGTATTCCAACCTCAACTACAAGCTGCTGACCAAAGCCGGCATACCGCCGGGTACCGGCGCCGCCTCCGATGGACTGGTGTTTGCGCTCTACCCGCTGGTCCGCTCGCGCAACGTCAATGTCTTCGTCCAGGCCGGCTTCGACCACAAGGAATTCACCGACGTTCCAGACGCCGGTGCGGTGGTCAAGCGACGTTCCGATTCCGCCTTGGTCACGGTCAGCGGCGACCTGCGCGACACGTTTCTCGGGGGTGGTATCAACAGCTTCTCCTTGGGCTACACCCACGGAAGCCTCGACAATCCGACGGCTCAGATCGGTACGCCAACCGGTCTGTACCGCCGAATCAACCCGTACTATTCCCGACTCCAGAGCCTCGGCCAGACCGGCCTGCTCGCGTTCTTCCGTTATTCAGGGCAACTGACGCCCGACCGGCTAGACAGCAGCGAAAAGTTCAGTCTCGGCGGCCCGAGCGGCGTGCGGGCCTTTCCGGTGGGTGAGGCGCCCGCCGACCGGGCGCATCTGGTCAGCGTCGAACTGCGTCACACGCTGCCCAACTGGGATGGCCGGATCCCAGGTTCGCTGGTCGGCGCAATGTTCTGGGATTGGGGCAGGGCGCGCCTTGACCGCGATCCGTCCGCCGGCAACTCGACGGCCGACCGCAACACCCGGGTGCTTTCAGCCGTAGGCCTGGCGCTCAACTGGGCAACCGCCCAGTCGTGGTCTGCCCAGGCCAGTCTCGCCTGGCGCACCCAGGGTGAGCTCGTCAGCGACAAGCTCGATCACCGCCCCCGGCTCTACGCCCAGATCACCCGCTACTTCTGACAAGCCCGCGCCAACCCCGGCCTTCTGGGTCGTGGCACCCAGGATGAAATAAAGGAAGTTTCATGGTCACCCAGCCCCGCCAAGCGACACGATCCTCCCGCTACGACGTGCCCCGTTTCCGCACCAGCCTGCGGCCATTGGCCGCGGCGCTGATGGTGGCGCTGTGCAACAACGCCTTCGCCCTGCCCACCGATCCCACCATCGTGTCAGGGCAGGCCGCCGTCAATGCGGCCGGCACGACCGGGCTGGTGGTCAATCAGAGCAGTGCCAAGGCGGCGATCGACTGGCGCACCTTCAGCGTTGGCAGCAACGAAACGGTGCGCTTCAACCAGCCCTCCACCGCCGCGGTGACCGTCAATCGGGTCACGACCAATGACCCTTCCCAAATCCTCGGCAAGATCAGCGCTCTCGGTTCGGTATTCCTCATCAACCCGTCAGGCATCATATTTGGCCGTGATGCGGTGGTCGATGTGGGCAGCCTGGTGGCATCCACCCTCACCGCCAGCAGTGCCGATCTGCTGAGTGGCCGCTACGTGTTCGGCGTAGCACCAGGAGGGTCGGGCCGCGTGCGCAACGAGGGCCGGATTACCGCGGCCGAAGGCGGCAGCGTGACACTGATCGGCACCCGGGTGAGCAACACCGGCACCATCGTCACGCCGGGTGGATCTACCGGCCTCATCGCCGGTGAGCGGGTCAACATCGATTTCGACGGTGACGGCCTCGTACGGTATCAGGTGGATGCAGGTGCCGTGCCGACGCTGGTCGAGAACGCCGGGCAAATCATCGCCGATGGTGGTCGGGTGGCGCTGCAGGCCGGCACCCGGGACGCCCTCCTCGATACCGTGCTGAACGTGGATGGCGTGGTGCGGGCGCGGAGCATCAGCCGGCGCAACGGCGAAATCTATCTCGATGGCGGCGGCAGCGGCGTGGTGCAGGTAAGCGGAACGCTGGATGCATCGGGTACCGCGGCCGGTGTCGGTGGCGGGCGGGTGAGGGTGCTGGGCGAGAGCGTCGGCCTGTTCGGCAGCGCCCACATCGATGCATCGGGCGAAACCGGCGGCGGAACAGTGCTGATCGGTGGCAATTATCAAGGCGGCGGCGCCGAGCACAACGCCACCCGCAGCTATGTCGGAAGCGGCGCGAGTATTTCCGCCGACGCCACCGGCAGCGGTGACGGCGGCAAGGTGATCGTCTGGGCCGACGACTGGACGCGCTTCTACGGCAGCATCCGGGCCCGCGGCGGCACGCTGGGCGGTGACGGCGGTTTCGTCGAGGTGTCGGGCAAGCGTAATCTGGCCTTCTCGGGCAACGTGAACACAGGCGCTGTGCTGGGGCGAGCGGGGATGTTGCTGCTCGACCCGGAGAATCTTAACGTGGTGTCCGGGGAGGCACCGGCCCCGGCGGTAACGGCGGATCCCGCGGGTGTTTTCCGGGCGCCGAGCGTGGGAGATGACATCACGTACTACGTGTCCGCCTCCAGCCTCGACGGTGCGTCGGATTACACCCTTCAGGCACCCGGTACGGTGACTTTTGCCACTTCAGTGGCCTTCAACGGGGTTGCCAGCAACATCATTTCTGTCACTGGTGGCACTGGCATCATATTTGCCGGCGGCTCGACGGTATCGACCAAGGGTGCGGCGCTGTCGCTCACCGCGCCGGATATGACCCTCGGCGCGATCACCACCAACGTTGGCAGCCCGGCAGGCGGAAACCTCAAGATCGATGCCAGTGGCACCGTTACCCAGCTTGCCGCCTTCACCCTTGGCGCCGGCTCGCTGATCAAGCAAGGCACTGGAACCCTCAATCTCAGCCAGACCAACACCTACACCGGCAGCACGACGGTCAACGCCGGCACCATCACCGTGAGCAACGCTGCGGGGCTGGGCTTCAGTGCGGTTCAGGTTGATTCGGGCGCCACGCTGTATATCGACGGTGTGACGATTGCGCCCTCGTCGATCAACATCGCCGGCAGCGGCGTGGACGGCACGGGCGCATTGACCGGCACCGGCGCCGCGTCTTACAGCGGTAGCCTAGTGCTCAGCGGCGCCGCGGCTGTCGGTGCAACCGCGGGCAGCACGCTGACCCTCGGCGCCATCAACGGCGGTGTCGGCGACAGCCTGATCAAGCTCGGTGATGGCACGGTCGTGCTGGGCGGCCCGGCAAGCTATTCTGGCGGCACAACCATCGGCGCCGGCGTGCTCACGGCGGGCAACGCCACCGCCCTCGGCCCTGCGGGCACTGTCACGGTCACGTCGGGCGGAACGCTCAACATAGCCGACGGCATCACCCTCGCGGCCGGTACGCCAATCAGCCTTTCCGGCACCCTGCGCGGCACGGGCAATGCGGTTTACGATGGCACGGTGACCCTTGCGGCAGCGACCGCACGCATCGACACCCCCATCGCCAGCGACACCCTCACGCTGCGTGCGGCGATGGACGGCAGTAGCGCCCTCACCAAGATCGGCGCCGGGACGCTGAAATTGTCCGGTGCCAACAGCTACTCCGGCAGCACCGCGATCAATGGCGGCACCGTGCTCCTGAACAGCAGCAGCACGCTACCCGATCTCACCGTGGTGAGTTTTTCCGGCGCCGGCTCGAAGCTCGAACTCAACGGAACGAATCAGCACATCGGCAGCCTCGGCGGTTCGGGCACGATCCAGCTCGGCACAGGGACGCTGCGGGTCACCCAGAATGTCGACAACACCTTCTCCGGTACGATCGCCGGTGCCGGCAACCTCACGAAGGATGGTCCGGCCACGCTGACGCTCACCAGCGCCGGCGGCTACGCCGGAACGACCCGGGTGACCGGCGGCATGCTGACCCTGCAGGGCGCGGGGAGCCTCGGCGGCGGTGCGGCCACTGTGGATAACGGCGCCACCCTGCATCTGGACGGCGTGTCGCTGACTTCGCCCAGCTCGATCAATCTCGCTGGCGCCGGCTGGAACGACGGCACCCACAGCTATGGCGCGTTGTGGGGTACTGGCGCCGCGGGCTACACCGGAGAGCTCGCGCTGACGTCCCCGGCGACCATCCATGTGGGGCCGTTCAGCGGTGCGAGTACCGACCGACTCACCTTGACTGCCGGCAGCGGCGGCACGGTGATTTCGGGTGGGATCTCGCGCAACCTCACCAAAACCGGTCTCGGCACGTTGGAGATATCCACAGGCAGCGCGTCCTTCGGCGACATGGCGATCCAGGCTGGTACCCTGAGCATACGTAGCGACGCCCTGGGCGTGGGCGATGTCAGCGTGGCCTCCGGCGCTACCCTGAACATCAACAACACCGCTCTGCACACACCGAGGTCGATCCAACTGAGCGGTAACGGCTTGGGCGGCGCTGGTGCGCTGACCGGCACCGGCACCGCCGGCTACACAGGTGCAATCGCACTGCCCGCGGCTACCTCAATCGGCGTCAGCGCCGGCAGCATGTTCACCCTCAACACCAACCGCAGTGGCGCCGGCAACCTCACCAAAGTGGGCGCGGGCACGCTCGTACTCGGTGGCAGTGCTGCCGCTCACAGCGGCACCACGGCCATCGCCGATGGCATCCTCACCGCCGTCAGCAACTCCGCCTTTGGCCCGGGCAGCGTCGCGGTGGATTCAGGTGCAACGCTCAACATAGCCGACGGCATCACCCTCGCGGCCGTTACGCCAATCAGCCTTTCCGGCACCCTGCGCGGCACGGGCAATGCGGTTTACGATGGTACGGTGACCCTCGCGGCAGCGACCGCACGCATCGACACCCCCATCGCCAGCGACACCCTCATGCTGGGTGCGGCGATGGACGGCAGTAGCGCCCTCACCAAGATCGGCGCCGGGACGCTGAAATTGTCCGGTGCCAACAGCTACTCCGGCAGCACCGCGATCAATGGCGGCACCGTGCTCCTGAACAGCAGCAGCACGCTACCCGATCTCACCGTGGTGAGTTTTTCCGGCGCCGGCTCGAAGCTCGAACTCAACGGAACGAATCAGCACATCGGCAGCCTCGGCGGTTCGGGCACGATCCAGCTCGGCACAGGGACGCTGCGGGTCACCCAGAATGTCGACAACACCTTCTCCGGTACGATCGCCGGTGCCGGCAACCTCACGAAGGATGGTCCGGCCACGCTGACGCTCACCAGCGCCGGCGGCTACGCCGGAACGACCCGGGTGACCGGCGGCATGCTGACCCTGCAGGGCGCGGGGAGCCTCGGCGGCGGTGCGGCCACTGTGGATAACGGCGCCACCCTGCATCTGGACGGCGTGTCGCTGACTTCGCCCAGCTCGATCAATCTCGCTGGCGCCGGCTGGAACGACGGCACCCACAGCTATGGCGCGTTGTGGGGTACTGGCGCCGCGGGCTACACCGGAGAGCTCGCGCTGACGTCCCCGGCGACCATCCATGTGGGGCCGTTCAGCGGTGCGAGTACCGACCGACTCACCTTGACTGCCGGCAGCGGCGGCACGGTGATTTCGGGTGGGATCTCGCGCAACCTCACCAAAACCGGTCTCGGCACGTTGGAGATATCCACAGGCAGCGCGTCCTTCGGCGACATGGCGATCCAGGCTGGTACCCTGAGCGTACGTAGCGACGCCCTGGGCGTGGGCGATGTCAGCGTGGCCTCCGGCGCTACCCTGAACATCAACAACACCGCTCTGCACACACCGAGGTCGATCCAACTGAGCGGTAACGGCTTGGGCGGCGCTGGTGCGCTGACCGGCACCGGCACCGCCGGCTACACAGGTGCAATCGCACTGCCCGCGGCTACCTCAATCGGCGTCAGCGCCGGCAGCATACTCACCCTCAACGCCAACCGCAGTGGCGCCGGCAACCTCACCAAAGTGGGTGGGGGCACGCTCGTAC
Organism: Zoogloea sp. 1C4; assembly: GCF_009469605.1. Taxonomy (GTDB): domain Bacteria; phylum Pseudomonadota; class Gammaproteobacteria; order Burkholderiales; family Rhodocyclaceae; genus Zoogloea; species Zoogloea oryzae. The sequence continues at coordinate 39,996 of NZ_SSXU01000025.1, read as the reverse complement.
TCGGCGGTAGTGCCGCCACCCACAGCGGCACCACGACCATCGCCGCCGGCATCCTCACCGCCGTCAGCAACTCCGCCTTTGGCCCGGGCAGCGTCGCAGTGGATTCAGGTGCAACGCTCAACATCGCCGACGGTGTGACCCTCGGCTCACCATCCAGCATCAATCTGGCGGGTTCTGGTGTGGTGATCGCCGGCCGTAGCGTCGGTGCGCTGATGGGCACCGGCGCCGCGTCGTACAGCGGCGGCGTCAGGCTCGCCAGCGATGCCGAGATCACTGCGGCTGCCGGCGGAACACTGACCCTGAACGGCACCGTCAACGGCGCAACGCGTGCGCTCACCATTGATGGCCCCGGCACCGTTACGCTCGCCGCTGGCGCCAACGGCCTCAGCAGTGTGACTCAACTGGCAGGCAGCACCCTCAACCTCGGCGCCAGCCAGAGCATCGTGACCAGCGGCGTACAGACCTATCTCGGCACGCTGCGCGGCGCCAACGCCACGCTGCGGAGTACCGGCGGCGGTGCGGTCAGCGCCGCCGGCAGTGCTAACCACTTCACCGGTACGCTGACCCTTGATACCACCGGCCCCGCCAGCCTGGCCGGGCACTTCGGCAGCTTGAACGCCCACACCGGCGCGCTCAGCCTGGGCGCCACCACCGTCGACAGCAACGCCGCGATCATCGCCAGCGGCACGATCGGCCAGACGGCAGCGCTCGTCGTCGGCGGCACCACGACGCTCGATGCGGGCGCCAACGCCATCACGCTCGGCAACGCCGGCAACGATTTCGGCGGCGCCGTCAGCGCTACCGGC
>NZ_SSXU01000025.1:0-39027 GCF_009469605.1 Zoogloea sp. 1C4 | reverse complement strand
CCTATCACGCCGGCGGCGCGCTCGTCTTCGGCACCAGCTCCATCGGCGGCAACCTCAACGCCACCGCCGCCGGCCCGGTCAGCCAGACTGGTGCGCTGGCCGTGACCGGCACCGCCACCGTCGATGCGGGCAGTAACGGAATTGACCTCTCCACCGGCGCCAACCTGTTCCGCGCGCCCTTGGTGGTGACCGGCGGAACGACTGTGATTGCCAGTGACCATGGCAAGCTCGCTGTGACCCTGGAAACAGGGGATACGCAACTCTTTGCCGACGAGATTGAGGTTTCCGGCAGCATGGCGCTGACGAATACCACCTCCAGAATCCGGAGCCCAAACGCGATTCCGCTCGGCAACCTGTCCATCACTGGAAGCGGTTCCCTTGAGATCATCTCTGATGCAGTGATGGGATCGAGTGCGGTGTCGAACGTTTCGGTGCAGAATGCCATCGGCGTGCCGAACAAGTTGACCATTTACGGCGCCAGCATCTACCAGCAGGCCGGCGCCCGGATTTTGACTGGTCCGAGCGTGACGCTCTTGCTGAATGCCACCGGAAAAGGATCCATCGACCTGTCTGCTGACGCCTCCGTCGCGATGAGCGATCCCTCCCGCAGTACCACGCGCCTAGGCGACCTGCTCTCCGTCTTTTCGAAGGCCACAGGTGCCAACCGGACTGTGACGCACGACGGAACGAACCAGATCCAGGGTGGTATCTCGGCAATTACCAAGGCCGACGAGAGGCAGGGCACGAATCAGCCCAAGACCATCGTCGCGATTGCTTCGGACACCATCACCGTAGCGCCCGGAAGTATCGATCCGGTGACGTCCGTCAGGAAGCCGTCGATCGATGCGGATAGCGTGATGCTTATCGCCCGGGCGATCAATGGCGGAGGTGGCAAGATCCAGACTCACGTCGCTGCGACGGCTTTTGGCGACGGACGCAACATCGCCACCGGTCCGACCCGCGCCGAGGACAAGGATTACGTGATCCTGCCGTCAATCTTCGTGATCTCCGAACCGAACACGTCTGGGTACAGCTTCGGAACTCTTGATGTGCCCATCTCGGTCAGTTTCGGTGCTGTCGCGGGCCAGACCAGCAACAGCTTGCTGCAGACCATCGCGGTCGATCCCTTCAACAAGGAAGGCAGCAGCGGGCAGGTGCCGGTCTATCTCGGCACCAATCTCCAGCCGGGTGAAGACGCCGTCGGCCCGATCAAGCGCTATCTGGTATTCCCGATTGACATTCCAAAGAATGCAATCCGGGCAGTGGTTGTCAACGGGGTCAAGATCGAAGATTCGTCGGCATATGACGCAGTTCAGACGGCCGTAGCCGAAATTCTCAACCAGGTTCGCAAGGAGCAGTTGGAAAGTGGTTTCTCAAACGAGAACGTCGCCGCACAGCTACGCAAGGGTGTCATCACCGAAACGCGGGTTGGGCAGGCGGCAGTCGACCGCTTTCAGGGCGTCGCGCCCAGCCAACGCTGCGTCGGCATGATGGTCGGCGAGATGGTGGTGTGCGCTCCTGCAGCTGGCCCGGCGCGGTGAGCGTCTCCCGACCCGATGACTGGAGACTAGAGTGAAATTGAGTAACCGCACGCTGTCCGGCTCCATCTTCAAGACGAGGCAAGCATGACGATAGAGATTTGGTTGGAACCGATTTCCGACGACTGCCCGTGCGGCCCCAATCTTGAGGATGACCTCGATTTCCTGAGCCTCGAGGAGGCGTCGCGTGAGAAGCGCAGCGAGGAATTCCGGAAGGACGGTGGCGACGCGATCCTGATCCAGGGATCAAACGTCAATTGGGGCGTGGTGCAGTCCCTCGCCGAAGCGCTCCTTGGCCGTAGCAAGGATCTGCGAGTGGCCGTGTACCTTACCCGGGCACTGCTCCATAACACCGGCTTTGTCGCCATCGCCGATGGCTTGGCGCTGATCAATCGACTGCTCGAAGACTACTGGGACAGTGTTCATCCTGAGCTTGAGGCCGACGAGGACAACGATCCGACGATGCGCATCAATGCGCTTCTGCCGCTGTCGTCCCTTGAAGCCGGCATCGCCGATCTGCGTTCCAGCTTCGTGCTCCGCTCGCGCAGTCTCGGCCAGCTTACGGTGCGGGAGATCGAAATCGCCCAAGGGCGTCTGTCACCTGGCGCAGATGGCACCAAGCTGACTGAAGCGCAGCTGGCGGGCCTGATCGCCGCGGCCGTCAAAGAAAACCCTAACCTCCCCGGGCTCGCTTCCGAAGCCTTGGCCGGAGCGAAAAACATCGGCCGCATCATCGGCGAGCGGGTCGGCGAATCGTATGCTCCTAATCTGAAAATGCTGGAAACCGCGCTCTCCAGCGTCGTTCAGGCGATCGGTCTGTCGGCGCCTCTAGCAGAGACTGCCTCGGCCTCAAACGATGCGATGGAAGCGGTCGCGGCCACCGCTGCCGGGCGACCGAGCACGGTAGTCGCCGGCGAAATCCGCTCCCGCCAGGACGTTATACAAACACTCGGTCGTTTATGCGATTATCTTTCCCGGAGCGAACCTACCAACCCGGTTCAGTTGGTGTTGCGCCGGGCGCAGAGGATGATGAACATGTCTTTTCTCGAACTGATGCAGGACGTCGCACCTGACGGCCTTATCCAGGCGGAAACGGTGGTCGGCGAGAAGTTGAACAAGGACGAGGAAGAATAGCGAAGGCAGCACTCCGGATGCAGTATCCGGGGATTCAAACGTATCCGTCTCTCGGAGGCCAAAATGTCAGGCAGTAGTCAAAAATTCATAGCCCGCAACCGGGCACCCCGCGTTCAGATCGAGTACGACGTGGAGCTTTACGGGGCCGAGAAAAAGATCCAACTTCCGTTCGTGATGGGGGTGATGTCCGATCTCTCAGGCATGCCGGCCGATCCACTGGCGCCGGTCACCGATCGCAAGTTCCTCGACATCGATGTGGACAACTTCGACAGCCGCATGAAGGCCATGAAGCCCCGCGTCGCCTTTCAGGTACCCAATACGCTGACCGGTGAGGGCAACCTCAACGTCGAACTGACCTTCGATTCTATGGACGATTTTTCGCCGGCCGCCGTGGCCCGTAAGGTCGACGCGCTTAACAAACTCCTAACCGCCCGTCAGCAACTCTCCAACCTCATCACCTACATGGATGGCAAGAGCGGCGCCGAGGAACTGATCCTCAAGGTGCTCAACGATCCGGCCCTGCTCCAATCGTTGGCCGCAGCGCCCAAGCCGAAAGATGAGGCAACCGGTTGAGGTGATCCCCTCGCCAATTTCCATCGAACGAAGCCGTTTGCCCCGCCAGGGGCGCATGCATGCACTGGAGGTTTTTCGAATGTCCGATCAACAAACCCAAGCCGAAGGACTCGGCAGCGCGGTAACGGTCGAGGGTAGCGACTTCGCTTCCCTGCTCCAGAAGGAATTCAAGCCGAAGTCGGACGAAGCCCGCGAGGAAGTCAGTCGAGCAGTCCAGACCCTCGCGCAACAAGCGCTCTCCCAAACCCGGCTGATCGACGAGGATGTGGTGAAATCGATCGAGGCGATCATCGCCGAACTCGACAAAAAGCTCTCAGAGCAGATCAACCTGATCCTGCACAACGACAAGTTCCAGAAGCTCGAAGGCGCGTGGCGCGGCCTGCATTATCTCGTCAGCAACACCGAATCCGACGAGACCCTGAAGGTGCGGGTCATGAACATCTCCAAAGACGATCTGGGCAAGACGCTCAAGCGCTTCAAGGGTACGGCGTGGGATCAGAGCCCGCTGTTCAAGAAGGTGTACGAAGAGGAATACGGCCAGTTTGGCGGTGAACCTTTCGGCTGTCTCGTCGGCGATTATTATTTCGACCACTCACCGCAGGATGTCGGTTTGCTTGGCGAGATGGCCAAGATTTCTGCGGCTGCCCACACTCCCTTCATCGCCGGTGTGTCGCCCACCGTGATGCAGATGGATTCATGGCAGGAACTCGCCAATCCGCGGGATCTCACCAAGATATTCTCAACTCCCGAATACGCCGCCTGGCGCTCACTGCGTGAGTCTGACGACGCCCGCTACATCGGGCTGGCGATGCCGCGTTTCCTGTCGCGCCTACCTTACGGCGCACGCACCAGCCCTGTTGACGATTTTGATTTCGAAGAAGACACCGGGGCAGCCGATCACCGCAAATACACTTGGGCTAATGCAGCCTACGCGATGGCGGTGAACATCAATCGCTCGTTCAAGGAGTTCGGCTGGTGTTCGCGCATCCGCGGTGTCGAATCGGGCGGCGCGGTGCAGAACCTACCGGTGCATTCCTTCCCGACGGACGACGGCGGTGTGGACATGAAATGCCCAACCGAAATCGCGATCAGCGACCGTCGCGAGGCCGAACTTGCGAAGAGTGGCTTCATGCCGCTGATCCACCGCAAGAACTCGGACTTCGCCGCCTTTATCGGCGCGCAGTCGCTGCAAAAACCCGCCGAATACGACGATCCAGACGCCACAGCGAATGCCAATCTGGCCGCGCGCCTGCCCTATCTCTTTGCTTGCTGCCGCTTTGCGCATTATCTAAAATGCATTGTGCGGGACAAGGTTGGCTCCTTTAAGGAGCGTCCCGACATGGAGCGCTGGCTCCAAAACTGGATCATGAATTATGTGGACGGCGATCCTGCTCACTCAACCGAGCAGACCAAGGCACGTCGGCCCTTGGCTGCGGCCGAAGTCGTTGTCGAGGAGATCGAGGGTAACCCTGGTTACTACTCATCGAAGTTCTTCCTGCGGCCGCACTATCAGCTTGAAGGCCTCACGGTCTCGCTGCGGCTCGTTTCGAAACTGCCTTCCCAGAAAGCCGGGTAAGGTGTGCCAGGCGCTCCTGCACTCAGGCAGAGTCGCCGGTGATTGCAAAGGTGAAAGGGGCGACCGGCCAACTGGTCGTCGGGTAGCACGTGGTTCAACTCTCTAGGAGACGAAAATGGCTGTCGATATGTTCATGAAGATCAAGACGATTGAAGGTGAGTCGACCGATAAGACTCATAAGAAAGAAATCGATGTGCTGGCCTGGAGTTGGGGCTTGTCGCAGAGTGGCACCACCCATGTCGGTGGCGGCGGCGGAAGTGGCAAGGTCAGCGTCCAGGATCTCTCCTTCACCAAATACGTGGATAGCTCGAGCAACGCATTGATCCTCGGCTGCTGCTCTGGCGAGCACTACGACGAAGCCCTCCTCACGGTGCGCAAGGCCGGCAAGGATCCTCTTGAATACATCAAGATCACCATGAAGGAAGTGATCGTAACTTCGGTGACCACTGGTGGCAGCGGCGGAGAAGATCGCCTGACTGAAAACGTGACACTCAACTTCGCCGAGTTCAAGTTCGAATACCAGCCGCAAAGTGCCAAGGGCGGCAAGGAAGGCGGCGCGAAGATCGCTGCTTGGGACATCGCGCAGAACGCCGCGGGCGGCTGATGGCATCTGTGGGGGGCGCCGGTTGATGGTGACCAGCGCCTTTCGCTTGGCTAGCGATGCGGTTTTCTCCGGCACGCGCTGTGGGGTCTGGAGTATCGATTCCGCGTTCCGAGTAAGTCATATTTGCGGTTTGGATTCGTATCCTGAAGGGTTAGCACCATGGCCTTGCGCGACATGTTTTTGAAGATTGACGGCGCGAAGCAGGGGCCGATCAAGGGCGAGACGGCGGACCCGCGGCACGCTGGCGAGATCGACGTGGTGTCGTGGTCGTGGGGGATGGACAGCCCGTCAGATGCGTTTGGTAACGCGGTTGCCCGCACGGCGTTCGATCAACTGCACATCGTTAAACAGGTGGATAGCGCGACCACCGCGCTGATGTCGGCGTTACGCAACAACGAGCTGATCAAAAAAGCCGTCCTCACCGTGCGCAAGGCTGGCGGTGCGGATGCGCTGGAGTACTTCACAATCACCATCGAGAAGGGGCGCCTTACCCACCATCGCGTAGGCGGCGGCGAAGGAGGCAACTCGTCGGTGCTCACCGAGGAACTGGCGCTGAGCTTCCAGAAGGTGTCTGTCGAGTATGTGCCTCAGGGCAAGACAGGGGGTGGGCGTGGCACGATGACTTTCGAAACCGAGATCAACCTCAAAGCCTAGTTTTCTAGTTTTCGTCACGACGCGGTGTCGTCACACGCCGCGTGCGCGCGGCGCCACCTTTCTGGATCCCTTTCCATGAACCCAGTCCAAGCTGCCGAACAAGCCTTGAGCAACGGCGACGTCGATGAGGCGCTCGGCTTTCTGCAGGCCGGCGTCCGGGCCCGCCCTGGCGACGCAGCACTGCGCGTCTTCCTGTTCCAGTTGTTGGCGGTGCTTGGTCAGTGGGAGCGAGCGCTTACCCAACTTAATGTCGCTGCCGACCTCGATGCTGCGGTGCTCGCGATGGCGCAGATGTACCGTGAGACCCTGCGTTGCGAATTGCTGCGCGCGGAGGTGTTTGCCGGCAGGCGGTCGCCGGTGATTTTCGGTCAGCCCGAAAACTGGCTCGCGCTCTTGATCGAATCGCTGCTCACCGCTGGGCAGGGCAATGCCGACGGTGCCGAGTCGCTGCGTCAGCGGGCGTTTGACGAGGCGCCAACCAGTGCTGGCAGCATTGACGGCAAGGCCTTCGCGTGGATCGCCGATGCAGACATGCGGCTCGGCCCCATCTGCGAAGCGGTCATCAATGGCCGCTATTACTGGCTGCCATTCGTCTATATCGCGCGGATCGTCATCGAGCCGCCGCAAGACCTGCGCGATGCGGTGTGGATGCCGGCGCACTTCGAGTTCTCCAATGGTGGAGAAACCGTCGGCGTCATCCCGACCCGATATCCGAGGTCAGAGTTCGACGCCGATCCACTCGTCCGACTGGCCCGCAAGACCGAATGGGTCGAGCGCCCTGCAGGCGTTTTCTGTGGCCTGGGGCAGCGTGTTTTCACGACCGACATTGGCGATTTTCCACTGATGGACACCCGCGAGTTGATCTTTTCGCCTGCTACAGCCGGGGAGTAAGTCCATGACGGAACCGACACCGAGCGACCGTCTGCAGCCCACGCTGTTCGACCGTTTCATGACACAGGAGGCACGGGTGCTCACCAAGAGCGAGCTGCGTACGGCGGTACTGCGCGATCTGACCTCGCTAATGAACACGGTGAGACTCGGCGCCAGCGAGGATCTCTCAGCCTACCCGGAAGTCGAGCGTTCTGTGCTCAACTACGGTATGCCCGCCTTTGCTGGCGGGACCGCCTCGACCCTCGACGTGCATGGTCTCGAAGGTTCGATCCGCACCGTGATCCTGCGCTTCGAACCGCGCATCCTCGCCAACACTCTACAGGTCGAGGCGGTCGACAACGACAACATGCTCGGCTGGCACAACGTCGTCAGCGTGAAAATTTCTGCCCAGGTGTGGGCCCAGCCGGTGCCCCTCGAACTCCTGCTGCGAACGGAGGTGGATCTGGAAACCGGGCAGGTTGCGCTAGCCGAAGTCCTCAGTTGACCCAATCACTATGGACCCACGGCTGCTCCGACACTACAACCGCGAACTTCAGCACCTACGCGAGATGGGCGCCGAGTTCGCAAAGGCATTTCCCAAAATCGCTGGCCGCCTCGGGATGGAGGGCATTGAGGTTCACGATCCGTACGTCGAGCGCCTGCTTGAGGGTACCGCTTTCCTCGCTGCGCGTGTGCAGCTCAAGCTCGACGCCGAGTTCCCACGCTTCTCCCAGCGTTTGCTGGAGATGCTTTACCCGCACTACATGGCACCGACGCCAGCGATGTTGATCGCCCAGTTTCAGCCGATACTCGCTGACACTAATCTCGCTACGGGCAGCGTGGTGCCGAGGGGCACAGCGATCCGTGGCGCGCCGGGTAAGAACGATTTTAGCCCGAGTCAATTCTGCACTGCCCACCCGCTCACCCTGTGGCCCGTCGAGCTGGTCGATGCTAGTTATTTTTCCTTTGCGCCGGATCTGCCGCTGGCTGGCCTGCCGTTACGAGGCACCTGCAAGGGGGGTATTCGGCTGCGCCTACGCTGTACGGCCGGGCTCAATTTCGCGCAGACCCGTATCAATGCACTGAGCTTTTATCTGGGTGGCTCCGAGGATGTCGCCTTTAAGCTCCACGAACTAATCGGCAGCGCATGCCTCGGTGTTCTGCAAGCCGCGGGCGAACGGAGTCGGGTGCGCTTCGGCTTCCTGCCTCGCGAGACAGTAAGCCAGCCGGGCTTCGCTGACGACGAAGCGCTGTTGCCTGCGAGCGCGCGCAATTTCAGCGGCTATCGGCTGCTGCAGGAGTATTTCTCTTTTCCACAGCGCTACCTGTTTCTCGAACTGAGCGGGTTGGCAGCAATGGTGGCCACAAACGATACGCCCGAGATGGAACTCGTGGTGCTGTTCGGACGGGGCGAGGCGGGCCTCGAAACGGTCGTAGACCGCTCGAACTTCCTGCTCAATTGCACGCCGGCGATCAACCTCTTCGAAAAACGTATCGACCGCATCCAGGTGAGCGACAGCACCAGCGAGTTCCATTTGGTGCCCGACCGCACGCGACCAATGGACTTTGAAATCTACGATCTGCGGGAAGTCACCGGCTATGGCTCGGGCGTCGACAGCCAGCAACGCTTCGAGCCCTTTTACGCAGACTACTACGGGGCCGATTCTCACCCCCACGGCTACTATTCGTTGCGTCGCGAGCCCCGCCTGTATTCCGAGCGCCAGCAGCGGGTCGGGGCCCGCACCAGTTACATCGGCAGTGAAGTCTTCCTGTCCCTCGTCGATCCCAGCGAGGCGCCCTACCGCTCCGACCTGCGCCAGCTCTCGCTGCTGGCCAGATGCACCAACCGCGACCTGCCGATCATCATGCCGACCGGAGCCACTTCCAGCGACTTCTCGTTGGAAGTGGCCGCACCGGTTGAGGCGATCCGCTGCGTGAAGGGACCGTCGCGGCCCTATTCGGCGGTGGCCGAGGGCGCACAGGCGTGGAGTTTCATCAGCCAGCTGTCGCTCAACTATCTGTCGCTGCTCGACACCGATGCGCGTCAGGGCGCCGCCGCGCTGCGCGAGCTGCTCGGGTTATATGCTAGCTCCGCAGAGGTGGGCATGCGAAAGCAGGTGGACGGCTTTCGCTCGATCCGCTGTGAATCCGTCATCACCCGCCTGCCAATGCCCGGGCCGCTGTGCTTCGGGCGTGGGCTGGAGGTAGTGCTCGAAATGGACGAGATGTTCTTCGAAGGCGGCAGCGCCTTTCTGCTTGGCAGTGTGCTGGAACACTTCCTGGCTCGCCATGTAAGCATCAACAGCTTCACTGAAACCGTGCTGCGCACCGTTGCGCGCGGCGAGATCATGCATTGGCCGGCGCGATGCGGACTTCGACCCATCCTCTGAGGCCCGGTATCGACGGGCTCCTCGCTGCCATCGGCAGCGAGCCGTGGTCGTGGGATTTTCATCAGGCGCTGCGTCGCATCGAATGCCTGAGTCCAACCCTGCCGCGCATCGGCACGGCCGCCCGGCCAGCCGACGAACCGGTGCGGCTAGGTCAGGAACCATCCCTTGGTTTTGCGCCGTCCACGCTGGCGCGGATCGTTCCTGGCGAAGAGGGCCGCCCGCCATGGCTCGAAGTCCGCTTCTTCGGCCTGTTCGGCCCCAACGGCCCGCTACCGCTGCATCTGACCGAATATGCCTACGGTCGCCAGTTGCAGGCCGGCGACCCGGCCTTCGCCCGCTTCGCGGACATCATCCACCACCGCTTTCTGAGCCTGTTCTACCGCGCATGGGCGCAAGCCCAACCCTGCGTCAGCCTCGACCGTCCGACGGAGGATCGTTTCGGCGATTACGTCGGCGCGCTGGCGGGCATTGGCCTACCAGGCGTGCGTCGGCGCGATGCGCTGCCGGATTTCGTCAAGCTCCACCACGCCGCGCTACTCAACCGCCAGGTGCGCAACGCCGAAGGGCTCGGCCAGCTTGTCGGCGGCTTTTTCCGGGTTCCGGTCGAGGTCGAGCAGTTCGTCGGCCACTGGATGCCGGTGCGCGATCGCGACCGCTCGCGCCTTGGGACCGCGTGCTGCACCCTCGGCCGCAACACCTTGCTCGGCAAGCGAGTGTGGGATCGTCAGCACAAGTTCCGCCTGCGCCTTGGCCCCACTGACCTCATTGACTACTGCAACCTGTTGCCTGGCGGCGCCGGCATCGCCCAGTTGCAGGCGGCGGTGCGCAACTACGCCGGCCTCGAATACACCTGGGACGCGCAACTCGTGCTGAAAACGCTCAGCGTGCCACCGCTGCGCCTGGGCCGCGGCAATCGACTCGGCTACACCAGCTGGCTTGGCCGGCGGCGCAGCGATGCACCGGCCGCCGATCTGATCCTCGACGTGGACCGAGCCCTCAAGCGCCACGTCGCAAACCCCCCACATTCTTCCGAAACCACACGGTGACACGAACATGAGCGAGATCAGCCGGGTCGCACTTTTTGGCAAACTCAACAGCCTGGGCTACAAGTCCATTGAGGGCGCCACGGTCTTCTGCAAGCTCCGCGGCAATCCGTATGTCGAATTGGTGCACTGGATTCAACAGATCCTGCAGACGCAGGATTCCGATCTGCATCGGATTATCCGCCACTTCGAACTGGACACGGGAAAACTCGCTGGCGACATCACCGCCTCGCTTGACCGCCTGCCACGGGGCGCCACGTCGATCTCCGATCTCTCTGAGGCCGTCGAGAACGCCGTCGAGCGTGGCTGGGTGTACGGCTCGCTCATGTACCGCGAAAGCCATGTGCGCACCGGCCACCTGATTGTAGGTGCGCTCAAGACGCCCAGCCTGCGAAATGCGCTTATGGCGATCTCGCGCCAGTTCGAACGCATCCGTGGCGATACGCTTACCGCAGACTTCGAGAAGATCGTGGTTGGGTCGCCCGAAGCAGCACTGGCCGCCAGCGATGGCTCCGGCGCAGCACCCGGCGAGGCCAGCGGCGCGATTCCGCCTGCCGAACTGGGCAAACAGGAAGCCCTGAAACGCTTCACCACCGATCTCACCGAGCAGGCCCGAGCCGGGAAAATGGACCCGATTGTTGGCCGCGACGAAGAAATCCGCCAGGTTGTCGACATCCTGATGCGGCGACGCCAGAACAATCCGATCCTGATCGGCGAAGCCGGTGTCGGAAAAACGGCGGTAGTCGAAGGTTTCGCCCAGCGCATCGCCCGCGGCGACGTGCCGCCGAGCCTAAAGGACGTTCAGTTACGCGCCCTTGACGTGGGTTTACTGCAGGCTGGCGCGAGCATGAAGGGTGAGTTCGAGCAGCGGCTGCGCGCGGTGATCGACGAAGTCCAGGCCAGCCCCAAGCCGATCATCCTGTTCATCGACGAAACCCACACCCTTGTCGGCGCAGGCGGCGCGGCGGGCACCGGTGACGCGGCCAACTTGCTCAAGCCGGCCCTGGCCCGCGGCACGCTGCGCACCATCGGTGCCACCACCTTCGCCGAATACAAGAAATACATCGAAAAAGACCCGGCGCTGACCCGCCGTTTCCAGTCGATCCAGGTGGATGAACCAAGCGAGGCCAAGGCACTCTTGATGATGCGTGGCGTCGCCACGACGATGGAAAACCACCACAAGGTGCAGATTCTCGACGAAGCGCTCGAATCGGCGGTCAAGCTCTCGCACCGTTACATTCCCGCCCGCCAGCTGCCCGACAAGGCAGTGAGCCTGCTCGACACCGCCAGCGCACGGGTCGCGGTGAGCCTGCATGCCACCCCTGCCGAAGTGGATGACAGCCGAAAGCGCATCGCAGGGCTCGAAACCGAGCTGGAGATCATCGGCCGCGAAAAGGACATCGGCCTCGACGTGACTGAGCGCGAAGCCTCCGCCAGCGAAGCGCTGGCAGCCGAGGTGGCCCGCCTCGCCGAACTCGACGCTCGCTGGACGATGGAAAAAGCGCTGGTGGATGAACTCCTTGCCCTGCGTGGCAAGCTGCGCGGCAGCTTGCAGTCCGTTGAGGGTACCGGGAGCACGATGGAGGCGGCAGCTGCCGAAGCGCAGCCGGCGCCGGCCGATACGCTTCCAGCGGATAGTGCCGCCGAGGCGCCGTTCGACCGCGACGCGCTGCTGGCCCGCCTACATGCGGTGCAGGCCGAACTCGTCGACCTGCAGGGCGAGCACCCGTTGATCCTGCCCACCGTCGATCATCAGGTGGTGGCCAGCGTTGTTGCCGACTGGACCGGCATCCCGGTTGGCCGGATGGCGCGCAACGAGATCGAAACGGTGCTCAATCTGCCCAAAATTCTCGCCCGGCGCATCATCGGCCAGGATCACGCAATGGAAATGATCGCCCGGCGCATCCAGACCTCCCGCGCTGGCCTCGACAATCCCAGCAAACCAATCGGCGTGTTCTTGCTTGCCGGCACCTCCGGCGTCGGCAAGACCGAGACCGCACTGGCGCTGGCCGAGGCGCTCTACGGCGGCGAGCAAAACGTCATCACCATCAACATGAGCGAATACCAGGAGGCGCACACCGTCTCCACGCTCAAGGGCGCTCCGCCGGGCTACGTCGGCTACGGCGAGGGTGGCGTGCTCACCGAGGCGGTAAGGCGTCGGCCCTACAGCGTGGTGCTTCTCGACGAAGTCGAGAAAGCCCACCCGGATGTACACGAGATATTCTTCCAGGTCTTCGACAAAGGCTGGATGGAAGACGGCGAAGGGCGCGTCATCAACTTCAAGAATACCTTGATCCTGCTCACCACCAACGCCGGCACCGAACTCATCACCAGCCTGTGCAAGGATCCGGACCTGATGCCCGACGCCGAAGGCATGGCCAAGGCGCTCCGGGAACCGTTGCTCAAAGTCTTTCCTCCAGCGCTGCTGGGGCGGCTGGTGGTGATTCCCTATTACCCGCTCAACGACGAAATGATCGGCGCCATCGCTCACCTGCAACTGGGCCGCATCGCCAGGCGCGTGCGCGAGAACCACCGGGTGCCTTTCACCTTCGACGATGCAGTCATCAAGCTCATTGCCAGCCGGTGTACCGAACTTGAAAGTGGCGGGCGGATGATCGACGCGATTCTCACCAACACCATGCTGCCGCGCATCAGCGAGGAGTTCCTGCGGCGCACGCTAGAAGGCCAAGTGATCGAGCGCGTGCACGTGGGCGTCGCGGACAACGATTTCCAGTACAGCTTCGACTGATCAGTGGGACAGTGCCATGTTGCATCTACCCAGCCTTGCCGCCTGTGTACTGGCCACCTGCATCGCGGGCGCGGCTCGCGCGGACGTCCCGAATCCGCTGCTTGGCGACTGGGCGCGCACCCGCACAGGCTGCGTCCGGCCTGAGTTGTCCTTTGCAGCGGTTACCGCCGTCATCCGCCTCGACGCCGACGGTACGCCGGTGCTGTTCCGGTATCCCACCGTGACGTATCGCCTGAGTGACGGAAGCGTGACTGCCGACATGGGCCGGCGCCATCCGCTGGCCAGGACGCCGGACAAATTTGCGCTGCATTTCGTCATCTCAGCGCCGGAACATGCGGTGCTTCAACTGCGCAATGGCAAGACCCTGAGCTACACCCGCTGTACGCCCGACAAACATCCCTGAGCAAGGATGCAAACATGGCCTCCAACACTGATCGACTCTCCAAACACTTCATCCTCCGGGAAATGACGACGACGTCCTCAGGTCTTCTGAATCAGCCTGCATCACCGCAGGTGCTCGACAACCTGCGTTCGCTTTGCTCGCAGATTCTTGAGCCGGTGAGGGCGCACTACGAGCGTCCTGTCATCATTCATAGCGGTTATCGTAGTCCGGACGTCAACAAAGCCGTGGGTGGCAGTTCTGCTTCACAGCACGTAAAGGGCGAAGCGGTCGATTTCCACGTAAGCGGCCACTCGGTGTATGACCTGGCGATGTGGATTTCGAACACGCTTGATTACGATCAACTGATCCTTGAAAACTTCCTGCCCGGCATCCCGACCTCTGGCTGGGTACATTGCTCATTCGCCAGGAACAACCGCGGTCAGGATCTCACCAAATTCAAGGGTTCAAAGATGTACCACCCTGGGATCATTCTCAAACCTGAGTAAGCTCCCGCGTGCCCGCCATGATGAAGGCCCAGACCCCTCAGCCCGACACCGCGCCCTCCAGCGAACTAAGCCTCGACGAGGCCATCCGCTACGCCATTTCGCTTCAGCACAAGCGGCAACTCGACGCTGCCGAAACCCTGTACCGTCGCGTGCTTGTTCTTGCGCCTGAGCATCCAGACGCGTTGCATTACCTCGGGCTGTTACGTTTCCAGCGCGGGCGCGCGGACGAAGCCGTCGAGTTGCTACAGCGCGCCATCGAGTGCGAGCCCGAATTCGCCGATTTCCACAACAACCTCGGAAACGTGTGCACCGCGCTGGGCTGGGTCGAGGCTGCCGCTGACAGCTACCGGAAGGCCATCGCGCTTGATCCACGGCGCGCTGACTTCCACAACAACCTTGGCGTGCTCCACCGGGTTACTGAAGCGTCAGAAGCCGCTGAGGCTGAATACCTGCTGGCAGTCGAGCTCGACCCGAAGCATTTTCGCGCCTACAACAACCTCGGCATGCTCTATGCCGCCCGCGATGACATCAAGGCCGCGGTGCAGTACTACTGCAAGTCGATTACCCTGATGCCCGAGCACCCCGACGGACATAAGCTACTCGGGCTGGCCTACTACTCCACCGGACAACTCGCCGAGGCGGCCGAGGTGTTTCGCCAGTGGCTCGAGCAGCAGCCGGACGACCCCACCGCCCGTCACATGTACGCCGCCTGCTCGGGCTGTGACGTGCCTGAGCGGGCCGACAACGACTACATCGTCGACACCTTCGACCGCTTCGCCGAGAGCTTCGAGGAGCAGCTTAAGGTGCGCCTGCGCTACCGGGCGCCCGAGCTGGTCGCCGAGGCGCTCGGCCGCTACCTGCCCGCGCCGGCCAAGCAGCTAGACATCCTCGATGCCGGTTGCGGCACCGGGCTGTGCGGCCCACTGGTGGTGCCATGGGCCGCGCGCCTGGTGGGTGTCGACCTGTCAGTGGGTATGCTCCACCGCGCCGAAGGCAAGGGCTGCTACGACCAGCTATATCGCATTGAGTTGAGTGAGTTCCTGCGCATGCCCGACGAAGCCGGCGCCTACGACGTGATCCTGTCCGCCGACACATTGTGCTACTTCGGCCCGCTCGAGACCGTGAGTGCTGCTGCGAGGCAGGCTCTGCGGCCGCAAGGGGTGTTTGCCTTCTCGGTGGAGGACGCCGGCGACACTGCATCGTCTGGCCACATTCTCAATCCTCACGGCCGCTATGCCCACACGGCGCCCTACGTGCGTGACTGTCTCGAAGGGGCAGGGTTCCATGTGCTAAGCATTGATCCTGCGGTGCTGCGTACCGAAGGAGGGGCTCCAGTGAATGGCCTGATCATCGTCACCCAGGCAGCGTCCCAGCCGGACGCGTCCGTCATGAATCAGTGCGCTGACACGGCTCTGCCCGGGCTATGATTCGTAAAGCAAGGCACGCGTGCCAGCGGAGGATTCGATGTTCGCAATGAAAGTCGACCGGCTCGTCAAAATCGCTACCCCTCTGGGCCCGCTGCTGGAATTCAGCCGGCTTGAAGGTAGTGACGGACTCTCGCGCAACGGCGAGTACCGTATTACGGTGCTGTCTCGTCGCGGTGACATCCAGGCTGACGAACTCCTCGGCCACCCTATCTCGGTGGCTGTCACCACGCCCCACGGAAGCACCCGCGAATTCAACGGGCTGGCCGTCGGGTTCTACCAGGTAGGGCAGCACAACCGCCATCACCAATATCTCATCGTTGTTCGCCCCTGGACTTGGCTGCTTACCCGAACCAGCGACTGCAAGATCTTCCAGGACAAGTCCATCCGGCAGATCATCGAAGCCGTGTTCGCCGATCACCCCTACGCCGACTTCGAGTTTCACCTCACCGCCAGCTACACCACCTGGGATTACTGCGTTCAGTATCGTGAGAGCGACTTCAACTTCCTTGCCCGGCTGATGGAACAGGAAGGCATGCACTTCTTCTTCCGCCACCAGAACGGCAAGCACACTCTCATCATCGCCGACAGCCTCAAGGCTCATGTTGCCGCCGACCACTACGACGAGGTGCCGTTCCGCGAACCCGAAGCCTCTCACGCCCGCGTCGACGAGGGTATACGCGAGTGGTCCCACGGCGCAGAGATCCAGCCCACCCGCTTCATTCAGCGCGATTTCAACTTCGAGAAGCCTCGAGCCGACATGCAGGCCGACGCCGGCCCGGCGCGTCCGCTCAAGCACCAGCACCAGGCGGCCTTCGATATCTTCGACTATCCTGGCGAATACGAGGAGCGCGGTGAAGGCCAGCGTGTCGCCGCGGTGCGCATCGAGGAGATGCGTCATCAGTTCGACCACTTCAACGGCGAGGGCAACGCGGCCGGGTTAGCCACCGGGGGGGTTTTCAAGCTGCTTGAACACCCGCGCATTGACCAAAATCAGGAATACCTCATCACCCTCGCCGACTATCGGGTCGAGGAGAGCCCGCTTGAGTCCGAATTGGTCACCACCGAACTCATCAGCCTGCGCTTTCGTGCCATCCCGTCAGCGCAGATCTTCCACCCGCCGCGCCTTACCCCCAAGCCCATCGTCCAGGGCCCACAGACCGCCATTGTCGTCGGCCCGGCCGGCGACGAGATTTATACCGACAAATACGGCCGCGTGAAGGTCCAGTTCCACTGGGACCGTTACGGCAAGAAGGACCAGAACAGTTCCTGCTGGATTCGCGTTTCCCACCCGTGGGCCGGCCAGAACTGGGGCATGATCGCCATCCCGCGCATCGGCCAGGAGGTCATCGTCGAATTCCTCGAAGGCGACCCGGATCGCCCGATCATCACTGGCCGCGTCTATAACGCCGACCAGATGCCCCCCTACGCGCTGCCCGACAACATGACCCAGACCGGCATCAAGACCCGATCGACCAAGGGCGGCGGTGTGGGCAACTTCAACGAAATCCGCTTCGAAGACAAGAAGGGTGCCGAGCAGCTCTACATCCACGCCGAGAAGAACCAGGACAATGTGGTCGAAAACGACGAGACGACCCAGATCGGGCACGACAGGACCGAGAAGGTTGGGCGTAATGAGAACGTGACGATCGGTGACAACCAGTCAGAAACCATTGGTAGCGCCAAGACCGTTACGGTCGGAACCGACTTCCGCTTGACCGCTGGCGACAGCATTACGCTCACGGTTGGATTGAGCACCTTGGTCATGAAGAAGGACGGCACAATCATCGTCAACGGCAGGACCATCGACGTTGTCGGCTCCGACCACATCCAGCTCGATTCCAAGCGCATCGACCTAAACTGAGGCACGTCCCGTGAACGGCCCCGACAACCTCCTCGAAGCACCGCTCAAGCCCGCACCGTTGCCGGAAGTGCGCAACCACACAGCCTTCCCCAGCCAGTATTTCCAGATGGTGGACGTGGCCGGCCAGATCTTTCACGTCATGGTCAGCCGCCTCACGTACACCTTGCGCAAAGTCGACGCAGAGGGCTGCGTGATGCTTGCCGACACCCAGCGTCCCCTGGCCGCCACCGACAGTTTTTCCGGCGAACCCAATCTCAGTTCGGTACTGCAGGAGAGCGACTACGTGCCCTTCAAGCCGCGCTGTGACCTCATCTTCAACAATGCCCTTGCCCATGCCCCGAACGGCGAACCGCGGCCGAGCTGGGCGGTAGGCATCAAGGTGGGGGAATGGACCAAACGTCTGGTAGTCACCGGGCCACGTCAATTCGTGAGGGATATTGAAGGTTGGCATTTGACGGATCCCGAGCCGGTCGCGACGGTCCCGATTTGCTATGAAAACGCCTGGGGCGGCACTTGTATCTGGCCACGGCCTCAACCCGACGGCTCGGCGGTCGAAGCGCAAATCCACACGCGGGACGCCCGAAACCCCATCGGCTGCGGCTTTCTCGACCCTGACTGGGACGCACGCGCCCAACCGGACCGTCGCCCCGCCCCCCGACTCGAGCCCTTCGGGCTCCCCTTCGACCAGGCCGCCGCCGAAACCGGCGACTACCCGGTGGTCGGGCTCGGCGCGCTCGGGCGCTGGTGGCAGCCGCGTCTAGCGCTGGCGGGCAGCTACGACGAACACTGGAAGCAAACCCGCTGGCCAGGGCTACCCGAAGACTTCGACTTCGGCTACTGGAACTGCGCCCCCGAAGACCAACAAATCGATTACCCCCAGGGCGGCGAAACCGTCGTGCTCGCCGGGCTGCATCCCGGCGGAGAAGTCCGTTTCCGGCTCCCACGGCCGGTGCTCAAGCTACTGCTTCACCTGGACGTCGGCGTTCCGCTGTTCAAGCCTCTGCTCACCGACACTCTCATCTTCGACTTCCAAGCCTACGAACTCAGCGTCGTCCAGCGTGCCGTGGTTGGCGCTGCTGCCGGTGTGGAACGGATGGAGCTGGGCACTTGGGACATCGAAGCCGCCCGCCGTGCCAACGCGGCCATCCAGAAAGGACAGTGAGATGGCCAGCGAAACCGCCACCGCCCAAGACGCCCAGTTCCGTCTGGTCAGCCTCGCACCGGATGTCTGCCTCACGCCGAGCAAGCAAGGCGTGCCGGTCCCTTACCCCATCACCCACACGATGGACATGAGCCAACACTGCTCGCCCAACGTCTTCTTCCAGGGTAAGGCCGCCTATCTTCACAACCAGAGCTTCGTCGACAAAGTGACGGGCGACGAAGCCGGTGGCGGCAAAGGGGTGGTCAGCCAGACCCACACCACGGTCAGCCACAACATCGGCAAAAGCGGCTCGGTCTACGTGAATGGCCAACCGATTGTGCGCACCGGCGACAGTGTCTGGATGAACTGGAAAGCACCGTGAGCGGCAAGGGCAAAGTCAAACCCAACAATCAAGCCGCGCCTGGCCCGATCGGCAACACCCAGGGGCTGATCGTCCCGCAAACCCAGCCCAACGCCAGCGGCCCCGGCAACAGCGCCCCACCGCCAAAACCCACCCCCAAAGAAGAAGGCTGGTGGAATCGCTGGGGCTCGGACGCACTGCACACCACGCTCGATGTGGTCGGGTTGATTCCGGGCGTCGGCGAAGTCGCCGACGGCGCCAATGCCTTGGTCTATCTTGCAGAAGGGGACAAAGTCAGTGCTGCCTTGAGCGCCGCGGCCATGCTGCCGATAGGCGGGCAGGCTGCAACGGCGGCAAAAATGGCCAAGAAGGGCGCCCAGGCGCTCGAAAAGCAAGCGACCAAGAAGGCCGCCGAGGAGGCGGTGGAGCATTCGGTAAAAGAAGCGGCAGAGAAAGCGGCAAAGGAAAAGCTGGAGCGGGAGGCGGCGGAGAAGGCGAAAAAGGAAGCGCAGGCTGCTGCCAGTGGCGGACGAGTTGAGAAGATTTCCCCCCGGGATGATCCGCGTTATCGTCGAGGAAAATTCAGAAAAGGTAAGCGGGAGAAGGTTTGGGAGGATGCGAAAGACTCAGATGGCAAAGTACGGGACCCAAAAACTGGCAGAGAAATGAAGGAAAATGAGCCTTGGGATATGGGGCACAAGCCGGGGTATGAGCACAGGAAGCATCAAGAAAGTGCGTCTCGAAGAGATATAGACCGAAAGAAATTCTTGGATGAGTATAATGACACTACAAAATATCGGCCGGAGCTTCCTTCCTCAAATAGAAGCCATGCGGGGGAGATTAGAACAAATGACTACTTTGGAGACTAATGATGCGTGCCGTAACGGAAGATGATAAAAAAATTGCGAAAAAGGTTCTTTCTGCGTTTAAAGGTAGGAGTCCTGTAGTTCGTAATTACTTTAATGACAGTCGCGACATTTCTGTTGATATTCTTTCTGTTGCGGGTACGCCCGATGTTGATATTTCGTCTTATGGGACGATCGGTCTTTCGGATCATCCTATGCTTGAGGGCGGAAAAGAATTTCCAACGAGAGTGGAGCTTTGTGGCGCTGCGCTTTCATCCTTTACGGTCTTTCCAAATATTCTTGCTGAGGCTGCTTTTACGATAATTAAGTCGACAAAAGTTTGGCGGCCAGGCTGTTTTTTTAGAAACATAGTTGGGCACTATGAGTCGGATTCAAGCTTGAAATCTCTTTATCTCACAACTCCTTTTTTTTGGGAAGATGATCTCCATGAATTGAATTTGAATGGAAAGGCGATTAATTGGCTAATGTGCTTTCCTATTTCAGATGCAGAGTTAGGTTACTTAGAAAAATATGGATCAGCTCAGTTTGAGAGCATGCTGGAGGAGGCTGGAGTTGATGTTTTCGATACATCTCGCAGTAGCTGCGTGTAGTCTTGTGCCTAGAAAACCGCACACCCCGAAAATTCGGGTTCATTAAATCAACGGCTTGCAACAGTAGTCCTGGCAAAGTTTTTGATTTTCCCAAATGTCCTTGAAATGTCCGTCGATAGCGGGTTGATCACGCCTGGGGTGACGGCGGCCTCTACGACTACCGCTTCGAGTACCTTGACCCAGTGCGAGAGCGGCGCATCACCGACTCCCTCGGTCACGTCTCGGTCGTCAAGCTCGACGAAAACGGCCTGCCGATCAACGAGCTGGACCCTCTGGGTGGCACCACCATCTTCGAGTACGACGACCGTGGTCGTACCTGTGCGGTCGTCGATCCCGCGGGGCGCCGCAGCGAATACCACTACGACGACAGCGGCAACCTGCTCCAGGTGCTACGCCCAGATGGCACCCAGCTGGCCACCGAGTTCAACGTCGCCAACAAGCCCACCCGGATCGTCGACCCCAACGGCGCCGCTTGGCTGCAAGACTGGAATACCCGCGGTCAGCTAATCAGCCAGACCACGCCCCTCGGCCACGTTAGCCGCTACGAATACGACGCGCTCGGGCAGCTCGTCACCCACCTCAACCCCCGCGGTGCGCGCACCGCCCTCAGCTACGACCGCCACGGCCATCTGACGCGCGTTGAGAACGCCCTCGGCCACACCACCCATTACGCCTTCGACACCCTCGGGCAACTGGTCGGCCATGCCGACCCCGCCGGCCAGCGCACGCACTACCAGTACGACCCCAAAGGCCGACTCACCGCCGTCCAGCTCCCGTCCGGCGCCCGCATCCAATGCGCCTACGACGCCGAAGACAACCTTACCGCCTACCAGGACGAGAACGGCGCCGTCACCCGTCTCGAATACTTTGGCCAAGGCGAACTCGCTCGCCGCATCCAGCCGGACGGCCATCGGGTCGATTACCTCTACGACACCGAAGAACGCCTCGTGGGCGTACGCAACCAGCGAGGCGAGCTATACCAGCTCAAGCGCGATGCCCTGGGCCGGGTCGTCGAAGAGATCGACTACTGGGGGCAGCGCAATCGCTACGCCTACGGCCCCAGCGGCCACCTCAAGGCCACCCTCGACCCCCTCGGCCAGCGCATCGACTACCTCACCGACCCACTCGGGCGCATCGTCAAAAAGGTACTGCCCCAACCCGGTCAAGCCGAGGGCAGCCCAGCCTGGGTCGAAACCTTTGACTACGACGCCGCCGGCAACCTCGTCGCCACGGGCAACGCCCACGTCCAGGTCGAACGGATTTTTGACGCCGTCGGGCAGCTCCTTCAAGAAACCCAGCAACACGCAACTGGCGACTGTTTCGCCATCGACAACACCTACGATGCCGCCGGCAACCGCGTCCAGCGCCAAACCCGCTTTGCCGGCAGCGGCCCCCAGTCCGCCTCTGCCGCCCACCGGGTGGACTTTGCCTACGACCTGCTCGATCAATGCATCGAAACCCGGCTGGACGGTGCCGCGCCCATCCACCATCACCGCGATGCCCTTGGCCGGCTCAGCCAGGAAGCGATCACCCCCACCCTCGTTCGGGATTTCCGCTACAACGCCGATGGCCTGCTCACCCGCCAGCACACCCGCACGGGCGAGCACACCCTGTTTGCCACCGACTACCACTACGACCCCGCCGGCAACCTTACGCGTCGGGAAGACAGCGGCTTTGGCGTCGACACCTACCTCTATGACCCCATGGGCCGCATCCTGGCCCACATCGACCCTAAGGGGCGCATCCAACGCTTCCTTGACGACCCGGCCGGCGACCGCCTCACAACCCGCGTCGCCGCAAGCCAAGCCGGCAACGACGATGACTGGCAACGCAGCGGCGAACACGTAGGCACCCGCTACCGCTTCAACCGCGCCGGCAACCTCACCCACCGGCAAGACGCCGAGGGCCTGCTCGAACTCGACTGGGACGCCAATCAGCGCCTGATCGCCAGCCACCGCAGCGGCACAAATGACCAACGCCTCACCACTCGCTACGCCTACGACCCGCTGGGCCGGCGCCTGTGGAAAGAAACCGCCGGCGTGCGCACTACCTTTGGTTGGGACGGCGACGCCCTCGCCCTCGACGCAACCCGCGGCACAGCACGGGAATTCGTCTACCGTCCGAACACCTTCGAACCGCTGGCCTTACTCCGCGGCACCAATGCCCCGGCCCTTCACTACCTCAACGACCCCAGCGGCTGTCCGATCCGCCTGATCGATAGCAGCGGCCAAATCCAATGGGCCGCGCGCCACCAAGCTTGGGGCGCCATCGCGCATCGGCCGGTCAATCACATGGACAACCCGATCCGGCTTCAAGGGCAGTATGAAGACGGCGAGACCGGGCTCCACTACAATCGGCACCGCTACTACGCGCCTCAGATCGGCGCCTTCATCTCCCAGGACCCGCTAGGGCTGGCGGCGGGGGCGAATGTCTACAACTTCGCGCCAAGTGCGCTGGGGTGGGTGGATCCGCTGGGGTTGAGTTGTAGGAAAGCGGCTCTTGCAGTAAAGTCGGCTTATGAGGGTATAAAGGATGCGTCCAAGTACCTCCAAAGTATTGGTTTGCCGAGGTCGCAAAGAGTCACGATTCTCAAATCATTTGAGGGGGAAACAGTCAGGCTCAGAGCAGCGGGATCGTCCGAGTTTGGTTTGCGCTACTATGATGAAGTCAAAGCACTCGCCAAGGGACGATATTTGTTCGAAACGTTTCCTGCGTCCCGTGAATCTCTAGCCCTGCTGCCTCAATGGAATAAAATGACCAAACTGACTCAGTGGCAAATTCGGCCTGGATCGATGTTGATTGAAGGGCGAGCAGCTCCGCAAGGTATGTGGCTGCGCGGTGGGCAGGTTCAAAAATTTGTTCCTAACCTTAGTGATTTGCTGAACACATGAATAAGCAGGGGCGAGCACTCGCATTGATCCGTGCAGCACGGACGGCTGCAGAGGAGGAATTAATACGACACCGGGAGGGGAAAGGAACAGTTGGCTCACTGCGTCAATTGGAGGCAGTTTGCGAAAAACTTATCACGATGGAGCAACTAGTTAACGAAAAGGCCTTTCCTCCAATTGCTGAGCGTGACCAAGGCATGGGGCGAATGGTCGTCGACTCTTGGCCGATGGAATCCTCTCTTGGAGAACTTGTTTTGAAAGCGGAGCAGGAGTTCTTGAAGCTCTGATCTTACTATGTCACTAAATGGAGGCAGGGCTGCCGAAGCTACCTGAATGACCTCGATTGCCAGCCCTTTCGCAGCCCCAGGACTTTGCAGCCTCTTTTTTTAGGTGTGCGACTGGTGATTTAGCAAAGAAAAAATCCGTAATGGGTAGCTTCGGGAGCCTGAGGCAGGGCCGCCGATTAACGCGTACCCCTTTCCGCTAAGAGAAGAATACAGATGGCAAATTTCCGCATTCCCGGTCCGCTGTGCAGGACGCGCCACACCTAGTCTATTGACGACGGCACTCTCCCCCGCTGCAGTATTTGCGCCAGTTCGGACAACTATCCGACTCCAGTTTCCGGGCAGCAGCGCCGCCCGCCGCATGCCATCGATCTGGCGTTCCTGTTCCGTGAATGCCGCAACCCCCTGCGGGGGCTGAGTGCAGCCGACTACGCCGCTGCAGCCAACCAGCTAAAAGTGGATATCGCTGCGATCCAGGCAATCGCTGAAGTCGAGACCAGCGGTCACGCGTTCGACGAGTCTGGACGACCGCGGATACTTTTCGAGCGCCATTATTTTCACCGATATACGGCTGCCAAGTATGACGCAAAGCATCCAGGTATTTCGAACGCCAAGCAAGGTGGTTACGGAAAATTCTCGGCCCGATATGCGAAGCTGGAAGAAGCCTATCGGCTTGCGCCTGAGGCAGCGTTACGTTCTGCGTCATGGGGCCGTTTTCAGATCATGGGTGACAATTTCAAGGCGGCCGGCTTTACCTCGGTTAAGGCGTTCGTACTCGCAATGAGCCAGTCGGAATCCCAGCATCTGAAGGCTTTCACCCATTTCGTAATGAGCAACAAGGCGATGTTGTCCGCACTACGCGAGCACGACTGGGCGCGCTTTGCGAAAGCCTACAACGGGCCGGGCTATCTGAAGAACGAATACGACACAAAGCTGCGGGATGCCCATCGGCGTTATGTCGCCCTGGCGGGGCAGAGTACAGCGGGCTCCAATCTACCATGAAGCAGCTCATCACCCTTTTGTGTGCGGGCCTGATCAGCGGCTCTGTGGCTGCTGCGCCGCCGCAGGCACCCGGCGGCCTGTGCGCCGAACGGGAAGATATCTATTTTTCCTGCCAGACAAGTCTTGGCCGCTGGGTCGCGCTGTGTGGAAGCGGGAACGATAAGATCCAGTATCGCTTCGGAAGGGCGGGACACGTCGAACTCGCTTTTCCTGGCACCGATGGTGGTCGTCATGTCTTTCGCTACGCCCATTATTTTCGAGCGGGTGTCGACAGAATAGAGGTGCTCTTTCGCAACGAGGGCTTCGACTACGCCGTGTTCGATTACAACGAGAGGGGTAGCCGCACGGCGGGGGTCCGCGTCACCAGCGATTCGGGCGGGGAGAGAGAGTTCAAGTGCCGTGGAGGCATCAGAAGCCGCTTGGCCGAACTTGAAGGATTGCTTCCTTGTGATCAGGACAACGCGCTGAACCTGAGATCATGTTCAGCACCGTCCGGCCAGCGCTGACACTGGCAGATATCTTCGCGAGCCAACGTGCAATAATCTTCGCCCGTCCGCAATCATTCGGATGAAAAATCAACTGGTTGTGATCTGAAGTCTTGCGTTTGTCCTGCACGATATCGAGCAGTCTGGTATTCTGCAATAGATGGGAAATGCATTATTTAGCCCAATAAAATACGTTGCGTAGCTTAAGCGCTGCTGTGCCAGAAATCTACGCTTGATCTTCTCTTGACCCGTGGGCACACGTCTATGCGCATCTCCGTCATCAGCTTCAATGGCGCCCCGCCTGCCCGCCCGGCGACCTTCGATTTTGACAGCCGCGGGGGGGCGATCGGACGGGAGGAGGGCAACGAGCTGGTTCTGCCCGATCCCGAACGGCACATTTCCCGTGTTCAGGCGCGGGTAGAGTTCGACGGTGGGCAGTTTGTGCTGGTCGATATGGGCGGCAACCCGTCGTCGGTGAACGACCGGCCGGTGGGGCGCGGCAACCGGGTGGCGCTGGTGGGGGGCGACCGGATCGTCATCGGCGGTTATCTGCTGGAGGTCGAATTTGCCCATTCGGCGCCGGTGTTTTCGACGCCCGAGCTGTCGGCTCCGTCGTCCGATCCGCTGGGTCTGTTCGGCGGCGTGCCAGCGGCCACGCAGAATTTTTCCGATCCTTTTGCCGGCTTGCTGGGCACGCCTGGTGCATCAGCCGCGAAGACTCCGGTGGCGCCACAGCTGGCCGTGAGCGACGATCCGTTCGCGGTTTTCGCGGCCTCGGCGCCGTCGGTCGGCCGCTCCGCAGAGCCTGTGCCCTTGCCTGATCCCTTCGCAGTGCCACCTCCGCCGCCCACCGCACCGCGGGCTGATCTGCTTGGCTTGGGCGAGGTGCGCGGCGAGCAGTCGGTCGATGCGTTGTTCGGACTGGGCGACGCGGCCCGCGATCCGTTCGCCGGCACGCCGCTCGGTGATGCGCCGGTGACACCGTCCGGCGCAGTGTCAGCGACGGTCGATCCGCTGGCGCTGTTTGGCGGCGCGGGCCCGGCACCGGTTGTGGCCAATCCCCAGCGCGACGACGCGCCGCTGCTCAATCAGGCTTTCACACCGCCGCGCGCCGAGGCTCCCGCGCCGCCTGCGCCGGTGGCGGGCATGGTTTTTTCGTGGGATGACACTTCGGCCAAGCCGGTGGCGGCTCCGCGCAGCGCGCCCCGTGATGCCGCATTGCCACCGCAGGTCGAGATCGGTGTCGACCGGCTTGCGCCGGAGCATCCTCCCACCGTCATTATGTCGGCGCCTGTTCCAGCGCCAGCACCGATAGCCGCGAGCGTCGCGCCCGGCGCCGAACAGCCTGCTGCCGTTCCGGCCACCGGCGACGCCTTGCTCGATGCTTTCCTGCATGGCCTCGGCGTGCCGTTGCGCCTGCCGGCCGGGCTTACCCCCGAGCTGCTGGAGCAGATCGGCATGGTGCTGCGTGCGTCGACCCAGGGCACACTTGATCTCCTCACCGCTCGTGCGCTGACCAAACGCGAGGTTCGTGCCACGGTAACGATAGTCGCCCCCAAGGACAACAACCCGCTCAAATTCTCGCCTGATGTTGGCTTTGCGCTGTCGCAACTCTTGGCGCCCCAGGGGCGTGGTTTCATGCCGCCCGAGGAGGCGATGCGCGATGCGTACGACGATCTGCGGGCGCACCAGTTCGGCTTTATGGCGGGGATGCGTGCGGCGCTGGCCGGCGTACTTAAGCGTTTCGAGCCGGGCAGTCTAGAAGAGCGGGTGGCGTCGCGCGGCGTGCTCGACAACATTCTGCCCGGTAGCCGCAAGGCCCGGCTGTGGGATCTGTTCGAGCAGATGTACGACGAGATCTCGCGGGAGGCGGAGGATGACTTCCACGCCCTCTTCGGCCGCGAGTTCCTGCGCGCCTACGAAGAGCAGGTGGACCGGCTTCAAGCGGAGCGTGAGCCGGGCCGATAGGCGATTGATACAGTCCGAACAAGCAGCGCGAGGTTGTCATGCTGGAGATGCAGACGTGTTTCCTGTCCGAGGTGGGCGGCCGTAGCCGCAACGAGGACGCCTGCGGGTACTGGACGTCGGAGACCGGCTGCTGCTGGGTGGTGTCCGACGGGGCGGGCGGCCACGGTAGCGGCGACGTGGCCGCCCGGCTGGTGGTCAGCAGCATGCTGCGCAGCTTCTCGGCCCACCCGCAGGTCGGGCCGAACACCGCCTCGAGTCTGCTGCAGCGGGCCAACGATGCTGTGGTGGAAGAAAAGACCACCGGTGGCACCGCCGACGACATGCACGCCACCGCTGTACTGCTGCTGATTGACCCGCACGACCGCGTGGCGGTGTGGGGCCATGTGGGTGATACCCGCATCTACCTGTTCCGGCACGGCCGGGTGGCTTACCAGACGCGCGACCACAGCCTCGTCCAGAACATGATCGACGCCGGCTATGGCAGCGTCGACATGCTCCGAACCCACCCCCAGCGCAGCCTGCTCACCTCGGCGATCGGCTCGGCGGAGTCCATCGCGCTGTCGGTGTCGGCCGAGCCGCTTGCGCTGCATCCGGGAGATGTCTTCCTGATGTGCACCGATGGCTGGTGGGAATACGTCGAAGAGGACGATATGGAGCGCCTGCTCAACTCGACACCGACGCCCCAGGCCTGGCTGGAGAGCATGAGCGAACTAATCCGCAGCCGGGCATCGGAGTCGAACGACAACTTCACTGCAGTGTGCGTCAGCATGATCGAAGAGCCAGATGCTGACGAAACGACAGTCATCATCCCATCCAAGCGCCGCCTTGAAGGGGAGCCAGACTGAGGTGATACATTGAATGCTGAACATCGTTCAGCGTGCTTGGCGGTAATGTGGATGACCCGCCGATAGCGCTTCCGCAAAGGTTCATTTTGCGTCTTGCAGCTTGCCGTCGAGGGTTTGTTCAAGCGCTTCAGATAGTACTTTTCTGTTGGTTCGTTGCCGCTTGAACCCCGAGGGGGGCGGGGGCGTCCCGTTGGGCTGGCGCCTTGGTGACGGCCTTGTTCTAACGGTCGGCCGCCGAAACTTCTTCGACCGCAAAGCGCAGCGCGGCAAAGGCCGGCGAGCAAGGCTTGCCATCGGCGCAGTGCGCCTCGCCACCCAACCCGACGGGGCCCTGGCCGGATTCGGAGAGCGCGGCTTCGACGACGTGTTGCGTGGCGCCATTGCTTCTGGCATCAAAACGCAACACCGAGAAATCCCGCGGTGAATCGGCAACGATGGCGATCACCTCCCAGTTGCCTTTCGGTTGGTCGGCCTCGTAGGCCCAATCTGGCCGCGGAAACGGCATTGGCTTGCCAGCGCTGATCTGGTTGGCGCGATCGAGTTCGTTGGGGAATATCTGGCTTAACTGTGCAGTGGCCTTGTCCCACAGCAGCATGTAGAGCAGCCCGTTACGTTGGCTGCTCAGCACGAAACTGAGCGCGTCCTTGCCGATGGTGAGCGGGGTGTGGATCTTGTCAACTTTCAGCCCGAAGCGGGCGTCGGATGCGGCCACGGTGGCGCTGAAGGCTTCGTCCAGCGTGACCGGCCGGGCGACAACCGGGGCGGGCGTGACCGCTGACGCAGGGCTGGTGGCAACGGGCGCCAGCGGGGGTGAGGATTGTTCAGCGGGCCTTTCCGGCGGTGGCGCGGGGCTGCGGGTGAACATGAAAACGCTCGCAGCCAGCACACCGAAGGTGGCAATCGCGGCGGCGTAGCGCGGGGTGCTGGGGCCCTTCTTCCCAGTCGGCGGGGCTGCGTGCGGAGGCGCCGGGGCGGGTTCGGGGGCAAGCCGCGACAAGTGACTGGTGGCCGGAATCTCGGAGGGAATCAGCGTGTCGAGCCGTTGCCCGGCGGCGGGCTGGGGTCGGGCTGGATCATGGGTCGATGCGATAGCCGATGTCGGCACATAGCCTGTCATGCCCAGTACCGCGCGCATCTCGGCGATCGACTGCGGGCGGTCCTCGCCCTTGACGTGCAGGCAGTGGTCAATGCCGGTGAGGAACTGATCGGAATATCGGCCAGCGGCCAGCGTCGCGAGGGGCTCGTAGCAGTCCTGCAGCATGCGATCGACGGCGGCGGGCGGGGTGCGACCAGTGATAACGAAATAGATGACAGCCGCGAGCGCGTAGATGTCGGTCCATGGGCCCTGCTTAACGCCGGGCATTTCGACGTACTGCTCAATCGGGGCGTAGCCGGGCTTGAGGATGACGGTGAGCGCCTGGGTCATGTCGCTGATCACCCTGCGGGCTGCACCAAAATCGAGTAGGACCGGTCGTTCATCGCGCAGCAGCATGATGTTGTCGGGCGCCACGTCGCGGTGATAGCAGTTCTCGGCGTGCATCAGCTCAAGCGCATCCATCACCGGACCAAGGATCTTCTTGAGCCAGACTTCGTCGGGCGGACGCCCCCCGCGTTCGCGCAGCACGTCACGCAGGGTCTTGCCGGCGTAGTAGGGCATCGCCATGTACGCGGTGCCGTTGGCCTCCCAGAAGCGATATACCTTTAGCAACGCGGGATGGTCGAACTGGGCGAGCAGGCGGGCTTCATTGACGAAGCTGCGGCGGCCGATCTCGAAGGTGTCGGAGTGGCGCTCGGAGCGGACGATCACTGATGAATCTTCACCACGGGCGGCTAGCGACGAGGGCATGTACTCCTTGATCGCCACGCGACGCTGCAGGGAGTGGTCGTCGGCGAGATAAACGATGCCGAAGCCACCTTCACCGACTAGCCCGACGATTTCAAATTCGTAAAGCCGGGTGCCCAGCGGTAAGGCGTTGGCCGAATTGGGGCGCGAACGGGGCGGGGTGGAGGGCACTGCAGCAACTCCGCCCAGCACTATCGTCTTTTCATCGTTAGGATCGGACACGTGAAAACCCTGAATATTTGGCGCGTCAGCTACCAGGGGAATAGGAAAGCATCTTCAATAGAAATGCGGTGTCCGGCAAGCCCCTGTGGGCAAAGCCGCCGTAGTTGCCGTCGATGCTGTAACACCACCAAGTTGAATAGC
The DNA here is from genome assembly GCF_009469605.1 of Zoogloea sp. 1C4. GTDB lineage: Bacteria > Pseudomonadota > Gammaproteobacteria > Burkholderiales > Rhodocyclaceae > Zoogloea > Zoogloea oryzae. The sequence goes on along the minus strand of NZ_SSXU01000025.1, from coordinate 9,084 downwards.
CGTCGAGCGCGTACTGCAGACTGCCGGTAGCGAGGACATCGAGGCAGTCGCCGGTCAGGCCGGAGAGGTCAATTAACGCTTCTCGCCGAGCCAGACGGGCACCAACCGATGCGAGGGTATCGGTTGGAGGGTGGCGAGCGGGTGGCGGGCCTAGGCTGCTGAGGGCGACTTCGAGTGGTTCGATGTCGTGCTCGAGTTGCAGCGCGAGGCGGGCGGCGTCTTCGAGCCGTCTGAGCCACGCGCCGAGGGCCGACGCGGAGGAGCCGAGAGCCTGACCTGAGGACAGGGGGGCCGCCAGTGTAAAGGGGAAATAGCGACCAACCTTATCCACCGATGGCGTCCATGCGCCGGCCCAGCCTTGCTGGCCTAGCACACCGGGCATCAGTACAAAGTGCCATACGTGAGCAGTGAGGTAGGTGTCGAGCCAAGCGCTGCCGAGCACGGTCTGGCTAGCAGCCATACCATGCTGCAGCCAAGCATCCCACGGTGCCACGAATTCGTTCGGAAGGCGCCGCTGGGCAAAGTCGCCAAGAATCGGGAGCTTGCCGTACCAACCAGCGGAGCTCATGGTCACAGTCCGCTTGGGCAGCGGAACTCTACGAGCTCACGCAGCCGGAAGGGATTTTGGACGCTACTAGCGGTGACCTCAAAGCTGGCCTGGCGGCCTTCCACATCGAAGGTGACCTTGAACTTTTCAGGCGCACCCATACCCTCGACCCGCGCCTTGTCGAACAACCGGAACAGGGCCCAGGCGCCTTCGGTAGTCAAGCCCGAGGCGCCGCTGGGGGCCGGCGGGGTGATCTGAATGCGCGCCGAAATGCCGCCCTTGCTTCCCGGCCATTGGACCGACTGAGGCAGCTGCGGGCCATGGGCGTATTTGACGAGCTGACCGTCCACGTCGAGTGTGAACTGAGTGATCGTCGGGTCCATGTCGATAGGTTTGAAGTCGAGCCGCACCGAGCCGCTGCCGCGGAAAAACACGTCGCGGATGGTGGCGGCACGCTGGAACTGGGCAAGGTTGCCTGGCCCGCCGAGGGATTGCTCCTGCACTTTCTTGAAGCTCCAAGGACGCGTCGAGGTGTCGACGAAGGGTGCGAGGTTCTTCTGGAAGAAGTCGTCCATCAGCCCGCCAGGGGCGAACAGGCGGGCGAAGTCCTCACGGGTTACGTCGCGGGCGCTGCCGCGGGCGAAGGGGTAGCGCCCGTCGGTGGCCATATGGCAGAACTGACCAACCTGGGCACCGACCGCCGACGACAGGTTCTCGCGGGTTGCAGCGAGGGACTGGCTTGTGCCAGCGCTTGACAGCTGCTGCAACATGCCGCGGATCGGCTCGGGCATCCGGGCACTTTCGGCCTTCACCTTGGCGGCGGAGTCGCCCGGTGGTGGCGCAACCTTGTCCTTGATTGCAGTTTCCGTGGCCGACAACTGCACATAAACTTCATTGAGCAGTTGGGTGACGCTGTCGATCGGGGCGCTCTTGCCGTCGCCGGTGACGAGCTGGCGGATCTGTACAAAGCGGTCATCCACCACACTTTCTAGACGTTCCGGCGAGGTGGTCAGCGCGACATTTCCAGCTCCGCTGGAGTCCACGCCCAGCATTTTGCCGAGCTCCTGCTTGGCACTGGCGAGCTTTTCGCTGGCCTTGTCGACGGTCGATTTCTCGACTTCGGGCGGCGTCAGCGTGGTCTCATGGGCGATGGCGCGCATCAGCTTGGGCAGTGGCGAATCGACACCGGACAGCACTCGCGCCACCTGGATGCTCTGGGTGAGACCCGGCGAGCGGACAACCGAGATGTCAGTGACAAGGGCTTCCCACTGGCGGGCGTAGTCGCTGAGATAGAGTCGGCGCACCTCGCGGGCAATGTTTGCAGCGTCACGGCCAGCGGCGGGATTGCGGCGAGTGCCGAGCACCCAGGATTCCTCTTCGGTGAGCTTGGCGGTGACCCTATCGACGGCCTTGGTGAAGCCCTTGTGGTAGCCGTCATAGGTGTACAGCCCGGCAATGCCGCGGGTCAGCGGGGCGCCGCTCTTACGCGTGAATACCAGCGTCGAACTGGGGCCCGCAGCGTGCTCAATGGTGAAGTCAGGAAAGTCTGCGCCCACGCCCTGGCGTTTGAGCCGGCTGTAAATGCGGTCGGGCAGTGAGTAGCGCAGCAGCATCTCACGGGCACGGGCGACGAGGGCAGAGTCCTGCACTACCGGCGAGGCCACAGGTCCGTCGGCGAAAAGCGCATTGAGGTGCTGACCCAGCGCGGCGCGCTGGTCGGCGGTGACGCCGCGGGGCAGGTTGCGGTCCCAGTCGATGCTGATCCATGCTTTCAGCGCCTCAGCGTCGAAATGCGCTGGATCGTTAAGCATCAGATAAACCTTTAAGGTTTCGTAGGCAAATTCAAGGTTGGTGCCATCAAGGCCGCGCAGCTGGGCTTCAATGCGGTGTGACAGACGTGGGAGCAGCACATCGCGTAGCAGACCAAGGTACGAATGCTCGGCTGCCGCGTCGAGTTTGTCGCCCTGGAAGAGGCCGAGGCCCATACCGGCGGGTTTCTCTTCGCGGGGGCGAGCCGCTGTACCCGAAACGTCGCGCACCGCGTCAAGGACGGCCAGCACGCCGGGGATGTCGTCGTCCGCGGAGGTCCCTACGCGCGAAACCAAGGGCTTGGCGGCAGCGACGGCGGCATCCACCTCGTCTATGTAGCTGCTGTTGCGCAGGTAGCTGAAGCTCCAGCCGATGACCAAGCCAACGGCCAGCAGGCCCATTGCGACGAGTGCTCCGACGTGAATCAGGCCGCGGCGGCGTTCCCATTTGAGATTGGTGCCACCGAGGCGCTGCTCGGCGAACACGACTTCCTTCAGCAGGCGGGTCAGGAAGAAGCTCTTGCCGCTACCGGCCGCAGGTGGAAGAACTCGCCGCTCAAGCCCAAAGGCCCCGCCGAGGCTGGTCATCACACGGTCAATCGGGTTGCCCTCCTGAGTGCCACTGGTGAAGTACACGCCCCGTACCATCAACGGATGGTCGTAGTCCGAGGTGGAGAAGACGCACTGCAGAAAGGCGTCGAGCAGGCGACTAACAAGGGCGAACTGCTGATCGAAGGCCGCGATCAGGCTGCGGTGGCTAAGATCGGGCTCTTGCTGGAGGCGTTCGATCAGTTGACCGCTGATGCGTTCGTGGAGGGCGTCAAACTGAGTCGCCAAGTGCTGCAGCGGGTCGGTGGTGACGGATTCGTCGGTTGGGAAGGTGACGCCCCACACTTGATCACGCCCCTCCTTACCGAGGTTGGCGAAAAATTCGTTAAAGCCAGCAACGAGGTCAGCCTTGGTGACCAGTACGTAGATCGGCAGGCGGGCGCCAAGTTGTGAATAGAGTTCCTGGACGCGGGCGCGCAGGGCTGCAGCATGGTGGGCTGCCTCGTTTTCGTTCTGGGCGAGTAGATCTCCGAGGCTGATCGTGAGCAGCACACCGTTGAGTGGCTGGCGTGGCCGGTGCTTGCGCAGCAGGCCGAGGAAGCCCTGCCACGCGTCGCGGTCGGCGGTGGCATCGGAATCCTGGGTGGTGTAGCGGCCTGCGGTATCGATCAGTACAGCCTCGTCGGCAAACCACCAGTCGCAGTTACGGGTGCCGCCGATACCCTTGATCTGATGTGTGCCAAGTTTCTCGGCGAGCGGGAAGCGTAGGCCAGAGTTGATCAGTGCGGTGGTCTTGCCCGAGCCAGGCGCGCCGATAAAGACATACCATGGCAACTGGTAGAGATATCGTGCAGAGCCTAACGCGGCGAGGCGCGCCAGCCCGCTCCCTGAGGCGGCCGAACGACTGTGGCGCAGGATGGCTGTAGCCTCTTCGAAACGCTTGCGGAGGGTCGCAAGTTCGGTGGATTCGACCGGAGTTTCGGTGCCTTTGCCGAGCAGGCCGTCAAGCAGCTTGGCGTTGCTGGCGTGGGCCTTCAGGCGGATGAAGACAAAGCGCGCCACGGCGACGAGCATGATCAGGCCGATGGCGATCCAGCGCACGCGTTCCGATTCGAAGGGTACCCGACCGGCGATGGCCACTAACGGGCTGAGGTACCAGATCATCAGCGCCAGCGCGATCAGCCCGGCAAAGCCAAGCAGCATGGGATGGAGCAGCGCAGCGAAGAGCTTTTTCATCATTCGACCCTGGTTCAGTTGCCGCGGGTGGCCGGGAATACAATGACTTCGACGCGGCGGTTCTGCGCACGTCCTTCGGGTGTTTCGTTGGTGGCGACGGGTTCGCTGTCGGCACTGCCTTCAGTCTTAACTTTCGTGCGGTTTCCCAGACGTGCCGCGAGCGCTTCGGCGACCGCGTCTGCGCGAGCCTGGGACAGGTGCCAGTTGGATGGGAAGCGGGCTGAGCGGATCGGACGATTGTCGGTGTGGCCACGCACAAGCACAGTGCCCTCGACCTTAGCCACCGCTTCACCGATCCGTTCGAGGAGTTCGGCGAAGGATGGCGAGAGGGTGGCGCTGCCTGCCTCGAAGAGGCCATCACCGCGAGCGGTGACGATGCTACGGTCGATCAGATCACGCACAACGACGCGGCCGGCTTGGACTTCGGGGGCCAGAAAGTGGGCCAGCCGGGCGGGCGCCGGGGTAGGGGACGCAGGCACGGCGGGGGGCATTGGCGTGCCTGCCTTGAGGGCGAGGATGGACGAGAAGGTGGGGTCGGAGTGTTGGTTGAGGGCGAAGGAGGCGAGCAGGTAGCCGATCGCCAGTACCAGCGCCGTCAGTGCAGCTGCCGCCCAGAGTGGCACGGATTCGCGCAGCGGGTGGGCGGGGCGGGCCGTGGTCTTCCAAGCCGGCGAGAGTTCGTGGATGACGTCGCCGCGCTCCTTGGAGAGCATCTGTGCCAGCCTCTCGCGTACTGAGGCGAGCTGGGCGCGGCCGTTTTGCTGCACGCGGAAGCGCCCCTCGAATCCGAGGGACAGGATCAGGTATAAGAGTTCGAGGAGATTGCGGTGCTGGGCGGGGTTCTCGGCGAGCTTGCCGAGCAACTGGAAGAATTTCTCGCCGCCCCAGGCTTCGTTGTGGAACTGCACCAGCAGGCTGCGCTGGGCCCACACCTTGTCGCCCCACGGAGTGTTGGCGGCGGTTTCGTCAAGGAAGGTGCACAGCGCGTAGCGCGCGGCGATCAGCTGTTCATGGGCAACGCCGTGGTCGCGGGCCTTGGTCTCGAAGATGCCGATGGCGCGGGCCAAGGTGTCGCGCAGGCCGGTGGGGTCGGGGTGCTGGGCCTGGCGGAATTGGGGCACCAGGCCCAGCAGCGGGTTGGCTGCGGCGATCAGTGGGTTGAGTCCGGTGTCCCAGTCGAGGGCAGCGAGGTCGACCCGCTCGAAGCGCATGGCGGGTGCCGGCCCGGATGCCGCCGCCGACCGCGCGCTACGGGCGCCGGGGGATGGGATGATCAGCGTCTTGTCGGAAGGAGGCTGGGCAAAGGGGTCGTCGTGCGCCATGGTTCCAGTCTCAGGTGGCGATGCGTTGGTCTGTGCTCAGGCCCGGATGGCCCATAGCGAGAGTTCGAGGGCAGGAAAGTCGCCGGTCACATAGATGCCAAGACCCCCGGAGTTGTCGAGCTGTTTCCAGAGATCGCCAGCATTGTCGAGTTGAAAGTAACTGAAACCAGCGTGGAACGGAATCTGCCGCGGGGCGACGGGCAGTGCCTGCAGCGCGATGCCGGGTAACTGCAAATTGACCAGTTCGCGGATCTTTTCGACCGGGCCTAGCTTGGCCTGGGCGGGAAAGCGCGCGCGGAGGGTTTCGCTGGGCACCTGGGCATTGACCGCAAGCACGAAACCGGCATGACGCAACAGGTTGCGGTCCGTGACCAAGCCAACGAAGCGGCCCTGCTTGTGATCCTGCAGCTCAATCTGGATGGCGTTCTGTTCCAGCACTGTGGCGAGGGCGCGACGGATGTCGCGGATCAGCGGCGTGAAGCTGGCTTCGAGGGCATCGTGGTCGTAGGTTGGGCGAGCGCTGGGGCGGCGTTCGGTATTGACGAGCGTAGCGAGTTCGGCGGAGAGTTCGAGGAGGCGGACGAACAGGCGTTCAGGGTGGAGCTGTCCCAGCTGGGAGAAATGCTCGAACACCGGTTGGTGCCGGTTAACTGTTAGCAGGAATATGAAGTCGGCGATCTCGGCCACGCCGCCCGCGCCAGGCTGGGCGAGGCGTCCGGCTAGGGCGTCACCCCGCTGGCCGAGGAGGCCGTGAATCTCCCGCAGAAAACCGGACAGTACCGGAGAGGCCTGGCTGGCGAGCACCGGTGGGATATACCCCTTGTCGATCAGCAGGTTGTTGTCCGGACGGCGTTCGATGACGCGCACCACGCCGATGCGTACAAAGGCGTCGGAAATTTGGTCGGCAAGAACGAGGCGCAGCTGCGGCTGGCCGATTTCGATGGGTTCGGTGGTGCCGTCGCCGGCGACGGAATCGACGATCTGTTCCTCGACCGGGGCGTGACGTGCGAGGTGCGCCGACGGTTCCCCGACACGGGCGGCTTCGGCGCTCTGCGCACGGCGCAGCGGCAGGGCCAGATAGACGATGGCATTCTTGGCGTTGGGTGGGATGTCGAGGGCCAGCGGCGCGGGGTGGGCTGCGGGGAAATCGAAGGGTGTGCCGTCGGGTAGCACGCCGCGGGCTGCTGCCAGCGCGATCTTGCCGGTGGCGAGCGCCGCGCTGTCGAGCTCAAGTTGGGCGAAGCCCCAGAAAAGGCCTCCCAGCGCCTGCGTTCGAGTTTCGACGTACCACTCCATGTGGCGGTCCTGCTGCTGGAAATGCTGGGGCCGCAGAAAGAGGCCCTCGGACCACACGACTTTGCTGTACCAGGACATGACGGCCTCTTGTGGGGCGAGAGTAATGGTTGAATTATTGCTTACTGCCCGACGCTGCGCTGCCTGGGGAGCTTCGGGGCGATGGCGATTCCACTTTGGCTAACCTGGATGGAGTAGGCGGTGGTTGTATGCTGCGGGATGGGGGCGGTGGCCCGCCAGCGCACTTTGTTGACTTCGCGGTAGGCTGCGAAGACTCCCAGAAACTGGCTCGGGCCTTGAAGATGTAGTTCAGTACTGAAGGCCTGATTGGGTAGAAGGGTGATTTCCTCCCGCACGACCTTTGCTGCGCCGAGCACCTCATTGTCGCGCTCGAACAGCGAGAAGAAGTCGGCGTTGTCGAAGACTGCTGTGGTTTGTAGAAGGTAGAAGCGCACGACGATGGGCATTGCACGACCGTGACGGTCGGCATTGACAGCCGCATCGGCGATGATATCAAGCCGGATTACCGTAGGGGGCGGCTCCGTTTTGGGCGTAGAAATGACCGGCGGCTTGGCGCATCCTGCCAGTGCTGCCACGACGGTGGCAGTCGCACCAAGTGCGTGCGTGAATCGGATCATCGCGGCTGGATCTCCAAAAGCTGTTCAGCTATACAATTTGATTATCGTAGCCTTTCTGCCGCAATGCAATCGGGAATGAATCGGTACGCCCTGCCGTGAAAAAAGCAGCCTATAATTATACTATGTCACTAAGATGAACTCATTATTCGCTCCTTCAGAAAATGGCATTAAACGCAAAGCGAATGATGGAGGCGCGTTTCGTGAAGTACCTTGAACTCCTTTGCTCCGCCCGCGGACATGCAGACCGACGTAAAGGACTGCGGGGATATTGCCGTGGCCTGATGCTGCCATTGGATCGCAAGAGTGTGGAGCCGCTGGCGGCGAGCATTGATCCGCTTTCGGTCCGGGCACGACACCAGTCGCTGCATCACTTCGTCGCCAAATCAGATTGGTCGGATACTGCCGTTCTGGAGAAAATCAGCTGTGAAGAGTCAAGACGTTGTTTCCGTCCCCTGGTAGCCGAGAGCTGGGGGTTTGGCAGCCGATGCCGTGGTGGGGTCGATGCCAGTTGTAGAAGTGATTCCAGAGCGGCAAGGCCGCGCGGCGCTGGTCCGAGTTGGCGTAAGCATGGCCGTAGGCCCACTCCCGCAAGGCGGACTGGATGAATCGCTCGGCCTTGCCGTTGGTCTGGGGTCGGTAGGCGCGGGTGAATTTCTGTCGGATGCCCAGGGCGCCACAGGCGGTCCGGAAAGCGTGGGAGCGGAAGGCCGAGCCGTTGTCGGTGATCACCCGCTCGATGGTGACGCCCAGCTTGGCGAAGTACTCGGTGGCGGCCTGCACGAAGCTGACCGCGCTCTCCTTGCGCTCGTCCGGATACATCTGGGTGAAGGCGATCCGGCTGTGGTCATCGATGGCGACGAACAGGAATTCCCAGCCGATGCCGCGGGTGGCCTGGGTGCGGTCACCGGTGATCCGGTGGCCGGTCCGCTCGAAGCGGCCAAGCTTCTTGATGTCGATGTGCAGCAACTCGCCGGGCGTCTCGCGCTCGTAGCGCTGGACGGGTTCCTGCGGTTGCAGGTCGCCCAGCCTCGAGAGCCCGGCCCGTCGCAGCACCCGGCTGACCGTTGCCTTCGAGACGCCCATGTAGGCGGCGATGCGGGCCTGAAGGAAGAGCTGGCGGCGCAGCTCCACGATCGCCAGCGCGGTGGCCGGCGCGATGGCGCGCGGCGAGCAGGCCGGGCGCGAGGACTTGTCGCACAGGCCCGCAGCGCCCGCGGCCAGATAGCGCCCGAGCCACTTGCGGGCCGTCACGGCACTCACGCCATGCGCGGCGCCCGCCTGCGAGGCAGAAAGGCCGCGTTCGGTGATCTCCTGAACCATTTCCAGGCGACGAAGGTAGGTCAATCGGGCATTCTTATGGGTGTTCATCCGGGGCAGGCTCTCGAGGTGACTGGGGGTTTGGCGATTTCCAGTCTCTCAGAATCTCCCCGGGTGAACACCCGAAACAACCTATTGAAACGTAAGCGTCCAGCCAAGTCATCTCCTCAGTCGCTCGTAATCCCCTGACGATCATGTCCTCCAACACCATCTTCTGGAGGACACATGGACGCTTCAACAATCAATCTTCCCACCGCCGGTCGGCGTCGTGGTCGGTACAGCGACACCTTTAAGGCAGAGATCGTGGCCGCGTGCAAGGCACCCGGCGTTTCAACGGCTGCGGTTGCGCTGGCCAACGGCCTCAATGCCAACCT
>NZ_SSXU01000024.1 GCF_009469605.1 Zoogloea sp. 1C4 | reverse complement strand
TGAAGTCCGGCGACACCTCCGTGTTGTACATCTGCAGCAGAAACGCCTGGATCTCGCGCACGCTCATCCCGCGGGCGTACATGGCGATGATCTTGTCGTCGAAGCCGGTGAAGCGCCGTTCGTGCTTGCCGATCAGCTGGGGCTCGAACTGCCCGGCCCGGTCCCGCGGGATGTCGATCCGCAGCGGCCCGTCGTCGGTGAGCACCGTCTTGCCGCTCGTGCCGTTACGCTGGTTGGCGGTCGATTCGGGCTTGTCCTCGCCTTCGGCGTAGCCCAGGTGATGGCTCAGCTCGGCCTGAAGCGCCCGCTCGATCAAGGCTTTCTTGATCCCGCGCATCACGTCCTCGACCGCCCCCGCCGTCATCGGGCCCTTCACCACCTGATCGAGCCACTGCTGCGCGCCTTCCGGCAACACGGCTACAGGCGGCAGCGGTAACTTCTGTTTCTTCCTTGGCATAACCCTTCCTTTCTGGGACTACGTTATGCCTCAAACACAAAAATTCGGACAGGCTCGCAAGCGCAAAGGGGGGAGCGGCGGCACCCAGTCGTAATGAATGGCGGGTGGATGGGGGTGGTCCCGGTGGGGACATTGAAGGGTTCAGGTGGAACTTGATGTAGTTCAGGTTCCACCTGATGTTTTTCAGGTTCTATTTAAACGGGTTCAGGTTTGAGTTGAACGGGTTCATGTCCGGGTTGAACAAGTTCAAGTCTGACTTGATCTTGTTCAAGGTTTACTTGAAGTGGTTTAACCCGAAGGTGAATGGCTTCATCCCGGATTTGAACAGGTTCAAGTCGGACTTGAATTGATTCAAGGTTTATTTGAACCGGTTCAAGTAAAACTTGATCTGCTGGAGCCGCCGCGGGTTTGTTGCCGCTCGAACGGAACTCGCGCTGCCAGAAAGGGCGAGTCCTTCCGCTATTTCCCGTTCTTGTCCCCGAAGGTCTTCAGCATTTCCACCGCCAGCCCGGGTGCGCCGGTGAGGGCGCTGGCGGTAAAGCCGCGTTCGAAGAACTGGGCGTAGCCCGGCCAGGTGGCGGCGTCGGCGGGGGTGAGGGCGCGGAAGCCCATGCTCCAGGTGCCAAACTCGCGGGCGGCCACCGGGCTGGCGCACAGCTCGTAGATGTTGTGGTGGCGGGGGTCGGCGCGGATGCGCGACATGGTTTCGGCGACGGCGGCTTCGTCGCCTTCGAGCACCTGCATGAACGCGCCGTTGGCATACAGCAGCATCCCGGTGACGGCCTGGGGCGTGTTGTGGCGGACGGAGGATTCGAGGATGGCGCGCAGCGCCTGTTCGTCCAGAAGGTGCGAGGCGCTGCTGACGTAGATGAGCTGAACAAGCCGACCCATGGCATCCGGATGCTGTGTGTGGAAACGGCATCAGCATACACCAGCGATGTCGGGTGGCTCGCCGCTGGCTTGCGTATGGCTTATTCCGGCGCGCTGCCGGTGAGGCTGTCCACCAGCGCCGCCGCAAAGCCCGAGAGCTGCTCGCGCTTCTTCACGCATACCTTGAGATCGCGCTGGGCCCAGGGCTCCTCCAGCTCGAGGATGGCCAGCGCGGCGCGGCCCGGGCCATCGGGGATCGCGCTGCGGGGCACCATGCCGAGGCCGACGCCGGCGCCCACCATCCGGCAAACGGCCTCGAAGCTGCGTACCTGGATGCGCACTTCCAGATGCCTGCCCAGCGCGGCGGCGGCGTTCATGGTGAAGGTGTGGATCGCCGAGCCGGCGTGGAGCATCACGAAGGGGTGGTCGAGCACTTCCACGAAGGCCATGCTGGGCTGCGCGGCGATGGGGTGATCCACCGGGGCGATCAGCACCAGCCGGTCGGCCCGGTAGGGGATGCAGACCACCTCGGCGCCCTCGACCGAATCGGCCACCACGCCCACTTCCACCTCGCCCCGCGCCACCGCCATCACGATCTCGGGGCTGGTGTGTTCTTCCAGCGTGATGCTCACCTGCGGGTGGCTGCGTAGAAAGGCCGACAGGCTCTCGGGCAGGAAGGTGTGGGTGGCGTGGGTGTTGGCCCACAGATTGACGTGGCCCTTCACGCCCTTGGCGAAGGGCGAGAGGTCGGCGTGCATCTGCTCCAACTGGGCAAACACCTGGCGGGCGTGGCGCAGCAGGGCCTCGCCGGCGCGGGTGAGCTTGACCCCGCGGGCCTCGCGGATCAGCAGCGGGGTGCCGATGGATTCTTCCAGCAGGCGGATGCGATGGCTGGCCGACGACGGGGCGAGATGCACCCGCTCGGCGCCGCGAGTGAGGTTGCGCAGCTCGGCGATGGCCACGAAGAGGCGCAGGTCGGTGAGGTCGTAGTGCATCAGTGTTGGTGAGTAACGAATGCTGGCTTGGGAAAAAGCCAATTTTCAGGGGTGGGGCTGGCCTTCATCATTCGTTTTATCACAACACTGGCAGGAGCGCCCCAAATGCCCTGGAAACATTGGTCCACCGAACGGATGGGCGTTGCCCTCGCGGTGCTGGCCGCCTTCGGGTTCTCGTTCAAGGCGATCTTCGTCAAGCTGGCCTACGCCGCCGCGCCGGTGGAGGCGATCACCCTGCTCACCCTGCGGATGAGCTTCTCGCTGCCCATCGTGCTGGGCGTGGGCCTGTGGATCGGGCGCGACGCGCCGCCGCTGGCCCGCTCGGACTGGGGCATCCTGGTGATGCTGGGGCTGCTCGGCTATTACGGCAGCAGCATCCTGGATTTCGTCGGGCTGCAGTACATCTCGGCGGCGCTGGAGCGGCTGATCCTGTTCGTCTATCCCACCCTCACCGTGCTGATCGGCGTGCTCTTCATGGGCAAGCGGCTGGAGCGGCGGCAGGTGGCGGCGCTGGTGCTCTCTTACGCCGGCATCGGGCTGGCCTTCGCCCACGACCTGAAGATCGCCGGCGACACCCGCGCGGTGTGGCTGGGCGCGGCCTTCGTGTTCGGCTCGGCGCTCACCTACGCGCTGTACAGCGCCGGCACCGAGGTGGCGGTGCGCCGGCTCGGGGCGATCCGCTTTGCGGCGCTGGGGATTGCGGTGTCCACCGTGGCCACCCAGCTCCACTTCGTGGCGAGCCAGCCGCTCACCGCGCTGGTCCAGCCGCTGCCGGTGTATCTGTACGGCGCCGGGATGGCGCTCTTCTCGACGGTGCTGCCGGTGTTCTGGCAATCGGTGGCGATCCGCCGCATCGGTGCCGCGCGGGCGGTGCTGATCGGCACCCTCGGGCCGGTGCTCACCATCTTCTTCGGCTGGCTGCTGCTGGACGAGTCCATCTCGCTGCAGCAGATGGCGGGGGCCGCGCTGGTGCTGGGCGGCGTGCTGATGATGACCCGGCGCGCCAGCCCGCGGCCGGCCGTGGGGTTTGATGGAAAACCCGCCTGAGTGGAGACATGTGCATGAGGTTGTGCGCACGTCATGGCGAAACCTTAAAATGTGTGGGCTGCCGCCCGGCCTTGTGAGGTGCCTGCGGAAGGGCTCCCCCACCAACCGGAATCAAGGAATCGTCATGAGCAGGGTTCAATCGGGTTGTATCTCTTCAGTCAAACGCATCCTGCTGGCCGTGCCGGCGTTGATGCTGATGGGCGCCGTCGCCCACGCGGACACCACCGCCAAGGGGCCGACCTTCGGGCAGTGGGGCGTCGAGACCCGCTACATCGCCCCGGAGATCGCGCCGGGCGACGACTTCTACCGCCACGTGAACAAGGGCTGGCTCGATACCGCCCAGATCCCCGCCGGCCTGCCCATGAACGGCGCCTTCGTGGCCCTGGCCGTCAGCACCGAGCAGCAGCTGCAGGTCTTGATCGACGAGCTCCAGGCCCAGCGCCCGGCCCCCGGCACGCTGGCCCAGCAGGTGGCCGACCTGCAGGCCAGCTACCTGGACGTCGCGCGCCGCAACGCCCTGGGCAGCCGCCCGCTCCAGGCCGGGCTGGACGAGATCCTGGCCCTCGATGACCGGCGCGCCCTGTCCCGCTACATGGGCAAGCTGGGCCAGCGGCCGGTGGTCGACTTCGTGGTGGACCGCGACGCGGTGGCCCCCTCCCGCTACCTGCTGCAGATCTCCCAGGGCGGCCTGGGGATGCCGGGGCGGGATTACTACCTCACCAACGAAGAACCCTACATCGGCCTGCGCAGCGCCTACCGCGACTACATCGAGGGCGTGTTCCAGCGCGCCGGTGTCGGCGACGGCAAGGCCCGCGCCGAAGCGATCGTCGCCTTCGAGACAGCGCTGGCCGCCACCCAGTGGACGCCGGAAGCCCAGCGCGACCCGATCCGGACCTACCACCCCGTGTCGGTGAAGGCCCTTGCCCGCTACGCCCCCGGCATCGACTGGCAAGGCCTGCTGGCCGAGCGGGGCTTCGACGGCGTGAAGCGCGTCAATCTGATGAACGACACCGCGGTGAAGGGCGCGGCCGAGCTCTTCAGCAAGACGCCCGTCGACACCCTGCGGGCCTACCTCGCCTTCCACTACCTGGACAACCGGGCCCCGCTGCTCTCCCAGGCGTGGGTGGATGCCAGCTTCGACTTCCACCAGCGCCGCCTCGGCGGCATCGCCGAGCCCCGGCCCCTCGACAAGCAGGCGCTGGATTTCCTCGGCACGCCGCCGATGGCCGAGCAGGTGGGCCAGCTTTACGCCGCACGCTACTTCCCGCCCGAATACAAGGCCGCCATGGAAAAGCTGGTGGGCTTCCTGCGCGCCGCCTTCCGGGAGCGCCTGGCCCAGACCGCCTGGATGGACGCCCCCACCCGCAAGGCCGCCATCGCCAAGCTCGACGCCATCACCTTCAAGATCGGCTACCCGGACCAATGGCACGACATGAGCAGCGTGAAGGTGGCCCGCGACGACCTGCTGGGCAACGTGATGCGCTACGAGGCCTGGGCCCGTCAGGACGCCCGCGCCAGGCTCGCCGGCCCGGTGCGCAAGTGGGAATGGCCCGAGTACATCACGCCCCAGGTCATCAACGCCGACTACAACCCCAACGCCAACGCCATCGCCTTTCCGGCGGGCATCCTGCAGGCGCCGTTCTTTGATCCGAAGGCCGACCCGGCGATCAACTACGGCGCCATCGGCATGGTGATCGGCCACGAGATGGGCCACGGCTTCGACGACCAGGGCAACCGCTTCGACGGCAAGGGCGTGATGCGCAACTGGTGGACCGAGAAAGCCCGCGCCGGCTTCGAGCAGCGTGCCCGGCAGCTGGTGGCCCAGTACGACCGCTATTCGCCGCTGCCCGGCCTCAACGTGAGCGGCAAGCTCACTCTCGGCGAGAACATCGGCGACCTGGGCGGCCTCACCATCGCCTGGACCGCCTACCAGAAGCTGGTGGCCACCGAATACGCCGGCAAGGCGCCGGTGATCGACGGCTATACCGGCGAGCAGCGTTTCTTCCTGGGTTACGCCCAGCTGTGGCGCTCGCAGTACACCGAAGGCTTCCTGCGCCGCATCACCCTCACCGATGCCCACAGCCCGGGCGAGTTCCGGGTCAATGGCGTGCTGCGCAACTTCGGGCCGTGGTACGACACCTTCAACGTGAAGCCCGGCAACGCGCTGTACCTGCCGCCGGAAGCGCGGGTGAGCATCTGGTGATCGGGGCGCCCCTTACCGGGCGAGCAGCGTGAGCGTGCGCGCCCGGTAGTCCCACACCGTCACGTACTGGCGGAGAAACTGATAGCCCAGCCCCACCCGGTTGTGGGGGCCGCTGGTGAAGCTGAGCGCCCCCACGTCGTGGAGCGCCTGCCCGTGGTGGCTGAGGCCGTTGAGGCTGGCCACCCGGCGGGCCTCGTAGGCGCCATAGGTGTAGGGGCTGGCGCTGATGTGCAGCCGGCCCTGGCTCTCCAGCCGGGCCTGCATGGCCGCGGTGAGCTCCAGGGTGCCGAGGTTGCCGGTGTCGAAGAAGGCGGTGATCGTCTCCTCGCCGATCCGGATATCCACCTCGGGCATCTTTCCATCCACCCCGGTGGGGGTGAAGGGCAGGGTGGCGACCACCCGCGCCGGGTCGATCACCCGGGAGAGGGCCGTGGCATCCTGGCCGTAGGGGTGGAAGGCAATGGTCTGGGCGTCGTAGTCGATCACGAACACGTAATCGCGGTTGAAGCCGTGGCCGATGCTGCCCAGGAAGGCCGGGGTGTAGGCGGCTTCGAGAAACTGCCAGTCGGTGTGGATGAGGCCGGGCACCGCGTCGAGGCGCACGTCGCGGCCGATCTCGATGGCGATCGGCGCGCGCTGCCGGTACAGCACCATCGGCTGCCCGGATGCCGCGTGACCCTCGCCGATCCGGCTGTCCTTCGCCAGCGGCAGGTAGTGGTTGTTCAGGAAGAACGGGAACTCGGTGCCCGTATCGAACATGAACTTGCCCCGCCGCCCATCCACCGCCCCGTCGATCAGGATGTGCCCGTTGAAGGTGTAGAAGGGCAGCGTGAAGCCGGTTTCGGCGGCGGACGCCAGGCCGGGCGCGAGGAGGCTCATCCCCGCGAGCATCCACAGGGCGAACAGGGTGCGGCGCTTTCGGGTCATGGGGCGGGGCTTTCCGGGTGGAGATAGAGGCCGCATTAGAGCACCGGACCATGACGCCGGCAATTGCCGGCGGCAGTGCCGGATCGCGGCCTGTGCGGAGGGAGAATTTCGTTTCCCTTTTGCCCGGCCCGCGCCATACTGCATCGTCGATGCAGTGCACCAAATGGCGCCCGGGCATCCGTTCAAGCCGCCTCGCCCCGCGGGGCATCAACCACCGATCGGCGCCCGGAAGGCGGGCGCCGGTGCCAGGAGTCGCTCCGCCGGTCAGGCAGCGGGGAACCTCATGGACGCACCGCGCCGTCCATTCAATCCTCCCCGAAAGGACGGACGCGTCATGCCTAACCGCGACAACGAGCGCTGGCAGCAGTGCTGGCGGGATCACGAGATCGGCTTCCATCAGGCGGCGGTCAATCCGCTGCTGATCCGCTATTGGCCGGCGCTCGGGCTGGCGGCGTCGGACAAGGTCTTCGTGCCCCTGTGCGGCAAGAGCCGCGATCTGCTGTGGCTGCACCAGCAGGGCCACGAGGTGATCGGGGTGGAGCTGAGCCCCATCGCCGCCCGCGCCTTCTTCAAGGAAAGCCGCCTGCAGCCGGTGCGCCACAAGCTGGGCGCCTTCACCCGCTGGAGCAACGGCCGGCTGGCGATCCACTGCGGCGATTTCTTCGCGCTCACTGCCGCCGATCTGGGGGACGTGAAGGCGATCTACGACCGGGCCTCCCTCACCGCGCTGCCCGAGGAGCTGCGGGCCGCCTATCTCGCCCACCTGCGCGCCATCGTGCCCGCCGACTGCCGGATCCTGCTGCTCACCACCGAGGACGCCGAGGACCACGAGACCGACGAGGAGCTCCTCGCCATCTCGGCGGAGATCGCCGGGCTTTACGGGCGGCTCTTCAATGTGGAGCTGAAGAGCGCCCAGTGCTTTCTCGAAGCCCTGCCCGACGGCGCCCCGGGCGAGCTGGGCCGGGTGGTCCAGAAGGTGTATTTCCTCACCCCGAAGCCGGTCTAGCCGGCCATCGTTGCCCGTGCGTGATCCGGCTTCAATCCGCTGCCCGTGCTGCCGTTAAACCGGACTTTGAACGGGGGACCGAGCATGAGCCTGCGTTATTCCCACGAAGAACTGTTCCGCAGCCTGCAGGCGCTCGAAGAGGCCACGTTTCCGAAGGTGTGCCGCAACTGTGGTCAGGCGTATGCCGACGCCGAGGAGTTTCTGGCCGCCACCCGCCAGGTGCGGGCCGATCATTCCGGGCTCAAGGCGAGCATCGACGATGACGGTAGCGCCGTCGTCGAGGTCTTCCGCAACTGCGTGTGCGGGTCGACCCTGCTCGAAGTCTTCTACGATCGCCGCGACCAGACCGCGAACGGGCTCAAGCGGCGCCAGCGCTTTGGCGAGCTCCTCGACAAGCTGCTTGCCGACGGCGTCGATTTTCAGGTGGCGCGCACCGAGCTGCTGAAGGTCGTCCGCGGCCAGCCCCACAATCTCATCGGCCTGATCCGCGCCACCAAGGACGGCGCCGGCGACTGAGCCCGCCGGGGGATTCCCGGCCCCGCGGCAACATGGGACGATGGCGCCCATCCGATCCCTCGCCCCGCTGCCGCCATGTACATCCCGCCCGCCTTCCGCGAATCCGACCCCGACGCCCTGCACGCGCTGATGCGTGCGCACCCGCTGGCCTTGCTCGTCACCCACGGGCCGGGCGGGCTGATGGCCTCGCCGGTGCCCTTTCTGATCTACCCGGATGAAGGCGAGCACGGCGTGCTGCGCGCCCACGTGGCCCGGGCCAATCCCCACTGGCGCGAGCTGGCTGGGCTGGACGAATGCCTGGTGGTGTTCCAGGGTGAGGAGGGTTACGTGACGCCCTCGTGGTACGCCACCAAGGCGGCCACCGGCAAGGTGGTGCCCACCTGGAACTACGCCACCGTGCATGCCTGGGGCCGCCCGGCGGTGGTGGAGGATGCCGGCTGGCTGCGCCGCCAGATCGGCGATCTCACCCGACTGCAGGAAGATCGCCGCCCCGAACCGTGGGCGGTGGATGATGCGCCGGCAGATTTCATCGCCGCCCAGATGAAGGCCATCGTCGGCATCGAGATTCCGATCACGCGGATCGAGGGCAAGTGGAAGATGAGCCAGAACCGCGCCGCCGAAGACCGGGCCGGTGTGGCGGCGGGCCTGGCGGATGCTGCCGACCCGCACCACGACGCGGCGCTGGCCGACGCGGTGAAGCGCCGCCTGTAAGCCCGCCGGGCTCAGGCCCTCAGGGCGCCAGCCGTGCCTTGTGCCACGCGCCGTCCTGCAGCCGGTAGGCGATGCGGTCGTGCAGGCGCGAGGCGCGGCCCTGCCAGAACTCCCAGTAATCCGGCACCAGCCGGTAGCCGCCCCAGTGGGGCGGGCGGGGCGGGTTGAGGCCGAACTTGAGCCCGTACTCCGCCGCCCGGGCGACGATGGTGCCGCGGCCCGGGATGGTCTCGCTCTGGGGCGAGGCCCAGGCGCCGATGCGGTGGGTCAGCGGCCGGCTGGCGAAGTAGGCGTCGGATTCCTCGGCCGACACCTTCTCGACGCGCCCCTCGATGCGCACCACGCGCTCCAGCTCGACCCAGTGAAACTGCAGCGCTGCGAAGGGCTGGTGTTCCAGCTCGCGGCCCTTGCGGCTGGCGTAGTTGGAAAACCACACGATGCCCCGGGCGTCGCAGCCCTTGATGAGCACCACGCGGGTGGACGGCCGGCCGTCGGGGCCGACGGTGGCGAGGGTCATCGCGTTGGGTTCGGGCAGGCCGCGGGCGAGGGCTTCGTCGAGCCAGGCGCTGAACTGGGCGGTGGGTTCGGCGGCCACCTGGTCTTCGTCCAGGCTGCCGTGCTCGTAGCTCTTGCGCAGGTCGGCGAGGTTGGGCTTGTCGGTCATCGGGGGGCTCCGGGTTCGGTGCGGGGTTGGACGCTGGCCTAGCTGCGCAGGTTCGCAATGGCCCGCGGCGCCACACCCAGGTCGCGCCAGCATTCCGGGTGGCAGCTGAACAGCAGGATCTGGTGGCGGGTGGCGGCATCGAAGAGGACGCGCTTCATCTGGGCGAGGCGTTCGGCGTCGCTGTGGACCAGGGCGTCGTCGAGGATGATCAGCGTCGGCCGGCCGGCTTCCTTCAGCAGGTCGGCGTAGGCGAGGCGGCTGATGACGCCCATCTGCTCCCGGGCGCCGAAGCTGAGGGCGTCGAAGGGGCCGGTTTCGGCCCCGGCGCTGCCGTCGGGCCCGCGGCGGGTGAGGGCGCCGGGCTGCAGGCGCTCGTCGATCTCCAGGCTGGCGTCGGGGAACAGCAGGTGCAGGTAGTGATCGAGATGGCGCTTGAGGGGCGCCTGCAGGCGCCGGGTGAGGGCCTTGCGGCGGGCCTGCAGCAGCCCCAGCAGGTGATCGAGCGCGCCGGCCCGGCGGGCGAGCTCGGCCCTGCGGCGCTGGGCCTGGGCGAGGTCGCGGGCGACTTCGGCGCGCTGTTCGTCGAGGCCCAGGGCGCCGGCGGTCTGAAGCTCTACGTCGAGGCGCAGCAGGGCGTCGCGGCGTTCGGCGAAGCGCTTTTCGTGGAGTTCCGCGCTGCGGGTGAAGCGCTCCACGTCCTGCCGGAGCAGGTCGGGGCGGGCTGCGTCGATCTGGCGGGCGAGGGCCTCGATGCGGCTGGTGAGGGCGCCTTGGGCGGCCTGGGTGTCGATGAGGTCGGCGCGCGCGCGGGCCACGCTGTCGGCCCGCCCGGGTGCGTCGAGCACGGCCTGGGCGGCGGCGGCTTCGCGGCTGGCGGCGGCGTGGGCGGCTTCGGCGGTGGCGGCGTCGGCCTGGGTTCGGGCGAGCTGCGCGGCGAGGGTGTCCGCCGCGTGGCGGGCGGCGTCCTCGGCGGCCTCGGCTTCGGCGATGGTGGGCGGCGGGGTGTCGGGCGCGGCGGGCAGGCGGTCGAGGGCCTGCTGGGCGTCGGCGGCGCGGGCGAGCTGGGCGTCGCGCTCGTTCCGCAGGGCGTCGAGGCCACGGGGGGCGAGATCCTTCAGCCGGGCGGCGGCGGCCTTCACCTCGAAGTCGAGCTGCTGGCCGGCGCGCTGGCGGGCCTCGGCGGCTTCGAGGGAGTCGAGGCCCAGGCGCGCCAGGTGGGCGGCGTGGGCGTCGGCGAGGTCGATGCCGGCCTGGGCGAGCCGGGCCAGATCGGCGCCGCCGGGGGTGATGGTGAGCTGGCCGATGCCGGGCAGCGCGACGCGGGTGGCCTCGAGGAGCTGGCGCTCGCCGTTGCCGCTCACCGGGTCGTCGCCGATGCGGATCGTGCGGCCGTCGTCGAGGGCGAACTGCAGCCGGGTGGCGGCGGCGGACTGGCGGATGCGGTTCTCGTCGAGCTTGCGCTGGCGCTCGCGCAGGGCGGTGAGGTCGGCGTCGTCGAGGCGGCTGGCGGCAGCCTGGGCCTGCAGGGCGCGCAGGGCGGCCTGGGCGGCTTCGGCCTCGGTGAGGCGGGCGGCGCCGTCGGCGGCCTGCTGGCGCAGGGTGGCGAGCTGGGCGGCCAGCTGCTGCCGGGTGTCTTCCTGGCGGGCGAGGCGCAGGGCCTGGCGGGCGATGTCGGCGGCGCGGGCGGCGTCGGCGTGGCGGGCCTGCCACTGGGCGGACTGGCGGCGGGCGTCGTCGGCCCGGCGCGCGGCCTCGATGGCGTCGGCGTGGCGGCGGCGGGCGTCGTCTTCCTGGCGGGCGAGGGTGTCGAGCTGCTGGCGCAGCAGGCGGATGCGCTCGTCGAACTGGCCGGCCTGCTGGCGGGCGGCGGTGAGATCGCGCTCCACGTCCTGGATGGCGGCGAGGCGTTCGGCGGCGTCCCGGGCCTGGGCGCGGAAGCCGAGCCAGGGCTGCTCGGCTTCTTCGGCGCGGTGCTCGCGGCGCAGGGCGGCGAGGTTGTCCACCTGCCGACAGTAGCTGGCGATGGCGCTGTCGAGTTCGGCGAGGCGGGTTTCGAGGGCGGCGACCTGGCTTTCGGCGTCGGCGAAGGGGCCGCGGGGACGGCCGCCGGCCGGCGTGAGGAGCTCGTTGCGGGCGGCCTCGACCCGGGCGAGGATGGCGTCGCCGCGGCTGCTGGCGACTTCGCCGAGGGAGTGGTCGAGCGATTGGCCGAGTACCCGGTTGAGGTGGCCGGCGGCGTGGCTGACCGGCTCGGCGATGGAGTGGGCGGTGCCCTGGGTGATCCACAGCAGGCCGGGGATGCCCCAGTGCTCGCTCTTGCTGCTGCCTTTCTGGGCGAACTGGAAGCCGAGGAGTTCGGCCAGCTGGTCCTCGGCGTCGGCGCCGTCGAACTGGCGGGCGCCCAGCTGCAGGTCGCAGCGGGCGCGGCCGAGGAAGCGCTTGGTGAGCCGGCACGGTTCGCCGCCGAGGTCGAAATCCAGCTCGATGGTGGGGGCGGCGCTGCTGTCGCCCCAGGGCTGCAGGTCATCGACGCTTTTCGAGCGGTGGCGCTCGAAGAAGGCGGCGCGGATGGCGGCGACGAGGGTGCTCTTGCCGGCCTCGTTGGGGCCGGTGAACACGTTGAGGCCGGGTTCGAAGCCGCTGATCTCGAGGGGCTGGCGGAACTGGCGGAGCTGCTCGACGCGCAGGCGGGTGAGTTTCATCGGGCGGCGCTCCGGTCGTCGGCAAGAAAACCGGCCAGCAGGGCCAGGGCGTCCCGGGCGGGGCCGTCGGGGCGGGCCTTGAGGTCGGCGCCCAGTTCGGCGATCACGTCGCCCAGGTAGCCGTCGGCGTCGAGGGCGGCGATGTCGGCGTCGGTGGGTTCGAGGCGCAGGGCGTCGAGATCGGCGCTGAGGCTGCGGGCCTTGCCGCCAGCCCGGGCGAGGGCGTCCTGCAGGCAGCGGTGGCCGGCGAGGTCGGTCTGGCCGGTGACGCTGATCTGCACCACGTCGGCCGGGCCGAAGGCGTCGATGCGTTCGAGGGCGGCGTCGAGATCGGTGGGCACCTGCAGGTCGATGGTTTCGCTCAGCCAGCGGTACTGGCCGGTGGCGACGGGGGTGACTTCGGGCAGCGCGCCGGGGCCGGCAAGGCGGACGAGTAGGGCCTGGCCGGAGTCGTTGGCGCGGTGGCGGTCGGTCTCGGGGGTGCCGGCGTACCAGCAGCGTTCATCGACCCGGCGGGTGCCGTGCCAGTCGCCCAGGGCCAGGTAGTCGAGGCGGGCCTGGGCCGCGCGGCCGGCGGCGATGGGGTTGGAGGAGTCGATGCCGTCGGCCAGCAGGCCCTGCACGCTGCCGTGGGCAAGGCCGATGCGCGGCAGGCCCACGGGCGTTTCGGCGCTGGCGAACCATTCGGTGAGGTCGGCGTGGGTGATGCGCTGGGTGAGCGGCGCCGGGAGGATCGCCAGCCCGGCGACGACGAGCGGCGCGGGCTGCAGGCACACGTGCACGTTGGCGGGGATGGCGCCGAGGCGGGCGGCGCGCGTCCATACCGATTCGGCGAGGCCGGCGTCGTGGTTGCCGGGGATCATCACCCACGGCCCGGCATAGCCGGCCATGGCGTTGAACAGGCGGAAAACGGTGCGGTCGGTCACGCCCTGGGCGTCGAACACGTCGCCGGCCACCAGCACGGCGTCGGCGCGGTGGTCGGTGGCGAGGCGGGCGAGGCGCTCGATGGCGGCGAAGCGGGCTTCGGCGAGGAGGGCCGCGTCGTCCGGGTCGAACTGGCCGAAGAGCTTGCCGATCTGCCAGTCGGCGGTGTGCAGGAGGGTGATCACGGGCGGCAATCGAAAACGGGGAGGCGGCGCGGATTGTGGCACGCCGGGGCAGCGGGCGGGCTGCTCAGGCGCAGCAGAAGGCTTCGAACTGGTCGGCCGGCACCGCGCGGGAATACAGGTAGCCCTGGGCGTAGTCGCAGCCGATCTGGCGCAGCAGGTCGCGCTGGAGTTCGGTCTCGACGCCTTCGGCGATGACCTTCAGGCCCAGCTTGTGGGCCATCACGACGATGGCTTCGCAGAGGGCGAAGTCGGGGGCGTCGGGGCTCAGGTTGCGGGTGAAGGACTGGTCGATCTTGAGCACGTCAATGTCGAACTTCTTGAGGTAGGCGAGCGACGAGTAGCCGGTGCCGAAGTCGTCGATGGCCACGCCGATGCCGGCGTCGCGGAAGCGCAGCAGGATGTCGAGGATGCCCGGCTCGGTGTTCATCAGCAGGCCTTCGGTGATCTCGATGACCAGGTTGGCGCCGGGCAGGTCGCCGCTGGCGAGCAGGTCGGCCCACTGGCGGCAGCTGGGGCCGCTGACGTTGAACTGCACCGGCGACATGTTCATGCTCACCTGGAAGTCTTCGCCGAGGGTGTCGCGCCAGCGGCGGGCCTGGCGGATGACTTCGCGGAAGACCCATTCGCCCAGGTCGTGGATGATCCCGGTGTCTTCGGCGACGGGGATGAACACCGCCGGGCTGATCGTGCCCTGGGTGGGGTGCTTCCAGCGCAGCAGGGCTTCGGCCTTGGTGACGCGGTTGGTGTCGAGCTCGACGATGGGCTGGTAGTAGACCTCGAGCTGTTCGGCCTCGACCGCCCGGCGCAGCTCGCCGGCGAGGCGCACGCGCTGCTCGGCGCTTTGCTGGAGCGCCCGGGTGAAGAAGCGGAAGCAGCCCCGGCCGGCGTCCTTGGCGAGGTACATGGCCTGGTCGGCGTGCTTGATGAGCTCGCTGATGGTGAGGCCGTCCTCGGGGAACACGGCGATGCCGATGCTGGCCGAGACGAAGTGTTCCTGGTGGGCGAGGAGGAAGGGTTCGGACAGGCGATCGATGATGTCCTGGGCGATCCGGCCGATCTCGCTGCCGCCGTGGAGCTCGGACAGGATCACGGTGAATTCGTCGCCGCCCAGCCGGGCCACGGTGTCGTAGTCGCGCACGCACTGGCGGATGCGGCTGGCGGCTTCGATGAGGAGCAGGTCGCCGATCTCGTGGCCCTGGGTGTCGTTGACCTCCTTGAAGCGGTCGAGGTCGATGAACAGCAGGCCGACCGTGGTGCCGTTGCGCTGGGCCTTGCGCACCTCGCGCTCCATGCGGTCGTTGAACAGGCGGCGGTTGGGCAGGCGGGTGAGGTGGTCGTAGTTGGCCTGGGTCCAGATGAGGTTGTCGACCTTCTTCTTTTCGGTGATGTCGGAGAACAGCACGACCCGCCGATGCACCGAGGCGTCCTCGCGATACACGGTGCTGACGGTGGCCCAGGCGATGAACTCGCGGCCGTCCTTGCGCCGGCTGGTGATCTCGCCCTGCCAGCGGCCGGTGGTGTTGACCGCCGCCCACAGGTGCCGGTAGGGCTCCGGGTCGGAGGGGTCGGCGGGCAGCATCACGGGTTCGTGGCCGGCGGTTTCTTCCTGGCTGAAGCCGGTGATCTCGGTGAAGGCCGGGTTGACGGTGAGCACCCGGTTGGTGGCGTCGATCACCATCACCGCCTCGGAGGTGGTGGCGAACACCGTGGCGGCCAGGTGGAGTTCTTCTTCGGCGCGGACCCGGCTGGTGATGTCGCGGTTGCTGCCGCGGCTGCCGAGGAAGCGCCCGCGGGCGTCCACCACGGGCTGGCAGATGTGCTCGATCCAGCGCTCGGAGCCGTCCCGGGCGCGGATGCGGAAGTTGAGCAGGTGGTGGCCGCTGGGCGAGGGCTGCTGCTCGTCGTGGGCGTCCCAGATGGGGAGGTCGTCGGGGTGGATGATCTTGCGCATCAGGCCGGGGTCGCCGACGAAATCCACCGCGCTGTAGCCGGAGACGTCCTGGCAGGCTGGCGAGACGTACAGGTAGCGGCCCTGGGGGTCGATCCAGTATTCCCAGTTGGGGGAGTACTCGGCCAGGATGCGGTACTTCTCCTTGCTCTCGGCGAGGGCCTCGTTGGCTTCCTGCAGCGAGGCCATGCGCTCTTCGATGAGCTGTTCGAGGGAGCGCTGGAGGCGGCTGAGATCCAGGTGGGTGCGCACCCGGGCGCGCACTTCGTCGATGTCGAAGGGCTTGGTGATGTAGTCGGCGGCGCCGATGGAGAAGCCGTGGAGCTTGTCCACCACGCTGTCGGCGACGGTGACGAAGATCACCGGGATGCGGCCGCCGCTGGGGCTGGACTTGATCCGCCGGCACACCTCGTAGCCGTCCATGCCCGGCATGATGATGTCAAGGAGCACCAGATCGGGCGGGTTGGGGCCGGTGGCCAGTTCGACCGCGCGCTGGCCGTTGGCGGCCACCATGATTCGGTAGTCTTCGTGGAGCGCGGTGGACAGGCCGTGGAGGTTCTCGGGGATGTCGTCCACCAGCAGCAGGGTGGACTTCTCGGCGCGCAGCACGGCTTCGGCACCGTTGCCGGCGGCGGTCTTGCGGCGGTGGCAGCGCAGTTCGAGCTGGTTGCGCACGCGCAGCAGCAGGAGCTCGGGATTGACCGGCTTGGTGACGTAGTCGGCGGCGCCCAGGCGCAGGCCGACGGCTTCGTCGGCGGTTTCGGCCAGGGCGGTGACGAAGATCACCGGGATGTCGGCGGTGGCGGGATCGGACTTGAGGCGGTGGAGCACCTCGTAGCCGTCCATCCCGGGCATCCGGATGTCGAGGAGGATCAGCTCGGGGGCCGGCTGGCGGGTGGCCAGCTCGAGGGCCTTGGGGCCGGAGGTGGCGACGACGACGGCAAAATCATTGCGCAGGATGCCGACCAGCACGTGCAGGTTCTCGTGCACGTCATCGACGATGAGGATGCGCGGCTTGTGGTTCTTGTCGGCGGGTGCGGCGGGGGTCTCGTTCATGGCGGGCCGGCCAGTTCAGCGTGCAGGCTCTTGAGCAGGGCGATGGCTTCGTCGATCTCGAAGAGATCGAGCTTCTCGGCGATCTCGCGGATGACGGCCTCCACGGCCGTGCCGGCGACGCCTGCGCGCAGCGTCGTCATGACCGCCTGGGCAGCGCCCAGATCGGATTCCAGTAATTCGATCAATTGTGCCACCTGTTGGCCTGCCTCTGCAGGCTCCATGCTGGCGGCGGATGGTGCGGCTTCCGGCGGGGTTTCGAGGCGCTCGATGTCGGCCATCACCTCGCCCAGCAGCCGGGCCATCCGGGTCAGGTCGGCGGGCTCGGGGCGGGTCTCCTGCTTGAGCTGGTTGTCGATGTCGGTCACGCAGGCGAACAGGGCGTCGGCGCCGATGTTGCCGCAGACGCCCTTGAGGGCGTGGCAGAACTCCTCGGCTTCCCGCAGGGGGCGCTCGTCGATCATCGTGGCGAGGGTGTCGGCGGCGCCGGCGTAGCGGGCCCGGAAGCGCAGGAGCTGCTTGCGGTAGGCGCCCTGGTCGCCACCGATGCGGCGCACGCCCTGCTCGCAGTCGATGGTGGTCAGGCGGTGCAGGTCGTCATCGAGGTTGCTGGTGCTGGCGGGCAGCAGCTGGGCGGTCTGGGGAATCTGGAGCCAGCGGGCGAGGGCGGCCTGCAGGCGATCCGGCGCCACGGGCTTGGTGATGTGGTCGTTCATGCCGGCGGCGAGGCTGCGCTGCTCGTCGTGGGCCATCGCCAGGGCGGTCATGGCGATGATCGGCAGATCGCGGAAGCGTTCGCCGCCGGGCTGATTGCCCAGGGCGCGGATCTGCCGGGCGGCTTCGAGGCCGTCCATCACTGGCATGTGGATGTCCATCAGTACTGCCGCGTAGGCGTTTTCGCGGACCATTGCGACGGCCTCGGCGCCATTCACGGCGGAATCGACCACGGTGTTCATGCTGCGCAGCAGCTCGGTGGCGAATTCGCGGTTGATGTCGTTGTCTTCGACCAGCAGCAGGCGCGCGCCGCGCAGATCGCAGCTGCCCGGGCGCAGGGCGCTGGCGCGCCGCTCTTCGAGAATGCGCCCGCGGCCGAGGCTGGTGAGGATGGTGTCGAGGAGCATCGACGGCGACACCGGCTTGACCAGGAAGGCGTCGGCGCCGGCCTGCTCGGAGGCGCGGATGACGTCCTCGCGGCCGTAGGCGGTGATCATCACGATCTTCGGCTTGTGCTGGATGGCCGGGTTGGCCTGGATGCGCCGGGTGACTTCATCGCCGTTCATCATCGGCATGCGCCAGTCCATCAGCACGATGTCGAAGGGTGGGTCGGCGGCCTGGAGCATGGCCATCGCGGTGGGGCCGTTGGAGGCGACGCTGACTTCCAGGTGGAAGAAACGCAGCATCTCGGCAACGATCTCCCGCGAGACCTCGTTGTCGTCCACCACCAGCACGTGGATGCCGGCGAGCAGCGGGCCGGCCTTCTCGACGAGGCGCTGGCGGTGGGTGCGGGCTTCGGGCGAGACCTTGAGATGCACGGTGCAGCACACCGTGGTGCCCTTGCCGGGGACGGATTCCTCGATCCAGATCCGCCCGTCCATCAGCTCGACCAGGTGCTTGCTGATGGCGAGGCCGAGGCCGGTGCCGCCGAAGCGGCGGGTGGTGGTCTGGTCGGCCTGGGTGAATTTCTGGAACAGCCGGCTGACGAGCTCGGGCGTCATGCCGATGCCGGTGTCGCGGATCGAGAAGTGCAGGGTGAGGTCGGTGTCGGTGGCCTCGATGCAGCGGAAGGCGAGTTCGACTTCGCCCTTCTCGGTGAATTTGACCGCGTTGCTGCACAGGTTGAGCATGATCTGGCCGAGGCGCAGCGGGTCGCCCACCAGCACCGGCGGGATGGTCACGTCGTAGCGGATCAGGAACTCGATGCCCTTCTGTTCGGCCTGCAGGACGATGGTGTCCTTGAGCTGTTCGAGCACCGCGTCGAGGCCGAACTCGATGGATTCGATCTCGAGCTTGCCGGCCTCGATCTTCGAGAAGTCGAGGATGTCGTTGATGATGCCCAGCAGCGAATGGGCGGCGCCCTGGGCCTTGGAGAGGTAGTTGGAGAGGCCGGGCGGCAGCTCGCTCTTGAGGGCCAGGTAGAGCATGCCGATGATGGCGTTCATCGGGGTGCGGATCTCGTGGCTCATGGTGGCGAGGAACTCGGACTTCATCCGCGAGGCGTCCTCGGCGAGGGTCCTGGCGCGGATCATTTCGTCCATCGCGGCGCGCTCGGCGGTGATGTCCTCGACGACGCCCACCATGCCGCGGGACGGGTCGGCGGCGTCGATCACCCGGGCCGACATGCGCACCCACATCCGGCCGGCCTCGGGCTGGGGGATTTCCAGCTCGCGGCGGATCGTCTCGCCCCGGGCCAGGGCTGCCTCGACCTCGGCGCCTTCCGGGCCGCTGCGCCACAGGCTGGCGAGTTCGCTGGCGGTGACGTCGCCGAGGCCGAACATCTCGTCCATGCGCCGGTTCTGGTGGGTGATGGCGCCGTCGCGCACCAGCACGATGCCGACGCTGGCCGAGTCGAACAGGGCCTGGAGCTCGGCGGTGCGGGCCCGCACCCGTTCTTCGAGTTCTTCGTTGGCGAGCTTGAGCTGGGCTTCGTTGTCGGACAGCCGGTGGTTGCTGTCGATGAGGGCCTGGTTGCGCTCCTCGATGGCGTCGAGCATGCCGTTGAAGACATCCACCAGGGTGCCCACCTCGTCCTCGCTCTCGGCGCTGGCCCGCAGGCGGTAGTCCTTGTTGGTGGAGATCGTCTTGACGGTGCGGGTGAGGCGCTCGATCGGCCCGGCGACGACGCGCTGCCAGCGGGTGGCGGCCAGCAGGGCGATGAAGGACACCGCCAGGGCGATCAGCCCGGCGAACAGCAGGTAGTCGCGCCACAGCTGGTTGAGCTCGGCAAAGCTGGCGCGGATGAATACGGTGCCCAGCTGTACGCCGTCCTCGATGACCGGCTCGGTGAGATGCAGGTAGCCGTCTTCAATGACCGTGCCGCCAGCGGTGGCGGGGGGCGGGAAGCGGAAGGGGCGCTCCTCGCCGCTGTCGTAGCGGGCGAAGACGCGTCCGTCGGCGTCGTAGACGCAGGCGGCGACGATGGCCCGCTTGACCTTCAGGGCGGTGAGGGTTTCGCCCACGACCTTGTCGTCGTTGAAGATGAGGGCAGCGGTGCTGCGGTTGGCGACGATCCGGGCGAGGGAGGAGAGGTCGCCGATCAGCTGGTCGGTGACGCGCATCCGTTCGTAGGCCACGAAGCCGGCGGCCTGGACGATCAGTGCGACCACGCTGGTCAGCACGATGAGCAGGACCAGCTTGGTCTTGATCTGCATGCGGTCGAGGAAGCCGCGCCTGTCGGTTGAGGGCCGCATCATTGCACCGTTCTTGCCAGTTCGAGCAGCTTGGCGCTGATCTTGAGGTTGGCCTGGCGGGCCGCGTCGGGGTTGATGTCGAGCTTGATCCGCCCGTTGTCGGAGAAGAAGCCGACGATGCCGCCCGCCGAGGCGAAGCCGTCCACGTCGCTGATGGTGAGAACGCTGCCCCGCAGCCGGCCGAGGATGTCGTGCCAGCGGCGTTCGGAGCGGCCGATGTAGAGGGCGTTGCAGCCCGCGAGATCGGCGCCCGGGTCCATGTCGACCCGCAGGCTGCGATCCTTGATCTGCTTGCCGGAGAGCTCGGCGAGGAGCTGGCCCACGGCGTCGGTGCCGGCGACGCACAGGCGCAGGGGTTCGCTGCCGGCCTGGGGCCAGTCGACGAACTTGAGCACGTGAAACACGTAGGCGGCCTTGATCTTGGCTTCGAGCTCACCGGCGGCCCAGGCCGGGGCGTGGGCGAAGGCCAGCAGCAGGCTCAGCAGCCAGCCCAGGACGAACGGGCTGCGGCGTGATCGGGAGGCAGATGCGCGCATCGCGTGGCGGCCGCGGTGATCAGTAGCGCACTTCGACGCCGGCAAACCCGCTGATGCCCGGATCGCGGAAGTCGAAAGGCATGCGGTACTGGCGATCGGTGAGGTTGTTCAGGTCGGCGGTGGCGAGCGCGGTGTAGCCGGCCGTGCGGGAGAGCACCTTCTGGGCGCGCAGGTTGATCACCCCGTAGTTGCCGAAGGACTGCCGGCTGGCTCGGTCGGTGCTGTCGTAGTACCGGCCGACCCAGTGGTAATAGGCCGCCACGACGAGTTCGCCGGGGAGCGGGACGACCAGCCCGGCGTTGGCGAGGCGATCCGGCGCGAAGGGGATCTGGCTGCCGTCGTTGCCGGGGTTGAGGTTGTCACTGATCCGGGTGCGGGTGTGGGTGAGGTTGGCGAAGGCGGTGAGGCCGGCGCCGAGGGCGTAGCGGGAATCCAGCTCGAAGCCGGCCGAGCGGGCGCCGCCGGCGTTTTCAGAGCGCACCTGGGAGGGCACGGCGCTGACGATGTTGGTGACGATGGCGTCGCTGATGGTGTTCACGAAACCGCGCAGGTTCAGGTGCAGGGCGGACGTGGCCTGCCAGTCGACGCCCAGGTCGCGGCCGATGCCGCTTTCGGGGCGCAGGGCCGGGTTGGGCAGCTCGCCGCTGGCGCCGGGCGTGGGCACCGTGCCGCCGATCTGCTTGGCGGTGGGCACCATGAAGCTGGAGCCGGCGTTGCCGTAGAAGGCGAGCCCGGGCGACAGGTTGTAGCGCGCCCCGACGCTCCAGAGGTTCTTGCTCCAGGCGGCGCTGGTGGTGGTGGGCGCGTTGCCGCCCAGCAGCGCGTAGTCGTGGTGGATGGTGTTGCGGCGCAGGCCGGCGCGCAGCACCCAGTCGTTCCAGCGCAGCTTTTCCTGGATGAAGTAGCCGGTGGAGCGGGCCTCGGCCCGGTTGGCGGGTGTGGTGGCGCCGGCGGGGCTGCGGGTTTCGGTTGCGTAGTCGACCCACTGGCCATCGACGCCCAGGGTGAGCAGCGAATCCCGGGCGAGGCGGTAGCTGGCGGTCAGGTCGGCCGGGCGGATGGTCTGGCGGTTGAGGTCGCGATTGACCAGAGCGAGGCTGGACGGGTAGTCGTCGTGGGAAAAGCGTCGATCGTAGTGGCGTTCGCCGTACTTGAACTGGAGGTGCCAGTCGTCGTTGATGGCGTTGTTGTAGGCGAAGTTGAAGGTGTTGTGGGTGTGGTCGAAATCCCGGTTCGGGCGGCCCATGGTGCCCTGGTGGGCGGTGTACTGGTAATACAGGCTGATCGTGTGGTCGGGCCGGCCCAGGGCGTAGGACAGGTTGGTGAAGACCCGGTCCTTCTCGTAGTGGGGCCGGCTGGTGGTCTGCAGCCACGAGCCCGGGTTGCCGTACTGGCGGTAGTCGGCGAGCTCGTGGCTGGCGCTCACGATGTAGCTGAGCTGGCCGCTGGCGCCCTGGGTGTAGGCCCGTGCGGCGCGGGTGCCCCACGAGCCGAAGCCGGCGGCGAAGCGGGTGAGCGGGGTGTCCACGCGGTTCTTCAGCACGAAGTTGGTGGTGCCGGCCAGCGGCGCCTCGTTGCCGACGAAATCCATCGTCAGGTAGTTGGAGTACAGCACCGAGGCCGGGCCCTTGTGGATCTCGATGCGCTCGATGGCCGAGCTGTCGAGGCTCATGGCGTCGGCGAAGGCGTCGATCGGCAGGCCGTCGAGGAGGTAGCTGTTGTACTTGGGCCCGAGGCCGGCGTACGAGCCCCAGTTGGAATCGTTGCGGGACAGCACATTGACGAACTGGCCGGAGGTGTGGCGCATCAGCTCGGCCAGGTTGCCGTTGGGCGTGGGCAGGCGCGCGATCTCGTCGCTCTTGAGGACGACGATGCGCTGGGTGACGGAATCCGGAGTCTGGCCGAGCTTGGTATCGGTGACCACCAGATCGGCGAGCTGTTCGAGGCTGGTGGCCTCGACAAAACCGCTGAGGGGAAGGTTCGTGATGTCGCCGGAAGCCGATGGCGGCGCGTCGGCGTGGGCGAGCGCGCAGGAAAGAGCGATGACTGGGGTGAGATGCTGCGGCTTCATGGATCCTTCCACGATCTGCCCTGAGTATGCGATTCGTCCGGCAACGTTTTTTAACAATATGAGGCCGGAATGTTATAGCGCCATCGCCTGAAGATCAAACGGATACAGGCATATTTTTGCCATTCTGGCAGGGCCCCCGGGGCCGGTGAGGCCGCCCTGCGATCTACGCCTTTCGTCGTAGGCCGATGGGGTGGCCTGCGGGCGGGCCGGATCTGGGTTAGATTCTGGCCTGTTCCAACCGATTGAGTGCCCCGCCGTGACCGCAAGACGCACTGCCACCCCCGATGCCGTCGATGATGCGCCCGCCCAAGACGCGGTGGCGGCGCAGCCCTGGCATCTGGCCGCCTCCGACGCCGAGCGGGTGGTGGCCGAGTTCGAGCATGCCCTGATCTGCCTGTGCGAAGCCTTCGGGCGTTACAACATGCAGGGGCTGGCCGGGGTGTCGGACGAGGCGAGCTTCTCCGGGCAGGACAACATGGTGCTGCACATCATCCAGACCCTCGACCGGCCCAAGAGCCTGTCGGACATCAGCCGCTTCATGAACCGGGACGACCTGGCCAACATCCAGTACAGCGTGCGCAAGCTGCTGAAGGCCGGGCTCATCGAGAAGGCCAGCGACCGCTCGGCCCGCGGCACCACCTACCGCACCACCGAGGACGGTCGCGAGGTGGTGGCCGCCTTCGTGGCCCGCCGGCGTGATCTGGTGCTGGCCCCGGCCGAGGAGATGGAGCAGCTGCGCGAGCAGCTCCGCGGCGCCACCAAGGTGATGAGCCACTTCATCGGCCTGTACGACCAGGCCGCGCGGGTGCTGACCACCCGCTCCTAGCTGGCGCCGTCGCCGAACCTGCGCTTCATCGCCAGGATCACCAGCGCCACCGCCAGGATCACCCCGTTGGTGAGCACCAGCGGCAGCGCGCCGCGGCGCAGGCCATAGACGATCCACAGGGCCACGCCGGCGATCAGCACCGCGTACATCGCCCACGACACGTCCCGCGCGCTTTTGGTCTTCCAGATCTGCCAGGCCTGGGGCACGAACGCGGCGGTGCTGAGGCAGCCGGCAATGGTGCCGATGAGGGTGTCGATGTCCATCGCTCAGAAGAACCGGTCGAAGTGGATGCGCTCGGGCGGCAGGCGGTGGGTGACCTGCAGCAGCTGCTGGACGGCCTCGACCATCGGCGGCGGGCCGGCGAGGTAGAACTCGGCCTCGGTGAGCCGTTCGCCCAGCACCGCTTCGGCCAGCTGATGCACCGGGCCCACCGGGCCGCGCAAGCCACCGCGGGCGGCGGCGTCCGGGTCCGACACCGCGGCGTGGTAGCGGATCGTCTCGCCAAAGCCGGGTAGGGCCGCCAGATCGGCCTCGCCGCACAGGTCGGACGGGGTGCGTCCGCCGTAGAAGAAATCCACCCGCCGGCCGGCGAGCGCCGGATCGGCCGCCACGCCGCGGGCGACCGACAGCATCGGCGCGAGGCCCGATCCACCGGCGATGCACACGATGTCCCGCGGGCTGTCGGTGCGCAGGTGGGCGAGGCCGTAGGGGCCGTCGAGGCCGACGCTGGCGCCCACGGCGAGACGCTCGAACAGCGTGGTGGACGCGCCGCCGCCGGCCACCTTGCGGATGCGGAAGTGCCATTCGCCCGCCCCGTTGGGCAGGTTGGCCATGGAGTAGGCGCGCTCCCGGTCGAGGCCGGGCAGGGCCAGCAGGGCGTACTGGCCGGGGCGGAAATCCGCCGGGGCGTCGGTGCGCAGCACGAACTCGCGGATGTCGTGGGTGATCTGCCGGCTGGCGACGAGGGTGGCGCGGTGGCGCACCGGGCGGATCGCCGGCTCCGGCTGGGGTGGCAGGCGCAGCTTGAGGTGGACGTCGCCGGCCGGCAGGCTCTGGCAGGCCAGCACGCGACCCTTGCGGCGGTCACGGTCGGAGAGGCCCGGCGCCTCGGGCCACAGGTTGGCCACCTCGCCGGCGGTCACCTCGCAGCGGCAGCAGCCGCAGGCGCCCACGCCGCACTCGTAGGGCAGCGCCAGCCCGGCGCGCAGGCCCGCGCGGAGCAGGGTGTCGCCCTCGGCGCAGTCGAAGACGGCCTCGCCGTCATTCAGGGTGATCACGGACATGCGGCCTCCGTCTCGTCGATGGCGGCGTAGATGGCCTCGTCCTTCACCTCGACGCGATACACGCGCAGCGGGATCGAGCACGGCGCGCCGGCCGGGCGGCCGGTGGCGATCTCGAAGGCGCCCTGGTGGTAGGGGCACTCAACCACGCCGTCGTCGCAGTCGATCTCGCCGTCGCACAGGGACGCGTCGCCGTGGGTGCAGGTGTCGTCGGTGACGTAGAAGCGGCCGTCGAGGTTGAACACGGCCAGGGGCGGACGGTCGGTGAGTTCGATGCGGTGGCAGCCGCCGGCGGGCACGTCGCGGGTGGAGCAGAGCTGTTTCATGGGGATGTCCTTTCTTGTCGTCGTGGGCCGGGCCGAAGCCCGGCCGGCCGGGTTACCACTTCCAGGCGTAGGCGGCGCCGATCCAGTTTTGCGACATGCGCACATCGACGCCGGCGCTGGGGCCGGTGCCCTTCACTTCCTCGCCCAGCACGCGGGCGTACACCACCGACAGCTCGCTGCGGTCGGGGAGCGTCCAGGTGGCGCCAGCGGTCACGTGGTTCTGGGGCGTGACGGGCGCCAGATAGTTGAGGGTGGTGTCCTTGCCGGCGACGATCTGGGTGCCGTGGCTGAAGCCGCCCCGCACCTGCAGCGCCGGGGTGGCCTGCCAGCTGGCGCCGATGCGGCTGATGGTCTGGCTGTGCCAGCCAAAGCCCGCCTGGGCGTCGGTGAGCGCGTTGCCCAGCGACTTGATGTCGCCCCAGTTCACCCGCATCAGGTCGGCGGCGATCACCACGCCCTCCACCGGCCGCACAGCGATGCCCACGCCGTAGCGCTCGGGTACGTCGAACTCGCCGTTGTGGGCGAGCAGGTTGCGGTAGGCGTCGAGCTTGCCCATGCGCATCCGCGCCGCGTACATGGCGCCGAGGGTCACCTTCTCGCTTACCTGGCCGGTCCAGCCGAGCTTGAAGCCGGCGCCCATCGAGGTCTCGGTGCCCTGGCCTTCCTGGCCGGTGGCGTCGGGCACGCCATCCACGCGGAAGCGCTGGTAGGCGAGGTCGAGCGACACGCCGACGGCCTGGGTGTCGGAGAGCTTGACCGCGTAGGTCGGCGACACGATCACCTGCATCAGCTTGGCGCCGTCCTTGCCGCTGCCGGGGCCGCCGAGGATGTTGGTGTCGTACTTGGTGGTCACGCCGTTGCCGTACACCGATACGCCGACGGACTGGCGGCTGTCGAGCATGCGGTTGTAGCCGAACTCGGGGATCGGGATGGCCTTCACGCCGTCGCCGTCGAAGTCGGTGCCGCCGAAGGTGGAGGCGGGCTTGGGCATCACCACCGCGAGGCCCAGGTCGAGTCGGTTGCCGACCAGCGCCATGCCCGCCGGGTTGTTGGCGGCGGCCAGGGCATCCTGGGGCAGGGCGATGGACGCGCCGCCCATGCCCTGGGCCTTGATGCCGTAGCCGTGGGGCATGGTGCCGTTGGCGGCGAGGGCCGGCAGGCTGGTGGCGAGCGCGGCAGCGAGAAGGGTGAGGCGCAGGGGCAGGCGGGTCATGACAGCAGCTCCGAGATGGGGGAAGTGGCCTGCTCGGGGCCGAGCGCCGCGTAGCCGCCATCTACCGGCAGGTTGCTGCCGGTGATGAAGCGGGCGTGGTCGGAGGCGAGGAACAGCACCGCGTCGGCCACTTCGGCCGGATCGCCAATGCGTCCGAGCATGTGGAAGGGGCGGGCGACGGTGTTCACCTTGTCGCGGTCGCCGCCGGAGATCTGGTCGAGGATGCCGGACCACGTCCAGCCCGGCGACACGGCGTTCACCCGGATGCCGTCGGCGGCGAGATCGAGCGCCGCGCTGCGGGTAAGTTGCAGCACCGCGGCCTTGGTGGCCGGGTAGGTCCACCGCCCGGCCTGGGCCACGCCGGCGCTGGTGGAGCCGAAGTTGATCACCGCGCTGCCGCGGGCCATGTGGGGCCGGCAGGCGCGCAGGAACATCGCCGCGCCGAACACATTCACCGCGAAGGCCTTCTCCCAGTCTTCCCGTGGCGAGGCGGGGCCGTTGTCGGCGTAAATGGCGGCCACGTTCACCAGACAGTCGATGCGCCCGAAGGCCTTTATCGTGGCCTGCACGCAGGTGTCGATGTCGGCGTCGCGGCTCACGTCGGTGGCGACGAAGCGGGTGGTCTCGCCCAGCTCGGCCACGAGCGTCATGCCGCCGGTGCTGTCGATGTCGGCGATGACCACCTTCGCCCCCTCGGCCACGAAGGCCCGGGCGATGGCGGCGCCGATGAGGGTGGCGCCGCCGCTGACGATCACCACCTTGTCCTTGAGTCCTCTCATGTCGGTTCCTTGATGTCTTGTTGTTTCAACTCTGGGGCGAGGTGTGAGGGAACGATTCAGTCGCCTGTGCGCCCCAGCGTCAGCGCACGAGGTCTCAGCCCGACCTCCTCACCCCTCACTCCTTACTCCTCACGGCCGGCAATCAGCCGGCCATCGCCGGTTCGGCGGGCAGGGCGGCGCCGAGCTTGCCGCGGCAGAACAGCAGCGGCGTGCGCTCGCTCCAGCGGAAGCGCAGCACCCGGCCGAGCAGGATCTGGTGGTCGCCGCCGGGATAGACGGCTTCCAGCGCGCATTCAAACTGCGCCGCCGCGCCCGGCAGTAGCGGGGCGCCGCCGGCGCCGGGCGTCACCGTCAGCCCGGCGAACTTGTCGGCCACCGGGCGTCCGAAGCGGTGGCACAGGTCGATCTGCTCGTCGGTCAGCACATTCACCGCAAAGTGGCTGCCTTCGGTGAAGGCGGCCAGGCTGGGCGAGCGGTTGGAGAGGCTCCACAGGATCAGCGGCGGGTCCATCGACACCGAGTTGAAGGAGCTGGCGGTGAGGCCGACGGGGCTGCCGTCCGGCGCGACGGTGGTGACGACCGTCACGCCGGTGGCGAAGCTGCCGAGGGCCTTGCGCAGGGCCTGGGGATCGCCGCTCGGGCCATCCCCCGCCCAGCGGGCGGCGTGGGTGTCAGGCTGCACAGCGTTCCTCCGTGCGTTCGGCCACAAAACGGCGGGCTTCGTCGAGATCGGCGATCCACGGCCAGTAGTTGCGCGGGTTGTCGAAGCAGCGCATGAAGGCGTCGGCCACCGGCGGGTGCTGGGAGGCGGCGCCAAGCACGGTCATCACCGGCTCGCCCGGCGGGTTGAGCAGGGCGTTGGTGAAGGCGGTGGTGTAGCTGGCGGATTCGTCCCAGAAGGTCTCGAAGGTGTCCTTCATCCAGGCGGCGTCGAAGGCGGCGTTGCCGTTGGCGACGATGCGGGCGACCAGGTGGCGCACCATCCGCGCGGCGTTGTTGGAGCCCTGGCCGGCGATCGGGTCGTTGAGCACCGCGGTGTCTCCGATGGCCATCACACAGGCGCCGGAGGGCAGCTGGCCGATGGGTTTACGCACGGTGGGCACGAAGGCGCCCTTCAGCCAGGCGTCCTCATCGGTGAGCTCGGCGCCTTCCATGTGGTGCAGGTCGTCCGGGGCGAACTCGGCGATCACCTGGCGGGCGATCTCCAGCAGCTCGTGGCCGTCCTTGGCGTCCTGGAAGCGGTCCATCGGGCCGCCGGGGATGGCTTCGAACAGGAAGCTGCGGCACTCGCCGCGGGTGTGGGTGTAGAAGGGCAGCGAGAAGTATTCGCCGACGCCGGCGATGAAGTTGAAGCGCAGCGGGCGGAAGGGCACGCGCTTCCACGGATGGTCGCCGGTGAGCTTGGGGCCGGTGAGGAGCATCGCGGCGAGGTTGCGCGGCGGGGCGCTGTGCACGCTGCGCTCGTCGTCGCGGGCGAAGAAGGCGTTGATCTGGCCCTTGCCGGCGGCGACCATCGTGAGGTCGGATTCGGCGGCGATCTTCTCGAGATCGGCCACCGACACGGCCTGGATGACCAGCTTGCCGCCGCGGCGGGGGAATTCCTGCAGCCAGCGGGAGAACTTGGTGCGCTGGTCGAGGGCCTGGCCCTGCAGGTCGCCCAGGCGGCCCTGCACGGTGAGGCCGATGCTGCCGTCCGGCCCGCGGAAATCCACGTGCATGCCTTCGCCGTAGGGCACCAGGTCTTCCCAGAAGTTGAGGCCCAGCTCGCGCTCGGTGGCGAGGGTGGATTCGAACAGGAAGGCGGTGCTGGGGATGCGGCTGTTGAGCACCTGCTCGGGGCTGCGGTCGGTGTAGAGGGAGACGGAATAGCCCTTGTCGAGGAGGGCGAAACCGAGCAGCAGGCCGGCCTGGCCGCCACCGATGATGGAGATCTTGCGCATGATTGGGTCCTCGGAATCTGTGTGGGTTCAGTCGGCCGCCGGCAGGGTCTTCCAGCCGTCGGCGTGCGGGCTCAGGAGCTTCAGGTGCAGGCGGACGTGGGTGAAACGCCAGCCTTTTCTGCCTTTCTTGAGGCGGCTTTCGTACCAGCCGCCGATCCAGTGGGCCTCGGCCTCCTCGCCGACCCGCGCCAGCTCCCACAGGTACCAGTGGCAGCGGGCGCGGCGGCCGTCGGGGGACGGCTCGACGAGGGGCGAGACCATGTAGTGCAGCGACCAGCGGATGGCCTCGCGGCCGATCCGCGCCAGCTCCGCGGCGATCTCGTCGCGGCCCCGGTAGTGGCCGAAGCCTTCGCACACCCATTCGGCGTCCTTGGCGAACAGCGGCCCGAGGATGGCCGGGTCGTTGTTGCGGTCGGCGCCGAGGGCATAGCGGGCCACCAGGGCACGGATCGCCTCGATGTCTTCGAGGCGGGTGAGGCGGTCGGCGAGATCGGGAGCTGGCTTCATGGTCGAGAGCGCTTACGCGGCGACGCGGCCGTGGTCGGCGACGAAGCGGGCTTCGTCGAAGCTGTAGGGCACCTTCGGGTCGCCGCCGTAGAGCTCGATGTGCGGCGCCACCTCGGCCAGCGACAGGGCCAGGTGGAACAGGCGCGACGAAGCCGGCGGCAGCTCGCCGAGGGGGAAGGTATCCACGTGGGTGAGGATGTCCGGCAGGCGCGGCAGCATGGCCTCGTAGAAGGCGCGCAGCTCGCCGCGGCTGCTGTGGATGCGGCGCTGCTGGCGTTCGTCC
This sequence comes from Zoogloea sp. 1C4, assembly GCF_009469605.1. Lineage (GTDB taxonomy): Bacteria > Pseudomonadota > Gammaproteobacteria > Burkholderiales > Rhodocyclaceae > Zoogloea > Zoogloea oryzae. The sequence goes on along the minus strand of NZ_SSXU01000024.1, from coordinate 24,880 downwards.
TGGGTGGCCAGCGCCCAGGTGGCGACCAGCGGCTCGAGGACTTCGAAGGACTTGGGCAGGGAAAGGTCGGTCATCGCGGTGTTCCTTACTTGGCGTGCATGTAGGCTTCGAGGGCGTGGTAGCCGTGGCGGATCAGGATTTCGTCGTCCTGCAGGTACATCACCTGCTTGGCGCCGGATTCGAGGGCGGTCTGGGTGTCTTCCATCGTCGCAGTGTCTTCCAGCCAGGCGTTGCGCTGCAGGCACTGGGCGTGCTCCAGGGCCCAGCGCTGGCTGTTGGTCTTGGCCGGGCGGACGTAGTACTTGCCTTCCCACAGGGTCTTGTTGTGGGCGATGGGCCAGAACTGGTGGGTGAACCAGATGCCTTCCGACACGTGCAGCAGCAGGTTGGGGAAGAGCACCGACAGCTCGAAGGAGAAGTCGTCGCGGCGATCCGGGTTCACCGTCGGCGGCAGCATCGAGGCGCCACGCTGGGCGACCAGCGAGCCGGTGGCCAGCGCGTTGGCGATCTTGGCGACCGGGGTTGGCTCGGCGTTGAGGGACAGGCAGATCGCGGTGGTGCGGTGGGGCCCGAACAGCTCGACGTTCTGCAGGCCCGACGAGAACACGTTGGGGAAGGAGCCGGCGTGGATGGTGGCCACGTGGTAGGCCTCGGCGAAGGCGTCGTGGGCGACCTTCCAGTTGCAGTCCAGGTAGGTGTGGTAGCTGAAGCACTGGGACAGCTCGCCATACGGGAAGCCGGACAGGTGGGTGCCGATGCCGCCCAGGAACTCGGCCAGCGGGGTGACGTTCTCGGAGGGGTCGAGATTGACGAAGATGAAGCCTTCCCACACGTCGGTGTGCACCGGGGTGAGGCCGTTCTTGTCCTTGTCGAAATCGGCGGAGAACTTGTTGGCTTCGGGTACCTGGACGATCTTGCCGCCCGCGTCATACACCCAGCCGTGGAAGCGGCAGGTGACCACCGCGGCCTTGTTGCGGCCGAAGGTCTCCTCGCCGGTCTCGACGACGACCTTGTTGCCGCGGTGCGAACAGGTGTTGTGGAAGCCGCGGATCTGACCGTCCTTGCCGCGCATGAGGATCACCGAGGTCTTGGCGAAGGCGAGCTTCTTGACCTTGTAGTCACCGGTCTTGGCGATCTCCTCGACGCGGCCGACCTTCAGCCAGCTCTTGAGGAAGACCTTCTGGCGTTCCTGCTCGAAGAACTCCGGCGAGATGCAGGGTTCGACCGGGATCGGGCCGGTGCCGAGGTCGGGGTATTTCGCGGCCCATTTCAGGTCGTTGGGGGCATTCATGGGTGTGCTCCTTGGTTCGGGTGGGTGTGGATGTGGGTTCAGGCGGCGTCGAGGCCGTATTGCTTGCGCACAAGCTGGCCGACGCCAATGCGGTCGAGGATGCTCATCGGGCACTGGAAGGTGACGCGCACCACGCCGGGCAGGCGGCTGATCTCGATGGAGCCGGCGATGGTGGCGCGGTTGAGGATCTCTTCCGGCGACAGGCCGGTGACCTTGGCGGCGCGGTCGACGCCGTTGTGGGTGGCGTCGTTGAGGGTGCGACCGGTGCCGATGAAGGTGATCGGGCCGTTTTCCTCGATCGTTGCCTGGCCGAAGCGCTCGGCCAGGGCCTTCACGGCGGCGCGCTGCTCGCGGTTCATGGGGCGGGCCATGGGCGGCAGGTCGTCGGGGCGCTGGAGCAGGATCGGGCCGTCGATGGCGAGGCCCTTGATGACCTCCACCTTCACCTCGGTGATGCCCGAGACGTCCGTCGCGTGGCCGGCCACTTCGCCGTTGCCCTGCTGGGCGTGCATGTCGCCCATGTAGATGCCGGCGCCGGTCACCTTGACCGGGCAGATCAGGATCGCCCCGGCGCGCACCGAGTTGGTGTCCATGTGGCCGTCGGTCTTGTGCTGCTCCAGCTCTTCCTGGGTCATGGCGTAGGCGTGGGGTGCGTCCACCAGGAAGCTGCCGAAGTCGCCGGCGTTGTGGGAATCCGGCAGATCCTTCGACGGGGTGGTGCCGATGTTGCCGAGGAAGGGCTGCATGTGGGCCGCGAGGCCGACGATGTCGGCGCGGGCCAGCGACAAAATCGAGTGCTGCTCGGAGTGCTCGGGCAGGCGGGCGTTGTCCTTGGCGTGGGCGGCGAGGCGCTCGGCGGCGGCCTTGTCGACGGTGAGGGAGACGTTGTTGTCCTTGTCGAGGACGATCACGTAGCCGTTGGTGAAGCGGAAGGCATTCACTTCAGCGCCGCACACGTCGCAATGCACGGCCTCGTCGCCGATGCCCTCGATGTGGCTGGGCGGGCTGACCGTGCCGCAGCTCGGGCACAGCTTGGCCACGAAGGGGTCGCCCAGGTAGCGGCCATCCACGAAGGCCATCACGCCAGACGACGTCGCCAGCGAGGTGACCTCCATGCGCTGGATGTGGATCGCCACGGCGTCGCCCACCTGGGCGCCTTCGACGGCCACCGGCTGGGAGACTTCATGGCCGCCCTGGAACTTGGGGGTGATCATCGGGCCCCAGCAGCCCGGCGGCGTGCCGACGCGGATGGTGCCGCCGTCGGCCACCGGGCCGAGCATCGGGTTGCCCGGCCCGACGATACCGCGGGTGTAGGTGGAGACGACCACTTCGCGCTGTGCGCTGGTTGGCTTCTGGCTCATGGAATTCACTCCTTGCGTTGGGGGCTGGGGTTACGCTTGGCACCGGTACGCGGGGTGGGCGAGATCCCGCAGGCCGGAAGCCGATGGCTAATTTTTCAATTCGATTTACACTGTAATTTCACATTTACGAGCGTCGTTCCGTCATCGACGGCAGGTGCTGACAAGGCTATCGGCGGGGTTTCGGGGCGTAAATCGGGCGTCGCATCTAAGCGACTAGGTACAAGTGCTTATCGGCCTGAATCACGGCGGCCGGCGGAGAAATGCCATGCAGGTGGCGACCAACTATCAGGACGTGTTCGATCACGCCAACGACGCGATCTTCATCCACGACGAGGACAGCGGCGCGATCCTCGACGCCAACCGGATGGCGGCCAGCCTCACCGGTTATCCGGTGGATCTGCTGCGCTGCATGGACGTGGGCGACATCAGCTCGGCCCGCCGCGGCTGCGACAGCCGGGCCGCGCGGGCGCTGATCCACCGGGTGATCCGCGATGGCCCGCAGATCTTCGAGTGGTGGCTGCGCCGGCCCGACGGCAGCGACCTGGCGGCCGAGGTGAACCTCAAGCGCATCATCTCCGACGGCCACCCGCGGGTGATCGCGCTGGTGCGCGACATCCGCGAGCGCAAGGAGGCCGAGGCCCGGCTGGTGGCCCGCGAGGCCTACTACCGGCGGCTGATCGGCAGCATCAGCGACGGCATCGCCATCCTCGACCGCCTCGGCCACGTGCGCTGGGTGGGGCCGTCGATCCGCCAGGTGCTGGGCTTTCGCGAGCGGGAAGTGCGCGGCTTCAGCGTGTTCCGCCGGATGGAGCACGACGACGCCAACCGGCTGGCGGCGCTGCTCGAGAAGGCGGCGCGGGACGAAGGCGGAGTGTTTCCGCTGGCCTACCGCATCCAGCACCGGGACGGCAGCTGGCGCCAGCACGAAGGCAGCTGCGTCAATCTGCTGGAGGACCACTGCGTCAATGGCCTGCTCGTCACCTTCCGTGACGTGACCAGCCGCATCGAAGCCGAAGCCCGGGTGCGCCAGCGGGACATGGAGCTCTCCCACATGGCGCGGCTATCGACCACCGGCGAGATGGCCTCGGCGCTGGCCCACGAGCTCAACCAGCCCTTCTTCGCGATCATGAACTTCGTCGGCGGGGCGATCCGCCGCGCCGATGCCGGCCGGCTAGACGACGCCACCCTGAAGGAAGTGCTGGAGAACACCCGCGTCCAGGCCGAGCGGGCCGGGCGCATCATCCGCACGGTGCGCAACTTCACCCGCAAGAGTGGCTACCACCGCGAGACGGTGGACATCCGCACCATCGTCGAGGAGATCGCGCCCTTCATCGAGATCGAGGCGCGCACCCGGCGCATCCCCGTGCGCTACCGGCTGCTGCGCGAGCCCGCGCTGGTGGATTGCGACTGGGTGCTGATCGAGCAGGTGATCTCCAACCTCGCCCGGAACGGCATCGAGGCAATGGTCGACACGCCCCAGGAGCGCCGCCAGCTCGTCATCGCCACCACCCTCACCGCCGCCGGCACGGTGAACGTGACCATCGAAGACCGCGGCCACGGGCTGCCCAAGGCCAACCCCGACCGCCTGTTCGACGCCTTCTACACCACCAAGAAGGAGGGCCTGGGCATCGGCCTGTCCCTGTGCCGGTCGATCGTCGATTCCCACGGCGGCCACCTGTGGGCTACCCGCGTTACCGGCGGTGGTGCCAAATTTCACTTCAGCCTGCCGCTGGCTACTGGAGAATCCACTCATGTCGACCCCGACCGCTAAGCCCGCCGCCATCCCCACCGTGTTCGTCGTGGACGACGACGACGGGGTGCGCGAATCCCTGCGCTGGCTGCTCGAATCGGTGGGCCACCCGGTGCGGGTGTTCCGCAACGGGCGGGAGTTCCTCGACGGCTACGACGCCGACCAGCCGGGCTGTCTGCTGCTCGACGTGCGCATGCCGCTGATGGGCGGCTTCGAGCTGCAGGAGGTGCTGCGCATCGACAACCCGGCGCTGCCCATCCTGTTCCTCACCGGCCACGGCTCGATCCCCATGTCGGTGCGGGCGATGCGCAACGGCGCCTTCGACTTCATCGAAAAGCCCTTCTCGGATCAGGCGCTCCTCGACCGGGTGCAGGACGCGGTCAATCGCGCTGCCGAACTCCACCGCCAGCAGCGCCATACGCGCTCCATCAACCAGCTGCTGGCCCTGCTGTCGCCGCGGGAGCGGGAGGTGCTCGATCTGCTGATCGACGGGCTTTCGAGCCGCGAGATCGGGGTGGAGCTGGGCATCAGCAAGAAGACGGTGGAGGTGCACCGCTGCCACATCCGCGAGAAGCTCGGCATCGGCACGGTGGCCGAACTGGTGCGGCTGGTGCTGAACAACGACGGGCGCTGAGGTCGGCCCGGCCAGATTTGTCCTACAGGCCAATCCGCCCTGTCGGACAGCCCGGCGCAAGGCCCGGAATTATTCTGGAATCAGCAGCACGAATCGGGAAGCACGCTTTCCCGGCCAGAATAAAGACCGAAAGGAGTTTCAAAATGAAAACCACCGCCGCCTCCCTGGCCCTTGCCGGCCTGCTCGCCTTCACCGCTGCCGGCTGCGCCGTCACCCGCGAACAATCCACCGTCGGTCAGTATGTGGACGACGCCACCATCACCACCCGCGTCAAGGCCAAGTTTGCCGAAGACTCCACCGTGAGCGCGATGGCCATCAGCGTCGAAACCCTGAAGGGCGTCGTCCAGCTCTCCGGTTTTGCCAAGAGCAGCGCGGAACGGAGCAAGGCCGAAGATCTGGCGCGCGGCACCCCGGGCGTCGTGAATATCAAGAACGACATCGTGGTCAAGCCGTAACCGGCCAGCCGAGGGGCAACAAGGAAGAGGGGCGGAAGACCGCCCCTCTTTTCTTTTGGTGTCGGGCCAACTGCAAGATGGGCTGGCCCGGCGGTGCTACTCGTTCAGTTGGTGCGTTCCGCGAGTGCCTGGACGAACTCGAGCAGCTCGTCCATCTGGAAGGACTTGTCGAAGAACGCCTCTGCGCCAAGGGCCAGACAGCGCGACTTCACGATCGGGTGGGCGTGGTTGGAAAATACGACCGTCCGCGGCGCACCGAAATCGGCGGCGTTGCTCTGGATGGCGCCGAGCACCTTGAGCCCGGTTCCCGCGCGCAGTTCAAGGTCGACGATGGCGAGCTTGGGGCGGGTGCTGCGGATCATCGAGATCGCTTCCGCTTCACTGGCGGCGGTGCCGACGACCTCGACCCGCTCGATGCCGCCCAGCATGCCGGACAGCAGCTCGAGGAGCGCCGGGTTGTCTTCGACAATCACGGTGTTCAGCGATGTAGGGGCAGACGACATGGGGATAACTCGGTACAAAGTCGGTCAGAAACAGTGACAACTACGGAGCACAGGTTAGCGCCACACGCTCCGTGTGTCTGTCGGCTACGTCCTACAGCGCCTCGGGCGGTCTGCCCACATTCCTGCCAAGGCAGCCGAGGCTAAGCTTTGGGTGTCCCCTGCGGTTTCCGCGGGGGCTCAACCAGGAACCGACCGATGCGTGCCTTGCCCTGCCAGCCCACCCCATCCGCAGCCGGGCGCCCAGCTACGGGGCGAGCTTGAGTCATGGGGCTGGCCGACGCGCCCCGTCTTGATGCCGACGCGCCGTGGCTGGTGGTGGTGAACGCCGCCTCCGGCCGGCAGGAGGGCGACGCGATCGCCGCGTTAATCCGCGACACGGTGAGCGCCCGCGGGCATCAGGTGAGTGTGCGGCTCGTGACCCACGCCGAAGAACTCGAGCAGACTGCACGCCAAGCGGCCGGGCAGGCCCGGGACCGCAATGGCCTGCTGGTGGCGGTGGGGGGCGACGGTACGCTCAACACGGTGGCCGCGGTGGCCCTCGAGGTGGGGGCCGCCTACTCGGTCATCCCCGGCGGGACATTCAATTACTTTGGCCGCAGCAACGGCTTTCCGACCGAACCCGAGGCGGCCATCCACGCCGTGCTGGGCGGCCGCCTGAGGCCGATCCAGGTGGGGCGGGTGAATGAGCGGATCTTCCTGGTCAATGCCAGTCTCGGGCTGTATCCCCAGCTGCTGGAGGACCGCGAGGCCTTCAAGCAGCAATGGGGCCGTAGCCGCCCGGCCGCTTGGGGCGCCGCGCTGCTGACCTTGCTGGGCAGGCATCGTCTGCATCACCTCCATCTCCAGTCCGGCGACGTGGATGAGCACTTGCTCGCCTCGACGCTCTTCGTCGGCAACAATCGTCTCCAGCTGAGCGACATCGGCCTGCCGGAAGCCGGCGAGGTGGATGAGGGGCAGTTGGTCGGTCTGGTGCTGCGTCCGGTTGGCCGCCTTGGGCTGGTCCGCCTGGCACTGCAAGGGGCGCTCGGCCGCCTCGCCGACGCCGAGGAGATCGAGCGGCTGGTCTTTCGCCGCTTGCGGGTGGCCCAGGGCGGGTGGTGGCGCGGGCGTCAGGTCAAGGTTGCGATGGACGGCGAGCAATGCCTGATGCGGACTCCGCTGGTGTTCGAGGTGGCATCGCAGCCCCTGTGGCTGGTGGCGCCCGATCCGCCGCAGGACGAGGCGAGCGGATGAGCGTCATCCTCCAGATATCCGACACCCATTTCGGCACCGAGCAGCCGCCGGTGGTCGAGGCGCTGCTGGCCCTGGCGTGGCAGCTCCAGCCCGATCTGATCGTGCTGTCGGGCGATGTCACCCAGCGCGCCCGTCCGGCCGAGTTCGCTGCCGCCGCAGCATTCGTGGCGCGGCTGCCACCCGGGCCCCGGCTGGTCGTGCCGGGTAACCACGACATTCCGCTGTTCAATGTGCTTCAACGGGTGGTCGACCCCTTTCAGGGCTATCGGCAGTGTCTTGGTTCGGCGCTGGAGGATTCGCGCCGCCTGCCCGATGTGTTCATGACCGGGGTGAACAGCGTGCGGGCCTGGCGCCACAAGCACGGCAGCCTGTCGCCCGAGCAGATCGAGGCTGTGGCGGAGCGGCTGCGCCGCGCGGGGCCGACGCCCATGCGGATCGTGGTGGTGCACCATCCGCTCGACGTGCATGACGCCGGTGATCTGGGTGACATCGTCCACGGCGCATCCGAGGCCGTGCGAGCGTGGGCGCGCGCAGGGGCTGATCTGGTGTTGTCGGGCCATGTGCATGTGCCCCTGTGCCGACCACTGGCCGTGCGCTACGGCCCGGAGGCCGGCGCCTGCTGGACGGCGGTGGCGGGCACCGCCACGTCGCACCGCATCCGGGGCGGGCATCCGAATTCGGTCAATGTGATCCGGGTCGACCACTTTGCCGGGGAGGTCCGGCGCGTGCTGGAACAGCGGGATTACGACAGCGAACGGCAGGCCTTCCGGGTGGCGGCCACCCGCGATCTCTCCGATCGGGTGCTGACGGTCATCACCCGATGAGGGCGATGTGCCTGCGGCAGTGCTGCAGATAGCCCCGCTCGTGGCTGGCGAGGGCATCGACGATGGCCTGCCACAGCCACGACGGCGCATCCACCTGCGTGCTGCGGGAGGCGCGCAGGATGCCGTGCCAGGCCTTGCGCTGCGCAGCCGACATCTGCCGGGCGTGGGCATCGCCGACGATGCGGCCAAAGTAGGCCCCCATCTCGTCGATGACGGCCGGCGGCATGTGGTCGGGCTCGATCTTGAGCTCATGAGGCGCGAGTTCGCGCAGCACCATCGGGCGGTCGAGCAGGCGCACTGCGACCATGCGCTCGCCGAGGGCGGGCGAGAGCGCCATCGCCGCCGCCACGACACGCTCGGCGTTATCCCGGGGCATGGCGGAGGAGGTGGTGCGTGGCGCGGCGGCCGGCGGTGCATCCTTGATGTCGAGCATGGCCAGGCGGTTCTGGCCACCCGCCTCGTCGATTTCAAGCAACACCGCGTAGCGGGGCCGCCCCAGACTGCTGCAACCCTTCACCCAGTAGGCAGCGTCGGCCATCCGTACCGCGTCGTCGGGGCGGGCGATGCCCAGGCCCACGGCGAGCGGGCCGAGGGCATCGGGGGACAGCAGCGCGGCGATCGCACGGCGCTCGGCCTTCGAGAGGGGCCAGAAGCGCTTGCCGAGGGGAATGTGCGACTGCGTGTGGGTGAGGTGTTCGCGGACCAGCTGCTTCCAGCTGCGCCCGATGGCCTCACGGAGGAGTGCCTTGATGGTCCCGGGTGCGTCCTTGTGGTGGGGGCGGCGCGTGAAGGCGCGGGCATAGCCGTCCAGCAGCGCATCGACCACCTTGACGCTGACGGCGCCCGGCAGGTTGGCGCTGCGGCAGGCGCTGGCGAGGGACAGGCCGAGGCGGATGAGGTCATGGGCCGGGTTGCCGATCACCGCCTGATCGAGATCACGGATCATGACCTGGATCCGTCCGTCGGCACCCACCACCGGGCCGAGGTTGCCCACGTGGCAGTCGCCGCAGATCCAGACGGGCGGCCCGGCCGGGATCGCGTCCTGGCTGTTTTCCTCCAGCCAGTCATAAAAACGCGCGGTGTTGCCACGCACGTAGGCGTGCGCCGAGCACGCCATCTTGCGCCATCGCCGCTGCTTGAGCAGCGACGGCCGATCGCGGGGCCTGGGCGCCGCGCGCATGGCTGAAACGCTCAGAGAAGCCAGCGTTGCGGAGCCGGATCGTCGCGCCCGCCACCGCTGCCGAGCACGATGCGATCGCCCTGCAGGTCGAGCTGGGCTACGGGAATCGCAATTTCGCCGGCAAGGCTGGCGTCCCTATCGTAGGTGGAGATCAGCGCAAAGCTGCTCCCGGTGTCGGTGCCGCGGATGATGGCGGTCAGGCGTCCGAGGGGCGTGCCGCGGATGGAGTAGACGTCGCGCCCGATGGCGTGGCTGTCGATGGCCGATGCCGCCTTGTCGCCCGTGGTGGCCGAGACGAGTTCGATCGACGGGCGCTTGGCCGAGGACAAGGTCTGGGCCGTGATCGCGCCTGCGGCGAAGGCGGCAACCAGCACGCCGGCAAACAGGCCCAGCAGGGCGGGGCTGTGGCTGAGACGCTGAAGGCGGCGGATCGTGTTCATGATGACTCCCGAGTACATGCGTAGTCGGCGGAAGGACTACGATGCTTCCATGATCTGCCCGTTTCCACCCGCTAGCCAGTCGTTCAATGCCGATAGCGATGTAGGTGTTGTCCTACGTTTCTGGCGTTGGATGTAGGACGAGTCCTGCATCAATGTCAGACAGCGAAGACGGCCGGCCCAGAGGGTGTCCGATACAATTTGATCATTGAATCGTGGAGAACTCTCATGCTGCGTCTGGCCATCGTGGACGATCACAAAATCGTGCGGGCGGGTTTCCGGGAGATGCTCTCTGACGAGCTCGGGATTCGCGTCGAATTCGAGGCCGCCAGTGGCGAGGAGGCGATGCAGAAGCTGCGCGAGACCCCTTGCGACGTCCTGCTGCTCGACCTCTCGCTGCCCGGCCAGAGCGGGGTGGACGTGCTGCGCGCGGTGCGCCAGCGCTATGAATCCCTCAAGGTGCTGGTGCTCAGCGGTTTTCCCGAGGAGCGCTACGCGCTGCCGATGATCCGCAACGGCGCCAACGGCTATCTGTGCAAGGATTGTGAGCGGGATGAGCTCATCAAGGCGATCCGCACCGTGGCCCAGGGCCGCCGCTACGTGTCGGCACGGACCGCCGAGCTGATGGCCGACGATCTGGCCGGTGCGGGTAATTCCCTGCCCCACGAGAGCCTGTCCGAGCGCGAACTGCAGGTATTCCTGCGGCTTGCCAAGGGCGAATCCGTGTCGAGCATCGCCGAATTGCTCAACCTCAGCGTGAAGACCGTGAGCACCTATCGTTCGCGGCTGCTCGAGAAGATCGACGTGAACAGTAACGCCGAGCTGGCTGCCTACGCCCTACGCCACGGGCTGATGGTGGACTGATTCGGGTGGCGGAGGGCCATCCAGCAGGGGCATCCGGGCGTCGATGCGGGTGCCCTTGCCGGGGGAAGAGATCAGCGAGAAGTTGCCTTCGAACATCTGTACCCGGTGCTTCATCCCGGCCAGCCCGTGCCGGTTGAGGGTGGGGCTGGCGACGTCGAAACCGTCGCCATCGTCGGCGATCCACAGGTGGATGTCGCGGCCCTTCACCTCCAGCCCCAGCTCCAGGTGGTGGGCGTTGGCATACTTGCGGATGTTGGTGATGGCTTCCTGAACGATGCGGAAGAGGGCGAGGGCCTGCTGCTCCGGGCAGTGGATGTCCTTGTCGGGCAGGTTGAGCTTGAGTTCATACTCGTGGCGCAGATCGTCCGACACGGCGCGCAGCGCCTCCACCAGACCCAGCCCCTGCAGCAGCGGCGGGCGCAGGTCGTCGATGATGCGGCGCTTGATGGTGATGCCGGAGCCGATGGTGTCGATCAGGCGGCGGAAGCGCGCCTGGATGTCCGGGCTGCTGTTGGCGCCCAGGCTGCGCAGCAGCCAGCTCGCGTCCATCTTGGCGGCGGTGAGCAGGGCGCCCAGCTCGTCGTGCATCTCCCGGGCCAGCCGGGCTTTCTCGGCTTCGCGGCTGTCGGTGAGGTAGCTGGCCAGATCAGACAGCTCTCGCGTGCGCTGAACGACGGTGGATTCGAGGACGTCGTTCTCGTGTTTGAGCAGTTCGGCGATCCTCGCCCGCAGCGCGGCCTGCCGCTGCTGCACGGCAAACAGCGCGATGATGAGGCCCAGCGCCCCCGCCGCCAGCGCGGTGACCGTGCGCTGGATGCTGCTGAGGCGCCGCACCGATTCTTCGACGACCTGGTGGTTGCGCTCTTCCAGGCGTGCGCGGAGGGCGTCGATCGAGGTCCGGATCTGGTCCATGTAAGCCTTGCCCGGTCCGCCCGTGCCCTGGGAGATCAGCGGCGGAGGCTGGCCTAACCGGATGGACTCGTTGAGCAGCGAGCGCTTGAGCGCCACCAGGCCGCGGAGCATCTCGAACTCGGCGCGATCGGGGCCGCCTTCAGGGAAATCCTGGCTCATCTTCTCCAGCAGCGGGCCGACCTCCTTCTCGCTCAACTCATAGGAATCGAGGTAAACCGGGTTGCGCCCGGACACCAGATAGCCTCGCACCCCCGTTTCGGCATTGAGCACCGCAACGAGCAGGGCGTCGATTCGGTCGAGCCGGGCCTTGTAATCCTGGGTGCTGCGCATGGCCTCGATGCCAAACTCCGAATGGAGCCGGCCGAAGGCGAGCAGGCTGATCACCGCCAGACAGCCGGTGGTGACGAGGAGGTAGGACCACAGCTTGTGCGGTAGCAGCCGGGTGATCTGCTGGCGGAGGGGAAGACGGTCGGACGGCGGCATGGGCGGGGGCGGCATCGAAGGCTAGGCGGGAGTCTGCCAGACTTGCCAGACGCTGGCATGGTTGGCGGGGCAGGGCCGCCCGCGCCAGCCGGGTCCGGGGCGGCGGCGCGTCAGCTTCGGCCGCGCAAGGCGTTGATGATGAAGCTGGCGATGGCCAGCACGATGAAGATAAAGAACAGGATCCTGGCGATCTCGACCGCACCCGCGGCGATCCCGCCAAAACCGAACACGGCGGCGATCAGGGCGATCACGAAGAACACGACGGCGTAGTGGAGCATGACGGTCTCCCGGGGTGTTGGCGGATCAGCGCGGGGCTTCGTTCGCCTGGTTGGCGATCGACCGGCGAACCTTGTCGAGCTTGCGGCCGGAACGCAGTTTGCGCATGTCGATCTCGTCCTCGATCCATTCATTCCAGCCGCTGCGGGCTTCACCGCGGCGGGCGGCACGGACGGGACGGGTAGGGAACTCGATGTTGACGCGCTTCATGGCCTGCTCCTGTGCTGATCCGGTGGGGCAGTCTGGCCGGGATGCATGGCCCTCGCTGCATGCTTCCACTTTAGGCTGGCGTGCTATGGGGGGCCGTCGGCGCGGGCCGAATGCGATGTGGGAATCGTCTTACGACGCGGGCGTGGGACGAAGGTCTCAGCCCTTCACGCAGACCACCTGCCGCAGGGTGTGGACGATCTCCACCAGATCGGCCTGGGCGGCCATCACCGCGTCGATGTCCTTGTAGGCCATCGGGATCTCGTCGATCACGCCGGCGTCCTTGCGGCACTCGACGCCTTCGGTGGCGCGCACCTGATCGGCCACGCTGAAGCGCTTCTTGGCCTGGGTGCGGCTCATGGTGCGCCCGGCGCCGTGACTGCAGGAGCAGAACGCCTCTTCGTTGCCGAGGCCGCGGACGATGAAGCTCTTCGCGCCCATCGAGCCGGGGATGATGCCCAGCTGGCCCCGGTGGGCGGCGACGGCGCCCTTGCGGGTGACGAGCACCTCATGCCCGAAGTGGGTCTCGCGTTGCACATAGTTGTGGTGGCAGTTCACCGCCTCCACGTCGGCGGCGAAGGGCTTGGGGATGATCCGCCGGGCGGCGGATACAACCGCGCGCATCATCAGCTCGCGGTTGTGGCGGGCGAAATCCTGGGCCCAGCCGACGGCCTCGACGTAGTCGTCGAAATGCCGGCTGCCTTCGTTGAAGTAGGCCAGATCGCGGTCGGGCAGGTTGGCGATGTGCTGGCGCATGTCGTCCTGGGCCAGCTCGATGAACAGGTTGCCGATGGCGTTGCCCACCCCGCGGGAGCCCGAATGCAGCATGAACCACACCCGGTCGGCCTCGTCGAGGCACACCTCGATGAAGTGGTTGCCGGTGCCGAGGGTGCCCAGGTGCAGGCGGTTGTTGGTGCGTTCGAGCTTCGGGTATTTGCCGGTGATCTGCGCGAAACGCCCGGCAAGCTGGCGCCATTCGGCGTCGACGGCCTGCGGGGCGTCGTCCCAGGCGCCGGTGTCGCGGCGGCCGAAGGTCTTGCCGTGGGGCACGGCGGCCTCGATGGCGCTGCGCAGGGCGTGGAGGCTGTCGGGCAGATCCGCCGCGGTGAGCGAGGTGCGCGCCGCCATCATGCCGCAGCCGATGTCCACGCCCACCGCCGCCGGGATGATCGCCCCGACGGTGGGGATGACGCTGCCGATGGTCGAGCCCTTGCCCAGGTGCACGTCCGGCATCACCGCCAGATGCCGGAAGATGAAGGGCATCCGGGCGGTGTTCATCAGCTGCGTGCGGGCGTCGTCCTCGACGGGGACGCCGTGGGTCCACAGCCGGATCGGCGCGCCGCCGGGAACGGGGAGGATGTCGTGGGTGGGCATGGGCGGATTATCGCCGATCGCCCGCCACAAACTTGATCCAGATCCGGTTGGCGGGGTGCTTCCGGCCGTAAAGTAGGTAGTGGCCCGTTCGCGATCGGTCCGATGAAGATCCACCCGCTCGCCATTCCCCAAGTCCTCGCCAGCGTGCGCGGTTCGGCGCGGGGGCTGGCGCGGCTCGCCGCTGGCGGGCCCGAAACGAATCCGGAGCGCTGCCATGACCGCCGACACCTTTGAAACCCTCCCCGCCACCATGCGCGCGATGGTCCTCCACCGCCCGGGCGAACCGCTGGTGCCGGAGACCCGCCCCGTCCCGCGGCCTGGCCCCGGTCAGGTGCTGCTGAAGGTGGAAGCCTGCGGCGTGTGCCGCACCGACCTGCATCTGGTGGATGGCGAGCTGCCCGACCCGGTGCTGCCCATCATCCCCGGCCACGAGATCGTCGGCCGGGTGGCCGGGCTGGGCGACGGGGTGAGCGGCTTCGCCCCCGGCCAGCGCATCGGCGTGCCCTGGCTGGGCTGGACCTGCGGCACCTGCCACTTCTGCGCCAGTGGCCGCGAGAACCTGTGCGACCACGCGCGCTTCACCGGCTACCAGATCGACGGCGGCTACGCCGAATTCACGGTGGCCGACGCCCGCTACTGCTTTCCGCTGATGGAGAGCGCGGCGCTGCCCTCGGCGCTGGAGCTTGCCCCGCTGCTGTGCGCCGGGCTGATCGGCTACCGGGCGCTGCGCCTCGTGGGGGACGCGCAGCGGGTCGGCATCTACGGCTTTGGCGCGGCGGCCCACATCGTGGCCCAGGTGCTGCGCCACCAGCAGCGGCCCTTCTACGCCTTCACCCGCCCGGGCGATGGGGAAAGCCAGGATTTCGCGCGTCAGCTGGGCGCCGCGTGGGTGGGCGACGCCAGCCAGCGGCCGCCGGAGCGCCTTGATTCGGCGCTGATCTTCGCCCCCGCCGGCTCGCTGGTGCCGGCCGCGCTCGCGCACCTGGAAAAGGGTGGCGTGGTGGTGTGCGCCGGCATCCACATGAGCGACATCCCGGCCTTTCCCTACGCCGACCTGTGGGGCGAACGGATGATCCGCTCGGTGGCCAACCTCACCCGCCAGGACGGCATCGACTTCCTCGACCTCGCCCCCCGCGTGCCGGTGCACACCGCGGTGACCCGCTTTGCGCTGGCTGATGCCAACCTCGCGCTCGAGACGCTCCGCCGTGGCGCGCTGCAGGGCGCGGCGGTGCTGGCGATGGATTGAATCAGCTCGCGTCGCGCAGCGCCCTGGCGAGGTTCTGCAGCGCGGTGCGCAGCCCCTCTTCGACCACCGGATGGTAGAAGGGCGCGGCGAGGGCGTCCGTCACGGTATCGCCGCGCTGGATGGCCCAGGCGAGCAGATGGGCGAGGTGCTCGGCGTCGGGCCCGAACAGTTCCGCCCCCAGCAGACGGCCGTCCGCCTTGCCGGCATACACCCGCATCTCCCCCAGGTTGCGGCCCATCGTCCGGGCCCGACCCTGGTCGGCGAAGGACGCCGCGCCCTGGGCGAAGGCCACGCCGCGGCGGGTGAGGTCGGCGTGGCTGGCGCCCGCGATGGCCATCTGGGGATCGGTGAACACGATCGTCAGGGGCGTGCGGCGTTCCGCCGGGCGCACGTCGGGATAGCGGCCCGCGTTGTCGCCGGCGATGCGCCCTTCGTCGGCCGCCTCGTGGAGGACTGGACGATCGTCGTCCGCGTCGCCGGCGATGAACACCGGCGTGTCGCCGATCCGCCCGGTGGCCGGATCAAAAACCGGCCTGCCCCGCGCGTCGAGCGGTATGCCCGCCTTGTCGAGATCGAGCCCGGCCAGCGCAGGCCGCCGGCCGGCGGCGGCGAGCACGAAGGCAAAGCGTTCGCGGCGCTCGTGGCCCCGCTCATCCTTCCAGGTGACGACCACGCCATCCCCGTCGCGGTCCACCTCGGGTTCGCCGACATTGCCGCTGTAGGGCAGGGTCGCGTTGATCCACGCCGCAACCGCAGCCTGCAGGGCCGGGTCGGTCAGCGGGCCGACCCGTTGGCTGCGCCCGAACAGCCGCACCCGCACCCCGAGCCTGTGCAGCGCCTGGGCCAGCTCCAGCCCGACCACGCCGGTGCCGACCACAGCCACCGACTCGGGCAGGGCGTCCCACTCGAACACATCGTCGTTCACCACCAGCCGGTCGCCCAGGCGCTCCCGCCAGCCGGCCGGCACCGCGGGCGTGGCACCCGTGGCGATGATGACGCGCGCCGCTTCGACGCACGTGTCGGCCACCCTCAGCCGGCCGGGCGCCTCGAAGCGGGCTGCCCCGGATAGCTTGTGGGCGTCGGGCCAGCCATCCACCGTGTCGAGCACGAAGCCGACAAAGCGATCCCGCTCGCGGCGCACCCGCGCCATCACTGCCGCGCCGTCGATCTTCAGGCCGGCGACGGTGACGCCGAAGGGCTCGCCGGTAGCCACGGCGTGGGCGTGATCGGCGGCCGCGATCAGCAGCTTGCTGGGCATGCAGCCGACGCGGGCGCAGGTCGTGCCGTACGGGCCTTGCTCGATCACCACCACCCGGTCGGTGTGCTTGCGGGCTGCCTTGTATGCGCTCATGCCGGCCGAACCGGCGCCGATGATCGCGACATCCACCTTGAGAGAATTCATGGAGAGGGCTCCTGTGGGGCGGCGGGGGTGTCCCGCCGGGTCTGCACGTACAACACGCACGCGCCGTAGAGGAAGATCTGCGCCGACGCGTAGCACCACACCAGCACGGCCGCCAGCGAGCCCGCGGCGCCATAGGCCGAGGCGACACCCGCGTGGGTGAGATAGGCGGCGATCAGGTAGCGCCCGATGGCAAACAGCACCGTGACCACCAGCGCCGCCGGCAGCGCGTCTAGCCAGCGCGTCCGCCCCGGTGTGAGGCGCGCCAGGAGCAGCGCGAACAACGCGGCGCTGAAGGCATTCATGAGGGTCAGGTCCACCAGCCCGGCGGCGATGTCGAGCCCCGGCATGTCTTTCCCCAGCCACGCCACCGCCGCGTGCATCGCGGCCTCGGCGAGCAGTGTCACGCCCAGCAGGAAGCCCACGCCGAGGGCCAGCGCGAGCCCGCTCAGGCGCCCGACGATCAAGGTCGACGTGGCGGAGCGGGCGACGGGCCGCACGTCCCAGATCGACGCCAGCGCCGCCTTGAGTTCGAGGAAGGTGACGCTCGCCCCCAGCAAGGTGCTGCCCATCGCCAGCCACGCGGCGGCGCCGCTGGCCTGGAGCCGTTCGAGCGCATTGCGGGTCATCGCGGCGATCACCAGGGCCTCCTCCGGGCCGAGCATGCGCTGGATGTACTCCCCGATGGCGTTCTGGGCGGTGGCGGTGCCCAGCAGTACCGCAATCCCCGCGGTGATGACGACCAGCAGCGGGGCGAGGGAGAACACCGTATAGAAGGCCAGCGCCGCGCCGTGCCGGGGCGCATCGCGCTCGACGAACACCTTGGCGGCGGGCCACAGGGCGGCGGGTAGCGTGGCGAGGCGCGACGCCTGCCGCGCGGGCGCAGTCTCTGAGGCGGTTGGCGGGCGGGTAGGGGGCATGGCGCTCGACCCTGCTGAAGTGGTCAACGCGGAGGCGTTGGCATCACGCAGCCATTATGGGCGGATTGGCCGGCCACGCCATCGGGCCTCGCCGACATCCACGTAGGACTCGTCTGGCGCGGCGCGCTGGCTGTGGGCGCCGTCCTACGCGTGTTCTCGCGTCAGTCCGACAGCCTCGGGCGCGCGCTCCGGTTGAAATGACGACAGGCAGACTCGTAAAGAGGGCAGGACACGGCGGCGCCCAAGGAGGAAACTGGTCAGGGTTCGAGGTCGACGCTGTCGACGAGATCGGGAATCCGCAAAACCACCTCACCCGGCGTGAGCCGCGTGAATGCAGTGAGCAGCGCCTCATCCGCCGTGACCGAGTAACCCATCGACCAGTTGCGGAACAGCCGGGGGCCGGCAAACGGCGTGGAGAGCAGCTCGGTGAACTGATGATGGCGCTCATCCTGGCGAAGTTTCCGTACCAGATCGAGCACGGTGTCGTCGGCCCCTTCGATGTACTGGAAAAAGCGCCAGCCGTCGAAGACCAGGATGCCGGTGATGTTCGCGTTCCGGTTGTTCTTGCGTGAAACCTGAACGATTTCGTAAACCCGGGTGAGGCTGACCTCAGGGCGGATGCAGCTGAGATAGGCGTACTGGTAGAGGTTTTCCATGGAATTTCCGGTCGGCGCAGTGAGTCCGGAGGAAATCTAGCGCGTCTGGCGAATCCTGGGTACGTCATAAGACATTGTGGTTGAGCGGTGTTTCTGATCTGTACAGAACCTTGTCCAGGAAATGGACGAGGGTGTGATTGGCAGGGGGGGAGTCATGAGCGATACGTCTTGTGCGGCGTGCCCGCTGCGGGCGCAGGGGGGCTTCACGCGGGTCAGCGATGCGGAGCTGGCCTTCATCGAGAAATTCCGCCGGCGGGAATCCACCCTGGGGCCGGGCGAGGCGATCCTGCGGGAGGGCGAGTCCTCCAATCTGCTGTTCACCCTGAGGTCGGGCTGGGCGTTCCGGTTCCGCAGCCTGCCCGACGGCCGGCGGCAGATCCTCAATTTCCTGCTCCCCGGTGACTTCATCGGGCTCCAGGCGGAGCTCTCCGGCCAGGTGCCCCACGGTGTCGAAGCGCTCACCCCCGTGCGCCTGTGTGTCTTCCCCCGTGACGAGCTGTGGGATCTCTACCGCGGCTTTCCGGGGCTCGCCTACGACCTCACCTGGCTCAGCGCCCATGAGGAGCTGATCGTCGACGAGAACCTGCTCGGCGTTGGCCAGCGCAGCGCCATGGAGCGCATCGCCATGCTGCTGGTCCATCTCTACAAGCGCGCCCGCAGCGTGGGTGAGGGGGATGAATCCGGCGTCAATTTTCCCCTGAACCAGCAACACATCGCGGATGCCCTGGGCCTGTCCCTGGTGCATACCAACAAGTCGCTGCGGCGTCTGCGCGCCTACGGGCTGCACGAACTTTCTGCCAATCGTCTGCGCATCCTCAAGGTCGAAGCACTGCAGCGGCTCGCAGACTATTACGCCTTGCCGTTGCGGGCGCGTCCCCTCATCTGATCACCGAGATGCTCACTCCCCATGAAGACATTCCGATGCAGCCAATGTGACCAGCCGGTCTATTTCGAGAACACCGCCTGCGCCGCCTGCGGGGTGGCGCTGGGCTACCTGCCCTCCGAGGCGGCCATGGCCGCCTTCGAAGCCGCGCCGGAAGGCCCCTGGAAGGCGCTTGGGAAACGCGTCACAGGCAAGTGGAAGCCCTGCGCCAACTACACCGGCCCGCAGGTCTGCAACTGGATGGTGCCTGCCGACGACCCGGCGGACCTGTGTTCCTGCTGCCGGCAGACCGAGGTGATCCCCACCCTGGAGAAGCCCGACAACCGCCTTTACTGGGCGCGCCTGGAGGCGGCCAAACGGCGCCTCTACTACGCCCTCGATACCCTGGGCCTGGATCGGCCGGGCCTCGCCGAGGACCCGGAGCGCGGCCTGCGCTTCCAGTTTCTCGAGGCCGTCGAAGGCGGCGACCCGGTGCTCACCGGCCACGACAGCGGCTGCATCACCGTAAACATTGCCGAGGCCGACGACGCCGAACGCGAGGCACGCCGGACGGCGATGGGCGAGCCCTACCGCAGTCTGCTGGGGCACTTCCGCCACGAGATCGGCCACTACTACTGGGATGCGCTGGTGGCTCAGGGCGGTTGGCTCGAGCCGTACCGCGCCCTCTTCGGCGATGAGCGCGCCGACTACGCCCAGGCGCTCGAGACGCACTACAGGGACGGCTCCCGCCCCGACTGGCCGGCGCATTTCATCAGCGCCTATGCCGCGTCGCACCCCTGGGAAGACTGGGCCGAAACCTGGGCCCATTACCTGCACGTGGTCGACGCCCTGGATACCGCCGACCACTGGGGGCTTCACCTGGACGGCTCAGCCGAGGGCCCGGCCGCCGCCGACCCGGGCGAGTCCTTCGGCAAGCCTTTCCGGGAGCGCCTGACGTTTGCGTGGCTGCCGCTCTCGCGCTTTCTCAACAGCATGAGCCGCAGTCTGGGTCATGGCGACGTCTACCCCTTCGTCCTGCCTGACCCCGTTCTCGACAAGCTGGCCTTTGTGGATGAGGTGGTGCGCAGCGCGAACGGTCTGGCCTGGCGCGACTGGCCCCCCGTGCCACGGGAATGATGCTCCCACTCAAGCCCTGATTGCCCGGCGGCGCCCGATCGTGAGGAAGTGATGAAACCCGTCTCCCTGTTTTCCCAGCATCTGTGGCGCCGCTTCTGGGCCATCGCCTCACCCTACTGGCGGGGCGAGCAGCGCCTGCGGGCGTGGGGCCTGCTCCTCGTGCTGGTGCTGCTGATGCTGGCCGAAACCCGCCTCGCGGTGATGCTCAACGCCCAGACCGGCGAGTTCACCTCGGCCCTCGCGGGTGGCGACCGGGATCGCTTCTGGACGGCGATCCGCACCTGCCTGCTGGTGCTGGCGGTCTTCGTGCCGGTGCACGCCTTGTACTACTACGCCCGCGACTACATGGGCATCCACTGGCGGCGCTGGCTCACCTACAGCCTCCTTGGGCGTTATTTCGCGCGGCGTCGGTATTACCGGCTGGGCATCAGCGACGAGATCGACAACCCCGACCAGCGCATCGCCGAGGATGTGAATGTCTTTACCCAGCGCTCGCTCTACTTCCTGCTGATCTTCATCGGCTCGTTGATGCAGCTGGTGGCCTTCAGCAATGTGCTGTGGTCGATATCGCCGAAGCTGGTGTATTTCCTCGCGGCCTACGCCACCGTCGGCACCGCCCTCGCGGTGGGTGTGTTCGGCATGCCGCTGATGCGGCTCAATTTCCTGCAGCTGCGGCGCGAAGCCAACCTGCGCTACGGCCTCGTGCGGGTACGCGAGAACGCCGAATCCATCGCGTTCTATGGTGGCGAGGCGCCCGAGCTCCAGCAGATCAAGGGGACGTTCGCCGCGGCGTATGCCAACTACCGCCGGCTGATCCGCAAGCAGTTCGGTCTCAACTTCTTCCAGCAGGCCTACAGCCAGCTCACCCTCGTCCTGCCGAGCATCATCATTGCCGACGCCGTGTTGTCGGGCGAGGTCGAGGTCGGGCGCGCGATCCAGGCGGCCGGCGCGTTTGCCGTGGTGCTCAGTGCGGTGTCGTTGATCGTCGAAAACTTCGAGAGCCTCAGCCGGTTTACCGCCGGCATCGACCGGCTCGACACCCTCGCCCGGGCGCTCGAATCGGAGCCGGGCGCCGGCCCGTCCGAGCGCCGCATCCGCAGCAGCGACGGCAGCACCCTCGCTGCCCGCCACGTCACCGTCGAGACGCCCCAGGGCGAGCAGACCCTGGTCACCGACCTCAACTTCGAGCTGCCCACTGGCGGCGGGCTGCTCATCGTCGGCCCCAGCGGCTGCGGCAAGAGTTCGCTGCTGAGGGCGATCTCGGGCCTGTGGAACAGCGGCGAAGGCGAGATCCAGCGCCCGCCCGACATCGACACCCTGTTCCTGCCCCAGCGGCCCTACATGCAGATCGGCAGCCTGCGCAGCCAGCTGCTCTACCCACGCCCAAACCGCGATGTGGACGACGCCCACCTCGCCGATGCACTGGACGCCGTGCAACTTGGCGGGCTGATCGAACGCTGTGGCGGACTCGACCAGGAACTCGACTGGTCGCGGGTGCTCTCCATCGGCGAGCAGCAGAGGCTGGCCTTTGCCCGGCTCCTCCTCATCAACCCCCGGGTGGCCATTCTCGACGAGGCCACCAGCGCCCTCGACAGCGCCAACGAAGCCGTGCTCTACCGCCGCCTGCGCGAGCGCAACACCACCATCGTCAGCATCGCCCACCGGGAATCCCTGCTCACCTACCACACCCATGTGCTCGAACTCACGGGCGGAGGCGGCTGGCGTCTGCTGACGCCGGAAGAATTCAGGCGGCGGAACGACGTCGATACCTCGGCGCCGGCGGTGGCGGTGGTCTGACCCGTCGCGGCGCAAACGAAGCCGACCCACCCGGCGATCCCTCTGATGGCCTGCCCGATGTGCTGCATCGGGCAGGCCATTTCCTCTTTCAGGATTCCCACACGGCCGTAAGCGCATTCTCACATTCCATTCGGATGGGGCCGACTGCCCGGGAAAACGCGCACCGCTAAAGTAGAACCATGCAGAAACCACTGCATCACCGCGAAACAGGGCCTCAGCCCGGATCGTAGATCAACCCGAAAAGGAGAAGCACCATGAACCGCGACATCATCGAAGGCAACTGGAAGCAACTCAAGGGCAAGCTCAAGGAACAGTGGGGCAAGCTCACCGACGACGACATCGACGTGATCGAAGGCAAGCGCGAAGCGCTCGCCGGCAAGATCCAGGAACGCTACGGCATCACCAAGGACGAGGCCGAAAAGCACGTCAAGGAATGGGAAAAGAAGTTCGACGCCTGATCGTCGCGCCCTGACCTCAACCTGAACCCAGGAGAACCGCCATGCTGCACTACGCCGTCGTCTTCTTCGTGATCGCGCTGATCGCCGCCGTTTTCGGTTTTGGCGGGATCGCCGCGGGTGCGGTGGGAATCGCGAAGACCCTCTTCTTCATCTTCCTGATCCTCGCCATCGTGAGTTTCATCTTCAACGGTGTACGCGGTAAGGGATAAGCCCGCCGCCAGCCAAGGACAGTCGGGGGCAGATCGAAAGGTCTGCCCCCGACTTTTTGCGTGCACGGCGGGCTTTCGCGCGGGCCGCCAGGGCAAAGCTCAGGGCTTGGCCGGCGTCTCCCGGCGTTGGGCGAGGAGGGCGGCGCACGGCGTGTCTTCCGCGCCGCCGGTCTCGATGAGGGCAAGCAGGGCCAGCGGCGGGGAGATCAGCCCCAGCGCCACCGCCCCCGCGATCCGCGACCCCAGGGGGATCGGTTCCGGCCGGACCACCGGCGCGGCAAAGCTGCCGCCGAGATACAGCGGCCCGCGCAGGGCGAGCAGGCTGCCGTCCTTCGGTTCCGTCCGCAGGTGCAGGTCGAACTGCTCGTCGCGCAGGCTGATCGTGCCCTGGCCGATCACCCGGCTGCGGGTCGTGTCGAGCACGAGGGTGCGCGGCTTGAGCACGCCGCCGCTGGCCGTCATGTCGCCCACCAGGCAGCGGATGTCCTCCTTCTGGCCTCCCGACAGCCAGGTGAGCAAGGCATTGGCCACGTCCAGGTTGGCCAGCCGCACCAGCAGGCGGTTGGTGCTGCCGCCGGTCATCGCCACCGCCACCTCGCCGTCGGCGCTGCCCAGCAGCTCGGCCACCGACTGGCCCCGCATGGCGAGTTTCGCTTGGCCGCCCAGGAGCCCCGACGTGAAGTTGCGCGATTCGGTGCCGGGCATCAGTTCGCGCAGTTGCAGCCGGGTGGCGCGCACATCCAGCATGGCCTTGGCAGGCTGACTGCGGGCGTCGAGCTCCAGCCGCCCATCCACCTTGCCCTTGGCCAGCCCCAGCCGCAGGGGCGCCAGGGTGACGCGACGGTCGTCGATGCGCAGATGGCCTTCCGCCGCCTCCAGGGGCAGGCCGGTGTTGCGGATGTCGTCGATGGCGAAATCAATGTCCACGTCGGCAGCGGCGATCTTCTCGAAGCCGAGGGCGCGGGATGGCAGCACCTTGCCCGGCCGTGGCGCGATCTCCTGCCCCGACGTGGCGCGGGCGCCGATGAAGCCCGACAGGTCCGACAGATCCAGGCGGCGCGAGCGCAGGCGTCCTTCCAGCCGCTGGGGTTGGGTGCTGCGATCGACCTGGAAGGTGCCGCGCAGGTCGCTCGACCCGACCAGGCCGTCCAGATCGTCGAACTGCCAGCGCTGGCCGCTGTGCACGAGATGCCCGGCGAGCCGATAGGGCGGGGTGGCGGGTAGCGGCACGCCGGTCAGGGCGTAGAGCGGCGCGAGGCTCGGGCCGGCGAGGTTGAAACGGATGTCCAGCCCGTTGAGATCCGGCAGGTTCGCGGCGCTGCCGGCCACGCTGAAACGGGTGGCGCCGATGCTGCCACGGGCATCCACCGGATAGGGCTGGGCGCCATCGAGATAGCCCTCGACGCTCCCTGCCTTGCCCCGGATGTCGAGGGGCTCACCCTGCCAGCGCCCGGTGGCGGTGAAGCGCAGCGCGCCGCCGGTGTCGTCGCTGGCAACGCGCAACTGCACGTCGGTGCGGCGCGAGGGCAGGCGGGCGGAGAGCACGCTGTCGCGGATGCGGATCGTGCCCAGGCGTAGCGCCGGTGCGCTGCCGCCGGAATCCTTGCCGAGCAGCCAGTTGCCTTTGCCGTCGGCGTCTTCTTCAAGGTGAATGTTGGCGCCGTCCAGCTCGATAGTCGGTCCTGAAGAACTCCTCGGAGCCTTTCCTCACGCGGCCTGCGCGTGGTTGAGCGCTTGCCGAATCCTCCAGTTTCCAGTGCAATCGCATTCACTTTCTGGAAGATTTGGAGCGCAGGTTTGCGATGACCACCCCGGATTTTTTCCGCGCCCGGCTGGACGCGATGATCGACCTGCGTCACCCGCTCGCGGTATTGGCAACCCGCATGCCGTGGGCCGAGATCGAATCGGCGCTGGCGCCGTGCTTTGCCCGCAAGGATCGCCAAGGGCGTCCGATCGAAGGCCTGGACCTGTTCGGCCCGACCTTGCAGGTGGCGGGCGCAGGCACCAGCGCGGCAGGTCGCCCGCGCCTGCCGATCCGCTTGATGGTCGGGCTGCTGTATTTGAAGCACGCGTTCGGCGAGAGCGATGAAACCGTCGTTCAGAGATGGGCCGAGAACCCGTACTGGCAGTTCTTTTGCGGCGGTGAGTATTTCGAGACCCGGCTGCCCTGCGACCCGAGCGGATTGACGCGCTTCCGTCGTGCGCTGGGGGATGCGGGGGTGGAAGAGCTTCTGGCCAAGACCATCGAGGCGGCGGTGTCGATGAAGGCCATCGCCCCGAAGGACCTGGAGCGGGTCATCGTCGATTCCACGGTGCAGGAGAAGGCCATCGCCTTTCCCACCGACAGCCGGCTGCTCGATGTGGCCCGGCGCAAGCTGGTGCTGATCGCCAAGCGGGCTGGCGTGGTGTTGC
>NZ_SSXU01000023.1 GCF_009469605.1 Zoogloea sp. 1C4 | reverse complement strand
CTGCGCGACGATCTGGTGTATCTGGACGAGCGGATCAAGACCGAGGACAAAGCCATCGAGGCGCTGGCGCGCACCCACCCCAGCGCCCGACGTCTGCAGCAACTGCGCGGCGTCGGTCCGCTGGTGGCCACGGCGCTGATCGCGGCGCTGGGGGATGGGCGGCAATTCACGCATGGCCGCCAGGCCTCGGCCTGGGCCGGGCTGGTCCCGGGTCAGCACAGCAGCGGGGGCAAGCAGACCTTGCTGGGCATCAGCAAACGGGGCGACACCTACCTGCGCACCCTGCTGATCCACGGTGCGCGCGCGGCGCTGCGAGCGGCCCGCGACAAGACCGACCCGTTGAGCCTGTGGCTGCAGGGCCTGTGCGCCCGGCGCAACAAGAACGTGGCGGCGGTGGCGCTGGCCAACAAGACCATGCGCCTGGCCTGGGTGCTGCTGAGGCGCGAGGAAGACTACGACCCGCTGCACGGCCACGCGACGCCGCCCGAGCCGGCCTGAAGCGGGCCGGCGCCCAAGCCATTTACCTGTGATGACGGTTTAAGGAGGTGCCCCTTCCTCACGATTGCCCAGCTAGAATCGCCGATGACAAACTGATCGAATCGGCGTCTGAAAACCCTTCAAAGTCCGATGTGCCACCGAGCACGCTAGGTCGATCAGGAGCAGACGCGCGGATAACTCATCATGGCCCGGGCCACTACGCCCAACCAGGAGGCCGGATATACGTGAGCAATCGATCCCCTTGTTGTCCAACATTCGCGCTGGCAAAACGGGAGGAGTCCATATACGGACTTCAGTCCGACACGATGGCCGGGGACACCGGGGGCGTTGTCGGACTGAAGTCCGACCTACAGATCGATCCACCGAGGTATCAACCCACCACCCTGCAACACATCACTCAGGGCTGCGAATGCTTCATTCACGGGTGTGAATCGTTCATCACGCGGGTGTTGATGATCTACACGTCGTGAACAATCGAATACAGGCTGGTGTAGATCGAATACACCTCGTGAACATCGATCTACACCCGGCGAACATCGATCTACACCCTGTGAACATCGATCTACACCCTCGTGTAGATCATCAACACACCGTGCACATCGATCTACAGGCGCTGTGAAAGCATATCCACCCACCCGCACAAAGCACGCAATCTGCCCGCTTCCAGCTACGCACCCGCCCACAAGGGTGCTGTCGGCAGAACATCGGCGCACCGCAAAACCCACCCACAATGCATGTGCAATATTCCCATACCACATACCCAATGATAATATCGCGCAAACTGTATCTTTATTCACACAGCCCATAGGAGACAGCGGTGAGCGCCACCCCGAAACGCATCCCCCAATCCATCCTCGACGCCGACATCGAAACCCTGCGCGCTCTAAGCGGAATCGATGGCTACACCCCGCACAACGCCGCCTACAGCCTCGAGTCCGCCATGGCTGCGCTACAGCGGATGAGCGAGTTCGAAACCGCCCTCATCCACGCTGAAAATGCCGTTGCCGCCGCCCGCAGCGCCCTCCTCAATGAACGCAGCACCGTCCACAAGATCGCCCTGGGCGCGAAGGACGAAGCGATCGTCCTCTTCGGGCCCGACTCCGATCAGATCGTCGCGCTGGGCATGAAGAAGAAATCCGACCGCAACCGCCCCAAGCGCGCAGCCAAGACTGCCGACAAGGGCTGATGGGCTGTTGCATGGCCCGGGAGCACAGCACGACTGCCGGGCAGGCAATTGCAGATGGCGGCCTGCGCCGCCGCTCCTGCCAATGCGCTTTCAGCCGCTCGACCATCTGACACGCCACGGTGGCAATCGCTATAGTTGGATTACACACCCCGCCCGACAGCCCACACCCGGAGGCGACGCAAAGCCATGACCACCTTCAGCACCACCCGCTATTTCGCCGCTTCGCCAGCCACCCTCTTCGAGGCCATCCGCAACCCCGAACGCCTCGTCCGATGGTGGGGGCCGCTGGGCTTCAGCAATCGCTTCCACGCCTTCGACTTCCAGCCCGGTGGCGAATGGCGCTTCGACATGATCGGCCCCGACGGCACCGTCCATCCCAACGAATCCCGCTTCGAGCACATCGAACCCGAACGCCGTGTGGTGATCCAGCACACCTGCGCACCCTTCTTCCGGCTCGCCATCACCCTCGAACCCACCGGCGACGGCACCACGCTCCACTGGGATCAGACCTTCGCCGACACCCGCATCGCCGAAGCCGTCGCCCACATCGTGAAGCCGGCGAATGAGGAGAATCTGGATAGGTTGGGGGCGGAACTGAGTCTGGCCGGATAAGGCGCACCGGCGCCCATCCCTGCACACCCGTCGGGATCACACGGCTCGCGCGGGGCGCTGACGGAACGGCAGCCCTGCAAGTCCGAACTTGCCGGTGCCTGATGGTCACCGGGGCACGCCACGCGGTTTGCCATTAACATAAGGACGTTCCCACAGCGTCCCCCGCCCACGATGAGCGCCCCCCACCTGCCCGCCGAAGCCCGAGTTGCCGTCCTCGTCGATTGCGACAACACCACGCCCGACATCCTCGAATACGCCCTGCGCGTGGTGGCGCAATTCGGCCGCGTGGTGCTGCGTCGCGGCTACGGCAACCACACCACCCTCTCGAAAACCTGGCAGGAAGCCCTCGTCCGCCAGGCCTTCACGCCCTGCCTGCAGTACCAGTACGCCGCGGGGAAGAACACCGCCGACATCGCCCTGGCCCTCGACGCCCTTGAGGCGATGTTCGACCACCGGGCCGACAAGTTCTGCCTCGTCACCAGCGACTCCGACTTCGCCTACCTGTGCCGCAAGCTCCGCGAACGGGGCGCCACCGTCTGCATCGTCGGCGAAGCCAAGACCCCCGACGCCCTGCGCAACGCCAGCGACCAGTTCTTCGAATGGACGCCGGCCCCCGCCCCGGTTGCCAGCACCACCGAACACCCCGCCGACAAACCGGCCCCGGCGAAGACCGAGCCGCTAAAGCCCGCTGTCGTCAAACGCCGCCCCAAGTTCGTCGCCGACGCCGTCGCCCTCCTCGCCGCCGGCACATCGGAAGGCCGCATCTCACTTGCATCCCTCGGCCAATACCTCAAACGCACCGACCCCGGCTTTTCACCCGCCAACTACGGACACTCAGGGCTGCTGGACATGGTGAAGACCTACGACCTGCTGGCGCTGAAGAAGGAGGATGGCGGGCATTACACCGTGGGGTTGAGCGAGGGAGATGTGGCAGGAGCGGTGACGAATGGGGGTGGGCATCGGTGATTTGAGGGGATGTCGGGTTTCGCTACGCGAACCCGACCTAAATCAGCGAAATACCTCCGTGACCCCGTGGTCACCACGGACCTTGCATGAAAGACCGCGCACGGTCACTCAACCTATGTCAGGCAACGCCAAGAAAAGTATGAGCATCAAACATCACGGGTCATGCCTCTGCGGGGGAATCCGTTTTACGATCACAGGGACACTTGAGCCTATTCAGGTGTGCCACTGCGCTCAGTGTCGCCAGGCCCAGGGTGGCCCGGTCGCAACCAACATACCCGTTGACGTCAGCGCACTCGCGTACGAGCGCGGTGAGGAACTGCTGCAACATTACGAGTCCTCACCTGGCAAGATCCGCGCGTTCTGCAAAGTTTGCGGGTCGCCTGTCTTCAGCAAGCGTGATTCGCTGCCAGGCGTAGTTCGAATCCGGGCCGGTCTGCTTCAAGAGCCCGTGAAGGCACAACTCGCATTCCATGCATTTACGGGTTCAAAGGCAAGCTGGTGGCCCATCACCCGTGGCCTGCCGGAATACCCTGAGTGGGCGCCAACCCCTCCAAAGCCAATTTCGTGAAATAGACAAGCGCTTGCCAACACCGTACGCCCGGAACGGCTCTGGCGCCTGACGGGCGGTTCGGAGTGGACGCCAACATGGGCCATCGCTTCGCGATTTAGACGGCCCATGTTGATGTCCTACGCGTTTCGTGCGCCGGCACAAGTTAACCTCGGCGTTTGAACGACTGTTTTCCTCACAGCTCAACACCAGCCAAGGGTCGAAAGCAGCCCTTCCACCACACCATGCACCTCCGATACCTCGCCGTCCTCCTCTGCTCCGCCCTCTTCTCCCTGGGCTCGGCCAAGATGCTCGTCGAGGGGCTGGCGAGCGGGCAATACCACGGCGCGAAGTCGGCGCGGATCTTCTTCAGCACGTCGCCGATCCAGTTCAGCCTGATGACGGTGTTTTTTGTGGTGGTGTGCGTGCTCTTCGGGTATCTGGCGTGGGCCACCTTTCGCGATGGGCCGGTGCGGGTGGAGGCGGATCTGGATGCGGTCCGGGCAGAACGGCGGGCGCGGAGTGCGCGCGGCCGAAAGGCAGCGCAGCCCTCCACGGGCGGCCTGCTGTTCAAGATCGTTGTGGCTGCGGCCGCTATTGGCGCTGGGGTGCCGTTCAAGATGGGCCTTTCTGCCCTGCTCGGCAAACCATTGGCGGATGCGGTGTTCGGCCTGTGGGTGCTGGTCTTCGTGTTGTGGGTCGGGATCAGCGGCTGGCGCTGGGCGCGGCGGGGAGATGCGGCTTAGGCTCGCGGATGTCGGGTTAGCGCAACGGCAGCGCGGCAGACAAGCCATCGGGCAACATCGATATCGGGAAAACTTGCAGCGAAGGAAACTGGCGTGAGTCTGGAAGACATAAAACAGTTGGTGTTTGGAACAAACATCAAACCACTTGCCTCACGATCCCCGCTGCTTGAAGTGGTTTATTGGCCAGACGCCTTCCTGCTCTTCTCGTTTGCGCTTTCCATCCTTGGGCACCTCGAAAAACCCCCACTCGCCCACCCTTGATAAAATTACGCCGTTCTGAATCCGCCCCGAGCCGACTCTGATGAAACCGCGCAGCGCTATCAAGACCGACCTGTTCGCCAACGAACTCCACCGCAAGAAGATCGACACCCTTGGCGATCCGCTGGCCGAAATCGAGTCGTACATCGACTTCGTGGCTTTGGCGGCCGAGGTGGATCGGATTGCGCCGCGCCCGGTGAGTGTGCAAGGTGGCCGCCCGGCGTATCCGACCGAAACGATGGTGCGCATCCTGGTTCTGAAGCGCCTGTACACTCTGTCGGACGAGCAGATGGAGTATCAACTGCTTGATCGCATGAGCTACAAGCGCTTCTGCGGGCTGGAGAGTGCGACGAACATCCCCGACCGCACCACGGTGTGGACCTTCGAGAACCGCATCGGCGAAGCGGGCGCGAAGGCGCTGTTCGACGGCGTCTCGGCGCAGCTGCTCCAGAAAGGCTTCATCGCCCGGGGCGGGCAGATCATCGACGCGACCCTGGTGCCGGCGCCCAGGCAGCACAACAGCCGGGGCGAGAAAGCACTCGTCGAGCAAGGCGCGATGCCGGCCGGCTGGAAGCCCGCCAAGCGGCGCCAGAAGGACCTCGACGCCACCTGGACGAAGAAACACGGCAAGAGCCACTTCGGCTACAAGCTCTCCATCAACGTCGACTCGAAGTACAAGATCATCCGCAAGATCGAGACCGACACGGCGAGCACCCACGACAGCCAGCACTTCGACAACGTGTTCGACACGGTGAACACAAGCCGGGACGTCTATGCCGACCGAGGCTATCCGTCGGCGGAGCGGGAAGCCTGGCTGAAGGAAAACGGCTTCCGCAATCAAATTCAGCGCAAGGGCCAACGCAACAAGCCCTTGTCCGACTGTCAGCAGCGGCGCAACACGCGCATCGCCAGGACGCGCGCGCGGGTCGAGCACGTGTTCGGGGCCATCGACCAGATGGGCGGCAAGCTGCTTCGCACCATCGGCCGAGCACGGGCGAACTTTGCGATGACGATGATGGCAGCCTGCTACAACCTGAAGCGGCTGGTTTATTTCCAGAAGGCGGGAGTCAAGGCTTTCTGACGCCCGAAATGGGCCGAATCGCCGCTGGCGGAGGGGATTCGAGGCAAAAACGGGGTGACACCGGCGA
The DNA here is from genome assembly GCF_009469605.1 of Zoogloea sp. 1C4. GTDB lineage: Bacteria > Pseudomonadota > Gammaproteobacteria > Burkholderiales > Rhodocyclaceae > Zoogloea > Zoogloea oryzae. The sequence continues at coordinate 56,048 of NZ_SSXU01000023.1, read as the reverse complement.
AGAAAGCGGTGATTTGCTGAAGAGATTGAACCGGACTCGGTCGCGATCATCGTTGCGCGACGGAATTTACTGAAAACATCGGGTTATTCGAGGCGCCCCCTTCTGGTTGTTGCCATCTCATTTTTTTCTCGGAAGATTACATCTCTCAAGATCAAGTCGAATGCCGCCTCTGTGTCGGCCGTTTTCATCGCTAGATTTGTCTGCTTTCTGATTCTGGTCGGCACCATATCTGCCACCTCAAGAATTTTCCTGTTCATTTTTGGCGAAAGCACCGAGATCTTTGTAAACAAGGCAGCCGTCACCATCTTCTCCATACTGTTCTTGATTCCAGCATTCATCTGCGCCTTCCTTGCGGTTGCCTGTGGTGTAGCCATGCACTTCTTGCTCAGTTTGAGATTGCAGAAATAGCGTTTGGCAGATGCCCGTCGAGGGCTGGTGTGGGCGGTTGGAGACACAGCACGGGGCACAGAGGACGCGCGTCCGAAAAAAGGCGCCGCTATCCACGGGCGGCCTGCTGTTCAAGATCGTTGTGGCTGCAGCCGCTATTGGCGTCGGAGTGCCGTTGAAGGTGGGCCTTTCGGCCCTGCTCGGCAAACCATTGGCGGATGCGGTGTTCGGCCTGTGGGTGCTGGTCTTCGTGTTGTGGATCGGGATCAAGGGCTGGCGCTGGGCGCAGCGGGGAGATGAGGCTTAGCCGACGGGAGCCAGTTGCATGAACAAGGCAGGACGACGCGTTCTGGTGGTCGATGACATGACATCCATACGGAGTGTCGTGATGGCGCTGCTGAAGAGCGCGGGTTACGAGGCCTTCGGTGCAGGCAACGGGCAGGCGGCGCTCGATCTGCTCTCGAAGAAGCAGTTCGATCTGGTGCTGAGTGACTGGAACATGCCAGAGATGAACGGCAGCGAGCTTGTCCAGCGCATCCGCGCCACTGACAAGAAACTGCCCATCATCATGGTGACCGCCGAGAACGACCCCGGGCGGGTGATGGAGCTGCGCGACCTGGGGGTGAATGGCTATCTCATCAAACCCTTCAAGCCGGCGGCGCTGATGGCGGTGCTGGACAAGCTGTTTCCGCCGGGCTCGAAGAACGCCGCGTAGGCGTGACAGCCAGGCACACCGGCACGCCTGATTGTCCGGGCGCTTACGGAATATTTCAGGACCAACGACTTAACTGGCTAAAATCTCAAATAACTGAGGCCACACCGATGCGGCATTTAGCTTGTGATATGCCCCATAGAGATCCCCAACGCAGCCATCCCCTTCATATCCGGGGATGTAGATGGTGTTTGGCCCCATCGCCGCGGGATCATGGGAAAAAAGTATCTTTCTAGGAAAATTAAGTTTATCGAACTCACTTGCTATTTCGGCAGAAAACCCATCCCGATCCGTCATTACTATAAGCACATTTTTTAGTGAAACGCGCGCAGCCCTTTTGCGCCATGCGGCCACTGCAGCATCGAACGAGGAGTAATGCTGAAAATAAATTCTTATTTCTTTCAAACGGCCAACAGGATAACCGAGCCGTTCCGTCTCCGCCGAATCAAAACTGATCTTTGCCCGTAAATTCTCGTCGAGATTACGACAAAACTCTATAAAATCCGATGACCTGAACCACAAGCCGACTGTGGGTGACGTATAGCGCCGCCCTTCAAGCTCGTAGAACCTTCCCCCCAAGCAGTTCTGTGAGATATAACAACGATCGCTATTACGTAACTTACGGCTGAATCGCCACTTGAGGGCTCTTCGGGAGCACGAGTTAATAAGCTTCATGATTCTTTTGTTTAGCACGGCAGCCTCAGTTATCTGAATCCACTTCAAGCACGCTGTCGTCCCACTTGGCGTGCTTCTCGAGCCCGACCAGATTGGCGACGGTGGCGGCGATGTTGGAGAGGCCGGCGGTTTCCGTCTGCTTGAGGCCCAGCTTGCCACCCGTCACCTTGTCGAACAGCACCAGCGGCACCGGGTTGAGGGTGTGCGCCGTCTTGGCCTTGAAGCTGCCGTCCTTGTTCTGGGCGGGCTGCTTGGTCTTTTTGTCCAGCTCGAACATCTCGTCGGCGTTGCCGTGGTCGGCGGTGATGAGGGCCACGCCGCCAGCCGCCTCGATGGCGGGCAGAAGACGCGCGAGGGCCAGATCGACGGCTTCGACAGCCATGGTGGCGGCGCGGAAGTTGCCGGTGTGGCCGACCATGTCGCCGTTGGCGAAGTTGCAGCGGAGCACCTTGTACTGGCCGGACTTGACCGCGGCGATCATCGCGTCGGCGATCTCGGCGGCCTTCATCCACGGGCGCTGCTCGAAGGGAACGACGTCGCTGGGGACTTCCTGCCAGGTTTCACCGTCGAACTTGCCGGAACGGTTGCCGTTCCAGAAGTAGGTAACGTGGCCGAACTTCTGGGTTTCGGAGCACGCAAACTGGGCGAGGCCCATCTTGCTGAACCATTCGCCGGACGTATCTTTGATGGCCGGCGGGGCAACGAGGAAGCGCTTGGGCAGCTGCAGGTCGCCGTCGTATTGCAGCATGCCGGCGTAGGTGACCTTGGGCGCGCGCACGCGGTCGAACTTGTCGAAGTCGTCCTCGACGAAGGCGCGGGTGATCTCGATGGCCCGGTCGCCGCGGAAGTTGTAGAAGACGACGGAATCGCCGTCTTCGATCGTGCCGATGGGCTTGCCACCGTCGGCGATCACGAACTCGGGCAGATCCTGGTCGATGGTGCCGGGGTTGCGTTCGCGCAGGCCGTTCACCGCATCGGTGGCGTTGGCGAACTGCGGGCCTTCGCCCAGCACGTGGGTCTTCCAGCCCTTCTCGACCATCGGCCAGTTGGCGTCATAGCGGTCCATGGTGATGTACTGGCGGCCGCCGCCGGAGGCGATGCGGGCGTCGAAGCCGTCGGTGCTGATCTCGGCCAGGAAGGCCTCGAAGGGCACCACGTAGTCGAGCGCGCTGGTCTCGGGCACGTCGCGGCCGTCGAGCAGGGCATGGATGCGCACCGTCTTCACGCCTTCGACCTTGGCCTGGGCGACCATCGCCTTGAGGTGGTCGATGTGGCTGTGCACGTTGCCGTCGGAGAACAGGCCGATGAAGTGGATCACGCCCCGGCCGGCCTTGGCCCCCGCCACGATCTCTTTCCACGCCTCGCCCGCCCAGATGGCGCCGTCGGCGATCGCGTTGGCCACCAGCGCAGCGCCCTGGGCATACACCTGGCCGGCGCCGATGGCGTTGTGGCCGACTTCGGAGTTGCCCATGTCGTCATCCGACGGCATGCCGACCGCGGTGCCGTGGGCTCGCAGCGTGATGTGCGGGCATTCGGCGAAGAGCTTGTCGAGGGTCGGCTTGCGGGCGGCGGCGATGGCGCTGCCGGCGTCGTTCTTGGGGATGCCGTAGCCGTCCATCACGATGACGACGACGGGGCCGGCGACGCCGGGGAAGGCGGAGAATTTCTGCAGCATGGCGGTTCCTGGAGATTGAATTCGGGGCCGGTGCGCGGACACACCCGGACGGCATCCGGCTAGCCCGTTATTTTCCCGCAAATCGCGGGGCGCTTACAGCCTTGTGTGCATGTCGGTGCGATGCGCAGCACGGCGCGGGCGGAACTGGCGGGTGTCGCGGTAGTAATCGGGCGATTCGCTGTCGGGCGTCACGCCGGGCACGCCAAGCAGCGGCAGCGGAAAGAGATCGGCCTTGCCGAAGGGTTGGCAGGTGAGGCGATCCGCCAGCCAGACGTCGGTTTCGCGCTGGCGATCGGCATCGGGCAGATCCAGCCAGCCGGGCTCGACGACGCGGTACAGCGCCTTGGCGCACAGGCCGACGAAGGGCGCGCGGAGCTGATCCCAGCTGCCGTGGCCGAAGATCAGGAAGCGGGTGGTGTCGGCGAGGCGCTGGCGGTGATGCCAGAAGGCGGCCTCCCATTCGTGCCCGGCGAGGAGCGCGGGGATGGCCGGGTCGGAGGACACGACGACGATGCCGCATTCGTCGAACTGGGTGAGCGCATCACGCAGCGGGCCGCGCCCGGGCAGGCCGGCGTCGAGTCGCGCCTGCTGCTCGCGCAGGTGCAGCCCATTGCAGGCCGCCTTGCTCGTCGGCCAGACGCACCAGGCAAGGGCGTTGAAGAAGTCGTGCCAGTCGTCGGCGCGGGTGGGCACTTGGCCGGTGGCGTGGATGTGCTGCTCGTAGGCGATGTCGCCGGCCGGCGGGAGCGTGAAGCGGATCGGCAGGCCGGAACCAGCGCGGGCGTTGGGGGCGACTTCGGCCAGCAGCGCGGAGAGCGCCGCAGCGTCGGGCAACTGCGGATACGAAAACCGGGCAAGCAGCCCGGTGATGGATTCGAACAGCGGGAGGCCGGCCAGCGCCGCCGGGCTCATTCGCCGGCAGGCTTGATCGGCGTGGCGGGCTTGTCGGCGGCGACGAACTGCAGGCGGTCGGCCTTGCGGGTGAAGGTGCCGACGAGCCGGCCCGGCGGATCGGCGGGCGCATCCTTCCAGACCTGCAGCTCGCAGCGCTCGGTGCCGGCGAGATACCAGTTCTTGCCCTGCTTGAGCGCCCACAGCATGTCGCCCGCCTCGAAGACTTCCATCTTCACGCTGCCTGCCACGCCGGGCTTGATGCTGTAGCGGCGCAGGCAGGTGGGCATCCGGGAGACGACGACGGCCTGGCTGACCTCGTCGTTCCAGAAGAACTGCTGCTCGCGGACAAGGGAGATCGACTGGTCACGACCGTCAATGAGAAAGGCGGCGCCCTCGTATTCGCAGGCCGTGAGCAACGGCAGGAGGGCAAGAATCAACAGTCGCTTCAGGGTCGGGCGCATCATCGGGTCACGGATATCGGATCAGCTCAGTTTCCAGCCAATGGTCTCGCCACCACGCAGGGGCACCAACGGATCGCCGGGCAGGTAATCGACCGCGGCCGGCACGCCCCAGCTTTCCTTGACCAGGGTGATGCGGTCGGTGTTGCGGGGCAGGCGGTAGAAATCGGGGCCGTTGAAGCTGGCGAAGGCCTCGAGCTTGTCGAGGGCACCGGCCTGCTCGAAGGCTTCGGCGTAGAGCTCGATGCCGGCGTGGGCGGTGTAACAGCCCGCGCAGCCGCAGGCGGCTTCCTTGGTGCTCTTGGCGTGGGGCGCCGAATCGGTGCCGAGGAAGAATTTGGGGCTGCCGGAGGTGGCCACGCGGACCAGCGCCTCCCGGTGGGTTTCGCGCTTGAGCACGGGCAGGCAGTAGTAATGCGGACGCACGCCACCGGTGAAGATGGCGTTGCGGTTGTAGAGCAGGTGGTGGGCGGTGATGGTGGCACCCACGTTCGGCCCCGCTTCGGTCACGAACTGCGCCGCTTCGGACGTGGTGATGTGCTCGAAGACAATGCGCAGGGACGGGTAGCGCGCTGCAACCGGCGCCAGTACGCGATCGATAAAGACGCGCTCGCGATCAAAGATATCAACGTCAGCATGGGTTACCTCGCCATGAACACAGAGAACGATGCCCCGCTCCGCCATCCGCTCTAGCACGGGGTAGATGCGGGCGATGTCGGTGACACCGGCGTCCGAGTTGGTGGTGGCGCCGGCCGGGTAGAGCTTGGCGGCGACCACGAAGCCGCTGTCGGCGGCCTTGTCGATCTCCTCGGGCTTGAGGGTGTCGGTGAGGTACAACGTCATCAGCGGGTCGAACTTGAGCCCTGCGGGCACCGCCGCGAGGATGCGATCACGGTAGGCGGCGGCCTGGTCGACGGTGGTCACCGGCGGACGCAGGTTGGGCATGATCAGCGCCCGGCCGAAGCGGCGGGCGGTATCCGGCACGACGGCGGCGAGAGCTTCGCCGTCACGCACGTGCAGATGCCAGTCGTCGGGGCGGGTGAGGGTCAGGGTCGACATGAGCTTCCGTCCAGAGAATCAATATTTAACGGTTGAAAGATTTTAGCAGCCCGACGACATCATTCCCCATCGTCAGCGCTCGATTTGACGCGCAGACCGTGGGCGTAGAGGTCGTTCTTGGGGGCGCCGGTGATTTCGGCGGCCAGGCGCGCCGCCGTCTTGAGGGGCAGCTCGGCCATCAGCAGGCCCAGCACCCGCTCGGCTTCGGGCGACAGCCCTTCCGTCGGCGGCGCAGCGGAGACCAGCAGCACGAACTCGCCGCGGGAGCGGTTCGGATCAGCCGCCAGCCAGGCGGGCGCATCGGCCAGCGGCATCCGCACGATCTGCTCGAAGAGCTTGGTGATTTCCCGGGCAACGACGATCTGGCGGGTCGGCTCGAGGGTTGCGGCGATGTCGGCGAGGGTCTCGGCGATTCGATGGGGCGCTTCGTAGAACACCAGCGTGCCGGGCACGCTGCGCAGGGCGTCCAGCGCGGCCTTGCGGCCCGCCGACTTGGTGGGCAGGAATCCATGAAAATGGAACTGCCCATCCGCCAGGCCCGAGGCCGAAAGCGCCGCGATCGCCGCGCAGGCGCCGGGCACCGGCACCACCGGATGGCCGGCCTCCTGCACCCGCGCCACGGCCCGCGCGCCGGGATCGGACACCGCCGGCGTGCCGGCATCGGTGATCAGCGCGACGTGCTTGCCCTCTTCGAGCATCCGGATGACCAGACTGGCGGCGGCCTGCTCGTTGTGCTCGTGGAGCGCGACGAGGCGGGTCGTGATGCCGAAGGCGTCGAGGAGGCGCTGGCTGTGCCGGGTGTCCTCGGCGGCGATGGCGTCGACGGCCTTGAGCACGGCCAGCGCACGCAAGCCCATGTCATTCATGTTTCCCAGCGGGGTGGCCACCACATACAATGACGGCGTCTTGGCAAGCGGAGATTCCGGCAGTGTGGGATGCATGGCGGGCGCGACGGGCGTCGCGGGAAATATCGGCGGAGGGCGATTGTGGGCGCGACGGCGCGCCGATGCAAGCCGCCCACCTGCGGGACGGCGCGGCCGCCGAGGCGCTGGCGGCCCGGCACCTGGAACGCCACGGCTTCACCATCATCGCCCGCAACGTGCGCTGCCGCGGCGGCGAGGTGGACCTGATCGCCGACGACGGCCGCAGCCTGGTGTTTGCCGAGGTACGCCTGCGCAAGAACGGCCGCTTTGGTGGCGCGGCGGCCAGCATCACCGCCAGCAAGCAGCAGCGGGTGATCCTCGCCGCGCAGCACTGGCTGGCCGGTGACGGCCGGCGCCACGCCAACCGGGCCTGCCGCTTCGACGCGATCCTCCTCGACGGCCTCGACGCAGCCCGCATCGAGTGGATTCGCGGGGCCTTCGATGCTTCGTGAAATCTTGTGTACGGCGATTCTGGCGTGCGCCCTCGCCGCCCCGGCCAGTGCCCAGCAGATGCGCATCCTGGTGCAGAGCTCGCCGCTCGCCGGCTTTCAGTATTACGGCGGCAAGATCCTGTGGGACGAGATGCGCGAAGGCGACCGCCTCGCCCTCGTCCGCGAGCCCGACAACCGCCACGACCCCTTCGCGGTGCGCGTCGAATGGCGTGGCGCCAAGCTCGGCTACCTGCCCCGCAGCGACAACCGCGACGTGGCCGAGGAGATGGACCGGGGCACGCCCATCGCCGGGCGCATCGGGCGCCTCACCACCGACCGGAACCCCTGGAAGCGGCTGCGGGTCGACGTATATGTCGGTTTGTAAGCGGATTTCTCCCGGCAACTGCGCATTTCGGCACGGATGCTAGAATCGTGCCGGCTTTCACCGTATCGCTTGCCCTGTATGCGCCGGCCTCTGGCGCGCCTTCCGGATACCCCATGGATCTCGTCGCCCGCATCGCCCAGCAATTTACCGACAGCGCCCACACCAAGCTGTCCGCCCTCGAATTCATGGCCGACCCCATCGCCCATGCCATCGAGGCGATGACCCACAGCCTGATGGCCAACGGCAAGATCCTCGCCTGCGGCAATGGCGGCTCGGCCGCCGACGCCCAGCACTTCGCCGCCGAACTGCTCAACCGTTTCGAGATGGAGCGCCCGCCGCTGGCCGCCTTTGCGCTGACCACCGACTCCTCCACCCTCACCTCCATCGCCAACGACTACGACTTCAGCCAGGTGTTCTCGAAGCAGGTGCGCGCCCTCGGCCAGCCCGGCGACGTGCTGCTGGCGATCTCCACCAGCGGCAACTCGCCCAACGTGATCGAAGCCATCCACGCCGCCCACGAGCGCGAGATGCGCGTGGTCGCCCTCACCGGCAAGGGCGGCGGCGAGATGGGCGCCCTGCTCGGCCCGGACGACATCCACCTGTGCGTGCCCGCCGACCGCACGGCGCGCATCCAGGAAGTCCACCTGCTCACCCTCCATTGCCTGTGTGACGGCATCGACTGCCTCTTTCTCGGAGTAGAAGAATGAAATTCCCCCGCAAGCTGCTCGCCTCGCTTCTCCTCGCCCTGGGCACCGCCTCGGTGATGCAGGGCTGCATTCCGGTCTTCGTTGGCGGCGCAGGCGTGGCCGTGGCGATGACAGCCGACCGCCGCAGCTCCGGCGCCTACGTGGACGACGAGAGCATCGAGTGGAAGGCCGGCAAGTGGATCAACGACCGCCTCGGCGACAAGGTCCACGTCAACGCCACCTCCTTCAACCGCAAGCTGCTCCTCACCGGCGAAGCCTTCAACGAAGCCTCCCGCGAGGAGGCCGGACGCATCGCAGCCTCTGTAGAAAACGTCCGCGAAGTCGTGAACGAACTCCGCGTGGCCCCCACCAGCACCCTCTCCGCCCGTACCAACGACACCTACATCAGCTCCAAGGTGAAGGCCCGCTTCGTGGATCAGAAGGAGTTCCACCTCCCCCACGTGAAGGTCGTCACCGAGGCCGGCACGGTTTACCTGCTGGGCCTTGTGAGCCAGCGCGAAGGCGACGCCGCCACCGAAGTAGCCCGCAGCACCAACGGCGTACAGAAGGTGGTGCGCGTGTTCGAATACATCAGCGAAGAAGAAGCCCGCCGCCTCGACGGCTCCAACCGCAGCACCGATTCCAGCACCAAATAATCTCAGGGAGAACCACCATGAACCGTCGTGAAGCCCTCTTCGCCACCGGCGCCCTGCTTGCCAGCGCCGGCGCTGCCGTCGCCGCCGACGACCACAGCCACCATCACCACGAAGGCGCCCACCCGTGGCAGGCCGTGCTCGACACCGCCGGCATCTGCATCGAGAAGGGCGAGATCTGCCTGACCCACTGCATCATGCTGCTGGGCGAAGGCGACAAGGCCATGGCCGCCTGTGCCGCCAGCGTGCGCGAGATGCTCGCCAGCTGCCGCGCGCTGATCACCCTGGCCGGCGCCGAATCGAAGTTCGCGCCCAAGCTTGCCGCCCTGTGCGTCGATGTGTGCAGGGCCTGTGAGGCCGAATGCAAGAAGCACGCGGCCAAGCACAAGCCTTGCAAGGAGTGCATGGAAAGCTGCGCAGAATGCGCCAAGGCCTGCAAGACGATGATCGTCTGACCTGCCGCGGCATCCCCACCGCCGCAACGGTGGCCGGGAAATCCATGATCCCGACCGAGACTGCCCCACTCCCATGAAGCGCCCGACGGAGCCCGACATGTCTTCACCCGCCAGGCCGGACGAGCCGTCCGCGAGCCCGATTCCGGGCTTCCCCGGCCCCATCGACGGCCTCGACATCTCCAGCGGCCTGCGGCGGATGGAGGGCGATCCCGAGCTGTATCTCGCGCTGCTGCGGGATTTCGTCGCCACCGAGCGCAACGCCGCCACGGTGATCGCCGACGCCCTTGCCGCCGACGACTGCCCTGCGGCAACGCGCTGCGCCCATACCGTGAAAGGGCTCTCGGGCACCTTTGGCGCTTACCGGCTCCAGCCCGTTGCCCAGAATCTGGAACAAGCCCTGCGTGACGCCCGCCCCCGGGCCGAGGTGGACACCCTCCTGGGGCACTTCCGCGCCGAACTGCAGGCGCTGATGGCTGCGCTCGACGCCACGCTCCCACCGGAGCCCGCCCCTACGCCGCAGCACGGCCCGGTGGACCGGGACCAGCTCACCGCCGTCTGCGCCGAACTGCTGCCGCTCCTGATCGATTGCGACATGGCGGCGATCCGGGTGGTCGAAACCCACGCGGGCCTCCTCGGCTGCGCCTTCGGCACCGACTTCCGCGCCATCGAGCACGCCCTGCGCAGCTTTGATTTCGAGATCGCCGAGGCGGCCCTGATCGCCGCCTGCCACAAGCACGGCTTTCCCGCGCCCTCCGCGTAAGCCCTCAGAAACCCGCGTCGGCCAGAAAACGCAGGCGGTCGGCCGGCTTGTCGATGTGCCCGGCCAGCGCCCGGCACAGGGCCTCGATCGAATCGACGCCCTTCGCCTCACGCTTCACCAGCACCTTCGCCATCGGCCCGATGTAGCGGGCGAAGAGCGTCTCGACCCGCGCCAGCGCCTCGTCGGCCAGCGCCGCGGCAGGCGCTTCAAGCGCGCGCTGCGCCTGCGATGCGCCCCCGGCCGGCATCGACACGGGCCGGACGGCGCTCACCGGCCGTGAGCCGGACAACACCTCGCCCGACGTCACCCCCGCCAGAAATGCCGCCCGCGGCGCCGGGTCGGGAATCATCTCGGCCAGCAGGCGGTGCAGCTCCGCCCCGTTGGCCGCCCGTGGCACGGTGCGGCGGACCAGCACCTTCGCCATCGGGCCGATATGCAGTGCCAGGCTGCGCTCCGCCGCCTCAATCACCGCCGGAGTGAGATCGGCGCCGGCCATCGGTCGCGGGATCGACGGATCGAGGGGCACACCGCCCGCCGCGCCCCCCTCGCCCGCGTAGGCAAAGACTTCGTGCTCGCGCGCCTCGGCATCCCGGCGCACCCCTAGATTCTGGAAGCACGCCGCCGCGTTGCGCTTGAGGTGGTGGATCACCTCGAAGTACGCCCGCGAAACCAGCACCCGGCCCGGCTCCGCGAGGCGCATCACGCGACAGGCGGTGGCGATGCCGTCACCCAGGATGCGCGAGCGCCCGCCGGCGTCCGACGCCACCCGCACCGGGCCCAGGTTGATCCCCATCTGCACCCCCAGGCCTTCGCCCGCCGCCGCATCGCCGATCTGGGTGGCGGCGCGCAGGGCGTCTTCCGGATCGCCCACGTAGCAGACGGCGCAGCCTTCCTTGGTGTTCAAGGCCAGCCGGCTGGTGGGCGGCAGGGGCGCGACCGCCTGGGTGAGCATCCGGGCCAGCCGGGTGCGGCCTTCGGTGCGCAGGGCGTCGTCGCCAAACGGCCCGGTGACATCGGCAAATAGCACCGCGGCGATGAAGGTGCGCGCCTCGGCCGCCGACAACCCCAGCGGAAACGGCGCCTCCGGCTGCGGCTCGGCGGGCCCTTCGCCGCCGGCCGGCGGGGCAAGACAGGCCCGGCGGAAAGCCGCCACGTCCCGCGGGCGGGCGTTCTCGTCGGGCTTCAGGGCCCAGTCGATGGCGTTGAGCAGGCCGATGCCGAACACCGCCACGTTGCCGATCCGCGCCGCCGCCGGCATGGTGTCCTCGCGCATGCGGGCGAGGGATTCCATCGGTAGGTGGCCGGTGACCATCCAGTACATCACCCCGGCCAGGGCGTAGAGATCGGTCCACGGGCCCTGCTTGCCGTGGCGGTGATACTGCTCGGCCGGCGCGAAGCCGGGGCTCACCACCGCGGTGAGCGACTGATCCACGTTGTCGGCCTCCACGCGCCGGGCGGAGCCGAAATCCAGCAGCACCGGCGAGCCGTCGTCGCGGATGTAGATGTTGCCGGGCTTGATGTCCCGGTGCAGGAAGCCGGCGCCATGCACCGCCTCGAGGCCGTCCAGCAGCGGGCGCACGATGCGCAGCAGGCTCGCCCGGTCGAGCGGCAGCCGGCCCACCAGCCAGCGCTGCAGGGGCTGGCCGGTCTCGTAGGCCATCACCATGTAGGCGGTGTCGTTGGCCAGGAAGTAGCGCAGCACCCGCACGATGCCCGAGTGGTGGAAGCTCGCCAGCGCCCGGGATTCGAGCAGGAAGCGCTGCAGGCCCCACTCGAAGGCCCGCCGGGCTTCGTCGGAGCGGGGCTCGACGCCAAAGTCGGGCCGGCGCACGGCGGCGTCCTTGGGCAGGTATTCCTTGATCGCCACCGGGCAATCCAGGTTGGTGTCGTGGGCCAGGTAGGTGACGCCGAACCCCCCGCCGCCGAGCACCCGCTCGATGCGGTACTCGTTGAGCAGGTGCCCTTCGGGCAGAACCGGCTGCTCGGTCATCGCAGCCCTCAGCCGTCGATCATCTGCATGGCCTTCTCGAGACTGCGGCGCATGCGGTTGAAGGAACTGGCCAGCACGGCCACCTCGTCACGCCCCTGCTCGGGGAACTCGGGCTGGTCGAAATCGCCGGTGCTGATCTTGTCGGCGGCCGCGGACATGCGCGACACCGGCCCCACGATGAGCCACGAGAGCATCAGGTTGAGGGCCACGAACACCGCGGCGAACACCGCCGCCAGCGACAGCATGAAGGTGCGGAAGGCCTGATCGGCGCTGGCCAGCGGCACCGACATGGGCACCGACACCACCTGGGCGCCAACCACCTCGTCGAGCTTCCAGCCGAAGCCGTTGGCCGAGCCATACACCTTGAGCATGCTGGCCGGCGCGGCGTCCGGTGTGCTGTGGCAGGTGAGGCAGGCGGCCGATTCGATGCGGATCGGGTGGGCGATGTAGAGCGCCGGGCCGGTGGGCGTGTCGCGCTGGCCGCTGATCTCGCGGTTATCGGCGCGGTTGCGGAAGACATTGACCAGATCCGCCTCCCAGTCCGCCGCCCGGTCGCGGGGGTTGGTGGGGTTGAGTGTGGCTTCCTTGTAGTCGTAGTCGGGGTACTTCTTGTGGAGCTCGGCCAGGGTTTCGGTGGCCGCGTAGGCGGGAATGGTCTGGGGCAGGAAGGTGGATTCCATGCGGTCGATCAGGTGCGGCTTGACCTGCCCGACGGTGTAACCACGGATCGCCAGCGCGGCTTCCATCACCAGCCGCGCCTCGCCGAGCACGCGCTCGCGGGCCTGGCGGTGCAGCAGATCGTGGGAGATGTAGCCGGCAACCGCAAAGCCGGCCAGAAAAACGGCGAGCAGCACCAGATTGAACTTGAAACGCAATCCCATGGGAGCCTCCCGGTCGAAGGCCCGGCGGGCCACAAATGAGTCTTATTCTTGCACAGCTCGCACCCGTTTCGGGTTATTGCCGTTGATTTCCTGGGCGGCCCCGCCGGGCGGCGGGGCCTTTGGGCTCAGTGCGGGAGCGCGGCCTTCAGGTCGCCCGTCGGATGCCAGCCCACCAGCAGCACCATCACCGCAAAACCCGCCACATAGGCCACCGGCACGAACCAGCCGTGGCGCAGCCAGTTACCCACCGACTTGGCCTCGGGGAACATGTTGGACAGGGCCACGCCGGCCGACGAGCCGAACCACAGCATCGAACCGCCGAAGCCCACCGCGTAGGCCAGAAAACCCCAGTCGTAACCGCCCTGCTTGAGGGCCAACGCGGTGAGCGGGATGTTGTCGAACACCGCCGACACGAAGCCCAGCCCGAAGGCCGTCTGCCACGACGCGGCGGGGAGCTTCTCGACCGGCATCATCGAGGCGCAGCTCACCAGCGACAGCAGGAAGATCGTGCCCATGAAGGTTTCGGGCAGCACCTCCCAGTCGGGCCGGCGGATGCCGACGGTGAGCAGGATCGCCGCCCACACCGCCACGCCCAGGAAGGGGAAGCTGTCGGCCAGCGCGGTGAAGTGAAGGTTGACCACCACGTTCATCGTGACCGCAGCGGCGAGGATCAGCACCACGATGCCGACCCGCGGGATATCCACGTGGGTGTGCTCGTGGGCGTGGCGGATGATCGGCGAGTGCCGGTGCTGGACCCGCGCGGCCGGGATGCCGAAGATCACCAGCGCCACCGCCGCACCGGCAAAGGCTTCGACCACCGCCAGCGGGCTCACGCCGGCGATCCACATCATGGTGGTGGTGGTGTCGCCCACCACGCTGCCCGAGCCGCCGGCGTTGGACGCCGCAACGATGGCCGCCAGGTAGCCCACGTGCACCTTGGCGCGGAACAGCGAATGCGCCATTGCGCCGCCGATCAGCGCCGCGGCGATGTTGTCGAGGAAGCTGGAAATCACGAAGACCATCACCAGCAGCACGAAGCCGCCTTTCCAGTCGGCCGGCAGGTAGCGCGGCAGGATCACCGGGATGCGGGTCTTCTCGAAGTGCCGCGCCAGCAGCGCAAAACCCATCAGCAGCAGGAAGAGGTTGGACAGCGTCACCCACTCGTGGGCGAAGTGGGCGGCCAGTCCGCCAAGCCCGGGGCCGGCTTGAAAGCCGGTAAACAGCAGCTTGTAGACGGAGATCACCGTCAGCCCCACCAGGCCGACCTTCAGCGTGTGGTCGTGGAACAGCGCGACACCCAGCAGGGTCAGCGCAAAGAGGATGAAATCCACCGGAATCCCGGCCACCGCCGGGCCTTCAACGCCCGCCGCCATCGCCACTCCAGACGCCAGCAACCCTGCCCCCCCCACTGCCAGACACCGGGCCAGGCTCCCCACGTTCGACTTCATACACGCATCCTCAAGACAAGATCCGGACCGTTCTGGCCCGACAATCCCGCATTGTAGGTGCGAAGACGCACTAAGGGCAGCACGTAGCTCAAACCCTTAGCCCGATTGCACTCCGCCAGCACCGGCGCGCGTGTTCTGGGGGGCGCGCAGGCCTTGAGCCAAGTCAATTTGACGCGCTGCGGAAGGCGGACAATCTGCGCTGCGCTGCAGGCAAAGAGGGAGTGTTTTGCCTGCTTCCGTTCAAGCAAACAAGAAAAGAAAGAACCCAACCGTGTCCCACGATCATTCACAAAAGCGCCTGGCCCCGGTGGTGATTGCGGCGATCGGTGTCGTCTTCGGCGACATCGGCACCAGCCCGCTCTACGCCCTGAAGGAAATCTTCAACGGCCATCACCCCATCGACGTCACCCCGGACAACATCCTCGGCATCCTGTCGATGGTGTTCTGGTCGATCATGGCGCTGGTCACCCTCAAGTACGTCACCGTGATCATGCGCGCCGACAACCGCGGCGAAGGCGGCTCCCTGGCGCTGCTCTCGCTGATCACCGAAAACTCCCGCAACCGGGTGGTGACCTGGGTGATCTCGCTGCTGGGCATCTTCGCCGCCGCGCTGTTCTACGGGGACAGCATGATCACCCCGGCGATCTCGGTGCTGTCGGCGGTCGAGGGGCTCGAGATCGTCTCGCCGGACTTCAAGACCTACGTGCTGCCGATCACCCTGGTGATCCTCACCGGGCTGTTCTTCATCCAGAGCCGCGGCACCGGCACCGTCGGGCTGTTCTTCGGCCCGGTGATGGTGGGCTGGTTCGGCGTGCTGGGGGTGCTCGGCGCCCTCGAGATCGCCCGCCACCCCGATGTGCTGGCGGCCCTCAACCCGTTCTACGCGGCGCGCTTCATCCTCAACCATCCGGGGCTCGCCTTCCTGGCGCTGGGCTCGGTGGTGCTGGCCGTCACCGGCGGCGAGGCGCTCTACACCGACATGGGCCACTTCGGCCGCTACCCGATCCGCCTCGCGTGGTTCGGTTTCGTGATGCCGGCGCTGGTGCTCAACTACTTCGGCCAGGGCGCCCTGCTCCTCAACGAGCCCGCCGCCATCGAGAGCCCGTTCTTCCACCTGGGCCCCAACTGGGCGCTGATCCCGATGGTGGTGCTGGCCACCCTGGCCACCGTCATCGCCTCCCAGGCGGTGATCTCCGGCGCCTTCTCGGTGGCCCGGCAGGCGGTGCAGATGGGCTTTCTGCCGCGGATGCTGATCATCCACACCTCCGGCAAGGAGGAAGGCCAGATCTACGTGCCCTTCACCAACTGGACGCTGTACTTCGCCGTTGTGGCGCTGGTGGTGGGCTTCGGCAACTCGTCCAACCTGGCCGCCGCCTACGGCATTGCGGTCACCGGCACGATGCTCATCGACACCATCCTGGTCGGCTTCGTGATGGTGCTGCTGTGGCGCTGGCATCCGCTGGTGGTGGCGCTGGTGGCGGGCGGTTTCCTGATCGTCGACATCGCCTTCTTCGCCGCCAACGCGATCAAGATTCCCCAGGGCGGCTGGTTCCCCATCGTGATGGCGATCGTGTCCTTCACGGTGCTCACCACCTGGCGCCGCGGGCGTCGGCTGGTGCGTCGCGAGCTGGCCAAGCAGGGCGTGCCGATGCCGGCCTTCCTCAAGATGCTCGGTTCCGACGTGCACCGGGTGAGCGGCACGGCCGTGTTCATGACCGGCTCCAAGGAAGGTGTGCCGGCCGCGCTGCTGCACAACCTCAAGCACAACCAGGTGCTCCACGAGCGCGTCGCGCTGGTGACCGTCGAGACCACCGACACGCCCTACGTGAACGACCTGCATCGCCTCTACCTGCACCGCATGGAAAAAGGCTTCCTGCGCATCGTGATCCGCTACGGCTTCATGGAAGACCCGGACGTGCCCCAGGCGCTGGAGCACTGCCGGCGCCTGGGCGAACCCTTCGAGATCATGGAGACCACCTTCTACGTCTCGCGCGAGACCGTGATCCCCGGCGTGCTGGGCCGCAAGATCCACCCGCTGCGGGCGCGCCTCTTCGCCTTCATGTCGAAGAACGCCACCAGCGCCACCGACTTCTTCAAGATCCCCAACAACCGGGTCGTCGAGCTGGGCACCCAGCTGGTGATCTGACCGCAATCCGCGACGGGCTGGCCCTCAGCCGCCCGCCGCGACGATCTGCCCGAGGCGCTTCAACGCCGCCTCGATGTTGGGGTTGAAGGGCGTCCCGCAGCTGATCCGCAAAAAGTGATCGAAGCGGCCGCTGTTGGAAAACATCAGCCCCGGCGCCACGCGGATGCCTTCCGCCAGCGCCGCGTCGAACACCTGGCCGGACGAACGCCCACCCGGCATCTCCACCCACAGCATCATCCCGCCCGACGGCATGCTGAGCCGCGTGCCGGCCGGAAAATGCGCCGCGATGGCCTCCGCCGTGGCCGCCCGCTGCGCCTTGAGCAACCGGCGCAGACGCACCAGATGGCGGTCATAGGCGTGGCTGCCCATGAACTCGGCAATCGCCAGCTGGGCCAGGGCGTCGTTGGCGCGGCTCTGGGCATGCTTGAGCATCCGGATGCGCGCCAGCCAGCGCCCGCCGAGCATCCAGCCGATGCGCATGCCCGGCGCCAGGGTCTTGTGCAGCGAGCCGCAGTGGATCACGTTGCCGGTCTTGTCCCAGGATTTGGCGGTGCGCAGCGGCAGGTCGTCGTCGCTGAGGGCGCCGTAGATGTCGTCCTCGATCAGCGCCACCTTCGCCGCGTCGCACAGGGCCACGAGGCGCGCCTTCTCCTCGTCGGGCATCACGCAGCCCAGCGGGTTCTGAAAGTTGGGCACCACCACCACCGCGCGGATCTGCGGGTGGGTGGAAAGGGCCAGCTCCAGCGCCTCGATGGACATCCCCCGGCTGGGGCTGGTGGGGATTTCCAGCGCGCGAAGGCCCAGGCTCTCGACCACCTGCAGCAGGCCAAAATACGTGGGTGATTCCACCGCCACGGTGTCGCCGGGCTGGGTGACCGCCCGCAGCGCCAGGTTGAGTGCCTCGGTGCAGCCGTGGGTGACGACGATCTCGTCCGGCGTCGGGCTCATCCCCGCCGCCATCGCCCGCCGCGCCAGCACCGCCCGGAAACCCGGATCGCCCTGGGGCGGCACCGGACTCACCAGCACCTCGGGCCGGCGCCGCAGGGCGCGCAGGGCGGCGTTCTTCAGCGCCTCCTGGGGGTAGCACTCGGGCGAGCCGAAGGCCAGCGCCAGGTTGGTGACCACCGGGTGACGCTCGCACTTCACCACGAAATCCGAGATGCGGTCGTGGATGCCCGAATACGGCGACGGCTCCAGCGCCAGCACCGTGGCGCCGGGCTCCGGCTCCTGCACCGGCTGGAGCACCGCCCGCCGGGGCGCCAGCACAAAGTAGCCGGAGCGTGGCCGAGCTTCGAGCAGGCCTTCGTCTTCAAGGCTGCGGCAGGCCTGCAGCGCGGTGGAAAGACTCACCCGGTGGGTGCGCATCAACGCCCGCACCGACGGCATCCGCGCGCCCGGCGCGAGCACGCCGCTGGCGATGGCCTGGCGGTAATGGGCGGCAAGCTGGAGATAAAGGGGGGTATCCAAGGTGGCGGCATCCATCGCGCCATGATCCCCGGGCCGGCCATCGACCCCAAGGTACAGATCGGCGCAAAACACACCATAACAGATGCGCAATATTCAATCTGTACCGATACAGGAAGCGTTTTCCTGTGCCTGTACCGATCACCCCCGCAACGCTTAGGCTGACGTCGTCCCCAGCAAGGAGCACGACCATGGACCAGCAACCCGCCGACGACGCTCGCCGCCTCGAACTTCAGCGCGGAGAACAGTGGATGAAACACCTCACGGCCGGCACCCGGCTCGTCGTGATCGACGGCGCCGCCCGGCTCGAAGGCCCGCCCTGCTGGCTGGGCGACACCTTGCACACGCCCCGCCAGCATCTCGCCGCCGGCGACGACTGGGTGGTGAGCGCTACCGGGTGGGTCAGGGTGAGCGCGGAGCGGCCGTGCGCGCTGGTGTGCATCACGCCCTCACACGCCAGCCCGGGCGGCTGGCTGAAGACGCGACTGGAGAAACTGCGGGAAAGACTGCGGGGATGGCTGCGGATCAGCGCGGCAGCAGACGGACGCCCGACGGCTCGCGGTTGCTGACCACCGGACGCGCGCCCAGCTCGGCCGGCGTGACCACCACCGGCACAACCGTGGCGCCCGCCTTGGCCGCCGGCGCCACGTAGGTGCACGGCCGGTCGGTGAACACGACATTCGCACCCTCGCCGCACTTGTAAACCGCGGCCTGGGCAGCCAGCGGCAACATCAGAACGCCCAGCACAAGCATCTTCATGATGACTCCCGAAACAGGGACGGCGAAGGACAGGAAGGAAACGGCGGAAAGACTCAGCGCTTCGGGCGGTTCAGCCCGTAGCCCCGCTCGAAATCCCATTCGGCGAGGATCTCCGCCGCCTGGCAGGCCAGCTCGGCGTTGGCAAACCCCTCGGGTGAAGGCACCCGCACGAAAGTCTGGATCGGACGGCGATCGGTCTTGTGCAGGACGTCGTACCACCCGTCCCAACGGTTCTGGCCCTGCCGCAGCACCGCGTAGGGCTTGAGGATCACATCCCGCTTGATCAACACCATCAGACTCTCCGTCCAGGAAGCGCCCTCGAAGCGGCGCGGTCACGGAACGTGATTTTAGAGAGACGGCGCGACCGGAAAGTTAAACAACATCAAAAAAGACGCCCACGAATCACATTGACACAAACCAACCCAACCATACCCATTCCGGGTCTGGACAACTCCGAAAAAGCCCAATATGGGTTGATGGATGATTCAACCATCGCTTCGGCGCACCCCGCTCCGGGCCGCCACCCGGAAGTAGATCCGGTAGGGCAGGCAGCGCAACAGCTTGAGCATCAGCGTGAAGCGCCGGGGAAAGTGGATCTCGAAGCGCCCCCGAGCCATCCCTTCGATGATCTGGCGGGCCGCGTCGGGCGCGCCGACCAGCGCCGGCATCTCGAAATCCACGCAGGCCATCAGCCGTGGCGTGGCAACGAAGCCCGGGTTGATGAGGAACACCGACACGCCGTGGGGCGCCAGCTCCAGGTACAGCGTCTCGGCAAAATTGATCAGCGCCGCCTTGCTCGGCCCGTAAGCCAGCGCCTCCGGCAGCCCCCGATAGCCCGCCACACCGCCGACAATGGCGATCGCCCCACCCCGCTGGCGCAGGAGCTGGGGCACCACCGCCGCCACGCCATCGACCACCCCGAGGAGGTTGGTGTGCACCGTCTGCCGGGCGGTGTCGACGGTGAGATCCCAGGCCCGCATCGGCATGTAGGTGCCGGCGCTCAGGATCACCACATCCACCCCGCCCCACGCATCGAGGATCTGCATCATCGCCAGGGTGAAGGCGCCGGAGTCGGTCACGTCGAGGGGTAGCACCAGCGCCTCGTCAAAGCCCTGCGCCAGCTCCCGCAGGCGGCCCCCGCTACGGGCCGACAGGGCGAGCCGCGCGCCCCGGGCGTTGAGCTCGGCAGCCAGCGCCGCACCGATGCCGCTCGAGGCACCGACGATCCACACCCGCTGGCCGCGCCAGTTGGTGATCGGCGTATTGAGGTGTCCCAACCAGCCCATGGCTCCCCCGCCCGCGCGAAACACCGGCACCCAGCCGGTGCCGGGCCGCCCTTCTTTCAGCGTAGTGCATCCGCCGACGCCTGCCAGTCGAGTTGTGTCGCGCCTGCCTCAGCCGTAACGCGGCGCCGGCACGAGCCGCTGGCGGGGCACCCGTTCCATCGACCAGTTGGCCCGTGCCCAGGCCCACAGGGCGTCGAGACTCGCGTCGACCAGCCCGTCCGGGGGCGCCTGCCCGAGAAAATCCAGCGCATCCGCCAGCACCTGCTGGGGCCGGGCGTCCTCCACCGCCCGGGCCAGGGTCTGCTTGGAGAGCTTCTCGCCCGCGGCATTGCCCGCCACCGGCAGGTGGGCGTAGCGCGGCGTGGGATAGCCCAGCGCGCGCTGGAGCAGGATCTGGCGGGGCGTGGAATCGAGCAGGTCGGCGCCGCGCACCACGTCCGTGACGCCGGCCTCGGCGTCATCCACCACCACCGCCAGCTGGTAGGCGAACAGGCCATCGGCCCGCAGCAGCACGAAATCCCCCACATCGGCCGCCACGTCCTCCTCCACGGGCCCCTGCACCGCGTCGTCGAAACTCACCACGCCGGGCGCAACCCGCAGCCGCCAGGCCCGCGCCTCGCGCCCTGCCGGCAGGCCATCGCGGCAGGTGCCGGGATAGCGCCGGGTGCCGTCCCGGGCGAGGGCCGAGTCGGCCATCTCCTTGCGGGTGCAGGCGCAGCCGAACACCCGCCCGGCAGCACGCAGGCGCTCGAAGGCCGCCTCATAGGCCGACGTCCGTGCGCTCTGCCAGACCACCGGCCCGTCCCATTCAAAACCGAAGCGCGCCAGCGTGCGCAGAATGCCGTCGGCCGCGCCGGGCACGCTGCGGGGCGCATCCACGTCCTCGATGCGCAGCAGCCACCGCCCCCCCGCAGCCCGGGCAGCCAGGCAGCTCCCCACCGCCGCAACGATGGATCCGAAGTGCAGCGGCCCGGTGGGCGAGGGCGCAAATCGTCCTACCGGCAGGCCCGCGCCGGCCGCCAGTTCATGACTGTTCACAAAAACATGCCTTAACAAATTTTGACATTGCCTTTTAAATCATCAAGTTACTGAAATAGCGCAGGAAACCTATGACTTTCGGCATATTTCACCAAACCCGCGGGCCCTTGATAATCGCGCTGGCGCTGCGTTTCGGTCTACGCCCGTTTTGCCCCACATCCCGCAGCATCTGCCCAACCCAAAGCCTCGTACCGACGCCCGCCGCATGAAACTTGGCACGCTTGCCCTTCTCCGCCAGGAATCGCCACGCAGCCCAGCTACCGGCACAGGCACATCCTCCCCCCATCGGGCGAGTCTCCCGCTGCTCCATCTGGGCATCCAGTTTGCCGCCATCGTAACCGTGCTGGCCCTGTGGCCCCACATGGGCAACCAGGACCCACTGCTCGCCTGGTGGCTCGGGCTCACACTCAGCCAGCTGCTGATGCTCGGCATGTCCCTGCCCGACGCCCAGGCCAGCCCGCAGCCCCGGCACGACGACGTTCCCCTGCGCAGCTACTTCTCTTCCGCCGGCCCGATCATCGGCGGCGCAGCCTGGGGCGCCCTCGCCCTGGTCGGCCCCTACGACGCGAGCCCCCAGTCCCAGGCGATCCTGTGCGTGGTCCTGTGCAGCGTCACGCTGGCCGGTACCGGGTTCAGCCGCAGCGTGAGCAGCTACTCGGCCTTCGCCGCCACGGTACTGCTGCCGCTGTTCATCCTGCTGGTGGCGAGCCCACCGGCGCGGGTGCCGGGCGCGGCCTTCTGGCTGCTGGCGTTCGCCGCCTTCGCACTGATCGTACGCAGCCTGCACACCGGCCGTGAAGGCCCTCCGCAGGATAGCCTGGCAGCGTTCGAAACCACCTTGATGCCCCACCAGGCCATGGTCGACAACGCCCGCGCCGCCATCGTGCTGTCCCGCGGCAACCGGGTCGAATTGTGCAACCGGCGCTTTGCCGAGATGATGCGCGTCGACGAGAGCGGCATCGCCGGCTCCCGCCTGCTGGATGGCTTCGAGAGCCGGGCCGACTGGCACCATCACGCCCGGGCCGCCGATACGGCGATCCGGCGTGGCAGCACCTATCACGCCTCGACGCGCCTCCGGCGCCGCGACGGCAGCGTGTTCTGGGCCGAGATCACCGGCCAGGCGATCGACCCGGAGAGCCACCCGCCCCAGGTGGTCTGGGTGGCCTTCGACGTGACCGAGAGGATGATGGACAGCGCCCGCGAGGAGCTGCTCGCCTCGCAGCTGCGCACGCTGATCGCCCGGAGCACCGACTGGTACTGGAAGACCGACCCCCAGCACCGCCTGATGCACGTCACCCACGAAGCGGAGCGCACCAACGACACCCTCAAGGCCAACCTGGGCCGCAAGTGGTGGCAGCTCCACCGCCAGGGCGGCAACGCGCGCCCCGGTCAATCCGACGTGCGCGCGGCCTTCGAAGGCTGCAATGGCTTTCGCGACCTGCTGGTTGAACTGCCCAACGGCAACAACCCGCCCCTGTGGCTGAGCCTGTGCGGCACACCGCGCTTCAACGAGCACGGCGCCTTCCTGGGCCACCACGGTACCGCCGTCGACGTGACCGAGCAGGTGCGCAGCACCGAACGGATCCGCCATCTGGCCTACCACGATGCGCTCACCGGCCTGCCCAACCGGCGCCTGCTGACCGACCGGCTGACCCTCGCAATCGCCCGCGCCCAGCGCTATTCCGAGCGGGTCGGGCTGCTGTTTGTCGATCTGGATGATTTCCGGCGCATCAACGACCTGGGTGGCCACGCCGCCGGCGATCAGGCCCTGCTGGAGATCGCCGACCGCCTGCGCACCTGCGTGCGCGCCTGCGACACGGTGGCGCGCCTGGGCAGCGATGAATTCGTGATCCTGCTGGCCGAGCTCGACGAAGCCGGCGACGCCAACCGGGTTGCGGCGAAGATCCTCAGCACCCTGCACGAGCCCCTCGCCGCCCACACCGCCTGCCATCCGGTCAGCACCAGCATCGGCGTGGCCACGTTCCCGGAAGACGCGACGAGCGCCGAAGATCTCATCAAGATCGCCGACACCCGGATGTACCGCGCCAAGCGGCGCGGCGGGCAGCGCATCGAAGGGCGGGACGGCGCCCATCCCGGCGTCGCCCCCAGCCTCGCCACGCTGCCCGTCTGAATCAGGCCGGCTCGGCGCGCCGCACCCGGCGCTGACGCACGGCCTCGGCCAGCACGTCGAGCACCATCAGGCTGTCTTCCCAGCCGATGCACGCGTCGGTGATGCTCTTGCCGTACTCCAGCTCCACGCCCGGCTTCAGATCCTGGCGACCTTCCTTCAGGTGGGATTCGACCATCACGCCCATGATGCGGTCGTTGCCGGCCGCCATCTGGCCCGCCACGTCCCGCGCCACCTCCACCTGCAGCTTGTGCTGCTTGCGGCTGTTGGCGTGGGAGAAATCGATCATCAGCTTGCCCTGCACGCCCGCGGCGGAAAGCTCCTTGCAGGCCGCATCGACGCTGGCCGCATCAAAGTTGGGGCCGGCGCCGCCGCGCAGGATCAGGTGACAGTCTTCGTTGCCGGCGGTGGACACGATGGCCGAGTGACCAGCCTTGGTCACCGACAGGAAGTGATGCGGCGCCTGGGCGGCCTTGATCGCATCCACGGCGATGCGCACGTTGCCATCGGTGCCGTTCTTGAAGCCCACCGGGCACGACAGGCCGGAGGCCAGCTCGCGGTGCACCTGGCTCTCGGTGGTGCGGGCACCGATGGCGCCCCAGGCGATCAGGTCGGCGATGTACTGCGGCGTGATCATGTCGAGGAATTCGGTGGCCGCCGACAGGCCCAGCTCGTTGATCTCGGCCAGCAGCTGGCGCGCCAGACGCAGGCCTTCGTTGATCGCGAAGCTGCCGTCCAGGTGCGGATCGTTGATCAGCCCCTTCCAGCCAACGGTGGTGCGCGGCTTCTCGAAGTACACCCGCATCACGATCAGCAGGTCGTCCTTCAGGCGCTCGGCCTCGACCTTCAGGCGGCGGGCGTATTCCATCGCCGCGGCGTAGTCGTGGATCGAGCACGGGCCAATCACCACCAGCAGGCGGTCGTCGGCGCCAAACAGGATGCGGTGGATCGCCGTGCGCGCCTCGAAAGTGGTCGCCGCGGCCTTGGGCGATGCCGGAAACTCGCGCAGCACATGGGCGGGCGGGGCGAGCTCCTTGATGGCCTTGATACGGACGTCGTCGATGTGGATTTTCGAGGAGGCGTGCATGGTGAATCCTGTCGGCTTTGCTTGAGGGAATCGGCAATTCTAGCCGATGCGCCCGGCCCGTAACACGACGCCCTTCCCGTCGGCATGACTTGCAGCGCATCTGGCACCGACGCGCAGCCTTGAACTGTATTTTTATATAGTCTAATCTTGGCAAGATGAAGCCCCCAAGCCTGCCCCGCGGCCGCGGCAGCCGCCTCAATCCGGGCGACCGCTTTGCCGACTGGCAGCGCGCCGCCTTCGACGACGGCTGGGCCGACGACGTAGCGGATGAGCCCGATCACGGCCCGGCCACCACCCTGCTTCTCGACAAGGCCCGCTCAGTGATCGTCCGCAACGCCTCGCCCGACGTGCCCTTCGCCCAGTCGATCAACCCCTACAAGGGTTGCGAGCACGGCTGCGCCTACTGTTTCGCGCGCCCGGGCCATGCCTATCTGGGCCTCTCGCCGGGGCTGGATTTCGAGACGAAGATCGCCTGGAAACCCGACGCGCCGGCGGTGCTGCGGCGGGAGCTCGCCGCCCCCGGCTACCGCTGCCAGCCCGTCGCGCTGGGCATCAACACCGACGGCTGGCAGCCTGTCGAGCGGCGCCTGGGCCTGACCCGCCAGCTGCTGGCGATCCTCGCCGAAACCCGCCACCCGGTGTCCATCGTCACCAAGTCGGCGCTGATCGAGCGGGACATCGACCTCCTCGCCGATCTCGCCCGGGACGGGCTGGTGCAGGTGATGTTTTCGGTCACCACCCTCGATCCGCGCCTCGCCCGCCAGCTCGAACCCCGCGCCGCCAGCCCGGCCCGGCGTCTGGCCGCCATGGCCCGGCTGCACGGCGCCGGCGTGCCGGTGGGCGTGCTCTTCGCGCCGCTGATCCCGGCGATCAACGATCATGAGATGGAAAAGGTGCTCGAAGCGGCACAGGCAGCCGGCGCCGAGACGGCCGGCTACGTGCTGCTGCGCCTGCCACGGGAGCTGCGGGAATTGTTCGAGGACTGGCTCGTCACCCATTACCCGGACCGGGCGGGCCATGTGCTGAGCCTGCTGCGCCAGCTTCGGGGTGGGGAACTCAACGACAGCCGCTTCGGCCACCGGATGCGCGGCGAGGGCGTGTTTGCCGATCTGTACAGCCAGCGCCTGCGGCGCTGCTGCGAGCGGCTCGGGCTCAATCGCAACCGCCGTCAGCTGGTCACTACGGCCTTCCGGCCGCCGGGGCGAGACGACGGTCAACTCGCGCTGTTCTGATCAGCGCGTCAAACAGCCGGAGCAACAACCTTTAGCGGCGGATCTGCACGCCCCACCCGAAGCCGCCGCCGTAGCCACGGCGCCCAGGGTAGCCGTAGGGCCACATGGGGTCGGCGTAGGGCGAGTAGTAAGGAGAGTAGGCCGGGCCATAGTAGGCGCGACGGCGGCGCTCCTCTTCGGCCCGGGCGCGGTCTGCCGCCTCGATCCGGGCGGTGTCGGCACGCACCTTGTCGGCGGTGGCCTGGTCTTGCGCCCAGCGCGCCTGGGCGGCGGCAAGCTCGTCCAGCACCGCCGGGGCCACGCCCTGGCCGGCAAAGCGGGCACGCTCTTCGGGCGTCACCGCAAGATGAGTGCCGGTGCGGCGGATGTCCTCGATCAGCGCGGCGGGCGATTCGCCCGCCCTGGAGCGCTGGATGATCTGCTCGACCGTCAGCGGCCCGGCGCGTCTTGCTGCGGCGATGGTCTCCAGCTCGCCCGGGCTCAATCGATCGGCGGAAGGCGCCACCCGCGGCGCAGCACACCCGGCCAGCACCGCCACCGATGCCGCAGCCGCCGCAAGCCATCCAAGACGCTTCATGGGCTCAGCTGGCGATCTTTTCATAGAGCGACACGACCGCGTCCATCTGCTCCAGGATGCGCTCGCTGGTCGTCGCCACATCGGCCGCGGCTTTCTTCAGATCGCCGGATGCGCGCAGGCTCAGGGCATTCTGGAAGAAGAACCACTGCTGCTCCACCAGCCCCAGCTCGGACTTGATCTGAGCGGTGTTCTGGGGCGCGGTCTTGAGCTCGTCCAGGGCCTTGGCGAACTCCTTCATCGCTCCGTCAAGCATCTCCCGGGCGGGCTCGGGATTGACGCCCACCTGTCGGAAGAAATAGGCCTTCGCCATCCGCTGGGACAGCATGCGCTGCCGGCCCGAGAGGTTGACCAGCCGGCCGGCCGGCGTGCCAGCCACTCTTTCGTAGGCGACGGTGAGTTTCTGCGCCGCGCCGAGCACCGCGTCGCTGCCGCCCCACACCAGCTTGGCGTCGGAGCGGATGTCCGCCAGCAGCGGCCGATAACGGCCCCACTCGGATTCGAGGAGCAAATACGCGGAGCGGACTTCGTCGTTGGGCTGCAGGCCACGCAGCTCGACAAGCTGCTGATCGAAGAGCCGCACCGAGTGGTCGAGGATGCTCTTTGCCCGATCGGGCAGCACGCCTTCGACCAGCATCAGCCACGCCTTGGCGCTGCGCTGGGACAGCATCCGCTGGCGGCCGGCGCGGTTGATCGCACCTGGCAGCGACAGGCCCGCAGGCGCGGGGGGCGTCGGAGCGGCCTGAAGTGCCGACGCCAGCGGCACGAGGGTGGCAGCAGCAAGAAACTCACGACGCTTCATTTCAACCTCCAGTTCCGCCAACGGTCAGGCCGTCGATGCGCAGGGTCGGCTGACCAACGCCCACCGGCACGCTCTGGCCATCCTTGCCGCAGGTGCCGACCCCCGGGTCGAGCGCCAGGTCGTTGCCGATCATCGAGACGCGGGTCAGGCAGTCGGGGCCGTTGCCGATGAGCGTGGCGCCCTTCACCGGGCGGGTGACCTTGCCGTCCTCGATGAGATAGCACTCGGAGGTGGAGAACACGAACTTGCCGGAGGTGATGTCCACCTGACCGCCACCGAAGTTGGCGGCGTAGAGGCCGTTCTTCACCGACGCGATGATCTCCGCCGGCTCGTGCTGGCCGGCCAGCATGATGGTGTTGGTCATCCGCGGCAGGGGCAGGTGGGCGAAGGATTCGCGGCGGCCGTTGCCGGTGGGCGCGACGCCCATCAGGCGGGCGTTGAGCATGTCCTGCATGTAGCCGGTGAGGATGCCGTCCTCGATCAGCACGGTGCGCTGGGTGGGGTTGCCCTCGTCGTCGATGGTGAGCGAGCCGCGGCGGTCCGGCAGGGTGCCGTCATCCACCACCGTCACGCCCTTGGCCGCCACCTGCTGGCCGATGCGGCCGCAGAAAGCCGAGCTCTCCTTGCGGTTGAAGTCGCCCTCCAGCCCGTGGCCGATGGCCTCGTGGAGCAGGATGCCGGGCCAGCCGTTGCCGAGCACCACGGTCATCAGGCCGGCCGGCGCCGGGCCGGCGCCCAGGTTGACCCGCGCCTGATGCACCGCAGCCTTGGCAAAGCCCGACAGCACCTCGTCGCTGAAATAACCGTAGTCGTAGCGCCCGCCGCCACCGCCGGAGCCCTGCTCGCGGCGGCCGTTCTCTTCCATGATGACGCTGACCGACACCCGCACCAGCGGGCGCACGTCGGCGGCCAGATGGCCGTCGCTGCGCGCCACCAGCACGACTTCCCACGAACCGACCAGGCTCGCCATGACTTCCTTGACGCGCGGGTCTTCGGCCCGGGCCATGGCTTCGAGGCGCTCCAGCAGCTTGACCTTGGCCACGTCGTCCAGCGAGCCGTGGGGGTTGTCGGCCCGGTACAGGGCCGGCGGGCCTTTCTTGACGGCCTCGATCTTGTGAGCCTTGCGGCGGCCACTGTCGGCGATCGCGCGGGTGGCCGCGGCGGCATCCTTCAGGGCCTTCAGGCTGATGTCGTCGGAGTAGGCGAAGGCGGTCTTCTCGCCGGTGATGGCGCGCACGCCGACGCCCTGCTCGATGTTGAAGCTGCCCGACTTGACGATGCCCTCCTCCAGGCTCCAGGCCTCGGAGCGGTGGTACTGGAAGTACAGGTCGGCGTAGTCGAGCTTGTGCCGGAAGAGCTTGCCAAAGACCTTGTCGAGATCCTCGAAGTCGAGGTCGTAGGGCTTGAGCAGCAGCTTGCTGGCGATCTTCAGGGGGTTCTGCGGGGGATTCTTGCTCATGTTCGGGTGCGGCTTTCAGCTGATCTTGCGGTGTTTGAGGGCCGGCAGGCTGGCGCGGACTTCGGCGATGCGGGCCGGGTCGAGGTCGGCGACGACCACGCCGGGGCCTTCCGGCAGGCGGGCGACGACTTCGCCCCATGGATCGATGATGAGGCTGTCGCCCCAGGTGCGCCGGCCGCCCGGGTGGACGCCGCCCTGGGCGCTGGCGAGCACGTAGCACTGGTTCTCGATGGCCCGGGCGCGCAGCAGGACTTCCCAGTGGGCCCGTCCGGTGGTGTAGGTGAAGGCGGCGGGCAGGACGATCAGATCGACCTCGCCCATCGCCCGGAAGAGCTCGGGAAAGCGCAGGTCGTAGCAGATCGACAGGCCGACGGTGCCGCACGGGCCGTCGAAGGTGACCACGTCGCTGCCCGGCTCGATGGTGGCGGATTCGTCGTAGCGCTCGCTGCCCCGCACGAAGCCAAAGAGATGCACCTTGTCGTAGCGGGCCACGCGCCGGCCGGTGTCGTCGAAGACCATGGTGGTATTGCGCACCTTGTCCGGCACATCGGCCTCGAGCGGGCACGAGCCGCCCACCAGCCACACCTTGTGGCGGCGCGCGGCGTCTTTCATGAAGGCCTGGATCGGGCCGTCGCTGTCCCGTTCGCGAATGCGCACCTTGGCGGATTCGTCAGGGGTGATGAGCGGAAAATACTCGGGCAGCACGACGAGGCACGCGCCGGCGGCGGCAGCCTCGCCGATCAGCCGGTCGGCCTCGGCGAGGTTGGCGTCCACATCGGGGCCCGACACCATCTGGACGGCGGCGATACGGCAGGAAGGGCGGTCGCTCATTGTTTATCCTCACGGGATGGATCGGCGCGGTCCGGGGCCCGGCGCAGCACCGGGGCGGGCGCGGCGGAGATCTTTTCAACCTTGGGATCGGACCATCCCCCGGTCACGGCGTATTCGAAGCTGAACAGTTTTTCCACCGGGTCGCGCAGCACCTTCTGGACAAGGTAGGCCGCAAGACCGACCGCCGGATTGATCACCCCGGTGGTCGCAATGGCAGAACCGAAGGCGACGGACTCGGACAGCGTCGGCTGGACGCGCACCCGCAAGTTCTGGGTTTCGCGGCTGGCGTCGGCCTCGCCGCTCATGAACACCCGCGCCGCGGGGCCGAGGATCTCGAGGTCGTCAGTCCGGAGCACGCCCTGGTTCATCTGGATGCTACCGGAAATGCGGTCGAAGGCGAATCCTTCGGAAAACACGTCCCGGAAGTCCAGGGTGATGCGCCGCGGCAGCGCCTGCAGGCTGAGCACCCCGAGCAGACGTCCGACGCCCGGCTCGAGCTGGGCGAACTGTCCGTTCTCTGCCTGCACGCGCATCTTGCCTCCGAGACTGGCGATGTGCAGCGCGGTCGGCGGGCCGCGCCACACCACTTCGCCTTCGAGTTCGCCCTTGCCGCGCCGCACGGCCTCGGGGTAGCCAAGCCGGGCGAGCATCCTTTCCACATTGCTCACGTCGAGCTTGAAGCCGAGCCGGGTTTCCTCCCGGGCGCCCGGCCGCCACACACCCTTGCCCGACAGGCTGCCGTCCGGGTTGGTGATGGTGAGCTGGTCGAGCCGCCACAGGTCGCCCCGGTTGGCGGCCTTGAGTTCGAGCCGGCCGAGCTGGTGGCCACGCAGCACGAAGCTGTCGGCGGTCACGTCGAGCCCAGGCAGCTCGGACAGGCGTTCCTCGTCGGGCCGGGAAGTGTCGGCCGCGCCATCCTTGGCGCCGCTTCCCAGCGCCAGCTGGCGGAAACGGGCCTGGAGCCGGCCACGGCCCTGGTCGCGCCACATGATGTCGCCGGTGGCCTCCTTGCTCGACATCCGCGCCTGCCAGCCGCCTTCCTCCATCACCGCCCGGAGATTCACATCGCTGAGACGCTGACCGAGGATGCGAAGTTCGCCGGCCCGGAGCGCCAGCCCGGAAAGCGGAAAGCCCGCGTCGCCGGTGCCCGTC
This sequence comes from Zoogloea sp. 1C4, assembly GCF_009469605.1. Taxonomy (GTDB): domain Bacteria; phylum Pseudomonadota; class Gammaproteobacteria; order Burkholderiales; family Rhodocyclaceae; genus Zoogloea; species Zoogloea oryzae. Next base: position 25,618 of record NZ_SSXU01000023.1, on the reverse strand, counting down.
GGGTCGGCCGGGCGCTGCTGCCGCTCGGGGTTGCCCTCCAGCGCCTTGCGCCAGGCGTCGGCATCCAGCCGGTCGGCGGTGGCGGCCACCAGCACGCCCTTGTCGGCCAGCCGCACCGGCTCGTTGAGGGCGATCCCGCCGCGGGTGATGATCGCCTTGCCGTGCTCGAAGCGCCGCTGGAACTGGGCCTGGAAGACCGACCCGGCGGCCAGCTTGAGCACGTCGCCCGTCACCCCGCCGCTACCCGGCGGCACGCTGATCTCGAAGCGGAAGGGCAGGCTGCCGGCGGCCGACTTGTTGAGCGGGTCGGGCAGGCTCGACACCACGCCCTGCAGGTTGCTGTCGAGCACGAACTCGACGCCGCCCTTCTTGGGCACCGTCACCGCGCCCTTCCAGGCGGCGCTGCCGGAAAGGTGGTCGAGGAGCGGCAGATCGAGCTCCTGGCGCAGCGCGGCGACGCTCAGGCTGCCCTGGGCGTTGAGCACCACGCTGCCGTCCGGGCGGGTGCCGCCGGCCACGCTCACCGCGTCGCCCAGCACCTTCGCGACGCCGTTCTTCACCGTCAGCTGGCTCTCGGTGAAGCCGATCCGCCCGCCCGCATCGGCAAAAACCGGCAGGGCCGGATCGACCTGCAGCCGGTTGCGGGCAAAGACGTATTCGCCGCGCACCTTCGATTCGTGCATGTGGTGCAGCGGCAGCACCAGCTGCAGGCTCAGGTTGCCGGCGCCCTCGACCCGGAAGGGATCGGTGAAGTGGTTGATGCTGTCGCCCACCGGGCTCTGGGCGATGAAGCGCAGGAAATCCTGGCTCGGGCCGCTCGCCGCGCCGTTGATGGTGAGCACCGCGTCGTGCTCGAAATCCGGCAGCGCCACGCTCACGTCCTTCAGCTCGGCACCGAAGATGCGGCCGCGGTGGGCCTTGATGTTCATCCCTGCGCCTTCGAAGAGGAGTTCGCCGGAGATGCCGTCGATCTTCGGCCAGCCCTGGGCGTAGTCGAGCTGGCCGTCGGTCACCCGGGCGGTGACACGGAAGGTGCCGTCCTTGGGGTTGCGGAAGGGGAACTTCGCCAGATCACCCTTCAACACCAGCCGCGCGTCCTGCGCCTTGCCGCCGACGAGGCTGTGCTGCAGCCAGTCGCGGGCGCCGGCGCCGACCACCGCCGGCATGTAGCGCCACACGGCGCGGGCGTCGGCCTCGGAGAGGCGCGCCTGCAGGTCGATCTCGCCCGGCGTATCGGCGTGGGCGCGGTAACGCCCGGCGGCAGAACCGCGGGTGTCGCGGTTGGCAAAGTTGGCGCTGGCGAGGCTCACCTCCAGCTGGCCGCCCGGATGGCTCCAGCTGCCTTCGGCCGAGATCTCGGCCAGGGCCAGCTGTGGCTGGGGAAAGATCTGCGGCAGCTCAAGCGTGGCGTCGCGGCCGGTGAGGTTGAAGCGCCCACCTCGCTCGTTGCCATCCACCCGCCCCGACAGCCCGGAGAACCCCGGCCACGCACCCACTGGCTCGATGCCCAGCCCGGCGAAGCGCGCATCCACCGAATAGCTGAGCAGCCGCCCCGCGTCGCTGCTCCATTTGAGATTGACCGGCGCGACGCTACCCTGAGGCGCCAGACTGGCCAGCCGGGCGCGGACGGCCGGGTCGAGGGGCAGGCGCTCCGCCAGCCGCGACAGCACGCCCAGGTCGAGCCGGTTGGCGACGAACTCGCCGCGGGCCGGCGTGGCGCCGGATTTGTCGCGCAGGGAGAGGAAGAAATCGGTGGGCGCGAGGCTCAGGCCATCCTTGCTCTCGAGGCTGAGCTGGCGGCCGCTGGCTTCGGTGACGCCACCCTCGTCGTGATAGCGCAGCCGGCCGGACGCCCGCACCAGCGGGATGGGCTCCAGCTCCTTCGCCAGCCGGGCGCGGGCGTTGCTGAGGGCGAAGTCGGCGGTGACGCCGGTGGCGCGGCCGTCGGCGAACTCGAACCACACCCGCAGCCCGCCGGCGCCTTCGACCGCCAGCGGGTAATCCACCCACTGGCGCCACGCGCCCAGATCGGCGTAATCGAGCCCGGCGTAGAGCTCGCCACGCCATTCGGCGGGCTTGGCCGGATCGCGCCCGCGCAGGTCGCCGCGCAGGTCGAGGGTGGCCGCCAGGCGGCTGGGCGGCTGGGCGGTGAGGCCGAACCGGTGGTGGCTGCCGCTGTTGTCGAGGCGGAACTCCAGCTTGTCGAGCACCAGCTCGTCAGCCCCGCGCAGGGCGTCGCGCCAGCTGAGGCGAGCGTTGCGGATCTGGATGCGGCGCTGGTCGAACAGCCATTGGGCGAAGTCGCCCTTCTCGCCATCGGTCTTCACGGCCAGCCCGGCGACGAAGATCTGCCCGTCGGCGTCGCGGCGGATGGCCAGATCGGGGGAATCGATCTCCAGCCGGTTGAGGCGCAGCCGCATCAGCAGCAGCGACACCCAGGCCGGCTCGGCCTCCACGTGGTCGAGGGTCAGGGCCGGCTGGCCGGCGGCATCCTTGATGGTGAGCCCGCCGATGCGGAAGGTGGGATGCAGGCCGACCCAGTCGGCGGTGAGGCTGGCGATCTCCACCGGTCGGCCGAGGGAGCGGGACAGCAGGTCGGCCACTTCGCCCCGGTAGGCCGGCACGTTGGGCAGCACCCCGTGGCGCACACCGAGGAAAGCCACACCGCCGACGAAATACGCCACCAGCGCCAGCACCGCCAGGCGATGCAGGCAGAAGCGCGGCAGGTGCAGCAGGGACGACAGGGAGAATCGCCGTTCGGTCACTCGGAAGGCAGGCGCGGGCCGCAGGTGGGATCAACAGCGCACCGCCGCGCACCGACGCATCCGGCATCAGGCTTGACGAAAATCAGTCCGGCAGACATAACTCGGGGCGAACATAGACAATCGCCCATTCTACCAATCGGCCCACGCCATGTCCGAACAGCCCAAAGATCCGGCAGCCAGCCTGCCCAAGCCCATCGAAGACGCCCTCGCCTGCTCGCGTTTCCTGCGCCGCCAGCTTGATAGCCGCAGCTGGCTCGGCCCGCGCCTGGCGGCCAGCATCGGCCAGCCCCTCGACGCCGCAGCCCTGCGGGATTTCCTGCGCGACGAAAAGGTGGACGACAACACCCTCAAGCCCGTGCTGCGCCGGCTGCGGGCCTGGGTGATCTGCCATGTGCTGGTGCGCGACATCGCCCGCCTGGCCGATCTCACCGAGGTCACCGAGACGATGACGCTGCTGGCCGACATCGCCGTCGAGGCCGCCCACGACATCCTGCGCGAACAGCTCGTCGCCCGCCACGGCGTACCCCTGTCGGCCGACGGCCGGGAGCAGGAGTTCATCATCATCGGGATGGGCAAGCTCGGCGGCCGCGAGCTCAACGTCTCGTCGGACATCGACCTGATCTACGTCTACCCCGAGGACGGCAGCACCGCCGGCCCCAAGATCATCGACAACTTCGAGTTCTTCACCAAGCTCGGCCGCGGCATCATCCAGGCCCTCAACGACCTCACCGGCGACGGCCAGGTGTTCCGAGTCGACATGCGCCTGCGCCCCAACGGCGATTCCGGCCCGCTGGTGGCGAGCTTCGACATGCTCGAAAACTACTTCATCACCCAGGGCCGCGAGTGGGAACGCTACGCCTGGATCAAGGCCCGGGTGATGACCGGCATCCGCGGCGCCGAGCTCAACGCCATCGCCCGCCCCTTCATCTTCCGCAAGTACCTGGATTTCGGCGCCATCAACGCCATGCGCGACCTGCACGCCCAGATCCGCCGCGAAGTGGCCCGCAAGGACATGGCCAACAACGTCAAGCTGGGCCCCGGCGGCATCCGCGAGATCGAGTTCCTGGCCCAGGTGTTCCAGCTCATCCGCGGCGGCCGCGACACCGCGCTCCAGATCAAGCCCACCGTCAAGGTGCTGGCGCGGCTGGCCGAACGCGGCATCGTCACCCGCGAAGCCGAGCGCGAGCTGGCCGCCGCCTACGACTTCCTGCGCCGGGTCGAGCATCGCCTTCAGTACATGGACGACGCCCAGACCCACAATCTGCCCACCAACCCGGCCGACCAGGCGATCCTCGCCCGCTCGATGGGCTTTGCCTCCTACGAGGCCCTGCTCACCGAACTCGACGACCACCGGGAAGCCGTCGGCCGCCACTTCAACAGCGTCTTCGGCAACCCCACCGAGGCCGGCCACAACCTCGACACCCTGTGGGCCTCCGCCTGTGACGAAGCCCGCGGCACCGAGGAATTCCAGCGCCTCGGCTACCCCGACCCGGCCGCCGCCGCCCGCCGCCTGTCCACCCTGCGCAGCGGCAACCGCTACCAGCAGATGCCGCCATCCATCAAGCAGCGCTTCGACCCGTTGATCCCGCGGGTCATCGAGGCCGCCGCCGAAACCGCCCTCCCCAACGCCACCTTCGAGCGCCTGCTCGACCTCCTCGACGCCATCAGCCGCCGGGGTGCCTACCTGGCGCTGCTCCAGCAGTATCCGCAAACCGTGCACAAGATCGCCGAGCTGGTGAGCGCCTCCGCCTGGGCCGCCCAGTTCCTCAACCAGCACCCGATCCTGCTCGACGAAGCCATCGACCCGCGGATGCTCGAGGAAGAGCTCGACCTGCCCGCCTTCCGCGCCGATCTGGCCCGCCAGCTCGACGAGCTCGAGCCCGACATGGAACGCCAGATGGACCTGATGCGCGAGCAGCACCACGCCCAGGTCTTCCGCCTGCTCACCAAGGACATCGCCGGCAAGCTCACCGTCGAGCGCCACGCCGACTTCCTCTCGGCGCTGGCCGACATCATGGTGGATCTGGCCGTCACCTGCTCCTGGCGCAAGATCAAGAACCGCCACCGGGACGCGCCGCAGTTTGCGGTGCTCGCCTACGGCAAGCTGGGCGGCAAGGAGCTCGGCTACGCATCCGACCTCGACATGGTCTTCGTCCATGACGACGACGCCCCCGAGGCCGCCGAGATCTACACCCGCCTCGGCCAGCGCACCAACACCTGGCTGTCCACCCAGACCCCCGCCGGCCAGCTCTTCGAGACCGACCTGCGCCTGCGCCCCAACGGCGATTCGGGCCTGATGGTGGTGTCACTCGACGCCTTCCGCCAGTACCAGCTCGAAAACGCCTGGGTGTGGGAACACCAGGCCCTCACCCGCGCCCGCTTCTGCGCCGGCGACCCGACCATCGGCCGCAAGTTCGAGGCGATCCGCATCGAGGTGCTCCGCCAGCAGCGGGATCTCGCCAAGCTGCGCGAAGACGTCATGGCCATGCGTCTGAAGATGTTCGATGGCCACCCCAACAAGACCAGCCTCTTCGACCTCAAGCACGACCGCGGCGGGCTGGTGGATGTGGAGTTCATCGTCCAGTATCTGGTGCTCGGCTATTCCCACGCCCACCCCAGCCTCACCGGCAATCTGGGCAACATCGCGCTGCTCGGGATGGCCGGCGAGCTGGGCCTGATCCCCGCAGATCAAGCCGCCGTCGCCGCCGACAGCTACCGCGAGTACCGCCGCCTGCAGCACGGCCTGCGCCTCAACAACCAGGCCTCGCGGGTCGATCCCGACCTCGTCGCCGACATGGCCGCCGGTGTGCGCGCCCTCTGGAACCAGGTCTTCGACGACACCCTGCCGGTCTGACCGGCCGGCCACGTAGCCACGCGGATGGCGCGACGGGGAGGACGAACTCCACGCCGCGCCATAACAATCCGCAAAAAAAGTCAACACGAGCACCGCCAAAGCCGTACAATCCGCCGTCCGTACGCCAACCAATCAGCGTACCGGCCTCCCATCATTCGTTTCGTCCGATCCAAACGCGATCACGAACACTCGTTGCGCCCGCCCCGATTGGTGCCGCTCATCTCAAGCGGTCAGGCCGTCGCAGGAGCACACAATCCAATGACCCAACCCCAGCCCGCCACGCAAGTGGCAGGGACGATCGGCTTTGCCGATCTGGCCCTCAGCGCCCCCATTCAGCAAGCCATCGCCGAAACCGGCTACACCACCCCCACCCCGATCCAGGCCCAGGCGATTCCGCAAGTGCTCGCCGGCGGTGACCTGATGGCCGCAGCCCAGACCGGCACCGGCAAGACCGCCGGCTTCACGCTGCCGATCCTGCACCTGCTCTCCGAAGCCCACGCCCACAACCAGAAGCCCGGCCGCCCCCGCTGCCTGATCCTCACCCCGACGCGCGAACTCGCCGCCCAGGTCGAGGAATCGGTCCAGACCTACGGCAAGCACCTGCCCCTCACCTCGATGGTGATGTTCGGCGGCGTGGCCATCAACCCGCAGATCACCCGCCTCAAGAAGCGTATCGACATCCTCGTCGCCACGCCGGGCCGCCTGCTCGACCACAACACCCAGGGCACCATCGACCTCTCCGGCGTCGAGATCCTGGTGCTGGACGAAGCCGACCGCATGCTCGACATGGGCTTCATCCGCGACATCAAGAAGATCCTCGCCCTGCTGCCCAAGAAGCGCCAGAACCTGCTGTTCTCGGCCACCTTCTCCGACGAGATCAAGGCCCTGGCCGACGGCCTGCTGCACAACCCCGGCTTCGTCGAGGTTGCCCGCCGCAACACCGCCTCCGAGCTCGTCCAGCAGTCGGTGCACCTGTGCCCGCAGAAGCAGAAGCGCGAGCTGCTGGCCTTCCTGATCAAGAAGCACCAGTGGTTCCAGGTGCTGGTGTTCACCCGCACCAAGCACGGCGCCAACAAGCTGGCCGAATACCTGGCCAAGCACGACATTCCGTCCGCCGCCATCCACGGCAACAAGAGCCAGTCGGCCCGCACCCGCGCGCTGGCCGACTTCAAGGACGCCAAGCTACAGGTGCTCGTCGCCACCGACATCGCCGCCCGTGGCCTCGACATCGACCAGCTGCCCCAGGTGGTCAACTTCGAGCTGCCCAACGTGCCCGAAGACTACGTCCACCGCATCGGCCGCACCGGCCGCGCCGGCTCCAGCGGCGCCGCGGTGTCGCTGGTCGACCGCGACGAGCTGCCGCTCCTGAAGGACATCGAGCGCCTCATGAAGCGCCTGATCGACAAGGTCGAGGTGCCCGACTTCGTGCCCTCCGCCGCACCGGCCGAATCCGACGAGCGTCCGCCCCGCGAACCCCAGGGCCCCCGTCAGGGCCAGGGCAAGCGCGGCAGCAACCGCGACCGCCAGGGCCAGCCGCAAGGCCAGGGCGCCAAGCAGGGCGAAGGCCCGCGCCAGGGACAAGGGCAAGGACAGGCCAAGCCCAAGGCTCAGGGGCAGGCCCAGGCTCAAGGCCAGGGCCAGGCCCGTGGCCCGAAGCAGGGCGACGGCCAGCCCCGCCAGGGCGCCAAGCCCCAGGGCCAGAGCCCGCGCGCCCGCCCGGCCCAGGCTCAGGGTGAAGGCCGCGGCAACCAGCAGGCTCCGCGTCCCGCCCGCAAGGCCGACGGCTCGCAGGTGGATGACGATTTCGGCAACCGCGTCGACTACCAGCCCCGCGCCCGCAACAACTACCGCGACCCCGAAGCCAACATGGGCGGTCACCGCCACGGCAACGGCTTTGGCGGCAAGGGCAACGGCGGCAACCCCAACCGCGGCACCCCCGCCGCGCTGGACGAAGCCCGTCGCTCGCCGGTCACCCTCACCGGCCGCAAGCCCGGCGAGGTGAAGCCGCCCGCGCTGTTCACCAGCCCCCGCGGCGGTGGCAACGGCGGCAACAACCGCTGATCGCCGCCCTCGGCACCCAGAAAAAGGCACCCTCGCGGTGCCTTTTTCCTTTTTGACGCCCCATCGGCCGGCAACGCGCCTTGAACCCGGCCGAACCGGCCTCATCTAATCGAAACCTGTCTCATCCGGCCCTGCCATGGAAAAGAAAACCCAGTTCAGCCTCTGGTACTTCGTGTTCGCCCTGTTTGCCGTGTTCACCCTGCACGACCTGTGGGTGCAGGTGCGCACCGTCGAGCCCCTGCCCTACAGCGAGTTCCAGCGGCTGGTGAAGGCCGGCGAAGTCACCGAGATCAGCATCGCCGACAACACCATCCAGGGCAGCCTCAAGACCCCGCTGCAGGACGGCCGCCAGAAGTTCGTGACCACCCGGGTCGACCCGGCGCTGGCCAAGGATCTCGCCCAGTACGACGTGAAGTTCACCGGCGTGGTGGAAAACACCCTGCTGAAGGACGTGATCGGCTGGGTGCTGCCGGCGGTGATCTTCGTGGGCATCTGGATGTTCGCCATGCGCAAGTTCGCCGACAAGCAGGGCATGGGCGGTGGCGGCTTCATGAACCTCGGCAAGAGCAAGGCCAAGGTGTACGTGGAAGCCAACACCGGCGTCACCTTCGACGACGTGGCCGGCGTGGATGAGGCCAAGGACGAACTGAAGGAAGTCGTCGGCTTCCTGAAGGACCCGAAATCCTACGGCCGGCTGGGCGGCCGCGTGCCCAAGGGCGTGCTGCTGGTCGGCCCGCCGGGCACCGGCAAGACGCTGCTCGCCAAGGCCGTGGCCGGCGAGGCCGGCGTGCCCTTCTTCTCGATCTCCGGCTCCGAGTTCGTCGAGATGTTCGTCGGCGTGGGCGCCGCCCGCGTGCGCGACCTCTTCGAGCAGGCCCGCGCCAAGGCCCCGGCGATCATCTTCATCGACGAACTCGACGCCATGGGCCGCGCCCGCGGCGCCTTCGCGATGGGCGGCCACGACGAGAAGGAGCAGACCCTCAACCAGTTGCTGGTCGAGCTTGACGGTTTCGACTCGTCCTCCGGCCTCGTGCTGCTGGCCGCCACCAACCGCCCCGAAGTGCTCGACCCGGCGCTGCTGCGCGCCGGCCGCTTCGACCGCCAGGTGCTGGTGGATCGCCCCGACAAGAAAGGCCGCATCGCCATCCTCGCGGTGCACATGAAGAAGATCACCCTCGCCCCGGACGTGGACGCCGAGAAGGTCGCCGCCCTCACCCCGGGTTTCTCCGGCGCCGACCTCGCCAACCTGTGCAACGAAGCCGCGCTGGTGGCCACCCGCCGCAACGGCACGGGCGTGACGGTGGAAGACTTCACCGTGGCGGTCGAGCGCATCGTCGCCGGCCTCGAGAAGAAGAACCGCGTGCTCAACGAGCACGAGCGCACCGTCGTCGCCTACCACGAGATGGGCCATGCGCTGGTGGCGATGGGCCTGCCCGGCACCGACCCGGTGCACAAGATCAGCATCATCCCGCGGGGCGTGGGCGCCCTCGGCTACACCATCCAGCGCCCCACCGAGGACCGCTTCCTGATGACCCGCGCCGAGCTGGAGAACAAGATGGCCGTGCTGCTGGGCGGCCGCGCCGCCGAGCAGATCGTCTTCGGCGAAGTCTCCACCGGCGCCTCCGACGACCTGCAGAAGGTCACCAGCATCGCCCGCTCCATCGTGATGCGCTTCGGCATGCACGCCGGGCTCGGCAACGTGGCCTACGACACCGAGAAGAGCAACTTCCTCGGCCAGAACGCCAACCCGCCCCAGGAGCGCAGCTACTCCGAGGAGACCGCCCGGGAGATCGACTGCGCGGTGCGCGAGATCGTCGCCCACGCCTTCGAGCGCAGCGTGGCGATCCTCACCGAACGCAAGGCCATCCTCGAAGAAACCGCCCGCGACCTGCTGGCCCGCGAAACCCTCGACGAAGCCGACCTCAAGACGATCCACGCGCGGGTGACGGCGGCATAATCGGGGCTTTGCCGCTTCCGGAGCCCGCCATGCGCCCCACTGTCTTCATCGCCCTGCTTGCCAGCCTCGCCGCCAGCGCCCCCGCGCTGGCGGCCCCCGACAGCCACGCGAAGCCGGCCGGCGTGCAGACCGGCATCTTCGTGTACTTCGCCGATGCCGGCCTATTCACCCGCTGCAGTGACGGCCGCCGGCTGCCGGTCGCCCAGGAAGGCGCCAATCTGGCGCTGGAGCGGGCCTACGCCGTCCATCGCAACCAGCCCGCCGCCCCGCTGGCGGTGAGTCTCGCCGGCCACCTGGAAACCCGCCCGGGCCCTGACGGCGGCCGCGTCGAGATGCTGGTCGTCGATCGCTTCGACCGCGCCCTGCCCGGCCAGGGCTGCCCCAGCACGGCCGACCTGCCCACCACGCGCTGGACCCTTGAAAGCCTGCCCGGCAGCAGCGTCACGCTGCCAGACGGCCCGCGCACCCCATCGATCCAGTTCGACGCCGAGCGGCGCCGGGTCACCGGCACCACCGGCTGCAACCGGATGAGCGGCGAATACCGTAGCTGGGGCGGCACCGGCCTCAGCATCCTGCCGCTGGCCACCACCCGCATGGCCTGCCCGGAGATGGCGGTCGAATCGGCCTTCCTCCAGGCGCTTTCCCGGGCGACCCACCGCGTCCAGGCCGCCGATCAGCTCGACCTGCTCGCAAACGGCGTGCCCGTGGCCCGCTTCGTCGCCCACTGAATGCCGCGCCCCGCCTGCAATTGACGCCCACAGCGGGCGCCGGCTGGGGCACAATCGGTGCGAACGAGCCTGTCGAACCCTCGATCCCGAACCGGAGGAACTGCCCATGTCCCGTCTTTCCAAACTCGCCCTTGTCACCACCGCAGTCCTGCTGGCCCAACCGGTGCTGGCTCAGGAGTCGCCGACCCTCAAGAAGATCAAGGAAACCGGCACCATCGCCCTCGGCCACCGGGAATCCTCGATCCCCTTCTCGTACTACGACGACAAGCAGCAGGTGGTGGGCTACAGCCAGGAGCTGATGCTGAAGGTGGTCGACGCCGTGAAGACCGAACTCAAGCTCGCCAGCATCCAGACCAAGCTCACGCCGGTCACCTCCCAGAACCGCATCCCCCTCGTCCAGAACGGCACCATCGACATCGAGTGCGGCTCGACCACCAACAACACCGAACGCGCCCGCCAGGTGGCCTTCTCCAACACCATCTTCATCATCGGCACGCGCCTGATGACCAAGAAGGATTCCGGCGTGAAGGACTTCCCGGATCTCGCCGGCAAGAACGTGGTGACCACCGCCGGCACCACTTCCGAGCGCCTCATCCGCAAGATGAACGAGGACAAGAAGCTCGGCATGAACATCATCTCCGCCAAGGATCACGGCGAAGCCTTCCTCACGCTGGAGACCGGCCGCGCCGTCGCCTTCATGATGGACGACGCCCTGCTCTACGGCGAGCTTGCCAAGGCCAAGAAGCCCGGCGACTGGGCCGTGGTCGGTACGCCCCAGAGCTTCGAAGCCTACGGCTGCATGATGCGCAAGGATGATCCGGGCTTCAAGAAAGTGGTCGACACCGCGCTGGCCAAGGCCATGACCTCCGGCGAAGCCGAAGCCATCTACAAGAAGTGGTTCACCCAGCCCATCCCGCCCAAGGGCCTGAACCTCAACTTCCCGCTCTCCGACGCCATGCTCAAGCTCTACAAGACGCCCAACGACAAGCCGTTCGAGTAAAGGGAAATGGGTAGAGGGTGATGGGAAGTAGGGAGTAGGGCAGAGCCCCCTTCCCGACCTCCCACCGCCCACTCCCCATTACCCACTTTCCACCTCCCACTTCCCACCAAGCCATGAGCTACAACTGGAACTGGAGCATCTTCTCGAGCCCGGTGCCGACCGGTGAGACCACCTATCTCGGGTGGATGCTCGCCGGGCTGCAGACCACCGTGGCCCTGTCCCTCTCGGCGTGGGTGATCGCCCTGTTGCTGGGCAGCCTGATGGGGGTGCTGCGCACCGTGCCCCACAAGGGTCTGTCCCGGTTCGCCGGCGCTTACGTGGAGGTCTTCCGCAACATCCCGCTGCTGGTGCAGCTCTTCATCTGGTATTTCGTGCTGCCCGAGCTGCTGCCCTTCGGGCTGGGCGATGCCTTCAAGCAGAAGCTCAATCCCGTCACCCAGCAGTTCGTCGCGGCGATGGTGTGCCTGGCCTTCTTCACCAGCGCGCGGGTGTGCGAGCAGGTGCGCTCGGGCATCGACGCCCTGCCCCGCGGCCAGAAGAACGCCGGGCTCGCGCTGGGCTTCACCCTCGGCCAGACCTACCGCCACGTGCTGCTGCCGATGGCCTTCCGGCTGATCGTGCCGCCGCTCACCTCCGAGTTCCTCAACATCTTCAAGAACTCCGCGGTGTGCTCCACCATCGGCCTGCTCGAGCTCGCCGCCCAGGGCCGCCAGCTGGTGGATTACACCGCCCAGCCCTACGAATCCTTCATCGCTGTCACGGTGCTCTACCTCCTCATCAACGTGGTGGTGATGAGCCTGATGCGAGTGGTCGAGGCGCGGACCCGCGTGCCCGGCTATATCGGTGGAAAATGAGGAGGCACATGCGATGAACTACGAATTCGACTGGTCCTCCATCCCCGGCGCCCTGCCCTTCCTGTGGGAGGGCATGAAGGTGTCGCTGGAGATCACCGTCACCGCGGTGATCGTCGGCATCGTGTGGGGCACCCTGCTGGCGCTGATGCGGCTCGGCACCATCAAGCCGCTGGCGTGGTTCGCCGCCGGCTACGTCAACCTGTTCCGGGCGATCCCGCTGGTGATGGTGCTGCTGTGGTTCTTCCTGATCGTGCCGCAGCTGCTCAAGGGTTTCCTGAACCTCGACCCCAACACCGACGTGCGGCTCACCTCGGCGATGGTGGGTTTTGCGCTGTTCGAGTCGGCCTATTACTCCGAGATCATCCGCGCCGGCATCCAGAGCGTGCCCAAGGGCCAGGTGTCGGCGGCCTCGGCGCTGGGCATGACCTACGCCCAGGCGATGCGCCTGGTGGTGCTGCCCCAGGCCTTCCGCAACATGGTGCCGCTGCTGCTCACCCAGGCCATCGTGCTGTTCCAGGACACCTCGCTGGTGTATGTGTCGGCGCTGGCCGATTTCTTCGGCGCGGCCTACAAGGTGGGCGACCGGGACGGCCGGCTGGTGGAGCTGCTGCTCTTTGCGGGCGCGGTGTATTTCGTGTTGTGCTTCTCCCTGTCGCAGGTGGTGCGGCGGCTGCAGAAGCGGATGGCGACGGTTTAGGACTCAATCCAGATGATCACGATCGACAAGGTTTCCAAGCACTACGGCAGCTTCCAGGTGCTCACCGACTGCAGCACCCGGGTCGCCAAGGGCGAGGTGGTGGTGGTCTGCGGGCCGTCCGGCTCGGGCAAATCCACCCTCATCAAGTGCGTCAATGGCCTCGAACCCTTCCAGTCCGGCACCATCCACGTGGACGGCATCTCGGTGGGCGACCCGAAAACCAACCTGCCCAAGCTGCGCAGCCGGGTGGGCATGGTCTTCCAGCACTTCGAGCTGTTCCCCCACATGAGCATCACCGAGAACCTCACCATCGCCCAGGAGAAGGTGCTCGGCCGCAGCAAGGAAGAAGCCCGCGCCAAGGGCGTGGGGCTGCTCGACCGGGTCGGCCTCAAGGCCCACGCCGACAAGTTCCCCGGCCAGCTCTCGGGTGGCCAGCAGCAGCGCGTGGCAATCGCCCGCGCCCTGTCGATGGACCCGATCTGCATGCTCTTCGACGAGCCCACTTCGGCCCTCGACCCGGAGATGATCAACGAGGTGCTCGACGTGATGGTCGAGCTCGCCCAGGAAGGCATGACCATGATGTGCGTGACCCACGAGATGGGCTTTGCGCGCAAGGTGGCCAACCGGGTGATCTTCATGGACCGCGGCCGCATCGTCGAGGACGACACCAAGGAAGCCTTCTTCGCCAACCCGCGCTCCGAGCGCGCCCAGCAGTTCCTGGCGAAGATCCTGCAACACTGACCCAAGGGGCGCGCGTACCCCTCGAAGGTCCGGCCATGCCCCTCAGCGGTGCACCGTCGAACCTCCAGGCTGCACCCACGGACCTCGGACATCCGAGGTCGGACCGCTGAGGTGCAGGCGCGCATCTTTTTTGGGCACGCCTGCACCCTGGAGGTCCGATGCCGGACCTCAGACCTGCACACATGCAGCTCAGACCCGCAAGGTCGGACCTCCAAGGTCCACGCTTGCACCTTTTAGGTGCAGCATCGGACCTCAGACCTGCAAACGCCGACCTCAAAGGTCCACTCGTCCCCCTGAGGTCCAGACACGCAGGTCCGGGCTTCAAACCCGCCGCATCCAGTGGCATGCTCGGCGCCATCCCCCGCACCCCTGCCCCACGACCATGATCCATCTCATCGCCACCGGCGGCACCATCGCCGGCGAAGCTGATCCGGAATCCGGCGGCGCCCGCTACCGGGCCGGCGTGCGCCCCGTGGGCGCGCTGCTGGCCGCGGTGCCGGGCCTCGACGCCTTCGATCTCTCCGCCGAGCAGGTGCTCGCCCTCGACAGCAAGGACATGACGCCCGAGGGCTGGCTGACGATCCTCGCCGCGGTGCGCCGCGCGCTGGGTGATCCGGCAACGGATGGGGTGGTGATCCTCCACGGCACCGATACGCTCGAAGAAACCGCGTATTTCCTGCAGCTCACCGTGCCCGGCGGCAAGCCGGTAGTGCTCACCGGCGCCATGCGCCCGGCAGACCACCCCCAGGCCGACGGCCCGGCCAACCTGCTCGCCGCGGTGCGCCTCGCCGCCCGCCCGGATGCGCGGGACAAGGGCGTGCTGGTGGTGATGAACGCCATCATCCACACCGCCCGCCACCTGCAGAAAGCCCGCACCAGCGGGCTGGATGCCTTCGAATCGTCCGCCGACTGGACCACCGCCCGCCCGGACGGCCGCTTTGCCGATCTCGCTGCCGACGCCCTGCCGCGGGTGGACATCCTGCCCGGCTACGCCGGCGCGCCGGCCGGGCTGATCGACGCCTGCGTGGCCGAGGGCGCAAGGGGGCTGGTGCTGGCCCTCACCGGCCACGGCAGCGTGCCGTCGGCATGGTTGCCGGCGCTACGCCGGGCCAGGGAGAAAGGGGTGGTGATCGTCCGGGCCAGCCGCTGCGCCGGCCCGGTGATCCGCAACGCCAACGCCGACGACGACGCCGAAGGCTGGCTCACCGCCAGCAGCCTGCCGCCGCCCAAGGCCCGCATCGCGCTGATGCTGGCCCTCGCCAGCAAACGCCCCTTCGAGGCGGACTGACTCAGGCCCTGCCGGCCGTCTTGGCCGGACGCTCCTTCTTCGCAAAGGCCTCGCGGGCTTCCTCGAGGATCTGCACGAGCTCGTCGCGGGCCTCCTTGGACGACTGGATGAGCTTGCCCTCGTCGTGGTCGATGGCCTGCTGACGGGCCAGCACCTCGGCGTCGTGGCGGGCAAAGCGGGTCACCATCTGATCCACCAGCGCCGGCGGCTCGTGGAGGAGCTCCAGCGTCCACCGGGCCATCTCGAGGCTGGACGGCAGGGCCTCGCGGATCTGCCGCTCGATCCCCATGTCCATCAGCCGGCTGGCGTGGAAGCGGTTGCGGGCCCGGGCCACGATCTGCACATGGGGGAAATGCTTCTTCACCAGCTCGGCGGTGCGCAGGGACGCCTCCACGTCGTCGATGGCCAGCACGAAGACCTTGGCCTCACCCACCTGGGCGGCATGGAGCAGATCGAGATGGGCCGCGTCGCCGTAGAACACCTTGAAGCCGAACTTGCGCACGGTCTCCACCTGCCCGGCGTCGGCATCCAGCGCGGTGAAGCCGATACCTCGCGCCAGCAGCAGCCGGCCCACCACCTGGCCGACCCGGCCGAAACCGGCGATCACCACGTCGCTCGCCTCGGAAGGCATCTGGTCGTAAGCCTTGGGCGGCCGCCGGCCCGCCTCGCGCCGGGCCAGCCAGTCGCCAAACATCAGCAGCAGCGGCGACACCGCCATCGACAGGGCCACCACCAAAGTCAGCTTGTCGGCCTGCACCTCGCCCAGCACCTTGAACGACTGGGCCGCATCAAACAGCACGAAGGCAAACTCGCCGCCCTGGGCCAGCGCCAGCGCCAGCATCCGCGAACCCAGCTTGGGCCCACCCACCAGCCGGCGCAGGCCGTACAGCACCAGAATCTTGATCATCACCAGCCCGGCGGTGAGGCCGATGATCTGCCACGGAAACTTCACCAGCAGGGTGAGGTTGGTGGACATCCCCACCGCCATGAAGAACAGCCCCAGCAGCAAGCCCTGGAAGGGCGCGATGGACGCCTCCAGCTCGTGGCGGAACTCCGAATCGGCCAGCAGCACGCCGGCGATGAACGCGCCCAGCGACATGGACAGCCCGCCCGCCTGCATCAGCAGCGCCAGCCCCAGCACGGTCACCAGCGCCGCGGCGGTGAACATCTCCCGGCTATTGACCCGCGCCACATGGCGGAACAGCAGATCGAGGAGCGGCCGCCCCACCACCACCACCGCCACCAGCAGCCCCAGGCCCACCGCCGGATGGGTGAGCGCGGTGGGCTTGCCGGTGCCGAAGAGCGGGATCAGCGCCAGCAGCGGAATCACCGACAGATCCTGGAACAGCAGGATCGCAAAGGCCTCCCGCCCGTAGCGGGTGGATAGCTCGCGCCGCTCGGCGAGGGTGGGCAGCACGAAAGCCGTGGACGACAGGGCCAGGATGATCCCCACCAGCGCCGCCGCCGACAGCGACAGACCCGTGTACCAGCCCGCCGCCGCCAACGCCGCCGCCACCCCGAAGAGCTGCATCGCCCCCAGCCCGAACACCGACTTGCGCAGCGCCCACAGCCGCGACGGCTTGAGTTCCAGCCCGATCACGAAGAGCAGCAGCACCACGCCCAGTTCGGCGGTGTGGAGCAGGTTGTCCGGATCGCGCACGAGCTTCACGCCGTAGGGGCCGATCAGCATGCCCACCGCCAGGTAGCCCAGCACCGTGCCCAGCCCGGCGCGCTTGAACAAAGGCACGAAAAGCACGGAAGCCAGCAACAGGGCGGCGAAGGTCGTCAGGGATTGCATGATGGAAAAACGGAGGGCGGCGTGGAGCGTTCAAGTCTCTCACAAAGCGCCGCGGCAATTCGAAATGGAAGGATCCGGAAACAATCGGGCCACCGGCTGCCAACTCCGTCACGCAAATCCGGCCCGCCCCGCCCGGGGCCGTGTCGCCCGGTTTTACACCGCCCATCTGGCCGCCTACGCCGAGCGAATCGACAAACGTCAAAAACGAAACAAAAACGACGACCTACCGAAAAACTCTAAATTCGGCACGGTTTATGCGTAAATTTTGGTGTCTTGTTTGGTTTTTCCCGAATTCCCACGGAGCATCCAGGAGGAAAAAATGAAAATCAGCAAAAACAAGGCCCTGACAGCAGCCGCGATCGTTTCAGCATTTCTGTCACCCCTTGCCAGCGCCACGCCCCTCGCCGTTTACGCCGGCCCCGCCATCGACAAGAGCTCACCGGCCTGCGCCACTTTTGGCGACATGCTCAGCTGCTCAGCCCCGATGCTCAACTACATCGCCGGCCTCGCCCAGAGCACCGGCACCGACAGCGGCGGCTACCTGCTCGCCACGCCCCAAGGGCTACTCAAGGAGACCGTGGTCGTCCAGGCCGGCGGCGCGGCGCCCCTCGACAACAGCGACACCAACCCGACCAATCCGCCCACCGCCGACGGCAGCCGGGTGGAGAACGGCTTCAAGACCAACCGTGGTGGCGACAACTTCCTCGCCACCGGACGGGCCACCGGCACCACGATGGAAGCCGGCAACATGAGTGACCCCGCCAACAACCAGCTCGCCGCCGGCGCCGACAACATCGGCACCTGGGACGTGAACGCCATGTGGTTGCGTGATGCGCTCACCATCGGCGGCGTGCGCCACGAACTGATGCTGGGCTTCGACTACAACCAGCCCCAGAGCGCCACCACCTCGGTGGATTACTGGGGGCTGATCACCGTCCGCGACACCGACGGCGCCCTGGCCGACATCCACTACGAAGTCGGGCGCGACACCGGCCTGTCGTACGGGGCCTTCAGCACGACCAAGCAGTTTTACGATGCACCGGCCTCGACCGACTTCGCGACGGTCTACGGCACGATCTGCATCTACGAGCACACCACCCTGCGCAACCCGGGCGGCAGCTGCCCGTCCGCCACCGGCTCGACCGGCGCCCTGATCGAGAGCATCGACAACTCCCAGGGCACCGAGAACGCCGAATTCCTGGCCTTCCTGCCCGAGCTCAACGCGAGCCTGGAGAGCTACATCGGCGCCGGTTACGACACCATCTCGGTGCGCCTGCTGTTCGGCTGCTTCGGCGGCACGACGAAAGGCAATGGCGCCGGCTACCTGAGCGACGGTGGCGAGACCACCAACTGCGACAGCGGCGGTTTCGGCGACGTCTTCATCCTCGCCGGCAGCGCGATGTACGAAACGCCCGAACCTGCCACCCTCACCCTCGCCGCCCTCGGCCTGATCGGCGCCGTCGTCCTCCGCCGCCGGCGCCGTTGAGGCTCTCGACGGCCGGGCTCACAGCCCCGGGTCTTCGCCGCCCCCCGCCAGCGCCGCGTCCACCACGTGGCGCGACAGGTGGGGGGCGAACAGTTCGATGAAGGCGTACACGTAACCGCGCAGCCACGCGTTGCGGCGCACGCCGATGCGGGTCGTGCTCGACTCGAAGAGATGAGCGGCGTCGAGCATGCCCAGATCCTTGTCCACCGCAGCGTCGTAGGCCATCCTGGCCAGGATGCCGATCCCCAGCCCCATGCCCACGTAAGTCTTGATGATGTCCGAGTCGATGGCAGTGAGCACCACATTGGGCTTCAGCCCCCGGCCGATGAAGGCCTTGTTGATCTGGTTGCGACCGGTGAAGGCAAAGTCGTAGGTGATGATCGGATAGCGGGCGATACCCTCGAGCGTGAGCGGCTGGGTGCTCAGGATGGGATGGCGCACCGGCGCGATCACGCAGCGGTTCCACTGGTAGCAGGGCAGCATCACCAGCTCGTGCTCCTCGGCGATGGCCTCGGTGGCGATGGCGATGTCTGCCTCGCCCGACAGCACGTATTCGCACACCTGGCGCGGATTGCCCTGATGCAGCGACAGGCGCACGTTGGGGTAGCGCGTCATGAAGGCCCGGATCACCGGCGGCAGCGCGTAGCGGGCCTGGGTGTGGGTGGTGGCGATCGACAGGCTGCCGCTCGCCTCGTTGCTGAACTCGGCCCCCACCTGACGCAGGTTGTCGACATCGAGCAGCATCCGCTCGGCGATGGCCAGCACCTGCTGCCCCGGTTCGGTAACCGCCACCAGGCGCTTGCCGTGGCGCACGAAAATCTCGATGCCCAACTCGTCCTCAAGCTGACGGATCTGCTTCGACACCCCCGGCTGGGACGTAAATAGCGCCTCGGCCGCCTCCGACACGTTGAGGCGATGGCGGACCACCTCGAAAACGTAGCGCAATTGCTGGATGTTCATACCTGCTCCCGCCGCCGCTGCGCGGCCTATATAACTTTTTGTTCTTATAGTTTAACTCAAACCGACTTCTACCCTCTAACCGCTCCGTTTACGATGCACCGCACAAGACATTGGGGCTCATCATGGACATCGCTTACACCATTGCAGGTTTCTCCGTCGGCGCCATCGTCGGCCTTACGGGCGTGGGCGGTGGTTCGCTGATGACGCCGCTGCTGGTGTTGCTGTTCGGCGTGCCGGCCTCGGTCGCGGTGGGCACCGACCTGCTTTACGCCGCCATCACCAAGGCCGGAGGCACCCTCGCCCACGGCCTCAAGGGCACGGTGGACTGGAGCGTCACCCGGCGCCTCGCCACCGGCAGCATCCCGGCCTCGGCGATCACCCTGCTGGTGGTCGGCAACTTCTTTCCCGGTGGCATCGGCGGCGCGATCGGCCTGATCAAGGTCGCCCTGGGCATCGCCCTGCTGCTCACCGCGGTGGCCATCATCTTCCGCAAGAAGATCCAGGATTTCGCCCTGAAGCATTCCGAAGGCCGCGAGAACCCGCGCCGCACCGCCATCCTCACCGTCGCCACCGGCGCCGTGCTGGGCGTGCTGGTGTCGATCTCGTCGGTGGGCGCCGGCGCTCTGGGGGTGAGCGCGCTGTTCTTCCTGTATCCTCGCCTCCCCACGCTGCGCATTGTCGGCAGCGACATCGCCCACGCGGTGCCGCTGACGCTGGTGGCCGGCATCGGCCACTGGTTTCTCGGCAGCGTGGACTGGGCCCTGCTCGGCAGCCTGCTGATCGGCTCCCTGCCCGGCATCTGGCTGGGGAGCCACATTTCCACCCGGGTGCCCGACCGGGTGCTGCGTCCGATTCTGGCAACCATGCTGGTCTTGGTGGGCAGCAAGTTGATCGCGGCCTGACCAGGCAGCGCGCCCCTGACAACCAGGACACATCACAAAATCATGTACCGTTACGACCCCTACGACCAGAAGATCGTCGACGAACGCGTCGCCCAGTTCCGCGACCAGACCCGCCGCTACCTGGCCGGCGAGCTCACCGACGACGAGTTCCGCCCCCTGCGCCTGCAGAACGGCCTGTACATCCAGCGCCACGCGCCGATGCTGCGCGTGGCCGTGCCCTACGGCCTGCTGTCGTCCACGCAGGTGCGCAAGCTCGCGCACATCGCGCGCACCCACGACAAGGGCTACGCCCACGTCACCACGCGCCAGAACTTCCAGTTCAACTGGCCTGAGCTGAAGGTCGTGCCGGAGATCCTGGCCGAGCTCGCCACCGTCGAGATGCACGCCATCCAGACCTCCGGCGCGTGCATCCGCAACATCACCTCCGACCCCTTCGCGGGCGTCGCCGGCGACGAATACATCGACCCGCGCCCGTGGTGCGAGGTGCTGCGCCAGTGGAGCACCTTCCACCCCGAATTCGCGTTCCTGCCGCGCAAGTTCAAGATTGCCGTGAATGGCGCCGGGCAGGACCGCGCGGTCATCCAGTGCCACGACATCGGCCTCGAGCTCAAGCGCGATGCGGCCGGCGAGATCGGCTTCCGCGTGCTGGTCGGCGGCGGCATGGGCCGCACCCCGATCATCGGCGAAGAGATCACCGATTTCGTGCCGTGGCAGCACATCATCACCTACTGCGAAGCCATCCTGCGCGTCTATAACCGCTATGGCCGCCGCGACAACCTCTACAAGGCGCGCATCAAGATTCTGGTGAAGGCCCTGGGCATCGCCGAGTTCAAGCGGCAGGTGGAAGCGGAATGGGAGTTCGGCAAGAACGGCCCGAACACCCTCACCGAAGCCGAAGTCGCCCGCGTTGCCGGCCACTTCACCACCCCGGCCTACGAAACCCTGCCCGCCGAAGACGCCGGCTACGCCGCCCAGCGCAGCGCCAACCCGGCCTTCGCCGCCTGGGCCCGCCGCAACGTGCTGGCCCACAAGGTGCCCGGCTACGCCATCGTGGTGCTGTCGCTGAAAGACCCGAAGCGCGCCCCTGGCGACATCACCGCCGAGCAGCTCGATCTGGTGGCCGACTGGGCCGACGCCTACAGCTTCGGCGAGATCCGCGCCACCCACGAGCAGAACCTCGTGCTCGCCGACGTCAGGCAGTCCGATCTTTTCGCGGTGTGGGAAAAGGCCCGCGCCACCGGCCTCGCCACGCCCACGTTCGGCCTCCTGACCGACATCATCTGCTGCCCGGGCGGCGATTTCTGCGCCCTGGCCAACGCCAAGTCGATCCCCATCGCCAACGCCATCCAGGCCCGCTTCGATGACCTGGATCACCTCTACGACATCGGCGACATCGAGCTCAACATCTCGGGCTGCATGAACTCCTGCGGCCACCACCACGTGGGCCACATCGGCATCCTCGGCGTCGATAAGAACGGCGAGGAGTGGTATCAGGTCAGCCTCGGCGGCAGCCAGGGCAACAACACCAGCATCGGCAAGGTCATCGGCCGCTCGTTTGCCGCCGCCGAAATGCCCGATGTGATCAGCAAGATCATCGACGTCTACCTGGCCCAGCGTCAGGCAGGCGAGCGCTTCATCGAAACCGTCCGCCGCACCGGCCTCGACCCGTTCAAGCTCGGCGTGTATGGCGAAGCCGCCGTCAAGGAAAGGAAGCACAATGCCTAAGCTCATCAAGAACGGCCAGGTCATCGACGACGCGGCCCAGATCCTCGTCCTGGACGAAACCCAGGCGCCCGAAGCCCTGACCCTGCCCGAAGGCCCGCTGTTCGTGCCGCTGGCCGTGTGGCAGGCCCACAAGGGCCAGATCTCCGGCCGCGCCAGCGTCGGCGTGTGGCTCGACAGCCACGAGAACGTGGACGAGATCGCCGACGACCTGGAAGGCATCACCGCCATCGCCCTCAACTTCCCCAAGTTCACCGACGGCCGCGCCTACTCCGCCGCTGCACTGCTGCGCAGCCGCTACGGCTTCAAGGGCGAGATCCGCGCCATCGGCGACGTGCTGCGCGACCAGTTCTTCTTCATGCAGCGCTGCGGCTTCGACGCCATCCAGCCCAAGGCCGGCAAGTACTCCGATGCCCAACTCGAAGAAGCCCTGGCCAGCCTGAAGGATTTCTCGACCCCCTACCAGGCCGCCATCGACCAGCCGGAACCGCTGTTCCGCCGCACCCAGCGCGCCGCCTGAGCCCGGAGACGCCATGCATCCGAACCAGAATCCCAAGCTCGACGATCCGGCGCTGCTCGCCAGCCTCGAGGCCAAGGTCGCCCAACTCAAGGCCGATCTGGCCGCCTGGGCTGCCGAACTGCCGGCCATCACCATGGCCAACAGCCTCGGCGCCGAGGACATGGTCCTCACCGACGTGATCGCCACCGGCAAGCTGCCCATCGAGATCTTCTCGCTGGATACCGGCCGCCTGCCGCTGGAAACCTACGACCTGATGGCCAAGGTGCAGCACCACTACGGCCTCAAGCTCAAATTTTTCTACCCCAACCACGACGCCATCGAGGCCTACACCCGCGAGCACGGCATCAACGCCTTCTACGACAGCGTCGAGCTGCGCAAGGCCTGCTGCCACGCCCGCAAGGTCGAGCCCCTCGGCCGCGCCCTGGCCGGCAAGCAGGCGTGGATCACCGGCCTGCGCGCCCAGCAATCCACCACCCGCACCGATCTGCCCAAGCGCGAGTTCGATGCAGGCAACGGCCTCATCAAGTTCAACCCGCTGTCCGAATGGACCGAAAAGGAAGTCTGGGCCTACATCCGCCTGAACAAGGTTCCGTACAACGCCCTGCACGACAAGTTCTACCCGAGCATCGGCTGTGCGCCTTGTACCCGCCCGGTCTCGATTGGCGAAGACGTGCGCGCCGGGCGCTGGTGGTGGGAGAATCCGGAAACCAAGGAATGCGGCCTGCACGTCAAGAAGTGACGCGCACCGAAGAACCCTCAAACGAGTAAAGCAATGTCGACGCTCACCAAACAAACCCTGAGCCACCTGGACTGGCTCGAATCCGAAGCCATCCACATCATGCGTGAGGTGGCCGGCCAGTGCAGCAACCCCGTGCTGCTGTTCTCCGGCGGCAAGGACTCCATCTGCAT
Source organism: Zoogloea sp. 1C4 (assembly GCF_009469605.1). Classification (GTDB taxonomy): domain Bacteria; phylum Pseudomonadota; class Gammaproteobacteria; order Burkholderiales; family Rhodocyclaceae; genus Zoogloea; species Zoogloea oryzae. The sequence goes on along the minus strand of NZ_SSXU01000023.1, from coordinate 2,376 downwards.
GCTGCGGATCGCCGAAAAGGCCTTCCGCCCGGGCAAGTTCCCCTTCCCGCTGATGCACATCGACACCGGCCACAACTACCGCGAAGTGGTCGAGTTTCGCGACAAGCGCGCGGCCGAACTCGGCGAGCGCCTCATCGTGCGCTCCGTCGAAGACTCCATGAAGCGCGGCACGGTCGTCCTCAAGCACGAGAACGAATCCCGCAACAAGCACCAGTCGGTCACCCTACTGGAGGCCATCGAGGAATTCGGCTTCGACGCCTGCATCGGCGGCGCCCGTCGTGACGAAGAGAAGGCCCGCGCCAAGGAGCGGATCATGAGCTTCCGCGACGAGTTCGGCCAATGGGACCCGAAGAACCAGCGCCCCGAGCTGTGGAACCTCTACAACGCCCGCAGCCACAAGGGCGAGAACATCCGCGCCTTCCCGATCTCCAACTGGACCGAGATGGACGTGTGGCAGTACATCGAGCGCGAGCAGCTCGAGCTGCCGTCGATCTACTTCGCCCACACCCGCCCGGTGGTGATGCGCCAGGGCAGCATCGTCCCGGTCAACGTGCCGCTGATGACCGGCGAGCTCACCAACCTGCCCAAGGCCGGCGAACAGATCATCGACCTGCAGGTACGCTTCCGCACCGTGGGTGACATCTCCTGCACTGCGCCGGTCGAATCCGACGCCGATACGGTCGAGAAGATCGTCATCGAAACCGCTACCACCACGATTACCGAGCGCGGCGCCACCCGCCTCGACGACCAGACTTCCGACGCCTCCATGGAGCAGCGCAAGAAGGAAGGCTACTTCTAATCGCCGCCCCGGAATCCAAGGAATACAGAACCATGTCCGCACCCGAAAAACTGCCCGACGTCGACAACGGCCTGCTGCGCTTCCTCACCTGCGGCTCCGTCGATGACGGCAAGAGCACCCTGATCGGCCGCCTGCTGTTCGACACCAAGGCCATCCTCGCCGACACCCTCACCGCCATCGAGAAGACCTCCAACAAGCGCGGCCTCACCGCCGTCGATCTGTCGCTCCTCACCGACGGCCTGCAGGCCGAGCGCGAGCAGGGCATCACCATCGACGTCGCCTACCGCTACTTCTCCACCGGCACCCGCAAGTACATCATCGCCGACGCCCCGGGCCACGAGCAGTACACCCGCAACATGGTGACCGCCGCCTCCACCGCCAACGTCGCCATCATCCTGATCGACGCGCGCAAGGGCGTACTCACCCAGACCCGCCGCCACAGCTACCTCGCCAAGCTGGTGGGCATCCCCCACGTCGTCGTCGCGGTGAACAAGATGGACCTGGTGGATTACGACCAGGCCACCTACGACAGGATCGTCGCCGAATACAAAGCCTTCGCCGAACAGATCGGCCTCACCGACGTGCGCTTCATCCCCCTGTCAGCCCTCGTCGGCGACATGATCGTGGATCGCGGTGAAAGCCTGAACTGGTACGACGGCCCGACGCTGATCGAGATCCTCGAAGCCGCCCCTGCCGCCCACACCGAAAAAGCCGAGAGCTTCCGCTTCCCGGTGCAGTACGTGTGCCGCCCGCAGGCCTCCGACAACCCCGAGCTCCACGACTACCGCGGCTTCATGGGGCGCGTCGAATCCGGCGAGATCAAGGTTGGCGACAGCGTCACCGTGCTGCCCAACGGCCTCACCACCAAGGTCAAGGACATCCAGCTCTACGGCGAATCCCTGCCCAAGGCGATCCACGAGCAATCCGTGACGCTGCTGCTCGAAGATGAGATCGACATCTCCCGCGGCGACATGATCGTCAACAGCGAAGAACTGCCGGCCCAGACCAAGCAGATCGACGCGGTGGTGTGCTGGCTCTCCGAGACCCCGCTGTCCCCGGCACGCACCTACTGGCTGCGCCACACGACCCGCGAGGTCAAGGCCAAGGTCGCCGCCATCGCCCACCGCGTGGATATCAATACGCTCTCGAAGGATGCCGCAAGCACCCTCGCGATGAACGACATCGCCCAACTGAGCCTCAAACTGGCCCAGCCGATCTTCGCCGACAACTACACCGACTCCCGCGCCACCGGCGCCTTCATCCTCATCGACGAATCGACGAACAACACCGTCGGCGCCGGGATGATCATCGGTTGATGTAGCACGCGGCACAGCACCCTACGGTGCAGCCTTCGCAAAAATGCAAATCCCCAGGTCGCGGCAACGCTCCTGGGGATTTTGTTTTGGCAGGTCAAGCTGTCTCGAGCCAACGGTAGGCTGATAAGTGCAGTTTGTAGTGGTCTAATTTCCTCGGACACCTCGATAGGTGGATCATCCACCCGTAGAGGAGAACTTAATGAAACAGAAACGCCGGGCGTTCGATGCGAGCTTCAAGCTGCAAGTCGTCCAGATGATCAG
>NZ_SSXU01000022.1 GCF_009469605.1 Zoogloea sp. 1C4 | reverse complement strand
GTGTGGAAGTGCCCGGGGTCGAGATCATCCACCGGGGCCGAATCAAGAACCTGAGTGCCAAGGCGCGTCGTCTGCTTAAACGGCGTCAAGCAGTCGAACCCGTAATCGGACACCTGAAGGACGACTGCGGGCTACGGCGGAACTGGCTGAAAGGATCTGAAGGAGATGTGCTGCACCCGGTGCTCTGTGCCGCGGGCTACAACTTGCGCTGGCTACTGCGGGCGGTGGCTCGTTTGGGGCTGACGGCCCTTTTTGCGCTCGGCGTGCTGGTCGGGATGCTTGGGCGGGTGCTCAGTGGCAACGCAGCCTGGCCGTCAGGCTGGCGGCTGCAAGCGGCGAATTGAATATTTCAGGGCCGACTAAATCCGTGGCCAAATGGACTTGGCGACTTTTTACTCACCACGCTTTCAGCGAGATACAGCGCGCTCGCGCCCTGAAACGCTGGAACGAAGGCAACGTCGATTCGGTTGAGAAAGCAAAGCCGTGGGAACAGCTCGACATCTCTCGCCGCACCTATTACTACCGCAAGAAAGCGGGGCTCCTACTCCCAGATGATTGCACTGATGCCATATCAGATAACAGCGGAGACGAGGGTGACTGAGCGAAGAATGCTAATCGGGCATCTCGCTTCTTTTAGCGCGCGCACTGAAGCTCAACGTGCTCCAGGAGGTACAGAAACAATGCGCCAAGAGGCCCGATCGAGTTCTAAGAAGGCGCTGACTCAATCGGACATCGTCATCCCGAGCGATGGTGCCTGGTTGCTCATCGACGCGCCGAATGGCCCTGACCAAAAACCAGCTACCACCTATGCGATATCGCATGCTGGGCGGCCCCCCTGACAGAGGCAGACCCCGAGCAAAGCCACGCTCAGCCACAAATGTAGCGAGCTCATCACCGCCATCGCGCGCTATACACCCTTACAACCCTGGCTCGCGATAACGCTACTCAGCCCTCCTGCCTTCCAAGCAGAGGGGTAAAAAATGAAAGGAAACTATTATGGATTCAGCAACTTGGAAAACACGCGTTATTCCGTCGTTACCGGCGATAACGTCATCGAGGTCACACAGTTCAACAGCGTGTTTGCGGGCTCCAACCCACTGGAGCTCCTTGTGGCACTTCCTTACCTCGACCTCATCAACAAACTGAAGCAAAGCTTCTCCATCGACGACAGCCCGACCGCCTCGGCAGTCCAGCAATACCGCAATTACCTGAGCACTTTGAACGGTTACCTGGCGTTCTGTGGAAAAACCGTCGACTCAAACATCGGCACGGAACTGGCCGGAAACTTCGACGCCAAGGTCCGGGACTATCTCGAAAGCATCACCGTAGCACCCCGGACACGCCGCGACCGAAGGCTGCACCTTCATGCAATGCAGAAGCTCTACCAAGCCTCGCTCACTGCTAGTCACACTCCGCCGCCCAACAAGCAGCGCAGCCTCGAGACTACGCTCCGGCTGCGTATCGCGGAAACCGGCGTTGCTCCCAAGACGTTGGCAAAGCAAGCGGGGGTAGATCCGACCACCCTGTGGCGCTGGCTGAAAGGCGCCACACCGCGTGCCGATACGCTGCCCGCTGTACGACGGCTGGAGGTAAGGCTCGGCCTTGCCCGCGACACCCTTGTGAACCTCATAGAGAAGCCCATCAATGAGCAGGAGACGGCTGTGGCGATGCCCTCTCACCGCCTGCGGATGGCAGAACGTCCAAAGCACAATCTGCCCCTTCCCGAATCCGCCTTGGATGTCTCCTTCCTGCAAGAATGGCGCGCACTCTTCGACTACAAGATCAGCGATTTCCCAATCCTCGAGCGTCAACCTCGTGGCCATTGGCGCCTCATACCACAGACCGTCGCTTCGTCCGTAAGTCCCTTGGCCCAGCGCGGGACGATGGTCTGTCCAACCGCCAGCATGTTCATGCAACGCATACGCACCTTTCTTGGGGTTCTGACCAACCTGCCCCCGGAGAACGGGGGCATCACGTGGTATGAACCGCCGCCACAAACGCTAGCCTGGTGCGCCCATCCCCAGGCGCTTGAGTGTTTCCTGCAATGGATAACAAGTCAATCCGACGGCATTCGACACAACCGACAGAAGGTGTTTGCCCGCGCTGTCTCCAGTCTGCTCCGCCCTGAGACCGGGTTCTTGTGGCAGCAGGCCGCCGTCTACCGGGTCCGATTACCCGAGGGATTTCGGCCCGCAAGTGACGATGCCTGGCGGGAAATGTGTGCGAAGAGCCATAAATTCCTGCGCGACTACATCCGTAGTGCAACCAGTGTCAGTCGCAACCCGGAAGAACCCATTGCGAACCTTCTGAACTCGCCTAATCCACTCAAGCCGATTCGGGACGCGATCGTTCGCATCGACACAGATGCCGCCAACTCTTCCCCTGGAAGCATCAGCGAAGCCAGACATAAGCGAAACGCACTTGTCCTCGCACTCTTGCTGTCCAACCCGATGCGAGTGCGAACCCTCGCCTCACTCACCTGGATGCCAAACGGCCACGGCACGGTCCGCGGAAGTCCGACAGAAGGTTGGCGTATCCAGTTGCAACCGGTGCACCTGAAGACCGGCAACAGCAAGCAGTCCCGGGGATATTCGGTCAAAGTTGCGGACTGGGTCAAACCCATGATGGACGAGTACATCGGGGAGTACCGGGAGACGTTGCTGGCAGGTAAGGCCAGTACTTACCTGCTGGTCGGTGACGAGGACGGCGGAATCTGGGAGGGACTGAGCCGAACAGTGCGGCATCTGACACGACGCTACATCCCTGGCTCGCCCGGCTTCGGTCCGCATGCCATGCGCCACCTCGTCGCCACAGATTGGCTTCGCAAACATCCCGGAGACTTCCTCACAGTGGCCGAACTGCTGAACGACAACTTGACGACCGTGCTGGAGAACTACGCCCATCTACGCCGAGACGACTCGTTCTCACGTTACGAGGCTTATCTCGACACACTGAAATGAGCCTGTCCAATCCTGCGCCTGAACGCGGCAGCTGCGTAGCCCGCGTTATGAGGTGACCCTACGTTCTCGGTTGCGATGGGCGCGCACAGCCGCGACTCACAACTCGCCACGAAATGCAGCCTGGAGAACACGACAGAGTCCTCCAGGCTGCATTCCACACGAATCCGACAACCCGTGCGCGAGAGTTAAACAATTTTCAGACAAAAATCTGTCGAATAATACAAACTACAGACACATCATCAGGGTTTGAACGTGGCAATCAAGCAGAAAACCGACATCTCGCTGCCAGAGATCCTGCTTACCGGTGAAGGCAGCCCCTCCGCAGACCGTCAGGTTCTTCGGCTTCTCGCCGAGGGGCGACTGCGGAAGCTGTACCAGGGCGTCTACACCAGCAATCTGACCAGCCCCCCGGAAACGCTCGTGCTGCGTCACTGGGCGAAGATTGCGAGCCACCTTTTGCCCGGCGGCGTCCTCAGCTATCGGAGCGGGTATGACGCGAAGCCGGTTGAGGGGCGCCTTCACGTGACGCGTGGCAATCGACCGCGAACCCTGGAGTTGCCCGGCCTCGCCATCAAGATCATTCCGGGACAGGGCGCGGCCGAAGGCGATACGCCCTACAAGCGCCTGTTCCTCGCCAGCCAACCTCGCTGGTTGCTGGAGAACTTGGCGACGGGCCGTGGTGTGAGCGAGCGCGTGCTTCCCCAGGACGTGCTCGAGGCGGAGCTCGACAAGATGCTCTCGATCCGCGGGGAGGATCGGTTCAATCAACTCCGGGATGCCTGTCGCACGCTGGCTGACACCCTGGGTCGAGAAAAGGAGTTCAAGCGACTGGACGCCATCATGGGCGCCCTGCTGGAAGCCGACGAGAACAAGAAACGATATGGCAAGCAGGGGCTCGCACGTGCCGCCGGCCGCTCCTCTGACCCGGACCGCCTCACCCTGTTCGACACGCTATTCAGCCGGCTACGCTCGGAGGCCTTGCCGGAAGTGGCCGCCACGGCGGAAGCTGGCGTCGCGCGCGAGAACTTCGCATTCTTCGAAGCCTACTTCTCGAACTACATCGAAGGCACCACGTTTCTGGTCAGCGAAGCCGAAGAAATCGTATTCGAAGGCCGGCTCATCCCGAACCGGCTGGAAGACGCCCACGACCTTCTGGGGACCTTCCAGAGCGCAATGCATGGGCCATGGCGCGATCAGCCCGCGAACACGGCGGACGACTTCCTGCACTGGCTCAAGAGTGTCAATGCGCTGGTCATGCAGTCCCGACCGGACAAGCACCCAGGAGAGTGGAAAAGCCGTAACAACCAGGCCGGCGCGACGCCATTCGTAACCCCCGAGCTCGTGCAGGGCACGCTGCGGGAGGGTTTCGAGCGGATTCAGGCGTTGGAGGACCCGCTCGCCCGCGCGCTGATGACCATGTTCGTCGTCTCCGAGGTGCATCCCTTCCTGGACGGGAATGGGAGAACGGCGCGCCTGGCCATGAACTGTGTTCTGAGCGCTGCGGGCCGGTCCCGCATCATCGTGCCGACGGTTTCTCGCGAGGATTACCTGCTGCCGCTGAAGCGCCTGTCGGGCCACGCCGACGCCACGCCTTACCTCCACACGATGGTCCGCCTCCATAACTGGACGGCAGCGTTCAACTACACCCAACCACGACACCTGCTCTACGAAGCGTTCAAGCGGAGCAATGCCTTCAAGACGGACTTACGGAACTTCCGGTTGGTGTTTCCAGAGCCCCACGCGGGAACCGCCTGAGTCGATGGTCGAGCGCCTTCAGGGCCGCTGGGCAGACTGACGGGTTCGCTTTCGCAGCCAAACATGGAAGAAGCCCGGGAAGGCATTGGCTCTCCCGGGCTTATCTTGTTTCCTGCGCTACGTTCCTGCGCTAGATCCTTGCGTCAGCGCTCCATTGGGCAGCGTCCGGCCGCGGCCTTGAACACTGCATTGCGATCCCGCTTGCCGCCCGCAATGACCACAACCAGTTGCTGGCCCCGCACCTCATAGACCAGTCGGAGCCCACCCCTGCGGAGCGGTATTTCATAGCGATCCGGATGCCCCCGAGCGTGGCTGCCGGCACGGGCAGCTTTTTCAGACGCTCGGCCAGCAGCGTCTTGAACTGCGCCCGGACGCTGCCGTCGAGTGCTCTCCACTCGGCCAGGGCCTCATCGATGAATCCAAGCTCATAGTTCATCGAGCGCCCCCCGGGTGACGCGCTTGCCGGCACGGGTATCGGCAAGGACATTGAGCTCCAGGTCCTTCAAGCGATCCATCAACGCTACGTAGGCCTTTGCGGGAACACAATAGAACACCGGCGCGCTGCGATTCAGCATTGCAACGGGCATCCCCTCCCCCGCAGCAACTGTACCCATGGGGTTGCGCTTCAGTTCGGAAACGGTCGCGGCGGTTTCCGCCAGAATCAGGTGTGCCATCTTGGCCTCCAGGACGCTTTCCAAGGGGACTGCTTGCTCAGCATCACTGCATCTCCGGGCACGGGCACAAAGCCGTAACCGATGAGCGCATCACGCACCGGTCCGTACACCTCATCGACGATCAACGCATCGCCGCAGAGCAGCCCACACAGCTTGAGGTAGGCCCGAAACCAGCCGCACTGGCGATAGCGCGGCGGGACGTAGACGTCTGTAATCACCAACACATCCTTGAAGGTGCCAACGCCTGGCACCGACAACTCGGGCTCGTACTCGAGCGACACCCGAAATCCGTGATAGCGCAGTTGTACCGCACGGGATGCCCGCGCATCCAAGACGCCCAGGATGAACTCGACCGTCTTCAGCTCGACCGAAGGCACATGCGCACCGCCTGCCATCATGCGGCCCTCCTGCGGAAATCGAACGGGATGATGTTGCCCGAGCGAGCGCCAGCCGCCGGCCTGGGTGCCGAAATGATGTCAGCCACACGGGCATCTCCCCAGCCCATCGCGCCCACAGGCGCTTGCGGCTCACGACTGAATGGTTTCCTGGATTTCTCCCTCTCGGCCTGTTCTCGCGCCTCGAACGCAGCGTCCATCGCTGCCGTCACATCCATTTCGTAGCCAGCCGCCGTGTGCTCCACGGGCAATGGTTCCTTATGCATCATCGTCGCGACCTGCGTCGCCTCAATATTCACGTAACGCATCGCCATCTGGGCCGTCTTGTGCCCAGTGATGACCATCAGCACTGGCAGATTGCCCTTGAACTCAAGCGCAAAACGGGTCGCCGAAGTGTGCCGCAGGTCATGCAGCCCGACATCCGTCAAACCTGCCTTCTTGCAGGACACGGCCCAGGCTTTCTTGACCGCCTCGTAGGTCGTCGGAAACACCTTGTCGTCGGGTAGCGGGGGCGTGGCCGCATACTTCTTCAGTTGCGACAAAACATGCAGGGCACCGGGCCCCAGGGGCACCTTACGAGCGCCGGCTTTGGCATCCCGCAGCTTGATCACCCGCTGGCGCCAGTCGATGTCACCCCAGCGCAGGTGCACCAACGGCTCGCACGAGCGCATAGCGGTCTCGAGCATCAGGCAGGCGAGTGGTGCTGCGTAAGGGTTGGGATAGGCCGCCAGGTGCTTCGAGACCTTCTGCCACTCTTCGTTTGTGACGACGCGGTCGCGCCCCGCCTCGACCGCGGGCATATCAACTTCGGCATCGGCAGGATTCCCCCCCAGCCCTCGCCATTTCCACACCGCGCTGGCGTGCTTGAACAACCGGCGCAGCTCGGAACGTTCGAGGTGAATGGTCGCCGACTTTTTCCCCTCTGCGCGCAAGGCGTTGATGACAGCCTGGACGTGATGCGTCGTCACATCGGCCATCATCATGCCGGCCAGCTGTTTGCGGGCCCGATCGCTCTCCGCGCTACCCTTGCCTAGGCGATGCCGGTGCGCGGTCAGCGACGCCGGGATGACCCGTACGGGCTCTTCAACGAAAGTTACGTCCCAAAAGACACGCTTCCCCTCTTTCACAAGCGTCACCGGGGTGAGCTCGACGACGGGCAACCCGAGGGCCCGCAGGTAGCGATTGATACGGCGAACGTCCTGACTGGCGCCCTTGAGGTACGGCAGGCGCTCCTTCGCATAATCCGAGAACGCCGCGCCCACGCTGGTTCGATGCGCACCGCGTCCGGACTGTGCGGGCGCATCGCACAACTCGGCTTTGAGCGCCTCCATCGCACGCATCGCCTCGGTCTTGTTCTTGAAGCCGGAGCGATAAATATCCTCACCCCGAATACGCATCCGAAAGGCCCAGCCGGCGCCTTCCTGGTAGGACTTAGCCATGGAGCCCGCCTTCGGCGGCAGGCGCCTTGCAGGGGGGCATGAAGACAGATGTGTGCAGAGACATGAGCAACTCCAAGAAAGTAGGAGTTGCGTATAGGCACGCAGAGCGAGGATGAACCGTCGACATGCGCTGCAAGTGCGCACTGGAGCGCATGCAAACGCCATCGGCCACCGGCCCGTTTGACAGAAAAACGTCAGAACAAGGCACAAAAAGCACTTAGCCCAGCTTTATGGGCTGGGCTAAGTGCTTGATAATTCTTGGTGGCCAGTCGCGGAATCGAACCACGGACACGCGGATTTTCAATCCGCTGCTCTACCAACTGAGCTAACTGGCCTGAGAGAGCGCAAATAATAGCCCCCTATCAGGGGCTTGTCAAATAATTTCGCCAATATTTGTGTGCAACCTGGATTCAGCCCGGGGGGAACTGACCGGCGGTAGCGCGGGACGTGCTGGTGTCGTCTTCGGCAGCGCGGGCGCGGGGGAAGACGACCTGGGCGATCGTGCCCTTGCCGCTGGGGTTGGGGATGAGGCTGACGGTGGCGCGGTGGAGGTCGGCGATCTCACGGACGATGGGCAGGCCGAGGCCGGAGCCGCTCTCGGAGCTGCCCAGCACGCGATAGAAGCGCTCGAAGACGCGCTCGCGGTCGGCTTCGGGCACGCCGATGCCGGTATCTTCCACCTCGACGATGGCCCGCTCGGTGGCGAGGGTGCGCACCGTCACGCAGCCGCCTTCTGGGGTGTACTTGATGGCGTTGTCGATGAGGTTCTTGAGCAGCTCGCCCAGCAGCACCGGGTTGCCTTCGATGATGAGCGGCTCGCCGGTGGTTTCGAGGCCGAAGTCGATGTCCTTCTGGCGGGCGCGGGGCACGAAGTCGCTGAGCATGTTGCGCAGCAGGGATTCGAGATCAACCCGCTCGACGGCGTAGATCTTCTCGTAGCTGGCTTCGGCGCGGGCCAGGGAGAGCAGCTGGTTGATCAGGTGGCCGGCCCGCTCGGCGCTCTGGGAGATCTGCACGAGGGAACGGTGGACCTGCTTCGGGTCGGTTTCCATCAAGGCCAGGTCGGTCTGCATGCGCAGGCCGGTGAGCGGGGTGCGCATCTGGTGGGCGGCGTCGGCGATGAAGCGTTGCTGGGCCTGCAGGTTCTCCTCGAGCCGCGCCATCATGTCGTTGAAGGCGATGATGAGCGGGCGGACTTCCTCGGGCACGCCGGAGACCGAGATGGGCGACAGATCCGACGGGCGCCGACGGCGGATCAGGCTCTGCAACTGGTTGAGGGGCGCGATGCCGCGGGACAGGCCCAGCCAGACGAGGATCACCGCGATGGGGATGATCGCGAACTGGGGCAGCAGCACACCTGTGACGACCCGCGACGCGAGGGTGCTGCGCTTGTTGCGGGTTTCGGCCACCTGCAGCAGCACCAGCCGGCTGGGCGCGCCGTCCAGCGGTTGCAGGAACTGGTAGGCGACGCGCACTTCCTCACCGGCGATCTGCTCGTCGCGGAACATCACCAGATCGGGTTCGACGTTGTCGGGCGCGGCGATGGGCGGGATGTCCTTGTCGCCAGCCAGCAGCTCGCCCTTGAAGCCGAGCACCTGGTAGTAAACCGTGTCGTCCTCGTCGGCCCGCAGGATGAGCCGGGCGGGCGCGGGAAAATTGACCCGCGCCAGCGTGCCCTCCACCTTCACCAGCCGGGCGATGGCCCGCACGTTGACCGCCAGGGCCTGGTCGTAGGGCTGGTTGGCGATGCTGTTGGCGACGTTGTGGGTGACGATGATGGAGATCGGCCACAGGAAAAGCAGCGGCGCGAGCATCCAGTCGAGGATCTCGCCGAACAGCGAGTTGAAGGCCTTGCCGTCTGCGGCGGCATCGTCGGCCGCCGCCTTGCGCCACCTAGGCGACCACATCCGGCTTTTCCAGGCAGTACCCCAGGCCACGCACGGTGACGATCTGCACGCCGCTGTGCTCCAGCTTCTTGCGCAGGCGATGGACGTACACCTCGATGGCGTTGTTGGAGACTTCCTCGCCCCAGCCGCACAGGTGATCCACCAGCTGCTCCTTGCTCACCAGCCGGCCGGCGCGCAGGAGCAGGACTTCCAGCAGGCCGACTTCGCGGGCGGAAAGCTCGACCACCTGACCGTCGATCTTCACCACCCGGTCGGCCTGGTCGTACGCAAGGCGGGCGTACTCGATGCAGCGGGCCTGGCCGGTGCCGCGGCGGGTGAGCGCACGCACGCGGGCTTCGAGTTCGGGCAGGGCGAAGGGCTTGGTGAGGTAGTCGTCGGCGCCGGCATCCAGGCCGCGGACACGATCCTCGACGCCGTCCTGGGCGGTGAGGATCAGCACCGGCATCGTGCACTTGCGGCTGCGCAGGCGGCGCAGCACCTCGATGCCCGAGAGCTTGGGCAGCCCCAGGTCGAGGATCAGCAGATCGAAGCTCTGCCCGAGCAGCGCGGCGTCGGCTTCGGCGCCATTGGGCACGTGATCGACGGCGTAACCGGCCTTCTTGAGCGCCCGGGTCAGGCCGTCCGCGATGATGAGGTCGTCCTCGGCCAACAGAATCCGCATGGTCTTTTTGTTCGAAGCTGAGGTGTAAGTTTTGAGTAAGCGGCTACCGGCATAGTGCGACCGCTGTTCTCCTTTTACTCGGTCTCGGGGGTGATGGCGTGGCGCAAGCTGCGACAAAGCCTCGGGGGATTGGGCCGCCCGACGGGCCACTCCCCCGCCGTCTTTTTCATGCGCACCGGGCAAGGCACAGCACCCGCGCCCCGCGGGCCTCCCACTGCCCGCTTACGCGTTTGTCACGCGCCTCCTGCGGACATCTCCAGCCGTTTCCGCCGTCCAATTCCGATACAAATCCGTTCGAGTCTAGCACAGGGCAGGATGCCCCACGTTGACCAGGCTCAGCCCCAAGGCGCCCGATCGGCTGCCAAAAAACAAATCCCCGCCCTGCGAAAATCCGCAGGACGGGGATCGGGGTTCGGCTCCGGCCGGAGACCGGCCGGATTCGAGGCGCCCGGGCGGGGCGAATTACATGCCCATGCCCATGCCGCCCATACCGCCCATGCCACCCATGTCGGGCATGCCGCCGGCCGGCTTGTCTTCAGCCAGTTCAGCAACCATGCAGTCGGTGGTGAGCATCAGGCCGGCCACGGAGGCGGCGTTCTGCAGCGCGGTGCGGGTGACCTTGGTCGGATCCAGCACGCCCATTTCGACCATGTCGCCGTACACATCGGTAGCGGCGTTGTAGCCGAAGTTGCCGGAGCCTTCGGTGACCTTGTTCACCACCACGGAAGCTTCGGCGCCAGCGTTGGCGACGATTTCACGCAGGGGCTGTTCCATGGCGCGCAGCACGATCTTGATGCCGGCGTCCTGGTCGTGGTTGTCACCCTTGAGGCCGGCCAGGTTGGCGCGGGCACGCAGCAGGGCGACGCCGCCGCCGGGGACGATGCCTTCTTCAACGGCGGCACGGGTGGCGTGCAGCGCGTCTTCGACACGGGCCTTCTTTTCCTTCATTTCGACTTCGGTGGCAGCGCCAACCTTGATCACGGCAACGCCGCCGGCCAGCTTGGCCACGCGCTCTTGCAGCTTTTCGCGGTCGTAGTCGGAGGTGGCTTCCTCGATCTGGACGCGGATCTGCTTGACGCGGGCTTCGATACGCTCGGCAACGCCGGCGCCGTCGATGAGGGTGGTGTTTTCCTTGCCCACTTCGATGCGCTTGGCCTGGCCCAGGTCTTCCAGGGTGGCCTTTTCGAGGGTCAGGCCGACTTCTTCGGCGATCACCTGGCCGCCGGTCAGGACGGCGATGTCTTCCAGCATGGCCTTGCGACGGTCGCCGAAGCCCGGAGCCTTGACGGCGCAGGTCTTGAGGATGCCGCGGATGTTGTTAACAACCAGGGTGGCCAGGGCTTCGCCATCGACGTCTTCGGCGATGATCAGCAGCGGACGGCCGGCCTTGGCGACTTGCTCGAGCACCGGCAGCAGATCACGGATGTTGGAGATCTTCTTGTCGAAGAGCAGGACGAACGGGTTGTCGAGGACGGCAACCTGCTTGTCCGGGTTGTTGATGAAGTACGGGGACAGGTAGCCACGGTCGAACTGCATGCCCTCGACGACGTCGAGTTCGTTCTGCAGGGACTTGCCGTCTTCAACGGTGATGACGCCTTCCTTGCCGACCTTTTCCATCGCGTTGGCGATGATGTCGCCGATGGAGGAATCGCTGTTGGCGGAGATGGAGCCGACCTGAGCGATTTCCTTGTTGGTGGAGCAGGGCTTGGAGAGCTTGCGCAGCTCTTCCAGGGTGGCGACGACGGCCTTGTCGATGCCGCGCTTCAGGTCCATCGGGTTCATGCCGGCGGCGACGAACTTCATGCCTTCGCGGACGATGGACTGGGCCAGCACGGTGGCGGTGGTGGTGCCGTCACCGGCGATGTCGGAGGTCTTGGAAGCGACTTCCTTGACCATCTGGGCGCCCATGTTGGCGAACTTGTCCTTCAGTTCGATTTCCTTGGCGACGGAGACGCCGTCCTTGGTGACGGTCGGGGCGCCGAAGGAGCGCTCGAGCACCACGTTGCGGCCCTTCGGGCCCAGGGTCACCTTGACCGCGTCGGCCAGGACGTTGATGCCTTCGACCATGCGGGCACGGGCGGAATCGCCAAACTTGACTTCTTTAGCTGCCATTGTGTGTTTCTCCGGAATTCTTTAAATGAGGTTGAAAGACGCGGACGGCGAAGCTCAGGCCTCGAGCACGCCCATGATGTCTTCTTCGCGCATCACCAGCAGTTCCTGACCATCGACCTTGACGGTCTGGCCAGCGTACTTGCCGAACAGGACGCGGTCGCCAACCTTGACATCCATCTTGCGCACTTCGCCGCTCTCGAGGATCTTGCCGTTGCCGACAGCCAGCACTTCGCCCTGATCGGGCTTCTCGCCGGCGGAGTCGGGGATGACGATGCCGCTGGAGGTGGTGCGCTCAGCTTCAACACGCTTGACGATCACGCGATCATGCAAGGGACGGATTTTCATGTAGAGATCTCCTGCTTGGTTCAATCCGGGCCGGAGCCCGCCAGAAAAAAACTTGGCCAGCAATCGGGTACTGGCATCGGGGTGGCGGAAGGCTGTTAGCACTCACCGCCGACGAGTGCTAATAATAGGGTCGGGTGTGGCGCATTTCAAGTGTGGCGATTTGTATTTTTTTCATCCGCCCGCTCAGAACCCGATCCTGAGCGCCAGCCGCAGGGTGCGCGGCTCCAGCGGATGCACCAGCCGGCCGTCGATCCCGCCACCGCAGGCGCCGCTGGCCGATTCGCTGCGGGTGCAGGCGCCGCCCCAGTACTCGATGTCGTTGGCCTTGCGGTCGAACAGGTTGAGCACGTCGAGGGAGAGCTGGCTGCCGGGCGCCAGCCGATAGCCCACCCGCAGGTTGGCCATCCAGAAGGGCGTGGATTTTTCGCGCCCGGTTTCTTCCAGCGGATACGCACCCAGGTAGCGCAGGCGCGCGCCGGCAAACCAGCGCCCGCCCGGGTCGAGGGCCGCGCCCACCGACGCCACCACCGGGATCGCGTTGGGCACGCGGGTGCCGCCGTTGTCCGGATTCGCCTCACGGAAGCGCGCCTGGGACAGCGCCAGCGACGTGTCGATACTCACCCCGGCGGGCAGCGCCAGCTCGTTGCTCCACTCCAGCCCGTGGCGGCGCGAGGCGCCCTTGGGTTCGGTGACGCCTTCGTCGCCGATGAACACCAGCTCGGAGGCCAGCGCCATCTGCCACACCGACACGCTGGTCTGCCAGCCGGGCAGCGGCGTGCTGCGGAAGCCCAGCTCGGCGCCCCGGGCGCGCACCAGCAGCGGCACCCGGCTGATCGCGCTGCCGTCGGCCGGGTTGGTGCTGCTGGTGGCGCCGCGGGCGTCGTTGCTGTGGAAACCCTGCCCCCAGTTGGCGTAGAACTCGGTGGGCGCCGGCAAGGCGAACGGCCCCAGCACCACGCCCAGCTTGGGGCTGGTCTGGCCGGCGCGGGCCTTACCGCCGTTGGCGAGGTTGAACTCGCCGCCGGTGGCCGTGACGCGGGCGTCCACCTCGTCATGACGCAGGCCCAGGGTGCTACGCAGCCACGGCCGCCACTGGGTGCGGGCCTCGACGAACAGCGCCGCGGCGGTCTCGGTGATCTTGTCCTGGCGCACGGTTGCGCTGCGCTGGCGATCCTCGGTGGCGTACAGGCCGACGCTGCGGATGCGGTCCTGGCGCCACTGCAGGCCGGCGGTGAGCTCCGAATCCTTCAGCCCGGGGCCGAGGAACCAGCTGCGGCTGGCCTGGCCGCCCCACACGAGGCGCCGGTCGGCTTGCTCGTGCTGGTCGCCGGCCGGCCCGTTGATGAACCCGGACGGCGCCGAGAACAGGTTGAGCCCGTAGTCGATCACGTAAACACCAGCCCGGCTGGCGCCGTCGGCATCCGGCCGCGCCCACTCGGCGGACAGGCTGTGACGGTGGGTGGTGCCGCCATCGTTGGGCGACAGGGCGCCGAAGCGGCCGATCTCGCCGCTGTCGATGGCCCGCGCCGGCACGTGCTCGGTGGCCGTCCAGCGCGCCGTGTAGCTCATCGCGGTGACGGCAAAGCCATTGGCGGCCGAACCTTCGGAGAGGCGCAGCACGGCATTGCGCCGGGCGAGGTTCTCGGGCTGCTCCCACGGGCCGTCGTTGCCCGAGGCCTCGAACGCCGCCAGCAATTGCATTTCACCCAGCGGCCGGCTGCCCGCGGCGAGCAGGCGGCGGTAGCCGTTCTGGCCGGCGCCGATCTCCACGAAGGGCGCCGCCAGCTGGCGCTGGTAGTCGATGCGCGCCGCGCCGGCGGTGGCAAAATCGCCGTCCTCGGCGGCATACACGCCCTTGCGGAAGCGGACGCCGGCGATGAGCTCGGGGATCAGGAAGTTGAGATCCATGTAGCCCTGGCCGTGGGCGTGGCTGGGCATGTTCACGGGCATGCCGGCCACGAAGGTGGCGAAGTCGCTGCCGTGGTCGAGGTTGAAACCCCGCAGGAAATACTGGTTGGCCTTGCCGTCGCCCGAGTGCTGGGTGACGACCAGCCCGGGCACGGTCTCCAGCGCCTCGGCCGGGCGCAGCAGCGGACGGGTGGCGAGCCGGCGGGCGTCAATGATGCCTTCGGAGGCCGCATCGGCGACACCGACGAGATCGCCCCGGCGGCTGCCGACGGTGACTTCGGGCAGGGTGGTTTCGGTGGCAGCGGCGAGGCTCGGCAGCGCGGCCGCCAGGCAGGCAGCCAGCGTACGCGGACGAAACGGGTGCTTCATGGGCAGTCTCACAGGAAAACGTTAGCGGGATGCCGGCGCGGCCGGCTCGATGAGGATCAGCTGGCCGGTCTTCGGGTCGCGGAAGACCTCGCCGACCCGGTCCATGCCGGCGCCGGCCTGACCGGCGCCGTCGGCCGGGCGCTCGATGGCACGGCCTTTGTCCACCGGTTTGGGCTGGCTGAGGGCGCCCTGGGTGTTGGCGGCAACGGCGGCCAGCAGCCCGCAGGCGAACACGAGCATTACATCAACAAGGTTGACCAAACTTGCGCGGGGGTCTTCGTCCCGGTCGTCGAAGCGGGCATCGAGCCGGGAATACAGGCGCAGGCGGCGGCGCGGGGCGTTTGCGGCCTTCATTCCGCCTCCTCCATGCCTTCCAGCAGCTCCTCGTACCAGCGGCGGCGCAGCTTGCCCACCACCAGCCCGCCAATGCCGGCCACCAGCCCCAGCACGGTGGCGTCGAAGGCCACGGTGACGGCGCTCGCCAGCTCGCCCGGGTTGCCCTGGCCCAGCGCCGCGAGGCCCGGCCCGAGGGGGATGATGGTGGCCATCAGGCCCAGCATGGGCGGGATGCGGGCGAGCAGGTCGGCGCGCTCCAGCCGGTGCCGGGCCACGCGCTGGACGGCGAGCACGTCGCCCACCGCGGCGAGGCGGCGCAGCCCCCACAGGCGTTCGCCCAGGGCGAGGCCGGCTTCGGCAAGGGCGATGGCGCAGGCGGCGACCAGCGCCAGGAGGGCCGGGGTGAGCAGCCAGGTGACGGCTTCATGGAGCCAGGAGAGGGTGGGGTTCATCGGGGTTCACCGGTTCGGTTGCGGGTTGGGGAAAGGGGCAGGCGTCTGGCGCTCCAGGCGAGGCCCAGCAGGAAGAAGAGCGGCACAACGGCCAGCGCCGCGGGAGGAATGGAAGCGCGCGCTTGATCGGCGGGTGCAGGGCGCACGATCAGCTCGGTCTGACGGAACTGCGGCGGCGCTTCGGCGGGCGTCTCGGGCTGCGGTGCGGGCTCGGCCTGCGACGTGGAGCGGACCTGCGCCGGTGCCGGCCGCGACCGGGCGGGGGCCGCTGGCGCCGGGGTTGCGGGTGCGGCAGCGGGCAGCGTCGCCCCCTGCGCCCGGGCCAGCGCGATGCCCAGCGCCTCGGCGTCGGTGGTGTCGATGCGCGGGCGCAGCCAGTCCCACATGGGGTGCTTGGGCGCCGCGTGGCCGCTGCCGGGCAGGCCGTTCTTCGCCACCAGCCGGGCCAGCTCGCCGCCCATCTGGCGGATCGTCGCGGCGTCGGCCTGCCAGAAGCCCTTCTCGGCCGCTACCATGAAGATCGCCAGCATGTGGGCCTTGACGTGGGCGTTGTGGCCCTGGGCCAGGAAGCGCGGCAGGCCGAGCTTCTGCTTGTCGTCGAACCAGGTCTCCTTCACCTCGTCCCAGGCCCACTGCTTGATGAGATCCGGCCGCGTCACCTGCCAGCCCCACAGGTTCTCGAGGAACTCCTGCCCCATCGTGCGGGCGCCGGCGTAGCCGTGCTTCATCAGGGGCTTGAGCCATTCCGGGTTGAGGTAGCGGCCGCGCAGCTCCGACAAGAGCGCGGTGGCCAGCGGCTCGACCGCCGGGTGGGCCGGGTCGGCGTGCTGCAGGATCAGCCCTTCCGGGCGCCGGCCGGTGAGCGTCTCGACGCCGAGCGAAAGGCCGCCCAGGTAATCGAAGGCGTCGTTGTTGTCGAGCAGACCATAGAGGTTGCTGGCGCGGCCGTGGTAGCTGCGGGCGACCCCGGCCAGCGCCGTCTCGAAGGCCGCGTGGGTAGCGTCGCCCGCAGCGTCCAGCCCGTAGGCGTGGCCCATCCGGTTGAGGTAGACGCGGCCCAGCTCCTCCCGCTCGCGCCACGCACCGGAGCGTTCGGCCAGCCGATTGACCCCGGCGCTGTAGGCGCCTGGCGCGTCGCCGAAGATGCGCAGCGCCGCCGCCCGGCCCGCGTCGGCCAGCGCCAGCCCGCCCTTGGCGAGGGTGTCGGTGCGGCCCAGCCAGGCGCTGGCCACCACGTTGCCGGCGAGCGGCTCGCGCCCCCGCGCCACGCCGCTGCCCAGCGGCGCCAGCGCGGCGGCCAGCGCGTCGGCGAGCTCCGGGCGCTGCTCGGCGAGCACCTCGGCCGACGCGGCCAGCGCCAACCGGCCGGCCCGGTCGATCTGGTTGAGGAGGTTGGGGTAGAGATCGCGGAACAGCCCGGAGGTGGTGACGATCACGTCGCGCCTTGCCTTGCCGGGCAGGAGGCGCACGTCGGTGACGATCCCACGGGCGTTCCACACCGGCTCGGCACCCAGCAGCGACAGGCAGAAGGCGACCATCGCGCCCTCGTCACGCACCGCGTCGGACGCCCACAGGATCACCGCGTCGCTGTCGGCACCGGCGCCGGCCTTGCGCGGGCGGGCAGTGGCCTTGTCGGCAAGGCTGGCGCCGAGGGCGTAGCCCAGCCGGGTGGGCAGCAGGTCGCCATCCACCGCGTGGAAGTTGCGCCCGGTGGGCAGCGCCTCGGGCGAGCGCAGCGGGTCGTTGCCCTTGCCCGGCGCCACGAAGCGCCCGGCCAGCCCGGCCAGCAGGCCTTCCATCTCCAGCCGCGGCGAGGCGGCCAGCTTGGCGGCGATAGCCGCGTCGTAGCCGCCCGCCACCTGGGCCATCGAGCCGGCCATCAGGGCCAGGGATTCGGCGCTCCAGTCCTGCCCGAAGACGTGCAGGCCGTGGGGCATGAACTTCTCCTGCAGCTTGGTGAGGTAGTGACCGATCTCGTGGGCGAGCAGGTCGTCGTCGGCGTCCTCGAAGCCGATGCCACGCACTTCCAGCACGTCGGCCATCGAGGCTTCCAGCTCGGCGCGCAGGTTGAGGGCGACCACCTGCTCGCGCATCGTGCGGGCGGCCTGGGCCTTGAGGCTCTCGCTGTTGGCGGCCTCGAAGCTCTCCACCACCTGGCGCAGCTCCAGCAGCTTGTCGTAAAGCGGCGTGGCCGAGAGCGGCGGGGTGAGGTGGTCGACGATCACCGCCAGCCCCCGGCGCTTGGCCTGCACGCCCTCACCCACCCCGTCGACGATGTAGGGGTAGATGCCCGGCAGATCGGCGGCGACAAGGCTGGGGTAGTCGTCGGCGGTGAGGCTCACCGCCTTGCCCGGCAGGAACTCGTAGGTGGAATGGCGGCCCAGGTGCACCACCGCGTCGGCCCGGAAGCGGTCACGCAGCCAGTGGTAGAAGGCCAGGTACTGGTGGGGCGGCGACACGCTGGTGTTGGCGTGGAGCAGCTCTTCATCCACCTCCCAGCCCCGCGGCGGCTGCGGCCCGACGAAGACCTTGCCGAAGGTGAGCCCCGGCACCAGCAACTTGCCGTCCGCCACCATCACCTTGCCCGGCGCAGCGCCCCAGCCGCGCAGGCCCTCGACGCCGTAGCCGACGATCCGCCACGCGAGGTTGGACAGGCTTTCGCACTTGCGCAGGGGTACGTCGGCGAGGCAGCCCCGGTAGCCCGCTTCGAGTTCCTTCAGCCCGGCGATGGCCTCGGCGCGGCGCGGGTGATCCGCGCCTTCGGCCAGATGGTGGAGCTCCTTCATCACCGACTCGACGCGCTTGCGACCCAGGCTGCGCTCGCCGGCCCGCTCGGCCTCCAGCACCTCGGCGTGCAGCCGGCCGAGGGGACCGGACACCATCTCGCCGCGCACCCGCTCGGGCAGGCTGGCGAACCACGCTTTGTAGTCGGCGGCGCTAATCCCGGCCACCTCGCGGGAGAGCTCGGCCAGCGCGGCCTTGTCTTCGGGCAGATTCACGCCCCGGGCCATGATCCCGTCGAGCAGCACCTCGGGCGACGCGGGCAGTTCGCCGGTGTCGTAGCCCTCGGCCTTCAGGCGCGTGAGGATGGCGAACAGCGAGGCGGGCACGTCCAGGTTGTCGGCGCCGATGTTCTGCCGGCCTGGCGGGTGGTTGTAGTAGACGATCGCCACCCGCTTGTCGGCGTTGGCCTTGGCGCGAAGCTGCTGCCAGCGGGTGGCGCGGGCCACCAGGCGGGTGATCTCGGCGGCGACGGGCTCGGTGCGGCGCAGCTCGACGCCGGTGAGCGGGTCGACTCGCCCCGCCCCCACCGCCGACACCACGATGGGCTGGCCGATGCCCTGCAGCTCGGGCAGCGCCACCCGGTACTGCACCGAATCCACCGGCAGTCCCTCCGGCGACAGGCGCCACTGGGTGGCGGTGCGCTCGGTGAGGCGGATCGCCTTGATGACCGGCACATCCAGCCTCTTGAGGGCTTCGGTGACGGCCTCGCGGTTCTCGGCGGCGCCGACCACGAAATCCTGCACCACCACCAGCGCCGCCGGCCGGGCCGGGGCGAGGAGTTCGGGCAGGCGCTCGATGGCCTCCCGCGAGGCGCCGCCCCAGCGGGTCAGCACCTCGGCGCAGGGCAGGCCCTGGCGGCGGGATTCGGCGCAGATCGCCGCGGCGGTACCCGATTCGATGTTGGCGAGATCCAGCACCGCCAACGCCGGGTCGGCGGGCAGCAGGCCGGCCTGCCAAGCGGTTGCGTCGGTGCGCTCCACCTCGCCCACCCGCAGGCGCAGGGCCGGTTCGGGCAACGGCGGCGGGAGTGGCTTGCCGGCGAGCAGATGGGCATACAGGCCGGCGAGGTTGTCGGCCCCGCCGGCCTGCCAGCTGCGCCGGGCGGCGAGCCACGCGGATGCGGGCGGGTGGGCGGCGGCCGCGTCGAGGGCTTCGGCGGGGGGCTGCTCGGCGGCGAGCTGGCGCAGGGTGTCGGGGGGAAAGCCCGCCAGCGCGCCGGCCGGGCCGCGGCTGTGCAGGTTGAGGCGCTGCTCGCCGTTCATCGCCAGCACGGTGGTGGCACGGGTGGCCGGCAGGGCGTCGACCAGCCGACGGGCCGGATCGCCGAAGACCGACACCGCCAGCACCGCGTCGGCATCCAGCCACTGGCGCAGCTGGCGGTCGCTGGCGGCGAGGAGCTGGGCCGGCGTGCGCAGCACGACGCGGTCGCGGGGATGGCTGGCGAGGTGCTTGCGGGCAGCCTCGACGGCGGCCGGTGCGGCGCGGTCGGTGACGACACCGAACAGCGTCGCCGCGCTCGCCGGCAGCGCGCCCAGCAGGGCCGCGGCGAGCAGGGCGCGAGCGAGGGTGCGGCAAAAGCCTGAGTGTGGTCCTGACATCCCGTCTCCATGGGCCGGATCGCCGGGCCGGACGGGGACGAGAAAAGACGGAACGAAACCGCGCGGCGGGACACGCCGGCAGGAGGACGGACGCCGGGCTGGCCGGCGGACGGACACATTTCGCTCGCCAGGCCCGCACCCCGGGGCTCAGCAGAAACAATGTCCTCGGGCCGGTCTTCTGGCTCGCCGTCGTCCTTCCCCATCCGCCTTCCCGGGCTGGTGCCCAGTGGCATGTGGATGGAGTCGTCAGGCTTACAGCAGCGGGGGCTGCGCCGGAATGGTCGGAGGGCTTGCCGCCGACGTCACCGGACTTCCCGTTTGGCCGTTTCCGCGAAGGCGGATCGGGCACCCGGAGGAACAGGGAGGCCGAGGTTAAGACAAAGTCGGAAGTCCGGCAAGCCGGATGTCACCTGCGGCCGTGTCGGAGCCCCCTCCGCCCGGGGCGTCGCCAGGCCAAGGCTGGGTAAATTTTCTCGAATTTCGGACGGATCAAGACCCAATCCGGGCCGCATGTCAGCATTTGACAGGCAGCTTTGTCAAAATCTGTATAAATAACAGAAGTAATCAAAGCGGCCGGTTTCGTCGCCGTCGAGCCCCCTATAATCGAGCCCGATCGTCATATCACGCACGGCATCGGGCGTGATCGCACTCACCCAGCCAGGGGCTCCGACTTGGAACGACCCGAACCCGCCTTCCAGCAGCCTGACAGCAACATACTGCACCTGCGGGGCGAGGCCGGACGACTGCTCGCGCACCTGGAGATGCATCTGGCTCGCCAGCCGGACGACCTGACCAGCCACACCCGGCGGATCCTGATCGCCTGGCAGCTGGGCGACGGCGACGCGACCTACGGCGCCCTGGTGGATCTGTTCATCGTGCTGGCCGAGCGGGGCGTCGGCCTGAAGTCCGCGATGCTGTCGCAGACCGCCCTGCAGCTCGACCCGCCCCAGCGCCGCTTCCTCGCCAGCCACCTCGCCAGCGGCGTGCGCGCCGACGAAAACGTACAACCCCCGGCCAGCCGCTCGGTATTGACGCGCGGCCTGGTCGGCATGACCACCCCGGCCCTCTGACCGCCTTCGGGAGAAACACCATGATGACCGCCCAGCCTACGCTCCGCCTCTGCCACACCGGCATGGACAGCCGCTCGCTGTACGCCTTCGAGATATTCCTCTCGCGCGTGGACTCCCGTGCCTGTCAGATCACCGATGAAACCGCCGCCGACGTGGCCTTCATCGACATCGACAACGACCTGGGCCGCTACCTCCTCGAAGGTCACCGCCTGCTCTACCCGGGCCGCCCGCTGATCGTCAGCACCCAGAAGGCGCCGCTGGACAACGATCCGCTGACCATCCCGGTCACCAAGCCGGTGGGCCTCGCCGCCTTCTCGGCCGCCCTCGAACAGGCCCGCCGCCTGCTGCCGCCTGCGCCGGTCGTCGAAGCGCCGCTGGCGGCCGCCGACACGGGATCCCTCGAAGACGCCGACAGCATCCCCGACGAAATGCCCGTCGAGATGCTCTTCAACCGCACCGAGCCGCGCCTCGCCAACGCCGATCCGGTAGCCCTGCTGCGCCAGCTCGAAGAGCGCCTGTCCACCTTCTATGTGGGCTCGATGCCCGATGTGGATCTCGACGACCTGATCGCCCGCAACGCCATCTATTACACCCCGGACCAGTTCCTGCAGGGCGAGATCACCCGCGCCGTCGCCCACGCCCGGGAAATCCACCGCCCGATGCGCATCGACGACGCCAGCGGCACCGCCCTCTACCTCGACCCGCAGAGCGGCAAGGCGCTTCAGGCCCGCAGCACCAACGCCCTGCGCGCCCTGGCCCAGCTGCCCACCCGCGGCACGGTGAAGATGAGCCGCGTCGAGCCCGGCGACGCCGTGCGCATGGACACGCTCGAAAGCCGCCCCCTCGAAGCCCTCGAATGGGACGTGGCCCTGTGGGCCTCCCGCGGGCGCCTGCCCCGGGGCACCAGCCTGGATCACCCGGTGCGCCTGCACAGCTGGCCCAACCTCACCCGCCTCGCCGTGCCGCCCGAAGCCATGCGCATCGCCGGCCTGTGGTCGCGGGGCGGCTACAACCTGCGTGACACCGTGAGCATGCTGGGCATCCCGCAGCGCTACGTGTTCGCCTTCTACAGCGCCTGCCACGCCCTCGGTCTGGTCGAGCTGGCCGCCAATCCGGCTGCCCTCGCCGCCGCCCGCATCGTCAGCCGGCAGGTCGTCGCCGGCCCGGCCGAAGCCGCGCCGCCGATGCGCGGCCTGTTCAAGCGCATCCTTGGCAAGCTGCTGGGCGCCCGCCTCGGAGAAGCCGCAGCTGGCTGAGGCCTGCGCTGATGAGCCACTACAAGATCATCTTTGCCGGCCCCGTCGGCGCCGGCAAGACCACCGCCGTCACCGCCGCCAGCGACATCCCGCCGGTGCGCACCGACGCTGCCGCCTCCGACGAAGTCCGCGAGCTCAAGCCCAACACCACCGTGGCGATGGACTACGGCGCGATGAAGCTGGCCGACGGCAGCACCATCCACCTCTACGGCACGCCGGGCCAGCAGCGCTTCGACTTCATGTGGGAGATCCTCACCGAAGGCGGCATCGCGCTGATCCTGCTGATCGACAACTCCCGCGGCGACCCGCTCAAGGAGCTGCGCTTCTACCTGGGTGCCTTCAGCGGCTTCATCCGCAAGACGGCCGTGGCCATCGGCGTCACCCACGTGGATCTCGCCGCCGCCCCCAGCCTGTCCGACTACCAGCAGGAGCTCGACCGGGCCGGCTTTGGCTGCGTGCCGGTGTTCGAGGTGGACGCCCGCGCCCGCCGCGACGTGTGCCTGCTGATCGAAGCCGTGCTGAGCGTCATCGACCCGGTGGCCAGCGCCTGATCCCCATGGACGCGCCCTGCCGCTTCCTGCTCCCCACCCCGGCCGGCGCCTACTTTGCGGCCGCCGCCCAGGCCGAAAACCGCCTGCGCGGCTTCATCCGCCTGCTCTTCGCCCAGCCGGCCAGCCCGGCGTGGCACGACGAGGACGACGGCTTTGTGCGCCGGCTCGCCACCGCGGGCTGGATCCAGTACCTCGACGCTCCCCGCTGCGCCCCCCGCGACACCATCGAAGCCGCCCTGCAAAGCCTGCTCCCGCCCCTCGCCGGCAGCCGCAGCGCGCTGCTGGCCGACGCCCACGGCTTCCACCTCGCCAGCACCGGTTTCACCACCCCGCAGGCCGAAGCCCTGGCCGCCCTGTCGGCCGATCTGGCCAGCCTGCACAGCCGCCACCAGCGGGTCATCAACCAGGATCTGCGCCTCTATGGCAGCGCCTGGTCGATCCCCGACGCCGCCGGTCACAGCCAGATCGGCTTCTGGCCGCTCTACGTGGGCAGCCACCGTTTCGTGCTCATCCTGGCCGGCGTGCCCCACCTCAACCAGCCCCCGCTGGTGGATCTGGTCTGGCTGCTCCATCAACGCTACGGCCCCCTCGCCAGCGTGCTCCCCGCCACGGCCGACAGCACCGTAACCAGCTGACACTGCAACGCAAGCTCGGCGCAAGGAAGTAGTCAGGTGACGGACAGACTCCGCTCCTAGACTGCACATCTGGATCTCACAGCCCGATGGAATGCGTCCCTTGCTGCCCCTTCGCCGCCTCACCCGGCACCTGCTGAGCGCCGCGCTGCTGCTGCCGGCCATCAGCCAGGCCCAGACCGCCGACACCCCGCCCCTCAGCCTGCAGGACGCCGAAAAGCGCCTGCTCGACGCCAACCCGACCATCCTCCAGGCCCGCGCCACCGTGGCCGGGGCCCGCGCCGGCATCGACATCGCCGGGGCCCGGCCCAACCCCATCGTCACCGCCTCGGTCACCAGCATCAACCCGACCCGCAGCGGCAACGGCGGCTACTGGGATCGCCCGGTGGACAACGTGCTGCGGGTCGATCAGATGATCGAACGGGGCGACAAGCGCGACCTGCGCCTGGCCGCTGCCGACCGCAACCTCGCTGCCACCGGCCTCGATCTCGACAACACCATCCGCCTCGCCCGCATCGAATTGGCCAGCGCCTGGGTCGACCTGCGCGCCGCCCGCGAGGTGCGCCGCATCGCCGACGAAAACGCCGCCCTCGCCCGCCGCGCCGCCGACGCCGCCGAACTGCGCGGCAAGGCCGGCGACCTGGCCGGGGTGGACGTGGCCCGCTTTGCCGCCGACGCCGCCCGCGTCGCCAACGACGCCGTGCAGGCCGAGCTCGCCCTGTCCCGCGCGCGCATCGCCCTGGCCCGCCTGCTCGGCAACCGCGTGCCGGCGGGCACGCTGCAGACCACCGACGACTGGCCCGGCGACGAGGCCGTGGCCCTGTCGCCCACCGACGCCGAACGCGTGGACATCCTCGCCGCCCGCCAGCGCGTGGCCCAGGCCAGCGCCCTGCGCGAACTCGCCCGCGCCCAGCGCACCCGCGACGTCTCCGTCGGCGTGCAGTACGAGCACTACCCGCCCGACGGCCGCAACACCTACGGCGTCAGCATCTCTGTTCCGCTGTTCCTCGGCTACGACTACCGGGGCGACATCGCCCGGAGCGAAGCCGACTTCACCGCCGCCGAACAGCAGCTCGACGCCACCCGCCAGTCGGTTGCCAGCGAACAGGCCCGCCTGCAGGCCGAACTGGCCGCCGCCCGCAGCCGCCACGCCCGCCTGCGCGATGTGGTACTGCCCGCCGCCGAGCGCGCCGGCCGCGGTGCCGACGTCGCCATCCAGAAAGGCGGCATGAGCCTCACCGATTACCTCGACACCCAGCGCAACCTGCGCGCCGCGCGCATCGAAGCCGTCCAGGCCCGGGCCGATGTCGCCCGCGCCGCCCTGATGCTGCGTCTGGCCGGAGCCACCCCATGAAACGCACCCCGATCATCATCGCCCTCGTGGCCGCCATCGCCGCCGGCGCCTGGTACCTGCGCCCGAGCGCCCCCGCCAAACCCGACGAGCCGGCCATCCAGCGCCCTTCCGCCGAGCCCGGCGTGCTGCGCTTCCCCACCGCCGCGCCCCAGCTTGCCCAGATCAAGACCGAGCGCGCAGCCCTCGCCCCGGTGCCGATGGACGAGCCCCTGGCCGCCCGCATCAGCTACGACGAGAACGCCACCGCCCGGCTGGTCGCCCCGATCGCCGGCCGGGTCGTCGAGATCCACGCCAACATCGGCGACACCGTGAAGGCCGGCACCGTGCTGGCCGTGCTGGACGCCCCCGAACTGGGCACCGCCGCCGCCGATCTGGCCAAGGCCCAGGCCGACGCCCAGCAGAAGAAATCCGCCCTCGAACGCGCCCGCAGCCTGTTCCAGGCCGAGGTGATCCCCCGCCGCGACCTGGAAGCCGCCCAGGCCGAGGCCCAGCAGTCCCAGGCCGAAGTGGAGCGCGCCCGGCTGCGCCTCGCCAACCTCAACCCCGGCGGCACCACCGCGTCCGGCGGCCAGCGCTACCAGCTGCGTGCGCCGATCAGCGGCGTGGTGGCCACCCGCAAGATCAACCCGGCGATGGAAGTGCGCCCCGACACCCCCGAGCCGCTCTTCGTCGTCACCGACATGAGCCGCCTGTCGGTGCTGGTGGATGTGCCCGAGCGCGACCTGCCCATCGTCACCGTCGGCAAGTCGGCCCAGGTGGAAGTCTCCGCCTATCCCCAGCGCAGCTTCACCGGCAAGGTGGTGCACGTGGCCCCCACCCTCGACCCCCAGACCCGCCGCATCCAGGCCCGCGTTGCGGTGGACAACCGGGAGGGCCTGCTCAAGCCCGAGATGTACGCCAAGGTCGGCATCCTCGCCGACGCCAAGGAAGAACTCCCCAAGATCCCCACCGGCGCGCTGCTCGTCGAAGGGGTGAAGAACTACGTCTTCGTCGAGCGCGAAGCGGGCGTGTTTGAAAAGCGCGAGGTCACCCTGGCGGTGCAGACCCGCAGCTACGCCTACGTGTGGAGCGGCGTGAAGGGCGGCGACAAGGTGGTCAGCGTCGGGGCCCTGCTCCTCAACGCCGAACTGGCCAGCAGTTCCCGCTGACGGGCCGCCGCCATGTTCGACACCCTCATCACCCTCGCCCTGCGCCAGCGGGCCTTCATCCTCATCGCCGCCGCGGTGCTGCTCGGCTACGGCCTGTACGCCGTCAACCAGATCTCCATCGAAGCCTTCCCGGACGTGCAGGACGTGCAGGTCCAGGTCGTCACCCAGGCCATCGGGATCGCCCCCGAGGAGGTCGAGCGCACCATCTCCCTGCCCATCGAGCGCGAGATGAGCGGCGTGCCGGGCATGACCCAGCTGCGCTCGGTGTCGATCACCGGCCTGTCGGTGGTCACCCTCACCTTCAACGAAAAGACCGCCGACTACTTCGCCCGCCAGCAGGTGCTCGAACGCCTGCAGAACGTCTCGCTGCCACCCGGCTCCCAGCCGGTGCTGGCGCCGCTGACCACCGCCGTCGGCGAGATCTACCGCTACGTGCTCGACGCCCCGCCCACCGCCGACCGGGAAGAGATCCGCGCGGTGCAGGACTGGACGGTGCGCCCGGCCCTGCGCATGGTGCCGGGCGTCGCCGACGTGGTGAGCTTCGGCGGCGCGATCCGCGAGGTGCAGGTGCGCATCGACCCCGAGCTCCTGCGCAAGTACGCGCTGAGCCTGGGCGATGTCACCCAGGCCCTCAACGCGGCCAGCGCCAACGGCAGCGGCGGCCTGCTCCCCCGCGGCGACGAAGCCCTGGTGGTGCGCACCCTCGGCCTGTTCCAGAGCCTCGACGACGTGCGCGACGTGGTGGTGGTAGCCCGCGAAGGCAAGCCGGTGCGCATCTCCGACGTGGCCGAAGTGGTGGCGGGTTTCCGCCCCCGCTCGGGCATCGTGGCCTTCAACGACCGGGACGATGTGATCGAGGGCATCGTCCAGATGACCAAGGGCGGCAACGCCGCCAAGATCGTCGAAGCCCTCAAGCTCAAGGTGGACGAGGTCAATGCCCGCCTGCCCGAAGGCTTCCACCTGCGCCCGATCTACCAGCGCACCGAACTCATCGGCCACACCGTGGCCACCGTGGCCGAGAACCTGCTGGTCGGCGCGGTGCTCGTCACCGCCATCCTGCTGGCCTTCCTGCGCAACCTGCGGGCGGCGATCATCGTCGCCGCGGTGATTCCCCTGTCGCTGCTGTTCGCCTTCATCCTGATGCACGCCATGGGCGTGTCGGCCAACCTGATCTCCCTGGGCGCGGTGGACTTCGGCGTCATCATCGACAGCGCGGTGGTGATGGTCGAGGCGCTGATGGTGCGTCTGGCGGTGGACGCCAACTCCGAACACCACGGGATCATCTCGCCGGTAGGGCGGCGCATCCACGCCCTCAAGCAGACCTGCGTCGAGCTGGGTTCGCCGATCATGTTCTCGAAGGCCATCATCATCGTCGCCTTCCTGCCGATCTTCACCTTCCAGCGCATGGAAGGGCGGATCTTCACCCCGGTGGCGCTGACCCTCTCCTTCGCCCTGCTCGGCGGCCTGATCCTGACCCTCACCCTGGTGCCCACGCTGCTCTCCTACGCCCTCAACAAGGAGGACATGGCAGAGAAGGAAAGCCCCTGGCTGCACCGCCTCCAGGCGCGCTACCGGGATCTGCTGGTCAAGCTCCAGGCCCGTCGCCGGGCGGTGATCGCCGGTTCGCTGCTGTGCCTGGCCGCCGCCATGGGCATCGCCCCGCTGCTGGGCTCCGAGTTCCTGCCCAAGCTCGACGAAGGCAACATCTGGCTCACCATCAGCCTGCCCCAGTCGTCGGGCCTCACCAACACCAAGGACGTGGAGCGCAAGGTGCGCGCGGTGCTGTCCACCTACCCCGAGGTGAAGGCGGTCATCACCCATGTGGGCCGCCCCGACGACGGCACCGACCCCAAGGGCCCCAACAACATCGAGATCCTGGTGGACCTCAAGCCCCGCAGCGAATGGCGCTTCGCCACCAAGGACGCGCTGGTGGACAGCATGTCGGGCCGCCTGGAGGCCATCCCCGGCCTGCCCACCAACTTCTCCCAGGTGATCCAGGACAGCGTGGAGGAATCCCTCTCCGGCGCCAAGGGCGAGATCGCGGTGAAGGTCTTCGGCCCCAACCTGGAGGTGCTCGAAGCCAAGGGCCGCCAGATCGCCGGCGTCCTCAACCGCATCGAAGGCTCGGCCGACGTGGCCGCGCTCCCGGTGGGCGGCCAGAGCGAGGTGGACATCCGCCTGCGCCGCGAAGCCCTGGCCCGCTACGACATCAACGTCACCGACGTGAACGCGATGATCCAGACCGCCCTCGGCGGCAGCGCGGTCAATGCCTTCTACGAGGGCGAGCGCCGCTACGACGTCACCCTGCGCTTCGGCCCCCAGTTCCGCGACCAGGTGGACGACATCGCCAACCTGCCGGTGGCCCTGCCCGACGGGCATGGCAGCATCCCGCTGGGCGACCTGGCCGACGTGGAGCTGCGCCAGGGCGCCTCGCGCATCCAGCGCGAGGCTGGCAGCCGCAACGTGATCGTCAAGGCCAACCTGCGCGGCCGCGACCAGGGCAGCTTCGTCGCCGAAGCCCAGAAAAAGGTCGCCGCCGAGGTCAGCCTGCCGGCCGGCTACACCATCACCTGGGGCGGCCAGTTCGAGAACCAGCAGCGCGCCATGGCCCGCCTCAAGCTGATCGTGCCGATCACCCTCGGGCTGATCTTCTCGCTGCTGTTCTGGGCCTTCCGCGACATCCGCCCGGCCCTGCTGGTACTCTCGATGGTGCCCTTCACCCTGATCGGCGGCTTCGCCGGGCTGGGGCTGGCCGGGCTGCACCTGTCGGTGTCGGCGGCGGTGGGCTTCATCGCGGTGGCCGGCATCTCGGTGCAGAATGGCGTGATCATGGTCGAGCAGGTCATCGAGATCGCCCGCCGCGGCGCGACGCGTTCGGAGGCCATCCTCGACGGCGCCATGCTGCGCCTGCGCCCCATCGTGATGACCGCCCTGATGGCCGGCCTGGGCCTGCTGCCCGCCGCCCTGTCCCACGGCATCGGCTCCGAAACCCAGCGCCCCTTCGCCGTCGTGATCGTCGGCGGCATCGTCAGCGCGACCATCTTCACCCTGCTCCTGCTGCCGGTCCTGCTGTCCTACGGCGGCGCCAAGGAGCGGGTGAAGAAGGAAGACGTTTAAGCTAGCGTCCCCCTCAACCCAACCGCCCAGGCCCAACCGCCCATGCGCATCCTCATCGTCGAAGACGACCCCCTGCTTGCCGATGGCGTGGCCCAGCTGCTGCGCGGGGCCGGCTTCACCGCCGACTTCGTCGGCAGCGCCGAGCTGGCCGAGGCCGCCGTCGCCGCCGAGAAGTTCGACCTGATGGTGCTCGACATCGGCTTGCCCGGCATGGACGGGCTGGAGCTGCTGTCGCGCCTGCGGGCCCGCCACAACCCGATCCACGTGCTGATGCTCACCGCCCGCGACGCCCTGAACGAGCGGGTGCGCGGCCTCAACCTGGGCGCCGACGACTACCTCACCAAGCCCTTCGCGGCCGTCGAACTCCTCGCCCGGGTCAATGCGCTGGTGCGCCGCAGCCGCGGCCAGAGCGGCCAGCGCCGCGAGTTCGGCCCCCTGGTGCTGGACGAGGAAGCCCACCGGGCGTGGCTCTCCGGCCAGCCCCTGGAGCTGCCCCAGCGCGAATGGGCGATCCTCCAGTTCCTCCTCGACAACCTGGAGCGGGTGCTGAGCAAGGAACGCATCGTCGCCGCCGTGTGCAGCTGGGACAAGGACATGAGCGAGAACGCCGTCGAGGTGTACGTCTCGCGCCTGCGGGCCAAGCTCGAGCCCGCCGGCATCCGCATTCGCACCGTACGCGGCCTGGGCTACATGCTCGAAGATCTGCCCCATGACGCGAAGCCTGCGTAAATCCCTGCTGCTGTGGCTGCTGCTGCCGGCAGCCCTGGCCATCATCACGTTCCTGCCGCTGGCCTACCACCTGGTCCACCAGCCGGCCATGGAGGCCCTCGACCAGGCCCTGGCCGACGCCAGCCTGGCGCTGGTGCCCCACCTCGAGGTGGTGGACGGCGAGCCCCGCTTCGTCTTTCCGCCCGCCGCCGAGCAGGTGCTGCGCACCGACCGGGTGGACGACATCTACTACCTGATCCTCGGCCCCAACGACCGCTTCATCGCCGGCGACGCCGGCCTGCCCCACGAGGCCGGCCCCGATGACGAGGTGCGCGGCGAGCGGACCAGCTTCGACTCCCACTTCCGCGGCCACCGGGTGCGCGTCACTGCCATCCACCGCACCATCGCCGACGAACCCTTCATCTTCGTCACCGCCGAAACCACCCGAAAACGCGACCAGCTCAAGCTCGATCTGGCCGTCGCCCTGCTGCTGCCGCTGATGTTCTTCGCGGTGGCCACCGGCATCACCATCTGGTTCGGCGTGCATCACGCCCTGCTGCCGGTCGAGGGCATCCGCCGCGCGCTGCACGGCATGGAACACCGGGCCCTGCAGCCCCTCGACGAGGGCGCCGCGCCCATCGAGATCCGCCCCCTCGTCACCGAATTCAACCAGGTGCTCGACCGGCTGGAGCAGGCCGCCGAAGCCCAGCAGCGCTTCGTGGCCAACGCCGCCCACCAGCTGCGCACGCCGCTGGCCGGCATCCGCACCCAGCTCGAGCTCCTCCAGCGCGAGCCCGACGCCACCGAGCGCGACGCCCGCACCCGTCACTGCGTGGGCGCCATCGAACGCCTCGGCCACCTCATCAACCAGATGCTGGTGCTGCTCTCCGCCGAGCCCGGCGGCCGCCACACCAGCCTCGCCGCCACCGTCGACCTGCCCGAACTGATCCGCGACCGCAGCCCCGAATGGATCCGCCTCGCCGAAGCACGCGACCTCGACCTGGGTTTCGAGCTACAGGCCGCCCGCGTCAACGGCGACCGCCTGCTGCTGGGCGAGATGATCGCCAACCTGGTCGCCAACGCCCTCAACTACACCCCGGCGCCCGGCGAGGTGACCATCCGCTGCCGCACCGAGGGCAGCCACAGCCTCGTCGAGGTGGAAGACACCGGCCCCGGCATCCCCGCCGCCGCCCGCCAGCAGGTCTTCGAGCGCTTCTTCCGCCTTCCCGCCGCCAGCCACCCGGGCAGCGGCCTGGGCCTCGCCATCGTCCGCGAGATCGCCCGCGGCGCCGGCGGCGAAGTGGACATCCTCGACACCCCGGACGGGCGCGGCGTGCTGCTGCGGGTAAGCCTGCCGGCCTTGATCGACACCCCCGACGAAGAACCCGCATAACGCGCTACCATCGGCATCCCCGGTATTTCCACGGAATCACCCATGCGCGGCCACTTCGCAGCCATCTCCCTCATCCTCATCGGCGTCGTCGCCCTGGGGATCAACCTCGATCTGTTCGAGCTCGACATCGTCCGCCTGGCCCGCACCTGGTGGCCGCTGGTGCTGATCGCCCTTGGCGTCGGGCTGTTCCTCACCCCGGGCGAGCGGAACCGGCCCGACTGAGCCCACCCGCCTCGCCGCGCACTTAAAGGGAATGTCCCCGGCCAGCTAAAGTACGCCGGCCTGCGACCGTTATCCGGGAATAACCCGCTCAGATAACGCGCCCCGTGATTCCCGCCCGCTCCAGTTCCGCCGATCGCGCCGGACTCTTCGTCCTCGTCGCCGGCCTCGCCGCTGCCTTGCTCGTCGCCTTCCTGGCGGTGCGCAACCAGACGGAGCAGCGCGCCACCGAGCTGGTCGATCAGGGCTCGCGCCTCGTCAAGGCGCTGGCCGCGATTCCCAAGGATGGCCTGGTGCCGTCCCCCGGCCGTCCCAATCCCCTCGCCGCGGTGCTCCGCGCCCACGGCAACGCCGATCTGGCCTACGGCCTCGTCACCGACCCCCAGGGCCAGCCCCTGTCCGAAGTCACCGCCCCCGGTCTCACCCCGAGCGTACTGCCCCTGGCTGCCGACAAGCCGGCAGAATGGTTCGGCCACCGCCCGGTCGATAGCGGCGCAGCGGGGCTCGAACTGATCGAATTCCACGGCCCGCTCCTCCATGACGGGCGCCTCGAAGGTTTCGTGCGGGTCGCCTTCCGCGCCCCGACCCTCGGCTTCGACGCCCGCCAGCTGCCCTTCCTGGCCGGGCTGGCGCTGCCCATCCTGCTTCTCGTGCCGCTGTTCTTCTTCATGCTGCGCAGCCAGCTGCGGCCGCTGCAGGAGGTCAGCCAGCGGGTCGAACAGCTGGCCGCCAGCGCCCCGCCCGATCTCGCCGGCGATCCCGCCGCCCGGGATCTGGTCACCCGCTTCGGGCGCTTCCTCGACGCCACCGAGAAGCGCATCCGCGAGCTCGAAGCCGGCCGCGGCGACGCCGAAACCGCCATCAAGCTGCTGGGCTACAAGCGCGAAAAGGTCGAGAGCGCCCTCGAAACCCTGCCCGAAGGCGTACTGGTGCTGGACGAAGGCAGCCTCACGGTGTTCGCCAACACCAAGGTCGGCCCGCTGCTATCGGTCGATCCCGCGGCCCTCGTCGGCAAGCGCCCCACCGAATGGCCGGTGGAGGGCGGCGTCCTGCGGGCCCTCAGCCCGCTGCTGGGCGGCGCCTCCACCAGCCAGACCGCCGACTTCCACCCCGATGGCAACGAAAGCCGCCGCGTCAGCGTGTGGGCCCTGCCCCTGTTCGCCCCCCGCGACGCCACCCGCCGCCTCGGCTCGCTGATCGTCCTGCGCGAAACCACCGACCAGATGCTCGCCGCCCAGGCCCGCGACGAGTTCATCGCCCATGTGGCCCACGAACTGAAGACGCCGCTGGCCAACATCACCCTCTACGGCGAGCTGCTCCGGGACGACCCGAATCTCGCCGCCGACACCCGCGTCGAGGCCATCAACACCGTCTGCGACGAATCCCGGCGCGCCGCCGCGCTCATCAACAACCTGCTCAACATCTCGCGCATCGAGGCCGGCAGCATCGTCATCGACCGCCAGCGGGTGCGCCTGGCCGAACTGCTCGCCGACTGCATGGAGCAGCTCCAGCACACCGGCGCCAGCCGCGACCTGCGCCTGCAGGTGAGCGTGCCGCCCGAGCTGCCGCCGGTCGAGCTGGACAAGGATCTGCTGCGCATCGCCCTGAACAACCTGCTCACCAATGCCGCCAAGTACAACCGGGCCGGTGGCGAGATCATCCTGTCGGCCGAAGAGACCGACGAGCGCATCGTGATCACCGTGCAGGACAGCGGGATCGGCATTCCCGCCGCCGACCTGCCGCGCATCTTCGACAAGTTCTACCGCTCCGCCGACCGCGAAGCCGTTGCCCGCGGCGGCCACGGGCTGGGCCTGTACCTCGCGCGGCAGATCGTCGAGCTGCACCAGGGCCAGATCGAGGTCACCAGCCAAACCGGCCAGGGCACCCGCGTCACCCTGAGCTTCCGCAAACCCCATGTATTGCTGAGGGCCGCATGAAACGTCTCCTCGTCGTCGACGACGAACCCCACGTGGCCCGCGTGCTGCGGGTCAGCCTGGCCAAGGAAGGCTGGCAGATCGACCTGGCCCACGACGGCCACGAAGCCCTCGCCGCCATCGCCAGCAACCCGCCGGACGCCCTCATCACCGACATCCAGATGCCCGGCATGGGCGGCGAGGAGCTGTGCCGCCGCCTCCACGCCGACGACACCCGCCCATCCTTTCCGGTGCTGGTGATGACCTCCATGACCGCCCGCGACCAGCGCAGCTGGGCCCAGGAGCTGGGCGGCATCGAATTCCTCGAGAAACCGGTGAGCCCCCGGCGCATCGCCACCCTGCTCGGCCAGCTGGTGGCCCGGGAGCGCACCGATGACTGACACCCGCCCTGGCGATCTGGCCCGCTACGGCCGCTGGCTCAAGCGCGGCGTGGGCGAAGCCTTCAGCGCCGCCATCGGCACAGCAACGGGTGATCTGCTGTGGGCCGACGGCGACCCGGCACCCCTTGGCGAAGCCCTCGCCGCCTGCAACGCCGCGCCTCCGGGCGGCGACGGCATGCGCCGCCTCAAGACCGGCCTCGGCGTCACCTACGCCAGCCCCGCCCTGCTGCCCGACGGCCCCGGCTGGCTGATCGCCGTGCCCCGGGACGACGCTGCCCCCTTCGGCATCGACCTCGACACCGTCGCCGAGACCATGGCCGACGTGGCCGCCACCCTGGCCGACCGCAACAGCCTGGGCACCGAAATGGACGTGCTGGCCGCCGAACTGGCCGAACGCTACGAAGAGCTCCACCTTTTCTACGACATCGACCGCCACCTCACCAAGCAGGATCTGGGCGCCGAAGTCCTGCAGGATCTGCTCAAAAGCTGTGCCGAGCAGCTCAACGCCGACGTGGCCTGCTTCGTCCGCCCGGCCGAGAACCTCACCGTCTCCGCCACCAACCTCAGCAAGCCGATCCACAACCTGGATCTGGTACTGGTGGAGATGCGCGGCGACCTGTTCCGCTTCGTCTCGTCCAGCCGCGCCACGGTCGTCCTCAACGACATGAAGGACTCCCGCCGGCCCTACATCTTCACCGACATGCCCTACAAGGTGCTGGCCTGCCCGGTGTTCCAGGGCCTCGAGATGCCGGCCATGCTCACCCTCCTCAACCACCAGGAGAAGCCCGACTTCACCAACAGCGACCGCCGCCTGGGCGAGGTGATGGCCCACCAGATCTCCAACGTGATGCACATGGGCGAGATGTTCGCCGAGATGCGCCGCTTCACCGAGCAGATGGCCGCTGCGCTGATCGAGGCCGTCGAGGCCAAGGACCCATACACCCGCGGCCACTCCGAGCGGGTGCACCTGCTGTCGATGCGCCTGGGCCAGGCCCTGCGCCTGCGCACCGAGGAGATGGAAAACCTCCACTGGGGCTCGCTCCTCCACGACGTGGGCAAGATCGGCATCCCCGACGCCGTGCTGTGCAAGCCCGGCCGCCTCACCAACGACGAATACACCTTCATCAAGGTGCACCCGGAGCGCTCCTACGAGATCCTGCGCCATGTGGACCGCCTCAAGGGCGCCCTCGCCGGCGCCCGCCACCACCAGGAAAAATTCGACGGCACCGGCTATCCCCACGGCCTGCGCGGCTCCGACATCCCGCTGCTGGCGCGGATCATCGCCGTGGCCGACACCTACGACAGCATCACCAGCTCGCGCGCCTACCGGGCCGGCAGCACCCACGAGGCGGCAGAAAGGGAGATGCGCCGGGTCAGCGGCACCCAGCTCGACCCGGAGCTCCTCGACATCTTCCTGCGCCTGTGCGACGACGAGCCGGCCATGCTGCTGAAGATGAGCATCCGGCGGGAGTGCGACGATCACTAACAACGTCGTCCGCACCCGCGCGGGCACACTCACCTACCTCGCTCCCGAAGGCGCGCTGCACGACACCGACGCCGTGGGCGCCCTCGGCAGCGCCATCGACGCCTGCGCCGCCGACTACGAACTGCGCATCGTCCTCGATCTGGGCAAGGTCTCGCTGCTCTCCAGCCAGGCCCTCGCCCAGCTCATCGCCGGCAGCGCCAAGCTCGCCGGACTTGGCGGCTGGCTGCGCCTCACCGCCCCCAACCCGCTGATCCACGACATTCTGGTGGCCACCGGGCTTAACCGGCGCATCGAGATCTTCGACAGCGGCGGCCCGGATTCCCGCCCCCTGCCGCCGCCCCTCGCCCCCAGCGGCCAGCGCCTCGGCGACATCCTCACCGAACGCGGCCTCGCCAAACCCGAGCAGATCGCCGAAGCCGCGCGCCTGCAGCGCCAGCTCGGCCTACGCATCGGCCGCATCCTCATCGAGAAAGGCTGGGTGCCCGAGCACGAGCTGCTCCAGGCCCTCTCGGCCCAGCTCGGCGTGCCCTATCTGGCGATGCGCCCGGGCCTGTTCGACCCGGCCATCGCCGAAGCCCTGCCCCAGGACATGGCCCGCCGGCTAGGCGTGCTGCCCATGTTCCGGATCGGCAACGAGCTCACCCTCGCCACCACCGACCCGCAATCCATGCCGGTGGCCGACGAGATCGAGCGGGCCAGCGGCTGCCGCCTGCGCTGGGTGCTGGCCGGCGCCGACGCGATCCAGAAATGCCTGTTCGAGGCGTATTCCGGCTCCGCCTACGATCCCGACCTGATCGACGGCAACACGATGGACCTGGAGGTCATCGAGAACACCAGCCAGACGGGCGACACCACCACGATCGACGAGCTCGCCGCCGGCAGCCCGGTGATCAACCTGGTCAATTCGATCATCCAGCGGGCCATCCACGACAACGCCAGCGACATCCACCTGGAGCTCTTCCGCACCAAGGCGCGGGTGCGCTTCCGCATCGACGGCGTGCTCTACGAGGTGATGAACCCGCGCGCCGACCTCTTCCCGGCCCTCGTGTCGCGCCTCAAGGTGATGGCCAACCTGGACATCGCCGAGCGCCGCCTGCCGCAAGATGGCCGCATCCAGGTGTCCACCAAGGGCCGCACCGTGGACCTGCGCTTCTCGTCGCTGCCCGGCATCTACGGCGAGAAGGTGGTGCTGCGGGTGCTCGACAAGGGCACCACGGTGCTCGACCTGCATCGCCTGGGCCTGGCCGAAGGCAACCTCACGCGCTTCCGCCGTCTGCTGGCCCGCAGCCACGGCCTGCTGCTCGTCACCGGCCCCACCGGCAGCGGCAAGACGACCACCCTCTACGGCGCCATCGACCACCTGCGCAGCATCGAGAAGAACATCGTCACCATCGAAGACCCGGTGGAATACCAGCTCGACATCATCAACCAGAACCAGGTGAACGAGGCCGTCGGGCTCACCTTCCCGCGCATCCTGCGCCACGTGCTGCGCCAGGACCCGGACATCATCATGGTGGGCGAGATCCGCGACCGCCAGACCGCCGAGATCGCCGTGCAGGCCGCCCTCACCGGCCACCTGGTGCTGTCCACGCTCCACACCAACGACGCCGTGGGCGCGGTGGCGCGGCTGGTGGACATGGGCGTCGAGCCCTACCTGCTGTCGTCGGCGCTGATCGGCGTGATGGCCCAGCGCCTGGTGCGGCGCATCTGCCCCGAATGCCGCAGCACCTACATCGCCCCGCCAGAGCTCGTCGAACGCTACGGCTGGGAAGCCCGCGGCCAGGTGATGCTGGCCCGCGGCCGCGGCTGCCGCAACTGCTACGACAGCGGCTACAAGGGCCGGCTGGCGATCCACGAACTCATCGAGATCGACCGCCCGCTGCAGAGCCTGATCGTCGCCGACGCCGGCTACGAA
Organism: Zoogloea sp. 1C4; assembly: GCF_009469605.1. Lineage (GTDB taxonomy): Bacteria > Pseudomonadota > Gammaproteobacteria > Burkholderiales > Rhodocyclaceae > Zoogloea > Zoogloea oryzae. Next base: position 29,356 of record NZ_SSXU01000022.1, on the reverse strand, counting down.
GCCCTCAGCGACCACGTGAAGCGCGGCCCCACCCCGGGCCTCTTCGACGACGGCCTCGACCGTGTGCTGGCAGGCAGCACCACGCTGGAGGAAATCTCCCGCGTGGTGCTGCTGGAGTAAACCGATGGCCATCGAACTTGGCCCCTCCGGCGGCACGCCCGCCCCCACCGCCGCCAGCAGCGCGAAGGCCGCCTTCGCCGGCTGGAGCCAGCGCATCCAGGTGGCCGACCGGATCGCCTTCACCGAACAGCTGGCCCTGCTGCTCGAAACCGGCGTACCGCTCCACACCGCGCTCAGCGAGCTCCACGCCCAGTCCCGCCGGCCGCCGGTGAAGGCGGTGCTGGCCGCACTCCACCACGACATCCTCGAAGGCAAGCCCCTGTCCCAGGCCCTCGCCGCCCAGCCGGCGATGTTCCCCGGCACCTACACCCATCTGGTGGCGGCGGCCGAAGAGGGCGGCTTCCTGCCCGACGTGCTGGCCCAGCTCAAGGATCTCGACGAGAAGGCCCAGAACCTGCGCGTCGCGCTGGTCTCGGCCCTCACCTACCCGGCGGTGCTGATGGGCCTGTCGGTGATCGTCGTGGCCTTCATCCTGCTTTGGGTGTTCCCGCGCTTTGCCGATCTCTTCGCCTCCATCCACGACCGCCTGCCCGTCACCACCCTGGTGCTCATGGCCCTGTCGGATTTCCTGCACAAGTACGGCGCGCTGGTGGTGGTCGGCATCGGCGTGCTCGCGCTGGTGGGCCGGCGCGTCGCCACCTCGCCGGAAGGCCGTGCCGCCATCGAGCGGGCGGTGATGGCCACCCCGGCCCTCGGCAACATCGTGATGGGCATCCACATGGTGCGGGTGTTCCGCATCCTGTCCCTGTCGCTGTCGCGGGGCGTGCCGCTCCTCAAGGCGCTTGCCGCCAGTCAGGACATCGCCTCCACCCGCGCCCTGCGCGAGGCCATGGAGCGCATGCGGACGAGCGTCGAGGAAGGGCGCGGGCTCTCGGCGGCGCTCTCCGACACCGAGTTCATCCCGCCCCTGGCCCGGGAGATGCTCGCCACCGGCGAGCGCAGCAGCCATCTGGCCAAGGTGCTGGAGCGCCTCGCCGAACACTACCAGCGCAAGCTCGAACAGCGTCTCGCGACCCTCGCCAAGGTCATCGAGCCCGTGATGCTGCTGTTCATGGGCGGCCTCGTCGCCACCATCGTCAGCGCACTGATCCTGCCCATCTTCAAGCTGTCGGCGGCTGTTCATTAGGCGGACGGAATTCACGCTGACGGCTAACTTGCACCTCAACTTTCGCCCGCACTGGCCGTAACAGGGTCCATACCTGCTCACCGGGCGGAGTGCTCCCGCCCATTGCACTACAAGAACCGGAGTCCGCAATGAAGATTCGCCGCCCCCGCCTGCAAGACGGCTTCACGCTTGTCGAACTGCTGATCGTCGTGGTCATCCTCGGCGTGCTGGCCGCCATCGCCATTCCACAGTTTTCCGCCTCCACCGACGACAGCAAGGCCGCCGCCCTGGATGCGACCCTGAGCAACCTGCGCACCGCCATCGAGCTGTACTACCAGCAGCACGGCAGCTACCCCAGCGCCGTGGCCGCCGGCGGCTCCTTCGGGGCGATCGACACCGAAGCCGCCTTCGTTTCTCAGCTGGTCAAATTCACCAGCGCCGCCGGCGCCGTCAGCAACACCAAGGACGCCACCTACAAGTACGGCCCCTACCTCAAGAAGAGCACCATCCCTGCCGATCCGATCAAGAACGTCGCCACCGTCGAAGTCATCAACCTCGGCAGCCTGGGTATGACCGCCACCTCCGGCGACCCCGGCGGCTGGAAGTTCGACAACAAGACCGGCCAGCTGATCGTAAACATCGCCGCCTACCAGTCCCGCTGATCCTGCCGCCGTGGCAGCGCCCGGCATCCGCCCCGCCCGCAGCGGCGGGGTGACCCTGATCGAACTGCTCATCGCCGTCGGCATCCTCGCCATGCTTGCCGCCTCGGCCGCCCCCCTGATCGCCGCCACCAGCCGCCCGGCCCAAGCCGCCAAGGCCGCCGAGCAGCTCGCCGCGGCCCTGCGTTTCGCCCGCGACGAGGCCCTGCGCACCCAGACCCCCTGCGGCGTGATCTTCGCCGCCGGCAGCGCCAGCGACAGCTACAAGGTGTACACCCTCGACACCAGCAGCGCGCCGCCCACCCCGCTCTACACCGTCCGCCACCCGCTCTCCCGCCAGCTCTATGCCGAGACCCTCGGTAGCGGCAGCCGCCATCCCGACGCCCGCCTCGACAGCAATCTGGTCGTGCTGCCTTCAGGCACCGCTAGCGCCCTGTCCTTCCTCGCCGACGGCGCCCCGGCGACCACTCAGGGCAACGCCCTGCAGCGCCTCGCCAGCGGCAGCGCGCGGGTGCGCGTCCAGGCCGGCAGCCACACCCGCGACGTGCTGGTGGCCGCGGAGACCGGCCGCATCACCTTCCAGTAAGGCCATGAGACGGCAGCGTGGATTCGGCTACATCGAAGCCCTGGTGGCGGTGGTGCTGCTCGCCATCGCCATCGTCCCGGCCCTCGACGCCCTCTCCAACGCAACCCGCGGCGCCCCGACCGCCGACCGGGACGACGACCTGTGGCAGGCCGTCGCCAACAAGCTCTCCGACGTCGCCGGCGCCCGCTTCGACGACCTGGACGCAGCCGCCACCGCCGCTGGCAGCGCCACCACCGCCACCACGCTCTCCGACGCCACCACCACCACGCCGCGGGTGATGGTCTACCTCAGCCGCTACGACGGCGACAACGCCGACGGCGACAACAACCCCTTCACCGGCACCGACGCCGACCTGATCTGGGTCCGCGCCGCCATCACCGACCCGCCGGTCGAAATGATCACCCTGGTGACCCGATGAGGCCGCAGCGGGGTGTCGCCCTGGTCGAGCTGCTGGTCGCCGCGGTGATCGCCGCGCTGGTGCTGGGCAGCCTCGCCGGCATGCTCGGCGGCCTGCGTCAGAGCGACGCCGTGATCGGAGAACGCGCCACCCTGCAGCGCGACGCCCGGCTGGCGCTGGAGCGCATCGCCGCGATGGTCGAGGCCAGCACCCGCCTGATGGTGCCCCTCGAAGTCACCACCGCCACCCGCGACGTGCTCGCGGTGGCCCTGCCACCCGGGCTCGACCGCAACGGCGACGGCTACGCCGATGCCGACAACAACAAGAACGGCGTCGTGGACGACGACCTCCCCGCCGACGAGACCAACGACGGCGGCGCCGGCATCATCGGCATCGACGACGACGGGGACGGCCTGGTGGATAACGGCGCGAGCTTCACCGACAACGACGAGAACGGCACCATCGGCAGCGCGCCCGTCGCCCCCAAGACCGGCGCCGACTGGATCGACCCGGTGGTGTATTACCGGGTCGGCACCCAGCTGGTGGAGCGCCTGCCCAACATCGCGCCCTTCAACGGCAACGACTACTCCGTGCGCCCCATCGCCGACAACGTGACCGCCTTCAGCGTCACCCGCGTCGCCACCGGCAACCGGCGCTACCGGGAAGTCCTCGTCCAGCTCACCCTGACCGGCCCCGGCGGCGAAACCGGCAGCTGGTCGCGCCGCCTGCGGGTGGGGGCGCGATGAGCCGCCGCGCCCGGGGCTTCCTGCTGCTGCCGGTCAGCCTGCTGCTGATCGTCATCGGGGTGATCACCTTCGGCCTCGTGCAGGACATCGGCACCGGCGCCCGCAGCAACCTGCGCGAAGCCGAGCGGGCGCGCCGCCTCGCCGAGGCCGGCATCGCCCACGCCACCTGGAAGCTCAACCAGCTCACCACCTGCACCGGCTACACCGACCTGCCCGCCACCGCAGCAGGCAGCGACAGCTACAAGGTCAGCGTCAGCCCCACCTCCGGCAGCCCGGTCACCCTCACGGCCACCGCCACCCTGGCCAGCGGACTGCCAGGCGCCCGGGTCACGGTCAGCCGGCAGGTGCCCAAGACCGCCGGCAACACCCTCACCTACACCGTCAAGACCGACAGCAGCGGCGCCGACACCTACCTTGACGCCACCAATTTGGCGAAGAACTACGGCGCTTCCACCACCCTGCTGCTCCAGCAGGGCGCCAGCTACCCCCTGCTCCAGTTCGACCTCTCCACACTCCCGAAGGGCAGCCGCATCGTCGACGCCCAGCTCGTCCTGTACCGGGAGAACGCCGGCAGCCTTTCCCTGTCGGGACGCGTCGTGAACGCCCACCGGGTGCTCGAGCCCTGGGAGCCCGGCACCAAGAACGGCAGCAACGCCGCCGACGGTGCCACCTGGCTGACCCGCGACGGCTTCAAGACCTGGCAGATGGCCGGCCCCAGCGTCGAGTCGACGAGCGCGCTCGATGCGCCCCACACCCACTACTACCTGTCGGGCTACACGATCACCTGGGGCCTCACCAACCTCGTCCAGGGCTGGGTTGACCAACGCTATCCCAACTACGGTGTCCTGCTCGTCCCCACCTCCAGCTTCAGCGAGGCCTACGCCTCGGCCGAGGCCTCCGACGCCACCCGCATCCCCAAGCTGGTCATCAAGTACATCGCCCCCTGCGGCGCGCTCAACCCGCCCCAGGACGGCATCAGCGGCCGGGTGGCCTGGTGGAAGCTCGACGAGACCACCGGCGCCTTGGCCGGCGACGCCATCGGCGGCCACACCGGCAGCGTCACCGGCGGCAGCTGGAGCAGCGCTGGCGGCGTGGCTGGCGGCGCGCTCAGCTTTGGCTCGGCAGGCAAGATCACGGTCACCCACACCAGCGACCTCTCCATGAGCGGCGACTTCAGTCTGGCCGCCTGGATCAACATGAGCGATCGCAACGGCAAACGCCCCGTCCTCTACAAAGGCACCGCCGCCAACGAGGCCAACTACGCCATGGGCACCCGCGACGGCGAGATGTACTTCGAATACTTCGCCAACAACGCCTGGCGCACCTACACCACCACCGGCCTCAACCTGAAACCCGGCACCTACTACCACCTGGCCGCCACCTACAAGGACATCCTGCGCCAGATCAAGCTCTACGTGGATGGCAATCTCGTCGGCACCTTCACCGCCAGCTTCGGCAACACGCCTGTCGTCAACAGCCGCAACCTGCTGATCGGCAACACCCCCTACAACGAGAACTTCCTCGGGCGGCTCGACGACGTGCAGATCATCGCCTCGACCCTCGACGCAACCGGCGTGCTCAGCGCAATGGGCGGCAGCGTGCGCGTGCCGGTGGCCGACGCCTACGTCTCCAGCAACCTGCCCAGCAACGTCAACTACGGCACCACCACACCGCTGCAGGTCGCCTACATTCCTGACAACCGGCCGATCCTGCGTTTCGACCTGTCGAACATACCTGCCGGCACCGTCATCAAGCGCGCCATCCTGTCCTTCCACGTGGAGAACTCGGTCATCCTCAGCCTCTCCCTCAGCGCCAAGCTCTACCCGCTCACCGAAAGCTGGCTCGAAGGCACCCAGAACGGCGCCATCTCGAGCGGCGGCGTGAGCTGGAGCAGGCGCCAGTACGCCCCGGACCTCGCCTGGACCAACGCCGGCGGCACCTTCGCCAACAGCCTCGCCGGCACCCTCTCCCTGCCCCTGGGCGCCTCGCCCCAGCGCTACTGGGAGGTGAACATCACCACCACGGTGCAGGAATGGGTCGACGGCGTGCGGCCCAACAACGGGCTGGTCGCCCTGATGACCTTCGGCGAGGACTCCGCCACCATTTCCAGCCGCGAAAGCCTGCGCCAGGAACCCCGCCTCGTCATCACCACCAATTAGGCCTCGATGCTCAAGGAATGACCGGCGCCCGCCGATATGGGTGCCATGGAGTACAACGCACTCTGGACATCCCTGAAAGGCCGCCTCGCCGGCCTCAAAGCCCCGTGGCCCGCCATCCGGCGGAACACGCCCATCGGCTTTGATCTCGCCAGCGAGCGCCTCAACCTCGCCCAGATCACCCGTGCCGGCACCGAGCTGCGCTGGCAGGCGGTGGCCGGGCTGCCCTACCCCACGCCCCGCGCCGAACTGCTCGCCGATCCGGCGGCCTTCCGCCGCTTCGTCCGCGACGGGTTCAAGCGCCACGGTTTTCGCGGCCGGCGCGTGGTCAGCGTGCTGCCGCCGGGTGAGCTGCAGGTCATCTCGGTGGACTACACGACCCCCAACGGCCAGGACGACACCGCCACCCTGCTGCGCACCCTCAAGGAGCGCTTCAAGAGCGGCCTCGACGACGCGGTGGTGGACGTGCTGCCGATCCGCCGCCCGCCCGAGAGTAACCTGCGCTCGGCGGTGGTCGCCGTGGCCCCGCGGGAGCGGGTCATCGCCCATCTCGATCTGCTCCAGTCCGCCGGGCTCGAACCCATTGCCGTGGACATCGGCCCCGCCGCCCTGGCCCGGGTCGCCCGGGCGCTGGTCACCGGCGATCCACGGGCCAACCAGCTCATCATCAACTTCGGCGCCCGCCACAGCTACCTCACCCTGCTGTGGGGCCGCCGGCTGATGTTCGACCGCAGCCTCGACTTCGGCGAAGCCCATCTGGCCGACACCCTCGCCCGCAACCTCGACCTGCCCGCCGAACGGGCCCTCGCCCTGCTGCGCAAGCACGGCCTGCCCAGCCGTGGCGACGAGATCAGCAGCACCATCGTCGAGCTGCTCCAGCCGGATTTCCAGCAGCTCGCCCACGAGGTGGCGCGGGTGCTGATCTACTTCGCCTCCCAGACCCACGGCGGCTCGGTGGATGGCATCTACATCTGCGGCAGCATCGCCCGCCTGGACGGCGCTGCCGAATTCATCGGCCGCCTGCTGGCGATGCCCGTGCAGGTGCTCGACCTGTGGAAGATCCCCGGCAACGAGGGCGTGCCCATCGTCGAACCGCCGGCCGGGATGACCGTCGCCGCCGGCCTCGCCCTGCGCGCGACCGCCTGACATGGCCGACATCGACCTGATCCCCGCCTCCTGGCGTGCCGAACAGCGGGCGCGACGCACCCTGCGCGGCGGGCTGGTCGCCGTCGGCTGCGCCATCGCCGCGGTCGCCGCAGCGCGCGTCGGGATCGAAATCGCCAACCGCCAGGCCACCACCGCGCTGCAGACCCTGCAAGCCCAGCGCCGCGACAGCGACCGCATCGCGGCCCGGCTCACCGCCCTCAACGCGCGGGTCGACGAAGCCCGCGAACTGTCCCGCAAGGTCGCCGCCCTGCGCGGCCCCGACGTGGTGAGCGGCGTGCTCGTGCCCATCGACCAGGCCCTGGGCGAGTCCATCTGGTTCGACGAACTGATCTACACCCGCATCCCGGCCCTGCCCCAGCCCGGCACGCCCATCGCCCCGGCCGAGGCCAGCCTCGCCATCCGCGGCAAGGCGCCGGACCCGGCCACCATCGGCGAGTTTGCCGAGGCCCTCGGCAGCGCCGGCCCCTGCGCCAAGCCCCGACTGGTGCCCGGCAACGTCAAGCAGTACAACCGCTTCGAACTGATGGAGTTCGCCCTCAACTGCCCGCTCACCCTGCCTGGTGGAGGCAAGTCGTGAAGTTTCCCCGCGAGCTCCTCGCCCTCGACATCCGGGTGCTGCGGCTCGTCGCCGGCGCCCTGTCGGCGGTGATCCTGCTCGTCGGCTGGGGCCAGATCCTGCGGCCGGCGTGGCAGTCGCGCCAGGCAGTGCTCACCCAGACAGCGGGCATCCGCGAGGCCATCGCCAGCCTGCCCGACCAGCAGGCCCAGGCCGACGCCCTGGCGACCGAAGCCACCCGCCTCGAAACCACCCTCGACGCTGCCGACACCGCGCCGGCGCGCCTGCCCGGCGTGCTCGACAACCTGGCCCGCAGTCAGGGCGTCGAGCTGCTGCCGGTTTTCCCCGGCCAGCAGAACGAATCCGACGGCCTCGTCGAAACCCGTTATGACCTCGATGCCAGCGGCAGCTACCCGCAGCTGGTGGGCTGGCTCGCCGCCATCGAGTCCCGCCTGCCCAACGCCGGCCTGCAGGAGATCCGCTTCACCCGCCAGGTGAGCAGCGGCAGCGTGAACCTGCGCCTGCGCCTCGCCGTGTATCGCCGCCCGGCCACCCGCCAGCCATGAAGCACCGCCTGCTGCCCGCCCTCCTGCTGCTCATCGCCACCGCGGCCGCCGCTGCCGAGCCGCCCGCCGCACCCAGGCTCCACCACGACCCTTTCCGCCGGCCCGGCGGCACGCTGCTGGCGCCCGTCGCCGGCGATGCCTCCGCGCCCGTCGAATGGCAGCCCCGCCTGCGCGGCGTGCTGCTGTAGGGGGCCGCTTCCCTCGCCAACGTGGACGGCCAGATGGTCGCCATCGGCGAAAAGATCGACGGCCACCGCCTGCTGTCGGTCACCGAATACCAGGCCGTTTTCGAAAAGGACGGGCGCCGCGTCACCCTCGACATGCGCCGTCCGCCCCGGGAGTCCAGACAGTGATCCGCCATCGCCTCGCCACCGCCCTCGTGGCCTGCGCCCTCGCCGCCACCGGCCAGCCGGCCGCCTTCGCCGCCGATCCCGCGCCACGGCGCATCACCGTCAATCTGCGCGACGTGCCGGTGGGCGACGTGTTCGAGATGCTCTCCCGCAACGAGAAGATCAACGTGCTGGTGGGCAAGGGCGTCACCGGCAACGTGTCGGTCAATCTCTACAACGTGAGCGCCGACGAGGCCGTGCGCACCGTGGCCGAGGCCGCCGGCTACGTGGCCGAGCGCCGCGGCGACACCTTCCTGGTGGTCGAGCGCAAGGACGCCGGGCTGGACGGCCTGTCGGGCAACACCAAACTCCGCACCTTCAAGGTCCAGTATTCCAACCCCAAGACGGTCGCCGACATCCTCACCAAGCACATCTCCCGCTACGGCAAGATCACCCCGCTCCTCGAACGCAACCTGATCGTGGTCGAAGACCAGCCGGCCTTCGTGGACCGCATCGAGACGCTGCTCCAGCAGGTGGACGTGCAGCCCCGGCAGATCCTGATCGAGGCCAAGATCCTCGAGGTGCGGCTCGACCGCAGCGAAGCCTTCGGGGTGGATTGGTCGAAGATCGTGGGCGGCAGCGATCGCAGCTACACCGTGGGCACCAGGGGCCTTGCCGACCGCGCCGGCAGCGGGCTGTTCTTCAGCGTGGTGAGCGACAACCTCAATGTTTACCTGAGCGCCCTGGCCAGCAAGGGCCGGGTGCATACCCTCGCCACACCCAAGCTGCTGGCGCTGGAGAACCAGCAGGCGATCACCTCCATCGGCGACCAGACCGGCTACAAGGTGACGACCACCATCAACCAGGTCACCACCGAATCCATCCAGTTCCTCGAATCCGGGGTGATCCTGCGGGTCACGCCGTCCATCGACGAGCGCGGCCGCATCCTGATGAAGATCCACCCGGAGGTGAGCACCGCCAGCGTGAACAACAGCATCCCGTCGAAGAACAGCACGCAGGTCAACACCACCCTCATTGCCGAGGACGGGCAGTCGATTTTCATCGGGGGTTTGATTCGCAACAGCGCCAACTACAAGCGCTCGGGCATTCCGGTGCTGGGCGAGATTCCGGTGGTGGGCGCGGCGTTTTCCCGCTGGGAAGATGCGGGCACCAGCACCGAGACGGTAGTGGTCATCACCCCGCGCATCGTGCGCGAGCCCGAGGTCGTCGCCACGCCGGCCGCCGCGCCGGGCAACCCGGCCGCCCGGCTGGAGGACAGCGAACCGCCGCTCCTGCGCAGCGCCGCCGGGCTGGACGAATCCCTCGAACGCCTGCGCCCGCGGGACTGACCGGCTTCAGAACAGCAGATTGACGCCCTGCAGGGCGATCCGGCACGCCGCCGCGATGCCCAGCGCCACGGCCACCGACAGCCCCACCGAGAACACCGCATCGCGGCGCCCGATGGTCTTCAGCATCACCGCGAAGGTGGACACGCAGGGCACGTAGAAGGTCAGGAAGACCAGGAAGGTGGCGATCTGCACCCAGTTCAGCTGGAGCGCGATGTCCTGGGTGCCGAGGGCCTGATAGACCATCAGCAGCGACAGTTCCTTGCGCAGCACGCCAAACAGGATCGGCACGCCCAGCGCCACCGGCAGGCCCAGCCACCAGCTGCTCACCGGCAGCAGCAGCATGTTGATCACGTCATCGGCACCGAAGTGGGCCAGCAGCGCCAGCACCACGCTGCCCAGCACCAGCAGGGGGGTGACGACGGTCAGGATGTCGCTGGTGCGCTCCCAGGTGATCGCCAGCAGGCGCCGCCACTGGGGCAGCGCGTAGGACGGAATCGCCTGGATGAAGCCCGGGCTGGCCTTCACGTAGCGGCGGGTGAGCAGCTTGCCGGCCACCGCGATGATCAGCATCGTCAGCAGGAAGATGCCCAGCACGCCTTCCCAGCCCAGGTACTTGCCGCCGATCGCCAGCACGATGGCCGAGCGCGCCGAGCAGGGCACGAAGGTGATGAGCAGCGAAGCCACGATGCGCTCGCGCCCCGCGGACGACGCCGCCACCGCCGACAGGGCCGGCACGTTGCAGCCCAGCCCCAGCAAAAACGGCACCGCCACCCCGCCGTGCAGGCCGATACGGTGAAAGCCCCGGTCCACCACGAAGGCGACCCGGTGCATGATTCCTGATTCCTCAAGGCTCACCAGCAGCAGCACCAGCGGCAGCATGTAGGGCACCACGATGCCCACCAGCCCCACCAGCCCGTCGGCCACGGCGCGCCCGACGACGCCGGCGGTGGTGTCCGGCTCCCACTGGCCGACCCACGCGGCCAGCGGCGCGGAGGTGAGCGCGTCGAGGCCGGTGCTCACCTCGAAGACCATGAACAGCACCAGCGCGAACACCGCCAGGGTGCCGATCAGCCCCCAGCGGGGATGAAGGAACAGCCGGTCGAGGGCGCGCTTCCAGCCGGCCTTCTCGGCCGCATGGCCGAGCCGGCTGACCTGCTCGTGGAGCGCCGCAGCCCGGTAGTGGCGATCGGCAAAGAGTTCGTCGGGCAGCGGCCGCGGCAGCACCCGCGCGGCATCCGCCCGGGCCGCCTCGACGGCCGGCACCAGATCGGGGAAATGCCGGGCCAGCTCGGCCGCGAACCACGTATCGCCCCGCGCCACCTGGGTGAGCAGCAGCGCCCGGGGCACGCGGAAGGCGGCTTCCACCTCTGGCGTGTCGAGAATCGCCTTGAGGGGCGCCAGCGCCTTGCGCAGGTGCGGGCTGGGTAGCTGGGGCAGCGGGCAGCTCCTGGCGTGGATGAGCTGGAGCGCGGTTTCGAAGACGGTGGTGATGCCCTTGCCCATGTGGGCAACGGTGGGCACCACCGGCACGCCGAGCGCCTCGGACAGCGCCGCCACGTTGATGTAGACACCCTTCTCGCGGGCCTCGTCGAGGCGGTTGAGGGCGATCACCAGCGGCTTGCCGAGCTCGCAGAGTTCCTGGGCCAGGGCCAGGCTGGATTCGAGGGCGGTGGCATCGACGACCTGGATGAGCAGGTCCGGCGCCTTGAAGCCGGCCTGACCGTGCCGGGCCGGCTGGCCGCCGAGGAGCGCCATCAGCAGCAGGCGGTCGGCCTCGTCGAGATCATGAAAGCTGCGCAGGGGCGGCAGATCGACCAGCGCCGCCTCCTCGAGGCCCACATTGACCTGGCAGGTGGAGAAACCCAGGCTGCTGCCGTCGAGCTGGCCGGATTCGACCGCGGTGCTCGAGGCCGCCTGGAAGATGGTGCTCTTGCCGGTGCGCGGCAGGCCCACCAGGGCAATCTGTGGCCGGCGCTCGCCCCTGAGCAGGCTGCGCGGCAGTGAAACCGTTGCGACGACCGGCGCTGCAGCACCCATCAGCAGTCACCTCGCCCTTCAATCCGACTCATCGACAACCGCCCGGCAGTGATCCATTGCGTCCGATTATAATCAGTAATAAGAATTGTTCGCAAAAAGGTGGTGCATACATCCCTGCTCGCCCGGACGTCGCGGAAGCGACCGGGCGCAATACCGCCAGAACCTCAGACCCGCAGACCGGCCCGGGTCATCATCAGCAGGGCCTGCGCCCGGCTGGTCACCCCCAGCGCCCGCAGGATCGCCGAGACGTGCACCTTCACGGTGCCTTCCGACAGGCCGAGGAATTCGGCGATGTCGCGGTTCGACTTGCCCTGGGCCACCAGTTCGAGCACCCGGCCCTGGGCCGCGGTGAGCTGGAAGCGTTCGGCGAAGGCCTGGCTGGCACGCCGGCTGCGGCTGCCGCCGTCGCTGCCCGAGGACGCCTCCGGGGTGAACACGCCGCCCGCCAGCACGGTACGCACGGCTTCGATCAGGGTGTTGCTGGGGCTGGCCTTGGAGACGAAGCCGGATGCGCCTGCCTTCATCGCCCGCTGCACCGACTCCCGGTCGTCCAGCGCCGACACCACCAGGGCCGGCACATCGGGAAAACGCTTGGCGATCACGCCAAGCAGCGAAAAACCGTTGATTTCCGGAAGCATCAGGTCGACGACCAGCAGATCGCAGTCGGGATCGGCTTCGAGCAGCGCGAGCGCATCGGTGGCATTGCTGGCCTGCTGGCAGTGCACGCCCTCGCCCACCTGGGCAAGGGTCAGGGCCATGGCTTCCCTCACCAGCACATGGTCTTCGATAATCAGAATACGTGTCTGCATCATGGCCGCCAATTCATTGCGGATAAGTCGGTTTTCGATTCGCCTTGGCAGTTTAGCCTACCCAGCCCTGCCCAAAACGTACAAAATCGTGGTTTGCTAGCCAATTCGGCAAAAACCATGCCGCCCATCAAGATTACACATCGCCTCTCTGCGCCCCTGCGCACGCTCCCCCTGCTGATCACGCTCCTGCCGCTGACAGCGCTTGCCAACCCCGATGACATCAGCGAGGCCGGTCACCTGAGTGACCTGCCAGTCGTGCTGTCGGCCACGCGCCTGTCCCAGGCGCCGGCCGATGCACCGGGCGCCGTCACCGTCCTCGACCGGGAGATGATCCGCGCATCCGGTGCGCGCAACATCTACGAGCTGTTCCGCCTCGTGCCCGGCTTCCAGCTCGGGATGCACACCGGCAACCAGCCGCTGGTCACCTACCACGGGCTGTCCGACGACGCCCCCCGGCGGATGCTGGTGCAGGTGGACGGCCGCTCGATCTACTCGCCCTACCTGATCTCCGGGGTCGAGTGGAACCAGATCGGCGTGGACATCGACGACATCGAACGGATCGAGGTCTTCCGTGGCTCCAACTCGGCGACCTACGGCAGCAACGCCTTCCTCGGCGTGGCCAACATCATCACCCGCTCGCCCTCCGAGACCCTCGGCGGCGCAGTACGCTACCGCGTGGGCGACAACGGCATCAACGATGTCGGTGCCCGCATCGGCCACCAGTTCAACGACGTGGCCATGCGCCTCTCCGTCTCGCGCACCTACGACCACGGCTTCGGCAACTACGACAAGGGCGCACAGAACATCAACGACTGGCGCTACACCCAGCTCGCCACCCTCAACACCGAATGGCGCGCCGACAGCGCGAACAGTGTCGACTTCCAGACCGGCTGGACCGACTCCCACGAAGGCACCGGCAAGGATCAGAACGCCACCGACCCCGAACGGCCGATGCGCATCTACACCGGCTTCGGCCTGCTGCGCTGGCGCAACGCCCCGGCCCCCGGCGAGGAGCTGACCGTCACCTTCTACCACCAGGAAGAAAACGGCCGCGACCACTACAACCTCGACGTGCCGGCACGCGTCACCCTCGGCGGCACAACCCGGACAATCTACGTGCCGGTGCGCTTCGACTACGACTTCAAGGCCACCCGCGACGACCTGGAACTCCAGCGCATCACCACCCTGGCCCCGTCGCTGCGGGCCGTGATCGGCGCCGGCTGGCGCACCGACCTGATCGCCGCGCCGTCACGCTTCAACGCCAACGAGCCGGTGCGCAGCACCGTGACCCGCGCCTTCGGCACCCTCGAGTGGCGCGCCAGCGAGCGCTGGCTGTTCAACGTCGGGACGATGATCGAGGACAACTCCCTCACCCGGGTGGCACTGGCACCGCGCGCGTCAGCCAACTATCATATGACGGACAGCCAGACCTGGCGCTTGTCGGTCAACCGCTCCCATCGCAACCCGATGGCGTTCGAGCAGAGGTCCAGCATGATCTTCAGCAACTCGGCGCCGTTCTCGATTCCTGGGCGGACCATCCCGGCGGGCACCCCGCTCAACCAGACCTTCCGCCCGTCGCCCGATCTCCATGCCGAGCGGATCACCACCTATGAGCTGGGCTATCTGGCCGAGCTTCGCGAGATCGCCACCACCATCGACGCCCGGCTGTTCCTCGAACGCGCCCGCGATCTGGTCGAGATGAAGCTCGAGCCGTCCACCGTCGGCCTGTTCTCCCGCAGCAACACGCGCTACTTCACCAACAGTGGCGAGGCCAACATCCGCGGCCTGGAGATCTCGGCCACCTGGCGCCCGTCCCCGCGCACCTGGCTGACCGCCCACCACACCGCCCTGCGCATCGACAACCCCAACTTCAGCGCCACCGAAGCCAAGACCAACTCCAGCGGGTGGATCGAATACACCGCCCCCAAGCAGAGCTCCACTCTCTTCGGTGCGTGGGAGTTCCTGCCCGGCTGGCAGTTCAGCTTTGCCAAGCACTGGATCGGGTCGATGAGCTGGTACCAGGATAACTGGCACAAGACCGCGCCCTACCGCCAGCTCGACCTGCGCCTCGCCCGCCGTCTTCCGGCCAGCATCGCCCGGGGTGAGGTCTCCGTCACAGCCCGCAACGTGGACGGCCCGGATCAGACCTACGCGCCAGACACCTCCTGGTGGGCTCGCACCATCTTCGCCGGCGTGACTCTGGAACTCTGACGCCTGATGAGGCTGATCCGGCGCGCCTTCGTCGTCACCCTGCTGGCCCTCCTGGCCTGCGGGGTGCCGCTGCACGCGCTCGCCGCATCGGTGGTGCTCGTGATGTCAGAAGAGAGCGCCGCCTTCAGCGAAGCCGCCGAGGCCCTCACCACCGAGCTGCGCAACGCCGGCCACCGCCCCCAGACGCTGATGCTTCCGCTGCGCGCCGAAGACGCCGCCGCCCTCGGCAACACCGGGCTGGTGGTCACCTTCGGCACCCGCGCCGCCCAGACCATCGCCAACCTCGCCCCACGCACCCTGATCCTCCACACCCTGCTGCCGCGCAGCGCCTACGAGCGCCTGTCCAACCGGGGTGACGACACCCGGCGGGTGTCGGCGGTGTTCATCGACCAGCCCGCGTCGCGGCAGATCGAGCTGCTGCGCATCGCCCTGCCCGACTGGCCGCGGGTCGGCCTGGTGGTCGGCCGCGAGAGCACCGAGCTGGGCAGCCGCCTGCAGGCCAGCGCCCGGGACAAGCGGCTGCGCCCGGTGCTCGAATACGCCAGCGAGGAGAGCGATCTCTACCCCGCCCTGCAGCGCATGCTGGCCGAGCCCACCGTGCTGCTGGCGGTGCCCGACACCCAGCTGTTCAACAACCGGACCATCTCCAACATCCTCCTGACGGCCTATCACCACCGCTCGCCGGTGATCGGCTTCTCGCCCGCCTATGTCAAGGCCGGCGCCCTGTTCGCCCTCTACAGCACGCCGGCCCAGATCGGCCAGCAGGCCGGCGAGGCCGCCCGGATCGGGCTCGTCAGCGGCAGCCTGCCGCCGCCCACCGCGCCGCGCCAGTTCCGGATCAGCACCAACACCTACGTCGCCCGCTCCCTGGGCATCACCCTCGAAGACGCCAACGTACTGCGCGAGCGGCTCGAACGTGCGGAGAACCCGCCATGATCAGCGAACGCAACCTCGACATCCGGGCCCGGACCATCCTCATCGCGGTGCTGCCGACGATGGTGATGGCGTCACTGCTGATCGGCTACTTCACCTCATCCCGGCTGTCCGACCTCGAAGAAGTCCACCGCCAGCGGGGCAAGGCGCTGGCGCGCCAGCTCGCCGCCGCCAGCGAGTACGGCGTGTTCTCGGGCAACCTCGAAAGCCTGCGCAAGCTGAGCAACGCCATCGTGGTCGAGAAGGATGTGGTGCGCGTGGTGGTCTTCGGCCCCCAGCAGCAGGTGCTCACCGAACTCGCCACCCCGGATCCTCGCCCTCCGGGGAGCGACGATCCGCCCCAGCGCTTCCGCGAACCGGTCACCGGGGTTGGCGTGAACATCGAGGACGCCTTCCTCGGCAACGGCAATGGCAACGCCCCCACCGGCACCGAACAGCGCGGCGAGGTGCTCGTCGAGATGACCCAGGATTCCCTGCGCGCCGAAGAGCGCCACCTGCTCTGGCACGCCTTCCTGATGGTGATCACCGTGCTCATCGCCAGCGTGGCCCTGGCCCTGCGGATGAGCCGCGGCATCTCCGGCCCGATCCAGCGCATCGCCACCACCGTCACCCGCTTTGGCCAGGGTGACCTCTCCGCCCGGGTGCCCGTCGAAGGCGGGCGCAGCCTGCGCATGCTCGCCGAGGGCGTCAACGACATGGCCGACAAGCTCGGCGCCTCGCGGGAGGATCTCGAACGCCAGATCGAGGCCGCCACCCGCGAGCTCCTCGAAAAAAAGGAAGAAGCCGAACGGGGCAACCGGGCCAAGACCCGCTTCCTGGCCGCCGCCAGCCACGACCTGCGCCAACCCATGCACGCCCTCGGGCTGTTCGTCGCCGAGCTCGGCCAGAAGCCCCACGCCCCCGACACCCACCGGCTGGTCGAACAGATCGCGGTGTCGGCCGAGACAATGGAAAACCTCCTCGACAGCCTGCTCGACATCTCGCGCCTCGACGTGGGCGTGCTCGACCGCCAGATCAAGCCCTTCCCGCTCCAGCCGCTGCTCGAACGGATCGAAGTGGATTACCGCCGCGAGGCCGAGATGCGCGGTCAGCGCCTGCGCCTGCGCCCCACCAGCCTGTGGGTCGAGAGCGATCCGCTGCTGCTCGAACGCATCCTCCACAACCTCATCAGCAACGCCCTGCGCTACGCCCCGGGCGGCACCATCCTGCTGTGCTGCCGCAAGCGCGGCCGGCGGGTGCGCATCGAGGTGCGCGACAACGGCCCCGGCATCGCCCCCGACGCCCAGGAGGCGATCTTTCAGGAGTTCGTCCAGCTCGACAACCCGGAGCGCAATCGGGCCAAGGGCCTCGGGCTGGGCCTCGCCATCGTGCGCCGGCTCACCGATCTCCTCGACCACCCCCTGTCCCTCAAGTCCAGCCCCGGCCGCGGTGCGGTGTTCGCGGTCGAGCTGCCCACCGCCGCCCCCGGGGTCGTCGCCGAGGGCAGCCACCCGGTTGCCAGCCAGGCCCTCAACGGGCTCCACGTGGCGCTGGTGGACGACGACGAACTGGCCGTCGCCAGCACCGTCGGGCTGCTCGAATCCTGGGGCTGCCAGGTCAGCGCCGCCGACAACCAGGCCGACATCCTCACCGCCCTCGAGGCCGCCGGCTCGCCGCCGGACATCATCCTGTCCGACTACCAGATCGCCGGCGCCGCCGACGGGCTCGAGACCATCCAGCGCCTGCGCGCCCACTTCGGCAAGCCGATCCCGGCGATCATCCTCAGCGGCGACACCTCGCCGGCCACCGCCAACGCCGCCCAGCAGGCCGAGATCCCGCTCCTGCACAAGCCCGTCCGCCCGGCCAAGCTACGGGCCCTGCTGCAACGAAAAACCCAAGGCTGATGCGGGCGGAGTACGCTTCGGTTAAGATCAATCACTGATTCCACAACCAGACAAAAGGGGGAGAGCAATGAGCACCGAAAACAATGCACAGGATCCGCTGGAATTCATGCGCAGCATGTGGGGCAAGATGGGCTTCAGCCTGCCCGGCATGGTCACCCCGACCCTCGACGTGGATGAGCTCGACAAGCGCATCGCCGACATGAAGGCCGTCGAGAACTGGCTCAAGATGAACCTCAGCTCCCTGCAGATGGCCACCCAGGGCCTCGAGATGCAGCGCGCCACCATCGCCACCATGCAGGCCATGAGCAAGATCGCCTCGGAAGGCGGCAGCACCCCCGAAGCCGCCCAGCCCAACCCCTTCGCCAGCGGCATGTGGCCGTGGAACCTGATGCAGGGCGCCGCTGATGCCTCCAAGGCCGCCCAGGCCGCGCCGGCCCCGGCACCCGCCCCGGCCAAGTCCAGCCGCAGCAAGGACAAGTAATCTCCCCACAACCCCGGCACCCGCCGGGGTTTTGCCATTGGGCCTCAGGCCGCGCGCAGCAGCGTCAGCCAGGCCGTCAGCGTCACCGCCGCGGCCACCGTGGTGGCCGAGATCAGCCGCGCCACGCCGGGCCCGTCGCCCCCCAGCCGCATCGCCAGAATGTAGGCCGACGACGCCGTCGGCAGGGCGGCAAACGCCACCGCCACCTGGAAGGCCACGCCCGTGAGCCCCAGCGCCCGCCCCAGCCCCCAGGCCACAGCCGGCAGCGCCACCAGCTTCACGGCGCACAGATACACGGTTCCGAAACGCCCGCCTTCGCTGCGCCCCAGCCGCAGCGCCGCGCCCACCGCCAGCAGGCCGAGGGTCACCGCCGCATCCGCCAGCCGTTGCAGGAAGGGCACCACCGGCGCCGGCAGCTGCGCACCCGAGAGGTTGAACGCCAGCCCGGCCAGGGTGGCGATGATCAGCGGGTTCTTCGCCAGCTCCTGCCACAGCCGGCCTTGGCCGTGACGCACCAGCATCGCCACCGCCGCCATGTTGGCAAACGGGACCATTGCCCCGCACAGGGCGCCCATGGTTGCCACGCCGGCCGCGCCCGCCAGCTTGCCGGCCACCGCAATGCCGATATAGGTGTTGAAGCGGTAGGCGCACTGCAGGCGCGACGCGAAGGCCATCGCATCCAGCCCCATCAGCGGCCGCCCGGCAAGGCCCAGCAGCAAGCCGGCTGCCATCGTGACCAGCCCGACCACGAACAGCGGGCCCATGGCGGCGATGTCGATCGTCGCCCGGGCCAGGGCGTGGAACAGCAATGCGGGGAAGAAGATGAAATAGACCAGCTTCTCGACGCCGGTCCAGAAGGCGTCCGCCAGCCCGAAATAACGGCGCAGGAGCACGCCCATCGCGATCAGCGCGAAGTCGGGAAGGAGCAGCAGCAGGCTCTGCATCGCTCAGAAAAATGGCGTGACGGGCAACATCACGCCAGTGTGCCTGAAGGCCGGGCCCGGTTCGATCCGGGCTTTCCGCAAGGGGCCGCCGGGGATGCCGGCAGCCCGACGGATCACTCGTACTTGCGCTGGTCGTCGATCACCTTGCCGTCGTTGGCAAGGCTCCCGGGCGCGCAGAAGGTCACCTCGCCGCGCAGCTTGGTGAGCTCGCGGATCGAGGCCGCCACCGCCTCGGCGAGGCCCTCGGCCGGGGCGGCGAGTTCGCAGTGGAGGGTCATCCGGTCGGCGAGATCCGGGTTGTCCACCACCAGCCGACCGCGGCCGATCTCCGGGTGGCGCTTGAGCACTGCCGCCACCTGGCCCGGATGCACGAACATGCCCTTCACTTTGGTGGTCTGGTCGGCCCGCCCGAGCCAGCCCTTGATCCGCGTATTCGTGCGGCCGCAGGGCGAGATGCCCGGCAGGATCGCCGACAGGTCGCCGGTGCCGAAGCGGATCAGCGGGTAGTCGGGGTTGAAGGTGGTCACCACCACCTCGCCCACCTCGCCGGGCGCCACCGGATCGCCGGTGCCGGGGCGGACGATCTCGAGGATCACTTCCTCGTCGAGCACCATGCCCTCCCGGGCCGGCGTCTCGAAGGCAATGAGGCCCAGATCGGCGGTGGCGTAAGCCTGGTAAGCCTGGATGCCGCGGGCCGCGAGGGCCTCACGCTGGCTGGGCGGAAAGGCCTCGCCGGAGACAAAAGCCTTCTTCAGGCTGTCGAGCTTCACGCCCTGCTCGTCGGCTTTCTCCAGCAGGATGCGCAGGAAGGACGGCGTGCCGGCGTAGGCATCGGGCCGCAGGTCGAGCATCGCGGCAAGCTGCATCTCGGTCTGGCCGACGCCCGCCGGGAACACCGTGCAGCCCAGCGCATGGGCGGCGGTTTCCATCATCGAACCGGCAGGGGTGAAGTGATATGAGAAGGTGTTGTGGACCAGATCGCCGGCGCGGAAACCCGCCGCGTAAAACGCCCGGGCGAGCCGCCAGTAATCCTTGCGGGCGCCCTCGGGCTCGTAGATCGGCCCCGGCGAGGCGAACACCCGGGCGCAGGCGCTGCCCCACCGCACCGCCGCCAGCCCGCCGAAGGGCCGCGCGGCCTTCTGCAGTTCGGAGAGATCGGACTTGCGGATCACCGGCAGCGTGGCCAGCGCCTCGCGGGTGGTGATCGCGGCCGGGTCCACATCCTTCAGCAGCGCGGCGAAGGCCGGCGCGTGGGCCTTGGCGTGAGCCACCTGAGCGGGCAGCCGGGCGAGGAGTTCGCGCTCGCGATCAAGGGGATCGCGGGTTTCACGGGCGTCGTAGTAGTTCATTGGGTCTCCGCGTCCTTCTGGTTTTTTCGTTCGTCCGGTTGCAGGACGTTTTTTCCTGTTATCAACGTACCGTTGGCGAGGTAGCGCCCCCGCCCCCCCCTGCCAACCAAAGGCACCGTGTAGGTCGGACTTCAGTCCGACATCAATGCCACATCAACCCGGGCGTGTCGGACTGAAGTCCGACCTACAGCACATTCGTTGGCCGGGAGTCACCCCGGCCGGCGAGCTGCTCTCTTGCTTCACCGGAAAAGGAAGCAAAGACATTCACGTAGGTCGGGTTAGCGCAGCGTAACCCGACGCCCGAACCCGACCGACCGACACGCGCTGGCACCAGGCCACGTCGGGTTACGCTGCGCTAACCCGACCTACCCAAAACCGCGTCAACTCCGCACTCCATCCAGCCAAGGCTCGGTGGTTCCCCGGAGCCCGTCTGAGGCGCCGAGCAGCGCACCGGCGGGCGGGGCTTTCCGGCGCAGCTGTCTGAGCCCGCAGGGCGAGTTCTGCGCCGGCCGCCTGACGGGAGCAGCGCAGGGGAGTCATTCGCAAAGCGAATGACCGCCGAAGCCGGGTCGCCTTTCTTGCCTACTTCTTTGGCGAAGCAAAAAAGTAGGTCGCCCGCCGGAACGAACTCCCCGGCCAATCCCTGCCAACCGAAGCCACCACCGCATCAACCCGCGATGTCGGACTGAAGTCCGACCTACAGGGAAGCGCCCTGCAGCCCTCCTTACGACAACCAGCGCTTCCGGCGCCGGTAGTGCTTCACTTCCCGGAAACTCTTCCGCCCTTCCGACGAAAGCCCCAGGTAGAACTCCTTCACGTCTTCGTTCGTCCGCAGGTCGGCGGCGTCGCCTTCCATCACCACCCGGCCGTTCTCCAGGATGTAGCCGAAGTCGGCGTAGCGCAGGGCGACCATGGTGTTCTGTTCGGCCAGCAGGAAGCTCACGTTCTCCTTGCTGTTGAGGTCCTTCACGATCTCGAAGATCTCCTCGACGATCTGCGGGGCGAGGCCCATGGAGGGTTCGTCGAGCAGGATCATCTCGGGCTTGGCCATCAGGGCGCGGCCGATGGCGCACATCTGCTGCTCGCCGCCCGAGGTGTAACCGGCTTGCGAGGTGCGGCGGGTCTTGAGGCGCGGGAAGTAGGCGTACACCTTCTCCAGGCTCTCCTTCAGCTCCGCGCGGGACTGGCTGCGGGTGTAGGCACCGGTGAGGAGGTTCTCCTCGATGGAGAGGTGGCCAAAGCAGTGGCGGCCTTCCATCACCTGGATCACGCCCTTCTTCACCAGGTCGGCCGGCGTGAGCTGGTCGATGCGCTGGCCCTTGAACTCGACGCTGCCCTTGGTCACATCGCCCCGCTCGGCCCGCAGCAGGTTGGAGATCGACTTGAGCGTGGTGCTCTTGCCAGCGCCGTTGGCACCCAGCAGGGCGACGATCTTGCCCTGAGGCACCTGCAGCGAGACGCCCTTGAGCACGAGGATCACGTGGTCGTAGATGACCTCGATGTTGTTGATGCTGAGGTAAGACATGGCGTCGGCCATCCTCCGGTGCGGGGCGGCGCGGGCCACCCTCGGTCGTTCTTGTTCTTGGAATGTCGGGTTACGCTGCGCTAACCCGACCTACGCAACTGCGGGGATTCGGTAGGTCGGGTTAGCCCGCAGGGCGTAACCCGACGAAACCGGCCCCCGATCAGCCTTCCTTCGAGCAGTCGCGCGGCTTGATGCCTTTTTCCTTGGCGTAGGCGGCGGCGGATTCTTCGATCATGCCGCGCACCAGCGGACGGTCGGAGTCGATCCAGTCGGTGATGACCTTCCACTGGTTGCCGTCCCATTGCTGGAACTTCACCTTGCCCGGGCCTTCGTGATCGGCACACGACAGCTTGAGCGGCGGCATGAAGCCGGTGGCGCCCAGAGCCTTCAGGCGGGCGTCATCCAGGTTGAGGTTCTCGAAGCCCCAGCGCATCTGCTCGCCGGTCATCGCCTTGCCCTTGCCGAACTTCTCCTGGGCCTTGCGGATCGCCTCGACGGTGATGATCCCGTGCACCACGCCGCGGTTGTAATACACCGAGCCGATGCGGGTCTTGTCTTCCATGTTGCCCTTGTCCTTGCCGTACACGTGCTTCTTGATGTCGGCGACGACCGGGTAGTTGGCGCCCGGCACGTTGAAGCCAGCAGCGATGAAGCCCTTGGCGGCGGGGCCGGCGGGGATGGTGTCTTCCTCGGCGCCGGACCACCACACGCCGATCAGCTTCTCGCGGGGGAAGCCGGTCTTGGCCGCCGCCTTGATCGCCGTCGGGTTCATCACGCCCCAGCCCCACAGGATCACGTAGTCGGGCTTGGCCTGGCGGATCTGCAGCCACTGGGACTGCTGCTCGTTGCCCGGGTGGGCCACCGCGATCTTCAGGACTTCAAAGCCGTGCTTGGCGGCCAGCTTGTCCATGATCGCGTGGGATTCCTTGCCGTAGGCGGAGTCGTGGTAGAGCAGGCCGATCTTCTTGCCCTTCAGCTTGTCCATGCCGCCTTCCTTGGAACCGATGAAGTTCACGATGGCGGAAGCCTGGGACCAGTAGGTGGTGATCATCGGGAAGACCCACGGGAACACGCGGCCATCGGCGGCATCGGTGCGGCCGTAGCCGATGGTGACCATCGGGATCTTGTCCTGGGCGACCTTCTCGAGCACCGAGTAGGTGATGCCGGTGGAAACCGGCTGGAACACCGAGTTGCCGGTGGAGCCTTTCTTCTTCAGACGCTCGTAGCACTCGACGCCGCGGGCGTTGTTGTATTCGGTCTCACACTCTTCCCAGGTGAGCTTGACGCCATTGACGCCACCGTCCCGCTCGTTGATGAGCTGCATGTAGTCGATCCAGCCACCGAAGATCCCGGCGCCGCCGGCCGCATAGGGGCCGACGCGATAGCTGGGCAGGCCGATGAACTGTTCGTCGGCGCTCGCCACGGCACTGCCCAAGAGGCCGGCGATGGCAGCACCCAGCAGAACGGTGTGCTTGAGTTTCATGGTGTGTCTCCTTTATTGGTGTGGGTGCTACGACGAAACAGGGTTACGTACGTTCGTGAAGAAGGCGCTTAGTGGGGGAAGGGCCACAGGCGGAGCTTCTCCTTCGCGATCTGCCACAGACGGGCGAGGCCGTGGGGCTCGACGATCAGGAAGAAGATGATCAGCCCGCCGAACACGATCAGCTGGAAGTTGGACACGAAGCCCGCCCCCAGGGATTGGCCGAAGATCATCGGCACGAAGTTGTCCAGGAAGATCGGCAGCAGCACGATGAAGGCCGCCCCGAGGAAGGAGCCCATGATCGAGCCGACCCCGCCGATGATGATCATGAAGAGGATCTTGAACGACAGGTCGAGGTTGAAGGCTTCGGGCTCCACGGTGCCGATGTAGGTGTAGGCGTAGAGCGCGCCGGCCACGCCGCAGTAGAAGGAGCTCACCGCGAAGGCCAGCAGCTTGGTACGCATCAGGCGGAAGCCGATCACCTGGGCCGCCACGTCCATATCGCGCACCGCCATCCAGGCCCGGCCGGTGGAGGAGCGGACCATGTTCTTGGCCAGCAGCGCCATCACCACCACGATCAGGAAGGTGAGGATGTACTTGGCCTCGGGGCTGGCGAAGGTGTAGCCGAGGATGGTCACGTCCTGGGCGGTGACGACGCCCGACGACGAGTTGTTGGAGAACCACGGAAACTTCACCAGCGCCCACACGATGAAGAACTGCGCCGCGAGGGTGGCCACCGCCAGGTAGAAGCCCTTGATGCGCAAGCTTGGCAGCCCGAACAGGATGCCCACCAGCGCCGCCGTGGCCCCGGAGAGCACCAGCGCCACCAGAAAGGGCATGCCGTCGATGCGCAGGATGAAGTTGTAGGCCGCGAAGGCCCCCACGGCCATGAAGGCCGCCGACCCGAGGGACAGCTGCCCCGCGTAGCCGGTGAGGATGTTCAGCCCGAGGGCGGCGAGGGAGAAGATCAGCACCGGGATCAGGATGGCCTTGAGCCAGTACTGGTCGGCGAGCAGCGGCACCGCCACGCCGAACACCAGCATCAGCACCCAGAACCCGATGCGGTCCTGGCGGATCGGGAAGATCCGGGCATCTTCGGCATAACTGGCCTTGAACTGGCCGGCTTCACGGTAAAGCATGGGTGGGTCTCCTTCTCCGCTCAGGCAGCGGTCCGCAGCGGGCTGACAGTCTTGTTATGGTGTTCGGCGATGGCCTCTGCGGGGCGCGCGGGCTGGGATGCATCGATGCGCAGGAAGCGCGCAGGCTGGCGAGGACGCTGTTGCACGCCCAAACCCTTTGTTTCGGTGCTGCGAAGAAACACTTCGTCGCTGCGAAGAAAGGTTGCAGCGCTGCGAAGAAAGGTTTCGTCGCTGCGAAGAAAGGTTTCGTTGCTGCGAAGAAAGGTTGCAGCCTCGAACATAAGGAGTTGACGCTCCAAACCTTTATGTTGACGGTCGAACATCAACATTTCGCCCTCGAACATAAGCAGTTCACCCTTCAACATCGACCTTTCGCCCACCAGCATCGACTGTCTGATCGCGGAAGAAGGCTTCGCGGCGGCCAGACCCTTCATCGGCGCGGCGCCAGAGGCATGGATTCGGTTCATCGCCTTGCTCCCGGTCACACGCGGTCGATGTGCTTCTCGCCGAACAGCCCTTCGGGGCGCACGAGCAGGAAGGCCAGGGCCAGCATGTAGGGGAACCAGCCTTCGATGCCGCCTCCCACGAACGGGCCCACGTACACCTCGGCCAGCTTTTCGGAGGCGCCGATGATGAGGCCGCCGACGATGGCGCCGGGCACCGAGGTGAAGCCGCCGAGGATGAGCACCGGCAGCGCCTTGAGGGCCGTGAAGGTGAGGGCGAACTGCACGCCGTTGCGGGCGCCCCAGATCATCCCCGCCACCAGCGCCACGAAGCCCGCCACCGCCCACACCACGCGCCAGATGGTCTGCAGCGGGATGCCGATGGACAGCGCGGCCTGGTGGTCGTCGGCCACCGCCCGCAGGGCCCGGCCCACCTTGGTGTATTGGAAGAGGATCGCCAGCAGGGCCACCAGTGAGGCCGCCACGCCCGCGGCGAAGAGGTCGAACTTGGAGACGCCGATCTCGTAGTTGTCCATCAGCCAGGCGATGGGCTCATCGACGATGCCCAGATCCAGCCCGCGCACGGTGGCGCCCCAGGTCATCTGGGCCAGGCCCTCGATCACGTAGGTGAGGCCGATGGTGGCCATGAAGAGCGTGATGTGCGGCTGGTTGACCAGCGGTCGCAGCACGATGCGCTCGGTGAGCGACCCGAGCACGATCATCGCGATGAAGGCGAGCAGGAAAGCCAGCCAGAACACCGCGCTGCTGTCCGCCTCCAGCCCCAGCCAGCCCGGCAGCACCTCCTGAAAGCCGACGAAGGTGAGCGCGGCGAAGAACACCATCGCCCCCTGGGCGAAGTTGAACACCCCCGAGGCCTTGTAGATCAGCACGAAACCGAGGGCCACCAGGGCGTACATGACGCCCGACAGCAGGCCGCCGATCAGTACTTCGATGAAAAATTGCATCTGCCTCTCTCCTCTGCGGCGGGTCGGGCCGGATTGCCCGCTGCCGCTTCTTCTGTCGTTCGGTGTCGGGTTACTGCGCCACCCCGACCTGCGGTGCTTCAGATGTCGGGTTACGCTGCGCTAACCCGACCTACGTCGGCATCGCTCCTTGCGTAGGTCGGGTTAGCCCGCAGGGCGTAACCCGACATCCCCGGCTAATGGGACGTGCCCAGGTAAGCCTTGATCACTTCAGGGTTGTTCTTCACTTCGTCCGGTGCGCCATCGCCGATCTTCTTGCCGTAGTCGAGCACCACGACGCGGTCGGAGATGTCCATCACCACGCCCATGTCGTGCTCGATGAGGACGATGGTGGTGCCGTAGTGGTCATTCACGTCGAGGATGAAGCGGCACATGTCCTGCTTCTCTTCCACGTTCATGCCGGCCATCGGTTCGTCGAGGAGCAGGATGTCCGGCTCGGCGGCGAGCGCCCGGGCCAGCTCGACGCGCTTCTGCAGGCCGTAGGGCAGGCGGCCCACCGGGGTCTTGCGGATGCCCTGGATCTCGAGGAACTCGATCACCTCTTCCACCTTGATGCGGTGCGCGATCTCTTCCTTCTGCGCGGCGCCCCAGTAGAGGGCGTGCTGCAGGAAGTTGCACTTCATCTTGAGGTTGCGCCCGGTCATGATGTTGTCGAGCACGGTCATGCCCTTGAACAGCGCGATGTTCTGGAAGGTGCGGGCGATGCCCTGCTCGGCGGCCTCGTGGGGCTCCATCTTCTTGCGCAGCGCACCCTTGAAGAAGATCTGCCCTTCCTGGGGGTGATACACACCGTTGATCACGTTGAGCATCGAGCTCTTGCCGGCGCCGTTGGGGCCGATGATGGAGCGGATCTCGTGCTGCTTCACGTTGAAGCTGATGTCGGTGAGCGCCTTCACGCCGCCGAAGCGCAGGGAGATGTTCTGGAGGTCGACGATCACGTCGCCAATCTGTCTGGCCATGGTCGCTCTCCGTCAGGCCGCTTTCCGCGCGGGCGGAAAGATCTTGGCGTCCTCGATACGCAGGTCGGCAGACACCTTGTTGGTGCGGCCGTCCTCGTAGGTCACCTGGGTTTCGATGAACTGGCTCTTCTTGCCGGCATACAGGGCGTCGATGAGCACTTCGTACTTCTCGGCCACGAAATTGCGGCGGACCTTGCGGGTGCGGGTCAGCTCGCCGTCGTCGGCGTCGAGCTCCTTGTGGAGCACGAGGAAGCGCTTGATCTGCGAATCGCACATCTTCGGGTCGGAGGCCAGATCGGCATTGACCTGCTCGACGCACTCGCGGATCAGGTCGTACACCTGCGGCTGGCAGGCGAGATCGGTGTAGCCCGAGTAGGCCATGCCCTTGCGCTCGGCCCAGTTGCCCACGGCTTCCAGGTCGATGTTCACAAACGCGGTGACGAAATCACGGCCGTTGCCAAAGCACACGACTTCCTTGATGTGCTGGAAGAACTTGAGCTTGTTCTCGATGTAGTTGGGCGCAAACATGCCGCCGCTGGTGAGCTTGCCCACGTCCTTGGCGCGATCGATGATCTTCAGGTGGCCGTCGGCGTCGAAGAAGCCCGCGTCGCCGGTCATGAAGTAGCCCTCGGCGTTGATGGATTCGGCGGTGGCGTCCGGGCGCTTGTAGTAGGCCTTGAGCAGCATCGGGCCGCGCACCAGGATCTCGCCGTTGTCGGCCAGCTTGACTTCGACATTCGGTGCGGGGGTGCCGACGGAATCGAGCTTGATCTGGCCGTCGGGCTGCAGGCACACGTAGGCGCAGGTTTCGGTCTGGCCGTAGAGCTGCTTGAGGTTGATGCCGATGGAGCGGTAGAAGCGGAACAGGTCCGGCCCGATGGCCGCGCCGGCAGTGTAGGCCACGCGGATGCGGCTCATGCCGAGCACGTTCTTGAGCGGGCCGTAGATCAGCAGGTTGCCGAGCCAGTACTGCAGGCGGTCGCCGCCGGAGACCGGCTTGCCATCGAGGATGTCCGCGCCGCAGCGGCGGGCCACGTCCATGAAGTGATGGAAGAGCTTGCGCTTGATGCCGCCGGCGTCTTCCATGCGGATCATCACCTGGGTGAGCAGGTTCTCGAAGACCCGCGGCGGGGCGAAGTAATAGGTGGGGCCGATCTCGCGCAGGTCGTTCATCACCGTCTCGCCCGATTCGGGGCAGTTGATGGTGAAACCGGCCACCAGCGCCTGGGCGTAGGAGAACAGGTGATCGCCCACCCACGCCATCGGCAGGTAGGAGAGGATGTCGTCCTCGTCCGACAGCTTGTCGAACTGGCAGCCGCCCTGGGCCGCGGCGATGAAGGCGCCGTGGGTCTGGCACACGCCCTTCGGCTTGCCGGTGGTGCCCGAGGTGTAGAGCATCACCGACACGTCGTCGGGGCTGCCCTTGTCGATCTCGTGGCCGAGGAAGTCCGGGTGGTTGCGGTCGTGGATGCGGCCCATCTCGAGCACTTCATCCAGGCCGTGCAGGAAGGTCTGGTTGTAGTGGCGCAGGCCGCGGGGGTCGTCGTAGATGACGTGCTCGAGGAGGGGCAGGCCTTCCTTGATCTCGAGCATCTTGTCCACCTGCTCCTGGTCCTCGACGCAGGCGAAGCGGATCTCCGCATCCTGCATCACGTAGGCCATTTCCTGAGCCACGGCGTCCTGGTACATCATCACCGGGATGCCGCCCAGGCACTGGCAGGCCGCCACCGACCAGTACAGCCGCGGCCGGTTGTCGCCCACCACGGCCAGGCGGTCGCCGCGCTTGAAGCCCAGCTCGGCCAGCCCGCTGGCAATGGCGCGCACCCGCTCGGCCACTTCGGCCCAGGTGTAGGTTTGCCAGATGCCGTATTCCTTCTCGCGCATCGCCGGCCGATTGGGCCGCTGCCGGGCGTGGTGCATCAGCAGGCGCGGAAAAGTATCCAGGCTGCCCATCTCGGCCGAACTCTCGCCGGTGTTTGCCATCCCCATCCTCCTCCGGTCTTGTCTCGCGTCGTGCCCGCGGTCCGGAAACGGCCGCGGATAGTGTGTTTTGTGACGTGAGGACAGTCTGGCAAACCATGTTTGCTCAACTGTTTTTCAAATGTACGGAATTGTGAGTGGGGTACGGAAACTGAAGCCGCGCGCGAAAACGGCTGCCAAAATGGCGCGAAAAGTCGCGTCGGGCGCACTTACGGGCACCTCGAAAAACCGCGACTCGCCCGCCCTTGATAAAATTACATCGTTCTGAATCCGCCCCGAGCCGACTCCGATGAAACCGCGCAGCGCCATCAAGACCGACCTGTTCGCCGACGAACTTCACCGCAAGAAGATCGACACCCTGGGTGATCCGCTGGCCGAGATCGAGTCGTACATCGACTTCGCGGCGCTGGCGGCCGAGGTGGATCGCATCGCGCCCCGGCCGGTCAGCCCTCA
Source organism: Zoogloea sp. 1C4 (assembly GCF_009469605.1). GTDB lineage: Bacteria > Pseudomonadota > Gammaproteobacteria > Burkholderiales > Rhodocyclaceae > Zoogloea > Zoogloea oryzae. The sequence goes on along the minus strand of NZ_SSXU01000022.1, from coordinate 11 downwards.
GGGTGGCCGCC
>NZ_SSXU01000021.1 GCF_009469605.1 Zoogloea sp. 1C4 | reverse complement strand
GGTGACGCAGGTCGATCATCGCGTCCAGCCGGGCGCGGAAAAAATCCGGGGTGGTCATCGCAAACCTGCGCTCCAAATCTTCCAGAAAGTGAATGCGATTGCACTGGAAACTGGAGGATTCGGCAAGCGCTCAACCACGCGCAGGCCGCGTGAGGAAAGGCTCCGAGGAGTTCTTCAGGACCGACGACATAGCGGCAACATTACCGGTTCCCGGCAAGACGGCCCAACGTGGGTGCCGCTGGCCGTGCTATCATGTCGATCTGAATCGTGCATTCGTATTGTCGTCCGCGCGTCTTGCGCAGACGGTGCTCTCACCCCATCGAATTCACATCCGCAACGGCCTGCCCTCCGCCGGCCCGATGCTTTCAGCTGGCGCGCCAGCCTCGCTGTCCACCACGCCAATCACCTGCGCCCGCGATATTTCTCGCAGGCAACTCGTGCCGATCGCCCACCCGGTGGCCGGCACCCGCCCCCCCCGGCCCCAACCGGGCCAGGCGAAACCCGGGCCCATCCACCCTTTTCCGGATGCGCGGCCCGCCACAAGGAGCCCGAACATGGCCAAAGAAGAACTCATCGAAATGCACGGCAAGGTCACCGAAGTCCTGCCGGACGGTCGCTACCGCGTCACCCTCGACAACGAGCACCTGCTGATCGCCTACGCCGGCGGCAAGCTCAAGAAGAACCACATCCGCATCATCGCCGGTGACGAAGTCACCCTCGAAATGTCGCCCTACGACCTCTCCAAGGGCCGCATCACCTTCCGTCACCTGCCCCCGCGCAGCGGCGGCGCTCCGGCTCCCTCCCGGCGCTACTGAACACCCTGAAGCCGGCCGGGCACCCACGAAGCCTCAACAATCGTGAAAAACGGCCGGATTTCAGGCAATCATGCGTCGGACATCCTTGCGGGGGGCCGCCGCTCTTGATACTATCCGCCCCGCTTTTCAAGGGTTGTCGCACTTCAGGCCGTCAGGCCGCGGTGTGAGCCACCAACCCGACGGCGCGGCATTCTGCAGCGCACGTGCAGTGCTCATGTAGCTCAGTGGTAGAGCACTCCCTTGGTAAGGGAGAGGTCGGCAGTTCAATCCTGCCCATGAGCACCACACACCCCCTTGCCTGTTCTCCGTCTTCTTCGCCCTCCGGACGCACCCGCTGCCATGATGACGTCACGCCCGCCTGCGCCTTTTTGCGTCATCGAGGGCCCGCGACGCATCCCGACATCCACCACGCACGCGACTTGATGCACACTGAGGCCTGCACAGACCTGCGTACCTCGGCATGACGCAGACACGGCGAGGATTCGGCCCACTCCCATGATTTCCCGGCTCTTACCCCAGCGATCGGCCAGGCCGTTGCAGTTCGTCCGTGCCGCGATCATCGGCGTCACGTTGCTGGCGCTGGGCATCATCTGGTACGACACGCTCACGTCCACCGGGCAGAACGAACGGGAAGCCAACGACCGGCTGCGCGCCCAGGCGCTGATCCAGGCCCGCGCCGCCGGCGCAACGGTGCAGGCGGGCATCGAGCGCTTCGACTTCGCCCTCCGGACTGCCCGCATCGCCACCCTCGACAGCCCCGCCGCGATGGCCCTGCAGGGGCAGCTGATCACCGAGACGATGCCGCCGGGGCTGGTGCTCCAGCAGTTCCGCATCGACGCCGAGGGCTATCTGGCCTACTCGTCGCTAGGCCCATCGCCGCGCAATTTTCTGGGCGACCGGGATTACTTCCGCCAGCTCTCCACCGAACAGGAAGACCGGCTGGTGGTCTCGCCACCCGTGCTGGGCCGCCTGACCGGCAAGTGGAGCATCCAGGTGGCGCGAGCCATCCGCCGGGACGGCCAATTCGACGGCGTGGTGTCCATCGCCGTCTCGCCCGAAGCCTGGGCCGAACAGCTCGCCCGCTTCGAGAGCGGCCCCCGCGACACCCTGACCCTGGTCTCCGCCCAAGGCCACGTCCTGCTGCGCAGCCTCGACCCCACGGCCCACTACGGCAAGCAGGCGCCCCAGCAGCGCGAGTACATCACCCGCCCCAGCCTCAAGGAAGGCCACTACGTCGCCCACGCCTCGGTGGACGGCGTCCTGCGTCACTACGCCTGGACCCGCCTGCCCTCGGGGCTGGTGATGATGAGCGGCATCGCCCTCGACGACGCCCTCGCCCCGGTGCGCGCCCAGAACACCTGGGCGATCCAGCAGGCGGGCATCTTCAGCGGGCTGCTGCTCCTCGTGATCGGCGCGCTGCTGGTCGCCCTCAGGCGCTACGAGCGGGCGGTGGCCGCCCTCGCCGACCGGGAAGAGCACCTGTCCGAAGTGCTCGACTACATGGCTGAAGGCATCGTCATCGTCGATACCGGAAACCGCATCGTCGACATCAACCCGGCGTTCAGCGCCATCACCGGCTTCGGCGTTGACGAGCTGCGTGGCCAGCACATCTCGACGCTTCCCGCCGGCCGGGTGGGCGGCAAGAGCCTGGGCGAGCTGTTCGGCCCCGCCGACCTGCACCACCAGCGCGGCGATTTCGAAGGACGCCGGCGCGACGGCGAGGCCTACACCGGCCACGCGGTGATCTCGGCCGTGCTGGCCGCCGACGGCAGCGTGGTACATCGGGTGGCCCTGGTGGCCGACGTGACCGAACTGCGCCGCCGTGACGGCGAGATCTGGCACCAGGCCAACTTCGACCGCCTCACCGGCCTGCCCAACCGCTCGCTGATCTCCGACCGGCTCGAGAGCATGGTTCATCACGCCCGCCGCCATCAGTGCGAGGTGGTGGTGCTGTTCATCGACCTGGACCGCTTCAAGCCGGTGAACGACCGCTTCGGCCACGACGTGGGCGATCTGCTGCTGCAGCAGGTGGCCCAGCGCCTCCAGCGGCTGTTCCGCGACGAGGACACCGTGGCGCGCCTGGGCGGCGACGAGTTCGTGGTGGCGATGCCCAGCGGCGCCGGCCAAGCCGCCATCGAACCCACCGCCGCCAAGGTGGTGGAGGCGCTGTCGCAGCCCTTCGAGGTGGATGGGCACGTGCTGCGCATCGCCTGCAGCGTGGGCGTGGCCCGCTTCCCCAACGACGGCGACACCGCCGAGCGCCTGCTGATCGCCGCCGATCACGCCATGTACCGGGCCAAGAACGCCGGCCGGGCGCGCTGGAGCGCCTGAGCGCCGCTAATCCGGCCCGTCGTCGCGGCCAACGAAACCGCGGCTGATGTTCCGCAGCCAGCCGATCTGGTTCCGGAAGGCCCGGCAGCCGCGGCAGAAGATGAGGTGCAGGCGCAGGCGGAGGCGTTCGCCCGGGCCCAGCGGCCGGTCGAGGCCGGCCGACATCAGATGGGTTGCCTTCTTGCAGGTCAGCATGATGCGGGCTCCGCACCGAACCAGCCGTTGGTGAGGCATTGCCTCAACCCGGCCCGGGCCCGGTGAAGGATGACGTGGCAGTGGCTCGTCGTGAGGGAAAGGGTTGCGCAGATCTCGTCGGTTTCCAGCCCGAGGAATTCGCGCATCATGAACACCCGCGCCGTGCGGGCGGGCAGCACTTCGAGGCAGGTCTCGAACACCAGCCAGAACTGGCGCTGCTCCAGCGCCGCGTGGGGGTCGGCCCAGGGCCGCGGGCGGGTGTCCGGGCGCCAGTGCTCGCTGGCGTTGAAAAGCCCGTCGAGGGTCTCGTCCAGCGCTTCCTCGTCCCGCTCCAGGCTCGAGATCTGCACCGTGCGCCCGCGCTCCCGCAGGCTGTCGATGATCTTGTGGCGCAGGATGGTGAACAGCCAGGTCTTGAGGGCCGAGCGCCCGGCAAAACGGTCGATGCCCGCCAGCGCCGCTTCGATGGCCTCCTGCACCACATCCTCCCCCGCCGCGTCGTCGTGCAGTTGCAGGCGCGCAAACTTGATCATCTGCGGGCGGAAATCGGCGATCAGCTCGGCGGCACTCACCGACGTGCCCCCAGGATCACCCCGGCGTCGGCCAGCGCGGCGAGGTTGTGCGCGCCGAAGGCCACGAAGGCCGGGTCGGCCGCGCGGCCCAGCTCGGCGGCCAGGGTCTCGATGGCTGCCCGCCCGCGGGTGGCGCCGTCGCACAGGGCAAGCAGGTGCGCCGAGGCCGGGCTGAGCTCGATGAAACGCACGGCCTCGCTCCCATCGCGATACACCACGATGCACACCGGCTCTGGCCTGCGCGGGCGAAAATCCGGCCCGATGCGCTGCACCGGCCAGGCAAAGGCCAGCGACAGCGCCGCGGGGTTGGGCTGGGGAAAGTCGTCCAGCAGGCTGGCGCCCGCCTCCACGGGCGGCTGCGCCACGTCCATCAGATCGACTGCCAGCTCGGCCCACTCGTAGCGGGCGAGATCCGCCAGCCAGCGGGGCAGCCCGGCAGGCGCGGCGGATTCCAGGTAGTCGACAAAGGCCCGCGGGATGTCACGGAACCACGCGCTACGGCACGGCCAGTCCCGGTAGAAGCTGCGGCACAGGCGTTTCCAGCGGGCTTCGCCCAGGCAGGCGCGGGCGACCGGGAAGCAGCGATCCACAAAGCCCCGCAGGTTGTTGAAGAGCAGCGTCTCGTACACCGCCATCCGAGGTGCCGACACGCCGGGTGGGCATGGCACGCTACGCCCGCCCCGCAGGCGCGCGCCGAAGGCCGACTGGAAAGCCTGCAGGCCGGTCATGCGGCCTCCGCCTGCCGGGACTGCTGCTGGAGGGCGGCGATCCGCGCCACTTCAGCCCCCAGCTCGGCGAGCGGCGGAAAGTCGAAATCCCGCTCCAGGCAGGTGGGCAGCGGCCCCACGCGGCGGTAGGTTGCGTCGAGCAGCGCCCACACGTCGCCGATCACCTGCGCGCCGTGGGTGTCGATCAGGAGCCCGTCGGCCTCCTGGTGATGGCCGGCGATGTGCAGGTAGCACACCCTATCCAGCGGCAGCGCGTCGAGGAAGGCGAGCGGGTCGAAGCCGAAGTTACGGGCGTTCACAAAGAGGTTGTTCACGTCCAGGTGGAGCAGGCAGTCGGCCTCCTCGACCACCGCCCGGACAAACTGCGCCTCGCTCATCTCGGCCCCCGGCGGGGTGAGGTAGCGGGACGCGTTTTCGATGCCGATGCGCATGCCGAGCACGTCCTGGGCCTGGCGGATGCGGGCGGCCGTCCAGCGCACCGCCTCGGCGGTGAAGGGCAGCGGCAGCAGGTCGTAGAGCTGGCCGGCGGCGTCGCTGCTCCACGAAAGATGCTCGGTGTACAGGCCAATGCCGTGGGAGCCCATGAAGGCGCGGATGCGCCTGAGCAGATCCACATCCAGCGGCATGCTGCCGCCCAGCGAGAGCGACAGCCCGTGGCAGACGAAGGGGTGCCGCTCAGTGAAAGCGCGCAGCCGGCGGGCCGATTCGCCGCCGACGCCGGCCCAGTTTTCGGGCGCGAGCTCGAAGAAGCCGATCGCGTCCGGCACGCCGGCTTCCAGCTCGGCGAGCAGCTCGCGTCGGAACCCCAGGCCGGCGCCCGTGGGCCAGGCGCCGGACGGAGCGCTTATTTCTTGCTGGCGCCGCACGAGGCGTCGGCCTTCTTCTTGGCGGCACCGCAGCTGGCATCGGATTTCTTGCCGCCACAGCTGCCGTCGGCCTTCTTGCCGGCCTTGCGCTCGGCACCGCACTTGGCGTCGGCCGCCTTGCCGTCCATGGGCTTGTCCATCATCTTGCCGTCCATCATCTTGCCGTCCATCATCTTTCCGTCCATCGGCTTGGTGTCGGCCTGGGCAAGCTGGTAGCCGCCCGCCAGGGGCGTGGCGGAGAAGGGGTTGTCGCCGGCCTGGGCGGCGGTGGCGCCAAGCAGCGCGGAAGTGGCCAGCACGGCGGTGATCGCGGACGTCTTTTTCATGGTGAATCTCCTGTCGGGGGTGGGGCTGCCTCGCACAACATGCACGGGCTGCCGATTAGTCTGTCCGGCGCCCGGCTTTCTTACAGGGTAGGCGAAATATTTTTCAGCCGCGCGCCGAATCCGGCCAGCGCCACGCCAGCCCCACCAGGGCCAGCGCCGCAAAGGCCGCGCCGCACAGGAAGGTGGCGCGGGAGCCGAAGGCATCCCACAGCCCGCCGGCCACCACGCTGGCCACCAGCAAGGCCAGCCCGCCAGCCAGGTTGAACACCCCGAAGGCGGTGCCACGCAGCTCGGCCGGCGCTGCGTCGGCCACCAACGCGGCCAGCAGGCCCTGGGTCATGCCCATGTGCAGGCCCCACAGGGCGACGCCGATGGCCAGGCCGGGCAGACCGTCCACCAGCGCCAGGGCCAGATCGGCCGCGACCAGCATCGCAAAACCCAGGCCCAGCAGGCTGCCCCGATGCATCCGGTCGGCCAGCACGCCCACCGGGTAGGACGACAGGGAATACACCACGTTCATCACCACCAGCACCGCCGGAATCCAGGCCAGCGCCACGCCCAGCTCCTGGGCCCGCAGCACCAGAAAGGCCTCGCTGAAGCGCGCCACGGTGAACACCGCCGAAATCCCCACCACCCACCAGTAGGCCGCCGGTAGCCGGGCCAGCTCGGCGCGGGACAGGGGCGCGCGCACCCGTTCCGCGCCCGGCCGGGGCACGTCGTGCACCGCCAGGCTGATCAGCGCGAAGGCGCCGAAGGCCGGCAGCACCGCCACCCAGAACACCAGCCGGATGTCACCGCCGGTGAGCGCCATCAGCCCGATGGCGACGAGCGGCCCGAGGAAGGCGCCGGTGGTGTCGAGGGACTGGCGCAACCCGAAGGCGGCGCCGCGCAGGCCCGGCGGGGCCAGATCGGCGATCAGGGCGTCCCGCGGCGCACCGCGGATGCCCTTGCCGATGCGGTCAACAAAACGCGCCGCGACCACCCAGCCCACCGTGTCGGCCAGCGGAAACACCGGCTTGGTGAAGGCCGCCAGCCCGTAGCCGATGGCCGCCAGCAGCTTGCGCCGGCCCAGCCAGTCCGACAGCGCGCCGGAGAACACCTTGGTGATCGCCGCGGTGGCCTCGGCGATCCCCTCGATCACCCCGACCGCCAGCGTCGAGGCCCCGAGCGCGCCCACCAGATACACGGGCAGCAGCGCATGGATCATCTCCGACGAGATGTCCATCAGCATCGACACCAGCCCGAGCGCCCAGATGCCCGCCGGCAGTCGGGGACGGGTGCTGGCGGTGGGGGGGCTTCCGGAAGGGAGCATGGGCGGTCTCCTGGATGCGGGCGAGGGATAAAAATTCTCGAGATTTTTTCATCCCGAGGGGTAACACGGGCCGAGCCTCGGGTTATCCTTGGCACCTCGCCCGCGCAGGGTCGAAGAATGACACGCCAGGAGAACACAGAAAATGACCGATCAACAGGGTTTGCCGTGGACCGACGCCTTCCTGCTCGGGTTCGAGGCCATGGACGACACGCACCGGGAGTTCGTCGAGGTCGTCGACCGGCTGCTGACCTGCCCCGATGACGATCTCGCCGCCGCGATGCGCGCCTTCATCGAACACGCCGAAGCCCATTTCGGGCAGGAGAAGACGTGGATGGAAGAAACCGACTTCCCGCCCCGGGACTGCCACGTGGACGACCACAACGCGGTGATGGAATCGGCCTATCAGGTGGAAGACCTGGTGCGCTCCGGCGATGTGGAAGTGGGCCGCGAGTTTGCTGCCGAGCTGGCCCGCTGGTTTCCCAGCCACGCGGACTACCTGGATTCGGCGCTGGCCCAGTGGCTGGCCAAGAAGAAACTCGGCGGCGTGCCGGTCGTGTTGCGTCGCAACCTGCCGATCGACCGCTGACCCGTGCCCGGCTTACCGGGAGAGGGTTTCGTCCAGCTTCCGGTAGGCGCCGTCGCGAATCTCGGTGAAGAACACCTTGCGCTGGGTGTCGCCATTGGCGTCGAAGACGATGCGCTGCTGCAGCCCCTGATAAGGCCCGTTGCGCAGCACCGCCGCCTTCACGCTCTCGCCGTCGGCGCGCCTGGAGAGGGCCTCGAACAGCACCATCGCCGCATCGTAGGCCGCCACCGCGCTGTAGCCCGGATTCTTCTGGAAGCGCTTGAAGTAGGCCTCGCGGAACTCGTTGAAGCGGGGCGAATCGTCGTCCCGGTCGTAGTTCTGGACGATCAGCAGCCCTTCCACGACCTTGCCGCCCAGCTCGATCAGCTGTTCGCTGGCGGCCCATTCCGAGGCACCGATGGGCAGCGTCGGCGCCTGACGGCGGGCCTGCTGGGCAAGCCGCGCCACGTCGATGGCACCGGCCACGAAGAGCAGGCTGTCCGGGCCCTTCTTCAGCATCGCCCCGACCACCGCGCCGAAATCGGTATCCGGGCGCGATTCGTAGGCCACCTCGGCCACCACCTCGCCGCCCTGTTTGGCAAAGGCGGCGCGGAACTCATTGAGCCACGACAGGGTGAACGAGCGGTTGCGCTCATCGCAGGCCACGGCCACCTTGCGCTCGCCACGCCGGAACATCACGCGGGCGTAATCCCGGGCGTTGTCACGGGAGCCGCGGTTGATCCGCACCAGGTTGTCATTCTTGCCGACGAAATCCATCGAGGTGACGGTCGGGCTGATCGCCAGCGTATCGTTGCCAGCGAGCACCGGCACCACCACCTCGGCCATGCCGCTGGTGAACGGGCCGATCACCGCCTCGACCTTTGCAGCGACCAGTTCGGATGCGGCTTTGGTCGCCGTCTCCCGGTTCTGGGCATCGTCCCTGACCACGAGCTCGATCTTGCGGCCCTGCACGCCGCCCGCCCGGTTGATCTGCTCGACCGCCAGCACCCTGGCGACAAACCCATAAAGTTTTTTCATATTTTTGCGATAATAACAAAATTATTGTTTTTAACGAGTTTAAATCTCACGATGGGCCGTACGACCCCCTCACTCAAGTCCGCCCAGAACGGGCCGTCTACAAGGGGTGCGCGTATCGGACGTCCGCGGTCTCGGCAACGCCACCCTCCGCCGGCTGATTCCGCGCTGCGCACGCCCATCCAGACACCAAGCCTCATCGACCCAGGCCGCCGAACGGATCTACACAATGTCTCCCCGTTCCCTGCTCGCTAACCGTCAGCATCGCTGGCGTGCATCCCTGCGCCTGCGGCTCGTCGCCCTGGGGCTGGCGCCGCTGCTGATCGCCTTTCCGCTGATCCTCGCCACCCTGCTGCTGGTGGGGGACGCCCGCTTCACCGACCTCCTGGAGAGCAGCTCCCGCGGCAACCTCGCCAGCGCTCGCAACTACATGGACCAGGTGCGGGCGCAAACGCTCCGGCACGTGGAAGAAGTGGTTCAGGTGGAGCGGATCGCCCACTTCCTGTCCGTCCACGGCGAGCATGTGACGCGGGATCCGATCCCCCTCCTCGACCAGTACCTCGCGTCCCGGGCCGAAGTTGCCCGGCTGGACTACCTGATCATCGCCTCCCCGGATGGCCGGGTGATCGCCTCCAGCACCGGCCTCGCGCCGGGCAGTCGTCTGCCGGACAGCTTTGCGCTGCGCCAGGCGGTTGCCGGTGTTGCCACTGCCCGCTATACGCGCTTCGAGGCAGCCGAGCTTGGCGCCCTCTCGCCTGATCTGCCGGCCCGCGCGCGGGTCGAGGTCACCGACCGCGAGGGCGCCCAAGCCGAGACCCGCGGCCTGATGATCGAGGCCGCCGCTCACCTGCCCCTCAGCAACAGCTACGCCGACGCGATCCTGGTGGGCGGGATGCTGCTCAACAACAACGTGCCGATGATCGACCGCATCCGCGATGTGGTCTTCCCGGTCGCCGCCAACGCCACCTCGAACGACGGCGTCACCACTTTCTTCCTCGACGATCTGCGCGTGGCCACCACCGCCGCCCTCGGCAGCGACATGCGCGCCATCGGCACCCATGCGCCGGAGGCCGTCCGCACCACGGTGCTGGAGGGCGAGAAAACCTGGGCCCAGCGCACGCTCATCGGCGACCAGTGGCACATTGCAGGCTACGAGGCGCTCCACGACGGCGAGGGGCGCCACATCGGGATGCTCGGCACCGGATTTCCCGAACACCGCTATTCCCGGGAGCGCTGGCTGCTCACCGGCAGCATCGGCGGCCTGCTGGCCCTGGCAATGCTCGGGCTGTCGGTGTCCTTCCTGTACGGCGCCCGCAACATCACCCGCCGCCTGAGCGCAATCTCCGACACCATGACCGCGATCCACCAGGGCGAGCACAGCGCCCGCGTCCCCCGGGACGACGAGGTGGATGAGATCGCCCAGCTGGCGATCCACTTCAACAACCTGCTCGACTCCCTCGACTGCCAGCGGCTTGCCCACCAGCAGGCCCAGCGGGGCTTTGCCGAGGAGGCCTCGCGCCGCCGCGCCCTCTTCGAGATGGCCCGGGACGGCATGGTGGTGCTCAACGAAGACTGCAGCGTCTTCGAGGCCAACCTGCAGTTCGCGGCGATGCTCGGCTATCGCCCCGAAGAGCTCGCCCGCCTTCACGTGTGGGACTGGGAAGCCCGCTTCTCCAAGAGCGAGCTGCTGCCGATGATCCGCGGCGTGCGCGCCGACGGCGAAACCTTCGAGACCATCCAGAAACGCAAGGACGGCAGCGTCTATGTGGCCGAGGTGAAATCAAGCCGCGTCGAATGGGGCGGCAAGACCTACGTGATGTGCTCGGTGCGCGACATCACCGAGCGCCAGCAGATCGCCAGCGAACTCGAAGCCCACCGCCACCACCTCACCGACCTCGTCGAGCAGCGCACCCGCGAACTCGCCGCCGCGCGGGACGAGGCCGAAAGCGCCAACCGGGCCAAGAGCGCCTTCCTGGCCAACATGAGCCACGAGATCCGCACCCCGATGAACGCCATCATCGGGCTGTCGCACCTGCTCCAGCGCGAGATCCGCGAGCCGGTGCAGCTCGACCGGGTCGAGAAGATCGGCTCCGCCGCCCAGCATTTGCTGCGCATCATCAACGACATCCTCGACCTGTCGAAGATCGAGGCCGACAAGATCACCCTCGAAGCCATCGACTTTCCCCTGCGCAACACCCTCGAGAAGGCCACCAACCTCATCCGCGAAAGCGCCAACCAGAAGCAGCTGCCGGTGGCGGTGGATATCGACCCCGAGCTGCCGGCGCTGCTGCGCGGCGACCCGGTGCGCATCGAGCAGATCCTCGTCAACTTCCTGTCCAACGCGGTGAAGTTCTCCAGCCATGGCACGATCACCCTGCGCGCCATCCGCCTGCCCGGCACCGGTAGCGGCGTCGATCTGCGGCTGGAGGTCGAAGACCACGGCATCGGCCTCAGCGAAGCCCAGCAGATCGCCGTCTTCCGCGCCTTCGAGCAGGCCGACAACTCCACCACCCGCAAGTACGGCGGCACCGGCCTCGGGCTGGCAATCAGCAAACGGCTGGCCGAACTGATGGGCGGCGAGATCGGCGTGCGCAGCGCAGAGGGCGCCGGCAGCACCTTCTGGCTGCGCCTGCACCTCGAAGCCGGCCAGGCCATCCAGCGCAGCGAAGGCCCCGCCGACCCGCTGACCGGCGAGTTTTCCGACCCCCTGCGCCGCCTGCGCGAACACTACGCCGGCCGCCGCATCCTGCTGGCCGAGGACAACCCCCTCAACCAGGAGATCGCCTGCGAGCTGCTCAGCGACGCCGGCATCAACGTGGAGCTCGCGGAGGACGGCCAGGAGGCTGTGGACAAGGTGCGCGACAGCGGCAGCTTCGACCTCATCCTGATGGACCTCAGCATGCCCGTGATGGGCGGACTCGAGGCCACGGCCGCCATCCGCGCCCTGCCCGGCGGCACCACCGTGCCCATCGTCGCGATGACCGCCAACGCCTTCGACGAAGACCGCAACCTGTGCCTCGCCGCCGGCATGAACGACCACGTGCCCAAGCCGGTCGACCCGGACGTGCTCTACCAGACCCTGCTGCGCTGGCTCCCCACCGGCGCGCTGGCGGGCCCCACGCCGGCACCACAACCCGAAACCCAGCCCAGCCTGGGCGACATCGACGGCCTCGACGTGGCGATCGGCCTGCGCACCATGCGCGGCCATGAAGAACGCTACCGGCGCATCCTCGGCGTGTTCGCCCGCTCCCACCGGGCCGATGCCACGACGCTGCGCCAGATGCTCAACGACGGCCAGCTGCCCGAGGCCGAACGGGCCGCCCACAGCCTCAAGGGCAGCGCTGGCTCGATCGGCGCCATGCGGGTGGCCAGCACCGCCGCCGCCCTCGAAAAGGCCATCCGCGACAAGGCCCCGACCGACCAGCTGGAAGCCGGCATCGCCACCCTCGCCACCGAGCTTGCCCAGCTTGTGCCGGCCATCGAGGCCACGCTGCAATCCGGTGCCCCGGCACCCGCCCCCCAGGTCAGGCCGGCCGATCTGCAGGAAGTGCGCCGCGTCGGCAGCGAACTGTCCCGCCTGCTGTCCGAGGACGACATGCAGTCGGCCACCCTGTGGCGCACCCACGGCGACCTGTTGGCAAGCCTGCAGCCCGATGCAGCCCGCCAGATCGGCGACGCCATCGAGAACTTCGAGTTCGAAACCGCCCACCAGATGCTGGACGAGCTGATCGCCCGGCACGCGCCCCAGGAGCACTGAAGCCGGCTGAGGGCGCGCGTCAGATCGGGATGTCGAGGCTCGCCGCGGCTTCGGTCAGGCAGCTCAGGGCCAGGCCGAAATCAAACGAACGCACCGCCTCGGCGAGCACCGGAAAGCGGTGCCCCAGCCCCGCCCGCAGCATCGCCTCGTGGGCATCGAGGGTCTGGTTGGCGGAGAAGTCATCGTCGGCCAGCTCCCGCGCCAGACGCGCGCAGGCGGCCTGCAGCTCGTCCGGATCCACGGCCACCGGCGCCGGCAGGCGGCGCTCGCCGGGCAGCGCCGCCACGATGGCCGCCACCAGCGCAGTCAGCCGCCGGCTGATCTCGGCCTGCAGCGGCACCATCACCACCAGCCGCTCGCGCTTGCGCACGGCCAGCTCGAAACGGGCCACCAGCTCGCTCAGCCCGTAGGCGCCGATCTGCGCCGCCACGCCCTTCAGGGTGTGGGCCAGCCGCTCGGCCGAGAGCCAGTCCACATCCTGCAGCGCCGACGTCACATGGGCCGGAAAATCCCCCTGCCCGCTGACGAACTTGCCCAGCAGGGCGATGTAGAGGGATTCCCGCCCGAGGGCATTGCGCACCCCGGCCGGCACGTCCAGTTCGGCGATTGCCGCAAGCCGGGCGATCACCGCGCCGGTTCCGGTCGCCGGCGCTTCGGCTTCAGCCCGGGCGCCCGCCACTGGCGCGGCCATGCCGCTGCGGGGCTTGATCCAGCGCAGCAGCGTGGCCCACAGCGTGGCCGGGTCGATGGGCTTGGCCACGTGATCCTGCATGCCGGCCGCGAGGCAGCGCTCCCGGTCGCCGGACATCGCGTTGGCGGTCATCGCCACGATGGGCAGCCAGGCCAGATCGGGCTTCTCGCGGATCGCCCGGGTGGCGGTGAGCCCGTCCATCACCGGCATCTGCATGTCCATCAGCACCAGATCGTAGGCGCCTGCCGCCACCTTCTCGACCGCCACCGCCCCGTTGTCGGCCACATCCACCTCAAAGCCGGCGTGAGCCAGCATCTCGGTGGCCACCTGCTGGTTGAGGTCGTTGTCTTCCACCAGCAGGATGCGCGCACCGGCGATGGCGCCCAGCTCGGCCGCCGGCAGGGGCGGCGGGGCCGTGCCCACAGCCGCCGCGCGCTCGCCGGCGTCCTCGCCGGCCAGGAGGCGCAGCACGGTGTCGAACAGCAGCGACGCGGTGACGGGCTTGATGAGCACGTCGTGGATATCCACGCTGCCCGCCGAGCGGATCAGCTCCTCCCGCCCGTAGGCGGTGACGATCACCAGCCGCGGCGGCTCGGCGAGCTTCAGGTCGCGGATGTCGCCGGCGGTGGCGATGCCGTCCCGGTCGGGCATCTGCCAGTCGAGGAAGACCACCGCGAAGGGCGCGCCGCGGGTTTCGGCGTCGCGCACCGCATGCAGCGCCGCGCGCCCCGAATCCACGGCGGTGACCGCAAAACCCATGCGCCGGAGCATGTCGGCGAGCACGTCGCGGGCGTTGGGGTTGTCATCCACCACCAGCACCGGGCGCCCGGCCAGATCGGCCCGCGGCACCAGCCGGCGCGGCTGAGCCGCCCCCCGGCCGAAACAGGCGGTGAACCAGAAGGTGGAGCCGACGCCCGGAATGCTGTCCACGCCCACTTCGCCGCCCATCAGCTCGGCCAGCCGCTTGCTGATCGCGAGCCCGAGGCCGGTGCCGCCAAACTTGCGGGTGGTGGACGAATCGGCCTGCTCGAAGCTGCGGAACAGCCGGCCGCGCTGGTCGTCGGTGATGCCGATGCCTGTGTCGGTGACCGACAGGCGCAGGCACGGCCCGTCGTCCCGCATCTCGGCGAGCCGTACGCGGATCGTCACCTCGCCGCGCTCGGTGAACTTCACCGCGTTGTTGGCAAAGTTGATGAGGATCTGTCCGAGCCGCAGCGGGTCGCCGACCAGCTCGCCGGGCACGTTGTCGGCCACATCGACGATCAGCTCCAGCCCCTTCTCGGCGGTCTTCTCGGCGATCAGGCCGGTGACGTTGTCGAGCACCCGGTCGAGGGAGAAGCCCACGTGCTCGATCACCAGCTTGCCGGCCTCGATCTTCGAGATGTCGAGGATGTCGTTGATGATGCCCAGCAGGTGCTGGCTGGCGGCCTGGATCTCGGTGAGGTAATCCCGCTGGCGCCCGGTGAGGCTGGTCTGGAGGGTCAGGTAGGCCATCCCGACGATGGCGTTCATCGGGGTGCGGATCTCGTGGCTCATATTGGCGAGGAAATCCGACTTCACCCGCACGGCCTCCTCGGCCAGGGCCCGGGCGCGCTGCATCTCCTCGGCCGCGGCGCGCTCGGCGGTGATGTCCTCGATGATCCCGACCATGCCCTTGGTCGGGTCGGCCGCGTCGATCGCCCGGCCCGACATGCGGGCCCAGAAACGGCTGCCGTCGCGGCGCCGGACTTCCTGCACGCGCTGGTGGGTCTGGCCGCGCCACACCTGGGTGCGCACCTCCTGCCCGGTCTCGGCCCAGTCTTCTTCGCTGCAATACCAGATGCGGGTGAACTGCCCGACCTGCTCCCCCGGGGCGTAGCCGAACATCTCGTCCATCCGCCGGTTGGTGCGGACAATCCGCCGGTCCTTCAGCACCACGATGCCGACGCTGGCCGAATCGAGGATCGCCGCCTCTTCCTCGATGGCGGTGGCGAGATCGGCAGTGCGCCGGGCCACCTCGGCCTCCAGCAGGTTGCTCTGGTCCAGATCGACCTGACGGCGGGCGGTGATGTCCCGGGCCAGCACGATGAAGCGCATGGCGCCGGCGCCCGGACGGGTGGTGACGGCCAGCTCGAACCAGTGGATCTGGCCGCCGGCCTCGATCTGCAGGGTGCGGCCCTGATCGCTGCCGTGGGCAGCGGCGGCGGCCAGGGCGGCCGTCAGGATGGCGGCGGGCTCGGGCGCCAGCAGAGTGCGGATGTCGCGCCCGGCAAGGGGCCCGGGCTGGTTGGCGAAAAGGGCGGAGTGGCGGACGTGGGCGTCGAGGCAAAGGCCGTCACGGTCCAGCTCGAGGTAGGCGTCGGGGAGCGCGTCGAGGGTGCCGGCAAGCTGCTCGCGGGCGTCGGCGGCATCGGTGGAGTGACGAGCCAGCCGGCGGCGGCGGAAGGCAGCGGTGCCCGCCAGGCCGCCCTGCCGAACGCGCCATTCCGCGCTTCCTGAATCGGATCGGACACGGCGGGAGCGGCGCATGGGGGGCGGCTTTCAGTGAGGCGGACGGGGCGGAGACGGGATCATCGCGCCTGCTCCGCGTCTTCCGGCATCGGGTCGGCAAGGCGCTCGGCGATATCGGCAAAGGCGTCGAGACACGCCATGAAGGCGTCCACCACGTCCGGATCGAAATGCCTGCCGCGGCCGTCGCGGATGATGCGGGTGGTTTCCTCGAGACTGAAGGGCGGCTTGTAGACCCGGCGGGTCATCAGTGCGTCGAACACGTCGGCCAGGGCCATCAGACGGGCCGACACCGGGATGTCGTCACCGGCCAGGCGCTGCGGGTAGCCGGAGCCGTCCCACTTCTCGTGGTGGCCGAGGGCGATCTCCCGCGCCACGCCGAGAAACTGGAAGGCCCGCGAAGCACTTTCGGCCGCATCGGCGCCGGCGCTCGCCGAGGCCTGCGCCATCGCCTTGCCGATGGCGTCGGCGCCGATGGTCGCGTGATGCTTCATGATCTCGAATTCCTCGTCGGTCAGCTTGCCGGGCTTGAGCAGGATGCCGTCGGGGATGCCGACCTTGCCCAGGTCGTGTAACGGCGCGGCCTTGACGATCATGCCCAGCCGGTCGCCGGCGAGGGCGTCGCGGAAGCGCTCGTGGTCGGCCAGACGCCGGGCCAGCAGCTCCACGTAGGTCTGGGTGCGCACGATGTGCAGGCCGGTCTCGTTGTCGCGGGCCTCGGAAAGGCAGGCCAGGGCGCGCACGCTGAGATCCTGGATCAGCAGGTTCTCGCGCATCCGCCGGGCGACTTCGCCTTCGAGCCACTGGTTCTCGACGGACAGCCGGTCGCGGGCCTGCTTGAGTTCGAGGTGGGTGCGCACCCGCGCCAGCACGATGGCCGGGTTGATCGGCTTGGTGATGTAGTCGACGGCGCCCAGCTCGAGCCCGTGCTCCTCGCTCTCGACGCCGTGCATGGCGGTCACGAAGATCACCGGGATGTTGCGGGTTACCGGGTCGGCGCGCAGGCGCTCCATCACGGCGTAGCCGTCCATGTCCGGCATCATCACGTCGAGGAGGATCAGGTCGGGACGGGGCTGCAGCCCGGCGGCCCGCAGGGCACGCTCGCCCGAGTTGGCTGCCCGGACGCGGTAATAGGGCTGGAGGAGCTCGCCGAGGATGGTCAGGTTCTGGGGCGTGTCATCCACGATCAGGATCGTCTGTCCCGGCTTGTTCTCGGCGTGTTGTGGGGCGCTGCCGTTGCTGATCATGACCTGCCTCGGTTGGGAATGCGGGGTTCGACCCTGGCCCGGGAAGCGGGCGGAAGGCGCTCGGGAGCGCACCGGGTCGATGACGTGGCACAGCGTACCACCGCACTGATTATCGGCAGCATGCACACGGGCTTTAACCCCGCGTCTCATTGCGCGCCCTCAGGCAGCCAGCTTCCGGCGCAGCAGCCGCAACAACAGGCTGATGCCGGGGAGCTTCATGTAGAGCTCGCTGGCGGCGTCCCAGTAATCCCGGTGGAAGTTCACCCGGCCGTCATCGTCAAACTTGAGGTGCGACACGCCCTGGATCACCTGCTCGGGCCCGCTGCGCCGGAAGCGGAAGTGGAAAGCCCACACCAGCACCGCGCCATCCGCATCCGCCACCTTCTCGAGCACCACGAAGCGCGGGGTCTCCACCTGGCGGAACATGTGCCGGAAGATGCGCTGGATCGCCGGCACGCCGCGCACGTCGTTGAAGGGGTCGGTGAAGGTGGCGTCCTCGGCGTAGAAGGCCGGCAGGCGGACGACACTCTCCTCGGTGAGGCTCTCGTAATAGGCGATCAGGGCGTTCAGGCTCATTTCAGTCTCCGGTCCGCCGGCGCACCAGCGGGAAATACCAGCGGTAAGGCAGCAGCGCCAGCAGCTTCATGATGCGGGTGAAGCGTTTAGGGAAATCGATCTCGAAGCTTCCCGTGGCGAGCCCCGCCACCAGCGCCTCGGCGGCGGCATCGGGGCTCATCAACGCGGGCATGGCAAAGTCGTTGCGGGCGGTGAGCCGGGTGGCCACAAAGCCCGGATTGACCACCCACACCCCGACGCCCTTCGGCGCCAGATCGAAATGCAGGCATTCGGCAAAGTGGATCAGCGCCGCCTTGCCCGGCCCGTAGCACAGGGCCCGGGGCAGGCCGCGGTAGCCGGCCACGCTGGCCACGAAGGCGATCCCGCCGCCGGGCTGCAGATCGCCCAGCACGCAGGCGGCGAGGCGCATCGCCCCGCCAAAGTTGACCGCCACCACCCGCTCGGCCACCGCCAGATCGAAGCTGGCAGCGGTCATCGGCACGTAATCGCCGGCGAGGTAGATCACCAGATCGACCCCCTGCCAGGCGGCAACGAGGCTGTCCCGGGCGGCCGCCAGGGCTGCGGCGTCGGTGGCATCGCAAGGCAGGATCAGGGCGTCGGCATCGCCGATATCGAGCCCCGCCAGCCGGTCGGCGCTG
The DNA here is from genome assembly GCF_009469605.1 of Zoogloea sp. 1C4. Lineage (GTDB taxonomy): Bacteria > Pseudomonadota > Gammaproteobacteria > Burkholderiales > Rhodocyclaceae > Zoogloea > Zoogloea oryzae. The sequence goes on along the minus strand of NZ_SSXU01000021.1, from coordinate 49,621 downwards.
CGGGCGGTGAGGGCCAGCCGCGCCCCCAGCCCGGCCAGATGCTGCGCCAGCGCCGCGCCGATGCCGCTGGAGGCGCCCACCAGCCACACCCGCCGGCCGCGCCAGTCAGTGATCTTCGGGTTCATGACCCGGGCCGGCGGACGAAGGTGAGGGTCACCTCGCCCAGCCGGAAGCCCCATTTCGACATGTACGAGCGGTTCATCATCACCTGCCCGTCCATCAGGAACATCCAGTCATCAAAATCCACGTGATAGGTGCGGCCATCCACCGGCAGGGCCAGCACGTAGCGCCAGCGCAGGGCGTTGCCGGTGGCCTCGCCGATCACGTCGTCGGCGCGGCCCCGGTAGGTGCCGTCGGGCTGGCGGGTGAGCGTCCACACCCGGCGCGAGGTGCTGCCGTCGGACCACTGGAAGTGCTCGTCGAGCACGCCGGTGTCGCCCTCCCAGCGGGCGTCGATCACCACGTGGAAGCGCTTCTTCACCTCACCGGAGCGCCCCTGGAACATCCCCCAGCCATCGACGGTGCCGTTGAGGTAGGTGCGCAGATCGAGCACCGGGGTTTCGGCCTTGTACTGTTCGACGCCCGGCGAGGCGCAGGCGGTGAGGCCGAGGCACAGGGCCGTGGCGAGCAGGGTTTTCATGATGTGATCTCCAGCAGGTGGCGCCAGCGCCACAGAAGCGCCGCCGCCACCGCCTTGAAGGCCAGCGGCAACAGCGCGTAGGTGAAGCTGAGGGCGGGCAGCCCGGTGCCGCTGCCCGGTTGATAGCCCAGCCACGCCAGCAGCGGCAGGGCCAGCCCGGCGGCGAGGGCCAGGTTGAGTTTGGCGGCGAGGTTCCACACCCCGAAGCAGGCGCCGGCCCGGCCCTGGCGTTCGCCCAGGTCGGCGGCGATGGCGGCGGGCAGCGCCAGATCGGCCCCGAGGGCCAGCCCGGAGGCCACGCAGACCAGCGCAAAGCCCGCCACGTCGCCGGGCCCCAGCCGGGCCGCCCAGCCGAAGGCGAGCATCGCCAGCCCCATCGCGCCGAGCCAGGCCGTCACCCGGCCGTGCCGCGCGGCGAGCCTCACCCACAGGGGCAGCGACGCCGCGCCGGCCAGGAAGTAGGCCACCAGCAGCGGCCCGCCGGCGGCGTCGGCCTCAAGTACGTCGGCCACGAAAAACGGGAACAAGGTGGCCGGCAACGCCGCAGCGAGGCCGTTGGCGACGAACACCGCCAGCAGGCGCCGGAAGGCGGCATCGCCCAGAGCGCCGCGCAGGCTGGCCCCGACCGGCTCGGCCAGCGCGGCGACGCGCCCCGCCGCCGGCCCGACGCCCACCAGCGTCGTCACCGCGGCCACCAGCAGCAGAGGCGGCAGCACCCAGCCGAGCCGGCCGAGGCCGGTGTTGTGATCGGCCGCCAGCAGCCCGGGCAGGGCCGCGGCGAGCACCACGCCGGCCAGCCCGAAGCCTTCCCGGGCGGCGGTGAAGCGGGTGCGCTCGGCCGAATCCGGCGCGATGTCGGCGCCCCAGGCCTGGTAGGCCACGGTGGCCGCCGAGAAACCGAGATAGGTGAGCGCCAGCGCCCCCAATAGCCAGGCGGCGGCGTGGCTGGCGGGCGGATTGACGAGGGCCGCGAAGCCGGCGGCAAAGGGCAGCAGCGCCACCGCGAGCATCCCGCGCCGGGGCAGCCGGTCGGCCAGCCAGCCCAGCCAGGGGTCGATGCCGGCGTCGAGGAGGCGTGCGCCCAGCAGGATCGCCCCCAGCAGCGCCAGCGGCAGCCCGGCGGTCTCGGCGTACAGCCGCGGCACGTGCACATAAACCGGCAGCGCGGCAAAGGCCAGCGGCAGGCCCAGCAGGCCGTAGGCAAGGGCGCGGCGGGCGGGCATCTCAGCCTTCCGGCCGACGCAGCAGGGCGGCGCGCAGATCCGGGGCGCTGGTGCGGGGGTCGAGCCAGATGCCAAAGAAGCGGCGGGCGAACTCCGGCTCCGGGATCTCGCCCAGCGGCCGGCCGTTGAACAGGAAGCTCGCGCCCTCAGGCCGATACACGCCGACGATGTGGTCGCCGGGTTTCACGTCCGGGAAGAGCCGGGCCATCTCCGGGCCCCAGCGGCGCAGCAGGGCTTCGTCGGCGCCAAGCTGGCGCATCTCCTTCACGCTGGCTTCGGCGATGGCGCTGCCGGCGATGTTGCGCCGGTAGTCGAGGCGCAGGGCCAGCGGCGGACGAACGGGGTCGTCGCCGCCCCACAGGGTGGCCTCATAGACGAGGAAGCCGAAGCGCCGGAACTCGCCCTGCCCCCAGCGGCGCAGCCCGCGGACGGGCGCGGACGGCTCGGCGGCGAGGGCCGGCAGCCAGGGCCAGATGGCCAGCGCCAGCAGCAGCCGGCGCCTAGCGGTGGACAAGCTCGAACTGGACCACATCGACGCTGCCGGCCCGGAAGCCCGCCTCGCAGTAACCGAGATACATCCGCCACAGGCGGCGGAAGGTGTCGTCGAAGCCCAGCCGCTCGATGCGCGGCCAGTTGGCGTCGAAGTTGGCGCGCCACTGGGCAAGGGTCACCGCGTAGTCGTGGCCGAAGGCGAACTCATCCTTCACCGCCAGCCCGGCCTTTGCCGCCACCGCGCGGAAGGCCTTGCGCGACGGCAGCATGCCGCCGGGGAAGATGTACTGCTGGATGAAATCGGTGCCCTTGCGGTAGCGGGGGAAGAGCTCGTCATGAATGGTGATGGTCTGAACCAGCGCCTTGCCGCCGGGGGCGAGGTTGCGGGCGATGGTGCGGAAATAGCTGGGCCACCAGCGCTCGCCCACGGCCTCGAACATCTCGATGGAGACGATGTGGTCGAAGCGCTCCTTCACGTCCCGGTAGTCCTGCAGACGGATGTCGGCCTCGGGCACCCGGGCGCGGCTCCAGGCCTGCTGGGCCGGCGACAGGGTGAGGCCGGTGACCTGGGCGCCGCGACGGGTGGCGAGCTCGGCAAAACCGCCCCAGCCGCAGCCGATCTCGAGGATGCGCTGGCCGGGCTCGGGGTCGAGGCGGCGCAGGATGCGGCGGTACTTGGCCTCCTGGGCGGATTCGAAGGTGGGCTCCAGCGCCTCGCGGTAGAGCGCCGACGAGTAGCTCATGCTGGGGTCGAGCCACAGGCTGTAGAAGTCGTTGCCCAGGTCGTAGTGGGCCATGATGTTGCGCTTGCTGCCGGCCCGGCTGTTGCGGTTGAGCCAGTGGCGCAGGCGCGCCGACAGCAGCTCGCGCCACGAGCCGTAGAGCGCCTTCTTGAGCACGTCGCGATTGGCGGCGAGCAGGGTGAGCAGACCGGGCAGATCGGGCGAATCCCACAGGCCGTCGATGTAGGCTTCGGCGAGGCCGATGTCGCCCCGGGCGAGGATCTGGCTGAACACGGCCTTGTCGTGCACCTGCAGGGTGACGCCCCGGTCGCCGTGGCCGAAGAGCACGCAGGAGCCGTCGGGCAGGCGCACCTCCAGCGGGCCGCCTTCGAGCTTGTCGAGCAGGTCGAAGACGGTGCGGGTGTCGCGGGACGCGGCATCGCGGGCAACGCCGCGCAGGATCATCGTGTTGTTCATTTTGTCGATTCCTGAAGGGCTGGGTTGGGCGGGCGGGCGCCGAGGAAGGGCACGCCCTTCCACCACAGGCGCAGGGCCTGCCAGTGGATGCGGGCGATCACACCCAGGGTGAGGAAGGGCATCCGCGCGAGGGCGGCGGCGAGGGCGCGGGTCGTCCACGCGCGCGGACGGCCGCTGATGGCGGTGGCGAGGAGCTCGCCTTCGGCGTCGTCGTAGTCGATGTGCACGGCCTGCACGCTGCGGCCGAGCTGGAAGCGGAAGCGGTAGCTGCCTTCCACGCGGTTGAAGGGCGAGACGTGGAAGACCTTGTCGGCGCCGAACTCGTCCGCATCGCAGATGGGCGCGCCGTCCGGGTGGTGGAGCAAATAGGCGTGGCGGCCGCCGAAGGTGTTGTTCACCTCGGCCAGCACCGCCACCAGCTGGCCGGCGCGGTCGTGGCAGAACCAGAAGCTCACCGGGTTGAACACGTAGCCGAACACGCGCGGAAAGGTCTGCAGGACGATCTCGCCATCCGCCGGCAGGCCGCGGGCGCGCAGCAGGGACTCGATCCACGGCAGCAGCGGGCTGCCGTCGCGGGGGCCGTGGTCGGCGGTGCGAAAGCCGAGGAGGTTCCAGCGCTCGATGCCGAAGATCGCCCGGCGGGCGGATTCGAGCCGGCGCAGGGGCAGGCGGACGAAGAACACCGGATACACGAAGGCATGCATCGCCGGGCGCAGCCGGCGGTGCATCACGTGACCAAGGAGGATTTCCGGTGCGGTGTTCATGGGCTTCAGGCCAGTTCGGCCTGGCGGGCGTTCGCCGGCGCCTCGCCCTGCCACGGGGCCATCACGCCGAGCCGGTTGGCCACCGCCAGCGCCGAGCGCAGGCCGTCTTCGTGGAAGCCGAAGCTGCCCCAGGCGCCGGCCAGCCACACGCCACCCTCTCCCTGCACCGCCGGCAAGCGCTGCTGGGCGGCGATGGCCGGGCCGTCGAAGATCGGGTGGGCGTAGTCGAACTCGGCGATCACGCTGGCCGGGTCGGGCTCCCGCGCGGGGTTGAGGGTGACCACCACCGGCGTGCGGAAGGGCAGCGGCTGCAGGCGGTTGATGAGGTAGGACACGCCCACCGGCTGGTGGCCCGGCTCGCCGCGGCCGGCGAAGTAGTTCCACGCCGACCACAGGCGCGGGTCGCGGGGCAGCAGCGCCTTGTCGGTGTGGAGCACCGCGCGGTTGGGCTGGTAGCGGATCGCCGACAGCACCTTGCGCTGGGCTGGGCTGGCGGTGTCGCCGAGGATGGTCAGGGCCTGGTCGCTGTGGCAGGCCATAACCACCTGGTCGAAGGTCTCGGTGCCGTGGCGGTGGGTGAGTTGCAGGCCGGCGCCGCTGCGGCGCACCGCGGTCACCGGGCAGGCCAGCCGCACGTCGTCGAGCTGGGCGGCGATGCGCCGCACGTATTCACGCCCGCCGCCCTTGACGGTGCGCCACATGGGCCGGTCGAAGATCTGCAGCAGGCCGTGGTTGTGGCAGAAGCGGATGAAGGTGGCGAGCGGCATGTCGAGCATCTGGCCGGTGGGGCAGGACCAGATGGCCGCCGCCATGGGCAGCAGATACCAGTCTGCGAAGGCGCGGGAGTAGCGCCCCTCGGTGAGGAAATCCCGCAGCCGGAGGTCGTTGTCGGGGTTGGCGTCGAGCCAGGCGGTGCATTCGCGGTTGAAGCGCAGGATGTCGGAGAGCATCGCCCAGAAGCGCCGACGCACCAGGTTGCGCTTCTGGCCGAAGATCGTCGCCAGGTTGCTGCCGGCCCATTCGAGGTTGGGCGATTCGAGGCTGACCGCGAAGGACATCTCGGTCTCGACGCTCTCCACGCCCAGCAGCGCAAACATGGCGATGAGGTTGGGGTAGGTCTTCTCGTTGAACACCAGGAAGCCGGTATCCATCGGGTGACTGCGGCCTTCCAGCGTCACATCGACGGTGTTGGTGTGGCCGCCCAGGTAGTCGCCGGCCTCGAAGAGGGTCACCGCATGATCGCGGCCCAGCAGCCAGGCGGTGGCGAGGCCCGAGATGCCGGCCCCGACCACGGCGATGCGTTGCTTTGGGTGCATGGCGTGCCTCAGGGGTTGCAGCCGTACAGCTCGGCGTAGGCGGAGTGGTTGTGGATGGACTCGAAGTTCTCGGAGGCCACCTTCCATTCGGCGATGCGCGGCTCGGCGGCCATGCGCAGGGCGATGTCGCGCACCAGATCCTCGACGAACTTGGGGTTGTCGTAGGCGCGCTCGGTGACCCACTTTTCATCCGGCCGCTTGAGCAGCCCGAAGACCTCGCAGGAGGCCTCGTCCTCGGCGATGCGCACCAGTTCCTCGATGTCCATCGGCGCACGCAGGCGGGCCTCCAGCGTGATGTGGGAGCGCTGGTTGTGGGCGCCGTAAGCCGAGATCTTCTTGGAGCACGGGCACAGGCTGGTGACCGGCGCGACGACCCGCAAGGTGAGCCGGGGCGCCTCGTTCTCGAGCCGCTCGGCGATCAGGGTCACGTCGTAATCGAGCAGGCTCTCGACGCCTGAAACCGGCGCCGCCTTTTTGATGAAGTAGGCGAAAGCCATCTCGATGCGTCCGCTGGCGGCATCCAGGCGCAGCAGCATCTCGTCGGCCATGGCCAGCAGGCCGGCGTGGTCTAGGGCTCCGTCGCGGGCTTCGAGCAGCTCGACGAAGCGCGACATGTGGGTGCCCTTGACCTCCGGCGGCAGGCCGACGCTCATGGTCACGGTGGCCACGGAGTTCACCGTCTCGCCGCCGGCAGCCCGCCAGGCGAGGGGGTAGCGCAGGCCCTTCACGCCCACCTGGTGGATCGCCAGCCGGCGATGATCGACGGAGGACTGCACGTCGGGGAGAAAGATGGACTCGGGGGCATTCATCGGGGCAGGCTCCTGACGTTGGGGTTATTTGAGAAATTGGTCAATCTTGTTGACCAATTCCTTGTCGTCCGGCTTGGTGAAACTGGTGTACGCGACCACCTGGGTCGCATCCCGGTTGATGAGGTATTTGTGGAAGTTCCACTTGGGGCGGCTGCCGGTGATCTCGGCGAGCTTCAGATAGAAGGGGTTGGCGCCCTTGCCGCTGACCACCGTCTTGCTGGCCATCGGAAACTTCACCCCGTAGGTGAGCCGGCAGAAATCGGCGATCTCCTTGTCGTTGCCGGGCTCCTGCTCGCCAAAGTCGTTGGACGGGAACCCGACCACCACCAACCCCTTGTCCTTCAGGCGGGCGTAGAGCTTTTCGAGCCCGTCGTACTGGCTGGTGAAGCCGCAGTAGCTGGCGGTGTTCACCACCAGGATCACCTTGCCGGCGTACTGGCACAGGGGCATCGGCTTGCCGTCCTGGAGCGTGGTGAAGCTGTGGTCCAGCAGCGGCGGGCAGGCGGCGGATGCCACGCCGGGCGCAGCACCGGCCAGCACCACCGCCGCGAGCCAGGCAAAACCGCCAGATTGGATACGCATGTTCAGCCTCACTTTTTGTTTGTCCTAGACAAAATAGCTCTTTGTTCGTAAGATAGGGATCAGATTCCCATTTGTCAACGGTTTGTCTAACAATTGTTCAGGACAAATATGAACACCCTCAGCTTCAACATCGCCGCCGTGGAGCGCGACACCGGGCTATCCAAGGACGTCCTGCGCATGTGGGAGCGGCGCTACGGCTTTCCGACGCCACAACGGGACTGCAACGGCGAGCGGGTCTATCCGGCCGATCAGGTGGAGCGCCTGCGCCTCATCAAACGCCTGATGGATCAAGGGCATCGGCCCGGCAAGCTGATCGGCGCACCGGCCGACGAGCTCGCCAGCCTGGCCCCGCGCCGCCCGCGGCCGGTCGAATCCACCCCGCCGGCCGAGGCCGTCGAGCTGGACGAGCTGCTTGCCCTCATCAAGCAGCACAATTCCGCCGGCTATCAGCAGGCCATGCAGCAACGCCTCGCTCGCCAGGGATTGCAGCACTTTGTCCAGGACACCATCGCCCCGCTGACCGAAAAGGTAGGCGAAGCCTGGGAGAACGGCAGCTTCGAAGTCTTCGAGGAACACCTGTACACCGAGCTCACCAAGCGCCTGCTGCGCCAGGTGATCGCCACCCTGCCCACGGCCGGTCGCGGCCCGCGGGTGCTGCTGACCAGCGTGCCCGACGAGCCCCACGTGCTGGGTCTGCTGATGGCCGAATCGATGCTGGCCCTGGAGGGTGCCGACTGTGTGCCGCTGGGCACCCAGATGCCGCTGCTGGAGATCAGCCGCGCCGCCGAGGCCCACCGGGCCGACATCGTCGCCCTGTCGTTCTCGGTGGCATTTCCCCAGCGCCAGATCCCCGGCCTGCTCCAGCAACTGCGCCAGATGCTGCCGGCGAACATCGACCTGTGGGCCGGCGGTCGTGGCGTGGCCCGGGTGGCCCGTCAGGAGGGCGTGCAGCTCTTCGCCACCCTCGACGACGCCCTCGCCGCCCTTGCCGCGTGGCGCGCCGCCCGGGCCACTGCATCATGAAGCGCCTGCTGATCGCCGCCGCGCTGGCCGTCGCGGCGCCACTGGCGGCCGTGGCCGAAGATGCCGCCACCCCGCTCACCACCATCGAATCCCTCGACGTGCCCCGCTACATGGGGCGCTGGCACGAGATCGCCCGTTACCCCAACCGCTTCCAGAAGCAATGCGTCGGCGAATCCTCGGCCGATTACCAGCTGCAAGCCGACAACACCGTGCGGGTGACCAACCGCTGCCGGCTGGCTGACGGCAGCATGAACGAAGCGATCGGCGAGGCCCGGCAGCTCGGCGGGCCTACGTCACCCAAGCTGGAGGTGCGCTTTGCGCCGGCGTGGCTGTCCTTCCTGCCGCTGGTGTGGGGTGACTACTGGGTGGTGGAGATCGACGACGACTACCAGTGGGTGGTGGTCAGCGAGCCATCGCGGCGCTTCCTGTGGGTGCTCGCGCGCAAGCCGGCGCTCGATGCGCGCACGGAAGCCGGCATCCGCGCCCGGCTGATTGCGCAGGGTTTTGATCCGGACAGGCTGGTGAGTGGTCGGCAGGATGACGGCGGCTGACGGCGGCTGACGGCGCCGGCGGCCCTCAGCCGGGCCGCTCGGCGTCGGAGAGGGGATAGGCGTCGGCCACGTAGGCCGGGCCTTTCATCACCATCACGATGAAGGCCCCGATCCCCACGGTAAAGACCACCGTCCAATGCAGGACGATCAGGCTCACGCAGTAGATGTCCACCATCGCCAGGCCCGGCGCCATGTCGGTGAACAGTCGGGCAGCCAGCGGCGGCAGGGCCAGCAGCAGGGTGCCGATCAACAGGATGCGGGGAAGACGACGCAGCACCACGCGTTCGGCACCGGCGGGGGATGGCACTTGGCCGGGAAGCCGCTTGAACAGTCTGGACATGCTCGACCCCTTCAAAAGGCCACCCGGCCACGCCACTCAGGAGGAGAAAACCGTTTTGTCTTTGACACAAAACAGGCACAAACCCTAGCAAGGCTGAACCTGACTCAATTTTAGGCAATCCAGAATCATTTGTCCATGACAAAATAGGCGCCCGATTGCACATCACCCCGCCGTCCCACGCCTCGCCAGCCCGATCCGTGGCGTCGCGGTTGGCTCCGAGGGCCTTCAAGGCAGAAAATGTGTTTCACGGAAGGCACAAGGCGACCGGAGAGGCGGAGTAAACTGACGCCCGTTAGCCTTGTTAGCCTTGGGTAGGGAGATGTCATGATCAAGTGGGGGTACCGGACGATGTTCGTCCTGGCGCTCAGCTGCGCAGCCGGCGGCGCGTTTGCCCGCGGCCCGTGGCGGGCGAACGAGGGCAACACCCCCGGCTGGCCGCTGATGAGCCCGGCGGAACGCATCGAACATCAGGCCCGCGTGCGCGGCTTTCGCACCCACGACGACTGCCTGCGCCACCGGGAAGACCACCTGCGCCTGATCGCCCTGCGCGCCAGGGCCGCGGGGCGCGAGGTGGCGGGCGGGCCAGATTTCTGCGCCCACCTGCAAGCCCGAACCGACCAGCCGTAAGCCGCCCAGCAACATGAACGCACTGCACCGGCTCTCCCTGCCGCTGATCTCCGGGCTGCTGATCGCCCTTCCCGTCTACTGGGCCTACCCCGAAAATCTCACCCCCGGGCGCAATGTCGCGATCGTTGCAGGCTGGGTTGGCGTTGGCCTGATCCTTGCCGGCCTGCTGACAATGCTCCGCCCCCCACGGGTGACCGAATGGCTGGGCGGGCTGGAGCGGCTGTACCGCTGGCACAACGTGCTGGGCATCCTGGCCTATCTGGCGCTGCTGCTCCACCCCCTGGCGCTGGCCGCCGACAGCTGGGAAGAATCGCCGCAACAGGCATGGTCGGCGCTGGACCCGCTCCAGCAGGGCTGGCCCGGCTGGCTGGGCTGGGCGGCCCTGCTGGGGCTGATGGTGGGCGTCGGCGTGTCGCTGGCCCGGCGGCTGCCCTACGACATCTGGCGGGCGTCCCACTGGCTGCTCGGGCTGGCGGTGATGCTGGCGGTCGCCCACCTGGCGGCGCTGGGCCACACCCATCCCCTGCTGGGCCTGCCGATCCTGGCCCTCGCCTTCATGCTGTGGCAGGCCTTGCGCGGCGGCGGCCTGAACGCCCGCCCCTTCATCGTGGACCACGTCGCCCACCCGGCCGCCGACAGCGTGGACGTGCGCATCAAACCCCTCACCCTGCCGATCGAGGCCGACACCGGGCAGTTCGTGCTGGCCGCCTTTGGCGCCGGGCCAGACTTCAAGGGCTGCGGCGAATTCCACCCCTACCCCCTGACCGGCGTGCGCCTGGACGGGCAGATCTCGCTGGGCATCAAGGCGCTGGGCAGCTGCACCCGCCAGTTGCAGGCCCTCAACACCGGCGTGGCCGTGCGCATCCAGGGGCCTTTCGGCGATTTCGTCTCCCAGGACAACGTGCCGCCGGCCATCTGGCTGGCGGGCGGCGCCGGCATCGCGCCCTTCATCGCAAAGCTGCGCAAGGGCCGACTGCCGTCCCCCACGCGCCTGATCTACCTGTACCCCGACGACGCCGGCGCGGCCTGCCTTGACGAACTCGAAGAGCTGGCCAGCCACGACGCCGGCCTGCACCTCGAGACCCGGGAAACAGGCCCGAGGGCGCCGAACCTGAAAGCCATCCTGCCCCAGGCGTCCGATCTGACCGGCTGGCACTGCCACCTGTGCGCGCCTCCCGCCATGCTGCAGGCCGCCGTGGCGCTGCTGCGCGCCCGAGGAGTGCCCGACAGGCACATCCATTTCGAACCCTTCGATTTCAAATGATGCACAAGCTGTTCTATCTGGGCACGGTTGGCTTCTGGCTGGCGGTCGCGGCGATCTGGCAGGGCAGCGGAATGACACCGCCGCCAGCACCGGCGCCCGCCCCGGTGGCCGCCGCGCCGGTGGAAAAGCGCATCAGCCGTGCCGAAGTCGCCCGCCACAACAAGCCCGGCGACTGCTGGACGGTGATCAACGGCCAGGTGTACGACCTGAGCGGCTATGGCCAGAAGCACCCGTCGCGGCCCGTGGTGGCCATGCCGTCCTGCGGGCGCGATGCATCGCGGGACAACCGGACGAGGAGCAAGGGCCGCCCCCTCACGCCCGACGCCGACACCCTGCTGGCGGATTTCCGCATCGGCCCCCAGGGCGAGCCCTGACCCGCCCTCCCCTTCAGCGCCACATCGCCCGCATCCGCGCCGCCAGATCCACCGCCTTCTCCCGCGCCTGGGGATCGACATCGGCCGTCGGCGCCACGGGCGGCCAGCTGGTGCTCTCGAAACGATCCAGCAGCCGGTTGGGAATGAAGCGGGTTCGGCTGGCGTACACGTGGCGATCGCCCGTGGCGGCCTGCCCGCTCACGTAAAAACGCTGGGGCACGATCAGGTCGAGGTGATCCTTGGCGCGGGTCATCGCCACGTAGAGCAGACGCATCTCCTCCTCGATCTCCCGCTCGCTGCCGGTAGCGAGATCGGACGGGATGCAGCCATCCACCGTGTTCAGCACCGACACCGCCGGCCACTCGCGCCCCTTGGCGGAGTGGATGGTGGAGAGGATCAGGTAGTCCTCGTCGCGCAGCGGGGTGCCGGATTCGTCGCTGGTGGCGTCGGGCGGATCGAGGGTGAGTTCGGTGAGGAAGCGCTCGCGGCTCGGGTAGGTGGCGGCGATGCGCACGAGTTGCTGGATGTCGGCCTGACGCACGGCGGCGTCTTCGTACAGGCGGTCGAGCCCGGCCTCGTACCACTGGGCGAGGCGCTCCAGCGGCGCCGGCCAGGCGCCTGGGGTGTCGAGGGCTTCGACCATCCGGGCAAAGACTTCCCACTCGGCGCGGGCGGCTTCGGGCACCGGCTGCTCGGGCAGCAGCTGGCAGCCTGGCGGGGCGGCCTGGATGTTGTCGAGGATGCGCCCGGCCGTCTTCGGCCCGATGCCCGGCAGGAGCTGCACGGCGCGAAAGCCCGACACGCGATCCCGCGGGTTCTGCGCCCAGCGCAGGATGGCCAGCACGTCCTTCACGTGGGCGGCCTCGAGAAACTTCAGCCCGCCGAACTTCACGAAGGGGATGTTGCGCCGGGTGAGCTCGATCTCGAGCCGCACGCTGTGGTGGGCGGCGCGGAACAGCACCGCCTGGGCCTTGAGCTTGAGCCCCGCCTCGCGCCGGGCCAGCACCTGCTCGACCACGTAGGCGGCCTGGTCGGCCTCGTCGCGCACCGACACCAGCCGGGGCTTTTCGCCCGATGTGCGATCGCTCCACAGATCCTTGCTGAAACGCTCCTTCGCCTGGGCGATCACGCCGTTGGCGGCGGCCAGGACGGACTGGGTGGAGCGGTAGTTGCGATCCAGCGTGACGCGCCGGGCGGGCGGATCGAACTGATCGGGAAACTCGAGGATGTTGCGCACGGTGGCGCCCCGGAAGCTGTAGATCGACTGGGCATCGTCGCCCACCACCGTAAGGCCGCGGCCGTCGGGCTTCATGGCCTGCAGCAGCCCGGCCTGCAGACGGTTGGTGTCCTGGAACTCATCCACCAGGATGTGGCTGAAGCGCCCGCCCACTTCATCGGCCAGCTCGGGCACCGCCACCATCTGCGCCCAATAGAGCAGCAGATCGTCGTAGTCGAGCACCTGCTGGGCCTGCTTGGCCTCGACATAGGCGAGGAACAGGGGCTTGAGCTCGGTCTCCCATTCGGCGCACCACGGAAAGCTCGACTGCAGCACCTCGGCCAGGGGCGCCTGAGTGTTGACCGCCGCCGAATAGATGGCAAGGCAGGTGCCCTTGAGGGGGAAGCGCTTGTGCTTGGCCGAGCAGCCCAGCTCGTGGCGGACGAGGTTCATCAGGTCGCCGGAATCTTCCCGATCGTGGATGGTGAAGCCGGGGTCAAGCCCGATGCGCCCGGCGAACTCCCGCAGCAGGCGCGCGCCCACGCTGTGGAAGGTGCCGGCCCACGGAAAGCCGCCCTGGGCCAGCCGGGCATGGCGCGGTGAGACCTGCGCGGCGATGCGCTGGACACGGCGGATCATCTCGTCCGCCGCCCGGCGCGAGAAGGTGAGGAGCAGGATCTGCGCCGGATCGGCGCCCTGGGCGAGCAGATGGGCGACCCGGTGGGCCAGGGTGTTGGTCTTGCCCGAGCCCGCTCCGGCGATGATGAGCAGCGGCCCAGGCGAATCCTCGCCGGCGCCGTGGAGGGCGGCGGCACGCTGGGCGTCGTTGAGGCTGGCGAGGTAGGCGGGCAGCTCGGCCGTAGCGGCGTCGCTCATCGGGCGAGCTCCGGCTCGGGCGCACTGTTGGCGGCAGGCTCGGGCTCGGCGGCGTGGAGGCCGGCAGCGAGGGACACCAGCACGGCTTCGTCGCACACCGGGCAGACGCGGTAATAGGCGCCGGGGCCGGTGGCGAAATCCATCGATGCGGGATCGACCGGGCTATGGCAATGGGGGCAGATGAAGCGCGGCATGGTGAAACCTTTGAAACCCTCTTTAAGCTGTAATAATATACAGTCAATGCCGGATTTCAAGTTCTGCGTGCAGCCACCCGCGCAAATCCCGTCAGGGCGCGCCGCGAGCAGGTGGATCGTCGGTCCAGCCGGCAAACCAGTCGGTCAGCGGGCGGGTTTCGCCCAGGGCGGCGAGCCGGCGGTCCACGGCCTCGTGGTTGCCCCACACCACTCCGGCCAGTTCGCCAGCGGCTTCCTGCGCCTCGATGTCGCGGCAGTACAGGCCCTTGTCGCGCTCGATGTAGAAGCCGTAGGTGCGGCAGGCCACCGGGCGGCTGAGATACACCGGGCAGGCGCCGCTGGCCTCATCCAGCATCGGGCAGACCACCGGACGTACCGCGGCATCGGCCAGCGCGGCCACGCGGCGGCGGATCTCATCCAGCTGGGCGGCCGGCAGCGCGTCCAGCCCGTCCCGCAGCAGCGTCCACTCGCTGGCGGTGAGGCTGGGCACGCTGGCGAGGCGCCGGCAGCAGGTGTCGCAGCCCTTGGCGCACAGCCAGTCGGGTTGCCCGGCGCGGATCATTCCGACCCGCTGGTCGATGTCGTCGTGAAGCTGGATGAGTGCGGCGGTGGGGTGCACGGTTCGTCCTCGGGGCTGGCGCGGGCGGCGCCTTCGGTAGCGACGGGAAGATAACAGCGCGGGCCGCGGCGGGCCAGCGGGCGAAGCACCACCGCGGCATGCAGTCCGCCCCGCAGCGGCCGTAAACAACGGGCGCGGGCGTCGCCCGTGCGGTATGGAAAATCCCCTGCCGCGGAACCAATCGCCCCCTTAGCACTCACAGGCAGGGAGTGCTAACATCTGGGTGAAGGAGGTTGTTACTGATGTCCCATACCTTGTCGTTTCCCGTCCCGTCCGCGGTTGGCAGCCTGGATCAATACATCCAGAGCGTGAATCGCATCCCTCTGCTGACCGAGAAGGAAGAATCCGACCTCGCCCACAGCTTCCGGGAGAACGAGGATCTGGATGCGGCGCGCAAGCTGGTCATGTCCCACTTGCGGCTGGTGGTTGCCATTGCCCGGGGTTACCTCGGCTACGGCCTGCCCCACGCCGACCTCATCCAGGAAGGCAACGTCGGCCTGATGAAGGCCGTGAAGCGCTTCGACCCGGACCGCGGCGTGCGACTGGTTTCGTTCGCGATCCACTGGATCAAGGCCGAGATCCACGAATACATCGTCAAGAACTGGCGGCTGGTCAAGATCGCCACCACCAAGGCGCAGCGCAAGCTGTTCTTCAACCTGCGCGGCCTGAAGGCGAGCAGCAGCACCCTGCAGGGCGAGGAAGTCCGCTCCATCGCCGAGCAGCTGGGCGTCAAGCCCGAAGAAGTGCGCGAGATGGAAACCCGCCTGTCCGGTGGCGACGTGGCGCTCGAATCCGGCCCCGAAGACGAAGAGGAGCGCTTCGCGCCCATCGCCTACCTGGCCGACCCCCACGCCGAACCGTCCGAGGTGATCGCCCAGCGCGAATACGCCCGACTGCAGGATAGCGGGCTACACGAGGCCTTGGCCGCGCTGGATGACCGCAGCCGCACCATCGTCCAGCGCCGCTGGCTGGCCGAAGGCGACGCCGCCACCCTGCACGAGCTGGCCGCCGAATACGGCGTTTCCGCCGAGCGCATCCGCCAGATCGAAGCCAAGGCGATGCAGAAGATGCGCACCCAGCTGGTGGCGCTGGCCTGATCCAGGCAGGCAACAGCAAAAAGGGCGACCTCAGGGCCGCCCTTTTGTTTTGTGCCGCGCCCGGCAAGAGCCGGTATAGGCACAGATCGATCAGATTGAAAATCCGATAGGCACAGATTTCGGGTCGGGTTACTTGCCCGCCAGCAGCTTGCGGATGTCGCCAGCGACCACCTCGGGCTTTTCGCCATGCTTCACGTACAGACGCAGCCGGCCCTGGGGGTCGAAGACGTAGGTGCCGGTGGAGTGATCGACGGTGTAGGCCTTGCCGCTCGTGTCGCCCTGCTTCTGGTAGAAAACCTTGAAATCCTTGGCCACCGCGGCGGTGGTCGCTGCGTCGCCAAGCAGGCCGACGAAACGCGGGTCGAAGGCCGGCACGTACTGGGCCAGCAGCTCCTGTGTGTCGCGCTCCGGGTCGACAGTGATGAACAGCACCTGCACCTTGTCGGAATCCGGCCCGAGCTGGCGCATCACCTCGGCCATGTTCACCAGATTGGTGGGGCACACGTCGGGGCACTGGGTGTAGCCGAAGAAGATCGTCACCACCTTGCCCTTGTAGTCAGCCAGGGTGCGGACGGTGCCGGTGTGGTCGGTGAGCTTGAGGCTCTGGCCATACTGGGCGCCGGTGATGTCGGTGCTGGCAAAACCCGCGCCGGGCCCGCCATCCCCCTTCGGCGAGCAGGCCGCCAGCAGGCCAAGGGCCAGGCCCGTCACGATGGTGCGGCGCAACATCGAAATCATTTAAAACCCCTTTAAGTTTCAACTGCTTGCGCGTTTTTCAAGTGCACTGCAAAAACGATGCACGATGCTACACTGGCTCCAGAATTTGATCTGCGTCAAAAAGTCGCAGACAGGGCCTGGAGGAGACGCCATGGCTATAACAACAAGAGAGACGGCGGGCGCGCGTGAATGGATCGCGCGCCCGAACCGCTCACTCACCCCAGCAGTCCGCCGCGGCCTCATCGGCCTGATCCTGGCGGCGAGCATCCTCATCAGCCTCGGTTTCTGGCTGGCGGGCGCGTGGCTGGTGCTGCCCTTTGCCGGTCTTGAACTCCTTCTTCTCTTCGTCGCCCTGCGTGCCCTTGTGCGCCGCGATGCCTCGTTCGAATCGATCCGCCTCGAAGGCGACCGCCTGACCGTCACCCGCCATCTGCCGGGCTGCGAATCGCACCACAGCTTTCATGCCGGCTGGGCCCGGGTCAGCCTCGAAGGCGAGCGCCCCGACGATCCGCTGGTGTGCATCCGTTCCCACGGCAAGACCGCACGGGTCGGCGCACTGATGACACCCGACCAGCGCCAGATGCTGGCGATGGATCTCCGGCAGCGGCTGCAGCCCTGACATCATCCCACGACGAGAAGAGGTAGAGCCTTGACGACACTCAACCCCCGCATCCGCCTCACTCAGTCAGCCCCACGCATCCCCGGCCTGCTTGCCGGACTGGGCGCCCTCCTCGCCACCGGCCCTGCCCTCGCCGACTTCAGCTGGAACTTCCCCACCCCGGTCACCCCCATCGCCCGGGACACCCTGAACATCCACAACGAGTTCATGGTGATCATCACGGTGCTCTTCGTGGTGGTATTTGCGATCATGGTCTATTCGATGGTCAGGCACCGCAAGAGCGTCGGCGCAGAGCCCGCCCGCTTCACCGGCCCCACCGGCGCGCTGCAGTGGTTCTGGGTGCTGGTGCCCTTCGGCATCCTGCTGTTCATCGACTTCGTGCTGATGGGCATCCCCGCCTTCCACGCAGTGATCGAGATGGAAGACACCCGCACCAAGGCCGACATGGTGGTGAAGGTGACCGGGATGCAGTGGAAATGGCAGTACGAATACCCGGATTCGGGCATCCGCTTCATCAGCACCATGTCCACCCCGCGGGAGCAGATCGAGGGCAAGGAAGCCAAGGGCGAGCACTACCTGCTCGAAGTGGATAACCCGATGGTGCTGCCGGTGGGCAAGAAGGTGCGCATCCTGCTCACCTCCACCGACGTGATCCACACCTGGTGGGTGCCGCAGTTCGGCGTAAAGCGCGACGCCATCCCCGGCTTCCTGCGCGAGACCTGGGTGCGCATCGAGGAGCCCGGCATCTACCGCGGCCAGTGCGCCGAGCTGTGCGGCAAGGACCACGGCTTCATGCCGGTGGTGGTGCACGCCGTGCCCGAAGCCGAATACGCCGCGTGGGTCGACAAGAAGAAGGGCGAGCTCGCCGCCGCAGCCGCCGGCAGCGACAAGACCTGGACCAAGGACGAGCTCATCGCCCACGGCAAGGACGCCTACGAGAAGCAATGCGCCGCCTGCCACCAGCCCGACGGCAAGGGCGTGCCGCCGGCCTTCCCGGCGCTGGCCGGCAGCAAGATCGTCAATGGCCCGCTGCTCTCGCCGGAGGGCAAGCTGATCCCCGACAGCCACGTGGACCGGGTGATGAACGGCAAGGCCGGCACCGCGATGCAGGCGTTCAAGACCACCCTGTCGGACACCGACATCGCCGCCATCGTCACCTATGAGCGCAACGCCTTCGGCAACGCCAGGGGCGACATGATCCAGCCCGCCCAGATCAAGGCCCTTCGGTAAGGAGTCCGCACGATGAACACCGCCACCCACGCCCTCGATCACCACGACGGCCACGGTCATCAGCCCACCGGGCTCATGCGCTGGCTCACCACCACCAACCACAAGGACATCGGCACGATGTACCTGACCTTCTCGCTGCTGATGTTCTTCGTCGGCGGCGCGATGATCCTGGCGGTGCGGGCCGAACTCTTCCAGCCCGGCCTGCAGCTGATGAAGCCCGAGTTCTTCAACCAGCTGATCGGCGTGCATGCGCTGGTGATGATCTTCGCGGCGCTGATGCCGGCCGCCACCGGCTTTGCCAACTGGATGATCCCGCTGATGATCGGCGCCCCCGACATGGCCCTGCCGCGGCTCAACAACTGGGGCTTCTGGCTGCTGCCGCCGGCCGCCATGCTGCTCACCATGCCCTTCATCCTGGCGATCTTCGGCATCGGCGACGGCGCCGTGGACACCGGCTGGACGCTCTACGCGCCGCTGTCGGTGCAGGGCGGCATCGGGGTGGATTTCGCGATCTTCTCGATCCACATCCTGGGCATCAGCTCGATCATGGGCTCGATCAACATCATCGCCACCATCCTCAACATGCGCGCCCCGGGCATGACGCTGATGAAGATGCCGCTCTTCTGCTGGGGCTGGCTGGTGACCGCGGTGCTGCTCATCATCACCCTGCCGGTGCTCGCCGGCGGCGTGACGATGCTGCTCACCGACCGCCACTTCGGCACCCACTTCTTCGACGCGGCGGGCGGCGGCGACCCGATCCTGTTCCAGCACCTGTTCTGGTTCTTCGGCCACCCGGAGGTCTACATCCTGCTGCTGCCGGTGTGGGGGCTGATGCCCCACGTGCTGTCCACCTTCTCCCGCAAGCCGATCTACGGCCACACCGCCCAGGTCTATGGCTTCATCGCCATCGGCGTGCTGGGGCTCATCGTGTGGGCTCACCACTTCATGACCGCCGGGCTGCCGGTGCCGGCGCTGCTGTACTTCATGTACAGCACGATGGCCATCTCCCTGCCCCTGGCGGTGCTGTTCTTCTGCTGGATCGCCACCATGTGGCGCGGTGCGATGAGCTTCGAGACGCCGATGCTGTTCGCCATCGGCTTCATCGTGCTGTTCGGCATCGCCGGGCTCACCGGGCTGGTGCTGGCCGACGTGGCCGCCGACGCCCAGTATCACCACAGCTACTTCGTGGTCGCCCACTTCCATTACGCGCTCTTCGCCGGCGGGATCATGGGCGTGATGACCGGCGTGTACTACTGGCTGCCCAAATGGACCGGCCACATGTACAGCGAGCGGCTCGGCAAGCTGCACTTCTGGCTCACCGTCATCAGCTTCAACTTCACCTTCATGCCGCAGTTCTTCCTGGGCCTCGCCGGCATGCCCCGGCGCATCCCCGACTACGCCCTGCAGTTCGCCGAGTTCAACGCCATCTCGACGGTGGGCGCCTTCGTGCTGGGGCTGTCCCAGTTGCTGTTCGCCTGGAACGTGTGGCGCTGCGTGCGCGGCGGTCAGCGGGCCAGCGACAAGGTATGGGAAGGCACCAGCGGCCTCGAGTGGGAGCTCAGCTCGCCGCCGCCCCACCACTCGTGGGATGTCCAGCCGGTCATCAAGTGAGAAAGGAAGACGCCATGCACCTCACCGAATTCGACCTCGCCCAGCGCCGCAAGTCGTCCGCGCGCTTTGCGTGGGCCCTTGGCGCCGTGGCGCTGGGGCTCTACATCGTGGGCTTCTTCATCCAGCGCTAGGCCATGCGCGAAGCCACCCTGCCCCCACCCCGCAGCCACGGCCGGCTCGTCAGCCGGCTGGTGCTGCTAGCGGCGGCGTGCTTTGCCTTCGGCTTTGCGCTGGTGCCGCTCTACGACACCCTGTGCCGGGTCGTGGGCTTCAACGGCAAGACGCTGAAGGACGCCATCGCCGCCGGCGACGTGGCCCCCGGCGGGCTGGACGCCAGCCGCAAGCTGGGCGTGCAGTTCACCACCACCCTGATGCCCGGCCTGCCGTGGGAGATCCGCCCGCTGGAGCCGTCCATCGAACTCCACCCGGGCGAACTGCGCACCACCCGCTTCCTGGTGCGCAACCTCTCCGACAAACCCATCGTCGGCCAGGCCGTACCCAGCGTGTCGCCCACCGTGGCGGCAAAGCACTTCAAGAAGCTCGACTGCTTCTGCTTCACCCAGCAGACCCTCGCCCCTGGCGAATCCCGCGAGATGGCCCTGACCTTCATCGTCGACCGGGAGATCGGCCCCGAGATCAGCGAGCTCACCCTCGCCTACGCCTTCTTCCCGGCCCCAACCCCACCCTCAGGGAGCACCCAGTGAACGCATCCCACGCCCGATCTGCCGCGCCCCACGCCGGCCACTACTACGTGCCGCAACCCAGCCTGTACCCCTTC
Source organism: Zoogloea sp. 1C4 (assembly GCF_009469605.1). Classification (GTDB taxonomy): domain Bacteria; phylum Pseudomonadota; class Gammaproteobacteria; order Burkholderiales; family Rhodocyclaceae; genus Zoogloea; species Zoogloea oryzae. The sequence goes on along the minus strand of NZ_SSXU01000021.1, from coordinate 29,460 downwards.
ATCCTGTCGGGGGGGATGTTCCTGCTGGCGCTGGGTTTCATCCTTCTGATGAACCACTTCGCGCCCGGGCCGTGGGTGATGGCGACGGGCGCGGCGGTCATCATCGCGGTGCTGTTCAAGTGGTTTGGCGCGGTGATCGCCGAGAACCAACGCGGGGCCTACACCGACTGGGAAGACCAATCCTTCCGTCAGGGCATGGTGTGGTTCATCGGCTCGGAGGTGATGTTCTTCGCGGCCTTCTTCGGCGCGCTGTTCTACTGCCGCAACATCTCGGTGCCGGCGCTGGCGGGCATGGACCCGGCCTTCACCCTGTACAAGGATTTCACCGCCGCCTGGCCCTCGGCCGGCCCCAAGGGCGCCAGCTTCACGCCGATGGGCGCCTGGGGCATTCCGGCGATCAACACCGCGCTGCTGCTCACCTCCGGCGCCACCCTCACCTGGGCCCACTGGGGGCTGATGCAGGGCAAGCGCGCGCAGCTCAACGCCGGGCTCATCCTCACGGTGCTGCTGGGGGTGATCTTCCTGGGTTTCCAGGCCTACGAATACCACCACGCCTACACCGAGCTGGGCCTGACCATGGGCGCCGGCGTGTATGGCGCCACCTTCTTCATGCTCACCGGCTTCCACGGCTTCCACGTCACGCTGGGCGCCATCATGCTGGCCGTGGTGGCCGGGCGCTGCCTGTCGGGGCATTTCGACGCCAAACGCCACTTCGCCTTCGAGGCGGTGGCCTGGTACTGGCACTTCGTCGATGTGGTGTGGCTGCTGCTGTTCGTCGTCGTCTACTGGCTGTAAGGCCCGAAGCGATAGCTGAGCAGCAAGGCCACAAAGAGGAGCAGGGAGAGGGAGATGCGCAAGGTCAGCGCCCGCACAACCCGGTCGCCCGCCCCCTTGTCTCGATAGAGGAAGAACAAGCCCGAAAAGAGGCTGCCAATCACCAGCAACAGCATGAGCACCACGGCAAACTTGAACAGCACGGCTCGCTCCCCCAACTTCGTCGCCCGATTCTGCGCCGTCACCCGGACGGCCACAAGCGGGCGGCGCTTCCGCCCGTCCTGGTGGGGCGGCGCCGTGGCCCTGGCGGTGGCGACGGGCTGCATCCAGCTCGGCAACTGGCAGCACGCCAAGGCCGACCGCAAGCTCGCCGCCCAGCACCTGCTCGACAGCCGGGGCGGCGACGCGCCGGTGAGCATCGGCGCAGCCCCGGTCGATGCTGACGCCCTGCGCTCGCGGCCGGTGACGGTACGCGGGCATTTCGAGACCGACCGCCAGTTCCTCGTCGATAACCGCATCCACCGGGAGCAGGCCGGCTACCACGTGCTCACGCCGCTGCGCATCGACGGCAGCGACATGCGGGTGCTGGTCAATCGTGGCTGGATTCCCGCCAACGCCCGCCACGACGACATCCCGCAGGTCGCCACGCCGGCCGGGCCGGTGACGCTCTCCGGCACCGCAGTCGTGCCCGGAACGCGCTTCTTCACCCTGGGCGACGCCCCGCAGGCCGGCTGGCAGCCCGTGTGGCAGAACCTCGACCTGGCCCGCTTCGCCGGCAGCGCGCCCTACCCGCTGCAGCCGGTGGTGGTGCAGCTCGCCCCGGATGCCCCGGCCGGCTTCGTACGCGACTGGCCGCGCCCCGACGAGCGCTTCGAGCGCCATCTCTCCTACGCCCTGCAGTGGTACGGCTTTGCCGCCTCGGCGGTGCTGATCTGGTTCGCCCTCGGCTGGAGGCGGCCATGAGCGCAGGAAGCCCCACCATGCCCGCCTCACCCTTCGCCCGCTACCGCCCGCTGCTGCTGGTGGTGGCGCTCCTGATCCTGCCCTTCGCCATCGGCGGCGGGCTCTACGCCTGGGGCTGGCGGCCGGCCAAGGCGACGAGCCATGGCGAGCTCCTCACCCCGCCGCGCCCGGTTCCGCCCCTCGCCGACACCGCCGGCAAGCCCGTGGCCAAGGCCGACTTCGACGGCCACTGGACGCTCGTCGTCGCCGGCAGCGGCCCCTGCGAGGCGGCTTGCCGGCAGTGGATCACCATCACCCGCCAGGTACACGTGGCCCTCTACAAACAGATGCCGCGGGTGCAGCGCGCCTGGGTCACCGACCAGCCCGGCGCCGACCCCGCCCCGCTCCTCGCCATCCAGCCCGATCTGCACCCGCTCGTCGCCACCGGCACCGACGCCGCCGACGCCTTCGACCTGACCACCGCCGGCCACCGGGTTTTCGTGGTCGATCCGCTGGGCCAGATCATCCTGCGCTACGCCCCCGACGCCGACCCGAAGGACATCCTCAAAGACATGGACCGCCTGCTCCGCTACGCCTGGGCCGGCTGACCAGACCACACGCACGCCACCGGAGAGACCACGATGCCTACGACCCTCCGCACCACCGCCCTCGCCACGCCCCTGCGCCTGCGTCTGGCCGCCTTTGCCACCCAGTGCAAGCCGCGGGTGAACAGCCTGATCGTATTCACCGCGATGATCGGAATGTTCCTTGCCGTACCCGGCTGGCCACCGGCCGGGCTGATGGTTGCGGCGACCGTCGGCATCGCCCTCGTGGCCGGCGCGGCAGCGGCGATCAACTGCCTGGTGGAACGCACCATCGACGCCCGCATGGCGCGCACCCGCGGCCGGCCGCTGCCACTGGGCATCATCACCCCCGCCGAGACGCTCACCCTCGCCTGCCTCACCGGCGGCGCCGGGCTGTGGCTGCTCCACGTGGCGGTCAATCCGCTCACCATGTGGCTCACCCTCGCCACCTTCCTCGGCTACGCCATCGTCTACACGCTGATCCTCAAGCCCGCCACGCCCATGAACATCGTGATCGGCGGCGCCTCCGGGGCGATGCCGCCGGTGCTCGGCTGGGCCGCGATGACCGACTCCATCGGCCTGCCGGCGCTGGCCCTGTTCCTCATCATCTTCCTGTGGACGCCGCCGCACTTCTGGGCGCTGGCCTGCTACCGCCGCGAGGAATACGCCCGCGCCGGCCTGCCGATGCTGCCGGTGAGCCACGGCGTGCCGCTCACCTGCCTGCACATCCTGCTGTACACCGTGCTGCTGGCGGCGGTCTCGTACCTGCCCGCCACCCTCGGCCTCTCGGGCGGCATCTACGTGGCACTGGTGAGCGTGCTCAACCTGGGCTACCTGCGCGAAGCCTGGGTGCTGTGGCGGCATTACTCCGACGCCCGCGCCCGCCACGCCTTCCGCTACTCGCTGATCTACCTCACCGGGCTGTTTGCGGCGCTCTTCCTGGATCGGTTGCTGTGAGCAGAAGCTACCGCCTCCTCGCCAGCCTCGCGCTGGTACTCGCGCTGGTCGTCGTATCGATGGGCGCCTGGGTACGCCTGTCCGACGCCGGCCTTGGCTGCCCCGACTGGCCCGGCTGCTACGGCCAGCTGATCGGCGTGCCCGAAGCGGCCCACGAAGTCACCCGCGCCGAGGCCGCCTTCGGCAAGCCGGTGGAGGCGCCCAAGGCCTGGAAGGAGATGATCCACCGCTACGCCGCCGGCACGCTGGGGCTGTGCATCCTCGGCCTTGCAGTGCTTGCGTGGCGCCAGCGGGCCCGGCGCGGACCGTGGCTGGAGGTGGCGCTGCTGGCGGTGGTGATCGGCCAGGCGCTGCTCGGCATGCTCACGGTGACGAAGCTCCTCAAGCCGGTGATCGTCACCAGCCACCTTCTGGGCGGCATGACCACGCTCGCCCTCCTCGCCCTGCTGTGGCTGCGCGAGCATCGCCCGGCACGGCCCGCCGCCTCCGCCGGCCTGCGCCTGCTGGCCGCTGGCGCGCTGCTGGCGGTGCTCACGCAGATCGCCCTGGGCGGCTGGGTGAGCAGCAACTACGCCGCCGCCATCTGCGCGGATTTCCCAACCTGCCAGGGCAACTGGTGGCCCGAGATGGACACCCACCACGCCTTCACGCTCGATCGCGAGCTGGGCGCCACCGCCTCCGGCGCGCTGCTGCCCGGCGCGGCCCTCACCGCCATCCACTTCACCCACCGGCTGTTCGCCGGCGTGGTGCTGATCGTCGTCGGCGGCCTGGGCGTGCTGCTGTGTCGCCAGCCGCTGCTACGCCGGCACGGCATGGCGCTGCTGGCGGCGCTGGCGCTGCAGATCAGCCTCGGCATCGCCAACGTGCTGCTGCAGCTCCCGCTGCCGCTGGCCGTCGCCCACAACACCGGCGCGGCGCTGCTGCTATGCGCCACCCTGGCCGCCGTGGCCCGGGTGTTCGAGCGAGAAAAAGCCCGCGGCCGGGTGCCAGCGGCGGGCTTTCCGAGGCGTTTCGAGGTAGTGCGCTAGAGCATCACCGTCTGTCCAAGTGGCTTTCCGAGGTCACAGGGCGCACCGCAAGAGAGGAAGCCGCTGACGAAGCCGCACAGCGGGCACAGGCTGCGCGTTACGCGGAAGAGGTCCGAAGGCTGGAAAAGAAGCAGCGCCACGAGCTGGAACAGCTTGATGAGACATGGCACAAGACAGAGCGGCAGCGCATTGCCGCCGAGATCAAGGAAGAGGAACTGCAAAAGCCGCGTGGGCCTGTGAACACGTTTGAGCAGGTGAAGCAGCCCGAGCGCGCAGCGCGACGACTGGATTCAGGTCGTCCTTCTGGGGGCGAGAGCGTGGAAGGGAAAGGTAGTCGTGATATTGATATTCATCGACCTAAACGGGATGCAATGTAATCTTTGATTGGCTGAGCCAACACCGCTTTACAGGCAAAAACAAAGGATGTGCGCGGCTGACCTGTGGCAGCGTCCACCACAACAGCACCTGTCGCGGGGTCGATTATCGGTTTACCCACTTTACGCGGAATTGATGACCCAGAAGTTGGCGCAACAGGCAAGCCGTTATAACCAACACCGCCATACGATACCACTTGGCCCTTTACCTCAATACAATATCTGAAGGCAACCATCTGGCCTCCCCATTCAAAACCTGTAGAGGAGCTGGCCAAGACATCATCTGGCGCACGCGCGGCAAATGTGGTGACTACGCCTTCTGGGCTGATAGGGTTCAGGTGGGTATAAACAATGGGGTCGGATGCCTTTTGAGGCTTTTGCAACAGCTCGGTAAAAGTGCGCGCGGCATCTGTGATGGGCTGATCAAAATCAGCCGCAACCCTGAATGTCGAATTCAAGAAATCTCGCATTCCAGCGTCTTCTACAGCAGGCAAAGTAGCTAAATCTGTAAATCGCTTCACAAACGAACGCGCAGCGGAGCCGACAACACGACGGTCTGTAAAATCTTTATAGTGCGGGGCAACCATCAGGTCATCACCCGACAGGGCTGGCATGGCAGGCACCATGGCCCCAACAGCGGCAGACGCAAGAAGAATTTGACGGAATGTCATCACAAAACCTCCAATAGCGGGGGTCGAGGGGGCAGCGATTGAGCCCCCGCCTTTCAGCCGCAACTTCTTATTTCCAGATTCTGTATCTTCTCTCACGTCGGCGACATGCTCAACTAAAGCGCCCCGCGCCGCCGGCTGGAGCGGGGCCGGCGGATCAGCCCGCCAGCGCGGCGAGCAGCTTGCCGTGGATGCCGCCGAAGCCGCCGTTGCTCATCACCAGGATGCGGTCACCTGCCTTCGCCTCGGCGACGATGGCCTTCACCAGCGCGTCCAGGTCGTCCTCGACCACCGTCTTGCCGGCGATGGGCGCCAGCGCGCCGCGGGCGTCCCAGCCCAGGTTGGCGGCGTAGCAGAACACCTTGTCGGCCTGGGCCAGGCTGGCCGGCAGCTGATCCTTCATCACGCCCAGCTTCATGGTGTTGGAGCGCGGCTCCAGCACCGCCAGGATGCGCGCGTCGCCCACCTGCCGGCGCAGGCCCTCGACGGTGAGGGTGATCGCGGTGGGGTGATGCGCGAAGTCGTCGTAGACCGTCACGTCGCGCACCGTGCCGCGCACCTCGAGCCGGCGCTTGACGCCCTCGAAGCGGGTCAGCGCGTCCAGCGCCACTTCAGGCGTCACGCCCACGTGGCGGGCGGCGGCGATGGCGGCCAGCGCATTGGCCCGGTTGTGGGTGCCCGACAGGGGCAGGCGCCTGCGGCCGATCTCGCGGCCCTCGAAACGCACCACCACTTCGTCCTCGAAGGCGCCCTCGGCCACCGACCAACCGGCGGCGTCGTTGAACCATTCGAGCTCCGACCAGCAGCCGCGCTGGATCACCCGTTGCAGCGACTCCTCGGCCCCGTTGGCGACGATCCGGCCCGACTTGGGAATGATCCGCACCAGATGGTGGAACTGGGTTTCGATCGCCGGCAGATCGGCAAAGATGTCCGCGTGGTCGAACTCCAGGTTGTTGAGGATCGCCGTGCGCGGGCGGTAATGGACGAACTTGGAGCGCTTGTCGCAAAAGGCGGTGTCGTATTCGTCGGCCTCAATCACGAAGAAGGGCGTCTCGCCCAGGCGCGCCGACACGCCGAAGTTCTTGGGCACACCGCCCACCAGAAAGCCCGGCTTCATGCCGACATCTTCGAGGATCCACGCCAGCAGCGAGGTGGTCGTCGTCTTGCCGTGGGTGCCGGCCACCGCCATCACCCAGCGCCCCTGCAGCACGTTCTCGGCCAGCCACTGGGGGCCCGAGACGTACGGCAGCCCCTGGTCGAGGATCGCCTCGAGGAGCGGGTTGCCGCGGGAGATCGCGTTGCCGACCACGAAGACATCCGGCGCAAGGCCTAGCTGATCGACGCCATAACCTTCGACGAGGCCGATGCCCTGCTCTTCGAGCTGGGTGCTCATCGGCGGATAGACGTTGGCGTCGCAGCCCGTCACCTTGTGGCCGGCGGCCCGCGCCAGCAGCGCCACGCCACCCATGAAAGTGCCGCAAATGCCAAGAATATGAATATGCATGGAATCCAGAAGGCGGCCGAAACAGCGCCGCAACAGTCGTGTGTAGAATGGGGCCTATTCTAATCGAACGGGGAGCTCCGACCGCCCATGCCGCGCCCTGCCGTTCCCCATCGCAGCAACCTCCGCCGCGAGATCGCCGCGCTGGCCGCCCGGATGATCGCCGAAGACGGCATCAGCGATTACGGCTTCGCCAAGCGCAAGGCCGCCCGCCAGCTGGGCGCCGTCAACGCCGACGAACTGCCCAACAACGCCGAGATCGAGGCCGAGGTCCGCACCTATCTGGCGGTTTTCCAGGATGAGGAGCACCTTGAACGCCAGCAGGTGATGCGCCTTGCTGCCATCGAGGTGATGCGCGAACTCGACGCCTTCCGCCCCTATCTCACCGGTGCCGTGCTCGAAGGCACCGCCGGCCGTTACTCCGAGGTCGAGATCGACCTCTTCCCCGAGAGCGCCAAGGAAGTCGAGATCTTCTTCCTCAACCAGAACGTCGCCTACGAACACCGCGAGCCGCGCCGCAACCAGCCCGACGGGCCCGAGGCCATCCTCGTCTTCGACTGGGACGACATCCCCTTCAAGCTGCGCATCTACGCCCAGGACATCGAGCGCGTCAGCCGCCGCGGCGCCCACGGCGCACGGCAGATGGAACGCGCCCGCCGCTCCGTCGTCGAAGCCCTCGTCAGCAACACGCCGGCCACCGCCGGCACCACGCCATGAACCGAACCCTCCGCATCGTCCTCGTCATCATCGTCGCCCTGGCCGCCGGCGCCGCCGGCATCTACTCGGCCCGCCGCAACACGCCCCCGGCCAGCGCCCCCACCGCCTCGCCCGAACAGCAGGCCGCCCTCGACAAGCTCCTCGCGCTGGAGCTGCCAGACAGCGGCAGCGCCAAACAGCCCCTCGCAAACTGGAAGGGCAAGGTGCTGGTGGTGAACTTCTGGGCCACCTGGTGCCCGCCATGCCGCAAGGAAATCCCCGCCTTCTCGGCGATGAGCGCCAAATACCAGGACAAGGGCGTCCAGTTCGTGGGGATCAGCATCGACACCGCCGACAACGTGCGCGATTTCCAGGCGGCCAACAAGGTCAGCTACCCGCTGGTTATCGCCTCGCCGTCAGTCGTGGGGCTCACCGAAGCCCTCGGCAACACCTCCCAGGCGCTGCCCTTCACCGTGATCGTCACCCAAAATGGCCAGCTCGGCCTCGTCAAGCTGGGCACCCTGTCCGAAGACGAACTCGACCGCAAACTGGCTGAACTGACCGGCTCCTGAACCCCGCCGCCAGCCCCTGGCGGTGGACAACTTGCGCCGAATTACGGCAAACTTGCGTCCATGACGCGCAAAAACCGCCATTGGGCCATCACCTCGGCTGAACAGACGCTGCACTGCGCGCATGTTCAGCCCGGCCCCGGGGCCGTGATTTTCCGCACGCTCGTCCGAGCGGCGCACACCCCCGCACCTGCGCGCTTCCGTCCTAGCGCCCTTCGCGCCTAATTCCAGATACCGGCTCCCTGCCCTTCGGCGGGGACCAGCTCATTCAAGGGGAACACAATGGATCTTCGCAAGCTCAAGAAATTGATCGATCTGGTCCAGGAATCCGGCATTTCCGAACTCGAAGTCACCGAAGGCGAGGAAAAGGTCCGCATCGCCAAGCACGCTTCCGGCCCGGCCCCGGTCAATTACGTCACCCAGATGCCCGCCGCCGCGCCGGCCCCCGCCGCTGCGCCGGTTGCCGCAGCCGCCCCGGCTGCCGCCGAACCCGCCGTGCCCGAAGGCCACGAGGTCAAGTCGCCGATGGTCGGCACCTTCTACCGCGCCAGCGCCCCGGGCGCCAAGCCGCTGGCCGAAGTCGGCCAGACCGTCGCCGTGGGCGACGTGCTGTGCATCATCGAAGCCATGAAGCTCATGAACGAGATCGAGGCCGACGCCGCCGGTGTCATCAAGGCGATCCTCGTCACCAACGGCGAACCCGTGGAATTCGGCGAACCGCTGTTCATCATCGGCTAAATCATGGCCATGTTCGAAAAGATCCTCATCGCCAACCGGGGTGAAATCGCCCTCCGGGTGCTGCGAGCCTGCCGCGAGCTGGGCATCAAGACCGTCGCGGTCCATTCCCAGCCCGACGCCGAAGCCAAGTACGTCAAGCTGGCCGACGAATCCGTGTGCATCGGCCCGGCCTCGTCCGCCCTCAGCTACCTCAACATCCCGGCGCTCATTTCGGCCGCAGAAGTCACCGACGCCGAAGCCATCCACCCCGGCTATGGCTTCCTGTCCGAGAACGCCGACTTCGCCGAGCGGGTCGAGCAGTCCGGCTTCGTCTTCATCGGCCCCCGCGCCGAAACCATCCGCCTGATGGGTGACAAGGTCTCCGCCAAGGACGCCATGAAGGCTGCCGGCGTGCCCTGCGTGCCCGGCTCCGAAGGCGCCCTGCCCGACGACCCGAAGGAAATCGTCAAGATCGCCCGCGCCATCGGCTATCCGGTGATCATCAAGGCCGCCGGCGGCGGTGGCGGCCGCGGCATGCGCGTGGTGCACACCGAAGCGGCGCTGCTCAACGCGGTCACCACCACCCGCTCCGAAGCCGGCGCGTTTTTCGGCAACCCCATGGTCTACATGGAAAAGTTTCTGGAAAACCCGCGCCACGTGGAAATCCAGATCCTCGCCGACCAGCACGGCAACGCCATCCACCTGGGCGAGCGCGACTGCTCCATGCAGCGCCGCCACCAGAAGGTCATCGAGGAAGCGCCCGCGCCCGGCATCGAGCGCCGCCACATCCTGCGCATCGGCGAACGCTGCGCCGAAGCCTGCCGCAAGATCGGCTACCGGGGCGCCGGCACCTTCGAGTTCCTCTACGAGAACGGCGAGTTCTACTTCATCGAGATGAACACCCGCGTCCAGGTCGAGCACCCGGTCACCGAGCTCATCACCGGGGTCGACATCGTCCAGGAACAGATCCGCGTCGCCGCCGGCCAGAAGCTGCGCTACAAGCAGAAGGACATCGAGTTCCGCGGCCACGCCATCGAGTGCCGGATCAACGCCGAAGACCCGTTCAAGTTCACCCCCTGCCCGGGCAAGATCTCCAACTGGCACGTCCCCGGCGGCCCCGGCATCCGCGTCGACTCCCACGTGTACAACGGCTACACCGTGCCGCAGCACTACGACTCGATGATCGGCAAGCTGATCGCCTACGGCGACACCCGCGACCAGGCCATCCGCCGGATGCGCATCGCGCTGTCCGAGATGCTGGTCGAAGGCATCAAGACCAACATCCCGCTGCACCAGGAGCTGATGCTCGACGCCCGCTTCGTCGAAGGCGGCACCAGCATCCACTACCTGGAGCACAAGCTGGCGGGGCGCAACGAGGTCAGCAAAAGCTGATGTGGATCTCCGTCATCCTGCAGGCTGATGCCACACGCGCCGAGGCCCTGTCCGAGGCGCTGATGGATCACGGCGCCCTGTCGGTCAGCATCGACGATGCCGACGCGGGCACCGACGCCGAGAAGCCCCAGTTCGGCGAGCCGGGCATGCACCCGGCCAGCCTGTGGGATCACAGCCGCGTCGTCGCCCTCTTCGACACCGACACCGACCTGGCCGAAGCCCTGGCAACCGCCTCGGCCGCCGCCGGGCTCGATGCGGTGCCGCCCTTCACCATCGAAGAAGTCGCCGAGCAGAACTGGGTGCAGCTCACCCAGAGCCAGTTCGACCCGATCCGCATCACCGACCGCCTGTGGATCGTGCCCTCGTGGCACGAAGCCCCCGCGCCGGACGCCATCAACCTGATCCTCGATCCAGGCATGGCCTTCGGCACCGGCTCCCACCCGACCACCCGGCTGTGCCTCGAATGGCTCACCGACGTGATCGAGCCGGGCGTCACGGTGCTCGACTACGGCTGCGGCTCCGGCATCCTCGCCATCGCCGCCGCGCGCCTGGGCGCGGGCGAAGTCACCGGCGTCGACATCGACGAGAAGGCCGTCGAGACCGCCGCCTTCAACGCCGAGACCAACGGCGTGAAGCTGCACCTGCAGGTCTCGTCCAAGCCCCTCGACGGCACCTTCCAGCGGGTCGTCGCCAACATCCTCACCAACCCGCTGAAGATGCTCGCGCCGCTCCTCGCGGCCCGCGTCGCACCCGGCGGCAGGCTCGCCCTCTCGGGCGTGCTCGAAGCCCAGGCGGACGAAGTCATCGAAGCCTACGCACCCTTCATCGCGCTCACCGTCGGCGCCACGCACGACGGCTGGGTCCGCCTCGAAGGAGAACGACCGGTCACGCCATGATCCTCGCACGCTGCCCCGCCTGTGCCACGACCTTCCGGGTTCGCCCCGAGCAACTGCAGGCCCGGGGCGGGCGCGTGCGCTGCGGCCACTGCCAGCACGCCTTCAACGCGCTGGAAAGCCGCATCCCCGAGGACACCGAACCCACCGACACCCACTCCCTGGCGCCCACGCCGGCACCCGCTGTCGAGGCTCCCGCCGAGCCGCCCATCTTCGTTCTTGAAGAAAAGCCCCAGGAAGACGCCGCGCCGGTCGAGGCCACCGAGGCAGCCGCTGACGCCCCGCAGCCGGAAGCGATCGCCGCACCGGCCGACGAAGATCTCCTCGACCTCGACGACCTCCTGCCCGCCGACACACCGTCCCCCGTCGCTGAACCCCTGGCCGACGAGCCCCTGGCGGACGAGCTCATCGCCGAAGCCGACATCCCGCCAGCGCCCGCCCTCCCGGACGACACCCCGGACGCAGCCCTCCCTGCCGAAGAAGGCGATGGCGACGCCTTCGACACGCCCGAAGAACCCGCCCCGGCCGACGCCCCCAGCTTCGACCTGCCCGACAGCGAGCCCGTCGACGCCTTCCCGGACGAGCCCGCTGAAGCGTCCCAGCCTGCCGACGAAGCCGCCGCGCCGGTCGCGCCCTTCGCCGACATCGATATCGACATCGACGCGGCACAACCCTGGCCACCCGAAGCATCGCCCACCACCGAGTTCGGCAGCGATGCTCACACCGCAGACACCACCGACGAGCGCGACGACTTCGACGACGTGATCGCCAGCGACGCCCCGCCCGCTGTCGAACCCTTCGAGGCGCCCCCCTTCCAGCCCGACTGGCCGTCCGCCGCCGATCTCGACCTGAAGGCCCCGCCCGCCGAACCCGTCGATTTCGACGCCCTGCTCCACAAGCAGGACGAGGACCCGACCCCGCCGGAAGCCCTCGCCGCCACGCCCCACGACCAGCCCTGGCCGGCCAGCGAAGAGCCCGCCGCGATGCTCGCCCAAGCCCAGGCCGAGGCCGCCCACGTGCCCATCGAAATCGACACCAGCGCCGATCCCCGCCGGGCCGAGCCGAAGATCGTCGCCGAAACCGTCGAGACCGTCGAATCCTACGAAGACGCCGACGACGAGCCGCCGATCGAACCGGAAGCCGAACCCGCCACGTCGCCGGTACTGCGTCAGGCCGCCTGGACTGCCGGCGCCACCCTGCTGAGCCTCGCCCTCCTGGCCCAGGGCGCGCTGGTGTTCCGCAGCGAGATCGTCCAGTCCTCGCCCCAGACCCGGCCGTTCATGGAAAGCCTGTGCGGCGCCCTCGGCTGCGAGCTGCCGCTGCCGCGCAACGCCGCCGACATCGCCATCGAAAGCTCCGACATCCAGCCCGACGCCGCCCGCGAAGCCTTCTTCACCCTGCACGCCACCCTGCGCAACCGGGCGGAGTTCCCCCAGGCCTATCCGCACCTCGAGATCACCCTCACCGACGCCCGCGACAAGGCCCTCGTCCGCAAGGTGCTCGAACCCGCCCAGTGGCTGCCCGCCGACGCCCCGAAGGACGCCTTCGCCGCCAAGCGCGAAGTCGCCACCCGGATCGCCTTCGAGGCCCCCGGCGTCGCCGCCGCGGGCTACCGCGTGTACGTCTTCTACCCCTGACGGCAGCCGCCGGCAGGGCAACCGCCCAACCATCGCCGAATCATGTCCACGCTGATCTGTGGTTCCATCGCCTACGACTCGATCATGGTTTTCCATGACCGCTTCCGCAATCACATCCTGCCCGAGCAGCTGCACATCCTGAACGTCTCGTTCTTCGTGCCCGAGATGCGGCGCGAATACGGCGGCTGCGCCGGCAACATCGCCTACAACCTCAAGCTGCTGGGCGGCGAGCCGCTCATCATGGCCACCGTCGGCGACGATGCCGCGCCCTACCTCGACCGCCTCGACGCCCTCGGCCTGCCGCGCACCCACGTCACCCAGGTGCCCGGCACCTTCACCGCCCAGGCCTTCATCACCACCGATCTCGACGACAACCAGATCACCGCCTTCCACCCGGGCGCGATGATCCACTCCCACGTCAACACCATCGGCCAGACCAGCGGCGTGCGCCTCGGCATCGTCGCCCCGGACGGGCGCGACGGCATGCTCGAGCATTCCCGCCAGTTTGCCGAGGCCGGCATCCCCTTCATCTTCGATCCGGGCCAGGGCCTGCCCATGTTCAGCGGCAGCGAGCTCCTCGCCTGCCTGAAACTGGCCGACTACTGCACGGTCAACGACTACGAAGCGCGCCTGCTGTGCGAACGCACCGGCCGCTCGATCGAATCCCTGTCTGGCGAGGTCAAGGCGCTGATCGTCACCCGCGGCAGCGAAGGCTCCGAGATCCACACCGGCGGCGCGCGCATCGACATCCCCTGCGCCGTGCCCGTCCGCGTCGAAGACCCGACCGGCTGTGGTGACGCCTACCGCGCCGGCCTGCTCTACGGCATCGACCGCGGCCTCGACTGGGACCAGACCGGGCGCCTCGCCTCGCTGATGGGCGCCATCAAGATTGCCAGCCGCGGCGGCCAGAACCACGCGCCCAGCCGCGATGAAATCGCCGAGGCCTATCGCAAGGCCTTCGGCTCAACCCTTTGGTGAAAGGAAGAACGATGCGAATCCTGAATCTGGGCGTTGCCCTGCTTGCCGCCGTCACCGTCGCCGGTTGTGCCACCGGCCAGGGCGCGGGTGATTACCAGCGCACCGAAACCCGCCGTGTGATGAGCGTCCGGCTCGGCGTGATCGAAGGCGTGCGCGCGGTCAAGCTCGAAGGTACCAAGTCGCCGGTGGGTACCATCGGCGGCGCGGCCGTCGGCGGCATCGCCGGCAGCACCGTCGGCGGCGGCAAGGGCTCGGCGATCGGTGCGGTGGTCGGCGCGGTGGTCGGCGGTCTGGCCGGCGCGGCGGCGGAAGAAGGCCTGACCCGCAGCCAGGGCGTCGAAATCACCCTCAAGATGGACAACGGCGAACTGCTCGCCATCACCCAGGAAGACCAGGGCGAGAACTTCAAGCCCGGCGAACGCGTCCGCCTGCTGCAGGACGGCCGCACCACCCGCGTGACCCGCTGAGCCTTTCGGCCCGGCAGCATCCAGCAAGGGAGCCCGCGCGGCTCCCTTTGCCTTTGGGCGCCGTCACACGCCGGTAACCGCCCCTTCACCGGGCCGCAACGCGCCCTTCCCACAATGCGCGGAAACCCCACGAGGATTTCCGCCATGCTGCACAAGCAACAACAAGCTGCCCAACGCCCCGGTCGCAACCTGCACGTGGGCCTCGCGACCAGCCCCACCGAAGTGCTCGAAGCCCAGAAGCTACGCTACCGCGTGTTCGCCGACGAGATGGGTGCGCGCCTCAACCCGCGCACGCCCGGCGTGGATCGCGACCTCTACGACCCGTTCTGCGAGCACCTGATCGTCCGCGACGAGGACGCCGGCCGCATCGTCGGCACCTACCGCATCCTGTCGCCCTCCGCCTCCCGCGAAGTGGGCAGCTACTACTCGGAAAACGAGTTCGACCTCACCCGCCTGCGCCACCTCAAAAGCCGCATGGTCGAGATCGGCCGCTCGTGCATCGATGCAGAATACCGCTCCGGTGCCGTCATCACCCTGCTGTGGTCGGGTCTCGCCCGCTACATGCTCGAGAACAACTACGACTACCTCATCGGCTGCGCCTCGGTGAGCATGGCCGACGGCGGGCACATGGCGGCCAGCCTGTATAATCGGCTGAAGGACGAACACCTGTGCCCGCTCGAGTACCGCGTGTTCCCCCGCACCCCGCTGCCCCTCGCCGCCCTGCGCCAGGATCTCGACGCCGAAACCCCGCCGCTCATCAAGGGCTACCTGCGGGCCGGCGCCTGGATCTGCGGCGAACCGGCCTGGGATCCTGATTTCAACACGGCCGATCTGCCCGTCCTGCTGCCGGTTTCCCGGCTCGACGCCCGCTACGCCAAGCACTTCATGGGACGCAAGGACTGAAGCCCGACAGCCCCGCTCCGTTCGCAATCCGCCTCGCCCGCTACCTGCGCCTCGCCGGCCACATCGCCGTCGGCGTGGCCATCGCGGCGGCGGCCTTCCCCTTCCTCGGCCTGCTACGCCGGCGCCAGCTCAAGCAGTGGTGGTCGGCCCGGCTGGTAAAGGTACTCGGCGTCACGCTGCAGATTCGCGGCGGTGGCGACGTGGTGCCCGGCTGCCTGCTGGTGGCCAACCACGTGTCGTGGCTGGACATCTTCATCATCAACGCCGCCTGGCCCGCTGCCTTCATCTCGAAGGCCGAGGTGCGCCAGTGGCCGCTGTTCGGCTGGCTCGCCGTGAAGAGCGAGACCGTCTTCCTGCACCGGGGCAGCCGCGGCCACGCGAAGGTCGTGAATGGCGAGATTGCCGGGCTGCTGGCCGACGGCCAGTACGTGGCGCTGTTCCCCGAGGGCACGACCACCGACGGCAGCACCCTGCACAACTTCCACGGTGCCCTGCTCCAGCCGGCCATCGACGCCGGCGCCTTGATCCAGCCGCTGGCCATCGCCTACCGCCTGCCGGATGGCCGCTTCACCCGGGCGCCGGCCTACGACGGCGACGTGAGCCTGGGCGAATGCCTGCGGGCCATCGTCGGCGAGCGCCACATCGTTGCCCGCATCGACGTGGAGCCGGCCCTGTGCACCCGCGAGACGCCGGATCGCAAGGCCCTCGCCCACATGGCCCGGGCCGCGATCCTCGAACGCATCGAAAGCGCCTGAAGCCCGCCATTCCGGCAGGCTTCACATCAGATCAGCAGAAGGAAAGACGAGCCGACAACGGCCCGCTCAGGACGGCTTGAGCTTGCCGTGGGTAAGCCCGGGGCAGGCCACCTGGAACACCTTGCGGTCTTCCAGCCGCACCGCGGTGAGCTCGCGCCCCCACAGGCAACCGGAATCCAGCGCCA
Source organism: Zoogloea sp. 1C4 (assembly GCF_009469605.1). GTDB lineage: Bacteria > Pseudomonadota > Gammaproteobacteria > Burkholderiales > Rhodocyclaceae > Zoogloea > Zoogloea oryzae. The sequence continues at coordinate 13,440 of NZ_SSXU01000021.1, read as the reverse complement.
GCAGGTTGGGCTCGATGCGCAGCCCGAGGGCCGACCAGTGGCCGAACACCACCGTCGCGTCGGCGCTCTTCCGGCCCGGCACCTCAAACCACGGCACGTAGCCTTTCGGCGCCTTGGTGACCTCGCCCTTCACCTTGAAATCCATCACCCCGTCGGGCGTGCAGAAGCGCATCCGCGTCATCGCATTGACGATCACCCGGATCCGCTCGTAATCCCGCAGCCCGTCGTGCCAGGCGGCCGGCTCGCTGCCCCACATGTTGTTGAGCAGATCGGCGTGATAGGGGCCGGCCAGGGCGCCCTCCACCTCCCGCGCCAGGGCCCGCGCCTGGGAGACCGTCCAGCCGGGCAGCAGCCCCGCGTGGACCATCGCAAAGCCGTCTTCCAGATGCATCAGCGGGCGGGTGCGCAGCCAGCCCAGCAGGGCGTCCCGGTCTGGCGCGTCGAGCACCGACTGGATGGTGTCGTCCTTGCCCCGGGCACGCACGGTGCCGTAGGCCACCATCAGCAGGTAGAGATCGTGATTGCCCAGCACCGTGACCGCCGAAGCCCCCAGATCGCGCACGAAGCGCAGGGTCTGGAGCGAATCGGGCCCGCGATTGACCAGATCGCCCACCAGCCACAGGCGATCCCGGGCGGGGTCGAAGTTGATCCGGTTGAGGAGCGCGGTGAGGGAGGTGAAGCAGCCCTGGATGTCGCCAATCGCGTAAGTTGCCATGATGTTCAGGCCCGCCGTCCGGGCTTATCCACCACCGTCAGCGCCGGCGGCGACGGTGACGGGGTGTATTCGGGTACCCAGCGGCGCAGCTCGCGGCGAACCTCCAGCGCGCCCACCGGGCGGCGCTGGCGCAGCCATTGCAGCAGCGCGTCGAGGCTGCCTTCCTCCACTGGCTGGGCACGGGCGATGCGCAGCTTGGGGTGATGGGTGGCGCGGGTTTCCTCGGCGTCGGCCAGCACCTCTTCGTAGAGCTTCTCGCCGGGGCGCAGGCCGGTAAACACGACGCGGATCTGCTCTTCGCTGCGGCCCGAAAGGCGGATCATATCCCGCGCGAGTTCGGCGATCTTCACCGGCTCGCCCATGTCGAGCACGAAGATCTCGCCGCCCTTGCCCATCGAGCCGGCCTGCAGCACCAGCTGCGCGGCCTCGGGGATGGACATGAAGAAGCGGGTGATCTCCGGGTGGGTCACCGTCACCGGGCCACCAGCGGCGATCTGTTCCTGGAACTTGGGGATCACGCTGCCGGCACTGCCCAGCACGTTGCCGAAGCGGACGATCTCGAACTGGGTCTTGCCCTCGGCCGACATGGCCTGGCAGACCTTCTCGGCGAGCCGCTTGGTGGCGCCCATCACGTTGGTCGGATTGACCGCCTTGTCGGTGGACACCAACACGAAGCGCGACACCCCGCAGGCCACCGCGCTGCACGCCACCTGCCAGGTGCCCAGCACGTTGTTGCGAACCGCCTGCCAGGCGTTGTCCTCTTCCATCAGCGGCACATGCTTGTAGGCCGCGGCGTGGAAGATCACGTGGGGGTGGAAGCGGGTGATGACCTCATCCACCCGCACCGCGTCCTTCACGTCGCCGGCCAGCGCCACCAGCTGGATGTTGGGGTAATGAACCGCGAACTCCTCGCACAGGCGGTACAGGGCAAACTCGCTGATGTCGAAGCACACCAGGATCGACGGCTCGTAGCGGGCGATCTGGCGGCACAGTTCGGTGCCGATCGAGCCGCCGGCACCGGTCACCATCACCGACTTGCCACGCAGATATTCGCGCACCTCGGCGGTGTGGATGCGCACCGGATCGCGGCCGAGCAAGTCTTCCACGTCCACGTTGCGCACTTCGCTCACCTTGACGCGGCCGGTCATCACGTCGGCGATGGCCGGCACGATCAGCGCCTTCACCCCTGCCCGAACGCAGGCGCTGGCCACCTTGCGGCGCACCTCGTGGCGCTCGTTGGGCATCGCGATGATGGCGTGGCCGACCTTGTATTCCTCCGCAATGCGCTCCAGATCGGCGATCCGGCCGAGCACCTTGCAGCCGTAAACCTCGCGTCCCTGGTTGGCCTTGTTGTCGTCGAGCAGGCCCACTACCCGCCACTCGGCCGAGCGGGAGAGCTCGCGCACCAGGCTCACCGCCGCATCGCCGGTACCCAGCACCACCACCGGCTGACCGAGGGCCCGCAGCCCACCATAAAGCCGGGATTCCTTCCAGGTGCGGTAGAGCACCCGCGAGCCGCCCATGTACATGGCCAGCAGCAGCGGCTGCATCGCAAAGACCAGCCGGGGCACCTCCGGCGCGGAGCGCACCGCCACCACCACCACCAGCGGCGTGAGCAGCGCGGACACCGCTACTGCCCGGGCGATGCAGACGAGATCCGGCAGGCTGGCAAAGACCCAGATGCTCCGGTACAGCCCGAAGGCCCGCAGCAGCAGGCCCTGGAGCACCAGCGTGACGAACAGCCCCTGATAGAGGCCGGCGTTGAAATCTTTCGGAATATCGAAGTTGAAGCGGACGAGGTAGGCCAGCCACCAGGCCAGCGCCACGCCGACCACGTCGGACAGATAGACCAGCGAAGGGTGAAAGACTTTCTTGATCAAGGCCTGGGCGCCTCGGCGGCCTCGAACCGGCGCCACGCGCGGTCGATCAGCCAGCCAAGGATCATGTAGACGAATATCCACATTGTAATCATGACGCACTGCAGCGAGAACCCTAGTGGCAAGCCTGCAACAGCCGAGCCCCCCGCCGCGGCCATCAGGGCATAGGCAGCCAGCGCCGTGCCCCGGTGCCCGAAGCCCATCCGCACCAGCCGCTGGTAGTAGTGGGTGCGGTGGGCCTGCCAGATCTTCTCCCCGCGCAAGGCCCGGCGCAGCAGGGTCACCGTCGCATCCGCGATGAAGGGCGAGAACACCAGCAGCGGAAACCACAACGGCCAGGCCCCAGCCTCATGGCCGACCAGCCCCAGCGCGCCGGCCATGAAACCCAGCGGCACCGAACCCGAATCGCCCATGAAGATCCTGGCCGGGTGGAAGTTGAAGCACAGGAAACCCAGCGCCGCGGCGGCGATCCCGGCCCCCAGCGCCGCCAGCCCCGGCTGCCCGGCCACCAGCGCCGCCCAGGCCAGCGTGCCGAAGCCGAACAGCGCCATACCCCCGGCGAGGCCGTCGGAGCCATCCATGAAGTTGTAGAGATTGGCCATCCACACCAGCCCGACGACACACAGCAGGCCAAAGGCCCAGCCCGCCGCAGGCCCCAAGAGCGCCAGAAACACCGCCGCGACCAGCAACTGCGCCACCAGCCGCCACCGCGCCGACAGGCTGCGCCGATCATCCACCAGCCCGACCGCCGCCAGCGCCAACCCACCGCCGACGGCCGCCAGCAGCTCTGGCGCAGCGCCCGGTGCAAGCACCAGCCCGGCCGCCATCACCCCCGCCATCACCCCGACACCGCCAGTGCGCGGCGTGGGTTTGACGTGGAGCGAACGCTCGTTGGGCTGATCGAGAAAATGCAGCCACGACCCCGGCCGGCAACACAGCCAGGTGACCGCCCAGGCCACCGCAAAGGCGACCGCCGGCACCAGCAGCAGCTCAAGCCCCATGGAGCGTCTCCCGCAGGCCATCGGCCAGATCCAGGCTGGCGCGCCAGCCCAGCTCCCGCTCGATGCGGGCCGGCGAATAACAGGCCGAGCCGAGCAGCCGATCCAGCGCCTCGCTATCGAGCGGCATGCGCCGCCCGAGGACGGCCGCGCCCAGATCGCCCAGCCGAGCCGCCGCGGCGAGCACGCCCCGGGGCACGGCCCAGCCAACCGGAGGCATGCCGCTGGCGGCCCGCAGCGCGTCGTAAAGCTGTCGCCCGGAATGGGTTTGGGGATGGGCGACGATGTAGCTGCGCCCAGCTGCGCGCGGGTCGCCCGCCACCCGTCGCATCGCCGCCACCACGTCGGCCACATGGACCATCGAACGGCGGTTGCCGGTCTCGGGCAGCGGCGGAAACCACCCGCGCCGCACCAGCGCAGCCATCCGCTCCAGATTGCCCCGCCCGCCGGCGCCATAGACCATCGCGAGGCGCAGGCACACCACATGCATCCCGAAACGCTCGCCGGTGGCCAGCAGCACGGCCTCGGCCTCGCGCTTGGCGAGGCCGTAGGCCGACGCCGGTGGCACCGGCCAGGTTTCATCGATGCAGTCGTCGCCAGGATCGCCCATCGCCTTGACGCTCGAGAGGAACACCAGCCGCCGCACGCCAGCCCGACCGGCGGCTTCGGCGAGCATCCCGCTGCCTTCCAGATTGACCAGCCGATGCCGCGCCGCGTCGGCCTCGCTGCGGGCGCCAAAGGCATGGGCGTGGCCCGCGCAGTGGAACACCGTATCGATGCCCGCGCAGGCCGCTGCCAGGCTGGCCGGCTGGCACAGGTCACCGCGGATCTCGTCAGGGCCGACCGGCTCGCGCCGGGTGAGTACCCGCACGCGCAGGCCGTCGGCGCGCAGGGCCGCCACGAGGCGCCTGCCAATGAAACCGTTTCCGCCGGTAACGAGGATGCCCATGGCGGCTAGAACACCTCGCGCCGCCGCAGGTAGCTGGCGAAGCGCGGCACGCCGTCCTGGGTGAGGTCGCGATAGACGAAGGTGACGAGACTGCCGACGGGCGGCGGACTGCGCCGCTCCGCATCCGTGAAGCCGGTACCCAACTGGAAGCGCACGCCCTTGTCGGTTTCCACCAGCAGCGCGCCCATCAGACCGTCGAGCCGCCCGCGGCCCGGGAGATGGGCGATCACCGTGGCTTCGGCGTCGAGGAGCGGCTTGAGCTTGAGGAGCACGTCGCTGCGGCCGGTGAGATAGGGCGCGTCGGCCAGGTGGAGCATCAACCCTTCGCCACCACCGGCGACGACTTCATCCAGTTTTGCCTGGAGCGCCGGCCGATCGGCCACGCGGAACTGCTCGACCACCGCCAGCCACGGCACGCCGGCCCGGGCCACGATGGCCTGCAGGAGGGCGATGCGTTCGGTGAAGGAACCCTCGCCGCCGGGCTGCTCGAAGACCATGAAGCGCACCCGGCGCCAGTCGTCGTCGCGGGGCTCGCGGCGGCGGACGATGCCGGACAGATCCTCGAAACGCCCGCGGCCCATCCACAATTCACCGTCCAGCGGCTCCGGCGGCAGGCCGGCGACGAACCACGCCGGCGCATTCACCACGCGCCCGCTGCGGAACCGCAGGACGCGGCCATCCCAGACGGCGCGCACGCCATCGAGTTTTTCGCTGACCCAGTAGCGGGTGACATCCACATCGCCCCGCAGCACTTCGGCCAGGAGCAGCGGCGGCGCCGCGACACCGGCGACCGCCAGCACCCGGGCCGGGCCGCAGAACGCAGCCGCAAGGGCAGCGCAAACCCCGCCGCGCAGCCACGCGCGACGGGTTTCAAGGGGAGTCTTCAGAACCATTTCCAGCCGTGCAATCGGAAGAACAGCGCGGCACCGTGCATGAAGAGGCGGATGTGATGCAAGCCCTTCTTTGCCGCGTGGCCGCCATGATGCACGACTTTCACCGTCGGCACATATGCGATCCGCGTTTCACGGGCGGCGCGCAGGCTGAGGTCGTAGTCTTCGAAGTAAAGAAAGAAGCGCGAATCGAAACCGCCGAGCCGGCGCAGCACGTCGGTGCGGAAGCACATGAAGGCGCCGCTCACCAGCGGCGGATCCCACACCACGGCGTCACCGATCACGTCCTGCATCTCATAGCGGGCCATGCGCGCGGCAAAGCGGCGGCGCAGCCAGCCGGGCGCAAAGCCGCGCAGGAACAGGTCGAACACCGTCGGCACGCGCTTGCACAGGTATTGCACGCGGCCATCCTCCCAGCGCACCGCCGGGGCGATCAGGCCGCATTCGGGGTGTGCGCGGAAGAAGGCCCGGGCCTCGACGAGGGCGTCGGGGGCCAGTTCGAGATCGGGATTGAGAATCAGGTGGACGTCGCCGGCGCCATCGAGGCTGAGGTTGTGCCCGCAGCCGAAGCCCACGTTGCCGTGGCCGGAGAACACGTGAACCTGCCAGTCGTCGGGCAGTTGCAGGCCGGCGAGCACGGCGTCGCTGCCGCCGTTGTCGATGAGGAAGAGATCGGGGACGACATCGGCCGCCCGGCTCGCCGTGACCAGCGAATCCAGGGTTGCCTTGAGCTGCGCGGCGTCGGGCCGGTACAGCACGAGGCTGACGGTCAGGCGCTCCATCAGCGCCCGACTTCAGGATTGGCGGGCGGCAGGACGCCGCCCAGCGCGACAGACATCAAACCTTGTAGTAACTCCGGTACCACTCGACGAAGCGGCCGATGCCCACCGGCACCGGGGTGGCCGGCACGAAGCCCGTCCAGGCGTTGAGGGCGTCGGTGTTGGCGTAGGTGGCGGGCACGTCGCCATCCTGCAGCGGCATGAAGTTCTTCTCGGCCTTCTTGCCCACGGCGTTCTCGATGGCTTCGATGAAGCTCATCAGCTCGACCGGGTTGTTGTTGCCGATGTTGAACACGCGGAAGGGCGCGTTGCTGGTGCTGGGGTTCGGCGCGTCAGCGTTGTAGCTGGCGTCCGGCTCGGCGGTGTGGTCGAGGGTCTTGATGACGCCCTGGACGATGTCATCCACGTAGGTGAAGTCGCGCTTCATCTTGCCGTGGTTGAACACGTCGATGGGGCGGCCTTCGAGGATCGCCTTCGTGAACAGGAACAGGGCCATGTCCGGACGACCCCACGGGCCATACACGGTGAAGAAGCGCAGGCCGGTGGTGGGCAGGCCGAACAGGTGGCTGTAGGTGTGCGCCATCAGCTCGTTGGCCTTCTTGGTGGCGGCGTACATGCTCACCGGGTGGTCGACGCTGTCGCACTCGGCGAACGGCATCTTGGTGTTGCCGCCATACACGCTGGAGCTGGAGGCATACACAAGGTGCTGCACCTTGTTGTGGCGGCAGCCCTCGAGGATGTTCATGAAGCCCGAGATGTTGCTCTCGATGTAGGCGTGGGGATTGACCAGCGAGTAGCGCACGCCGGCCTGGGCGGCCAGGTGGATGACCTTGTCGAACTTCTCTTCGGCGAAGAGCTTTTCCATGCCTTCGCGGTCGGCCACGTCGAGCTTCACGAAACGGAAGTTTTCGTGGGGCGTGAGGCGGGCGAGGCGATCCAGCTTGAGCTGGACGTCGTAGTAATCGTTGAGGTTGTCGAGGCCGACGACGGTGTCGCCGCGAGCCAGCAGGAGCAGGCTGGTATGCGAGCCGATGAAGCCGGCAGCGCCGGTAACGAGAATTTTCATGTTCGTGAGGGACGATGCAGGTTGTAGGGCGGGCACGCCTTCGGAAGCGGAACCGTCAGCCCGGCATTTTCGCACGGGCACATGACAGCGTAAATCCAGGACACAACTTGTGCCGTGGCATCTGCAACGCCCGGTATACTTTGACGTTCCCGAATCAATCGCCATCCCCTTGATCCATCGCAGCCTTTACACCGCCGTCTGGTACGTCGCCGCGCCCTTCGTCGCGCTGCGGCTGCTGTGGCGCGCCCGCAAGCAGCCGGAATACCTGCAGCACGTGGGCGAACGCCTGGGCCGCTACACCGGCCTGCCGCCGGGCCCGGTGATCTGGCTGCACGCAGTGTCGGTGGGCGAGACCCGGGCCTGCGCGCCGCTGCTCCACGCGCTGCTCGATGCGCACCCGGATCACTCGGTGCTGCTCACCCACATGACGCCCACCGGCCGGGCCACCGCCGCCGAGCTCTTCGGCAGCCTCGCGCCGCGGGTGCAGAGCGTGTATCTGCCCTATGACTTCCCGTGGGCCGTGGCGGCCTTCCTGCGGCACTTTCATCCGCGCCTCGGCATCCTGATGGAAACCGAGCTGTGGCCCAACCTGGTGGAAGCCTGCCGCCAGACCGGCACGCCGCTGGCGATGGTCAATGCGCGGCTGTCGGCCCGCTCGGCCAAGGGCTACGCGCGGGCGGGGGCCCTGGCGCGCAAGGCCTTCGCGCACCTGTCGGCCATCGGCGCCCAAACCGAAGCCGACGGCCAGCGCATGAGCAACCTGGGCGCGCGCTACGTGATGGTCACCGGCAACATCAAGTTCGACATCGCCCCGCCGGCGCCGATGCTGGCCCTGGGCGCGGTGTTCCGCAACCGCTTCGGGCCCCAGCGCCGGGTGCTGCTGGCCGCCAGCACCCGCGAGGGCGAGGAAGGCCCGCTGCTCGAAGCCTTCGCCCGGCTGTGCCCGCCCGAGGTGCTGCTGGTGCTGGTGCCGCGCCACCCGCAGCGTTTCGACGAGGTCGCCAAGCTGGTCAAGCGCGCCGGCCTGCAGATGCAGAAGCGCTCCAAGGACGTGCCGGTGATGGCCGACACCCGCGTGTGGCTGGGCGATTCGATGGGCGAGATGTACGCCTACTGCGCGGCGGCCGACGTGGCGATCATCGGCGGTTCGTGGGAGAAGCTCGGCGGGCAGAACCCCATCGAGGCGAGCACCGTGGGCTGCCCGGTGATCGTCGGGCCCCACACCTTCAACTTCAAGGTGGTGTGCGAGCAGGCCATCGAGGTGGGCGCCGCGGTGCGCGCCGACGACATCGAAGACGCCATCGAGGAAGCCATCGAGATCCTCGCCAACCCGCCCCGCCGCGCCGCCATGGGCCAGGCCGGGCGCGACTTTGCCCAATCCCACCGGGGCGCCACCGAGCGCACCATGGACATGCTCACCCCGCTGCTGCGGGGCTCGCGCCCCCAGCGGCGCTGATCAGCCGCGCAGCAGGTAATCCACCGCCCAGCCGGCGAAGATCGCCGCGCCCACCCAGTTGTTGTGCAGGAAGGCCTTGAAGCACTTCGCCCGATCGCGCTCGCGGATCAGGGTGTAGTGATAGCCCATGATGCCCGCCGCCACCACCAGCCCGGCAAAGAAGGCCGCGCCGGCGCCGGTGACGGCCCCGACCCAGCCCAGGATCGCCAGCGTGGCCACGTAGCACAGCATCACCGCCGCCACGTCGAAGCGGCCAAAGGTGATCGCCGAGGTCTTGATGCCGATCTTCAGGTCGTCCGGGCGATCCACCATCGCGTACTCGGTGTCGTAGCCCACCGCCCAGAACACGTTGGCCACCAGCATCGCCCACGCCACCAGCGGAATCTCGCCCTGCAGCGCGGCAAAGGCCATCGGGATGCCGAAACCGAAGGCGATGCCCAGGTAGGCCTGGGGAATCGCCAGGAAGCGCTTGGTGAAGGGATAGCTGCCCGCCAGGAACACCGCCGGCACGCTCATCAGGATGGTGAGGGTGTTGAGCGGGAGCACCAGCAGGAAGGACACCGCCGCCAGCCCGGCCGCCAGCCACAGGGCCTCCTTCGGCGTCACGCGCCTGGCGGCCAGCGGGCGGTTGCGGGTGCGCTCCACGTGGCCGTCGAAATCCTTGTCGGCGTAGTCGTTGATCACGCAGCCGGCCGAGCGCATCAGCACCGTGCCGATCACGAAGATCGCCACCACCAGCACCGACGGCCGCCCCTCGCCCGCCACCCACAGCGCCCACAGGGTCGGCCACAGCAGCAGCAGGATGCCGATGGGCTTGTCGAGGCGCATCAGCTTTTCGTATTCGGCGAGACGCTCGCGCAGGGTGAGGGTTGGCATGGTCGGGTTCATGGGGCCAGGCTCCGGATCGCGGGCAGGAAGATTTCGGTGATGAGCAGCGGCGCGCCATTGCGCCGGAAGGCCGAGCGGCGCGCCCACAGGGCCGGCAGATCAGCGTTGCCGGTGGCGCGGGCGGCGTGGTGCCAGCGGGAATCGCGGGCATCCAGACGAGCCGCCTCCAGCCGCGAGCGAGCCACCCGCGGGTCGTCGAACAGCACCGCCGCCAGCGGCCGCCCGCCCAGCCCGCGCAGCAGGTGCCAGTCCGCCGGGATGGAGGTGTCGGCCACCAGCGAGCGGGCAAACACCACCGGCTCACCGTCGGCGATCAGCAGCACCTCGCGCTGCCACAGCCGGCCGTGGCAATGCACGCCCAGAGCCGCCATTTCATCCGGCAGCACCACGCCCTTGCCCTGGCTCACCACGCGCAACGAGAAGCGTCCGCAGCGGCTGCGGATGCGGGCGGTGAGGGAGCTGTCGTCGGTGAGCCAGCCGCGCATCCCCCGCGGCGCCTGCCAGGCGGCCATGCGGAAGGGATCGCGACCCGGAAAGTGGGCCAGGGTCATCGGTGTGCAGAAAAACGAAAAACGCCCGCAAGCGGGCCGCGCAATTGTACGGCTTATGGCGGACCAGGGGAGCACGGCGGACTGTAGGTCTGACTTTAGTCCGACACCTCCACCTGCCCAACCCGACGCTGTCGGACTGAAGTCCGACGTACAGGTGATGGCGCCGCCGGGCGTGGTGCTTCGCTGCCACAGGGCGATTCCGGGCCAAGGGCGGACCGGCCTTTTCATCCCGGCCTGCCGATCACCGTCTCACTGTAGGTCGGACTTTAGTCCGACACCTCCACCTACCCAACCCGATGTTGTCGGACTGACGTCCGACCTACAGGGGGCCGGATCAGGCCTTCAGCAGCGAGGCCCGGCCGCCGAACCAGCGGGCGGTGACTGCGTCGGCCACCCGTGGCGCGTCGCGCAGCAGGGTTTCGGCCAGATCGCGGGCGATGTCGACGAGCACCGCATCTTCCTCGAGATCAGCGTAGCGCAGCAGCGGCACGCCGCTCTGGCGGGCGCCGATGAACTCGCCGGGGCCGCGGATGCGCAGGTCTTCCCGGGCGATGATGAAGCCGTCGGTGTGCTCGAAGATCGCTTTCAGGCGTTCGCGCCCGGCCTGGGACAGCGGCTGCGCAAACAGCAGGATGCACACCGATTCATGCACGCCGCGCCCCACCCGGCCGCGCAGCTGGTGCAACTGGGCGAGGCCGAAGCGCTCGGCGTGCTCGATCACCATCAGACTGGCGTTGGGCACATCCACGCCCACCTCGATCACCGTGGTGGCCACCAGCACCTGCACCTCGTTGGCGCTGAAGGCGGCCATGGTGGCGGATTTCTCGTCGTTCTTGAGCCGGCCATGCACCAGCCCCACCGCCAGATCGGGCAGCGCGGCCGAGAGCATCTCGAAGGTTTCCTGGGCGGTCTTGAGCTGCAGGGCTTCGGATTCCTCGATCAGCGGGCACACCCAGTAGGCCTGCCGACCGACCACGCAGGCGTCGTGGACGCGCCGGATCACCTCGTCGCGGCGCTGGTCCGACACCAGCTTGGTGACGATGGGCGTGCGCCCCGGCGGCAGCTCGTCCAGCACCGAGACATCCAGATCGGCGTAGTAGCTCATCGCCAGCGTGCGCGGGATGGGCGTGGCCGACATCATCAACATGTGGGGCGATTCGCCGGCCTGGCCTTTTTCGCGCAGGGCCAGGCGCTGGCGCACGCCAAAGCGGTGCTGCTCATCCACCACCGCCAGGGCAAGCAGCGGCAGGGCCACCGGGTCTTCGATCAGCGCGTGGGTGCCCACCGCCAGCAAAATCTCGCCGGCGGCGAGGCGGGCCATCGTCGCCTCGCGCTCCTTCTTCTTGCGGCTGCCGGAGAGCCACGCCACCTCCAGCCCGATGGGCGCGAGCCACCCGGCCAGCTTGCGGTAGTGCTGCTCGGCGAGGATTTCGGTGGGCGCCATCAGCACCGCCTGGCGGCCGTTTTCGGCGGCCAGCAGCATCGCCAGCGCGGCCACGCACGTTTTGCCCGAGCCCACGTCGCCCTGCAGCAGGCGCTGCATGGGGTGGTCCGAGGCCAGATCGGCGGCGATCTCGGCAAAGGCGCGGCCCTGGGCGCCGGTGAGGGCGAAGGGCAACTGCTCCAGCAGGCTGCGGGTGAGCGTGTCGTGGCGCGGCAGGCTGGGGGCGTTCTTGGCGCGGCGGGCGGCGTAGGCGCGGCGGAGCGAAATCTGCTGGGCCAGCAGCTCGTCCAGCTTCACGCGCTGCCACGCGGGGTGGCCGCGATCCTCGATGTCGAGGATCGCCATCGACGGCGGCGGCGCGTGGAGTGTGCGCAGGGCCTCGGGCAGCGTGGGCAGGTTGAGGCGGCGGCGCAGGGGCTCGGGCAGGTCCTCGACCACCGGGTTATGGCGCAGCGCGCCGCCGATGAGCTTGCGCAGCGCCGACTGCACGAGGCCGGCGGTGGTCGGGTAGATCGGGGTGAGGCTATCGGGCAGCGGCTCGCCGGCGGCCACGGGCTTGACCCGCGGGTGGATCATCTCGGCGCCAAAAAAGCCGTCGCGCAGCTCGCCAAAGATGCGCAGCCGGCTGCCGGCCGCCAGCTGCTTCTGCTGGTTGGGGTAGAAGTGGACGAAGCGCAGCGTCACCTCGCCACTGGCGTCCGACGCCCGGGCCAGCAGCTGGCGCCGCGGTGGCGGGCTCACCTCGCAGGAGATCACCTCCACCTCGCACTGGGCCGGCACGCCGGGGCGCAGGTCGGCCAGCATGGTGAGGCGGGTCTCGTCCTCGTAGCGCAGCGGGAGGTGAAAGATCAGGTCGGCCGGCGAGAAGATGTCGAGCTTCGCCAGCCGCTCGGCCAGCTGCGGCCCCACGCCCGGCCAGCCGCGCACCGCCGCCTTCTTGGGCGGCGCGGCGTTGGCAACGGGCGCGGCGGTCTCGGGCAAGATCAGCCGAGCACGAGGATGGCGTCGGCCTCGACCAGCGCGCCGCGGGGCAGCTCCTTCACGCCCACCGCCGCGCGGGCCGGGAAGGGCTCGGCAAAGTAGCGGGCCATCACCTCATTCACCTTGGCAAAGTTGGCCAGATCGGTGAGGTAGATGTTGAGCTTGACCGCATCGCCCAGCGAGCCGCCAGCCGCCTCGGCCACCGCCTTGAGGTTCTCGAACACGCGCACCGTCTGGGCCTCGAAGCCCTCGACCATCTGCATGGAAGCCGGATCCAGGCCGATCTGGCCCGACATATAAACGGTGTCGCCGGCCTTGACGGCCTGGGAGTAGGTGCCGATGGCGGCAGGGGCGTTGGGCGTGGCGATGATCTGTTTGGACATGGGGGCGGGCTCCGTGGTTGAACGGGCGGAGTTTACGGGGGGATTGGGTGTAGTGGTCAAGTAATACCGGACACCTCGATAGGGTGCTGTACTGGGGTTTTCCGTTCATAGGCCGTGGGCGGCAGGTAGCCCAGCGTCGAGTGCAGACGGACGTTGTTGTAGAACCCGACGATGTAATCGGTAATGTCACGACACGCCTCGGCGTGGTTGGCGTAGTCGTTTTGCCAGACCCGCTCCCTCTTCAGATTGAGGAAGAAGCGCTCCATGACGGCGTTGTCCCAACAGTTGCCTTTGCGACTCATGCTGCCCGTCAGGCCATGACGGCTCAGCAAGGCGCGGTGGGCTTCGCTGGCGTACTGACTGCCACGGTCGGAATGCACGATCAGGCCCGCCGGCGGCTGGCGCTGCGTAATGGCCATCTGCAAGGCCGAGCACACCAGTTCGGCAGGCATGTTTGGCGCCA
>NZ_SSXU01000020.1 GCF_009469605.1 Zoogloea sp. 1C4 | reverse complement strand
CATCAACCTGACCGGCGATTACCTGTGGCGCTGCAGTACCAAGGTCGGCGCAGGAAAATTCAGGCCGCTACGGCCACTTCACCCGGCTTAACGTGCTTTATTTTCCGTTTTCTGAGACGACCCCTTCTTGACGCCGAAGGCCATGGTCATCGCCGGCATGCCGTTGGGCAACGGGCCGTGGGAGAGGGTGAGCTTGCCGGCGGTTTTGTCCACCTTCTTGACGGTGCCGTCCACGAGGGTTGCGGCGGCAGGGGCGGCATGGCTGTGGCCGGCGTGGTTGTCGGCGGCCAGGGCGGGGGTGGCGGCGAAAATGGCGAGGGCGGCTAGCAGGGCTTTCATGACGATTCCTTGAAGGGTTTTGGCTGATTTTGGCAAGCCGAGCCCGACAGGAAGCTGACCCGAAGATTACATCTCTGTAATCTTGGGCCCGGCGCACCGGTCCACGGCAGACTGGCGGCCGCTCAAGGTGATGGAAGGGACTGCGTTGAAGATTCTGATCGTCGAGGACGAACCGAAGACCGGGGATTACCTGCGCCAGGGGCTGGCCGAGGCCGGGTTCACCGTCGACCTCGCCCGCACCGGCCTGGATGGGCTGCACCTGGGCCTGGCCGAGGCCTACGACCTGATCGTGCTCGACGTGATGCTGCCGGGCCTCGACGGCTGGCAGGTGCTGGAGACCCTGCGCAAGGCCGGGCGCGAGACGCCGGTGCTCTTCCTCACTGCCCGCGACAGCGTGGACGACCGGGTAAAGGGGCTGGAGCTGGGCGCCGACGACTATCTGGTGAAGCCCTTTGCCTTTGCCGAGCTGCTGGCCCGGGTGCGCACGCTGCTCCGCCGGGGCACCAAGACCAAGGAGCTCGACGCCCTGCAGGTGGCCGATCTGGAGCTGGACCTCCTGCGCCGCCGGGTGACCCGCGCCGGCCGGCGGATCGACCTGACCGCCAAGGAATTCGCGCTGCTGGAGCTGCTGCTGCGCCGCCAGGGCGAGGTGCTGCCCCGCTCGCTGATCGCCTCGCAGGTGTGGGACATGAACTTCGACAGTGACACCAACGTGGTGGAGGTGGCCGTGCGCCGCCTGCGCGCCAAGATCGACGACGACTTCGAGCCCAAGCTGATCCGCACCGTGCGCGGCATGGGCTATGTGCTGGAGGCGCCCCCATGCCCGTGAGCGGCCGGCGCACCTCGCTCACCGCGCGGCTCACCCTGCTGTTCGCGGCCGCATCGACGGTGGTGCTGCTGGTGCTGGGCTGGATCGTCGCCGGCTCGGTGGAGCATCACTTTGAAGAGCAGGACATGGCCGAGCTGAACGGCCGGCTGGTGCAGGTGGGGCGCCTGCTCGACAAGCTGCACTCGGCGGCAGAGCTCGACGGCGCGCTGCGCCAGCTGGAGGATTCGCTGGTCGGCCACCACGGCATCACCATCGCGGTGCTCGGGCCAGACGGCGTGATCCACAGCGCCGGCCACGGGGCGGCGTTTCCGGTGGCGCGGCTGGGCAGTGGGCCGGCAGACGGCCTGCCCCAGGTGTGGGAGGACGGGGGCTCGGCGTACCGGGGCCTGGTGGCGCCGGTGGCCACGGGCATCCCCGGCGTGCCGACGCTGCGGGTGGGCGTGGCCACCGACATCGCCCATCACCGCAGCTTCATGGATTCGTTCATGCACACCCTGTGGTGGGTGGTGCTGGGGGCGTCGCTGGCCACCGGGCTGCTGGGCTGGTTTGCCGCTCGCCGGGGGCTCGCGCCCCTCCGCGCGATGGGCCACCGGGCCGGCGAGGTGAGCGCCCAGCGCCTCGACCACCGCCTGCCCGCCGACACCGTGCCTGCGGAGCTCGCCGAGCTGGCCGATTCCCTCAACGACATGCTGGCGCGCCTGGAGGAATCCTTCCGGCGGCTGTCGGATTTTTCGTCGGATCTCGCCCACGAGCTGCGGACCCCGGTGAGCAACCTGATGACCCAGACCCAGGTGGCGCTGACCCGCGCCCGGGACGCTGACGCCTATCGGGAAGTGCTCGAATCCAACGCCGAGGAGTTCGATCGTCTCTCAAGGATGATCGGCGACATGCTGTTTCTCGCCAAGGCCGAGAACGGGCTGATCGTGCCGGGGCTGGCGCATTTTCCGCTGGCCGACGAAGTGTCGGCGCTGTTCGAGTTCTACGGCGCGGTGGCCGAGGATAACGGCGTCACCCTGCGCCTTTCGGGCCGGGCCGATGTGGCAGGCGACCGGCTGATGCTGCGCCGGGCCATCGGCAACCTGCTCTCCAACGCCCTGCGCCACACACCGGAAGGCGGTACGGTGACGGCCACCGTGGCACCGGCAGTGGATGAATCAGGCCGGCCCGGCGAGCGCCTTGCGATTGCCAACACCGGCGAGCCGATCCCGGCGGAGCACCTGCCGCGCCTCTTCGACCGCTTCTATCAGGCGGACGCCGCGCGCCGCCACGGGGGCGAGGGCGCCGGCCTGGGGTTGGCGATCACCCGCTCGATCCTGCGTGCCCACGGGGGCGAGGTGACGGCCCGCGTCGAAGGCGGGCAGAACGTTTTCGAGATGTGGCTGCCGTCTGAGGACTGAGCGCGCCGCCTAGGGCTTGGTCGGAGAAGCGACGGCGATCTGGGCCAGCAGCGCGTCGTTGAAGTGCAGGGCCTTGAGGGCCTCGGGCGGGGGCACGATCGGCGGGCCCTCGATGGGCATGGGCTGGATGTCCGGCGGGTTGTCATCCACACCGGCCTTGCGCGCCAGGGCGTAGTCGATCTCCTTCTGCACCCATTCGGACTGAGCGGCGGAGGTGGACCAGAACAGGTAGAGCACGTCGCAGTTGTCGATCTCCCGGTACAGGGCTTTCTCCCAGCGCATGCCGGGCTCCAGGTCGAGAATGTCCTGGAAGACGGTGATGCCCGTCTGGCGGATGCCCTGGACGCGCTTGAGCACTTCGGCGCGGTCCTTCGACGAATACGAGATGAAGGCGCGCCGGTAGCGCCGGGCGCGGACTTCGCGGGCGCTGGCGTCCTCGACCGGCGTACCGGCCGCCGCCAGTGCCACCTGAAAGCGCAGCGCGCCACTCGGTACGCCATTGACGGCAAAGCGGATGCGGCCGATGGCGCTGGCGCCCGGCGCGTCGGCGGGCACCTCCACGTCGAACTGCACCGGCGTGATCCGCCCCCGCCAGGTGACGAAGGCGTCGGGTTCCACCACCGTGAGGCCGGGCATCTCGAGATGCAGGTCGATCCGCGCGCCACGGGGGATGTCCAGCGGCAGGGAATGGCTGCCGCGCCGGGTGGCCGTGTCGTCGGCCTGACGGGCCTGGGCGTCCACGGCGGCGGAGGCGTCTGGCGGGTACAGAAAGCACTGGACGAGGAAGCTGCTTTCCCGCGCCACCGTGGGCGGGCAGAACACGGCGGCATCCACGGCTTCGGCGTCGGGCGGCGTGGCGGGCTGGATGCTGCGGTCGGCGGCGGGGAGTGTGGGCGTGGCCGGCGGTGCAGGGGCGGGGGGCGGAGGCGGTTCGGGTGGTTCGGCGCCGGCGGTTGGGATCTCGAAAGGCGGCATCTCGAAACTGCGCGCGGGTGGTTTGGCGTGCTTGAAGCTCGTCTCGTGGTGATGCACGCCCGGGCTCGACGACTGCCCGCCCAGCAACTCGTCGCCGCCACCTGTGGAGCGGGAATGGAGGCCGAAGTCCGGCTTGTCATCGGAAAACCCGAACCCCCGACCGGTCCGGAGCGCGTCGAAGTTCAGATGCCGGTTTGACTGGTCGATGGTCGGCCGGAGGGTGGCCAGCGTGGGCGGAAGCGAGTGCAGCGGATTGCCGGCGACGCGGAGTTCGGCCAGCTTCGGGAGCTGGGCGAGGATGTCCACATCCACCAGCTGGTTGCCGCTGAGGTCCAGATAGCGCAGGGCCTTGAGGCTGGCGATGCGCGGGTCGAGTTGGGTGAGCTGGTTGTCGCCGAGATCGAGCCATTCAAGGTCGACCAGCAACCACAGCTCGTCGGGCAATTCGGTCAGCCCATCGCCACGCAGGCTGAGGGTGGCGGGGTGGGTGCGCAGGGCTTCGGCAATGGCGCGGCGGGCGCGCTCGATGGGCGCGGCTTTCCGGCGCATCGCCCAGGCCCTACAATCCGCCGCGTCCTGACGGGAGTTCACCTTGCATTTCACACCGCTGCCCCCCGGGCTGATGCTGGTTCACGGCAATCGCCCCGAAGCCCTGCGCGACCTGCTGGTCGCGTGGATCCGGCGCTATCCGCTCGCCCCGCTGGAAACCGAGACCCTGCTGGTGCACAGCAACGGCATCGCCCAGTGGCTGCGCCTGGCGCTGGCCGAAGACCCGGCCGAGGATGGTGTGGGTGGCGGCTGCGGGATCGCCGCGGGGCTCGACATGTCGCTGCCGTCGCGCTTCCTGTGGCAGGTGTACCGGGCCGTGCTGGGCCGCGACGCGGTGCCGGAAGTCTCGCCCTTCGACAAGCCGCTGCTCCTGTGGCGGCTGATGCGCCTGTTGCCGGACGTGATGAATGAACCGGCCTACGCGCCGCTGCGGCGCTTCCTGGCGTCCGACGCCGACCTGCGCAAGCGCTTCCAGCTGGCCGAGCGGTTGGCGGATCTGTTCGACCAGTATCAGGTGTATCGCGCCGACTGGCTGGCCGCGTGGGCCGATGGCGACGACGTGCTGATCCGCGCCGGCGGCGATCGCGTGCTGCTGCCCGACGAGCAGCGCTGGCAGGCCAGCCTGTGGCGGGCGCTGCTGGCCGATGTGGGCGGCGGCGCGGCCGGGCAGGGGCGGGCCGCGGTGCACGAGGCCTTCCTCGACCGCGTGGCAGCCTGGCCTGACGACGCGCCGCGCCCGGCCGGGCTGCCGCGGCGGGTGATGGTTTTTGGCATCTCGGCGCTGCCGCGGCAGTCGCTGGAGGCGCTGGCCGCCGTGGCCCGCTGGTCGCAGGTGCTGATGTGCGTGCACAACCCCTGCGAGCACTACTGGGCCGACATCGTCGCCGACAAGGATCTGCTCCGCGCCACCCGCACGCGCCAGCGCCGCCGCGAAGGCGCGCCCGAAACCATCCCCGACGAGGCGCTGCACCTCCATGCCCACCCGCTGCTGGCCGCCTGGGGCAAGCAGGGGCGCGATTTCATCGGCCTCCTCGACGAGCACGACAGCGACACCAGCCGGGCCGGCTATCAGGATCACTTCGCCGCCCTCGGCAAGCGCATCGACCTCTTCGACAGCCACGGGGGCGATTGCCTGCTCAACCAGCTGCAGGACGACATCCGCGACCTGCGCCCCCTGGGCGAGAGCCGCGAGCGCTGGCCGGCGGTGTCGCCCGACGACGCCTCGATCCGCTTCCACGTGGCCCACAGCGCCCAGCGCGAGGTGGAGATCCTCCACGACCAGCTCCTCGCCGCCTTCAACGCCGACCCGACCCTGCGCCCGCGGGACGTGATCGTGATGGTGCCGGACATCGACGCCTATGCGCCGCACATCCAGGCGGTGTTCGGGCTGGTCGATCGGGACGACCCGCGCTTCATCCCCTTCAGCATCGCCGACCAGGGCCGGCGCCACCACGACCCGCTGGTCAATGCCATCGCCCGACTCCTCGACCTGCCCACCGCCCGGCTGACGGTGAGCGACGTGCTCGATCTGATGGAGGTGCCGGCCCTGCGCGCCCGCTTCGGCATCGCCGAGGACGACCTGCCGCTGCTCCACCGCTGGATCCACGGCGCCAAGATCCGCTGGGGCCTGCACGCCGCCCATCGCCAGAGCCTGGGCCTGCCGGACGCCCCCGAGGCCAACAGCTGGCTGTTCGGCCTGCGGCGGATGCTGCTGGGCTACGCGGTGGGCGCCGGCGCCGCGCCGTGGCAGGAGATCGAACCCTTCGACGAGATCGGCGGGCTGGACGCCGCGCTGCTGGGCCCGCTGGTGGCCTTCGTCGAGCGCCTCGACGCCACCTGGCAGACCTTCCGCGAGGACGCCGACGTGCCCGGCTGGTGCGCCCGCCTGCGCGGCCTGATGGCGGATTTCTTCGCCCCGGACGACAGCGCCGACGCCTTCACCCTGCAACAGCTCGACCAGGCCCTGGCGCGCTGGCTCGACGCCTGCACCGCCGCCGGCCTCACCGCGCCGCTGCCGCTGGCCGTCGTGGGCGAGCACTGGCTGGCGCAGCTGGACGACGGCGGGCTGTCCCAGCGCTTCTTTGCCGGCGTGGTGACCTTCGCCACGCTGATGCCCATGCGGGCGATTCCCTTCCTCCGGGTGTGCCTGCTGGGCCTGAATGACGGCGACTACCCGCGCACCCGCGCGCCGATGGACTTCGACCTGATGGGCCGCGACTACCGCTCGGGCGATCGCTCCCGGCGCGAGGACGACCGCTACCTCTTCCTCGAGGCGCTGCTGTCGGCGCGGGAGCACCTGCACGTGTCGTGGGTCGGGCGCAGCATCAACGACAACACGCCACGCCCGCCGTCGGTACTGATCGGCCAGCTGCGCGACCACCTCGCCGCCGGCTGGCGGCTTGCCGGGCGTGACGACGGTGACGCGCTCCTCGCCCACCTCACCGTCGAGCATCGCCTGCAGCCCTTCAACCCGGATTACTTCCCGGCCGATCCGGCGGCATCGCGGCTGTTCACCTACGCCGGAGAGTGGCGCATCGCCGACGACCGTCCCGCGCCGGATGCCACACTGCCCGCGGTGGCGCGGGACGAGCCGCTGACGATTCGCGAACTGGCGGCCTTCCTGCGCGATCCGGTCAAGAGCTTCTTCCGCCAGCGCCTGCGGGTGGATTTCGAGCAGGACGATCCGGTGAGCGAAGACCAGGAGCCCTTCGATCTGGATGGCCTGCAGAAGTGGGGCCTGTGGAACGAACTCATCGCCGCCCAGGCCGAGGCGATCCACGCCGGTTCCGCGCCCACCGAAGCGCTGGAAGCCGGCCTCGAACGCATCGCCCGCCGGGGCGAACTGCCGGCCCGGGCCTTTGCGCTCATCAAGCGGGACGAGCTCGCCGCGCCGATGGCCGATCTCTTCGCGCGCTACGCCGCCGGCCTCGCCGAATGGCCGCAGCCGATGGAGGGCGACGCCGAGATCAGTTACCGCAGCACAACCGCCGGGCTGAAACTCGACGACCGCCTTCACGACCTGCGCCTGAATGACGACGAGCAGCGCGGCCGGGTGGTGCTGGAACCCAGCGACGTGGTGAAGGACGGCAAGTACCGCCGGCACAATCTGGTGAAGCACTGGGTAGCGCACCTCGCCGGGCATCTGGCGGGCGGGCCGCTCACCACGCTGGTGGTGAGCAAGGTGGGCAACGTGCGCTTTGAATCGCTGGAAGTGGACGACGCCCGCGCCCAGATCGACGCCCTGATCGCCGCCTGGCAGGAAGGCCAGCGCCGCCCGCTGCCCTTGCCGGTGAAGACCGCCTTCGCCCACCTCGCCGACGTGGACGGCAACAAGAACACCGCGCCCCAGGCCTACGAAGGCGGCTACAACGCCCCGGGCGAAGCGCAGACCAGCCCCTACCTGCAGCGGGTGTGGCCGGATTACGCCAGCCTCACCGCCAGCGGCGAGTTTGCCCGGCTGGCCGAGCACCTGCTGCGGCCCCTCTACATGGCAACGTTTTCTGCCAAATCCGCGGCCAAGGCTGCCGAGAAGGGCGACGCCCGATGAACCCGACTTCCCTCGACCCCCTGCGTTTTCCCCTCAAGGGCAGCCGGCTGATCGAAGCCAGCGCCGGCACCGGCAAGACCTTCACCATCGCCGCGCTGTACTTGCGGCTGGTGCTCGGCCACGGGGGCGACGCAGCCTTCAGCCGGCCGCTCGACCCGCCGGAGATCCTGGTCGTCACCTTCACCGAAGCCGCCACCAAAGAGCTCCGTGACCGCATCCGCGCGCGGCTGTCCGAGGCCGCAGCGGGCTTTCTGGCCGATCCGGCCACGATCGAGCCCCAGCCGCCGGGCGCCGATCTGCTCCACGACCTGCGCGCCGAGTATCCGCCGGAAGACTGGGCCGGCTGCGCCCGGCGCCTGCAGCTCGCCGCCGAGTGGATGGACGAGGCGGCGGTGTCCACCATCCACGGCTGGTGCAACCGCATGCTCCGCGAGCACGCCTTCGACAGCGACAGCCTGTTCACCCAGCGCCTCGAAACCGACGAGGAAGACCTGCTGGCCGAGGTGGTGCGCGACTACTGGCGCAGCTTCATGTACCCGCTGGACGTGGACGCCGCGCGCCGGGTGAACGGCTGGTGGGGCTCGCCGGAAGGGCTGCAGTCCGTCGTCCGGCATCTGCTGCCCCATGTGGCGCTGCTGGGCAGTGGCCCGACGCCGGCCGAGGCCATCGAGCAGGCCGAGGCCGCGAAACGCGAACGCATCAAGGAGCTCAAGGCGCCGTGGAAGGCCTGGGTGGAAGAGCTCCGCACGCTCTTCGACGGCGCCCGGGCGAAGAAGCAGTTCGACGCCCGCAAACTCAACCAGGCCAACTGCGAACGCTGGCTCGCCGCGCTTGAGATGTGGGCCGGCGACGATACCGACAAACCCGCACTCACCGATACCGCCTGGACGCGCCTCACGCCCGAAGGCATCGCCGAGATCTGGCGCGACGGGGAGCCGCCCGCGCACAAGGCCTTCGAGGCCATGGCCGGGCTGGGCGCCGCACTTGCAGGCCTGCCCGAAGGCCACGACGAAACCCTCGCCCACGCCGCCCGCTGGGTGGCCGAGCGCTTTGCCATCGAACAGGCCCGCCGCGCCCAGATGGGCTTTGACGACCTGCTCGGGCGCCTCGATGCGGCGCTCGCCGGCCCCAACGGCCCGCGCCTCGCCCAGCTCATCCGCAACCAGTTTCCGGTGGCGCTGATCGACGAGTTTCAGGATACCGACGCCATCCAGTACCGCATCTTCGACGCGGTGTATCGCGTGGCCGACAACAGCGATGCCACCGGCCTCGTGCTCATCGGCGACCCGAAGCAGGCCATCTACGCCTTCCGCGGCGCCGACATCTACACCTACCTCGCCGCCCGCCGCGCCACCGCCGGCCGGCTGTACACCCTGCGGCGCAACTTCCGCTCGACGCAAGGCATGGTCGCCGCCACCAATCGCTGCTTCGAGATCGCCGAAAACCGCGAAACAGGGCAGGGCGCCTTCCTGTTCCGGAGCAGCGACGGCAACCCGGTGCCCTTCCTGCCTGCCGAGGCCCAGGGCCGCGACGACGTGCTGATGGCTGACGGCGCGTCGCTGCCGGCGCTCACCGCCTGGCGGCTGCCCGCGCCGGAAGACGGCAAGGCGCTCACCAAGGACGCCTACCTGTCTGAAATGGCCCAGGTGTGTGCCGGCGAGATCGCCCGTCTGCTCAATCTGGGCGCCGCCAGCAAGGCCGGTTTCGACGGCGAGAAGGGCCGGCGCGATCTGCGTCCGTCCGACATGGCGGTGCTGGTGAATAACCGCAACGAGGCCGACACCATCCGCGCGGCGCTGTCGGAGCGGGGCGTGCGCAGCGTCTACCTGTCGGAGCGCGAATCGGTCTTCCAGCGCCCCGAGGCCGGCGACCTGCAGCTGTGGCTCGCCGCCTGCGCCGAGCCCGACGACGGCCGCGCCCTGCGGGCCGCGCTCGCCACCGCAACCCTGGGCCTGGGCTGGGCGGATCTCGACCGGCTTAACTACGACGAGCTCGCCTGGGACGCGCGCATCGAGCAGTTCCGCGCCTACCGCGAGTGCTGGCGCAAGCAGGGCGTGCTGCCGATGCTGCGTCGGCTCCTCAACGACTTCCGCGTGCCGGCGCGCCTGTTGGCCGCCGGCGGCAGCGGCGAGCGCAGTCTGACCGATCTGCTTCATCTGGCCGAACTCCTGCAACAGGCCAGCAGCCTGCTGGACGGCGAACACGCGCTGATCCGCCACCTGGCCGAGCAGCGCCAGGACGCCGCCGCGGGTGGCGACGCCCGCCAGATCCGCCTCGAGAGCGACGCCCACCTGGTGCAGGTGGTCACCGTGCACAAGTCGAAGGGGCTGGAATATCCGCTGGTCTTTTTGCCCTTCGCCTGTGCCTTCCGCGCAGCCAAATCCACCGACCTGCCGCTCAAGTGGCACGACGCCGACGGCCGGCTGCAGCTGGCGCTGGTGGATGACGGCACGGTGGTCGGCCGGGTGGATCGGGAACGCCTGGGCGAGGATCTGCGCAAGCTCTACGTGGCGCTCACCCGCGCCCGCTACGCCACCTGGATCGGCGTCGCGCCCCTCAAGGAGGTGGAGCGCAGCGCCCTCGGCTATCTGGTGGGCGGCAACCTGCAGGACGGGCTCGACCAGCTTGCCGATGGCTGCGACGTGATCGCGGTGATCGACAACCCCGAGCCGGCGCCCGATCTGTACGCCGGCCGCGACCAGACGGTTGTCGAAGGCGCCGCCCGTCAGCCGGTGCGCGCCGTGCGCGAAAACTGGTGGATCGCCAGCTATTCTGCCCTGCAGACCGCCGCAGCGAGTGCCGACACCGCGGCCGAGGATGTCTTCCGCGAGGCCGCCGATGCGGCTGCCGACGACAGCTCGCTTCCCGCCGCCGGCCCATCCGCAGCGCCGTCCGAAGGGGGCCGGCTGCACGACTTTCCCCGTGGCGCGTCGGTGGGGACCTTCCTCCACGAAATCCTCGAATGGGCCGCTGGCCAGGGTTTTGGCGTGGTGGCCACGGCACCGGCGCTGCTGCGCGACGCGGTCGCCCGGCGCTGCGCGGTGCGCGGCTGGGCGGCGTGGATCGACCCGCTGTGCGCGTGGCTGCAGGATTTCCTGCAGATGCCGCTGGGGGCGTCGGACGAGACCGGCTTCACCCTCGCCGGGCTGCCCGTGGCGGTGGCCGAGATGGAGTTCTGGATCGCCGCCCACCGGGTGGATCTGGCCGAGGTGGATCGCCTCGTGCGTGCCCACACCCTGGGCGGCGTCGAGCGGCCGCCCCTCGCGCCGGGCCAGCTCAACGGGATGCTCAAGGGCTTCATCGATCTGGTGGCCGAGCACGACGGGCGCTACTACGTGCTCGACTACAAATCCAACTGGCTCGGCCCGGACGACGCGGCCTACACCCCGGCGGCGATGGCCGCGGCGGTGCTCGCCAAGCGCTACGAACTGCAGTACGTGCTTTACCTGCTGGCGATCCACCGGCTGCTCAAGCTGCGCCTGCCGGATTACGACTACGACCGCCACATGGGCGGGGCGATCTACCTCTTCCTGCGGGGCAGCCAGTCGCCCAGCCGCGGCATCCACGCCGAACGTCCGCCGCGGGCGCTGATCGAGGCGCTGGATCGCCTCTTCGCCCACGCCGCCGACCGGGAGCTCGCATGAACGCTGCGCTCAACGACACCGCCGCGACCCTCGCGCTGCTCGACCGCTGGGCCGACCACGGCTGGCTGCGTGGGCTGGATGCCGCCTTCGCCGCCTTCCTCGCCCGCGAGGTGCCCGACGCGCCGCCGCCGGCCATCCTCGCCGCCGCGCTGGCGAGCCACCAGCTGGGCCGCGGCCACGCCTGCCTGGATCTCGCCGACACCCTGGCCGATCCGGGCTTCGCGCTGTCGCTGCCCCCTGATGGTGACAGCAAGGGCGAGGGCGGGGGCGATGCCCGTCCGCCACTGCCCGCCGAGGTGCTGGCCGGGCTGGATCTGGCCGGCTGGCAGGCCGCGCTCACTCATCCCGAGCTGGTGGCCGACGGACCCGGCGCCACGCCGCTGGTGGCGGTGGGCCGGCGGGTCTATCTGCGCCGTTACTGGCAATACGAACGCTCGGTGCGCGAGGCCATCGATGCGCGCCTCGCCGCGCCCCTACAGCTTCCGGCCGACGCCCTGCGCGCCGCGCTTGACGCGCTGTTTCCGCCTGCCGCCAACGGGCTGGACTGGCAGAAGCTCGCCTGCGCGCTGGCCGCCCACAGTGCCTTTGCCATCGTCACCGGCGGCCCCGGCACCGGCAAGACGACCACCGTGGTGCGCCTGCTGGCGGTGCTGCAGACCCTGGCGCTGGCGGGCGATGCCGCACGTGCGCTGCGCATCCGCCTCGCCGCGCCCACCGGCAAGGCTGCGGCCCGGCTCAATGAATCCATTGCCGGCGCGGTGGCGAAGCTGCAGCTCGACGGCCTGCCCGACGGCGACGCGGTGCGCGCGGCGATTCCGGTGCAGGTGACGACGCTCCACCGCCTCCTCGGTAGCCGGCCGGATTCGCGCCACTTCCGCCACCACGCGGGCAACCCGCTGCCGGTGGATGTGCTGGTGGTGGATGAGGCGTCGATGGTCGATCTGGAGATGATGGCTGCGCTGCTCGCCGCGCTGCCGGCCCGGGCGCGGCTGGTGCTGCTGGGCGACAAGGATCAGCTGGCTTCGGTTGAAGCCGGCGCGGTGCTGGGCGAGTTGTGCCGCCGGGCGTCGGAAGGCCACTACACGGCAGAAACCGCCGGGTGGATCGCAGACGTGACCGGCGCGACGATTCCCGCGTCGCTCATCGACCCGGCCGGCACGGCGCTCGATCAGGCGGTGGCGATGCTGCGCTTCAGCCACCGCTTCCGGCACGACAGCGGGATCGGCCAGCTGGCGACGGCAGTCAACGATGGCGACGTGGAGGCGGCCGCCGGCTGCTTCGATGCCGGCTTTGCCGATCTCGCCCGCGTGGCGGTGGGCGAGGGCGCCGACGAGCGCGCGCTGCGCCGGCTGGTGGTGGAGGGCGACACCGGCAAGGCCTACGCCGGGGAGCGGCCGCTGGGCTACCGGCATTATCTCGAAACCTTGCGCGATGCCCGGCCGGCTGCCGGCGCCGCGCAGGCAGACATCGACGACTGGGCGCGGAAAGTGCTCGCCGCCCACGGGCAGTTTCAGCTGCTGTGCGGCCTGCGTCGCGGGCCGTGGGGCGTGGAAGGGCTCAATCGGCGGATCGCCGGCTGGTTGAAGGAGGCCGGGCTGATTCCGGCGGCGGAGGGCTGGTACGCCGGCCGGCCGGTGCTGGTCACCCGTAACGATTACGGGCTGGGGCTGATGAACGGCGACATCGGCATCACCCTGGAACTACCCGGCGGCGTGCTGCGGGTCGCCTTTCCGGCGGGAGACGGCAGCGCCGGCATCAAGTGGGTGCAGCCCAGCCGGCTGCAGGCGGTGGAGACGGTGTTCGCCCTCACGGTGCATAAGTCCCAGGGCTCGGAATTCACCCATGTGGCGATGGCGCTGCCGGAGAGCCTGAGCCCGATCCTCACCCGCGAGCTGATCTACACCGGCATCACCCGGGCGAAGCAGTGGTTCACCCTGGCCGACGCGCCCGCGTCGTCGGTGCTGGCGCGGGCGGTGGAGCGTCGGGTGCTGCGGGTTTCGGGGCTGATGGCGGGTTAGGTGGCGGGTAGCGCGCGCAGGAAGGCCTCGGCCTG
This sequence comes from Zoogloea sp. 1C4, assembly GCF_009469605.1. GTDB lineage: Bacteria > Pseudomonadota > Gammaproteobacteria > Burkholderiales > Rhodocyclaceae > Zoogloea > Zoogloea oryzae. The sequence goes on along the minus strand of NZ_SSXU01000020.1, from coordinate 66,095 downwards.
CTGCCGGGCGGCGGCAAAGAGCCGGTCGTAATCGGCCCGGGCAGCGGCGGTGTAGTTGCCAAACTCGTGGGGCTGGCCTGAGCACAGGAAGGCCCAGCTGATGGCCGCGGCGGTGGCGTGGTGATCGGTGAGCGCGCCGAGGGCGTTGGCGAAGTCGTCCGGCGAATCGAAGCCTTCGACCCGGCCGGCGGCGGTGTAGTGGTCGAGCAGGGTTTTCATGATTCCGGCGTACGCCGCCAGCGCGCAGCCGGCGTCCCGGTGCTGGCCGAAGAGGAGCGCGGTGAACACCCGCAGCAGCAGCTGGTTGATGCGGAAGGGCAGGGCGTCGATGGGCGCGCCGGCTTCGGGTACGACCTCGGCCCACAGGGCGGCGTCGAGGCGGCGCAGGTAGTCGAGGGTGGCGTCGTCCAGGGCCGGGTAGAAGCGGAAGTCGAGCCATCTTTCCCGCTGGGCTTTCGGCTGGTCGGGGCTGGCGGCGCGGATGCGGGCCATCAGGGCGGGCGCCTGGGCGTCGAGGTCCTCGATGTCGATCACCGTGAACACCTTTTCCAGCTCGTCGCGCAGGGCTCGGATGTCGTCGTCCGAACTGCGCCCCCGCGACGGCAACCAGCGCACCGGGCCGATGGCCAGCGCCGGGATGTCCTTGTAGAGATCGGCGTGAATGTTCTTGGTGAGGATCGCCTCCCGGTCGAACACCACGGTGGTCAGCGGCGCGCGGCCAGTGTCGATGAGGTGGTGCATCTCCCATAGCACGCTCTCGGTGATCGACGAGACGTACACCACAAAGTAATCCACCTGCCCGGCAAGCTGGGCGATGTCGTCCTTCCAGTGCAGCGCGTTGAGATGGACCGAGCGGATCGGCTGGTTGGCGGAGCGGATCAGCGCTTCGTAGTCGCCGTAAAAGTGGCGCTGGGGGCCGATGGTTTCCCAGTACAGATCCTTGGGGCTCATGGCCTTGAAGAGGTCGAATTCGGCACCGAGCAATTCGCCCAGCTTATAGTTGAAGCGGGTGGTATCGACCGTGGCTATACCTACCGCCAGGGTATCGCTGGCGGCAACGGCGGCTTCGTAGTCGAAACCGCGCAGATAGAGCACCCGCTTGCGGGTTGTGACGTGCATCAGCCGGTAGTTGGCCTGCTTGTGGGCGGATTCGACGTAGAAGTAGATGCCGCAGAAGTAGGCCAGCTTTTCCAGGTCGAGGGCGTTGAAATCCACCGGCAGGCGGCGGAAGGCCGGGCTGGCGCGGCCGTCTTCGTCCAGCAGGCCGGCGGCGCGCCAGCGCTGGATGTTGTGCAGGAGCACGCCCAGGAAATGGGTGAACCAGGTGTACAGAAAATAGCCGTGAAGGGCGCGGGCGCCGTCGTAGAGGGGCGTGGCGTCGCGGATGATCGTGGAGGGCGTGTCCGGCATGGCGGGTCTCCCGGCGGTGGGTGCAATTTGAGCATAGGCGCCGGCGCGGGGGCGTGGCAATCGGATCGCTCGAAGGTTTGGCGCAGGTCAACCGACGGCGCGGGCGGCTGTCAGATGCGGGTTCTGTGTGGCTTTGAGGCGGCCGTGAAATCCTGCCCACTTCGGGAAATCTCCGGGCGTAGAATCATGCCGTTTGCCCACCATCCCGCCCCATCAGCCCGTCATGCCCCACGCCGCCATCGTCCAGCGTCTGATCGCTGCCCACCCGCCCCGGCAGGATGCCTTGCTGCCGATCCTCCACGCCATCCAGGACGAACTCGGATGGGTGCCGCCTAAGGCCACGACGGCCATCGCCCAGGCGCTCAACCTGTCCCGCGCCGAGGTGCATGGAGTCATCAGTTTCTACCATCACTTCCGTACTTCGCCGCCGGGCCGGCAGGTGATCCAGCTGTGCCGCGCCGAGGCCTGTCAGGCCCGGGGCAGTGAGGCACTGGAAGCCCACGCGCTGGCGGCCCTCGGGGTGGGCTATCACCAGACGACCGCCGATGGCGCGGTGAGTCTGGAGCCGGTGTATTGCCTGGGCAACTGTGCCTGCGGGCCGTCGCTACGGGTGGGCGACCAGATCATCGGGCGGGTGGACGCGGCGCGCTTCGACCGCCTGCTCGCCAACCTGCGGGAGGAACTGCCATGAGCGTGCGGGTTTATGTGCCGGCCGACACCACCGCGCTTGCGGTGGGCGCCGAGGAAGTCGCCTTGGCGATTGCGGCCGGCGCGGCGGCGCGGGGCGTGTCGATTGAGCTGGTGCGCAACGGCTCCCGAGGGCTGTTCTGGCTGGAGCCGATGGTCGAGGTGGCAACACCCGCCGGCCGGGTGGCCTATGGGCCGGTGGACGTGGCCGACGTGCCGGGCCTGCTGGATGCGGGCTTTCTCACCGGTGGCGACCATCCCCTGGCCCTCGGGCCGACCGACGACATCCCCTTCCTCAGGCAGCAGGAGCGCCTGACCTTCGCCCGGGTGGGGGTGGTCGATCCGCTGTCGCTGGATGATTACGCGGCCCACGGCGGGCTGGTTGGCCTGCGGGCGGCGCTGGCGATGAGCGCCTCGGAGATCGTCCAGGCCGTCACCGATTCGGGCCTGCGTGGGCGGGGTGGCGCGGCCTTCCCGGCGGGCATCAAGTGGCGCACGGTGCTGGGCGCGCCGGGCATTGAAAAGTACGTGGTGTGCAATGCCGACGAGGGCGATTCCGGCACCTTCTCGGATCGCATGCTGCTGGAGGGCGACCCGTTCTGCCTGATCGAGGGCATGGTCATCGCCGGGCTGGCGGTGGGGGCGAACCGCGGTTACGTCTATCTGCGCTCCGAATATCCCCGCGCCTGGAGCGTGGTGAACGCGGCGCTCAAGCGCGCGCGGGAGGCCGGGCTGCTGGGGGACGACGTTCTCGGCTCGGGCCGGGCCTTCGATATCGAGGCGCGGCTGGGCGGCGGCGCCTACATCTGCGGCGAAGAAACCGCGATGCTGGAGAGCATCGAGGGCAAGCGCGGGCAGGTGCGCACCAAGCCACCATTGCCGGCGGTGAAGGGCCTGTTCGGCAAGCCGACGGTCATCAACAACCTCATCACTTTGGCCAGCGTGCCGGTGATCCTCGCCAAGGGGGCTGCGTTCTACCGGGATTTCGGCCAGGGCCGCTCGCTGGGCACGCTGCCGTTCCAGCTTGCCGGCAACGTGCGTCGGGGTGGGCTGGTGGAAAAAGCCTTCGGGCTCACCCTGCGCGCGCTGCTCGAAGACTTTGGCGGCGGCACCGCCAGCGGTCGGCCGATCCGCGCGGTTCAGGTGGGCGGCCCGCTGGGCGCCTATGTGCCGCCGGCGGATTTCGACCTGCCGCTGGATTACGAAGCCTTCGCCGCCCGCGGCGCGATGATCGGCCACGGGGGCGTGGTGGTCTTCGACGACACGGTGGACATGGCCCGGATGGCGCGCTTTGCGATGGAGTTCTGCGCCGAGGAATCCTGTGGCAAATGCACCCCGTGCCGCATCGGCTCGACCCGCGGGATGGAGGTCATCGACCGCATCATCGCCGGCGACGAGCGTGCGGCAAACACCGCGCTGCTGCAGGATTTGTGCAGCCTGATGACCGACGGCTCGCTGTGCGCGATGGGGGGGATGACGCCTTTCCCGGTGCAGTCGGCGCTCAGGCATTTTCCGGCCGATTTCGGCCTTGATTCCGGGGAGGCGCAATGAGCTGCCGCTGCCAGACCGATCTCGGCACGCCGCCGGTTACGTCGGACCACACCGTCACCCTGACCATCGACGGCCAGCAGGTGGTCGCAGCCGCCGGCACCTCGGTGATGCGCGCCGCGCTGGACGCCGGCATCCCGATCCCCAAGCTGTGCGCCACCGACACGCTTGAAGCCTTTGGCTCATGCCGGCTGTGCCTGGTGCAGATCGACGGGCGGCGGGGTTATCCGGCGTCGTGCACCACGCCCGTCGAGGCGGGGATGCGCGTCGTCACCCAGTTGCCCAGGCTCGCCGAGCTACGCCGCGGGGTGATGGAGCTTTACATCTCGGATCACCCCCTCGATTGCCTCACCTGCAGCGCCAACGGCAACTGCGAGCTGCAGGACATGGCGGGCGTGGTGGGCCTGCGGGAGGTGCGCTACGGCTTTGCCGGCGACAACCATTTCGACGCCGCCCACGCCCAGCCCAAGGACGAATCCAACCCGTACTTCAGCTTCGATCCAGGCAAGTGCATCGTGTGCAGCCGCTGCGTGCGGGCCTGCGAGGAAGTGCAGGGCACCTTCGCCCTGACCATCGCCGGGCGGGGTTTTGAATCGAAGGTGACGGCCGGCGCGGACGAAGGCTTTCTCGGCTCGGAATGCGTCTCCTGCGGCGCCTGCGTGGCGGCCTGTCCGACGGCAACACTCGCCGAGAAGAGCCTGATCGACGCCGGCCAGGCCCAGCGCAGCGTGGCCACCACCTGCGCCTACTGCGGCGTGGGCTGCGGCTTCGTGGCCGAGGTGAAGGGCGAGCAGGTGGTGCGGATGGTGCCGGACAAGTCCGGTGGCGCCAACGCCGGCCACGCCTGCGTGAAGGGCCGCTTTGCCTGGAGCTACGCTACCCACCCGGACCGGGTGACCACCCCGATGATCCGCGAGAGCATCGACGCCCCCTGGCGCCAGGTGTCGTGGGACGAAGCCCTGGCCTACGCGGCCGGCGAGTTCCGGCGCATCCAGGCCAAGTACGGCCGGTTGGCGGTGGGCGGGATCACCTCGTCCCGCTGCACCAACGAAGAGACCTACCTCGTCCAGAAGCTGGTGCGCGCGGGCTTTGGCAACAACAACGTGGATACCTGCGCCCGGGTCTGCCATTCGCCCACCGGCTACGGCCTCAAGCAGACCCTGGGCGAATCCGCCGGCACGCAGGATTTCGAATCCGTGCTGTCGGCCGACGTGATCGTGGTGATCGGCGCCAACCCCACCGACGGCCACCCGGTGTTCGGCTCGCTGCTCAAGAAGCGCATCCGCCAGGGCGCCGAGCTCATCGTGATCGACCCCCGCGCCATCGATCTGGTACGCACGCCCCACGTGGCGGCGGCCCACCATCTGGCGCTCAAGCCCGGCACCAACGTGGCGATGATCAACGCGCTGGCCCATGTGGTCGTCGCCGAGGGGCTCGTGGATGAAGCCTTCGTTGCCGAGCGCTGCGAGGCCGAGGCCTTTGCCGCGTGGCGGGATTTCGTGCTGCGTGAAGAGAACAGCCCCGAGGTCGTCTCGGGCATCACCGGCGTGTCGGCGGATGCCATCCGCGCCGCGGCGCGCCTCTACGCCGGCGCCGGCAACGGGGCGATCTACTACGGCCTGGGCGTCACCGAGCACAGCCAGGGTTCGACGATGGTGATGGGCATCGCCAACCTCGCGATGGCCACCGGCAACATCGGCCGGCCCGGCGTGGGGGTGAATCCCCTGCGCGGGCAGAACAACGTGCAGGGCTCCTGCGACATGGGGTCGTTTCCGCACGAGCTACCGGGCTATCGCTCGGTGGCCGATGCGGCGGTGCGCGAGGCGTTCGAGGCCCGCTGGGGAGTGACGCTCGACCCGGAGCCCGGCTACCGCATCCCCAACATGTTCAACGCGGCGATTGCCGGCAGCTACAAGGGCATGTACGTGCAGGGCGAGGATCTGGCCCAGTCCGACCCGAACACCCAGCACGTAGAGGCTGCGCTGCGCTCGCTGGAATGTCTGGTGGTGCAGGACATCTTCTTCAACGAGACGGCCAAGTTTGCCCACGTGTTTTTGCCCGGCTCGTCTTTCCTCGAGAAGGACGGCACCTTCACCAACGCCGAGCGGCGCATCTCGCGGGTGCGCAAGGTGATGGAGCCGCTCTCCGGCAAGGCCGACTGGCAGGCCACCCAAGCGCTGGCCCAGGCGCTGGGTGTGGCGATGGATTACCGCCACCCGTCCGAGATCATGGACGAGATCGCGGCGCTCACGCCCAGCTTTGCCGGGGTGAGCTACGCACGGCTCGATGCCGCCGGCAGCCTGCAGTGGCCGTGCAACGACGCGTCGCCCGCCGGCACGCCGATCATGCACACCGAGCATTTCACCCGCGGCCTCGGGCGTTTTGTTGTGACCGAATACGTGCCGACCACCGAGAAGGTCACCCGGCGCTTCCCGCTGATCCTCACCACCGGGCGCATCCTCAGCCAGTACAACGTGGGCGCCCAGACCCGCCGCACCGCCAACACCGTGTGGCACAGCGAGGACCGGCTCGACATCCATCCGCTGGACGCCGCCGACCGGGGCATCGCCGATGGCGACTGGGTGCACATCGAAAGCCGCGCCGGCGAGACGCGGCTGCGGGCTCGGGTGACGGAGCGGATGCAGCCGGGGGTGGTTTACACCACCTTCCACTTCCCGGATTCCGGCGCCAACGTGGTGACCACCGACAACTCGGACTGGGCCACCAACTGCCCCGAATACAAGGTGACCGCCGTGCAGGTGGCGCTGGGCGAGCAGCCGGCCCGCTGGCAGGCCGACTTCACCCGCCACGACGCCGACCAGCACGCGCTGCTGCCCCCGGGGCCGGACGCGTGACGGCGGAGGAGGGCGACGATTTTCCGGCGCTGCTCCGTGTGCCGGCCCGGCGCTTCGGGCCGCAGGGCGGGCGTGGGGTGGAGGATTCGGTCGTCGAGGAGGTGCCGGTGGCGCTGGTGTACAACGGCATCTCCCACGCGGTGATGCTCGCCACGCCCACCGATCTGGAAGACTTTGCGCTGGGTTTCAGCCTCAGCGAAGGCCTCATCGCCAGCCCGGCGGAGCTGCTGGAAGTGGAGATCAACGCCACCCCGCTAGGCATCGAGCTTCAGCTGCGTGTTACCGCAGAGCGTTTTCAGGGATTCAAGGCGACCCGCCGGCAGCTGGCCGGGCGCACGGGTTGCGGGCTGTGCGGTCGGGAGAGCCTGGAGCAGGCCATCCTGGCGGTGCCGCAGGTGGCCGGAACCCTTGCCGTGCCGGCCGGAGCGCTGACCCGTGCCATCGCCGCGCTGCCGGAAGTCCAGGGACTGCATCGCCAGAGTGGCGGCGTGCATGCGGCGGCGTGGGCCGGGATTGATGGCGAAATCCATCTCGTGCGTGAAGACGTGGGCCGTCACAACGCGCTCGACAAGCTCGTCGGTGCGCTGCGTCGCCAGCGCATCGACCCGGCGGCCGGCTTTGTGCTCATCACCAGCCGGGCGAGTCATGAGCTCGTCCACAAGGCCGCCAGCGCCGGCATCCAGCTGCTGGCGGCGGTGTCGGCGCCCACCGGGATGGCGGTGCGCAACGCGGAAGCGGCTGGCATGACCCTTGTCGGGTGGCTGCGGGGGAGCGGGTTTTCGGTCTATTCGCGGGTCGACCGGATCACCGATCCGGCTGCCTGATCGGCCCGCGAGGCAGGTTTTTCCCGCACGGCGCCAGAAAAAGAAAAACCCGAGGGGCCTGGGCCGCTCGGGTTAAATCCACACCAAAGGAGGAGAGGGTGGAGGAGACAGAGCGAAGCATACGCCTCCGTATGGTTGCAGTGCAACATTCCAAATGTAATTAACCGTAAATTAAGTCACGGATGACGTGACGCGGCGATCCTCACTCGCCCGGATTGCCCTTGTCATCGGCGTCGCCGTCAATCTTCCGCTCCCGGAAGGTCTGCGGCGGCACGCCCGTCCAGGCCCGGAAGGCCCGGGCAAAACTCTTCTCGTTGCGAAAACCCACCAGCGCCGAGATCTGCTTGATCGAGCGCTGGCTGCGGTTGAGGAGCTCGATCGCCCGGGCGCGACGGGCTTCGTCCTTGAGCTGCTGGAGCGACGAGCCTTCGTCGCTGAGTTGCCGGTGCAGGGTGCGCACCGACACGTTGAGGCTGCCGGCGACGATCTCGGCAGTGGCCGCGCCGTTGGCCGGATCACGCAGGAAGCGGCGCACGCCTTCCACCAGCAAGCGGTCGCGGCGGTATTGCAGCACCGTGAGGGGCAGGGCGCGCTGGAGCATGGCGCGCAAGGCCGCCTCGTCGCGGCGGATCGGCAGATCCAGGTAGCGCGCGTCGAAGCGGATCGCCGCCAGCTCGGCATCGAAGCGCAGCGGGCCGGGGAACATCAGTGGATAGGCGTCGGCGTGGGCCGGCGCGTGGAAGGGGAAGCAGCTCTCCAGCAGCGGAATCCGCGAATCGATCGCCCAGCAGGCGTAGCCCAGCACGTAGCGCAGCAGCGTGACCTGGCAGAACTCGTGCATCTCGCCGAGGGGCCGGTTGAGGGTGATCGTGAGTGTGGCGACGGATTTATCCACCGCCAGCGCGAGGCCGATGTCGTCGGTGAGCAGCCGGTGATGGCGGCACCAGCGTTTGAGCGCCACGCCCAGATCGGGCGAACCCAGCGAGGCCCGGCACAGCAGGCCGTAGCTGCCCCACGGCAGGCGGCGCGAGAACCAGCCCAGCGCCTCGTCGTCGAGCTCCTGCATCGCGTGGCCGGAAATGAGTTCCATCTGGGCGGCGGTGACGCGAGCGTCCGGATCGTCGAGCGCGGCCGGATCGATGTCGGCCCTGGCGAGCGCGCCGGCCGGGTCGATGCCATACCGGCGGTAGGCCAGCACGATGGCGCGGATGAAGGCGATGGGCGTGGCGGCGCGCCCCGGGCGGGACGGCGGTGAAGCGTCGGGAGTACGGATCGTCATGGTGGCGAAATCTTACCGCTTGAGATGATCGCGTGGCACGATTTGCAACCACGATGGCGCCCGCAGCCACCGCTGACCACGTACGCTGCGGGGCACTCGAACGGTGCATTGCACACGATTCGGCCCAGAACAAACCGGAGGAGACAACCCATGAACATCCCCAGCCTGAATTTCCACCTCGGCGAAACCATCGAGGCCCTGCGCGACACCGTGCAGGCCTTCGCGGCCAAGGAGATCACGCCCCGCGCGGCCGAGATCGACCGGGACAACCTCTTCCCGGCCGATCTGTGGAAGAAGCTGGGTGACCTGGGCCTGCACGGGATGACCGCCCCGGAAGAATACGGCGGCACCAACATGGGCTACCTCGCCCACATCATCGCGCTGGAAGAAGTCTCCCGCGCCTCGGCCTCCGTCGGCCTGTCGTACGGCGCCCACTCCAACCTGTGCATCAACCAGATCCGCCGCAACGGCACCGAAGCCCAGAAGCAGAAATACCTGCCCAAGCTGATCTCCGGCGACCACATCGGCGCGCTGGCGATGAGCGAGCCCAACGCCGGCTCCGACGTGGTCAGCATGAAGCTGCGCGCCGACAAGAGGGGCGACCGCTACGTGCTCAACGGCTCCAAGATGTGGATCACCAACGGCGGCGACGCCGACACCCTGGTGGTGTACGCCAAGACCGACATCGAAGCCGGCGCCAAAGGGATGACCGCCTTCATCGTCGAGAAGGGCTTCAAGGGCTTCACCCACGGCTCGCACCTGGACAAGCTGGGCATGCGCGGCTCCAACACCTACCCGCTGTTCTTCGACGACTGTGAAGTGCCCGAAGAGAACGTGCTGGGCGGCGTGGGCAACGGCACCAAGGTGCTGATGAGCGGCCTCGACTACGAACGCGCCGTGCTGTGCGGCGGCCCGCTGGGCATCATGGCGGCGTGCATGGACGTGGTGGTGCCCTACCTCCACGACCGCAAGCAGTTTGGCCAGAGCATCGGCGAGTTCCAGCTGATGCAGGGCAAGGTGGCCGACATGTACTCCACCTGGATGGCCAACCGGGCCTACGTGTATGCCCTCGGCCAGGCCTGTGACCGCACCGACCACGCCCGCACCCTGCGCAAGGATGCCGCTGGCGCGATCCTGTACTCCGCCGAGAAGGCCACCTGGATGGCCGGCGAGGCGATCCAGACCCTCGGCGGCGTGGGCTACACCAACGAATACGCCACCGGCCGCCTGTGGCGCGACGCCAAGCTCTACGAGATCGGCGCCGGCACCAGCGAGATCCGCCGCATGCTGATTGGTCGCGAACTGTTCTCCGAGACGGCCTGAGCAAGGAAGCCCCCATGACCGTCATCAAATCCAGCATCAACACGCGATCGAGCGAATTCCAGGCCAACGCCGAGGCGATGGGCAAGGTCGTCGCCGACCTGCGCGAGAAGGCCGCCCAGGTGTCCCTCGGCGGCGGCGAATCGGCCCGCGCCAAGCACACCGCCCGCGGCAAGCTGCTGCCCCGCGACCGGGTGGATCACCTGCTCGACCCCGGCACCGGCTTCCTCGAGATCGGCCAGCTCGCCGCCTACGGCATGTACGACAACGAGGCCCCGTCGGCGGGCGTCATCGCCGGCATCGGCCGGGTGAATGGCGTCGAGTGCATGATCGTCGCCAACGATGCCACCGTGAAGGGCGGCACTTACTACCCGATGACGGTCAAGAAGCACCTGCGCGCCCAGGAGATCGCCCAGCAGAACAAGCTGCCGTGCATCTACCTGGTGGATTCAGGCGGCGCCTTCCTGCCCAAGCAGGATGAGGTCTTCCCGGATCGCGACCACTTCGGCCGGATCTTCTTCAACCAGGCCAACATGTCGGCCGAGGGCATCCCGCAGATCGCGGTGGTGATGGGCTCCTGCACCGCCGGCGGCGCCTACGTGCCGGCGATGAGCGACGAGACGGTGATCGTCAAGAACCAGGGCACCATCTTCCTGGGCGGCCCGCCCCTCGTGAAGGCCGCCACCGGCGAGGTGGTGACCGCCGAGGATCTGGGCGGCGGCGACGTGCACACCCGCGTCTCCGGCGTGGCCGACCACCTGGCCGAGAACGACACCCACGCGCTCTCCATCGCCCGGCGCATCGTGAGCACCCTCAACCGCGTCAAGCCGGTGGGCCTCAACCTGGCAAGCAGCGAAGAGCCCCTGTACGACCCGTCCGAGATCTACGGGATCATCCCCACCGACACCCGCAAGCCCTACGACGTGCGTGAGGTGATCGCCCGCATCGTCGATGGCTCGCGCTTCGACGAGTTCAAGGCGCGTTACGGCACCACCCTGGTCACCGGCTTTGCGCACCTCTACGGCATGCCCATCGGCATCGTCGCCAACAACGGCATCCTGTTCGGCGAATCGGCCCAGAAGGGCGCCCACTTCATCGAGCTGTGCGCCCAGCGCGGCGTGCCGCTGGTCTTCCTGCAGAACATCACCGGCTTCATGGTCGGCCGCAAGTACGAGAACGGCGGCATCGCCAAGGACGGCGCCAAGATGGTCACCGCCGTGGCCACCGCCCAGGTGCCCAAGCTCACCGTGCTCATCGGTGGCAGCTTTGGCGCCGGCAACTACGGCATGTGCGGCCGCGCCTACAGCCCGCGCTTCCTGTGGATGTGGCCCAACAGCCGCATCTCGGTGATGGGCGGCGAGCAGGCCGCCAGCGTGCTCGCCACCGTGCGTCGCGACGGCATCGAGGCCAAGGGCGGCGCCTGGAGCAAGGACGAGGAAGAAGCCTTCAAGTCGCCGATCCGCCAGCAATACGAGGATCAGGGCCACCCGTACTACGCCACCGCCCGCCTGTGGGACGACGGCGTGGTGGACCCGGCCCAGACCCGGCGCATCCTCGGCCTGTCGCTCTCGGCCAGCCTCAACGCCCCGATCCAGCCGACCAAGTTCGGGCTGTTCCGGATGTGACAAGCAGGTCGGTCCTGTAGGTCGGACTTCAGTCCGACAACTTGTGCCTGTTTCATCCGCGATGTCGGACTGAAGTCCGACCTACAGTCCGACCACAACGACCTCGAACTGCTGCGACCCACCGGAGATTGCGCACAAATGCACTTCGAAACCCTCGAAATTATCCGCGACGGCGGCATCGCCACCATCTGGATGAACCGTCCGGATGTCCATAACGCCTTCAACGAGGCGTTGATCGCCGAACTCACCGACGCCTGCCGGCAGCTCGACGCCGACGACACGGTGCGCGTGGTGGTGCTCGCCGGGCGGGGCAAGAGCTTTTCGGCCGGCGCCGACCTCAACTGGATGCGCCGCGCGGCGGATGCGTCGGTGGAAGCAAACCTCGCCGATGCCCGCAAGCTGGCCGGGATGCTGCGGGCCCTGGCCGAACTCACCAAGCCGACCATCGCCCGGGTGCAGGGCGCAGCGCTGGGTGGCGGGATGGGGCTGGCGTCGGCCTGCGACATCTGCGTGGCCTCCACGGCGGCGAGCTTCGCCACCTCCGAAGTGAAGTTCGGGATCATCCCGTCGGCCATCAGCCCGTACGTGCTGCGCGCCATCGGCGCCCGTCAGGCTGGGCGTTATTTCCAGACCGCCGAGCGGATCTCCGCGGCCGAGGCCAAGGCGCTGGGCCTCGCCCACGAAGTCGTCGCGCCGGAAGAGCTCGACGCCAAGGTGGCGGCGATCGTCGCCGCACTGATGCAGGGCGGGCCGAAATCCCAGGCAGCCGCCAAGGATCTGATCCGCGCCGTGGCCGACCAGCCGGTGAGCGACGCCGTGGTGGAAGACACCGCCCGCCGCATCGCCGAGCTGCGCGCCACGCCAGAGGCAAAGGAGGGCCTCGCCGCCTTCCTCGACAAACGCCCGGCGGCGTGGGTGCCGAACTGAATTCGCAACTTGAGGTAGGTCGGGTTAGCGCAGCGTAACCCGACATCGAGGGATCGGCCCCGACCACACCTCGCTGTCAGGTCGTCTGACGGCGGCCGGAGGACGACGGGGTGGAGTGAAAAGGCTGCAACTGGAAACGATAGCGCGTCGATGGCGTGCTTGGGGCGTCGGGTTACGCTGCGCTAACCCGACCTACGAAACTTGCCGCAGCAAACGAGACACACACAGATGTCGGACTGAAGTCCGACCTACAGAATCAGCAGCTTCGGGCACGCGTGTGCCGGGGCGGGGGAGACAAGCATGTTCAACAAGATCCTGATTGCGAACCGCGGGGAGATCGCTTGCCGCGTCATCAAGACGGCGCGGCGCCTCGGCATCAAGACCGTCGCGGTGTATTCCGACGCCGACGCCGGCGCCCGCCACGTGCGCCTGGCCGACGAGGCCGTGCATATCGGCCCGGCCGCGGCCCGGGAGAGCTATCTCGTCATCGACAAGATCATCGCGGCAGCCAAGCAGACCGGCGCCGAGGCGATCCACCCGGGCTACGGTTTCCTGTCTGAGAACGAAGAGTTCTGCCACGCCTGCGACGCCGCCGGCATCGTCTTCATTGGCCCGCCGGTGTCGGCGATCCGGGCGATGGGCTCCAAGTCCGAAGCCAAGAAGCTGATGGAGAAGGCCCAGGTGCCGCTCACCCCCGGCTACCACGGCGACAACCAGGAGCCGGCCTTCCTCAACGTGCAGGCCGACGCCATCGGCTACCCGGTGCTCATCAAGGCCGCGGCCGGCGGTGGCGGCAAGGGCATGCGCCTTGTCGAGAAGAGCGAGGACTTCATCGATGCGCTGGCCTCCTGCAAGCGCGAGGCGGCGTCGAGCTTTGGCGACGACCACGTGCTGGTCGAGAAATACCTCACCCGCCCGCGCCACATCGAGATTCAGGTGTTCGGCGACACCTTCGGCAACGTGGTGTATCTGTTCGAGCGCGACTGCTCGGTGCAGCGCCGCCACCAAAAGGTGCTCGAAGAAGCGCCAGCCCCCGGCATGACGGCCGAGCGCCGCGCCGCGATGGGCAAGGCCGCGGTGGATGCCGCCAAGGCCGTGGGCTACGTGGGTGCCGGCACGGTGGAGTTCATCGCCAACCAGGACGGCACCTTCTACTTCATGGAGATGAACACCCGCCTGCAGGTGGAGCACCCGGTCACCGAGATGATCACCGGGCTCGATCTGGTGGAGTGGCAGCTCCGCGTGGCCTCCGGCGAGCCGCTGCCGCTGGCCCAGGAGCAACTGGCCATCAACGGCCACGCACTCGAGGCGCGCATCTACGCCGAAGACCCGGCCAAGGGCTTCCTGCCTTCCACCGGCCGGCTGGCGCACCTGTCGCCGCCCGAAGAGAACCTGCACGTGCGCGTGGATACCGGCGTGGAGGAGGGCGACGAGATCAGCCCCTTCTACGACCCGATGATCGCCAAGCTCATCGTGTGGGACGTGAACCGCGACCGCGCCCTGGCTCGCATGCTCCAGGCCCTGGCCGAGTACCGGGTGGTGGGCGTCGCCAACAACATCGAGTTCCTGTCGCGCCTCACCGCCTGCCCGGCCTTTGCCAACGCCGATCTCGACACCGGCCTCATCGAGCGCGAGAAGGATTACCTCTTCCCCGAGCAGGTCGAGCCCGCCCGGGAAGCCTGGCTGGCCGTGGCCCTGGCCGATCTGCTGCGCGAACGCGAGCACGCCCAGGGCCTGGCTGCCCGCCACTGCGAACCCGATTCGCCCTGGCACCGGCGCGACGGCTGGCGCGTGAATTCGTCACCCAGCCGCAGCAAGATCTACCGTCTGGGCGAGGTGGAAAAGCACCTCACCATCACCCATCGCGGCAACAGCTTTGATGTGGCCCTGGACGGCCGCGTGAGCCACATCTCCGGCACCCTAAACCCCCGTGGTCTGCTGCGGGCCGAGTTCGACGGCCTGCGCACCACCGCCACGGTGATCGTTGCCGGCGAGCGCCGTCACGTGTTTGGCCAGGGCCGGGCGTGGCAGTTTGCGGCGGTGGACCCGCTGCACCACGGCGGCGAGGGCGGCGGTGCCGAAGGCGGCCTGCTGGCCCCGATGCCCGGCAAGGTCATCGCGCTGGTGGCGGCCGAAGGCGCAACGGTCGAGAAGGGCGCGCCGCTCTTGATCCTCGAAGCCATGAAGATGGAGCACACGATCACCGCGCCGGCCGCCGGCACGGTCAAGGCCTTCCGCTTCGCGGTGGGCGATCAGGTGGGCGACGGGGCGGAGCTGGTGGAGTTCGAGGTGGCGGCGTGATCCTCCCGCGGGCCCTGCGGCAGATGCTGCAAGGCCCGCGGCCTTGATAGCAAGGCTTTGGGCCTTGCACCGCAGAATCCAAAACCTCGGCCGCAAGCTTCAAAGCCTTGCACCGCAAGGGTATGAGCCGGGGTTGCGAGGTTTTTCGGGACGGTCGCAAGGCGTTGAGCCTTGCCCCCCGAGGCTTTGGGCATAGGCGGCGAGGCTTTTTACCTTGCGTGCAAGGCTGCGGGCTGCAAGCGCAAGGTTTATTGCCCGGATCGCAGGGTTTCGCGCTTTGCGACCGAAGCATCAGGCTTCGCCCGCAAGGCTTTCGGGCGGGCGGGGCTGGCTGAAAAGCGTGAAGGCGAGGCTTTCTGCTCCGCCCGCACAGCGCAGAACCCGGATCGCAAGGCCTTGTGCCAGGCCTTTGCGCCATCGGGCGTTGCAGCACAGGTTCTTTTGTAAGGGATTGCAGCACTTTGCTGCAGTCGGATCGGGCGGATGAGCCGCGAAGACGGACGTTCGCCAAGCCGCACCTGCCAAGGCTGGTGCTTGCAGAGATCGGCAGATCGGGCATGTAGGTCGGACTTCAGTCCGACAACCACGCTCTAATCCGGCAACGGTTGTCGGACTGAAGTCCGACCTACAAGTACCAGCGGTACAGCTGGCAGGTGCAAACCGAGTATCGGGTGTGAGGAGACACATGAGCAATCGATTGAGCTACGTCCACGGCGCGTCGGACAAGCCCCTGATCGGCCAGACCATCGGCCGTTACTTTGATGAAGCCTGTGCCCGCCACAGCAGCCGCGAGGCGCTGGTGGTGCGGCATCAGAAGGTGCGCCTGACCTACGGTGAGCTGCGCCAGAAGGTGGATGCCCTGGCCTGCGGCCTGCGCCGGCTGGGCCTCGCGCCCGGTGAGCGGATCGGCATCTGGTCCCAGAACAACGTGGAGTGGGCGCTGACCCAGTTCGCCACCGCCAAGGCGGGGCTGGTGCTGGTCAACATCAACCCGGCCTACCGCCGCAGCGAGCTCGAATACGCCCTCAACAAGGTGGGCTGCCGGGCGCTGATCCTGTCGCCCAGCTTCAAGAGCAGCGATTACCTGACGATGCTCGCCGATCTGGCGCCGGAGCTCTCCCACTGCGAGGCCGGCCTGCTGCGCGCCCACAAGCTGCCCAGCCTGGAGATCGTGATCCGCCTGGGTGCCGAGCACAGCGCCGGCATGCTCAACTTCGACGACCTGTTCGTCAGCCCCGGCCGCGACGAGCTGGGCGAGCTGGAAGAACTCGGCGAGGGGCTGCAGTTCGACGACCCGATCAACATCCAGTTCACCTCCGGCACCACCGGCAACCTCAAGGGCGCCACGCTCTCCCACCACAACATCCTCAACAACGGTTTCTTCGTGGGCGAGGCGATCCGCCTGGTGCCCGGCGACCGGGTGTGCATCCCGGTGCCGCTGTACCACTGCTTCGGCATGGTGATGGGCAATCTGGGCTGCCTGACCCACGGCGCGACCATGGTCTATCCCGCCGAGGCCTTCGAGCCCCTGGCCGTGCTCGAGGCCGTGGCCGAAGAAAAGTGCACCGCCAGCTACGGCGTGCCCACGATGTTCATCGCCCAACTGGATCACCCGGAGTTCGCGCGCTTCGATCTGTCGAGCCTGCGCACCGGCATCATGGCCGGCAGCCCGTGCCCCATCGAGGTGATGAAGCGCGTCATCGACAAGATGAACATGGGCGAGGTGACCATCGCCTACGGCATGACCGAGACCTCGCCGGTGAGCTTCCAGAGCGGCACCGACGACCCCATCGAGCGCCGCGTGTCCACCGTGGGCCGCGTGCAGCCCCACTGCGAGGTGAAGATCGTCGACAACGAAGGCCGCATCGTACCCCCCGGCACCCCGGGCGAGCTGTGCACCCGCGGCTATTCGGTGATGCTCGGCTACTGGGGCGACGAGGCCAAGACGGCCGAGGCAATCGACAAGGCCGGCTGGATGCACACCGGCGACATCGCCACCATCGACGAGGAGGGCTTCTGCAACATCGTCGGGCGCATCAAGGACATGGTGATCCGCGGCGGCGAGAACATCTACCCGCGGGAGATCGAGGAATTCCTCTACCGCCACCCCAAGGTGCTCGACGTGCAGGTGGTGGGCGTGCCCGACAAGAAATACGGCGAGGAGCTGTGCGCCTGGATCATCGTGCGCGAAGGGCAGCGCCTCACCGAGGACGAGGTGCGCGCCTTCTGCCAGGGCCAGATCGCCCACTACAAGATCCCGCGCTACATCAGCTTTGTGGACAGCTTCCCGATGACGGTGACCGGCAAGATCCAGAAGTTCCAGATCCGCGAGAAGATGAAGCAGACCCTCGGCCTCCAGGAAGCCGCGACCGCCTGACGGAGCACCCACGATGACCCTCCCCACCCATGTCCGCCTCGTCGAGATGGGCCCCCGCGACGGCCTGCAGAACGAAAAGCAGGTGGTCAGTACCGAAACCAAGGTCGAGCTGATCGCCCGGCTCGGTGCCGCCGGCCTGCCCGCCATCGAAGCCACATCCTTCGTGTCGCCCAAGTGGGTGCCGCAGATGGGCGACAACGCCGAGGTGATGCGCCGCATCCAGCGCCTGCCGGGCGTGGATTACCCGGTGCTCACCCCCAACCTGCAGGGCTTCGAGGCGGCGCTGGCGGTGGGAGCGACGGAGGTGGCGGTGTTCGGCGCCGCGTCCGAATCCTTCAGCCGCAAGAACATCAACTGCCGCATCGCCGAATCCCTCAAGCGCTTCGAGCCGGTGATGGCCGCAGCCCAGGCGGCGGGGGTGAAGGTGCGCGGCTACGTATCGTGCGTGCTGGGCTGCCCCTACGAGGGCGAAGTCGATCCCCAGGCCGTCGCCGATGTCGCCGCCACGCTCTACCAGATGGGCTGCTACGAGGTGAGCCTGGGCGACACCATCGGCGTCGGCACTCCGGGCAAGACACGGCAGATGCTGGACGTGGTGGCCCGCCGCGTGCCGGTTGAAAAGCTCGCCGGCCACTACCACGACACCTACGGCCAGGCGGTGGCCAACATCTACGCGTCGCTGGAAGCCGGCGTGGCGGTGTTCGACGCGGCGGTGGCGGGGCTCGGCGGCTGCCCCTACGCGGCGGGCGCGTCGGGCAACGTGGCGACGGAGGACGTGGTGTATCTGCTGGACGGCCTCGGCATCCACACCGGCATCGACCTCGACAAGCTCGTCGATACGGCAGGCTGGATCAGCGAACGCCTGGGCCGGCCGCCGGCCTCCAAGGTGGCGCGGGCGGTGCTGGCGAAGCGGGCCGCGGCCTGCCAGGGCTGAATCAGAGCCGGACGGTCTTGTCTGCGCTCTTGTCCCAATAAGTGCCGGATTTCTCCATCCGGCGGATCGTCGGGGCGAGATCAAGCCCCGTCGCATCCTTCAGCGCCTTGGCCCGCTCCCGCAGGGTGGCAAGGCTCAGTTCAACCGCTGCGCCGGTGGTCGCAAAGGCCACCACGTTGCCGCTGGCCACCTCGGGCAGCGCCAGCACCCGGCCGCCAAAGGCCTTGCGGATGCGCTGGAGCTGGGTCTTGAAGCCCCGCAGTTGGCCAAACAGATTGACCGACAGCAGCCCCTGGTCCGACAGCCGGGCGCGGCAGGCTTCGTAGAACGGCTGGCCCGACAGCGCGCCGGCGCTGGCCTTGCTGTCGAAGCCATCCACCGCGATCAGATCCCACTGGGTGTCGTCCTCGGCCACGAAGGCCGCGCCGTCGCCGATCACCACGCGCAGCCGCTCGTCTTCATCCGGCAGGCGGAAGAACTGGCTCGCCACCGCGTGCACTTCGGGCAGGATCTCCACCACCGTGACCTGCGCCTGGGGCAGGTGGCGGTGGACGAACTTGGCGAGCGAACCGGCGCCCAGGCCGATCAGCAGCACCCGGGCCGGCCACGGCGCATCGCGCAGCAGCAGGCCGGCCATCATCTCGCGGGTGTAGTCGAGCTCGAGGGCATCCGGCTTGCGGATGCGCATCGCGCCCTGAACCCAGTCGGAGCCAAAGTGCAGGTAGCGGACGCCGCCTTCCTCGCTGATGTCGATGTCGTTATTCATGGTCGAACAGGTGTATGCTGCAACGCAGCGACGGCGCCGGTCTTGCGGCGGCGCGATTCAAGGAAACCGATCATGAGCACCTTCGAAAACTTCAATCACGAGCTGGAATCCATCGACCTCGAGATCGCCCGGCTGGCCCAGCTGTGCGACGTGCATCTGCTGGAGCCCGGCGTGGCCGAGGCCGTGCTGCGGGGCGACACCAGCCTGTGCAATGTCACCAACCAGCTCGCCTGGGACAAGATGCGCGGCTTGCTGGTGCTGCACTACCACGTGGTGCAGGAAGCGGCGGCCATCGACGGCGTCGAGGCCGCGGCGGAAGGCGTGCGGCGGGCGCTGGAGCGCGTCCAGGCCCGGCTGCGCCCCGTCCAGCAGTAAGCTCAATTGTTCGTACCCGGCGAATAGTGCCGGGAGTCGAAGCGGAACAGGGGCTTCGCTCCCGGCGTCACGTCCACCTTCACCCAGCCCATGAAGGGTGAGCCGAAGGTTTCCACGCGGGTGAAGTTCTCCACCAGCGCACCGCTGGCCGGGTCGGCCAGGGGCTGGTTGATGCGGTGCACGTGGGTGTCCCCGTGCACGAACAGCACCTCGCCGGCAAAGCTGCGGGTCTCGGCGAGGAGCTGATCCAGCAGCTGCCGATAGGCCCGGTTGGGCCGGCCGGCGCTGAAATCCTCCAGATCCGGGTTGCCCTGCTGGATCAGCACCACGCCCTCCAGCTTCTTTTCCCGCGCCAGCCGGAAGGCATCCGCCACCCAGGCCTTGACGGCCGCCGAGCGCTGGATGAACTCCTCCGACGGGCCCGCCGCGCGGCCCAAGTTGTTGTCGCTGCCCGGCACGTTGAGGGTGGCGAACAGCACGGGCCCTTTCTGCCAGCGCTGGTGCTCGATCCATTTGCCAAAGGCCGGATCATCCGCCTGGCTCTCGACGGGCATCGGGTTGCGACCGAGGCTCCTGCGCGGATCGGCAAAGAAGAGCTGGCGCAGCCGGGCCAGGCGCTCGACCGGATCGTAGCCGCCGGCGGCGCGCCGGTTGCAGTCGGTCCATTCGTTGTCGCCGGGCACGAACACGAAGGGGTGGTAGCTGGCCTGGAAATCCGCCAGCCGGGCCGCGTACAGCGTGTCGTCGCAGCGCTCGCTACTGGCCTTGATGTCGCCCACGTGGGCCACGAAGGCCAGCGGCTCGGCGTCCATCTGGGCGATGAGCAGCGGCAGGTGGCGGCGCTCGAAGCCGTTGTAGGGCGTGTCGCCGAAGAGGCCGAAGGCGAAGCCCTCCGCAGCCAGCGCCGTGCCGCCCGCAAGGGCAAGGGCGAAGCCGGCGAGCAGGCGGCGGAGCAGGGCGGGGCGCATCATCCGGCGCCCAGGCGCTTGAGTTCGTACAGGGCTTCGAGGGCTTCCCGCGGGGTCAGGGCGTCCGGGTCGATGTCGGCCAGGGCGCCGAGCACCGGGTGCGACATGGTCTCGGGCTCCTCGGGCGGCAGGCTGGCGAACAGGTCGGCCTGGGGGCCGCCGCTGATCTCGCGGTTCTCCAGCGCGCGCAGGCGGCGCTTGGCGTCGCGGACGACGGTGCCGGGGATGCCGGCGAGGGCCGCCACCTCGATCCCGTAGCTCTGGCTGGCCGGGCCTTCTTCCAGCGCGTGCAGGAAGACGATGCCGTGGTTGTGCTCGACCGCATCCAGATGCACGTTGGCGCACTCGGGGTAATCCTGGGCGAGGCGGGTGAGCTCGAAGTAGTGGGTGGCGAACAGCGTCCAGCAGCGGTTCTTCTCGAGCAGGTGGCGGGCGATCGAAACGGCCAGCGCCACGCCGTCGAAGGTGGAAGTGCCGCGGCCGATCTCGTCCATCAGCACCAGGCTCTGGTCGGTGGCGCCATGGAGGATGCTGGCCGCCTCGGTCATCTCGACCATGAAGGTGGAACGCCCCGAGGCCAGATCGTCCGACGCGCCGATGCGGGTGAAGATCGCATCCACCGGCCCGATCCGCGCGGCGCTTGCCGGCACGAAGCAGCCCACATGGGCGAGCAGCACGATGAGCGCGACCTGCCGCATGGTGGTCGATTTACCGCCCATGTTGGGGCCGGTGATGAGCAGCATCCGGCGGGTCGGATCAAGCCGGCAATCGTTGGCGATGAAGTTCTCCACCTGCCGTTCGACCACCGGGTGACGGCCCGCGACAATCTCGATGCCGGGCTGATCCGAGAACTGCGGCTGGGCGTAGCCGTAGCGGGCGGCGGCTTCGGCGAAGGCCGACAGGCCGTCCAGCACCGCGCAGGCCCGGGCGATGCGCTGGAAGCGCGGGATGTCGGCGGCGAGCTTGTCGAGCACCTCTTCGTAGAGCAGCTTCTCGCGGGCGAGGGCGCGCTCCTGGGCGGACAGCGCCTTGTCCTCGAAGGCTTTCAGCTCGGGCGTGATGAAGCGCTCGGCGTTCTTGAGCGTCTGGCGGCGGCGGTAGTCGTCGGGCAGCTCGATCTTGGCAGCATTGGCGGCCGATATTTCGATGTAGAAGCCGTGGACGCGGTTGAACTCGACCTTGAGGTTGGGCACGCCGGTGCGTTCGCGCTCGCGGGCTTCGAGCTCCAGCAGGAAGGCGCCGCAGTTGGTCTGGATGCCGCGCAGCTCGTCGAGATCGGCGTCGAAGCCTTCGGCGATCACGCCGCCGTCGCGCAGCACCGTGGACGGCTCGGGCGCGATGGCGGCGACGAGCAGGTCGAGCGCGGCCTCCGGCGTGGCGAGCTCTTCCATCATCCGTTGGAGCAGCGGCGCCTGGGGCGTGCCGAGGGCGGCGCGGAGTTCGGCGAGGCGACCGAGGCTGTCGCGCAGTGCCGAAAGATCCCGCGGACGGGCGCTGCGCAGGGCCACGCGGGCGGTGATGCGCTCCACGTCCGACACGCCGCGCAGCACGCGACGGGTGATCTCGGCCGGGCCTTCGCCCAGCTCGGCCACTGCTGCATGGCGATGGGCGGCGATGCTGCGGTCGCGCAGCGGGTGGTGCAGCGCGTGGCGCAGCCAGCGCGAGCCCATGCTGGTGGCGCAGGTGTCGAGGAGCGACAGCAGGGTGGGCGCAGCCTCGCCCCGCAGGGTTTCGGTGAGCTCCAGGTTGCGCCGGGTGGCGGCGTCGAGGCGCAGGTAGGCCGAATCGCGCTCGGCGGTGAGCGCGGTGATGTGGGCCAGGGCCTGGCGCTGGGTGGCGCGGGCGTAGTCGAAGAGTGCAGCCGCGGCGGCCAGGGCCACGGGCATCTCGTCGGCGCCAAAGCCGGCCAGATCACGGGTGCCAAAATGGGTGGTGAGCAGGCGGCGGGCGGTTTCGGCGTCGAACTGCCAGTCGGCCAGCCGGCGCAGGCTGGGGGCGAGCTGATCCAGCAGCGGCAGGCGCAGGCCATCGGGGATCAGCACCTCGGCCGGGCGCAGGCGCTCGAACTGGGCGGCGAGCTGGGGCGCATCGCATTCGAGCACCCGGAAGTCACCGTTGGCGAGGTTGAGCCACGCGAGGCCCAGCACACCGCGATGCAGATTGACCGCCAGCAGCGGCGCGTCGGCCTTGTCGTCGAGCAGCGCGGCGTCGGTGAGCGTGCCGGGCGTGACGATGCGCGACACGGCGCGCTCCATCGGCCCCTTGGTGGCGCCCGGGTCGCCCACTTGCTCGGCAATCACCACGGATTCGCCCAGCTTGACGAGTCGCGCGAGGTATTGCTCGACCGCGTGATGGGGCACGCCGGCCATCTTGATCGGCTGCCCGGCGGACGCCCCCCGCGTGGTGAGGGTGATGTCCATCAGCCGCGCGGCCTTCTCGGCGTCCTCGAAGAACAGCTCGTAGAAGTCGCCCATCCGGTAGAAGAGCAGCGTGTCCGGGTGATCCCGCTTGATGCGAAGGTACTGCTGCATCATCGGGGTGTGAGAGCTTATCTCGTCGTCCGTGAGGCCCTGAATTTTCTCGGTTTTCTTACTCAAGCCGTTGATCCTGCTTACGAAACTGTGTCGGTGGTGCGGCGGCCCTGGCGGGGCGTGCGGTGGGCTGCGGCGTGGTCAGAAAATGACGCCATGACCCGTCTGCATGCGCGGGTGGCCGTGCTGCCTGTACCTGGGAAAGTCCTTGTTCTCGACGACCATCCGGGCCAGCGGGGGCACGGTGTGTTTCGCGGATCGACCGTCATGGAAGCCCGGTTGATGGGGGCTGGCGGCGGGTGCAGATCGGGCGCTGGCCGGTGGTGTCGGTTTCGGCCGCGATTGTCGCATGGGCGGGGCGGAAACGTCGCCGGGATGCGGGTGAGGATAGCGCTGGAGAGGGCTGGCTGGGGCGCGGGCGGTGCTGCGCCCGGCCTCAGCCGGGTTTACGCGCCGGCGCTTGACGGCCCCATTCCGTGTTCGCCAATCCGTCGATCCTGAAGCGTCGTTTCCGGCCGCTTGCCGCGCCGGATCGGTGCCGACCGGGGCGTGTTCTTGGTGAGGAGCTTCCACAGCACGCCGAACGCGGTGTTGCCTTGCGACACGGGTTTGCGGGGCAGGGAGAGCAGGTCGTCCTCGGGCGTGGCGATGGCGCGCAAGCAGGTCGTGCCCGTGACGTAGCCCGCATCGGCGGCCGCTTCGACGGCGCGGATGTCATGGCTGCCGTAGGGATAGCAGAAGTGGTCGACGCGGGTGCCCAGCACGTCCTCGAGCATCCGCTTGCTGACCGACACTTCCTCGACGACAGCCTGGGTCTTGAGGCTGGCGAGCCTGGGGTGGCTGAGGGTGTGGGAGCCGATGGTGAAGCCCATCGACTGCGCCTCCCGGAGCTGCGCGGCCGTCATCAGCGGGGCCGGTGTCAAACCCTCGGGTGCGACCCATTGCGACGTCTCGCCCAGCATCCCGGCAACGGCATAGACGACGGCGGGGTAGCCGTGCCGGTCGAGGATCGGGGCCGCATATTCGAGGAAATCCACGTAGCCATCGTCGAAGGTGAGCACGACCGGGCGTGGCGGCAGCACGGTCTCGCCGCGCAGGCCTGCGGCCGCTTGGTCGAGGCTGATCACCGCGTAACCGGCGCGGCTCAGCATCTGCATCTGCGATTCGAATCGCGTCACGTGGCAATACTGGCCGCGGTGGCTGGGCATGCGCTGGGGGAAATCTCCGACGCGGTGATACGTCAGTATGTTGATCCGGGTCATGACTCGGTGTTTCTCGTGGGGAATGGGCGTTCGGAGCGGTGTTGCCCTGCTTTATCAGACTGCAACACGAGATTCTCCTGAGCGCGCCTTACACGCCTTTGAAGAAAACCTTTCGGCAAGCTTGCGGGAGCGTCAGAACTTGTCCGCCGATTGGACCGGGCGCCGTTGCGGCTGTTTCAGCGTTGCACGATGCGCGCGTTGGCCACGGGGATTGGCCCGTGAGATCTCACTGCAGATCGGGCCGGACGCCCAGCAGGCGCCGGATGGGCCTGCCGATGGCGCTCCGGACGCGTGGGTCGTGCAGGCACACGCCCCCGGCGAGCCCGACCGCACAGCCCAGCAGCGTATCGAGGAAGCGCGCCTGCACCAGCGTGCCTGGATCGAGCTGGCCCAGGTTGCCGGCTTCGGCCAGCAGCAGGGTGAGCGGGGTGATGAAGATCGCCGCAAAGCCGTAGTGGCGCACCACGGCGGTCTCGATGATGAAGGCCAGCAGGGTGATCGTCACCGCGATGCTCCATTTCTCCAGCGGGAGCGACAGCAGCGCCCACGAGAGCACCAGCCCGATGGCGGTGCCCAGCAGGCGTTGGAGCTGCTTCTCCCACACCGCCCGGAGCGACATCCCCTGGATCACCGCAAGACAGCTGATCGGCACCCAGTAGGCGTTTTCCATCTGCAGCAGCTGGGCCAGGGCGAGGGACAAACCCACCGCCAGGCCGATCACCAGCGAATCGAAGACCACGAAATCGAAGGTGGCGGGCGGGATCGGCTCGACCGGCTTTGGTGCGCGCCGGCTGAGGATGAACAGGCTGTAGAAGAAGGCGATCAGGCAGGCCAGAAGGCTGCCCATGGCGATCAGCCCGACCTTCTGGGGAATCTGCAGGATGTCGCCCGGCGAATAGGCCCCGATGGCCGCCGCCATGATGAAGAACAGGCTGCCCGGCACGCCCACCCGGTAAAAGCGGCACACCATCGTCACCAGGATGGCGATGAAGGTGAGCACCGGCGTCATCACCGCCGGCAAGAGGTGGCTCATCACCCCCAGGGCGTAGCAGGCGATCATCCCGAAAGCCGTGGCCATCAGCGACACCATGCGGTGGGCCATGGGGGTTTCCGGCAGGTACAGAAACACCAGCCCGCCCAGGGATGAGATCAACCCGTACTCCAGATGCCCGAAAAACGCCCCCACGAAAAGCGGAAGCCCGTTGGCCAGCGCTGCGGCAAAGGGCATCTGCCACGGCCGGTCGCTGGGCTTGATGGTGACAAGCTGGCGCAGTTCGTCACGGACGAAGTCGATGGCGCGGCGGCGGGGTGCCGGTGGGGGCATGGTCGGGAGTGATCTGCGGGGAGCGAGAAGCAAGGGTAACGCGCTTCGGGCAGATGGTCACGGGCAAAGCGTGGCCTGCACGGCAGAGGTATAAAAAAACGGCCGAGATGCAGCTCACTCACCGTAAAAATAAGGATTCCGCGCGGCGGAAGATTGTTTTTTCGCCGCCGACGTCAGTTTGGCACTGTCGAACGTCGATATTTTTCACCAAACTCAATCTCGCTCGCGACGAACACAGTTTGGCGGCGGCGAAGTGTGTTTGGCGTCACCAAACAACGTCCTCTGCGGGACGAAGTGTGCTTGCCAGCGCCGAACGTCGTCCGGCGGTGCCGAAGATACTTCGGGGAGGTCGAATCGAAGTGCGGAGGCGTTGAAGCAGGTTTGGACGGGAGGAGGGGAGATCGGCGGAACAAAGCAAAAAGGCCAGTCCGAAGACTGACCTTTTTTGCTTGATTCTTTGGTCGGGGCGGCGGGATTCGAACTCGCGACCCCTTGCACCCCATGCAAGTGCGCTACCAGGCTGCGCTACGCCCCGACAAGCTGCGCATTATAGACATCGATAATCGCTTTGCCAAGTACTCATTAGCAAAATTCGAGAACCAGGCGCGGTGGTGCGGATGAAGGGTCACACCACCAGCGTGCCGACGTACTCACCGTTCGGCCCGTACACCACGCCGGCGCGAACGTCGGCGGGGTTGGGGTAGCCGGGGAGAACGGCCGGCGGCGTGCCGACGGTGAGCGTGACGGTTGCGGGGGCACCGACCGCGACGCCATCCACGTATAGCTGATAGCGGAAGGAGCCGGAGGGGCCGGTGTAGGTGAAGCCGCCATCCTCGCCGATATCGAGCGTTCCGCCGCTTGGCCAGGTGGTGACCTGCGCGCGGATTTCCTTTCCGGCGTCAGCGGGGAGGGCGATGTCGTTGTAGAGGATGGACGGGCCGTTGTCGCCGCTTGAGGGGATGGTCTCGGCTCGCACGCCAAGGCCCGGCGTGCCGACGACGACAGCGCCGACAATCAGCGGATTGGTGTCGATGCGGATGCTCATGCTGCGGTGATCGGCCCGGTGATCCCGATGCCGCCTCCTGCTGTCTTGAGAGCGAGGTGATATTGGGTGCCGGCGACGATCGAGGCGTGGGTGACGCTGGCGAGGATGCCGGTGCTGCCCGTCGTCAAGTTGGCAACCGTTGCGACCGCGGTGAAGTCCGACGCCCGGAGGACCGTCGCGATGATGCCGGTCAGGTTGGCTTGAACCGCGCCGGCGTTGTTCTTGAGCGGATCAACCACCGAGAGCCGGCCACCTGCTGCGGCAGCGGCGAGCGTCACGGTTTTCGAGAGGGCTGCCGAGCGGTTGCCTGCGGCGTCGTAGGCCCGGACCTCAAACGTGTCGGTGGCACCCGGGGTTCGGCCGGCAATGTTCGCACTCGTCCCGGTGCCGGTGGATGTCCAGCTTGAGGCGGCGTTGATCCGGTATTCGTAGCCGGTGACGGCGACGTTGTCGGTTGCTGCTGGCCAGCTCGCGGTGTAGCTGGTGGAGCCAAGGCTGCTGATGGTGATGGTTCCAGCAAGGGTCGGCGCCGTGGTGTCGGCCGGCGGAGTGGCTGCGGTCGTGAAGCTGCGGGCGGCCGACCAGGCGCTGGCGCCGGAACCGTTGGTGGCGCGGATCTCGAGGGTGTAGGTGGTGCCGGCGGTGAGGCCGGAAAGGGTGGCAGGCGAAGCGCCGAGGGCTGCGGCCGTGCCGCCATTGAGGCGATATTCGTAAGCGGTGGCATCCGACGCGCTGTAGCTGTACGCAACGCTGGCGCTGGTGGTTGCCGGGGTGACGGTGGTAATCGTCACCACGCCGGAAGGGGGCGTGACGACAGCGCCGCTGCCCGTGACGAGCGCGAAGGCGTTGCCGGCGCCGATGCTGGTGTGAAGGCCGGAGATCTCGGCGGCTGTCAGTTTCTTGTCGAAAAACGCCATCCAGACAAAATCACCCGCCCACGAGGTGGACATGTTCCGCGCAAAGCCGTTGATGTGCATCCGGTCGGCGGGTTTGTTGGACATGGCGACGCCGGTGTCGACGCCATCCATGAACAGCGCGCCATTGAGGGCTGTCCATCCGCCGGCGCTCCATTGCTGGACGGCGAAGGAGTGCCACTGATTGTCGCCAACGATGTTGCGTGTCGGGCTGATTTCGGTGAGCGCGCTGCTCAGGTTGCCGTCGTTGAGGCCCACGTTGCCGGTGGTCTGGCTGAAGCCGACCATCATCGCGTTGGAGGCCAGCGTGCTGCCAGGCAGGCGGATGGGTTGCGAGCCGTTGCCGCCGTAGCCCGTCATCTTGCTGACGACGATGAACAGGGTGCCTTCGTGGGCAACCTGGGTGGCGATCGAGAAGTCGGTAAAGCTGAAACCTCTCGAATCGGTGCCCGATCCGGTGCAGCGGATGCCCTTGCCGATAGGGGTGTCCACCGAGCCGGAAACACCGGCATCGAGGGTGAAGGTGACGCCCGTGCGGGCGAGGTCGACAAGGGTGCCGGTGGCGGGATCAACGCCGATCAGCACCTTTACGCGCGATGCCAGCGGGTGGGAAGCATTCAGAGCCAGAGCCATGTCAGATTAAATCCTCAGTCCGAAAACCTTTTCGCCTGCGCCCATCCGGTTCGTGATGAAAATGGCGCAGTTGTGGGTGGCCGACCAGGCGGCCTTGAGTTCGTAGTGGTCCACCGTTCTGCTGGTGGTGATGCCAAGCCGGTGGCCGGTGTCGGTGACGGTAGGCGTGGTCTTGTTCCAGTCGAGGATGAACGCGCCGATCTGGCCCGTGCCGGTCTGCTGGGCACCGAAAACAATCCGGCCGTCGGGCATCGACGCCGACCAGCAGTTGGACACATCCCAGCCGGCAAGGGCAGGGAAGGACGAAACCATCAGCACCCGGGATGCGGCGAGATCGTCCAGGGGATGAATGGAGCCGAGAAAGCTGCCCGGCGTGTCGTAGTAGCCGCCGATCTGCACGATGGTCCGCCCGACCAGATGCGCGAAGTGCTGGATCAGCGGCGGAACCTTGCCGGAGTAGTTGCCCACGGTGCGGGTGGTGCCGTCCTCCGACAGGTGCCAGATGTAGGCGTCGTTCACCCGGTACCAGCCGTCGCCAGGGACGCGGGTGGATGCGGTACCCGTGCCAGCCCGGTTATACGCCGTGATCGCGGGAGAATCCTGCTTGCGCCATTTTCCGGTGACGGTGTTGTAGTACCAGAAAGGGCATTTGCGGGATTCGATGTCGATCGCAGGCGCATCGTAGGGCGGCGTCCACAGGGCGTGGTCGTAGGCATCGTAGGCAACGCCGACCTCTTTGGTTGCAGCGTCGAACCACAGGGTTCGAAACGCGTGCATGCCCCAAGGGCGGCTGTTGGCGGCATCGGCGTAGAGAAAACCGTCGGCGCTGATGTGATAGGCGCCGGGGCACGGATCTGGCGCGTACTGGCGCTTGAGGAGGCCGTCCCTGGCATCCCAACAGTAGATGGCGTTGCGGGTCTGGGCGGTGCCGTGGGTTTCAGCGCCGAAGATCCACAGCCGCTGCCGGCCCTCGTCCCAGGCACTGCCAGCGTGGCCGGAAGCGTCGTAGATGGGGAGATCGGGCAGGGTGGTGAGCAACTGGAAACCGGTGCCGGACCAGCCAGCAAGCAGCTGGGCAACCGTGCCACCCGTTGCGTCCGGTGCAGCGACCGACAAGGATCGGCCGGCATTGATCGACTGGCCGGCGGGCACGGTGTAGGTGTCGTTAACTGGCGTTGCCATGGGTGTGGAAGCATTCCTCGAATGGACTTCCGGCCATTGTAGCGGAGCCGTCGCTAGTCTGATTGGGTAGTCTAGGCGGATTTACCGGCTCGATGTCGATCAGGCAGTGTCCGCAAAATCGCGCCCGGTCATGCCACGCAAGGGTGTTGGCACTTCCGAGCGATTCGTTTTCCAGCTATCGGGGGAGCCTCTGGTCCGACGAGCGGAGCACCCGGGCCGACAATCGTTGGTTGCTGGCGGTGTGGCCGAGGATTGAAGACGGCGCGTTTACGTCGGGCGGGGGCGATGAGTGGATAGGTCATGGAGTGCGCTGAGGAGGCGTATCCATGGAACGCTTTAGTTCTGAAAACAGTAATTTTCAGAACACATGAAATGGGGAGTTGAAACCTGCGTTTGCCGCGGCGTACGTCTATCCAACGAATCCACGCATCGCCTCGGCAAACTCCGGCAATCGTGCCGGTAGCTTTTTTGCCTCGACGCCGAGCGACACAACTGCTCGGCGCCACCGCGGACTTCAGCCCGGCTTTCGGGCCACCATGCCGATCAGCGCCGAGCGGCCCTTGTGACCTGTGCCTTCGGTGATGTCTTCCTCGTAGCTCGCCAGTTCCTCGATCGTCCAGTCGGCGAAGGCCGCGCGGAGGATTTCTTCGGTGTAGAGATTCTCGACGGCCGACGGCCCACCGGTGCGGTATTCGAGCTGCTTCGGCGTGTAGCCCTGCAGCAGGATG
Source organism: Zoogloea sp. 1C4 (assembly GCF_009469605.1). Taxonomy (GTDB): domain Bacteria; phylum Pseudomonadota; class Gammaproteobacteria; order Burkholderiales; family Rhodocyclaceae; genus Zoogloea; species Zoogloea oryzae. The sequence goes on along the minus strand of NZ_SSXU01000020.1, from coordinate 36,280 downwards.
CAGCCGCCGGGCGCAGTAAGCGCCTTCATCGTTTCAAATTGGCGCTCCCGCCATTCGGGCCCGACAAACTGGATGAAGACGCCGATCACCCAGTCAAAGCGCCCCTGCATCGCCTCTGGCGGCCAACCCGGCGCCAGCATGTCGGCCTGGATGAAATCCACGCTCACCTTTCGACCGGCGGCCAGGCGGCGGGCTTTTTCAATGGCGACGGCGGAGAGCTCGATGGCAGTGACGTCCAGCCCCTGTTCGGCCAGCCATACGGAATTCCGCCCTTCACCGTCGGCCACCGACAGCGCCGTCCGCCCTCCTTCAAGCAGGCCCTGGCGGCGGGCCAGAAAGCGGTTTGGTTCGGTTCCGAAGAGGTATTCCTCGCCGGCGTCGCGGTAGCGGGTGCTCCAGATGCTTTCCTGAGTCATGGCTTGTCTCCTTGATTGGGTATCGTTGTCACGCGCGAGCGGGTTTCCAGAAGAGACGGATCAATCCGCACTTCGTTCAAAACGCGGACCGGATGCCCCTGCCGGAAGCTCGCCACCTTTAAAATTAGAGAAGTCTAATATAATGAGCGTCCCGCGCTTGCCGCGCATCGTCCATTGAGGAGAAAACCCCGTATGAAGTCTGCCCACGATCTGGTTCTTGCCGCCAAAAGCCGCATTCAGGAAGTTCCTCTTGCCGACGCCGAACAGGCCATCCGTGACGCCCAGGTCCTGATCGATGTACGCGAAGCCGACGAGTACGCGGCCGGCCACATTCCTGGCGCCATCCACATCTCTCGCGGCGTACTGGAGTTTCGCATGAGCGGCGCGCCCGAACTCGCCGCCCGGGATCAAGCCATCGTGCTTTATTGCAAGACCAGCGGCCGCGCCGCCCTTGCCGCCGCTGCGCTGCAGGAGATGGGCTATCTCCAGGTGCGGTCCATCACCGGCGGATTCGACGCCTGGGTTGCAGCCGGCAAGCCGGTCGCGAAGCCCGCCATGCCTGCTTTTGACTGATTCAACCGCCCGCCCGGCGCGTAAATCTTGCGCGCCGTCAATTTTTCCGCACGAAAATCACCCCTTTTTCCCTGGGCCATGCCGGTGCGGCCACCTTGCTGGCGCTGACCAGGTATGGGCTGCACTGCCTGGCCAACGAGGAATGGCGGGCGATCGCCAGCTAGGCGCACTGGCGGTGCATGTGATCCGGGCGCGCCGGCTGCGTCGCATGCCCGCCTGAGGCCCTGCCCGGATCGATCCTGCCGCGCCTACTTTTCGGCCGCCGCTGCCCGCTCACGCCGCCGGTAGTGAGCCACCGCTGGCGCAACCATCGCCACGCCAAGCAGCGCCACCAGCGCCAGCGGCCACACCATCGGCTTGTTCCATTCGGCGCGCATCCGCTCCCGCTGGGCCACGTCCACCCGCTGATATTTGAGCGTGTTGCGGATGATCTTGCCCGGCTTGCGGTTGTAGAGCCAGCCGTGCTGGAGCGTGTAGGCCTTTTCATACATTCCCCACACCCACGGCGCGTCGTGCTGGAGGATGGTGAGCATGCGCTGGATGATCTCGGCCCGCTCGGGGCTGTCGGGCATCGCCTTCATGCGCTCGAAGAGCCGGTCGTACTCGGGGTTTTCGTAGTTGGCGGCGTTCTCGCCCTGGCTCTTCACCTTGCCCTGGGGCCCGTAGAGCAGGAACAGGAAGTTCTCGGGGTCGGGGTAGTCGGCGTTCCAGCCCCAGTAGAACAGCTGGGCGTTGCCCTTGCGGATCTTGTCCTGGAAGCGGTTGTAGTCGGTGGCGCGCACCACCAGCTGCACGTCCAGCTTGCGCAGTTGCTTGGTCAGCCAATCCACGGTGGATTTGTCGCCCATGCCACCGCCGGTGGTGTCGAGGTTGACCACCAGCGGCTCGCCGGTCTTGGCGTTGCGCCCGCCGGGATAGCCGGCTTCAGCCAGCAGGCGGCGGGCTTCATCCACCGACTTGCGGCGCGGCTGGCCGTCCACCCAGTCGTACACCTCGTGATTCACGCCCGATTCGTCGGCCTTGTAGCCGAAGATGCCGGGCGGGATCGGGTGCATCGCCGGCACGCCGCGGCCGTTCTGGAACACCGAGATGAACTCTTCCTGGTCGATGGCGATGGAGATCGCCAGGCGCAGCTTGCGAGCCCGCTCGCTGGTGCCGCCCACGATCGGGTCGAGCATGTTGAAGCCCATGTACATCACCGTGGGCGCCACCGAGGTGTTGAGCTTGATGCCCTTCTCCACCATCTCGTCGGACAAGGTCACGTCGCCCTGCCCGCCCATCTGCACCGCCTGGTCGAAGTTGTCGGACGACACGCCGGATGCGTCGTAGTAGCCCTGCAGGAACTTGTTCCAGTAAGGAATGCTTTCCTTCTCGCGGGTGAAGACCACCTCATCGACAAACGGAAGCGGCTTGCCGCAATCGGCCAGCAGGCCCGCGGCCTTGTCGCCCTCCTCGCCCTCGCAGGGATAGGTCTCGCCGCGGAAGTTGGGGTTGCGGGCCAGCACCATGCGGGCGTTGGGGTTGTTCTCGCGGAGCATGTAGGGGCCGGTGCCGATCGGCCACCAGTCGAGCGTCAGGTTGCGCTCGGCCATGCCGGGTTGGGCGAAGAAACGGTCGGCCTCGACGGGCACCGGCGCGAAGAACGGCATCGCCAGCCAGTACGGAAACTGGGGATAGGTGCCCTTGAGCCGGATCCGGTAAGTGTATCGGTCGACCACCTCCACGCCTTCCATCGGGTAGTCGCGCAGATCGATCCACACGCCGCCCTTGCCTTCGGCCGCACGCTTCTTTTCGTCGGCGACGAGCCTGGCGTGGAGATCCTTCAGGCCGACGATGTAGTCGCCCATCAGCTCAAGCACCGGCGAATGCAGCCGCGGGTGGGCGAGTCGCTTGATCTGGTACACGAAATCGTCGGCGGTGAGCTCGCGCGTGCCGGTGGCCGGGAAGTCGCCCAGAGCACGCTTGTCGGTGAGATCCTTGTCGGAGAGCGCGAGATAAAGGGGCTGGCCCTTGGCGTCGACCGCAAAGGCCGGATGCGGCTGGAAGCGGATGCCCTGCCGGATCGTGATCTCGTATTCGCTGCGGGCGATCTGCGCCGGGTCGGCATCCGGCGGCAGCAGCTTGCCGGCGGCGTCGAACTGGCGCAGCACCGGCATCTGCGCGGCGGCGGCGGTGTTCAGCTGGAACGGGCGCTTGAGGTAGTGATACTGGAGCGGCGGCTCGTAGATCTGGTACAGGAAGGTGGCCTCGTCCTCGCTGTAGGACTGCACCGGATCAAGATGCTTGGGCCGCTGGGTGAAGGCGGAATACAGGATGTTCCGGCCGCGCTCGACGGCGGGATAGGGGTCGTTCCACACCTCGCCGCAGCCGGCCGCGAGGGTGGCCAGCAGGACAGCGACAAGGCGCCGGTATAAAGTGGGGCAATGGATCGCGCGCATGGGGCGAGTCTACCGGATCACTCTGCGGGTGCCATCGAAATTAGCGGCAGCACACGCTCCGGGAGCATCCGTTATAATTGTGCGGTTATTCACAGGAGACACCTTACATGGGCTTTCTTGCCGGCAAGCGCATTCTCATCACCGGGCTGCTGTCCAATCGCTCGATCTCCTACGGGATCGCCAAGGCGATGCACCGCGAAGGCGCCGAACTTGCCTTTACCTTCCAGAACGAACGCTTCCAGGAACGCGTCACCAAAATGGCGGCCGAATTCGGAAGCTCGATGGTGTTCGCGTGCGACGTCCAGAACGACGAGGAAATCGCCAGGCTCTTCGAGCAGCTCGGCCAGAAGTGGGATTACCTCGACGGCCTGGTGCACTCCATCGCCTTCGCGCCCAGCGAAGCCCTTGAAGGCGACTTCCTCGACGGCCTCTCCCGCGAGGCCTTCCGCATCTCCCAGGAAGTCAGCGCCTACAGCTTCCCGGCGCTGGCCAAGGCCGCGCGTCCGATGATGAAGGGCCGCAACGGCTCGCTGCTCACCCTGTCCTACCTGGGCGCGGTGCGCACCATGCCGAACTACAACATCATGGGCATGGCCAAGGCCAGCCTCGAAGCCTCGGTGCGCTACATGGCGGTCACCCTCGGCCCCGAAGGCACCCGCGTCAATGCCATCTCCGCCGGCCCGATCAAGACCCTCGCGGCGTCCGGCATCGGCAGTTTCGGCAAGCTGCTCTCGTTCAACGAGCACAATGCCCCGCTGCGTCGCAACGTTACGATCGAGGAAGTCGGCAACGCCGCTGCCTTCCTGTGTTCCGACCTCGCCAGCGGCATGACCGGCGAGATCATGTACGTGGACGGTGGCTTCAACACCACCGCGCTGGGCAACGCCGAACCGCTCGGCCAGTAAGCCCGGTTCTGTTCTGCGCAAAAAGGGCGACCCACGGGTCGCCCTTTTGTTTTGTCGATCCGTCAGGCAGCCGGAGCGGCCTGCTCGACAGGCTCCGGCGGAATCCACAGGCAGTGGCCCTTGTTGGCCTTGGCGATCTCGGCCAGCACCTTGTCGTGGCCGGCGAGCTCTTCGTTGGTGGCCCGCAGCACACGCAGAGGCACGCGTTCGAGGAGACCGCCGCCGGTGTCAGCGTCGTCCTGCTGGGGCGCGGGCTCGTCGAGCATCATGATGAGGCTCTCCTGGCCGCGGGTCATCGCCAGGTAGACGTCGGCCAGCAGCTCGGCATCGAGCAGCGCCCCGTGCAGGGCGCGGTGGGTGTTGTCGATCTCGTAGAGCGAGCACAGGGCGTTCAGCGACGCCTTCTTGCCGGGGTTCTGCTCCTTGGCGAGCTTGAGCGTGTCGATCACGCTCGGGCAGATCGCGGTGAGCAGCGGACGGCCGAGCAGGCCAAGCTCGTAGTTGAGGAAGCCCACGTCGAAGGTCGCGTTGTGGATCACCAGCTCGGCGCCATCCACGAAGGCCTCGAACTCCGACACGATGTCCTTGAACACCGGCTTGTCAGTCAGGAACTCGTTGGTGATCCCGTGCACCGCCATCGCCCCGGCGTCGATGTTCCGCTGCGGGTTGATGTACACGTGGTAGTGGCGCCCGGTGAGCTTGCGGTCGAGCAGCTCGACGCAGCCGATTTCGATCACCCGGTCGCCGCTCTTCCAGTCGAGGCCGGTGGTTTCCGTATCCAGTACGATCTGTCTCATGCCTTGATGTCCTCTGATTCCACAACTCGGCCGGCCTTGCGCACGGCCTCCACGCCCCGTCGGGCCAGCGCGTCGGCGCGCTCGTTCTCGGCATGACCGGCGTGGCCCTTGACCCACAGCCATTTGATCTGATGGCGTGACGCGGCCTCGTCCAGCGCGCGCCACAGGTCGGCGTTCTTGACGGGCTCCTTCGAGGCGGTCTTCCAGCCGCGGGCCTTCCAACCGTGAATCCACTCGGAAATGCCCTTCTGCACGTACTGGGAGTCGGTATGCACCCGCGCCGCGACCGGGCGCTTGAGCATCTCCAGCGCGCGGATCACCGCCAGCAGCTCCATCCGGTTGTTGGTGGTGGCGGGCTCGCCGCCCCACAGTTCCTTTTCGTGGGGGCCGGCGCGCAGGATCGCGCCCCAGCCGCCGGGCCCCGGGTTGCCCGAGCAGGCCCCGTCGGTATAGATGTCGATTTCTTCCACTGATTCTCTCGTTGCGTGTTGTTGGGGGGGGGGCGCGTCAGGGCCGCGGCGTGTCGTCGCCGACATCCAGCCGCATGCCGGGCGATCCCGGTTGGCCGCCGGCTTTCTGGACCAGCGGCGCAAGCGCCCGCGCGCCCGCCTTTCGATCCCACTTGGGCATGATGAGCCGGATGCCCTGCACCCGCTTGATGGCGTGAATCACATACACGCCGCCACCGATCGGCCACCAGCGGTCACCGGCCCAGTCGAGGCCGCGCAGGCGTTCCAGCCATTGGGGCTGCTCGACAGCCGGCAGGAAGCAGCCCGAGGCCTGGCTGCCGGTTTCAAAGCTGAGGAGCGCCAGCCAGTCCTTCAGTCGCCGGAGCGAAAGATACTGCCCGCGCCACGGGTAGCAGCCAGTCTTGCCGGCGAGCATCCGCTTGATGCCGAACAGGCTCACCGGGTTGAAACCGGCGATCACCACATGCCCTTCCGGCACCAGCACCCTCTCCACTTCGCGCAGCACCTGGTGGGGGTTGGCGGCGAATTCGAGCACATGGGGCAGCACCACGAGATCGAGGCTGTTTGCCGCAAACGGCAGCGCCGCGTAATCGGTCTCGACGCCCACGTTGCCGGCCCCGGCCCGGAAGCGGAAAGGCATCCGATTGGCCCGCAGGAAGTCGAACTCGGGCACGCCGAGCTGGACCGCGTTGTAGCCGAAGATGTCCGCCACCTGCGCGTCGAAGCGCGCTGCTTCCCACGCCATCACGTAGCGCCCCAGCGGGGTGTCGAGCCACGCGTGGAGGCCGGGGAAGGATTCGGAATCTCTCATTGGGCAGTGCAGGAATAAGGAACGCCCGACGACGGGGTACAATCGCCGGATGCAGATTATCCCTCTTCCCGCGTTCAGCGATAACTATATCTGGCTGCTTCGCAGTGGTCGCCACGCCGCCGTGGTCGATCCGGGCGATGCCGCGCCGGTTCTCCGCCATCTTGCCGACGAGGGCCTGACCCTCGTGGCGATTCTCGTCACCCATCACCACCCCGATCACGTGGGCGGCATCGAGGCGATCCTCGATGCGCATCCGGTGCCGGTCTTCGGCCCCGCGATGGAAGACATCGCCGGCATCACCCATCCGGTGAGCCAGGACGACGAGGTGTTGCTGCCCGAACTCGGCGCCGAATTCCGCGTGCTCGATCTGCCCGGCCATACCGCCGGTCATGTGGGCTACTACGGCGAAGGCGCCCTGTTCTGCGGCGACACGCTGTTTGCAGCCGGTTGCGGCCGCTTGTTCGAAGGCACGCCGGCCCAGATGTACGATTCCCTCGGCAAGCTGGCCGCCCTGCCCGGCGACACACAGGTCTATTGCACCCACGAGTACACCCTGTCGAATCTGGCTTTTGCGGCCGCGGTCGAGCCGTCCAATGCGGCCATCACCGAACGCATCGTCAGCAGCCAGGCCCTGCGCGCGGCCGGTACGCCGACGGTGCCGTTTCCGCTTGAGGGCGAGCTTCTGACCAATCCGTTCCTGCGCAGCGCTGATCCTGAAGTCATTGCGCAGGCCCAGGTGCAGGCCGGGCATGCGCTCAAGGCGCCGGTCGATGTGTTCGCGGCGATCCGCGAGTGGAAAAACCGCTTCTGATGGTCGCCTGACTCAGGCCACCGATTCGATGGGCGTCGCCGAGATGCGGTTGCGCCCGGACTGCTTGGCCCCGTAGAGCGCGTCGTCGGCACGCTTGAGCAGACCGGCCGAGTCGGCCTCGCCCCGCGGGGGAACCATCGACGCCACGCCAATGCTAACCGTCACCACGCCGTTGGGCGTGAAACGGTGGGTGATGCGCAGGCCTTCGACGGCGCTGCGCATGACCTCGGCCACCCGCAGCGCGCCGGGCAGATCGGTGTCGGGCAGGATCGCGGCAAACTCCTCGCCGCCGTAGCGCGACACAAGGTCGGCCGGGCGACGCAGGGCCGATTGCAGCGTGCGCGCCACCGCCTTCAGGCATTCGTCCCCCACCTGGTGGCCGTAGCCGTCGTTGAACTGCTTGAAGTGATCGACGTCGCACAGCAGGATCGACAGGGGCTTGGCCTGACGGCCCGAGCGGCGCCATTCGCGCAGCAGGATCTCGTCGAACTGGCGACGGTTCGAGATGCCGGTGAGCCCGTCGAGGGACGACAGCCGGGTGAGTTCCTGGTTGGCGTCGTCGAGCTTGCGGGTCAGCACCAGCAGCGAATAACGCATCTGGGCGATCCGCTGCATGGCTTTCACCTTGGCGGCGAGCACCGTCTCGGACACCGGTTTGATGAGGTAGTCGTCACCGCCGACGCTGATGCCCTTTTCGAGGTCGGCATCGCTGGTGCGGGCGGTGAGAAAGATGATCGGCGTCCATTCGCCGGCCTGTTCGAGCTGGCGGATGCGCCGCGCGACCTCGAAACCGTCCATCCCCGGCATGATGATGTCGAGCAGGATCAGATCGGGCCGTTCGGCCTTGAAGAGTTCGATGCCCCGCTCGCCATCCCGGGCCAGGATGGGTTCAATCCCCATCTTGCGTAACTGATGAGACACCAGCGTCGCACTTGTCAGCGTGTCCTCGATCAGTAGCGCTTTCACTGGATTCCCGGGAAATTGATTCGTAAGGCCGTTGAAATTGGATGGCTCGGCGGCTGCCACGCAGCCAAGGGCGTACTTTAACGGATTCCCGACATCCGTCGAAGCCTCTTTGTATCGGGTGTGATGTGATTCGCGCGGCTTTGCCGGTTTGACCCTGGCTGCCGCGGGCAGCTAAAATCCGCCCTTTGGTTCCGCGCGACAAAGCCTGATGTTTCCGAGAGTTATCGCGCTATTCCTGTCGCTCCTGGGTGCCACCCCCTTGCTGGCTCAGGAGGCGGACGGATTTGCGCCGCGTTTTGTCAGCTCGATCCCTCTTTTCGAGGACGACAGCGCCCAGCCTCCGAAGGTTTTCGAGATCCGGGAGCAGCACGTCCGGGTTCCCACCGTCGATCTCACCGTCGAGACCGACGACCTCTGGGAGCGCATCCGCCGCGGCTTCTCGATGCCGGATCTGAACACCGATCTCGTCACCGACCGGCAGATCTACTACATCAACCGCCCGGGCGCCCTGCGCCAGATCTTCACCCGCGGTCAGCGTTACCTCTACTACATCGTCGAAGAGCTCGAGCGGCGCGGTATGCCCACCGAGCTTGCGCTGCTGCCGATGGTCGAGAGCGCGTTCAATCCGATGGCGCTGTCGTCGGCCCAGGCCTCGGGCCTGTGGCAGTTCATCCCGTCCACCGGCAAGAGCTACCGGCTCGAACAGAACTGGTGGGTGGACGAACGACGCGACGTGATCGCCTCCACCAACGCCGCCCTCGATTACCTCCAGACCATCTACGAGATGCACGGCGACTGGCAGCTGGCGCTCGCCTCGTACAACTGGGGCGAAGGCGCCGTCGGCCGTGCGGTGGCCAAGAACAAGGCGGCCGGCCTGCCGGCGGAATACCAGTACCTCAACATGCCGGGCGAGACCCGCTACTACGTACCCAAGCTGCAGGCGCTGAAGAACATCATCGCCCAGCCGGAGCTCTTCGGCATCACCCTGCCGGCGATCCCCAACCGGCCCTACTTCGTCACCGTCGAGAGCCGTGTTCCGCTCGATCTTGCCACCGCGGCGCGGCTGGCCGAAACGCCGGTCGACGAGATCCTCGCCCTCAATCCTGGCTACAAGCGGCCGATCCTGCCCACGGCCGGCCCGCAGTCGCTGGTGGTGCCCGCCGAGAAGCTCGAAGCCTTCCTGATCAACCTGCAGCGGCACGATCCGGCCAACGCCAGCTGGAAGACCTACGAGCTGCAGGAAGGCGAAGGCCTCGAAGGCGTGGCCGACCGGCTGGGTATTTCCGCCAGCCGCCTGCGCCAGGTCAATGGTTTGTCGCCGCGGGCGCGTATCGGCACCGGCTACACGCTCATCGTGCCGTCCGAGAGCGAAGGCGACCGGATCAGCCTGGCGAGCCTGATGCCCAACCGGCCCCAGGCCGGCGCGGTCGAGCCCCCTCCCCCGCCACCACCCCGGGCGCTGGTCCAGCGGACCACCATGCGCGGCAAGAACGGCAAGCAGATCGTCATCGAGCGCAAGATCGCGGTTGCGGCCGAGCCGGCGCCCGCCGCCCGCCAGAAAGGCGGCAAGCCCGAGAAGGCCGCGCCGCCTGCAAAGCCCGCGCCGGGCAAGGCTGCTGCTGGCAAGTCCGCCGAGCCCCCCAAGGCCGCAGCAAAGCCTTCGGCGCCCGCCAGGAAGCATCGCTGAAAGCCGCCTGTTCCAAGCTTGTAAAGCAGAACGCCCGATGGACTCCATCGGGCGTTCTGCTTTCAAGGCGCTGATGCCGCCGTGTCAGGCGCTCGCCGGGATCAGGAAGTCATCGGAGATCCGGCAGCCCAGATCGAAGATGCTGTCCCGGAACTCCTCGAGGTAGTTGCGCAGCCCCAGTTCGAAGATCCGCTCTATCCGGCCGAAGCGCAGGTGCGCCTCAAGCTCGCCGGCCATGCGTTCGGTTTCGGCCGAACGGGAGTTGGCGACGCGGCCAAGGTTGGAATACACCTCCTTCATGCAGCGGGCCAGCGAGCGCGGCATGTCGGCCCGCAGGATCAGCAGCTCGGCCACCCGCAGCGGAGTGATGTGATCGCGATAGACCTTGCGATACACCTCGAAGGCCGACACCGAGCGCAGCAGCGCGCTCCACTGGTAGTAGTCGGTGCTCTCCACGTCGCTCTCGGAGCCGGGCAGCAGGTTGAGGTACTTCACCTCGAGGATGCGCGCGGTGTTGTCGGCGCGCTCCAGGAAAGTCCCCAGGCGGATGAAGCGCAGGGCTTCGTCCTGCAGCATGGTGCCGATGGTGACGCCGCGGGACAGGTGCGAGCGGTACTTCACCCACTCGAAGAAGGCGCCCGGGCCGGTCTCCATCATCTTGGCCATGGAGAAGTCACGCATCTTCAGCCAGGTGGCGTTGGACGTCTCCCACAGCTCGGAGGTGAGCGTGCCGCGCACGGCGTGGGCGTTCTCGCGGGTGGCCCGCAGGCAGCGGTAGATGCTGCCGGGGTTGTCCCGGTCGAAGATCATGAACTCGAGCACGGCCTCGGTGGTGAAGGCGGGATGCTTGGCATGGAAGGTGTCCTGCAGCTCCATGATCTTCAGCATCCCGGCCCACATGGCTTCCACTTCCTGCCCGTTCTGGGGAAGGAGGCTCAGGCGGTAGGTTACGTCGAGGATGCGCGCGGTGTTCTCGGCGCGCTCCATGTAGCGTGCCATCCAGAAAAGATGGTCGGCGGTGCGGCTCAGCATGTCAGGCCTCCAGTACCCAGGTGTCTTTGGTGCCCCCGCCCTGCGAGGAATTCACCACCAGCGATCCTTCGCGCAGTGCGACGCGGGTCAGCCCGCCCGGCACCAGGCGCATCTCGCTGCCCGAGAGCACGAAGGGACGCAGATCCAGGTGCCGGGGCGCAACGCCACTCTCGACGAAGGTCGGACAATTCGAAAGGGCCAGCGTGGGCTGGGCGATGTACTTCTCGGGGTTGGCCACGAGGTACTTGCGGAAGGTCTCGATCTGCTCCTTGGTGGAGGCCGGGCCGACCAGCATGCCGTAGCCGCCGGCGCCGTGGACTTCCTTGACCACCAGCTCGGGCAGATGGGCCAGGGTGTAGGCCAGGTCTTCCGGCTTGCGGCACATGTACGTGGGCACGTTGTTGAGGATCGGCTCCTCGCCGAGATAGAAGCGGATCATCTCGGGCACATAGGGGTAGATCGACTTGTCGTCAGCCACGCCGGTGCCGATGGCGTTGGAGAGCGTCACCCGTCCGGCGCGGTAGGCATTGAGCAGGCCCGGCACACCGATCATCGAATCCTTGCGGAAGGCGGTGGGATCGAGGAAGTCGTCATCCACGCGGCGGTAGATCACATCCACCCGGCGCGGGCCCTGGGTGGTGCGCATGAACACCTGATCGTCGCGGACGAACAGATCCTGGCCTTCGACCAGTTCGACGCCCATCTGCTGGGCGAGGAAGGCGTGCTCGAAGTAGGCGCTGTTGTAGGCGCCCGGCGTCATCACGACCACAGTCGGATCATCCACGCCCTTGGGCGCCACACTGCGCAGGGTGTGCAGCAGCATGTCCGGGTAGTGCTCGACGGGCGCAATGCGGTGGCTCGCGAAGAGCTCGGGGAACAGCCGCATCATCATCCGGCGGTCTTCGAGCATGTACGACACGCCCGACGGCACCCGCAGGTTGTCTTCCAGCACGTAGAACTCACCGGCGCCGGCTCGCACCACGTCCACCCCGGCGATGTGCGCATAGACGTTGCACGGCACATCCACGCCCTGCATTTCGGGGCGGTACTGGGCGTTGTTGAGCACCTGCTCCTTGGGGATGCGCCCGGCCTTCAGGATTTCCTGGTCGTGGTAGATGTCGTGGATGAAGGCGTTGAGCGCCTTGACCCGCTGGCGCATCCCGGCTTCGAGGCCCTTCCATTCCTGGGCGGGAATGATGCGCGGGATGATGTCGAAGGGAATCAGTCGCTCGGTTCCGGATTCTTCACCGTACACCGCGAAGGTGATGCCGTAGCGATGGAACAGGGAGTCGGCCTCCGCACGCTTACGCGCGATTCGGTCAGCCGGAGTGTCGCTGAGCCACTTGGCGTATGCCGCGTAATGCTCACGAACGCTCCCGTCGTCCGCAGTCATTTCATTGAAGAATTTTGTGATGGCCATCTCTGTGCCCTGTCATGTTGTGAGGCGGAAATACCACTTTTTGTGTAGCTAGAAGCGTGCCAAGAAAAAAGTCGAGATAAAACCAAAATTCGTCCCCCTATTCGGGGCTGTCCTGCACCGCTTTGGTGCCACCGCACCGGCATGGGGAATCGAGGCGCTGCATCTCGGTGCGTGACCGTCGACGCTTGCCGTCCGGGTAAGGGGAGCGCATCCGGCATCCGAGCGACACGGACGCGTGTGCACGGGTGCCAAATCTGTATCGTCTCGTTCGAAAAATCTATTTCTTTAGTTATAGGTTCACTCGTTACAATCCCGCCTGCAGACTGGGATTTCCCCATTTTGTGAAATCCCCCCCGCAAACGTTCCACCGCCCAAGTCCGTCCATCTTGCCGACCGCTTCGCCGCCGTTCTTCAGTCGTCTCAGACGCAGCCTCCATGAGCTTCCGATCAAGCACCAGGTGGTGCTGATTGCCTTTGTGACGACCTCGCTCGCGCTGATCGTCGCGCTGCTGTGTCTCGTCGTGGGCGAAGTGGACGCCGCAGCCGACGCGCGCCACGAGAGTGCCGAGCGGCTCACGCGCCTCGTCGGCCTGCACACCAGCGATGCCCTGCTGCGCGGCGCGCCGGCCGAGGCTGCCGAGATGCTGGCCGTGCTGGGCGCCGACCGGGACGTGATCGCCGTCACCATCCACGATGCCGCCGGCGGCGAGTTCGCCCGCTACCGCAGCCCGCTGGCCAACCACGCCGACTTCCTCTCCGCCATCGCCAGCCACCATGCCGACAAGCCCGGCCCCGATGTGCCCCTGGACGCTGGCGCCCAACCGCTGCTGGCACTGACCGATGCGCCCTTCCTCGAGATCGCCCGGCCCATCCGCGCCGGCAACCGCGATCTCGGCACCATCGAGGCGTACTTCGACCTCTCTCCCCTCAATCGCCTGATCCGCGAGCGGATCGCCACCGCCGCGATCATCCTCGTGGCTGCCGGGCTCCTCGCGTGGCTGATGGCCGCCCGTCTCCAGCGGCTGATCGCCGCGCCGATCGAGGACTTCGCCCACCACATTGGCAAGGTCACCCACACCGGTGACTACAGCGTGCGCGCAGCGCCGGTCGGATGCAATGAGATTGGCACGCTGATGCATGGTTTCAACGCCATGCTCGACCAGATCGAGAGCGGCCACACCCAGTTGCTGGAGGCGCGGGATTCCGCCGAGGAAGCCAGCCGGGCCAAATCCATGTTTCTCGCCACCATGAGCCACGAGATCCGCAACCCGATGAACGGCGTCATCGGCATGGCTGATCTCCTCGCCTTCACCCGGCTCGACGAGGAGCAGCAGCACCTCCTGCGCCACATTCGCATCTCGGCCGACAGCCTGATGCGGGTGATCAACGACATCCTCGATTTCTCCAAACTCGAAGCCGCCCGCATGGACGTGGAAGCGGTGTGGTGCAACCCGCGGGAGATCATCGAGGATATCGCCGCCTTCTTTCAGTTTCAGGCGGCCGACAAGGGCCTGATGATCCGCTGCCGGATCGCCGGCGACCTGCCCGCCTCGGCCAAGATCGACCCGATCCGCCTGCGCCAGGTGCTGGGCAACCTCATCGCCAACGCCATCAAGTTCACCAGCAGCGGCGAGATCGTACTGAGCGTCGATCAGCGGTATCTGGATGGCGGCGACGACACATCGCTGTCGTTCTTCCATTTCAGCGTGCGCGATAGCGGCATCGGCATCGAGCCGGCCGTGCTGCCGCGGCTGTTCACCCCCTTCACCCAGGCCGACAGCTCCTACGCCCGGCGCTTTGGCGGCACCGGGCTGGGCCTCGCGATCTGCCAGCAGCTGGTGGATCTGATGGGCGGCGAGATCGGCGTGGAGAGCACGCCGGGCGAAGGGTCGAACTTCTGGTTCACGATCAGCGCGCCGGTTCAAAGCGCCGCCGCCGAACCCGCCTCCGCGCCGGCCCACCCCCTCGACACCCGCGAGAGCGCCACGCAGCTGGCCGGCCTGCGGGTGCTCGTGGCCGATGACGACGCCCTCAGCCAGGTGCTCGCCACCGCCCAGCTGGCGCAGTTCCACTGCGAAGTCACCACCGCTGCCAACGGGGTCGAAGTCCTCGAACTGCTCGAACGCCGCGCCTTCGACCTGATCCTGATGGACGGCCAGATGCCGGTGCTCGACGGCTACGACACCACCCGCCGCATCCGCGAACTGGAAATGATCGGCCGGCTGCCCCAGCGCACCGCCATCGTCGCGATGACCGGCAACGTGTCCGAGCACGCCCTCGCCCGGGAATGCGGGATGGACGACTTCCTCGCCAAGCCCTACAGCCAGGGCGCGCTGCGGGATGTGCTGGTCCGCCATCGCCCGAAGGCGCGGGCTGGCAACACCACGCTGGATTCAGCCGCCTGAAAAGTAAGGAATTCGGGCTGATCTTTTACTCCCGGTACAAAACGCCCGTTCGGCACCGGTGCTGATAGCTGCCCACATTCGATCCACCGCTTTTCCCGCGCCAATCCACAGACTTATCCACACGCGGCGGCCCCTGTGCCAGAATGCGGCCCCCGCCGTCGCCACCCCGCTCCACCCATGTCGCTACCGCCGCCGCCGGTTTATGCGCCGCCTGCCGGACCGCTGAAGATCGTCCATCAGGACGAGGTCCTGATCGTCCTCGACAAGCCCTCCGGATTGCTGTCGGTGCCGGGCCGCGGCCCCGCCCACGCGGACAGCCTGGCCAGCCGGGTTCAGGCGGAATTCCCCGACGCGCGCATCGTCCATCGCCTCGACATGGCGACGTCGGGCCTCATCGTTTTGGCCCGGGGCGCGGCGATGGAGCGGGCGCTCAGCATCGCCTTCCAGAAACGTCAGGTGGAAAAACTTTACGTGGCGGTGGTGGCCGGACAGATCGCCGAAGACAGCGGCGAGATCGACCTGCCCCTCATCACCGATTGGCCCAACCGGCCGCGGCAGAAGGTGGATTTCGAACTGGGCAAGCCGTCCCTCACCGGCTTCGAGGTGCTGGCCCGCGACGCTGCGCGTAACACCAGCCGGGTGGCGCTCACCCCCCACACCGGCCGATCCCACCAGCTGCGGGTGCATCTGCTGGCCATCGGCCATCCGATCCTGGGGGATGATCTTTACGGCGACGCGGCGAGCCGGACGGCTGCGCCGCGCTTGCTCCTGCACGCGACGCGTCTCGCCCTGCTCCACCCGTTGAGCGGGGCGCAACTGACACTGGAAAGCCCGCCGGACTTCTGACCGGCAGCGCTCAGGCGCCGTGCCGGAAGGCGATCACGTGGTCGGCCTCCAGCCGCACCCCGATCGCCTCGCCAAGGGCGTGGTTGTGGTGGGACGGCACCAGCGACAGCACCTCGGTGCCGCTGGCCAGGCGCAGGGTGTATAGGATGTCGGCGCCGCGAAAGGCCTTGTGACGCACCTCGGCGCGGGTCGGGCTGGCGTCGTCGTGGATCACGTCGTCGGGACGCAGCAGCACATCCACGCCACAGCCCTTGCCGCAGGCGGCACAGCCCACGCTGCACTCCACCGGCACGCCAGAGTTGAGCTCACCCAGCTCGATCCTCACCCGATTGGCGTCGAGCACGGTGCCCGGCACGAACACGCCCTTGCCGACAAAATCGGCCACGAACCGGTTGGCCGGCCGGTGGTAGAGGTTGTAGGGCGTATCCCATTGCTGGATGCGCCCCTCGTACATCACGCCGATCTCGTCGGCCATCGCGAAGGCCTCGTGCTGGTCGTGGGTGACCAGCACCGCGGTCATGCCCTCGCTCTTGAGGATCTCGCGCACCTCGACCGACAGCCGTTCGCGCAGATCCACGTCGAGGTTTGAAAACGGTTCGTCGAGCAGCACCAGCTCGGGCCGAGGCGCCAGCGCCCGGGCCAGCGCGACACGCTGCTGCTGGCCGCCGGAAAGCTCGTGGGGAAACTTGCGCCCCTGACCCGCCAGGCCCACCGTGGCGAGCAGCGATTCGACCCGCTGCCCGCGCTCGGCCGCCGACACGCCGCGCAGGCCAAAGCCCACGTTGTCCTCGACGGTGAGGTGAGGAAACAGCGCGTAATCCTGGAACACCATGCCAACCCGCCGGCGCTCGGGCGGCACCCGGAAGCCGGCACGGCTCATGGATTGGTCGTGGATCAGGATCTCGCCACCGGAGACCTCCTCAAAGCCGGCGATGCAGCGCAGCAAGGTCGTCTTGCCGCAACCCGACGGCCCCAGCAGGCAGGCGATGCTACCCTGCTCCAGGCGAAAATCGACGCCATTGACGACGGTGTGCTGGCCGTAGCGCTGGGCAACCGCCTTGAGTTCTAGCTTGGACATGCAATCAATTATAATTCTCATCCAGGCCAAAAAGAATGCCATGAGCTCACGACTTCCTTCTCCGCCGCTCGGCGCGGTTTCCCGACATCTCTCGCCGCTGGTCATCACGGCGCTAGCGGTTGCGCTGCTGGCCGGATTGCCTGTTGCCAGCGTGGGTTTCAACCTGCTCGCCGGTGGCACCAGCGCCACCTGGAGCCACCTCGCCGCCACCGTGCTGCCCGAATACATCCAGAACTCCCTGGCCCTGTGCCTGGGCGTGGGCGTGGGTGTGGCGACCGTCGGCGTCGCCACCGCGTGGCTCACCACGATGCATGACTTCCCGGGCCGGCGCGTGTTCGACTGGGCGCTGGTGCTGCCCCTGGCGATGCCGGCCTACGTGATGGCCTATGTTTACACCGATTTCCTGCAGTTTGTCGGCCCGGTGCAGACGGCCCTGCGCGACGCCTTCGGCTGGGAGTTCGGCGACTACTACTTTCCCGACATCCGCACCCTGCCCGGCGCGATGCTGATGTTCGTCTTCGTGCTCTACCCCTACGTCTATCTGCTCGCTCGCACGGCATTTCTGGAGCGGGCCGGCGGCGTGCTGGAGGCTGCGCGTACCCTGGGCATCGGGCCGTGGCGGGCGTTCTTCAGCGTATCGCTGCCGCTGGCCCGCCCAGCCATCGCTGCCGGCGTGGCGCTGGCCTTGATGGAAACCCTGGCCGACTACGGCACGGTGGCCTACTTCGCGGTCAACACCTTCACCACCGGCATCTACCGGGCGTGGTTCTCCCTCGGCGACCGGATCGCCTCGGCCCAGCTGGCGGCGATCCTGCTTGGCTTTGTGCTGCTGCTGGTGGCCATCGAGCGGATCACCCGCGGCCGCGCGCGCTATCACAACACCTCCAACCGGCATCGTCCGCCGGCGCCGCGCCTGTCGGGCGTGGCCGGGCTGGCGGCTACCCTCGCCTGCCTCACCCCGCTAGTGCTGGGCTTCCTGCTGCCGGGCGGGCTGCTGCTGCGGATGGCGCTGGGTGAAGGCGACGCCCAGTTCGGCGAGCGCTTCGTGATGCTGGGCCGCAACAGCTTCACCCTGGCGGGGACCACCGCGCTCATCGCCGTGCTGTTGGCGGTGCTGTTGGCCTATAGCGCGCGGCTGTCGAAGACGCTCCTCGCCACCGGCCTCAACCGGATGGTCGGCCTGGGCTACGCGGTGCCGGGCACGGTGATCGCGGTGGGCGTGCTGATCCCCGTCACCCGGCTCGACAACTGGCTGGCCGGGCAGTGGGAGGCGTGGTTCGGCACCAACCCGGGCCTGCTGCTTACCGGCGGCATCGCGGCGCTGATCTACGCCTACCTGGCGCGCTTCCTGTCGGTGGCGCTGCAGACCGTGGACGCCAGCCTCGCCAAGATCACCCCGAGCATGGACGACGCCGCCCGCAGTCTGGGTCTGGGCCAGGGGCACACCCTGCGCCGGGTGCATGTGCCCATCCTGCGGGGCAGCCTGTTCACCGCCGGGCTGCTGGTGTTCGTGGATGTGATGAAGGAGCTGCCCGCCACGCTGGTGATGCGCCCTTTCAACTTCGACACGCTGGCCACTCAGGCCTACACGCTGGCTTCCGACGAGCGGCTCGCCGAAGCCTCCACCGCCGCGCTGGCGATCGTCGCGGTGGGCCTGCTGCCGCTGATCGCCCTGTCCCGGCAGATCGCGCGGGATCGGAAGTAGCCGCTTCCATCCGCTCGCAAAAACAGAAACGCCCCGGCATTGCGGGGCGTTTCTGTTTGGTGCGGAAGCACCGCGATTACTTGTAGCCGGCCCGGTCGTAGATCATCTGGGCCTTCACCTGATACATCTCCAGCTTCTTTACCGGCAGGGTGTCGGCCTTGAACTTGCCGAGGGCGTCGAGGGCCTTGTTACTCACCTTGACCGAATCGACCACCGGCCACTCGTTGTTGCCGTCGGCAAAGTAGCGCTGGGCGTCGTCCGAGGCGAGGTATTCAAGGAACTTCACCGCGGCTTCCTTGTGCGGGGCGTACTTCAGCACGCCGGCGCCGGACACGTTGATGTGGGTGCCGGTGCTCGCCTGGTTGGGCCACACCACGCCAACCCGCTCCATCGCCTTCACGTCTTCCGGCTTGGTCGAGCGCATCATGCGGGCGATGTAATAGGTGTTGGAGAGCGCCACCTGGCATTCACCCGCCGCCACGGCCTTGATCTGGTCGGTGTCGCCGCCCTTGGGCGCGCGGGCAAAGTTGGCCACCATGCCGCGGGCCCACTCCTCGGCCCTGCCCTCGCCCTGGTGAGCGATCACCGAGGCGCCGAGGGACAGGTTGTAAGGGTGCGAACCCGAGCGGGAACACAGCTTGCCCTTAAGCGTGGGCTTCGCGAGGTCGTCATAATTACGCACCTCGTCGGCCTTCACGCCCAGCTTGTTGTAGATGATGACCCGGGCGCGGGTCGAGAACGAGAACCAGTCGTCCGCGCGAAGATGAGCCGGGATGCGCGATTCCAGCACCTTCGACTTCACCGGCACGAACAGGCCCAGCTCGTGGGCTTTGGCGAGGCGCGCGGCATCCACGGTGAGCAGGATGTCGGCCGGGCTGTTGGCGCCTTCGTTGCGGATGCGCTCGAGGAGCTCGTCTTCCTTGCCCTCAATCCGATTGATGCGGATGCCCGTCTGCTTGGTGAAGTCGCTGTAGAGCGCTTCATCCGTCTGGTAATGCCGGGCCGAGTAAAGGTTGAGTTCCTTGTCGTCGGCCTGGGCGCCGAAGGCGATGCCAGCGAGGGCTGCGGCGAGCACGGTGGACTTGCAGTTCATCGGTTGGACTCCGGAAAAAATGGCGCATACGAAAATTCGATGCACCGAGTCTAACCAGACTTCCTGAAAATGTAAATGCGACTGATTCTCAAACTCATATCTCGCCGCGCGCGGCTTTCGCGGCCGCGCGCAGCTTTGTCACCGGCTCGCCGCCGATGCCCCAGTTGTCGGTTTCCACCTCGTCGATGATGACGAAGGTGGTCGAGCGGTTCTTGCCCAGCACGTCCTGAAGGAGCTGGGTGACGCCTTCGATCAGCGCGGCCTTCTGTTCGGCGGTGGCGCCTTCGCGGGTGATGCGGATGTTCACGTAGGGCATGGTTTCTCTCCGGGGTCGGGTGGGTTGGCTTACAGCATCTGGCTGTGGATGAAACGGTATTCCTGGGTTTTGCCCGAATAGCCCCAGGCGTCGGCGGGCGGTTCGTGGAGGGTCACGTAGCTCGCCGGGTTCAGCCCGGGCAGCGCCGCGGCCAGCGCCTCGAAGGCGGCGCGGATGAAGGCCGCCTTCTGGGCCTTGGTGTTGGTGCCCTCGGTGATGCGGATCTCCAGCACTGCGCCAGACTCCCCTGCCTCCAGCACCGCGCCGCCCACGAACCAGCCACTCACCGGCAGAGGTTCGATGGCGACCACGGTCAGCTCGCGCTTCTTGCCGAGCAGATCAACGGTGATACGGGTAAGCGTCGCTGCAAGCTCTGCGGTGGCGACGGCAGCGGGCGAGGCGTAGGCGAGTTTCAGATAAGGCATGGTGAGTTCTCCTTTGCGTGTGAGATGGATAACCGATCAGCCCAGCCGCTCCCGGCGGCGCGAGACTTCCAGCAGCAGTGCGCTCAGCACCAGCGCGGCGGCGGCCAGCAGCACCGGCAGTTCGAAGCCGGCGTCGCGCCCGCGCACCGCCACCAGCAGCGGCCCGACGATCTGCCCGACGCCATAACAGGCGGTGATCAGCCCGATCCGGCGGGCGGTGGTCTGGGCGTCCGGCACCCGCGCCAGCCACTGGGCCAGCCCGGCGATGCCCATGAAGGTGCCGCCCAGCAGCACCGCGCCGGCCATCGCCGAGGCCACCCCATCCACCAGCACCGGCAGCGCCACGCCGACGGCCTGGATCAACGTCGCGGCGATCAGCACCGGATACACGCCGCGGCGGAACGACAGCCGCACCCACAGGGCGGTAGCCGGCAGCGCCGCGAGGCCCACCACCAGCCAGCCGGTGAGCGCCGCGTCGGCGGTGCCCGACTGGCTGCGCAGGATGGTCGGCAGGAAGGTTGCATTGACGATGTAGCCAAACCCGGCCAGCCCGTAAGCCGCCGCCAGCCACCCCAGCGGTGGCGCCACCGCAGGGGTGACGGGCGCTGCGCCCGCAAGCGGTACCACGCGCCCGCGGGGCACCAGCACGGCGCCCACCACCAAAGCCGCCACGCCGGCCACCAGGCCCAGCATCCGCCACCCGACAAGAGCGCCGCCGGCAAGGTTCTGCGCGACGATGGCCGAGGTGACGATACCCGCGCCGACACCCATGTAATGCAGCGCGCTCCACCCCGCCGCGCCCACGTCGGCCAAACTGCGCAGCACGATGCCGGTGGCGTAGACATAAACCGCCGCGCTCGCCACGCCCGACACGAAGCGCAGCGCGCACCAGCCGCCAAAGCCCAGGTCGACGCTCATCGCCAGAGTGGTGAGCACACTGGCGATGAGTCCGCCAGCCAGCCGACGGGCCGGATCGGCGTTGCGGCTGAAGGCCGCCCACAGCGCCCCTGCCAGGTAGCCCAGGTAGTTCATCGCGGCCAGCAGGCCGGCGCTGCCGATGTCCACCAGCCCGTCATCGCGCATCTGGGGGAGCAGCGCGGTAAAGGCGAAGCGGCCAATGCCCATGGCCAGCAGCAAGGAGAGCAGCCCGGCGGCGGCAATGACCGGCGGGCTGGACAGGACGGATGGAACTGGAACGGTGGTGCTGCGCATGACGGCTCTCCCGGTTTCGGATGCGTGCAGGTTACGCGCGACAGATCAGCACTAAAAATGATTTAATAGGATCAACTCCATCACAAAAAGAGATGATCATGGATCTCGCCGATCTTCGCCTCTTTCGTGCCGTGGCCGAGGAAGGCAGCGTCACCCGCGCCGCCCAGCGCCTCCACACGGTGCAGTCCAACGTCACCACCCGCCTGCGCCTGCTGGAAGAAAGCCTTGGCACCCCGCTGTTTGACCGCATCAATCGGCGTTTGGTGATCACGCCGGCCGGAAGCCTGCTGGAAAGCTACGCCGACCGCCTGCTCAATCTGGCCGACGAGGCCCGCGACGCCGTGCGCAGCGCCGCCGCACCGCAAGGGTTGCTGCGGCTGGGGTCGATGGAAACCACCGCCGCCACCCGCCTGCCGGCGGTGATCGCGGACTTCCGGCGGCGTCATCCCCAGGTCGAGCTGCGCCTTGCCACCTCCCACACCGCCGGGCTGGTGCAGGACGTGCTGGCCCATCAGCTTGATGCGGCCCTCGTCGCAGGCCCGATCAAGCATCCGGATCTCGAACAGCTGCCGGTAATCCGCGAGGAGCTGGTGCTCATCAGCGCCGCCGACTGGGCGCCGATCGCCTCCAGCGCCGATCTTGTCGCCCGCGGGCCGGTGGAGCTGATCACCTTCCGCGAGGGCTGCAGCTATCGCCAGCGCCTGCTCGACTGGCTGTGGCGCGACGGCGTGCCCATCGCCCGCACCAGCAGCTTCGGCACCTTCGAGGCGATCGTCGGTTGCGTGGCGGCGGGGATGGGGGTGAGCCTGGTGCCGCGGGCGATCATTGGCGGGCAGCTTGCCGGAACGGCCGGCGTGCTTCGGGTGCATCCGGTGCCGGATGACGTGGCGTGGGTGACGACGGTGATGATCTGGCACAAGGCCCGCAGCCGTCAGCCGGCGCGGGAGGCCTTTGCCGGCAGCCTTGCGGCGAAGCTCGGCGAACACGGAGCGCTGCAATGATGATGGAGATCCAGCCCGAGAAACCCTGGTCGGCCGCCTGCGAACGCAACCGCGGCCCGATCCTTGAGGTGCTGCGCGAGCACTTTGCCGACCGGCGTCGGGTGCTGGAGGTGGGCTCGGGCACCGGCCAGCACGCGGTACATTTTGCCGCAGCCCTGCCCCACCTCGTCTGGCAGACCAGCGACCGGCCCCAGTGGCTGGCGGGCATCCGCCTGTGGCTGAATCAGGCGGCGCTACCCAACACCCCGCTGCCGCTCGAACTGGACGTGACCCGCCCATGGCCGGCGGGCGGCTTCGACGCGGCGTTCTCGTCGAACACCCTGCACATCATGGGCTGGCCGGAGGTGGAGGCTTTCTTTGCCGGGCTCGATGGCGCGCTCGGCGCCGACGCGCTGCTGGCGATCTACGGGCCGTTCAATGAGGGGGGAAAGTTCACCAGCGAGAGCAACGCCGCCTTCGATGCGGCGCTGCGGGCCGACGATCCGAAGCGTGGCATCCGCGACCTGGAGGCCGTCGATGCCCTCGCCCGGGCCCGGGGCTTTGCGCTGGTGGAAGACCGGGCCATGCCCGCCAACAACCGCTGTGTGGTGTGGCGGCGCAGGCCCTGAAAGGTCAGGAGCGGTTGAGGCCGAGCAGCCCCATCGGGCCGTTGGAGGTGTTGAGCACCACGGAGCCGATGCCGCCGCCCTGCTGTTGCTGCACGCCGTAGATCGTCAGCGCGCCGGTGTCGAAGGAGAACACGTCACTGCCCACCTTCATCAAAAGCTTGGCAGAGTTGGGGAACCACGCGTAGGCCATGTCGTTCTGGCTGCCGGAGGTGGACGGATAGCCCAGCTCGGCGGGCCACCAGTTGGCGTTGTTCACAAAGTCGCCGCCGAAGGACGGCGCGGCCTGCTGCACCGGCTCGCGGTGCTGGGACAGATCGGTCAGCAGCGCGCCCACGCGCCACTTCAGGCCTTCGTTGAACATGTCGCCGATCATCATCATGCCGCCGCTCATCCACTGGCCCATGCCACCCAGCTCGGGGTGGCTGAACTGGGCCTGGCTGAAGCCGCCGGCCTGCAGCGCGGCATAGGCGGCGCGGCCGGCGTCGGCACTGAAACCGTGGCGGGCGGCGATGTCGTCGATGGTGCTCATGGGGGTTCTCCTGTCGGAATGATCTGAATTGGTTTGGCCGGTTCGGGCGCGTCAGGCTGTGATGGGGCCGTCGTCGGTGGACAGGGCTTCGGGCCGGCGGCGTGGGAGCTCGGCACCGGAAAACGCGTCTTCGATGGCGATGATCGAGATGTTGGGCGGCTCGGCACGCACGCCGCCGAAGATCGTCGCGTAGGAGACATCGGCGGCATCGCGGCCGACGCCGAAGCGCATCAGCCCCATGGGGATCGCGGTGCCGGACGGATCGAAGAGATACCAGCGGTCGCCAAGGAAGACTTCGACATAGGCGTGGAAATCGCTGGGGCCGAGGGCCGGGTCGGCGCCGTAGTCGATCCCGGTGGCAAAGCGCGCCGGCATGTTGAGCGCGCGGCACAGGGCGATCATCAGGTGGGCGAAGTCGCGGCACACGCCAACCCGGTCGTGCAGCGTATCCACCGCCGAGGTGCTGGCGTTGGTGGTGGCCGACTTGAAGCGCACATGGCTCGCCACCCAGTCGCAGATGGCCTTGACCCGGGCATAGCCGGGCCGCAACTGCCCGAACTCGCGCAGCGCCACGTCAAACAGACGGTCGGACTGACAGTAGCGACTGGGGTAGAGATAGGTGAGCACTTCGGCCGGCAGACGCGAGACGGGCTGCTCGGCGATGAGCTCGGGCGCCGCCACGTGGTGCTGGACTTCGACCGTGGCGCTGTAGCGCAGGCGCAGCGGGCCGGGCTCGGCCTTCAGGCGCATGTAGCGGTTGGAAGTGGCGGCGTCGGTGTGCACCTGCGGCAGCAGGAACTGGCCGATCTCCATCATTTCCGTCAGCACCCGCTGACGACGGGTGTGCGCGGCGTGGATGTTGAAGATGAAGTCGCAACCGGGGGCAGCGACCTCGTAATTCAATTCCACCGAGAACTTCAGCCTGATCATGGGCATTCCAAAAGAGCGTGCTTTGACGCGGGATTGCGCCTGATTCAGCAAGACAAATAGGCTCCGCTCGGGCAGCGGCATGGCGCCGGCCCGGTTGCGAGACCCTTCATCCTACTCTGCGGCGCTGCAACATGGCGGGTTTTCTGCGCAGTTGAGCGGTTTTTGGGCCGATCAGCGGCGGTACAGATTGACTTCCTCGCGGGTCGCCAGGGCCACCTTGCGGGCGGCGTCGGCAAAATCCTCGCCTTTGCCGGCGTAGAGGATCGCCCGGGACGAGGAGATCATCAGCCCGGTGCCTGCGGCGGTGCGACCGGCCTTGACGGTGGCTTCCACATCGCCGCCCTGGGCGCCGATGCCGGGCACCAGCAGCGGCAGATCGCCCACGATGGCGCGCACGTCGGCGAGCTCCTGCGGGAAGGTCGCGCCGACCACCAGGGCGTTCTGGCCGTGGGTGTTCCACTTTCCAGCCACGAGTTCGGCCACGTGCTGGTAGAGCTTGCGGCCACCAGCGATCTCCAGGTTCTGCAGGTCGGAACCGCCCGGGTTGGAGGTGCGGCACAGCACGATCAGGCCCTTGTCGGCAAATTCGAGATAAGGCTCGACGGAATCGAAGCCCATGTAGGGATTGACCGTCAGCGCGTCGGCCTTAAAGCGCTCGAAGGCTTCGCGGGCGTACTGCTGGGCGGTGGCGCCGATGTCGCCACGCTTGGCGTCGAGCACCACGGGCACCTGCGGGTGCTTGTCGTGGATGTGGGCGATGAGATCCTGCAACTGGTCTTCGGCGCGGGCGGCGGCGAAGTAGGCAATCTGCGGCTTGAAGGCACAGGCGAGGTCGGCGGTGGCATCGACGATGCCCTTACAGAAGGCCAGCACGGCATCCGGGCGATCCTTCAGGTGGGCCGGGAAGCGGGCGACGTCCGGGTCGAGGCCGACGCACAGCAGGGAATCATGGCGCTGCCAGGCGGCAGCCAGCTTGGAACGGAAATCCATGGGGAGGGCGGGCCGGGTTCGGCCGGGGCAGTTGAGTGTCGGCCGCAATTTTACCAGCCCTGCGCACATCGACGGCCGCTGTGCAAAACGGCACATGTTGCGTCACAACATGCTCCACCCCGTTTCAGCGCCCTCGGGGCAGTTGTTCAGGAAATGAACAGCATAAATGTGACGAAAAATCACGTCCCCGCCGCGTCAAAACAAAAAATTCCTTTTCGTAACATAAGCTTGTTCTATTTTGATCCGGATCTGGCCCCGAGCTGGCACAGCCTTCGCAATGGGTAGTGCGCTCCGTAACGGCGTGTTTCAAGGCGCGATCGACGCTGGAATGCGACAACGGGAGGAGCGGAGCACAAGCGCAGGGCCGTGGCCGTTGCGCTGGTGAAATCAAACAGAAAATTCCGGAGACAAAAGATCATGAAGAAGTCCCTGCTGGCTCAGTCCGTCGCCCTCGCCTGCCTTGCCGCTGCCGCCGGTGGCGCCCAAGCCGTGAGCTTCACCCAGAACGATGTCACCCTCGACATCAACGGCACCATCAACGGCTTCTACGTCAACCGCGAGTCCAAGACCACCGTCGCCGGCGGTCCTGAGACCAAGACCCAGAACAGCGCCCTGACCAACGGCCTGCTGCCGGGTTGGATCAACTTCGTGGTCACCACCAAGGCCGCTGATCAGGACATCAAGGCTCACTTCAGCTTCGCCCCGGGTATCAACGATTCTTCGTCCGTGGTCGGCCTGCCCTCCACCGTCGGCACCGGCGCTGGCGCCGTGCCGGGCGCTTCCAGCCCGTACAGCCAGATCGACGTGCGTAACGTGTACTTCCAGTTTGGCAACAACGACTGGGGCACCCTGAAGTTCGGTCGTGACATCGGCCTGTTCGGCCAGAACATCATCCTGTCCGACATGACCCTGCTGGGCGTCGGCGGCACCTCCAACGCCGGCATCCCGTTCAACACCACCTTCGGCATGATCGGCCACGGTTACATGTACACCGGCTTCCAGGCCCAGATCACCTACACCACCCCGAACTTCGACGGCCTGCAAGCTTCTGCCGGCATCTTCCAGCCGAGCTCCTTCGCGGGCGACCAGACCAAGACCCCAGGCTTCCAGGCCAAGGTCGATTACGACTGGAAGGGCATGGCGCCGGGCAAGGTCTGGGGCGGCCTGATCACCCAGAGCACCAGCTGCTCCAAGGGCTCCACCTGTGACGGTGCCACCGGTAACCCGGACAAGTCCTTCACCGCTTCCGGCTACGAAATCGGTGCCAAGGCCAGCATGAACAACTTCGGCGCTGTCGCCTACGCCTTCACCGGCAAGGGCCTGGGCCTGTCCACCGTGGGCGCCCAGTTCTTCGGCGGCTCCGATGGCCTCGGCAACAAGACCGACTCCAAGGGCTACTTCCTGCAAGGTACCTACCAGTACAACAAGACCAAGTTCGGCATCAACTTTGGTCAGAACAAGGACAACGACGGCATCCTGGGTGCCGGCAACGAGCGCAAGAACAAGGCCTACACCCTGGGCGTCTATCACAGCCTGAACAAGTTCGTGACCCTCGTCGGCGAACTGAACCAGGAAAAGATCACCAGCACCGTGGATGACAGCGAAACCAAGAACCGCACCTTGTCCGCCGGCGCGATCCTGTTCTTCTAGGCTACACACATCGGATGGACGGGCCGCCACAGGCCCGCCATCGAAACAGTCTCTTGCTGTGTTCTCCCTCCTTCTGGCGCCCCCGTGGCGCCATCTTTTTTTGTATCGTCCGATCTTCGCCGTTCCACCGGAGCCGCCGATGTCGCACCCCTTCTTCACGGCCCTTGCCGCCCTCGCCTTTCTGCTCACCAGTCCGGCCGCCACGGCCGACGGCATCGTCGAGCAGCGCATCACCCCCAGCCGCTACGCCGACGCCCGCGAGGCGCTGGTGGATGCCATCGAGGCCGAAGGGTTGATTCCTTCCCCGCCGAGCGTCTTTGGTGACATGCTGTCCCGCACCGGCCCCGCGCTGGGCGAAGACAAGCCCGTCTATGCCCAGGCCGAGGTGCTCCACTTCTGCAGCGCCCGCATCGCCTGGCAGATGGCGAAGGAGAACCCCCTCAACGTGGCCCAGTGTCCCCTGTCGATGGCGATCTTCACCCTCCCCGGCGATCCGTCCACGGTGCGTCTGGCGTGGCGCACCGCGGTGGGTGACAGCCCCGGCGCCCGCGCCGCCAACGTCCTGCTCGCCCGCATCGCCCGGCAGACCGCCGACAACGCCGGGCGGGTGAGCATCCGCGACTGATCGCCGGGAGTCTCGCCCGAAGCCGCCTCCCACGGTATAGTCCGCACCGCTTCGAAAACCCCACCGGATTCACGCCTCAAGCATGACCCAGAAAACCTACACCGCCGAATCGATCACCGTTCTCAAGGGCCTCGAACCCGTCAAGCAGCGGCCGGGGATGTACACCCGCACCGAGAACCCGCTGCACGTGATCCAGGAAGTCATCGACAACGCCGCCGACGAGGCGATGGCGGGCTTCTGCCGCAAGATCGGCGTGACCCTGCATCTCGACGGCTCGGTGAGCGTTTCCGACGACGGCCGCGGCATTCCGGTCGAGATCCACCCGGTCGAGGGCGTGTCGACGGTCGAGGTGGTGTTCACCCGCCTCCACGCCGGTGGCAAGTTCAACAAGACCGATGACGACTCGGCCTACCGTTTCTCGGGCGGTCTGCATGGCGTGGGTGTGTCCGTCACCAATGCCCTCTCCCACCGGCTTGAGGTGGAAGTGGTACGCGACGGCGGCCGGCACCGGCTGGTGTTCTCGGGCGGCGACGTGATCGAACCCCTCACCCGCCTGGGCGATGCGCCCAAGAAGCAGAGCGGCACCACCGTGCGCGCCTGGCCCGACGCCAAGTACTTCGACGCCCCCGACCTGCCCCGCGCCGAGCTCGAGCGCCTGCTGCGCTCCAAGGCCGTGCTGATGCCGGGCCTCGAAGTGAGCCTCGCCATCGAAGGCGGCGACACCCGCACCTGGCTGTTCGAGGAAGGCATGCGCGGCTACCTGGGCGAAGCCCTCACCGACGAGCCGCTGATCCCGCTGTTCTCCGGCGAAAAGTTCGCCCCCAAGGGCGACGAGACGTTTGCGGCCGGCGAAGGCGCCTCGTGGGCCGTGGCGTGGACGCTGGAAGGCGCCCCGGTGCGCGAATCCTACGTGAACCTCATCCCCACCCCGGCCGGCGGTACGCACGAGGCTGGCCTGCGCGACGGCATCTTCACCGCCATCAAGAACTTCATCGACCACCACGCGCTCTTGCCCAAAGGCGTCAAGCTCACCGCCGACGACGCCTTCGGCCGCGCCTCCTTCCTGCTCTCCGCCCGGGTGCTCGACCCCAGCTTCCAGGGCCAGACCAAGGAGCGCCTCAACAGTCGCGACGCGGTGCAGCTGGTGTCACGGATGGTGCGCGACCCCTTCGAGCTGTGGCTCAACGAGCACGTGGATTACGGCAAGAAGCTCGCCGAGCTGGCCATCAAGGCCGCCCAGGCCCGCGCCCGCGCCGCGCAGAAGGTCGAGAAACGCAAGTCGTCCGGCGTGGCGGTGCTGCCCGGCAAGCTCTCGGATTGCGAATCCGAGGACATCGAGCGCAATGAGCTCTTTCTGGTTGAGGGCGACTCGGCCGGCGGCAGCGCCAAGATGGCCCGCGACAAGGACACCCAGGCCATCCTCCCCCTGCGCGGCAAGGTCCAGAACGCCTGGGAGGTGGACCGGGAGCGGCTCTTTGCCAACGCCGAAATCCACGACATCGCGGTGGCCCTGGGCGTCGATGCCCACACCCAGGATTCCGAGCCGGATCTCTCCGAGCTGCGCTACGGCAAGGTCATCATCATGTCGGACGCCGACGTGGACGGCTCCCACATCCAGACCCTGCTGCTCACCCTGTTCTTCCGCCACTTTCCCAAGCTCATCGAGCGCGGCCACATCTACGTGGCCCAGCCGCCGCTGTACCGCCTCGACGTGCCCGCCTCAGGCAAGAAGCGCCCGCCGCGCCGCCTCTACGCCCTGGATGACCAGGAGCTGGCCTCGCTCCGCGATCGCCTCGGCCACGAAGGCATCAAGCCCGAACACATCGAAGTGGGTCGATTCAAGGGCCTCGGCGAAATGAACCCCGAACAGCTCCGCGAAACCACCATGGACCCGGCCACCCGCCGGGTGTTGCCGGTGCACGTGCGCGGTGGCGCCTTCGAGGAAACCCAGCGCATGTTCACCCTGCTGATGGGCAAGGGCGAAGCCTCCGGCCGCCGGGCCTGGATGGAAGAGAAAGGCGACTCGGTCGAAGCCGACGTCTGATCCGTCCCCCACTCGCATCCACACGGCCGGGATCTCCTGGCCGTTTTTTCGCCTGCGTCAGGTTGGCGGCGACCTGCGTCCGGCCGAAGTCGGCGTGAGGCTCGATCGTCTGATCTCGGTCAACCTCACCCCATTGATGTGTAAAACCCTGATTGACCGTACGGACGCGTATGGAAGAATCCGCCCAGGTTGAGTTCGCGGTCGGGCCGCGGATTCAAGCCTGCAGCGGGTTGTGCCCCGACCCCGTGTGAGATCCAGTTTCAGCTCCCCGCGCAGCGTCGCCCCGAACTGTTGCTTCTTCTTTCTCGTCGGCCGGGCCCGCCCGCCCTTGCCAACAAGAAAAGAGGAAAGCCATGAACGCCATCCAGCGTCACCTGGGCTGGGGTGCTGTCGCCTTGCTGGGCGCCACTGCCACCGCCATCGTCGCGCTCAACCGCGGAGAGACCATCAACGCCCTGTGGCTGGTCATCGCCGCGGTATGCAGCTATCTCATCGCCTACCGCTACTACAGCCTGTTCATCGCCGAGAAGGTGATGGAGCTCGACCCCAAGCGCATGACCCCCGCCCTGCGTCACAACGACGGGCTGGACTACGTCCCCACCAACAAATACGTGCTGTTCGGCCACCACTTTGCCGCCATCGCCGGCGCCGGCCCGCTGGTGGGCCCGGTGCTCGCCGCCCAGATGGGCTACCTGCCGGGCATGCTGTGGATCCTCGCCGGCGTGGTGTTTGCC
Organism: Zoogloea sp. 1C4; assembly: GCF_009469605.1. Classification (GTDB taxonomy): domain Bacteria; phylum Pseudomonadota; class Gammaproteobacteria; order Burkholderiales; family Rhodocyclaceae; genus Zoogloea; species Zoogloea oryzae. The sequence goes on along the minus strand of NZ_SSXU01000020.1, from coordinate 5,763 downwards.
GGCGCGGTGCAGGATTTCATGATCCTGTTCATCTCCACCCGCCGCGACGGCCGCTCTTTGGGCGATCTGGTCAAATCCGAGCTCGGCGCCGTGCCCGGCGTGATCGCCCTGTTCGGCACCTTCATGATCATGGTCATCATCCTCGCGGTGCTGGCGCTGATCGTCGTGAAGGCGCTGGCCGAATCCCCGTGGGGCATGTTCACCGTCGCCGCCACCATCCCCATCGCGCTACTCATGGGCGTGTATAGCCGCTACATCCGCCCGGGCCGCATCGGCGAGATGTCGATCATCGGCTTCGTGCTGCTGATGGCCTCGATCATCTACGGTGGCGACATCGCCGCCAGCCCCACCTGGGGCCCGCTGTTCACGTTTGATGGCAAGCAGCTCACCTGGCTCCTGATCGGCTACGGCTTCGTCGCCTCGGTGCTTCCGGTGTGGCTGCTGCTGGCACCGCGGGATTACCTGTCCACCTTCCTGAAGATCGGCACCATCGTCGGCCTCGCCATCGGCATCGCCGTCGTGGCCCCCAACCTGCAGATGCCGGCCCTCACCAAGTTCATCGACGGCACCGGCCCGGTGTGGTCGGGCAGCCTGTTCCCCTTCCTGTTCATCACCATCGCCTGCGGCGCGGTGTCGGGTTTCCACGCGCTGATCTCCTCCGGCACCACCCCCAAGCTGCTGGACAACGAGAAGAACGCCCGCTTCATCGGCTACGGCGGCATGCTCATGGAGTCCTTCGTGGCGATCATGGCGCTGGTGGCCGCGTCGGTCATCGAGCCTGGCGTGTACTTTGCGATGAACAGCCCGGCCGCCGTGATCGGCAAGACCGCCGAAAGCGCCGCCCAGGTCATCAACCAGTGGGGCTTCGTGGTCACCCCCGAGATGCTGCTCCAGACCGCCCAGGATGTGGGCGAGAAGACCATCATCTCCCGCGCCGGCGGCGCTCCGACGCTGGCCGTCGGCATGGCCCACATCCTCTCCAACGCCCTCGGCGGCAAGGCGATGATGGCCTTCTGGTACCACTTCGCGATCCTCTTCGAGGCCCTGTTCATCCTCACCGCCGTGGATGCCGGCACCCGCGCCGGGCGCTTCATGCTGCAGGATCTGATGGGCACCTTCGTGCCGTCGATGCGCAAGATGGATTCCATCTTCGCCAGCCTCGTCGCCACTGCGCTGTGTGTGGCCGCGTGGGGCTACTTCCTGTATCAGGGCGTGGTCGACCCGCTGGGCGGCATCAACACCCTGTGGCCGCTGTTCGGCATCGCCAACCAGATGCTCGCCGGCGTGGCGCTCACCCTCGCCACCGTGGTGCTGTTCAAGATGAAGCGCCAGCGCTATGCGTGGGTCACCGTCACGCCCACCGTGTGGCTGCTGATCTGCACCCTCACCGCCGGCTGGCAGAAGGTCTTCCACGACAACCCGAAGATCGGCTTCCTGGCCAACGCCCACAAGTACGAAGCCGGCATCGCCCGCGGCGAAGTGCTGGCCCCGGCCAAGTCGCTGGACCAGATGCACCAGATCGTCACCAACAACTACGTGGATGCGGCCCTGGCGGGCTTGTTCATGCTGCTGGTGGTGAGCATCCTCGCCTACGCGATTCCCGCCTGCTTCCGCGCCCTGGGCAACAGCAAGCCGACGGCGGTGGAAACCCCGTTCGAGCCGATGCCGGCCAGCAACTGACGGAATCCGGCAGATGTTTGGCGACCTTGCCCGCATGGGCAAATACCTCGGCCAGGCCGCCCGCCTGATGGTGGGCGTGCCGGACTACGACACCTACGTGCAGCACATGCGCCTGACCCACCCGGACCAGCCGGTGATGACCTACGAGGCGTTCTTCCGGGAGCGTCAGGAGGCGCGGTATGGGGGTGGGGATGGGCGGCCGGGGCGGTGTTGCTGAAGGACGTGCCCGACCTTCGGGGTGGTGCTCCAGGCAATCCGACGCCCCCTCCCCGACAGGCAAGGTCGGACGTCGAACACCCTCTGTTGCCTTCCCGCGCATCCTCGGCGATGTCGCGCCACCCCCAGTGAGGCTGGCGCCCGGCCGAAGTCGCCTCATTTTTGGGCGACATCGGCTGATCGCCACCCCCTGCCCGGGTCGGCGCGCCCCCTCGGTCGCCTCCCGGGAAGTCGAGGTCGGCTCGCAACTCGTCGAAGTCGGAGGGCGGCGAGCCGACATCGGCTCCAGGTTCGTCCAGCCGAGGGTCGCGCGCAGCCGAAGTCGGGTGACAGATCCACGCGCAAGGCATCGCTGCCACCGCCGTCGGATGGGTGCCCTCCATCCCAGGAGAGCCAGGCAATCGACACGGCTTCGGGCGCAGGCGTCGCCCCTGCGCCCGACTTCAAGCCTGAGTGACGGTCAGCGGATGCCGTTGAGCGCGGCCACGCCGGTGGCGGGGAAATCGGTGAACACTCCGTCGATGCCCAGACGCATGTAGTACTGCATCTCGGCTTTCGGGTCGGCGAAGCCGTAGCCGCTGGCATCGTCACGGAAGGTCCAGGTGTGCACCAGCAGGCCCTTCTGGTGGGCCAACTCGATCACCCCGGTGCTGCCGTCCACCCGGCGGTCGTTGATGTTGAGGGTGGCGTCGCCGGTGCGCTCCACGCCGTCGCGCACCGTCTTCACCAGATAGGGTTTCCACGGCCCAACCGCATCGGCGTAGGTCTTCACAAAGTCCAGCCCGGTGGAGGTGAGCAGATCGGCAAAGCTGCGGGCGTCATTCTTCACCACGAAGTCGTAGGGCTTGTGGTACTGGGCCACCAGCGACATGCTGCCGTCGTCCTTCACGTCGTCGGCGTCGATCAGCTGCACAAGTCTGATGTTGGTCCTGGTGTTGAGGTATTGCAGGTTGCTCACCTCGAACGACTGAATGAACACCGGCGCACTTGCCACGTTGCCGTAGGCGGTGTGCAGGGTGGTCAGCAGCTTTTCCTCGAACACGTTGGCGCCAAAGCGCACCTCGTCGGCATGGAAGGTTGAGTGCTTGATCTCCGGATAGATGCCAACCGTGCGGCCCAGGCGGGCGCCTTCCGACTTGGCCAGGGCGATCACCTCGTCGAGGGTGGGGATGCCGAACAGCCCGTTGTACACCTGCGAACGGCTGGCGCGGGCCTGCACCGCGCGCAGGGTGCGGATCTCGGCCAGGGTGAAGTCGCTGGCAAAGTAAGCGGTGGTGGGCACGCCATCCACGTTTCGGGTGCTCATGCGCGACGCCGGAAACTTGGTCGCCACATCGGTGGTGCCATCGAGCATCGGCTCGTGGCGGGCGATCATCACGCCGTCCTTGGTCAGCACCAGATCGGGTTCGATGAAGTCGGCGCCCTGCTCGATGGCTGCCTTGTAGGATTCCAGCGTGTGCTCCGGCAGACTGCCCGACGCCCCCCGGTGGCCGATCACCAGCGGCGCACCACCGGAGAGGGTCTTGAACGCCGGCTGGCTGTCGTCGTCACTGCCGCCGCAGGCCTGGAGAAAGGCGAGGGAAAGAAGGGGAATCAGGATTTTGATCTTCATGGGAAGGGTCCGATCGAGGTGGGAGAGCGCTGCTTGCAAGGGTGATAGGTCCCGACCAATCTATCTCCCCGGAATTAAGGGCACGTGAACGCCCCGTGACGGCATCTGCCCGACGAAGCGAAAGCGCACCCGGCAGCCTGCGTCACGCCAATCGCGGGATTGATCCGCCCACCCGCGCGTGGCTGTGGCAAGCTGCGGGCCGTTTCCGTGTTTGCCGCGTACCGCAGCCATGACCAACCCCCTCGCCCTCCCCCGCCCACCGATCCGCGCGACGATCCTTACCGGCTTCCTCGGCGCCGGCAAGACGACGCTCCTCAACCGCTACCTCGCCACCCAGCCGGCTCGCCGCGTGGCGGTGCTGGAGAACGAGTTTGGCGCGGTGGGCATCGACGGGGGGCTGATCGCCGGCTCGCCCGCGGTCGAGGTGGTGGAGCTCACCGACGGCTGCATCTGCTGCAGCGTGCGGGGCGAGCTGTCGGTGGCGCTGGCGGATCTGGCCGACCGGCGGGACCGGGGCGAGCTGGACTTCGACCATCTGGTGCTGGAGACCACCGGCCTCGCCGATCCGGCGCCGGTGGCCCAGGCATTCTTCGTGGATGAGGGCGTGCGCGACCGCTACGAGCTGGACGGCATCCTCACCGTGGTCGATGCGATCCACGCCGGGCGGCAGCTCAACGAGAACCGCGTCGCTGCGGCCCAGATCGGTTTTGCCGACCGGGTGCTCCTCACCAAGACCGACGGCGTGGATGCCGACGCCCTCGCCGTGCTCCAGGATCGCCTCGTCCGCATCAACGCCCGGGCGCCGCTGGCGCCGGTGCCGGTGGCCGAGGCGGAGCTCGCCGCGTTGTTTGCGCTGGATGCCTTCGTGCTCTCCGACGTGCTAGAGCAGATTCCGGCCTTCCTGACCGACGCCACCCCCGCCGGCCTCACCCGCGGCGGCGGCAGCCACCGGGCCTTCGTGCGCCACGATGACGACATCGCGTCCATGGTGCTGCACCACGCCGGGGCGGTGGATGTGGGGCTGATGGGCAGTTTCGTGGAGGATCTGCTCCTCAGGCACGGCAACGACATGCTGCGCTACAAGGGCGTGCTGGCGGTGCGGGGCGAGGATCGCCGGTTGGTCTTTCAGGGCGTGCATCGCATCACTGGCTTTGATTACGGGCGGGATTGGGCCGCTGGCGAGGCCCGCGAGACGACCATCGTCGTCATCGGGCGGCGCCTGGATGAGGCCGCCATCACCGCCGCTTTCCGCCTCGCCTGCCGCTGATCCCGCCGGGGCCGGCATGCTGGCCCCATACTTGCTAAGCCCTCCGGAATCACTATTCCCCGGAGAGTTTCATGGTCCAGACAAGCCTCACCGAAGATCTCGTCGACTTCGGTGACCTGCCCGAACACGTCAACGCCCTGCTGCAACAGGGCGTCGCTGCCCATGCAAGCGACCCGGCCCGCGCCCGGGCCTGCTTCCGCGCGGCCATCGAGGTGGCGCCGGCGGTGCTGCCGTCTTACCGCTGCCTGTTCAAGCTGCAGAACAAGCTGCGGGATTTCGATTCCGCCTTCGACACGGCCACGGCCGGCCTCGCCCAGGCCGCGGCCCAGTGCGCCATGAGCCTCGACTGGCAAGGCTGGACGCCTGCCCAACGGGCTACCGCGCCGGAGCTGCCGGGGCGTTTCCTGCTGCAGTTTCTGAAGGCCCTGGCCTTCATCGAGCTGCGCCGGGGCAATGAGGACACCTCCGCCCGGGCGCTCGCCAAGCTGGAGGAGCTCGACCCCGAGGACGGCGTCGGCGGGTCGGTGGTGGCCGCCCTCCTCGCCAATCGGAAGCCGGTATGAGCACGGCGGCGAGCGGTCACAAAACCGACAATCCCCCGTTCAGCGTCACGGACACGACACACCGCGGCCTCGGCCGGCTGCTGGTGCTGCGCCTCGGTGACGCGCTGAAGGTGCGCCTCACGCCCATCGAAGCCCACACCCTGGCCCTGGCGATGTTTGCGGTGCGGGACGGACGCAGCCCCGAAAAGGAGCTGTTCTTCCGATTATGTCGAGTTCAGCATAAGCGCAATTATGTTCAGTCCGCGATTATGCGGAGTCGCCGGCGGCGTGGCTTGAAATGGCCGTGGCCAACACCTCTGCAGGCTCCGGTGGCGGATCTCGCCTGCGCATAATCATTGGTGGTTTCCTGTGGCTCCCATGCCTCACTCCAGGAGACCACCATGCCCACCGACCTCTGCTTGGCGCACCTTGTCCGCCGTGACTGG
>NZ_SSXU01000001.1 GCF_009469605.1 Zoogloea sp. 1C4 | reverse complement strand
GAACGGTACAAGTTACAGTCTGACGACCATAGCGTCTTGGAACCACCCCTTCCCATCCCGAACAGGACCGTGAAACGAGACCGCGCCAATGATAGTGCACACACGTGCGTGAAAGTAGGTCATCGTCAGACTCACCATTCAACACCCCCTCAGGCAAAATGCCTCAGGGGGTGTTACGCTTTGGAAACAACAAAGCCGAAAAGAAACGGTCTAAAACCGTTCGTGCGTGACCTCGAACGCCGCCTGCCACTGCTCACCGACGGCTTGAAGGGGGTGGCCACCCCGTGGCTCGAACGTGCCCGGCGCGTCCCCACCCAGCGGCGCTAGGACAAGGACAGGTTGTACGCCCTGCACGCACCTGAAGTCGAGTGCGTCGGCGAGGGCAAAGCGTGTAGTGGTCAAGTAACACCGGACACCTCGATAGGGTGCTGTACAGCGGTTTTCCGTTCATAGGCCGTGGGCGGCAGGTAGCCCAGCGTCGAGTGCAGACGGACGTTGTTGTAGAACCCGACGATGTAATCGGTAATGTCACGACACGCCTCGGCGTGGTTGGCGTAGTCGTTCTGCCAGACCCGCTCCCTCTTCAGATTGAGGAAGAAGCGCTCCATGACAGCGTTGTCCCAGCAGTTGCCTTTGCGACTCATGCTGCCCGTCAGGCCATGGCGGCTCAGCAAGGCACGGTGGGCTTCGCTGGCGTACTGGGCGGATTCAACCGGTCGTCGCAACACCTTCTTACTGGAGGTTTGTATGGGGCGATCCGCAGGGTGGCAAAAGCAGGATACAGGTCGAGAGACAATGCGCTCGCCTGGCGCACCCTCGCTTTGCCGTGAGGTTGAGCGGCGGTTCTGGGTGCAGATCGCAACCGGCATCACGAGCGAGAAGGCGGCAGAAGCAGTTGGCGCATCACAGGCTGTAGGCTCGCGTTGGTTTCGTCATCGTGGAGGCATGCCCTTGTTCATGTCGAATCCTGTGTCCGGGCGGTACTTGTCATTTGCCGAGCGCGAAGAGATAGGAATGCTCCGCGCCCAGGGCGTTGGGGTGCGGGAGATTGCTCGGCAAACCGGGCGAAGCCCATCGACGGTGTCGCGGGAGCTGGTTCGCAGTGCCGCCACACGCGGTGGTCGGCTCGTTGAGGGTAGTTGAATATTCAAGGGGCGACTATCTCGACGTTTGCCGCAGTCTGCCCGATGCCGTGCGGCTGGTGTGCGTGAATCACGGCTAAGTCGTGGTAGACTCTCAGGTTTTTCCTGAGGGGCGCTCGCATGACGGCTCGCATTATCGATGGCAACGCGCTTTCCGCGAAACTCCGCGGAGAACTCGCCGCGAAGGCGGCTGAACTGACCGCACAGGGCACCCAGCCCTGTCTGGCGGTGATCCTGGTGGGCGGTGATCCGGCTTCTGCCGTTTACGTGCGCAACAAGGTGGCTGGCTGCGAGAAGGCCGGCATCAAGTCCCTCAAGTTCGAATATCCGCAAGATGCCGCCCCTGCCGACGTGCTGGGCAAGATCGCCGAGCTCAACGCCGACCCGTCGGTGCACGGCATCCTGGTGCAGCTGCCGTTGCCCAAGCAGTTCGACGAGAAGGAAGTGCTCGAGGCGATCGCCGTCGAGAAGGACGTGGATGGCTTCCACGCCGAGAACGTCGGCCGCCTGTCGCAAGGCCAGGAAGCCTTCGTGCCGTGCACGCCCAACGGTGTGATGGAGATGCTCAAGAGTATCGAGATGCCCCTGCGCGGCGCCGAGGCCGTGGTGATCGGCCGCTCCAACATCGTCGGCAAGCCGATGGCGATGCTCCTCACCGCCGCCGGCGCCACCGTCACCGTGTGCCACTCGGGCACCCGCGACCTCAACTTCCACACCCGTCGCGCCGACATCCTCGTCGCCGCCATCGGTAAGCCCAAGTTCGTCACCGGCGACATGGTCAAGCCGGGCGCCACCGTCATCGACGTGGGCATCAACCGTCTGCCCGACGGAAAGCTCTGCGGCGATGTGGATTTCGAATCCGCCAAGGAAGTCGCTGGCGCCATCACCCCGGTTCCCGGTGGCGTGGGCCCGATGACCATCACGATGCTGCTGGTGAACACCGTGGTGTCAGCCGAACGCAGCCTCGCCAAACTCAAGGGCTGATGCCCGGTCCGCGCCTTCGGGCGCATTCTGAACACAGTCTGGACACGCAATGAACGCCTCTTCCACCTTGACCCAAAACTCCTCGCCGGTGATCGGCATCGTCATGGGCTCCAACTCCGACTGGCCCACGATGCAGGCTGCGGCCAAGGTGCTGAAGGAGTTCGGCGTGCCCTTCGAGGCCCGCGTCGTCTCCGCCCACCGCACCCCCGACCTGATGTTCGAGTACGCGGAAGCAGCCCGCGCGCGTGGCCTTCGGGCGATCATCGCCGGGGCCGGCGGCGCCGCCCACCTGCCGGGCATGATCGCCGCCAAGACAACCCTGCCGGTGCTGGGCGTGCCGGTGCAGTCCAAGGCGCTGTCGGGCAAGGATTCGCTGCTGTCCATCGTCCAGATGCCCAAGGGGATTCCCGTGGCCACTTTCGCGATCGGCGAGGCCGGGGCCGCCAATGCGGGCCTCTTCGCCGTGTCGCTGCTGGCTGCAACCGATGCCGCCCTCGCCGACAAACTCGACGCCTTCCGCGCCGAGCAGACCGCCAGCGTGCTGGCCATGACCCTCGACCCGATCTGATTCCAGGATTGACCCGATGATCCTCCCGCCCGCCACCCTCGGCATGCTCGGCGGCGGCCAGCTCGGCCGCTTCTTCGTCGCTACGGCCCACGAAATGGGCTACAAGGTTTGGGTGCTCGACCCCGATCCCCACAGCCCGGCCGGGCTGATCGCCGACCGCCACCTGCAGGCCGGCTACGACGACTTCGCCGCCCTCGACACCCTGGCCGACGCCTGCGCCGCGGTGACCACCGAGTTCGAGAACGTCCCGGCGGACACCCTCGACTACCTCGCCAAGTTCGTCCCGGTGCGCCCGGGCGCGTCGGCCGTCGCGGTGTGCCAGAATCGCATCGCCGAAAAATCCTTCCTGCGCGACAACGGCCTGCCCCACGGCCCGTTCGCGGTGATCCAGTCGGACGCCGATATCGCCGCCGCGCCCGCCAGCCTCTACCCGGCCATCCTCAAGGTGGCCCGCTTCGGCTACGACGGCAAGGGCCAGGCCCGCGTCGCCAATGCCGCCGAGGCCCTGCACGCCTTTCACCAGTTCAAGAACGAAGACTGCGTGCTGGAGCAGATGCTCACGCTGGATTACGAAGTCTCGGTGGTGCTCGCCCGCGACGAGAACGGCAAGGTGAAGTGCTTCCCCACCGTCGAGAACCAGCACACCCGCGGCATCCTCGATGTGTCCATCGCCCCGGCCCGCGCCAGCGGCTGCCTGCGTGATTCGGCCCAGGAGTACGCCGAGCGCATCGCCGAGCGGCTGGGCTTCATCGGCACCCTGGCGGTCGAGTTCTTTGTGAGCCGCGGCGAACTGGTCGTCAATGAAATGGCGCCGCGCCCCCACAACAGCGGCCACCACACCATCGATGCCTGCGTCTCCAGCCAGTACGAGCAGCAGGTGCGCGCCCTGTGCGGCCTGCCGCTGGGCGAGACGACCCAGCACAGCGCCTCGGTGATGGTCAATCTGCTCGGCGAGCTGTGGTACGAGGGCGGCGAGCCCCACGGCCGCTACCGCGAGCCCGACTGGTCGATTCTCCACGCCGTGCCCGGCCTCAAGCTGCACCTGTACGCCAAGCACCACGCCCGCCACGGCCGCAAGATGGGCCACTTCACGGTGGTCGGCAGCGACGCCGCCGACGTGCTCGCCAAGGCCTTGGCCGCCCGCGCTGCCATCGGTATTCAGAGCGACTGATCCAGCAGGCTTCATGAACCACATCCAGCAGGCCGTCGCGCTACTCCGCCGGGGCGACCTCGTCGCCCTGCCCACCGAGACGGTCTATGGCCTCGGCGCGGACGCGATGAACCCCAAAGCCTGCGCGAAGATCTTCGCCGCGAAGGGCCGGCCTTCCGACCACCCGCTGATCGTTCATCTGCCCGACGCCGAGCAGTTGCCGGTGTGGGCGCGGGCGATCCCCAAGGAGGCCATCGCGCTGGCCCGTGCATTCTGGCCCGGCCCGCTCACGCTGATCCTGAAAAAGCACGAGGACGTGCCCGATCTCGTCACCGGCGGGCAGGATACCGTCGGCCTGCGGGTGCCCAACCACCCGGTCGCGCTTGAGCTGCTGCGCGCCTTCGGTGGCGGCATCGCGGCGCCGTCCGCCAACCGCTTCGGCCGCATCAGCCCGACCACCGCCGCCCACGTGCGCGAAGAGTTGGGCGATCGCGTGCCACTGATTCTCGACGGCGGCCCGTGCCAGGTCGGCCTCGAATCCACCATCCTCGATCTCTCCCGCGACGTGCCGGTGATCCTGCGTCCCGGTGCCATCGGCGTGGACGACATCGCCCGCGTCATCGGCCGTCGCCCGCGCCTGCGTGGCGAAGACGAAGGCGGGCAGGGGGGTGACGCGACGCCTCGGGTCTCCGGCGCCCTTGCCGCCCACTACGCGCCGCGCACGCCACTGGAGCTGATTGCGGGCGCCGATCTGCTGGCGGCCATCCAGCCCGGCGATGCCGTGCTGGCCCGCATGGCGCGTCCGGACAGCCTGCCCGACGGCCTGCGCTGGGTTGTAGCCGCGCCGGACGCCGCCACTTACGGCCACGATCTCTACGCCGCGCTGCGCGATCTCGATGCCGCCGGTTGTCGTCGCATCCTCGTCGAAACCCCGCCGGCCAGCCCGGAATGGTCGGCCGTCATCGACCGCCTTGGCCGTGCTGCAGTGGGATCGGGCGAAGACGACGAAACCTGAAAGAAGGGGCTTTTCAGCTGAAAAAACCGCCGCTATAATGCGCGGCTTACGTGGGCCGATAGCTCAGCTGGGAGAGCGCCGCGTTCGCAATGCGGAGGTCGTGAGTTCGATCCTCATTCGGTCCACCACCGGTTTCAAAAAATGCCAGCAGGTCTGCCTGTTGGCATTTTTAATCTGCAGCACCCCGTGGAGGGGTTCCCGAGCGGTCAAAGGGATCAGACTGTAAATCTGACGGCACTGCCTTCGAAGGTTCGAATCCTTCCCCCTCCACCACCCCGATATCCGAAAAGGCCCTGGCGCAAGCCCGGGCCTTTTTGCTTTTTGGGTGCGTGAACCGCCTTGTTCAAAAATAGTGAACGACGTATAGTTTTATTCATCGTTTAGCTATGGAGGCGGGCATGTTCGAGCAAACTCATCGATTGATCAGGTGGTTGCTGGCGGCGGTGGAGTGTCGGCCATGACCGATATCCTTCCGGCCGAACCCGGGCGCCGCGAACGCAAGCGGCAGCAGCAGCTCGACCACCTGGCAGATACGGCCTGGGCGCTGTTCGAGGCCGAAGGCTTCGAAGCGGTGACGATGGAGCGCATCGCTGATGCCGCCGACGTGGCCAAGGGCACGCTCTACAAGCACTTCCCGGTGAAGGAGGCGCTGCTGCGGCATCGCTTCCACCGGGAGCTGCACGCCGTGTGGCCGGAGATCCAGCCCGAGATGGCCGCGGCCGCGCCAGGGCCGGCGAGGCTGGCGTGTTTCTTCCGGCTGCAGGCGCGCTGGTGCGAGAGCCGGCGGGGCTACCTGCTGCCCTATGTGCGCTTCAGGCTGGCCGATCCGCAGCTCACCACCGACAAGCGCGAACGCAGCGGCATGGATCGCATCTTCACCGAGCTGATCGCCCAGGGGCAGGCGGCGGGCACGCTCCGCGCCGACATCCCGGCTGCGCTCTTGGCGGGCTACCTCCAATTCACCCATCTGGCGACCCTGCTGCGCTGGCTGACCGAAGACGGTCTGTCGCTGGAGGTGGAGCTGACACGCATGCTGGAGCTGGCGTGTAGCGGAATGGGAGCGCGGTCATGAACATGCAGCCGGAGATGTATCCGCTCGATGCGGCAGTGGCGGCCGACGCGGCGCCCGAGGTGGTCGGCGGCAAGGGCCTGCAGCTTGGGCTGCTGGTGCGCTATGGGCTGCCGGTGCCGGATTTCTTCGTGTTGCCGGCGGCGTGGAGCCGTCAGCGCGGGCGCGACGACGACGATCTGCAGCAGATCCTCCACGCCGAACTTGTCGCCCGGGGCTGGCTGGATGTGCCGCTCGCCGTACGCTCGTCGGCGGTGGGCGAGGACGCGGCGGCGGCCTCGTTCGCCGGGATCTACCGCTCCTGCCTAAACGTGCGGGGTGTGGCTGCGTTGATGACGGCGGTGGGCGAGGTGTGGGGCTCGCTGGATACGCCGACGGCGGCGGCCTATCGCACCCGCCTCGGGCTCTCCGGCGAGCCGTTGATGGCGGTGGTGGTGATGCCGCTGCTGGCTGCCGGGGCCTCCGGCATCGCGTTTACCTGCGACCCGGTCAGTGGCCGTGAGGACAGGCTGATCGTGCACGCCCAGTGGGGCCTGGGCGAGACCCTGGTGGGGGGCGAGACCGATGGCGACGAATACGTGTTTGCCGAAGACCGGGCCGACGTCTGGCGGGTGATCGCGCAGAACCGCGGCGGCAAGGGCACGATGAGCGTGCCGGCGCCGGCGGGCGGCACGACCCGAACCGCGGTGGCGCCGGCCGACGCGGCGCGGGCGGTACTCGACACCGCCCAGGCCGAGGCGCTGGCCGCGCTGCTCCGTGATGCGGCGCTGGCCCTCGATTTCGTCGCGCCGTTCCACGATCTCGAGTGGGTGTGGGACGGCGCCGATTTCTGGCTCACCCAGGCCCGCCGCGTCACGCGCCGGCCCCACAACACCTGTCCCGCGCTGCGGGGCAAGCCGGCGATCTGGACCCGTGGCAACACCTGCGAGGTGATGCCCGAGCCGCTCTCGCCGATGGACTGGGCCTTCTCGCGGCGAGGTGTCAATGACCTGCTGGAGCCCGGCTGGCGCCTGGCCGGCCAGGCCTTGCTGCCGGGTGCCCAGCGCGCCGGGTTGTTCGATGGGCGGCTGTACCTGGAGGCGTCGATCCTGCAGTGGGAGGCGCGCTCCGCCATCGGGCTGCTGCCGGAGCGATTCAACGCGATGATGGGCGGGCACCAGCCGTGCATTGAGGTCGCCCCGCCGGGTTGGCGGGAGCGCCTGCGACACCTGGGCAACACGCTGCGCTGCCTGCGCCGGGCGCCGGCCCTGCGGCGCCGGGGGTTGGCGGAGGTGGCGTCGATGCACGCGCTGTCGCGGGAGATCCGCAGCGCGCCGCTGCCGGGCGACTGCGAAGGCCTGTTCCGGCAGCTCGACCGCGTGCTGCGGCTGACCCGCGAGGCCGAGGGGATGCATTTTCTGCAGGGCGCGGGCGGGGCCAGCCTGAGCATGCTTCTCGACAGCATGGAGAAGCAGTTTCCGGGCGAGGGTGCGGCGATCGGAGCCGGGCTGCTGGCCGGCGGCGAGCCGAGCGTAACGGCGATCCAGGGCTTTGCCCTGCTGGATCTGGCGCGGCAGGCCGCCGGCCTTGAGCGGCCGCTGGACGCCCCAGCCTTCGCCGCTGCCTTCAAGGCCTTTCTCGACGCCTACGGCCACCGCGGCCCGTACGAAACCTACCTCCGCAACCCGCGCTGGGACGAAGCGCCCGAACTGGTGCTGGCGCAGCTGCCGGCACTGGCGGAGATCGATGCGGCGGCCCTGCGCGAACGGCAGCGTGGTGCGGCCGCCGCCGCGTGGCAGCGCATCCGGCGCGACCTGCCCTGGTGGCGTCGGCCGCTGCTGGCCTCGGTGGTGCTTGCGGCCAACCGCGAGTGCAACCAGCGCGAGGCAGCCCGCAGCGGCCTGATCTCGATGCTGGCGGCCGGCCGGCGGATCTGGCTGGCGATCGCCGGGCAGATGGTGGAGACGGGCGGCTATCTTTCCCACGGGGCCATCGTGGCGCGGGAGTTCGCGCTGCCGGCGGTGGTCAATCTGCCGGGCGTCCTCGACCTGCTGCAGGACGGCGACGAGGTGGAGGTGGATGGCCTGCGTGGAACGGTGCGGCGCATCGGTGGGTCGCGACGGCCTGCGGCCGGTTGAGGCTTTCGTCATGGCGGCGGCGGGGGGCGATGTGTATGATCGTGCGTCGCCCGCCATGCCCCGATCCGGGGTGGGCCCACGATGAACCCCAGCGGCTGCCGGACCGGCGTCCGGCCACGTAGAACGAATCGATCATGCTAGGCATAAAAAAGGCTCCCCTCCTGCTCGCCCTCTGCGCGGGCGCCCTGTCTGGCCTGTCCGCGGCTCCGGCCGAGGCGGGCGACGTGACGATGACGCCCGTCGAGTGGTACGCGCTGCCGGATTTCTGCCGTCCCGCGATCCTCGGTTCGATCTACATCCAGCGCGTGCCTTTCGAACTGCGTGGCACGGCAACGGAAGGCCCCAAGACGTCCGGCGGTGCCAGCAATCCGTCGGGCATTCCTGGGCCCCATCACTTCTGCTACGGCCTGATCCACCTCAGCCGCGCCAAGCGTGGGGGCGAGAAGTTCGATACCGCGGTGAGCGAGTTCAACTACTCGTACGGGCAGATGAACCGGAATGCGCCGATGTTCTCGTACGTGAGCGCCAACCTGGGCCGCGCGCTGTACGGCCAGCAGAAGAAGGCCGATGCGGCGAAGGTGTGGACGGAGGCCATTGCGCTGCAGCCCCAGCGGCGGGAATCCTACCTGGCCCTGGCCGAGGGCCTGCTCAGCGAACATCGCCCCGACGAGGCGCTGAAGGTGTTGCTGAAGTACGAGGAGAACAAGGAAAGCGACTACCCGGACGCCGAGCATTTTCTTGCCCAGACCTACTTCGACCTGAAGAAGTACGGTGAGGCCAAGACCCACGCCGAGCGGGCCTATGCGCTGGGCTATCCGGTGTTCGGCCTGCGGGACAAGCTGAAGCAGCTCGGCAAGTGGTAGCGCGGGTCGATTTGTAGCAAAAACGGCAACAATGATTGGTTCATTGTTGCCGTTTTTGTTTTGTGGCGGGGGCGTCGGCGCGATGCGCCGGGAGACTCAGCGGGGGCGCAGGCTTTCGGGGATGGGCCGCGGCGCGAGTTTTTCGGCGGCGATCTCAAGGGCGTAAAGCGTGCCGCCGGTGACCAGCCAGGCATGAACCCAGTCCGGCGTGGGGCCGACGCCCGACCAGGTGAGGGCCCGGTTGGACGGGTGCATGTAGCGGATCTTCGTTTCGGCTTCGCGGGCGCGGGCGGCCTGTTCGGCGTCTTCCTTGGCCTTGCGTTCGGCCTCGGCGGCCTCGCGGATGGCCTTCTCGGCGGCGGCGCGGGCCGCAGCTTCGGCTTCCTCGACGGCGCGGCGCGCCCGTTCTTCCTCTTCCTTTTCCCGTTTGGCGATTTCAGCCTTGATCTGCTCGGCGAGCGCTTCCAGCTCTGGTAAATCGTAGGACTTCAGTTCGGTCATGGGGCGGCGATGCAGGGGGACGGTCGATGAACCAACGGCGGGAACATATCAGGGCTGAAGGGCCTCCGGGTGGCGATTGTGTGACATTCGTTCCCTGTGTCACACCCGCGGCGGTAGAAAAAACCCGCCGGGCCGGAATCGGGCGGGCGGGGTGTCGATGGTGGCTTATTCGGACTCGGGACGCATCTGCGGGAACAGGATGACGTCGCGGATCGCCGGGCTGTCGGTGAGCAGCATGACCAGCCGGTCGATGCCGATGCCGCAGCCGCCGGTGGGGGGCAGGCCGTACTCGAGGGCGCGGATGTAGTCGGCGTCGTAGTACATGGCTTCCTCGTCGCCGGCGTCCTTGGCCTGGGCCTGGGCCTGGAAGCGGGCGGCCTGGTCTTCGGGATCGTTGAGCTCGGAGAAGCCGTTGGCGATCTCGCGGCCGACGATGAAGAGCTCGAAGCGCTCGGTGATCTCGGGGTTGCTATCCGATGCGCGAGCCAGCGGGCTGACTTCAACCGGGTAGTCGATGATGAAGGTCGGCTCCCAGGTCTCGGCTTCGGCGCAGGCTTCGAAGAGCTGCAGCTGCAGGCTGCCGAGGCCGCCCGGCTTCACCTTCTCGCCGAAATCCTTGATCTTCTGCTTGAGCCAGTCGGCGTCGGCCAGCTGGGCATCGGTGAAGCCGGGGTGGTGCTTGCGGATGGCTTCGACGATGGTCAGGCGGTGGAAGGGCTTGGACAGGTCGAGCTGGCGGCCCTGGTAGGTGAACACTTCGGTACCCAGCGCCTCGCGGGCGGCGTGGCGCAGCAGGCCTTCGGTGAAGTCCATGAGGGTGCGGTAGTTCGCGTAGGCCTCGTAGAACTCCATCATCGTGAATTCGGGGTTGTGACGCGGCGAGAGGCCTTCGTTACGGAAGTTGCGATTGACCTCGAAGACCTTCTCGAAACCGCCGACCACCAGACGCTTGAGGTAGAGCTCGGGCGCGATGCGCAGGAACTGCTGCATGTCGAGCGCGTTGTGGTGGGTGACGAAGGGCTTGGCCGAGGCGCCGCCGGGGATGGGGTGCATCATCGGGGTCTCGACTTCGAGGAAGCCGTGGGTCGTCATGTAGTTGCGGATCGACTGGACCAGGCGGCTGCGGGCCACGAAGGTGTGGCGGGATTCGTCGCTCATGATGAGGTCGACGTAGCGCTGGCGGTACTTGGTCTCGGTGTCGGTGAGGCCGTGGAACTTGTCGGGCAGCGGGCGCAGGCTCTTGGTGAGCAGGCGCAGCTCGGACGACTTGACCGACAGCTCGCCGGTCTTGGTGCGGAACAGGGTACCGATGGTGCCGACGATGTCGCCGATGTCCCAGTGCTTGAAGTCGGCATACACATCCTCGCCCACGCCGTCGCGGGTGACGTAGAGCTGGATGCGGCCGGACAGATCCTGGATGGTGATGAAGCTGGCCTTGCCCATCACGCGCTTGAGCATGATGCGACCGGCGACCTTGACTTCGACGGGCATCGCTTCGAGTTCTTCAGCGGTTTTTTCGCCGTAGATCTCGTCGAGTTTGCCGGCGGTGTTCTCCCGGGAGAAATCGTTCGGATACGCCTTGCCGGTGGCGCGCCATTCGGCGAGCTTTTGACGGCGTTCGGCGATCAGGTGGTTTTCGTCCAGGGCGGGCGTGTTGGTCTGGTCGGACATTTTGGGCTCTTCAATCAACGGAATCGGGTGCGGCAGCATCGCAAAACGCCGCAAAGCCCTGAATTCTGACACATTCGGGCCCGCCCGTCGTGGGCTGGAGGGGGCAACGCGCCGTCCGGCGCCGCCCTACAGGAAGATTTCGTCGATGTCGGACTGGATCTGGGCCTGGCCGGCCGGGGTGGTGATGCGCAGTTTGCCGCTCATGATGAGCTCGTCGAAGCCATTGACCTGGTTGCGGCCGTGCTCCTTGGAGTAGTAGAGGGCCTCGTCGGCGCGGCCGAGGAGCTCGGCCGGCGACAGGCGCGGGTCGATCCGCGAGAAGCCCACCGAGCAGGCCACGCGCCCGACGCGGGGGAAGTCGAAGCGTTCCACGGCGCGGCGGAAACGGTCGAAGATGTTCTGGACGTGATCCTCGGCCACGTTGCGCAGCATGATCACGAACTCTTCGCCACCGAAGCGGAAGAGCTTGTCGTTGCTGCGGAAGCTCTGGCGCATGAGGTCGGCCACGCGCAGCAGCACCTCGTCGCCGAAGAGGTGGCCGAAGTTGTCGTTGATCTTCTTGAAGTGGTCGATATCCACCACGCCCAGCCAGCATGGCTGGGTGATTGCCGGGCTTTGCTCGCGGCGTTCCTGGGGCGCCTTGAGGGCCTGCTCGGCCAGCTCGGCGGCGGCGATCAGGCGCTCGAAGTCGTCGTCGAAGGTCTTGCGGTTGAGGAGCCGGGTGAGGGTGTCGAGGTTGGCGTATTCCCACTGCAGCTGCTGGTTCTCGAAGCAGCGCAGGAACAGCGCGAGGGCGCTGCAGTCGGCGTCACGGGGCGGGGTGCGGGTGTGGATCTCGAGTACCCAGCGGGCCTGGCCGAGGGCGCCGATGGCGAAGGCGAGGCGCCACAGGTCGCCTTCCTGGTGAATGGCGTGGCCGAAGTCGGTCTCGAGGCAGCTGCCCAGCAGCGGATCGACCGGCAACCAGGATTTGCCGTCGCAGACGTCGTCCCAGTAGGTGTCGGTGCCGTCCGACACGCAGCAGCCCAGGAGGCCCACGGTGTGGTCGGGCGGGGTGAAGCGCACCGCGAAGAGCAGGCCGAAGCTGCCATCGAGAAAGCGCATGGCACATTCGGCAGCAGTGCGGAAGATCATCCGCAGATCCCGCGTCCGCGACAAGACCTCGGCGCCTGCGAGAAGATCGAGCAGGCGGGGCGAGGATGGGGACGACGCGGGGGGCGAAGGCATGGCGCGCAGCGGGACGGTATTCGTGTGGAGCCAAATAACGTCCGGCGCCGGGAAATCTGAAGCAGCCCGGCGGGTGCGCTCAGAGATAGCCTTCCTGCTCGCCTTTCAGTTGCTGCTGGTGGATGTGCGCGGCAAGGGCGCGGAGGGCGTCGGGCAGCGGCGTGCCCGCCACCAGCCTGTCGAGCAGGGCCTGGTCGCGCTCGGTGAGGGGGCGCTTGGCTGGCAGGGCGTCGAGGTCGTCGGGGGACATCTTCCAGGGCTGCCAGTCGAGCCCCGCGTCGGTCCACAGGTGCCCGGCCTGGAGCGCGATGGCGATGCCGTCCGGGTCGGGGTCGCAGGCGATCCGCGCGGGGGCCGGCAGGTGACGCAGCAGGGTGGTGACGGCGCGCCGCCACCAGGAGGGCGGGTAGCCGGGCAGCCACAGCACGGCTTCGTCGGGCGGGCTGGTGCGGGCCACGCGCTCGAAGCTGGTCCGGTTCTCGACCAGCCGCCAGACCGACGGCGCGGGGCTGGCGGCGGTGATGGCGTCGATGGTCGCCGGAGTGAGGGCCGCGAAGTCGGGGATGGCAGCGAGGGGCCAGGTGGCGTCCGTCAGGTGCAGCGTGGCCTGGAGGCGCAGCAGGATGAGGGGCGTGTGGCCGCTGATGCGGAATTCGTCGAGGGAGACGGCCTGCTCCAGCCAGCCTTTCTCGGCGTCGCTGATCTGCTTGGTGTCACCCCGGGCAAACTGGGCGAAATCGCGCCAGGTGCCGGCGCGCTGGTCGGCCTGCCAGCGCTCGAGGGCGTCGAGCAGGGCGTGGCGGGCGAGGGCACGGGCCGGGGGCAGGGCGTCGAGGGCTTCCGCCGCGAGGTCGAGCTCGGGGAGCGAGAAGCGGCGCTGACGGAGATCCTGCCAGGCCTTGAGGTCGGCGTCGGGTTCGGCCAGGCCGAGGTCATGCCGCAGCTCGGATGGGGCGATGAAGCGGATCTGCCACGGCCTCCAATGTCCTCGCTCATGGCGCTCTTCGATCTCGACCGAGCCGGCTCGGAGCAAAGTCTGAAGGAGCTGGTCGGCCCTCGTGGTGCGGGTGGGCCCAGCGTCGCGGAGCAACTTCTCGTGGCGGACGGCCTTGTCGGATGCGCGGCGGACCCAGTCGGCGAGGAGCTTGCGGTCTTCCGCCGGCCAGGTGTCGAGGTCGAGCGGCCTGGGGCTGCCGCGGCGCAGCCTGCGTTGGCCCTTCAGGCTCGCCCGCAGCGGGTCGTCGAGCCGGCAGCTGCGGATTCCGTCTGGGTCGGGCGCGCTCCAGTCCATGACCGTCTCCGCCGTCAGATGGCCCGCTGGATGAGGCCGATGGGCGGGGCCCAGTCGTCGCCGGGTTTCTTCTTCCGGGTGACCAGGGTGAGCTGGGCCGGGGCGAAGACGTTGGCGTTGTGGGTGACCGGGGTGGTGATGAGGTACTGGGCGCGGGTGGCGCGCAGGAAGCTGCCGACCCGGTCGATGTTGGCGATGTCCAGGTGGGCGAAGGGCTCGTCGATGAACACGAAGCCGCCGGGGCGGGCTTCGTCCATCAAGAGGGCGATGAGCAGGATCAGGGATTTCATCACCTGCTGGCCGCCGGAGGCTTCGCCGTCGTTGAGGCCGACGGCGCCCTTGCGGTCGAAGTCGAAGCGCACCTCGAGGCCGGCGGCGGACAGCGCCCGGTCGTCGTTTTCGAGGTGGGGCACCGGGCAGTCCACATCCACGTTGGCCAGCTCGCCCAGGGCGCGCAGGTTCTTACCGTACTGGCGCACGGTGGCGCGCAGCTTGGCGATGTAGGCGGCGCGGGCTTCGGTGGTGATGTGGCGGGCGGCGTTGCAATGGCGCTCCCGCTCCTGGTACTGGGTTTCGCGCTCGGTGACGTCGGCGCGCAGGCGGCCGGCGAGGGTGAGCACGGTGTCGTCGGTGACCCAGTCGCCGTCGGCGAGGCGCTGACGCAGGCGGTCGAGCTCGGACCGGGCGCCGCGGGCGTCGCCGTATTTCTCGGCGAGCAGCGCGTTCTGCTGGGCGTCGCGCCAGTCGGCGGGCATGCCGCGGCGCAGCCGGCGCAGGCGCAGGATGCGGCGGGCCTGTTCGGCGCGGCGGGGCGCAGCGGCGTCGGTGAGCTCCTTCAGGCGGCGGGTGAGGCCGTTGATGGCGCCCTTGCGGCGGTCGAGTTCGATGTCGATGCCGCGCAGGCGCTGGTCGATGGTGTCCACCTGGCCCTTGGCCTCGGCGCGGGCCGCGATGGCAGCGGTGAGGCGGGTTTTTGCTGCCGGCAGGGCGGCTTCGGCGGCGTCGAAGGCGTCGGCTCGGGCGGCCAGCAGCTGGGCGGCCTCGATGCCGTGGAGGCGGGCGCGCAGGGCGTCGGCTTCTTCCTTGGCGGCGTCGAGCTGCGGGCGGATCTCGCGCAGGCGGGCGTCGATGCTGTGCATGTCGGCGTCCAGCTGCTTGAGGCGTGCGGCGCGGGCGAGCTCGCCGAAGTGGAACTCGGGCGGCTTGCCCAGGTGCCGGGCGCCGCGGCGCTCCCGGTGGTAGCCGTCGCGGGTGATCCACTCGGTCTCGCGGGGCAGGCTGCGGGCGGCGTCGGCATCTTCGACGCGCTGGATGCGGTTGAGGAGGTCGGCGAGCCAGCGGGGCACGGCGTCGGCAAAGCGGATGACTTCGGCCAGCGAACCGCGGTTGGCCGGCGGGGCGGCTTCGAGCTCGGGCACGATGAAGTGGCGGAAGCGCTCCTGCTCGCCCAGCGCCCAGGCGGCGTGACGGTCCTGCTCGCGCGCCAGCAGCAGCACGTGGCGGTAGGGGCGCAGCACGGCCTCCAGCGCACCCTGCCAGCCCGGATCGGTGACTTCGACGATCTCGGACAGGGCCCGGTGGGCGATGCCGGCTTCCTTGAGGCGGGCGCGGAAGCGGCTGACTTCCGGGTCGGTGGGCGAGCCGCGGGAATCGCGGGTGGCGCGCAGCTGGTTGGTGCGCTCCTCGAAGGCGGCGATGGCATCGCGCTCCTGGCGCTGCAGGTGGAGCAGGCGGGCGTCGGCCTTGGCGTAGGCGGCTTCCAGGTCCACCGCGGCCTCGCCGGCTTCGCGGGCGAGGCGGGCGCGCAGGGTGCTGCGTTCGGCCAGGAGCTTCTCGGCGTCGCGCACTTCGTCGTGGGCGGTGAGGTGGGCCTTCTCGGCTTCAAGGTCGGCGCTGCGGGCGGCCTTGCGCTCGGCGTCGGCGGCGGCCTTTTCGGCTTCGACGCTGCGGATGCGCGTCTGCAGATCGGCGAGCTCAAGGCTGCAGCGCTGCTGGTCGTCCTTGTCGCGGGCGATGTCGCTGCAGGCGTGGCCGATGTCGCGGGTGAGTTCGGTGGCTTCGAGGCGCGGCACGATCTCGGCGGCGAGGGCGCGGGCTTCGTCGTCGAGCTGCTTCCACTCAAGAAAGCGGTCGGCTTCCAGGCGCTTGGCTTCGGCCTGGGCGCGCAGGCGGTCGAGGTCGAGGCCGAGGGCGGCGAGCTCGCGCTCGGCGTTGTTCTGCTCCTCGCGGGCGAGGTCGTAGTTGTCGAGGACTTCCTTGTCGCCGAAGACGTCGAATACGAGCTCCAGCAGCGCCTTGGGGGAGTATTCGCAGAGCTTGTCGGTGTCGCCCTGCTCGAGCGCCAGCACCTTGGCGATGGCCGGGGTGAGGCCGCCCCAGGCGAGGCGGCTCTGGTAGTCGCGGTAGCCGACCCACTCGACGGCCTTGTCCTCGTTGGCTTCCAGCGCCTCGATGGGCACGTCGCCGTCGGCGATGGCGTAGTCGCGGGTCCAGTCGCCGCCGGCGCGACGGATGCGGCAGGCGAGCGTCACCTCGTCCTTCAGACACGGGAAGAACGGGCGCTTGCCGGTGCTGCCCGGGCGGTTGGCGACCACCGCGCGGATCCACGCGAAGCTGCGGTTGGCCCGGCGCACGTAGCGGCGGAAGTCGCGCTTGCCGGAGCAGCGCAGGCCGAAGAGCGTGCGCAGGGCGTCGAGCAGGGTGGTCTTGCCGGAGCCGTTGGGGCCGACGATGGTGATGATCTGGGCGTCCAGCGGCAGGTTGAAGCGGCGCCAGTAATCCCAGTGGACCAGTTCGAGTTGCTTGATGTGGAACATGGGTGCTCAGTCGGTCAGGTCGTCGGGGTCGGCATCGGCATCCGGCTCGGTGGCGCTGAAGGCGTCTTGGGCGGGCGGCGGGTGGCCGGCTTCGGAGAGCACCTCGCCGAGGGTGCCGTAGATGATGCGGTCGGCCATCAGGCGGTAGTCGAGCAGCACGTCGAGGAGCGGGCCCTCGTGGATCATGCCGCCGCGGCGCTCGATGAAGCCCAGCTGGGCGAGACGCGACAGGAGCTTGCCCTGGACGTAGGTCTTGTGGCCCAGCACCGGGGCGAAGTCGGCGAGCAGCGAGGCCTCGGAGAGCGCGCCGGCGACTTCCTCGCCGTGGGCGAGGGGAGCGTCCTTGCCGAACATGTCGCTCTGGCCGTCGTCGGCGAGCTTTTGGCGGTTGATCTGGCGTTCGCGCTTGGGCAGCACGATGAGCGCCCAGATGACCACCAGCAGGGCGAGCTGGTCGCGGGTCAGGCCGACGTTGCTGGCGGCGTATTCGCGGCTGGCGCCGAAGACGGGCTCGTGCACGTCGTCGGCCAGGGCCACGGCCACGTGGGCGGCGTAGGGGTTGTCGATGAGCTGCAGGCCGACCGCCGAGAGGCGGGCGTCGATATCCACCCGGAAGGCTTCGTCCACCAGCGCGCGGCGCACCAGCGGGTCGGTGCGGGGCAGGCTGCGGCTGGCCAGCAGGCGGGCGGTGAGGGTCCGGATCTGTTGTTCCATCAGGCTTGGGGGGCGTGGGGTTCGTCGGGGTCGGCGAGGACCGGGATGGCTTCGGGGGCGGGCAGGCTGCCGCGGGCGCCGACGAGGCCGGCGGACATGCGGGCGATCTCGTCCTCGCCTACCTTGACCATGCCGGCTTCGAACAGCACGTCCAGCGGCAGGCGCATGAACTCGCCGATGGGGCCGTCGGTGGGGCCGGCACTCCCGGATTCGCCATCGCCGCCATCGGCCAGCAGGGCCAGCAGCGACAGGCGGTAGCTGGAGGCCGGGAAGCCGCCGCCGGCCACCAGACGGGCGAGGCTGGCGGGCTCTGCACCGGGCTCGGCCAGTTTGGCCAGGCGCTGGCTGAAGTGCTGCAGGAGGCGCAGGTCTTCGGCCTCGGGGGCGCGGTTTGAGGGGGCGTCCTCGGGGGGCGGCAGGGCGGTGTCGGCCTCGATCTGGCGGGCTTCTTCGGAGAGGGTGAGCTCGGCCCGGTCGAGGATCTCGTGGCCGCCGGCGAGGAGGGTGAGCTCCGGCGCCGGGGCGAGGGCGCCGTCGACGAGGACGGCGAGCTTGCGGGCATCCAGGCTGCGCAGCCAGCGGGCCACGTCGCTGGACGAGATGCCCGAGCCGCCAAGGGTGACGCGCTGGGCTTCGATCTTGTTCACGGCGCGCTGGAAGGCGGCATCGACCCGGGCGAGGCGCGACTGGGCGAGGCCGATGCGCTGGGCGACGCGGGCGAGGTCGAAGGGCACCTCAGGGTCGGCCAGCAGCTCGCGCAGCACGGCGGTGCCCTTCTCGATCCAGCGCATGTTGGCCGACAGTTTGCGGCGGGCGTCGGCGATGCGGAACTCGGAGCCCGAGGCGATGGCGTCCTCGAAATGCCAGGCGAGATCATTGAGCTTGCCGAGCAGGTGGCCGAGGGCTTCCGGGGTGATGCTGCCCACCGCCTGCAGGCCGGCCAGCTGGGCGGTGAGGAAGCCCAGCTCCAGGTCGTCCTCGGCGCTGAAGCTGACCAGCATGCCGATGGCGGCCACCGCGTTGCGGCCGATGTCGGAGAGGGCGTAGAGGTTGTCCTCGCCGATCTCCAGCAGGCCGTTGCCACGCAGGCGGCGCAGGGCGGTTTCGAGCTTGACCGGGTCGAGGAAGGCGAAGCGCTGGCGGAGCTGATCCGGGCTCCAGCGGGGGGATTCGCTCTCGCGGCCGATCTCGCGCAGCACCATCAGGCGCATCAGCACCTCGGCCTCGCTGCCGTGGAAGAGGGTGCTGAAGGCGGCCAGCAGCGGCCGGGCGTGGAGCAGCGGGGCGAGCTCGGGTACGTCGTCGGCGACGACGCCGGGGGCGAGGAACTCGTGGAGGTGGCTGTCGGGGCGGACGTCAGACATGGGCGCCTCGGGTCAGCGGAACAGGGCCAGGGCGGCGATGCGGCGGTCGATCTCGTCGCTCATCTGCCGGTAGGCGGGCGCCTCGGGGCTGCCGAAGCGGCGGCGGAACTCGTCGGCCATCATGTGCTCGGGCAGGCCGTCGATGGGCGGCAGCAGGGCGGCGTCGGTGAGGCCGGCGGCGACCGCGGCGGCGAGGCGCTCGGGGCTTCGGGCGGCGAGCTGGCCGAGGCGGGTGCCGGCCCGGTCGGCGGCGAGGTCGACGAAGGAGAAGCCGCTGCCGCGCTGGGAATCGTCGATCTCCTTGTCGAGGCCGATGGCCTTGGCGAGGGGCGCGCCGGCCTGGGCGGCGATGGCGGCGGAGATCACGAAGTGCTGGGCGAGATCGCCCCGCTCGCGCAGGGTGAGGGTGACCGGCCGGGGCTTGGGCCAGCGGGCGGCGTCGGGGATGAGCATGCTGATGTTGCGGCCCGACAGATGCAGGGCGGTCACGAGCAGCACGTCCCGGTAGGCCTGGGTGCGGTCGGCGCCGGGCTGCCCACCGGCTTGCTGGAGCAGCGGGCCGAGCACGTCGGCCAGGGCGACCTTGCGGCTGCCGGGCGAGGCGCGGCCGAGGGTGTCGACGAACAGACGCTGGGCGGCGGCGAGGCGCTGCTGGTCGGCCGGGCTCAGGGCCAGGTTGCGGGCGGAGTCGAGGAGTTCGGGCTGCCAGACGTAGGTGACGGTGACGTCGGCTGGGGTGATGGCGACCTTCGAGATGGTCTTTTTGAGCAGCGCGACTTCGGGCGCGAGATCGGTGTGGCGGATGTACTGGGCCAGCAGCGCCTCGAACAGCGCGCCGGGCAGCGGGATGCGGCCGATGCGCACCTGCTCGATGTCGATCTGGCTGCCGCCGCTGGCGCCGAGGCTGGCTTCGACGTTCACGAAGCGCCCGACGCCGAGATCGGCCAGCAGGCGCGGAAGGGTGGCGGTGTAGCGCACGTCGGCGCCGCCCTGGCGCAGGTCGAGGCTGGCGGCACCGCGGATACCGCGGCGAGCGGCAAAGTTGAGGAGGGCTTCGAGATCGCTGCCGGCGAGGCGCACGTCGCGGGTGGTGTTGGGGGCGAGGCGGCGTGGGTCGTTGCGGCGCAGGATGTCCCGGGCGCGGGAGATTGAAGCGGCCGAGACTTCGTCGCTGGCGGTGACCAGCGGCTGGTCTTCAAGGGCCCGACTGACGAGAAAGAGCGCGGAGGCCACCAGCAGCAGGAGGACGGCACCGAGCCAGGCGAGCAGACGGGACATGGTGATGGAAATCGGGTGAGGAGTGAGGTGGCCGAGATCGGGATGCGGCGCGCCGTCGCCCCGCATCCCCCGGCAGGCTTACACGCCCTGCTTGAGGCTGGCCTGGATGAAGCCGTCCAGGTCGCCGTCGAGCACGCCCTGGGTGTTGCCCACTTCGTAGTTGGTGCGCAGATCCTTGATGCGGGACTGGTCCAGCACGTAGGAACGGATCTGGTGGCCCCAGCCGATGTCGCTCTTGGCGTCTTCGAGCTTCTGCTGTTCGCTCTGGCGCTTGCGCAGCTCGAGCTCGTAGAGGCGGGCGCGCAGCATGGACCAGGCTTCGTCCTTGTTGCGGTGCTGGGAGCGGTCGTTCTGGCACTGAACGACGATGCCCGACGGGATGTGGGTGAGACGCACCGCCGAGTCGGTCTTGTTGATGTGCTGACCGCCGGCGCCCGAGGCGCGGTAGGTGTCGGTGCGCACGTCGGCCGGGTTGATCTCGATCTCGATGGAGTCGTCGACCTCCGGGAACACGAACACCGAGGTGAAGCTGGTGTGGCGGCGGGCGTTGGAGTCGAAGGGGCTCTTGCGGACGAGGCGGTGGATGCCGGTTTCGGTGCGCAGGAAGCCGTAGGCGTATTCGCCGCCGACCTTGATGGTGGCGCTCTTGATGCCAGCCACTTCGCCTTCGGATTCTTCGAGCAGCTCGACCTGGAAGCCCTTGCGTTCGCAGTAGCGCAGGTACATGCGCTCGAGCATGCCGGCCCAGTCCTGGGCCTCGGTGCCGCCGGCGCCGGCCTGGATTTCGATGAAGCAGGCGTTGCCGTCCATCGGGTTGTTGAACATCCGGCGGAATTCGAGCTCGCCCACGCTGGCTTCGACGGTGGCCACATCGGCCTCGACGGCCTGCATGGTGTCCTCGTCGTCTTCCATGGACGCGAGTTCGAACAGATCCTTGCCGTCGGCAATGCCCTGCTCGATCTTGTCGAGGGTCAGCACGACGCCTTCGAGGGCTTTCTTTTCCTTGCCGAGCTCCTGGGCCCGGGCGGCGTCGTTCCAGATGTCGGGATCTTCGAGTTGCTTGCTGACTTCGATCAGCTTTTCAGCCTTGTTGTCGTAGTCAAAGATACCTCCGAAGTTCGAGCTCCCGGGCCTTCAGGTCGGCGAGCTTGTTGGAGATGGCGTTGAGGCGTTCTGCTTCCATGATCGTGGCCCTGGCGGATTCGGGAAAACCTCGAACTATATCATGAGCTTCCTGCTTGGAATGGGCCGCCGCGGTGGTTCGCCCGGGGGCCGGTCGTGCTAGTCTCGCCGGCTCAGGATAAGTGGATAAATCATGAGTCAGACCCCATTGGATAACCGGACCAGGCTGCATCAGGGCGGACGCCTGCTGCTGGCCCGGGTGCGCTGGATCACCCTGCTGGCGGTGCTGCTGGGGCTGGTGGCCGCAGGGGCGACCACCTTTGCCATCGAGCGTTTCCTGGGCGAGGAGCGGGCGCGCGCCGATCTGGCCCGAGATCTGGCCCGCACGACCCGCGTGCTGGCCCTGACGATGCAGGGGCAGCTGTGGGATTACGCCCGGGAGAGCGCGGAGGGCATCGTCCGGTCGCTGGCGGCCGATGACCGGCGGATCGTCTCGGTGGTGGTGTTCGACCGGGCGGGCAGCCAGCCGTTTGTCGAGTACGTGGGGGCGGGGGCGGCCGATGCTGCCGCGGTGATGCGCAGCGAGGTGGACATCGACGCCAACGGCGAGGTGATCGGCAAGGTGGTGGTGACGATGAGCGCCGCGCCCTACCTCGAGGTGGCTGCGGATGCGGTGCGGCGGACCATGCTGATCACCATTTCGATGCTGGTGCTGGGCGGCATGCTCATCATGGCGTTTCTGCAGCGCCGGCTGCTGCTGCCGATGGAGGCGCTGGCTGCGGCGGCAGGCCGGCTTTCGACGGGAGACCTGGGCGGCGAGATCCGCCCGTTGCGCGACGACGAGCTGGGCGGCGTGGCCCGCGCGCTGGAGAACATGCGGGTGGCGCTGCTGGGTGCCTTCGAGGATCTGCACGCCAAGAACCGGGAGCTCACCGCCCAGTCGGCCCTGCTGGAGCAGCGGGTGGCCGAGCGAACCGAGGCGCTGTCGAAAGCCAATGACGATCTGCGCGGCGCGATGGAGGCGCTCAAGAGCACCCAGAGCGGGCTGATCGAGGCGGAGAAGCTGGCTTCGCTCGGCAGCCTGGTGGCGGGCGTCGCCCATGAGCTCAACACGCCCCTCGGCAACGCGATCACGGTGGTGACGACGCTGGAGGATCAGCTTGCCGAGATGGAGCGACGGGTGGCTTCCAACACCCTGCGGCGCTCCGATCTCGATCAGCATCTGGTTGAAGCCCGGCAGGGGCAGGACATCCTTCAACGCAACGTGACCAAGGCCGCCGATCTGGTGCGTGGCCTCAAGCAGCTGGCGGTGGATCAGACGACCGACATGCGCCGGCAGTTCAGCCTGGTCGAAGTGGTGGACGAGGTGCTGATCATGGTCCGGCCACGCTTCAACCATACGCCTTACCGCATCGAGACCGATCTGGCCGAGGTGAGCATGGACAGCTACCCTGGCCCCCTCGGGCAGGTGCTGACCAATCTGGTGCTCAATGCGCTGACTCACGCCTTCGTCGGGCGGACGTCGGGCTGCGTGACGATCAGCGCACACCTGCGGGATGACGGCCAGCTGCTGCTGGTGCTGCGGGATGACGGCGTGGGGATTGCGCCGGAGGTGCGTCGGCGCTTGTTCGAGCCTTTCGTCACGACGAAGATGGGGCAGGGCGGGTCGGGCCTGGGGCTGCACATCGCCCGCAACATCGTGATGGGGTTGCTGGGCGGCACCATTGACGTGGTGAGCGAGCCGGGGCGGGGGGCAGAGTTTCGTGTGGCGATCCCCCTGACGGCGCCGGAGCGCCCGGCGGCCTGAGTGCTGACGGGGGGCTGCGGCCTGGTCAGGGCAGGTAGCCGGAATCCCGCATCTGCTTCACCGTGCGGGCCTGGGCCCGGTGCATCGTCTGCGCCGCGCTCTGGCCGCCGGTGAGGGCCTGGGCGATCTCCTGGCCCACGGCGTTGCCGATGGCCGGGAATTCGGGAATCGACAGCACCTGGATGCCGGTGTAAGGCACTGCCCGCAGGGTCGGGTTGCGCGGGTCGGCGGTGGCGAGGGCGTCGAGCACGAAACCGGAGAACGGTGCGGCGGCCTTGTAGGCCGGGTTCTGGTAGGTGGACCTGCGGGTGCCCGGTGGCGCGGCAACCCAGCCCTGGTCGGCGGCAACCAGGCGGATGTAATCCTTTGACGTGGCCCAGGTGATGAACGCCAGCGCCGCCTGCTGCTTGGTGGTGGAGGCGGGGATCGCCAGCGCCCAGGTCCACAGCCAGTGGGCGCCCCGCACCGTGACCGCCACCGGCGCCGGGGCATAGCCCAGCACCCCGGCGACTTTCGATTCCTTCGGGTTGTAGAGGCTGCCGGCGGCCACGGTGGCGTCGATCCAGATGGCGCAGCGTCCGTCGGCGAAGAGCCGCAGGTTTTCGTTGAAGCCGTTGCGCTCGGGGTGGGGCGGGCCGTAGTTGCGGAGGGTGTCGAGATACCAGTCGACGGCCCTGATCCATTCGGGCGAGTCGATCTCGGGCGTCCAGTCGGGCCGGAACCAGCGGCCGCCAAAGGTGTTGGCCAGGGTGCTGACGGTGGCCATGTTCTCGCCCCAGCCGGGGCGGCCGCGCAGGCAGATGCCGTACTGCTGTTGCTCGGGGTGATGGAGCTGGCGGGCGAACCGCTGGATATCCTTGATGGTGGGCCGCGCCGGCATCACCAGCCCGGCCTGGCGGAAGAGATCGGCCCGGTAGTAGGTCATCGAGCTCTCGGCGTAGAAGGGCAGGGCGTAGAGGGTGTCGCCCACGGTGAGCTGCTGGCGGACGTTGGGCAGGATGTCGTCGAGGTCGTAGCTGGCCGGCAGGCCGGTGATCGGGGTGAGCCAGCCGTTGCGCCAGGTCTGGGCTTCGTTGGGGCCGATGGTGATCACGTCGAACTGGCCGTCGGCGATGGCGAGGTCGCTGAGGGTGCGGCGGCGCAGGATGTTTTCTTCGAGCACGCGCCATTCGAGCTCGATCCCGGGATGCGTCTTTTCAAACTGCCGGGACAGGCGCTGCATGATCTGCATGTCCGGGTTGTTGACGGTGCCGATGGTGATGCGGACGCCTTTGCCCTTGGGGCTGGCAGGTACCGAGAGCCCGTGGCGGGCGAGGATGCGGCCCAGGCTGCCGTCCTTCTCGAGGGCCTTGAGGCCGGCGTCGAAGGCCTGCTGCAATTCGGCGTGGCGAGGGCTGCTGACGGGAAAGGCCAGGTGGAAACTGCTGGGAAACAGCACCGGCGACAGGAATTCCAGCTTGCCGATGTACTGGGGGCGCTGCAGGGCCATCAGGTCGGCGGCGAGGTACTTGTCGATCAGCACCAGATCAATCCGGCCATTGGCGAGCTTGTCGAGGTTCTGCAGATCGAGGGCGACCCGCTCGGTGCGCAGCGGGGCGACGGCGGCCGCTGCTGCGCCGGAGAGGCTGCCGCGGGTGATTCCGAAGCGCCGGTCGGCCAGGGCTTCGAGGGCGGCGGCCGGACGGCGGGCGGCATCGGCGGGCAGACGGATCGGGGAATCCTTGCGCTTGAGCAGCCCCAGCTGGTCGCCGGGCAGCGGGGCGGAGAGGAGATATTCGGACTTCAGGGCTGGGTCGGCATGAACCGGCATCCAGCCGTCCACCTCGCCGGATTCGGCCATGTGGCGGGCCCGGTCGGGGGGGTAGAAGCTGGTCTGGACCTGATACCCGCTGCGGGCGAAGGCGGCCCGGGCGACTTCGGGTACGTAGCCCTGGTCGGGCAGGGTGGCACCGGCGTAGGGTTCCCGCTCGATGGCGGCGAGGCGCACGATGTTGCCGGCCACTGCCGTCGGGAGCAGGCCGCCGAGAAGGACGAGCCCGGCGGCGAAGCGGATCAGCAGGATGTGCAAGGGGCGCACCTCAGTAGGGGAGCGGGTAGCCGTCGCGCAGCCCGGCGAGCCAGGCGGCGAGTTCGGTGCTTTCCATCGGCCGCGCGAAGAGGAAGCCCTGGGCCTCGTCGCAGCCGAGCTGGTGCAGTGCGTTGGCCTGGGCGACCGTCTCGACGCCTTCGGCGATCACGCTGAGCCCGAGGTTGCGGCCAAGCTGGATGACTGTCTGGGCGATGCTTCCGCCGGCGCCGCTGGTGGTCTGCATGGCGCGGATGAAGCCCCGGTCGATCTTCAGCCGGTCCACGTCGAGCTGCTGGAGGTAGGACAGGGACGAGAAGCCGGTGCCGAAATCATCGACAGCCACGCTGATCCCCAGCGCCTTCACCTAGCGGATGACGCCGGTGATGTAGTCGGGCTCCAGCATCGCCATGGATTCGGTGATCTCGAGTTCGAGCAGGGCAGGATTGATGCCGGTGTCGGCAATGGCGCCCTGGAGCGTCTGGATGAAGCGCGGGTGGCGGAACTGGGCGAGGGAGACATTCACCGCCATCCGGAAACCGGCGAAGCCGGCCTCGGTGAGGGCGACCTGACGATGGCAGGCGTTGCGCAGCACCCACTGGCCGATGTCGACGATCAGCCCGGAGTATTCGGCGATGGCGATGAAGCGCTCGGGCGGGATCAGTTCGCCGCTCTCGGCCTTCCAGCGCAGCAGCGCCTCGGCACCGACGATGCGGCCATCGGCAAGATTGATCTGGGGCTGGAAACACAGGAACAGGCGGTCGTGCTGGAAGGCGCTGCGCAGGTTGCGCAAGAGGCGCACGCGCTCCTGCACCTCGGTGCCCATCTCGCGGTCGTAGAAGCAGTAGCTGCCGAGCCCGCTGGCCTTGGCGCGCTTGAGGGCGATGGTGGCGTTCTTGAGGGTATCGGCGCCGTCGCCGGGCACTTCGGTCAGCATCACGCAGCCCTGGCTGGCGGAGATCATCTGCTCGGTGAGGTCGATCTCGAAGGGCTCCTGGAACAGCCCGGCGATGGCTTCGGGATTGAGCAGCGCGCGGGGGCCGAGCAGGCCGAAGGTGTCGCCGTGCACGCGGGCGACCATGATCTGGCGGGCGCAGTGCTCCACCAGCCGGTCGGCCACGGCGCGCAGGATGCGGTCGCCGTAGGGGTGGCCGAGGGCTTCGTTGGTCTCGGAGAAGTGGTCGAGGTTGAGGAGGATGAGCAGCTCGTCGCCGCCCTGGCGCCGGCGGTGGTCGATCTCCTGGACCAGCCGGGTGCGGTTGGGCAGGCGCAGCTGCGGGTCGACGAAGGCCGACGCGTTGAGCTGGGCGAGCAGGTCGAGGTTGTCGAGGCACACCGCCATGTTGGTGCAGAACACGTCGATGAGCTGCTGGTCGGTGTCGGCGAGCGGCGTCACGGTGTCGATGTAGGCCGCCATCATCATGCCGGAGCGGCCGCCGAAGAGCAGCACGGTGCGCGTGCCGTTGAAGAGGCTGGTCTCGTCGGCCAGGCTCTTGATGAGCATGCCGCGCACCTCGCCGTCCTCAAGCCGGTCGAGGGGCTGGTTGATCAGACCCAAATAGCGCCCGACGGCGGCTACCACCCGCAGGTTGGCCGCATCGATCGGCCCGCTGTTCTGGCGGCGGGTGATGATCAGACCCTCGGTCGGCAGGCCGAGCAGGCCGGTGATCTGGGTGATGACGCCGGCGGCGAAATCACTGATGCCCCGCTCGGCCATCAGGCGGGCGCTGCCCTGGACGATGAGGTCGAGGCCCCGCCGGCTCGCCGAGATGATGTGGAGCTGGCTGTAGGAGCGGATTGCCGCGGTGAGCGTGGTGTAGAGCTTGATGCGGGTGAGCTCGGACTTGGTCCTGTAGTCGTTGATGTCGTAGTCGCGGACCACTTCCATTTCCGGCGCGTAGCCCGGCTGGCCGGTGCGCAGGATGATGCGGATCTCCTGCTGGCCAAGTTCGTCGCGGATGTGGCGGACGAGTTCGAGCCCGGCGTTGACCTCTTCCATCACCACGTCGAGGAGGACCACCGCGATGTCGGTGTGCGTGGCGAGGATTTGGCGGGCCTCGGCGGCGCTGTGGGCGTGGAGGAAATCGAGGGGGCGCCCGGCGATGGGCAGGTTGCGCATCGCGAACACCGTGGCCTGGTGGACATCGTCTTCGTCGTCGACGATCAGTACCTTCCAGCCGGGCTGGAAGGGGGCACGGCTTTCATCCTCGGCGCAGAACAGGATTTCGTTGTGTTCGTCGACCACTACGCCTCCCATGTTGCCATGATGGTTATAGCCAGGATTGACGGACTGCGCGACGATGAGTTTAGTTTCCGGGTGAGCCTGCCGGCCTTGCCCGTTATGGGCTGACCGCCTTCTTGCAGGCCTTGTACTTGGTACGGCAGCGGTTCGAGCACAGGAACTCGGTGTTGTAGTCGCCCTTGGGGCAGGCACCGAGGCAGCGCGTGTTGGCGGTGATGCACTCGGTGAGCGAACCTGTGGGGACCGGCGTGCGCAGGGCCTCGCGGGTGTCTTCGTCCTTGTCGGGCTCCTTGCGCATCAGCCGGAAGGTACCCCGGGAGCTGGCGTCCCGCCGGCCAGCCTGGGTGTAGCGGCCCTCGAACATGCTCGTGGAGCAGGTTCCCACGAAACGCAGCACCATCGATGAGGTGAATGGCACGGTGAAGTCGCACTTGTCGCCCATCATCTCGCCGGAGCTGATCTGCCCGACCGCCGAGATCGGCGGGCTGGCCTTGACCCGGCCGACCAGCACGCCGTGAAGGTCGCGCAGTTCGACGGTGACGGTGATCGGCCCGGCGAAATCCTCGGGCAGCAGCATGCCCTCGTAGAGCTTGTCCTCGGCGCAGGCGCCTGCCGCGGCCAGGCCGAATAGGAGCGAGCAGACTGCCTGCCGGAGGAACGCACATGGTTTCATGGGAGTTTGATGCGATGTGGGTATTCTAGAACAGTTCGTCGGCACCGAGGTAGCGCCATTGGCCCGGCGGCAGATGGCCCAGCATCACCCGGCCGATGCGCACCCGCTTGAGTCCGACGACCTTCAGGCCGACAAGTTCGCACATCCGGCGGATCTGGCGCTTCTTGCCTTCGCGCAGCACGAAGCGCAGCTGGTCTTCGTTGAGCCAGCTGACCTTGGCCGGGCGCAGCGCCTCGCCATCGAGGGACAGGCCGTGGTTGAGCAGCTTGAGGCCCTCGTCCGACAGCGTGCCTTCGACGCGCACGTGGTATTCCTTCTCGATGCTCGAATCGTCGCCGATCAGCGCCCGGGCGATCCGCCCGTCCTGGGTGAACACCAGCAGGCCGATGGAGTCGATGTCGAGCCGGCCGGCGGGCGCGAGGCCCCGGTGGTGGCTGTGCAGATAGCGGGTTTCGGACGGGTCTTCAGCCCAGCGGTTCTCGGCGGTGATCAGCACGCTGGCCGGCTCGTAGCCGTCTTCGGCCTGACCGGAGACGTAGCCCACCGGCTTGTTGAGGAGGATCGTCACGCGGCGGTCCTGGGCGGTCTGGCCGCGGCGGTCGAGCTCGACCACCTGGCCCGGATGCACCCGCGAACCCAGCTCGCTCACTACGCGGCCATCCACGCGAACCCAGCCCTTCTCGATGTACTCGTCGGCCTCGCGGCGGGAGCACAGGCCCAGCTCGGTCATGCGCTTGGAGAGACGGATCGAACCGTCGTCGCGCAGCGGCGAGGGTTGCGGCGCGGGACGCGGTTCGCCGGTCCATTGCTTGCGTTCGTGGCGCGGCGGGCGATCGGTGGCCGGACGTTCGGCGCTGCGCTCTCCTTGGGGGCGGTCGCCAAAGCCACGGGGCTTGTCGCCGTAGGGGCGGGCGGGGCGATCACCGGAAGGACGTGCCGGGCGGTCTCCAAAGCCACGGGGCTTGTCGCCGTAGGGGCGCGGGGGCCGGTCGTCGCCGGTGCGGGGCGGGCGGTTGTCGTCACGGCGCGGGCCGCGGTCGTCGGCGCGGCGCTCGCCGTAGGGGCGGGCGGGGCGGTCACCGGAAGGACGTGCCGGGCGGTCGCCAAAGCCGCGGGGCTTGTCGCCGTAGGGGCGCGGGGGCCGGTCGTCGCCGGTGCGGGGCGGGCGGCTGTCGTCGCGACGCGGGCCGCGGTCGTCGGCGCTGCGCTCGCCGTAGGGGCGGGCGGGGCGGTCACCGAAGGGACGTGCCGGGCGGTCGCCGGCCGGGCGCGGGGGGCGATCGTCGCGGGGCCTGTCGTCGCGGGGCGGGCGGGCGTCGTCGGCGCGGCTGCGGCGGGGCGGCTCGGCGTTGGCCTGGTCCGGGTAGGAGGCCTTGCTGCGCTTGCGCCAGTCGTTGCCGCCGCCGCGTTTGGCCGGGGCGGGATCGGCGTCGGCGCTGTGGGTGGCGGGGGCGGCGGTGCGCGGTTTGAGCTTGAGCGTGCCTTCGGAAGTGGGCAGGGGCGCGCGGCGGCGGGGCGTATCGGTCATGGCGGGCCCTTTCAGGCAGCGGGATGCAGTTGTTGGAGGTCGGCCGCTTCGAGGTAGACCCATTCGCCTTCGGCTAGGCCGGCGAGGACGCCTTCGCCCAGCGCGAGGCCGCCGAAGCCGTGGCGGTGGAGTTTGTCCACGTGGTTGCCGGCGGCGGCGATCATGCGTTTGACGACGTGGTACTTGCCCAGGTCGATGGACATTTCGAGGGTGCGCGGGGCCAGCAGGCGGGCGGTGAGGGCCTTCACCGGCTGGGGCTCGTCGATCAGGCTGACGCCGGCGAGGAGGCGTTCGACGAGGGCGTCGGTGCCATCTTCGGCCAGTTCGGCGCGGTAGATCTTGGGCACGTGCTTCTTGGGGGACGACAGGTTGTGGATGAAGGCGCCGTCGTCGGAGAACAGCAGCAGGCCGGTGGTATCCACGTCGAGCCGGCCGACGCTCTGCACGTTGCGCACCACCAGCGGATGGGGCAGCAGCGAATACACGCCCCGGTGGTGCTTGGGTTCGTGGGAGCACTCGAAGCCGGCTGGCTTGTAGAGGGCGAGGTAGGTCGTCTCGCGGTAAGTCCAGGCTTCGCCCTCGATCTCATAGACAAGGCCGGCGGTGGGGATTTCGGCGCCCGGGTCATCGACGATTTCGCCGTTGATGCGGACTTCGCCGAGTTCGACGAGCTGCCGGCACTGGCGGCGGCTGCCGAAGCCCTGGTTCTGGAGGATGCGTTCGAGTTTCACGGGAAGAGCGGATTTCAGGATCAACCCGATATTGTCGCCGCCCCGGCGGGGGAGGGCAACCGCAGATGTTTCGCTGGATGTGTCAGCGACCGCGCAGGAACAGTTTGTCCAGGTCGGCCATGGAGAGTTGCGTCCAGGTGGGGCGGCCGTGGTTGCACTGGTCGGCGCGTTCGGTGGCTTCCATTTCGCGCAGCAGGGCGTTCATCTCGGGCAGGGTGAGGTTGCGGTTGGCGCGTACGGCGCCGTGGCAGGCCATGGTGGCGAGGAGCTCGTTGCGGCGGGCGGTGACGACTTCGGTGGCGGGGTAGTCGCGCAGCTCGGCGAGCAGGGCGCGCAGCAGCTCGGCCACCGGGGCGCGGGCGAGGAGGGCCGGTACGCTGCGCACGGCGAGCTCGGTGGGGCCGGCGGGCCCGATCTCGAAGCCCATGCGCTCCAGCAGTTCGGCGTGCTCTTCGGCGGTGGCCATGTCCTTGACGCCGACGCCGAAGACGGCGGGGATCAGCAGGCGCTGGACGCCGGGGGTGCCGTCGAGGACGGTCTTGAGGCGTTCGTAGAGGATGCGTTCGTGGGCGGCGTGCATGTCCACCACGATGAGGCCGGTTTCATTCTGGGCCAGGATGTACACGCCGTGGAGCTGGGCGACCGCGTAGCCGAGGGGCGGGGCGAGGTCGCCGGCGGGCATCGGGGCCGGGGCGGGCGACGTGGTCGGGCCGGAGCGCGGGGCGAAGGCGGTGGCGGCAAAGCCGGGGGCCGGGGCGTCGGCGGGGCGGGCCGAGGCGGCGAAGTCGAAGTAGGCGCGGGACGCCGGCTCCATCGCCAGCCGGCCCTGCTGGGGCGGCGGGAAGTGATGGGCGGTTTGCGCTGCAGCCGTGGGCTGGGCCTGCGGGATGTCGCTGACGGCGGCGGATTCGCCGGCCTGGGCGGCGCCAGAGGCGGCCAGCGCGCGGTTGAGGGCGTGGTAGACGAACTGGTGCACCGCACGGGAATCCCGGAAGCGCACCTCGATCTTCGCGGGGTGCACGTTGACGTCCACCCCGAACGGGTCGAGTTCCAGGAACAGCACGTAGGCCGGGTGGCGGCTGCCGTGGAGGATGTCGGCGTAGGCCTCGCGGATGGCGTGGGTGACCAGCTTGTCGCGCACGAAGCGGCCGTTCACGTAGAAGAACTGGGCGTCGCGGCTGCTGCGCGAATACGCGGGCAGGCTGGCGAAGCCGGTGAGGCGCAGCAGGCCCGATTCGGCCTCGATGCTGCGGGCGGCGCCGACGAAATCGTCGCCCAGCAGCGCGCGGACGCGGGCCTCGCGGCGGCCGGCGGCAAGGCGCAGGCTCACCCGGCCGTTGTGGGTGAGCTGCATCGCCACGTCGGGCCGGGCCAGCGCGATGCGGCGGAACACGTCGTCGCAGTGGGCGAACTCGGTGCCTTCGCTCTTGAGGAACTTGCGCCGGGCCGGGGTGTTGAAATACAGGTCGGCCACATCCACCACGGTGCCGTGGTTGAGGGCGGCGGGGGCGAGCTCGCGCGGGTCGGCGTCGATGCGCCAGGCGTGGCTGGCGCCCTCGAAGCGGCTGGTGATGCTCATCCGAGACACCGCCGCGATGGCGGCCAGGGCCTCGCCGCGAAAACCCATCGTGCCGACGTTTTCCAGGTCGTCGAGGCTGGCGATCTTGCTGGTGGCGTGGCGCTCGAGGGCCAGCGGGAGCTCGTCCTTGGGGATGCCGCAGCCGTCGTCGGCCACCCGGATGCGCCGCACGCCGCCTTGTTCGAGCTGCACGTCCACCACCGTCGAGCCGGCGTCCATGGCGTTTTCGAGCACTTCCTTGAGCACCGAGGCGGGGCGTTCGACCACCTCGCCGGCGGCGATCTGGTTGATGAGGTGTTCGGAGAGGCGGTGGATGGGCATCGGCGGCTTCCTGTTCGGCAGGGGCGGATTGTAGCCGCTGCAAGCAGAAACGCCCCGCTCGGCATGCGGCGGCGGGGCGCCGGGCTTCATGGCGTCGTTCTTGATGGTGACTTCCACCTTCGACGGCGAGGCGGTGCGATAGCGGCTCAGGTTGAGCGTGGCGGTGCCGCTGGCGTCCGCACCCTGGCCAACGATCAGCCCGCAGTCGTATGGGCCCTCGTCAGCGCCCGCCGGGGCAGCACCCCGGCATCCGCTACTGGCGCTACGGCCGCCGCCGCTGACAGGCGATGACGATGCCGCCGGAAGGAGAGCAGGCGGTTTGATGAGGCCCGCATCCGCAACTTCGCCGGGCAGGCAACGGCCCGGATCATTGACTCAGCGCTCGCGGAGTGATTCGTCGAGCACGCGGATCAGCGGGTAGAGGAAGAACGAAATCACCGAGCGCTGGCCGGTGATGATCTCGCCGGCGAGCGTCATTCCGGGCAGCAACAGGGTGGGTGTCGGGACGCCGTCGAGCCGGGTGTCGTCGAGGCCCACCCGGGCGAGATAGTAGGCGCTGTCGGTGCCGACGGGGCCCTGGCGGGTGAAGGTGTCGGGGCTGATGTGCAGCACCTTGCCGCGGATGGTGCCGTGCTTCTGGAAGGGGTAGGTGTCGATCTTGACGCGCACGGCATCGCCTACCCTGAGCATGCCCACGTCCGCCGGCGCGACTTCGACCTCGGCTTCCAGCGGCGCATTGAGGGGCACCAGCACGAAAAGCGGCTCGGCCTCGCGAAGCACCGACCCGACCGATTTCTTGCCGATCTCGAGGACGACGGCGTCCTCGGGGGCGGTGAGGCTGACGAGGTCGGTGCGACGGCGGGCTTTGGCCAGCTGTTCGGCCACTTCGTCCCGTTCCTGAACCGCGGCGGAAAGTTTTTCGAGGGATTCCTGCCGCCAGTTGCGACCGAAGGCGGTCCGCTCGGCTTCGGTAGCGGCAATCTCGCGGCGGATCTCCTCTGCGCGGTTTACCGCCGTGGCCCGGTCGCGCTCGACCTCCAGCTTGCGTTCGCGGACTTCGAGCACCCTGGCGCGGGAGCCGAACTGGCGGGTCTGCAGCTCGGCCTGCATGGCTTCGAGCTCGGCGAGGCTCTGGACCCGCTCGGCGAGGGTGGCCTGATCCTGGCGGTTGGTCGCTTGGGCGGCGCGCAGACGGGCGATGGATTCGTCGAACTGGCGCATGCGGGCGGCGTAGGTGGCCTGGCGTTCGGCCATCAGGCGCGTCTGGACCTGCTGCTGGCTGTGGGCGCCGCCAGCGTCGATCGGGGTGCGGCCCTGGAGTTCGGCCTCGAGGCGCCGGGCGCGCATGCCCAGGCTGTCGCTGCGGGCGCCAAGCTGGCTGGCGTCGGCTTCGGCGAAGGTGGGGTCGAGGGTGGCGAGGACGGCGCCCTTGCGGACGGTCTGCCCGACGCGCACCTGGATGGTCTTGAGGATGGCTTGTTCGAGGGGTTGGACGACGATGTTGGGCAGCGGGGTGACGAGGCGACCGCGGCCGATGACGAGCTTGTCGATCTGGGCGAAGGTGGCCCACAGGAGG
Source organism: Zoogloea sp. 1C4 (assembly GCF_009469605.1). Lineage (GTDB taxonomy): Bacteria > Pseudomonadota > Gammaproteobacteria > Burkholderiales > Rhodocyclaceae > Zoogloea > Zoogloea oryzae. Next base: position 513,698 of record NZ_SSXU01000001.1, on the reverse strand, counting down.
GCCGTGAGCACCAGCGCCAGCAGGGCGTACAGGGTGATGCGGGCGCCAAGGGGGGGCGCCTGGTGTTCGATGGCTTGGGCGTCGGGGAGGAAGTCGGCCAGCAGACGCCGGATTTTCGGGTCGGAGGACATGCTCAGAGGTGACGGGTTTGTTGTTGCCAGAGCTGGGCGTAGATGGCGCAGCGCTGGAGCAGGGCATCGTGGGGGCCGGCGTCGGCGATGACGCCCCGGTTGAGGACCATGATCGCGTCGGCTCGGGTGAGGGTCGACAGGCGGTGGGAGACGATGATCACCGTGCGGCCTTCGACCAGATTGGCCAGGTTGCCCAGGAAGATCGCCTCGGATTCCGGGTCGAGGGCGCTGGCAGCCTCGTCGAGGATCAGGATGCGCGGCCGGGGCAGCAGTGCGCGGGCGATGGCGAGCCGCTGCTTCTGGCCGCCGGAGAGGTTGGCGCCGTTCTCGTCGAGCAGGGTGTCGTAGCCCTGGGGCAGGCGCTCGATGAACTCGTCGGCGCCGGCCAGGCGGGCGGCCTCGACGATCTCCTCGAAGCGGGCGTCGGGCTTGGTGACGGCAAGGTTCTGCCGGACGCTGCCGCGGAACAGGAAGTTGTCCTGGAGCACGATGCCGATCTGGCGACGCAGGTGGGTGAGGTCGATCTCGCGCACGTCGATGCCGTCGAAGCGGATCACCCCTTCCTGGATCGGGTAGAGGCCCTGCATGAGGCGGGTGAGGGTGGTCTTGCCCGAGCCGCTGCGCCCGACGATGCCCAGCACCTTGCCGGCGGGCAGGGTGAAGCTCAGGCGGTCGAGGGCCGGCGGGCCACCGGCGGCGTAGCGGAAGGTGACGTTGTCGAACTCGATCTTGCCGGCGAGGGTGGGTTCCAGCCCGCCGGACTCGCGCAGGCCCTCGACCGGCCGGTTCATGATCTCGCCCAGCATCCGCACCGACAGGGCGGTCTCCTGGTATTCGTGGACCAGCGCGACGATCTGCACCAGCGGCGCGACGACCCGCCCGGAGAGCATCTGGAAGGCGATCAGGGCGCCCACCGACAGGCTCTGGTCAAAGACCAGATGCGCGCCCACGCCGATGAGGGTGACGGTCATCAGTTTCTCGAGAAAGCTCATGGCGGTGTGTGCCGCCATCGAGATCTTCCCGACCCGGAAATGCATGTCGACCGCCCGGGCGGAGCGGTTCTCCCATTCCTTGCGGCGCTGGGGTTCCATCGCCAGCGACTTGATGGTGCGCATGCCCTGGATGGACTCGACAAGGATCGACTGGCGCTCGGCCTCGGCGTTGTAAAGGGCCTGCAGGCGGTTGCGGAAGGTGGGCACCAGGGCAAACACGACGCCGCCGATGGCGGCCGCGAAAGCCAGCACGATGGCTGCCAGCAGCCCGGAGTAGAAGAACAGGATCGGCAGCAGGATGACCAGGATCGAGGCGTCGAGGATCGTCGAGAACAGTCGCCCGGTGAGGAACTGGCGGATTTTCTCGGCCTGCTGCATGTGCCGGGTGATGACGCCCGCGGTGCCGGTCTCGAAGAAGGTGATGGGCAGGCGCAGCAGGTGGCTGAAGGTTTTCTGGGCGAGGCGGATGTCGACCCGATTGGTGGCGGCGAGCATGAAGTATTGCCGCAGGTAGGAGAACACGGCCTCGAACAGCAGGGCGAGGATCACGCCTCCGGTGAGCACGTAGAGGGTGGAGCGGCCCTCATGGACGATCACCTTGTCGATCACCAGCTGGGTGAACACCGGCATCGCCAGCGCCAGCACATGGAGCACGATGGCGGCAACGGCAACGTCGCGCAGAAAGGTGCGCTGGCGGAAGAGTTCGGGGATGAACCAGCGCAGGCCGAAGGGCTGTTTTTCGTCGAGAACGGGGTAGCTGCGCTTGAGCAACACAAGCTCGCCGCTCCAGGCCTCCTGGAAGCGCGCGCCGCCGATGAGCAGGATGGCGTTGGCAGGCGTTGCCGTGGGGTCGAGCACGGCGACCGCCGGGCCGTCGGCCGTGTCGCGCAGCCCGACCAGCACGACGCAGTTGCCGTTCCGGAGTACGGCGATCGCGGGGAAGGTTTCCTGCAGTGCCGCCAGATCGGCGAAGTCGAGCTGCTGGCTGCGGGCCTTGAGCCCCAGCGCGCGGGCGGCGGGGACGAGGGCGTCCGGGGGCGTGGGGAATGGCGCGTCGTTGGCGAGGTGCTCGCGGCGGATCTGTTCGACGCTGGTTGAGAAGCCGTGGTGGCCGGCGATGGCTGCGAGGCAGGCCAGTGGGCTGTCGATGGACGGAGCCTGGTGCGCTTCGGGAATGGGGTCTGCGAGGTTCAAGCGGAGGGTTCCGGCGAGGGCGCGACGGTGGGGCAGGCCAGCGACAACCGGGCGTGGCTGCCCGGTTGTCGTGGCCGATCAGGGGGCTCAGGCGCTCACAAGCTGGATGTCGCTGGCGCTCAGGGCTGCACGGTTGCTGAGGGTTGCGAGCTGGACGGCGGCGCCGGCGCCCACGCCGTCCCGGTCGAACCACAACTGGCCGTTGGTGGTGTTGTAGAGGAACTGGCCTGCCGGCCCGATGGCGGCAGGCAGGCTGGTGGCAGAACGCAGCAGCGCCGTTCCGCCGGCAGTTAGGCCGAAGTTGGCCGCGATCACCTGAATCCTGTCGCCGGCGGCGGACGAGAAGTCGGTGATGGTGTCACCGCCATCTGCGGCGACGGAGAACATGAACTGGTCGGCCCCGTTTCCGCCGGTCAGGGTGTCACTGCCACCACCGCCGACGATCCGGTTGGCGACATCGTTGCCGACGATGGTGTCGGCCAGGGCGGTGCCCTTGGCGTTCTCGATGGTTGCGCCGTAGGCAATGCCCAGGCTGTCGCGCACGTAGGTGCTGCCGTTGTGGAACGTATTGCCGATGGACGACCAGCTGCCCGCGTTGAGGTTGAGGCTGACACCCTGGGTCTGGTTGCTGGCGTCGATGGTGTCGTTGCCGCCCGCATCCCAGATGCAGTCGTAGATGCGGCCGCCGGTGGTCCAGGTGTAGACGTCGTTGCCGGTGTTGTAGCTCGTGTTGGCGCCATAGAGGTACTGCAGGGCGGCGATGTCGTTGAGCATGTAATCGACAGGGTAGAAGCTGGTGGTGTACCCGGTGAGCGGGGCGCCGTCGTAGCTGCGGTAGCTCATCACGCTGTACTTGAGCTGGTCCTCGCCGGACTCGGGGGCCGGCGTGCCGCTGTGGGGGTGATCCAGACCCATGGCGTGGCCGAGCTCGTGGATGAAGGTGGCGTAGTCGTAGTTGCCCTGAGCCGGGTTGGTGTAGCCGTTGGCCTTGAACCAGATGTCACCACCCAGCGCCGAGCGGCTCGGATACCAGGCGTCGGCCGTTCCCTCGTTGGGCGATCCGGTGACCGACCAGCGGATGTCGCCCGCGCTTGTGGCCGTGTCGGCCACTTCGCTGAAGGTGATATTGCAGATCGCCGAGACAGACCCCATCGCCTGCTGGGCCGCGGCCCGCTGGGCGCTGGTCAGCGCCGAGACGGGCGCGTGGGCCACCTTGCCGTTGAAGATGTTCTCGTAATTGAAGACCGAGGTGGCCGTGGAGAAGCTGTAGGTGAGTGATGCACCGGTCCCGATTGCACCCCCCCACTTCTGGTTGCTGACGAGGTTCTCGATGCTGTCGTCCACCGAACTGGGGACCGAAATATAGGTGACGGCGGCGATGCTGTTGTCGATGCCGGGGCGGTTGGCGGCTGCGTCGTCGTTGAGGATGGTGGCTGCCGCGCTGGCGGTCGTCAGGGTCGCGCCGGCTGCGCCGCTCAGCACGACGTTGAAGGTTTCATTGGCTTCGACAGCAGTGTCGCCGGCCACGTTGACGGTGATGGTCTTGCTGGTTTCACCGACGGCAAAGCTGATCGAGCCACCGGGCAGCACCCCGCCGGTGAAGTCGGCAGCGGTGGCCGTGCCGCCGGAGACGGCCCAGTTGACGGTGGAGGCCGCCGTCGTCGTGCCGGCGCGCGTCACGGTAAAGGTGAAGGGCGTCGAGCCGCTGTTGCCCTCGGCCTTGCTGGCGCTGGTGGCGGCGATGGCTAGAGTGGGGAGGACGTCGTCGTTGAGGATGGTGCCGACGGCGCTGGCGGTGCCGAGGGTGGCGCCGGTGGGCGTGGTGAGGTTCACGTAGAACGCTTCGTTGGCTTCGACGACGGAATCTCCTGCGACATTCAGGCTGATGACCTTTCTGGTCTCGCCAGCGGCAAAGCTGAGGACGCCGGAGGTGGGGCCGGAGAAGTCGGCGGCGTTAAGGGTGGCGGTGCCTTCGACGACGCTCCAGGCCACGGTGGAGGCGCCGCCGGTGTTGCCACTGCGGGTGACGGTGAAGGTGAAGGGCGTCGTGCCGCTGTTGCCCTCGGCCTTGCTGGCGCTGGTGGCGGCGATGGCGAGGGTGGGGAGGGTGTCGTCGTTGAGGATGGTGCCAGTGGCGCTGGCGGTGCCTAGGGTGGCGCCAGCAGCGCCGGACAGGACGACGTTGAAGGTCTCGTTGGCTTCGACGAGGGCGTCGCCGGCCACGTTGACGGTGATGGTCTTGCTGGTTTCACCGACGGCGAAGCTCACCGAGCCGGTGGGGAGCACGCCGCCAGTGAAGTCGGCAGCGGTGGCCGTGCCGTTGGCGACGGCCCAGTTCACGCTGGAGGCGATGCCGGTGTTGCCACTGCGGGTGACGGTGAAGGTGAAGGGCGTCGTGCCGCTGTTGCCCTCGGCCTTGCTGGCGCTGGTGGCGGCGATGCCGAGGGTGGGCAGCATGTCGTCGTTGAGGATGGTGCCCGTCGCCGAGGCGGTGCCGAGGGTGGCGCCGGTGGGCGTGGTGAGGTTCACGTAGAACGCTTCGTTGGCTTCGACGACGGAATCCCCTGCGACATTCAGGCTGATGACCTTGCTGGTCTCGCCGGCGGCAAAGCTGAGGACGCCGGAGGTGGGGCCGGAGAAGTCGGCGGCGTTGAGGCCGGCGGTGCCTTCGATGACGCTCCAGGCCACGGTGGAGACGCTGCTCGTGTTGCCGCTGCGGGTGACGGTGAAGGTGAAGGGCGTCGTACCGCTGCTGCCCTCGGCCTTGCTGGCGCTGGTGGCGGCGATGGCGAGAGTGGGGAGGACGTCGTCGTTGAGGATGGTGCCCAGCGCGGCGGAGGTGCCGAGCGTGGCCCCGGTGGGCGCCGAGAGGACTACCTTGAAATCTTCGTCGGCCTCGATCTGGGTGTCGCCGGCCACGTTGATGGTGATGAGCCTGGAGGTTTCGCCCGCGGCAAAAGTGAGGGTGCCGCCCGGGAGCACGCCACCGGTGAAGTCGGCGGAGCTGGCGGAGCCGCCGGCCACCGCCCAGTTGACCGTGCTGCTGCCGACGGTGCTGCCGCTGCGGGTGACGGTGAAGGTGAAGGCCGTGCTGCCGCTGTTGCCTTCGGCCTGGCTGGCGGAAGTGGCGGCGATGCTGAGCACGGGCACGGTTGCCGCCGTGGTGGCCGAGATCACGTAGTTGCCGGTGGCGGAGCCGTAGCCCTGGGCCGAAAGGAAGTAGCTGCCGGACTGGGTGGCGGTGAAGCTCAGCGCCGAATTGAGGGTTCCGCCGGCGTCGTCGTTCCAGGCGAGCTGGCGGCCGGTGGCGTCGAGCAGGCGCAGCAGCGGGTCGCCCACGCCGCCGAAGGTGAGCGTGTCAAGCCGGAAGGTGTAGGCCGTCCCCGCCGTCAGGCTGACTTTCCACCAGTCCTGATCTCCCGCGGTTTCGATGGAACTGATACCGCCGAGGCCGTTGATGGCGAGCGTGGCGGTGGAGCTGGTGGAGCCCAGGATGTCGGCCATGATTTTCTCTTCCGGAGTGGTGAATGTCCTAAATTATCCCGGTAGTCATGATGAATTGTTAGTCGTTTTGGTTGTTTTGAGTTACCCGAAGTGGGTTTGTTGGATACGGGGGCGTCGATCGGGTTGGTGCGGCCTTGCCGGTCCGGGCCCCGGTGCTATGATCGGCGCCCTCTCTCCCCACACTCATTTACCCGGAGCGCCCCATGAGATTCGGCACCCCTCTTTCCCCGTCCGCCCTGCGCGTGATGCTTCTCGGCTCCGGCGAGCTGGGCAAGGAAGTCTTGATCGCGCTGCAGCGCCTGGGCGTCGAGACCATCGCGGTCGATCGTTACCCCAATGCCCCCGGCCATCAGGTGGCCCACCGCGCCCACGTGATCCCGATGACCGACGGCGCCGCGCTGAGGGCGCTGGTGGAGCAGGAGAAGCCCCACCTGATCGTGCCGGAGATCGAGGCCATCGCCACCGACATGCTCGAGAGAATCGAGGCCGAAGGCCTTGCCACGGTGATCCCCACCGCCCGCGCCGCGCGCCTTACGATGAACCGCGAGGGCATCCGCCGCCTTGCCGCCGAGGAGCTGGGCCTTGCCACCTCGCCCTACCGTTTTGCCGACTCGCTGGCCGAGCTGCAGGCCGCCATCGACGGCAGCGACGGCAAGCCGGCCATTGGCTACCCGTGCATCGTGAAGCCGGTGATGTCCTCGTCCGGCAAGGGTCAGTCGCTGCTCAAGGGGCCGGACGACGTGCAGAAGGCGTGGGACTACGCCGCCGCCGGCGGACGCGTCAATCAGGGCCGGGTGATCGTCGAAGGCTTCATCGATTTCGACTACGAGATCACCCTGCTCACCGTGCGCGCCAACGACACGGGCGGCGCGGTGCAGACCTACTTCTGCGACCCCATCGGCCATGTGCAGGTGTCGGGCGACTACGTGGAATCCTGGCAGCCCCAGGCGATGAGCCCGAAGGCCCTGGAGCGTGCCCGGGAGATCGCCGGCGCCGTCACCGGCAACCTCGGCGGGCGCGGGCTGTTCGGCGTCGAGCTCTTCGTGAAGGGCGACATGGTGTGGTTCTCGGAAGTGAGCCCGCGGCCCCACGACACCGGCCTCGTCACCCTGTGCTCCCAGCGCTTCTCCGAGTTCGAGCTCCACGCCCGCGCCATCCTTGGCCTGCCGGTGGATGTGAGCCTCGCCGAACCCGGTGCGTCGGCGGTGATCTATGGTGGTATGGAGGCGGCGGGCATCGCCTTCGAGGGCGTGGCCGAGGCGCTGGCCGTGCCGCGTACCGACATCCGCCTGTTCGGCAAGCCCGAGGCTTTCGTGAAGCGCCGCATGGGCGTGGTGGTGGCCAATGGTGCCGACACCGACGAAGCCCGCAGCCGCGCCAAGCTGGCCGCCGGCAAGGTTCGCCCGGTTCAGGGCTGAGGCCGGCACGGGGGAGGGCCGCCCGCCTTCCCCCACAATAACAAGGCCGCGGGGCGGCCCGATGAAGGAGACACGCCATGAAACTGCTGCGCTACGGCCCGGTGGGCCAGGAGAAACCCGGCCTGCTGGATGCGGAAGGCACCCTCCGCGACCTTTCCGGCCTCATCGACGACATCACCCCGAGGCGCCTTGCGCCGGAAGCCCTGGCCGCGCTGGCGGCGGTCGATCCGGCTCGGCTGCCTGTGGTGCCGGGCAACCCTCGCCTCGGTGTGCCCTGGAACGGCACGCCCAAGTATGTGGCCATCGGCCTCAACTACCACGACCATGCGGTCGAGTCGAACATGCCGGTGCCCGTCGAGCCGGTGATCTTTCCCAAGTGGACCAGCTGCCTGTGCGGCGCCAACGATGACATCATCCATCCGCCCGAATCCACTCAGATGGACTGGGAGGTGGAACTGGGCATCGTGATCGGCAGCCGCGCCCGCAAGGTTTCCGAGGCCGAGGCGCTCGACCATGTGGCCGGCTACGTGCTGGCCAACGATGTGTCGGCCCGCGACTGGCAGCTCCAGCGCAGCGGCGGCCAGTGGGGCAAGGGCAAGGGCTTCGACACCTTCGGCCCGGTGGGGCCGTGGCTGGTGACCAAGGATGAAGTGCCCGACCCCCAGAAGCTCGACCTGTGGCTGGACGTGAACGGCCAGCGCAAGCAGACCGGCACCACGAGCCTGATGATCTTCTCCTGCGCCCAGGTGGTGGCGTATCTGAGCCGCATCATGACCCTCGAACCCGGCGATCTCATCATCACCGGCACGCCGCCGGGTGTCGGCATGGGTTTCAAGCCGCCCCAGTTCCTCAAGGTGGGCGATGTGGTGGAGCTGGGTATCTCCGGCCTCGGCAGCCAGCGCCAGCGCATCGTGGCGGGTGACTGAGCCCGCGCAAGGGCGAGGCCTGACTTCGATCCGGCCTCGCGCCACCCCGGCCCATCCTGTGGTCGGGGCTGGATCCTCCTTCCGTTCATTCCGTTTATTGCCGGCGCTGGCGGCCTGGTGCTGGCCGTGTGGCAGGTGCTTTTGGGTGTGGTTTGTCGGACCGAAGGCCGCCCTGCAGGGGTTTCGCGGGTGTGTGGGTTGAAGCCTCACCGATCTGTAGGTCGGACTTCAGTCCGACATTCCCTGGCCCTGATTCATTCTTGTCCATGAAAAGCCATCTTGGCGGATGGAGAAAGATGCCTGCAGCGCGCGAATCGTCAATGCGCGTTGCCGAAACGGCGTTTCATCGCGCGCATCGTCGATTCATCGCCTGAAACTGCGTTGCGCGGGGCGTAGGGATCGTTTCGGCGCGTGAAACCGACTTTCTTGCGAGGGAAACGTCGATTCACGGCCTGAATTGACGTTTCTCCGCCTGAAACGCCCTTTCAGCGAGAAAAAGTGTATTTCTTACGGCGTAATGAGGAAAAGTCGGGGCAGGAATGGCAGGGGGTGCGCTGAGCTTTGTCGCTTGCCAGACAGGGGGCAGCGGGAGACGGCGGCGAGCGCCACCGGGCCCGCACAAACAAAAAGCGCCGGTTGCCCGGCGCTTTTGTGTGCAGCAGTGGCAGCCTCGCGGCTGCCGGCGGCTTTAGACCGACATGGCCAGCTCGAACAGTTCGCGCTTGAGCATGAACTGCTTGGGCAGGCGATCCGACAGCTTGTCGAACCATTCCTTGTGGCCGGCCAGTTCGGACTTCCACGCTTCCGCGTCGATCTTGACGAGGGCGTTGAACTCTTCCTTGGTGACGTCGGAGCCGGTCCAGTCGATGTCTTCGTACTGGGGCATCCAGCCGAGGGCGTTTTCCTGGGCGGCAACGCGGCCGCGGACGCGGTCGACGATCCACTTCAGGACGCGCATGTTCTCGCCGAAGCCCGGCCACATGAACTCACCCTTCTCGTTCATGCGGAACCAGTTGACGCAGAAGATGCCCGGGGCCTGATCCACGGTGTGACCCATCTTCAGCCAGTGGTTGAAGTAGTCACCCATGTGGTAGCCGCAGAACGGCAGCATGGCGAACGGGTCGCGACGGACCACGCCCTGGGCGCCAAAGGCGGCAGCGGTGGTTTCGGAGCCGAGGGTGGCCGCCATGTAGACGCCGTAGTTCCAGTTGAAGGCCTGGTACACCAGCGGCACGGTGGTGGCACGACGGCCGCCGAAGATGAAGGCGGAGATCGGTACGCCGGCGGGATCTTCCCAGGCCGGGTCGATGGACGGGCACTGGCTGGCCGGCGCGGTGAAGCGGGAGTTCGGGTGCGCAGCCTTGCGGCCGGTTTCCTTGGCCAGCTCCGGGGTCCAGTCCTTGCCTTGCCAGTCGATCAGGTGAGCCGGGGCTTCCTTGGTCAGGCCTTCCCACCACACGTCGCCATCGTCGGTCAGCGCGACGTTGGTGAAGATGATGTTTTCCTTGAGGGTGGCCAGGGCGTTGTAGTTGGTCTTTTCGGAGGTGCCGGGGGCAACGCCGAAGAAGCCCGCTTCCGGGTTGATCGCGTAGAAACGGGTGGTGCCGTCGGCTTCCTTGCGCGGCTTGATCCAGGCGATGTCGTCGCCGACGGTGGAGATCTTCCAGCCATCGAAGGACTTCGGCGGGATCAGCATCGCGAAGTTGGTCTTGCCGCAGGCAGACGGGAAGGCGGCGGCGACGTAGGTCTTCTCGCCGGTGGGGCTTTCCACGCCGAGGATCAGCATGTGTTCGGCCAGCCAGCCTTCGTCACGGGCCATGTTGGAGGCGATGCGCAGGGCGAAGCACTTCTTGCCCAGCAGCGCGTTGCCGCCGTAACCGGAACCGTAGGACCAGATCTCACGGGTTTCGGGGTAGTGAACGATGTACTTGGTGGTCGGGTTGCACGGCCAGGACGAATCCTTCTCGCCGTGGCCCAGCGGGGCGCCGACGGTGTGGATGCACGGCACGAACTCGCCATCGGCACCCAGCACGTCATAGACGGCCTTGCCCATGCGGGTCATGGTGCGCATGTTGGTGACCACGTACGGGCTGTCGGAGATCTCGACGCCGATGTGGGCGATCGGGGAGCCGAGCGGACCCATGGAGAACGGGATCACGTACATGGTGCGACCGTGCATGCAGCCCGTGAACAGTTCGTTCAGGGTCTTGCGCATCTTGGCCGGGTCTTCCCAGTTGTTGGTCGGGCCGGCGTCGTCCTTGTTGGCCGAGCAGATGTAGGTGCGGTCTTCGACACGCGCCACATCGGAAGGGTCGGAACATGCGAGGTAGGAGTTCTTGCGCTTTTCCGGGTTCAGCTTGATCAGCATCCCGGCTTCGACCATTTCGGCGCAGAGGCGGTCGTATTCTTCTTCTGAGCCATCACACCAGACGACGCGGTCGGGCTGGGTGAGGGTGGCGATCTCGGCGACCCACTGCTTGAGTTTCTGGTTTTTGACGTAGTCGGGCGCGGCGGCGATGGCGGCTTCGGCAATGCTTTGAGACATCTGACGATTCTCCAGGACGTTACGGATTGCGTTGTTTCATGTGCCGGCTCGGGAGTCCGCCGGCTGGGCGATCGCGTCTTTTGGCCACCAGGGCTCGGCGCGTATTATTGGCTTGATCGTCTTGGGCCGCAGTAGGCCCAATCAGGAATTACCCCGGATAAGCTAGCCTATAATTATGCCACGGTTCATCGATCGACGTCATTCGCGCGTCACGTTCAAATGCTGTGGATGTCACGAATAGCCTCAATGAATCCGTGCTCCCATCATGGGCGTACGAACCCATAAACACACCACCTGGAGAGACAACAGCATGGATGAACGCATTCGTCAGGCCGCCCTGGAATACCACCGCTATCCGCGCCCGGGCAAGATTTCGATCGCCCCCACCAAGGCCCTGACCAACCAGCAGGATTTGTCGCTGGCCTACTCCCCGGGCGTCGCCGCAGCCTGCGACGCCATCGTCGAAGATCCGGCCGAGGCCGCCAACCTGACTTCCCGCAGCAACCTGATCGGCGTCGTCACCAACGGCACCGCGGTGCTCGGCCTGGGCAACATCGGCCCGCTGGCCGCCAAGCCGGTGATGGAAGGCAAGGGCGTGCTGTTCAAGAAGTTCGCCGGCATCGACGTGTTCGACCTGGAGATCGACGAACCCGACGCCGACAAGCTGATCGACATGATCGCCGCGCTGGAGCCGACCTTCGGCGGCATCAACCTCGAAGACATCAAGGCGCCGGAGTGCTTCTACATCGAGAGCAAGCTGCGCGAGCGGATGAAGATCCCGGTCTTCCACGACGACCAGCACGGCACCGCCATCGTGGTGGGCGCGGCGCTGCTCAACGGCCTGCACCTGCTGGGCAAGGATCTCTCCAAGGTCAAACTGGTCACTTCTGGCGCTGGCGCCGCAGCGCTGGCCTGTCTGGATCTGCTGGTGATGCTCGGCGTGCCGGTGTCCAACATCTGGGTGACCGACATCGAAGGCGTGGTCTTTGAAGGTCGCACCAAGCTGATGGACCCGATCAAGGCGCGCTACGCCAAGGTGACCGACGCCCGCACCCTGGGCGAAGTGATCGAAGGCGCGGACGTGTTCCTGGGCCTCTCCGCCGGTGGCGTGCTGAAGCCCGAGATGGTCGCCAAGATGGCCGAGCGCCCGCTGATCATGGCGCTCGCCAACCCGACGCCGGAAATCCTGCCGGAAGAAGTGAAGAAGGTGCGCAGCGACGCGCTGATGGCCACCGGCCGTTCGGACTACCCGAACCAGGTGAACAACGTGCTGTGCTTCCCGTTCATCTTCCGGGGCGCACTCGACGTGGGCGCCACCACCATCACCGACCAGATGAAGCTCGCCGCGGTCAAGGCGATCGCCGAGCTGGCCCGCGCCGAAGCCTCCGACATCGTGGCCGCCGCCTACGGCGAGAACGTCTCGGGCTTTGGCCCCGAGTACATCATCCCGAAGCCCTTCGATCCGCGCCTGATCGTCAAGATCGCGCCTGAGGTTGCCCGCGCGGCGATGGAGTCCGGTGTGGCGACCCGCCCGATCACCGACTTCGACGCCTATCGCCAGCAGCTCAACAACTTCGTGTGGCAGTCGGGCCTGGTGATGAAGCCGGTGTTCCAGGCCGCCAAACGCTCGCCCAAGCGGATCATCTTCTCGGAAGGCGAATCCGAGCGCGTGATGCGCGCGGTGCAGACGGTGGTGGACGAAGGCCTGTGCCGCCCGATCCTGATCGGCCGCCCGGACGTGGTGATCGAGAACATCGACCGCTTCGGCCTGCGCCTGCGCCCCGAACTGGATTTCGAGCTCGTCAATCCCGAAACCGACCCGCGCTACGACCAGCTGTGGACCCACTATCACTCGCTGATGGAGCGCAAGGGCGTGTCGGTGGATTACGCCAAGCGCGAGGTGCGCCGCCGTCCCACGCTGCTCGGTTCGCTGCTCCTCAAGTTCGGCTACGCCGACGGGATGATCTGCGGCACCTATGGCATGCACGGCCTGCACCTCAAGTTCATCGAGACGGTGCTGGGCCGCCAGAAGGGCGTGCGCAACTTCTACACCATGAACCTGCTGGCGCTGCCGGGCCGCACGGTGTTCCTGTGCGACACCTACGTCAATTACGACCCGACGCCCGAGCAGGTGGTCGAGATGACCCGCCTCGCCGCCGATGAAGTGCGCCGCTTCGGCATCCAGCCGCGCATTGCGCTGCTGTCCCACTCCAGCTTCGGCACCGACAACTCGCCCACCGCCGAGAAGATGCGCAAGGCGCTGGTGATGCTCCACGCCGAGCATGGCGATCTGGAAGTCGAAGGCGAGATGCACGGTGATGCGGCGCTGGATTCGGCGATCCGTCAGCAGATCTTCCCCAACGCCAAGATGAAGGAAGACGCCAACCTGCTGATCTTCCCGACCCTGGACGCGGCCAACATCGCCTTCAACCTGCTCAAGACGGCTGCGGGCGAGGGCATGACCATCGGCCCCATCCTGCTCGGCTCGGCCAAGCCGGTGCACATCCTCACCCCGACCGCCACCGTGCGGCGGATCGTCAACATGACGGCGCTCACCGTCGTCGAAGCGGGTCGCTGATCCGCACAACCGGCTCAGTTCCGGCCGCCGCGTGCCGTTAAGCTTCACAGCAACCGGGTGGAGGGTGACGGCATGACGGACGGCAGGGCTGCGCTGGTGCTCACCGGCGGTGGCGCGCGGGCGGCCTATCAGGTCGGCGCGCTGATCGCCATCCGCGACGTGTGGGGCAAGCGCGCGGAGAACCCTTTTCCGATCATCTGCGGCACATCTGCTGGCGCGGTGAATGCCGTCGCGCTGGCGGTGTTCTCGGCCAACTTCAACGAGGCAGTGAAGAAGCTCGCCTTCATCTGGCGCAACTTCCACGTCCATCACGTCTATCGCGCCGACACCCTGGCGATCGCCGAATCCGTGACCCGCTGGGGCTCGGCGATGTTCCTCGGGTGGCTGTTCCGCCAGTCGCCGCGCTCCCTGCTCGACAACCAGCCCCTGCGCGAGCTCCTCGAAGCCCAGCTCGATTTCGGCGCCATCGGCCACGCCATCGCCGACGGCCACCTGCAGGCGGTGACCGTGACGGCCTCCGGCTACACGTCGGGCGAGAGCCTGTCGTTCTTCCAGGGCCGCGAGGATCTGCAGCCCTGGCGGCGGGCCCAGCGCGTCGGCGTGCGCACCGACATCAAGGTCGAGCACCTGCTCGCCTCCAGCGCGATCCCCTTCGTGTTTCCGGCGGTGCGGATCAACCGCGAGTACTTCGGCGACGGGTCGATGCGCCAGACGGCGCCGATCAGCCCGGTGATCCACCTGGGCGCCGACCGCATCCTGGTGATCGCCGGCGGCCGGCGTTCGGAAGAAGCCCGTCAGCGGACGGACATGTATCCCTCGCCGGCGCAGGTAGCGGGGCACGCCATGTCGAGCATCTTTCTGGATGGCCTGTCGATGGATCTGGAGCGGCTCGAGCGGATCAACAGCACCGTCGGTGCGCTGACGCCAGCCCAGCGCGAGGCGGCCGGGATTGCCCTGCGGCCCATCGAAACCTTTGTGATTGCACCATCGCAGCGTCTGGATTATCTTGCCGCCCGCCATCGCAACGCGCTGCCCCGGGCCCTGAGGCTGGTTTTGAGCGGGATTGGTGCAACGCGAAAGAATGGCTCGGTGTTACTCTCCTACCTTTTGTTCGAGCGCGGGTATACCCGCGCCCTGATGGAGCTGGGTTACCGGGATGCGATGAGTCGGCATGCCGAGCTCGCCCGCTTCCTGAGGGTGCCCGGGCACTGAAGGCCATCGGCACTTCGGGCTGATCCAGATCGGCCGTTGGTTACAAAAAAAGATTCACAAAAAACTTCAAAAATTTAGAATAAGCCATTATTTTAAATAGAAGTCTGCCGTTAACGGCTTGTCGCCCAAAATGAGGCGTAGCCCGCGGCAGTTTTTCGTCATCGGGTGATGACGAAGCGTACATGCGAGCTTCATCGCGTCGATTTTTTTGCAGCGGAGGCGTGCCTCCGCTGATGTCTAGATTTGGTTTGAAAACGATGAAAATCCGTCATTCTCTGGTTGCCCTGCTGAGCGTCTTTGCGCTTGGTTCGGTGGTGTCGGTCGATGCTGTTGCTGCAGTGCAGCGCGCATCCGCCAAGAAGGTCGCTGCGCCGGCCAAGTCCGTCGCCAAGGCTGGAAAACCCGCCAAGGGCGGCAAGCTGGCTGCAGCTGCGCCGGCCCGGTCCGGTGGCAAGGTCGTCGCCCAGCGCGATCGTGGCCATGCCCGCTTCCACGCTGCTGCTCCGGTGGCCCAGCGTGCCGCCTTTGCCCCCGCTGTCTCCGAGATCGACCAGGAAGGCAACCCGCTGCTCCACTCGGCGGCCTTCATGATCGCCGACCAGGCCACCGGCAACGTGCTGCTCGAAAAGAACTCCGACGCCGTGCTGCCGATCGCTTCGATCACCAAGCTGATGACCGCCATGGTCGTGCTGGACGCGCGCCTCAATCTGGGTGAGATCCTTACCATCGGCCAGGAAGACGTGGACACCCTGCGGGGCAGCAGCTCCCACGTGCCCGTTGGCACCGATCTGACCCGCGAAGACATGCTGCGCCTGGCGCTGATGTCGTCCGAGAACCGCGCCGCGTCGTCCCTGGCCCGTCACTACCCGGGCGGCCTGCCGGCCTTCGTGGCGGCCATGAACCGCAAGGCCGCGTCGCTGGGCCTGCGTGAGACCCGTTTCTCCGACAGCACCGGCCTCAACTCCGCCAACGTGTCGAGCGCCCGCGATCTGGTCAAGATGGTGTCCGCCGCGTCGCGCTATCCCCTGATCCGCGAGTTCTCCACCACCGCCAACTACGTGGTGTCGCTCAATGGCCGTCAGCGCCAGTTCAACAACACCAACGCGCTGGTGAGCAGCCCGGACTGGCAGATCGGTGTTTCCAAGACTGGCTTCATCAATGAATCCGGCAAGTGCCTGGTGATGCAGGCCTGGCTGCTCAACAAGCCGATGATCATCGTGCTGCTGGATTCCTTCGGCCGTTTCACCCGCGTGGCGGACGCCCAGCGGGTCAAGCGCTGGCTCGAAAGCGCCGCCGTGCAGCATAAGGTGGCGGCCAACGGCCGTGGCCCGTCGACCTGAGCGGGAAGTTGCCTCAAACAAAACGGGCGCCAGTTTGCGCCCGTTTTGTTTTGCCTGAGCAACTGATTACGAATCAGCGGGTCTGCGGTACGTAGCCCAGCGCGCGACTGATCTCGTCGGCGGTTTCGCGGATCAGCGGGGCGCGGTCTGGATCGAAGCGCTCGGACGGCGTGGACAGCGACAGGCCGGCGATGAGCTCGCCGCTGTCGTCACGGATGCCGGCGGCGATGCAGCGCACGCCGGTCTCCACCTCGTCCATGTCGAAGGCCACGCCGTGACGGCGCACCTTGTCGAGCTCCTTTTCGAGGCCCTGCAGGGTGGTGATCGAGGTGGCCGTGGACGACGGCAGGCCGGTGCGCTTGGCGTACTCCTTGACCTTCTGGGCGCCGTCTTCCACCAGGAACAGCTTGCCGGTGGCGGTGGTGTGCAGCGGCGCCCGGGCGCCGACGATGTGCACCACACGCACTGCCGATTTGCCGCTGGAGGTTCGCTCGATGTAGACGATCTCGTCGCCGGCGCGGATGCCCAGGTTGACGCTCTCGCCGGTGGCGGCGTGGAGCTTGAGCATTGCCGACATGGCGGTTTCGCGCAGGGAGATGCGGGATTTTACGAGGCTGCCCAGCTCGAGCAGGCGGATGCCGAGGCGATACACGCCGGCGTCGCTGCGTTCGACAAAGCCGCTGCTGGTCATCGCGCCGAGGATGCGGTGAGCGGTGGACGAGTGCAGGCCGGTTTCGAGGGCGAGCTGCTTGAGCGGCACCGGATCAGGGTGCTCGGCGAGGACGTCGAGCAACTTCATCATGCGCTCGATGACCTGGATGGGATTCTTCGCGGTTTCTGGCGTGGACAAAGCGTTTTCTGCGTGGGTCGTCAGGGATGGCGAATGGTAGCGCAGTCGTGTTGATTTCGCCTAGTGAAATGCTGCGCTGCGAAACCGGGCCTAAACGCGGATCGAGAACGGGGTGAAATCGGTGTTCACGTCGTAGTGGTCCTCATGCTCGGCGCGCTTGAGGAAGGCCACGATCTTGTAGGTGAGCGGCGTGAACAACACTTCTACAGCCACCTTGGAGACGAATTGGGTGAGCATGATCCCCGGCAGCAGCTCGTTGGGAATGAGGCCGGAATTCCAGAAGGCGATGGGGTAGAAGAGCGCCGAATCCACCCCTTCGCCGACGATGGTCGAGCCGATGGTGCGTTGCCACAGGTGACGCCCGTTGCTCTTCACCTTCATGCGGGCGAGCACGAAGGAATTGACGAATTCGCCACAGAAGAACGCGCACAGCGACGCGCCGACGATCCGCCAGGTGGAGCCGAAGGCGATCTCGTAGGCGGGCTGGTTGGTCCAGCCGGGGGCGGGCGGGAGCGCCACGATGACGGCGGCCATCACCGAGGCGAAGATCATCGCCGCAAAGCCGGCCCAGATCACCCGCCGGGCGCGGGCGTAGCCATACACCTCGGTGAGCACGTCGCCGAAGATGTATGAGACCGGGAAGAACAGCACGCCGGCGCCGAAGGTGACCGGGCCCCAGCCGGGGAGGGTGAGCTGCGCCGCCTTGGCGGGGCCGATCAGGTTGGAGCACAGATACACCGCCACGAAGGCAGCCATCACGAACTCGTAGTAGCGGTACTGGCGGTTTGGGTCGGGCTGGAGGTGGGGTCCGGGGGCGGTCATGGCGGTGGCTTCAGCCGATCAGCAGATGACCGGCGGCGCGTACCAGGATGCCGACCACCGCGCCGAGGGCGGCGGGCTTCCAGACGTCCGCCACGCGACGGCCGGCGGAGATCAGCACGGCCACGCCGGGGATGTCCAGCGGGTGGATCAGCAGCCCGGCGCTGGCGCCGTTGAGGGTGGCCGCGCTGGCCGTGCCGGCCCGCAGCATCTCGTCCATCACGCCCATCATCGCGGTGCCACCGGCGAGAAACTTGGTGAGGGTGGGCAGGATCAGGGCCGGATCGGCGCCCACCGCCAGGAGCGCCGGCGACAGCCACAGGGTGAGCGCATCCAGCGCCCCCAGCCGGCGCAGGGCCAGCACCACGGTGAGCGACAGTACCAGCATCGGGATCGAGCCGACGGCGATCTTGAAGGCTTCGGCACCGGCCCGGTTGATGACGTCAAGAATGCCCTTGGCGCTGTCGGCCACCGGGTGCTGGAGGGTTTCGTCGAGGGTGTGCTCGGTGGCGGACAGCTGGCGGCCGAAGACGTAGTACGTGGCTGCTGCGGCGACGAGCCCGCCGACCATCGACCAGGCCAGCACGATGCCGAAGTGCAGCCCCATCGCCGCCAGCGGCATCGACACGTTGGCCTGGGCCATGGCCATCACCATCGCCAGCGTGGCGGCCAGGTGACGGCTGGAGGTGCCGCGCTGGTCCATCATCGCCAGGGTGGCGACCGGCGCGGCAAAGCTGACGAAGTTGATCTGCACGGCGGCGAACACCCCCAGCCCGGTGAGGCCGAAGGGACGCAGCAGCGGCGCGATGCGGGCCACCGTCCAGTCGAGCACGCCGCGGGCTTCGAGCATGCGCATCAGCGACAGCATGACGATCATGACCGGCAGCAGCACGAAGAACGACAGCTCGACCGCGGAGCGGCCGGCACGCAGGATCACATCGATGAGCAGGTCCATGGTTGCGGTGCAGCAAAAATGCGACGACCCCGATTATCGGGGTCGTCAGGAAGGCGGGCAAGCAGGGCAGACCCTACGGCATGGCTTCAGGGCTTGAACAGCCCGGCCACCATTGGCAGCAGCCAGGGCAGGGTGAGGGCGGTGAACAGGCCGTTGAGGCCCATCGCCAGGGCCGCGAAGGCGCCGGTCTGCTCGCTGATCTGGAAGGCCCGGGCGGTGCCGATGCCGTGGCAGGCGAGGCCCAGCGCGAAGCCGATGCTGGGGTCGTCCTTCACGCCCATCCGGCGAAGTATGCCGTCGGCGAAGATGGCGCCGAAGATGCCGGTGAGGATCACGAACACCGCGGTGAGCGAGGCGAGCCCGCCCAGGCGCTCGGCAACACCCATGGCGATCGGGGTGGTGACCGACTTGGGCGCCAGCGACACCATCGTCGGCGTGCTCGCCCCCAGCAGCGCGCCGATGCCGTAGGCCGACAGGCCGGCCACCAGCGAGCCGACCACCAGGGCGATCAGCAGCGGGCCGCTCATCTCCATCAGCCGCTTGAGCTGGCCGTGGAGCGGCACGGCGAGGGCGACGGTGGTGGGGCCGAGCAGGAAGTGCACGAACTGGGCGCCGTCGAAATAGCGCTGGTAGGGCGTGCCGGTGGCGAGCAGCAGGCTCACCAGCACGGCCACCGAGATGAGCACCGGATTGACCGCCGGGTGCCCGCCCGCCTTGCGGTGGAGCAGGATCGCCAGCATGTACACCGCCAGGGTGAGGGTCAGCCACAGGAGCGGCTGGGCCGAGAGGTAAACCCAGATCTCGGTCATGCTTTCGGTGTTCATCGGGTACCTCCGTTCGCGCGCTTGCGGGTCAGGTAGTGCAGCGTGAGCCCGGTGGCGGCGAGCCCCAGGATCGTGCTGGCGACCAACGCAATGGCGATGGGCCAGGCCTCGTCGGCCAGCCGGCTGGCGTGGAGCATCACGCCGGTGCCTGCCGGCACGAAGAGCAGCGAGAGGTTCTGCAGCAGGCCGCCGGCGGTGGTGCGCAGGTGTTCATCGGGGCCGCGCCGGGCAATGAGATAAACCATCAGCAGGGCCATTCCCAGCACGGGGCCGGGCACCGGCAGATGCAGGGCGACCCGCAGGGTCTCGCCGGCAAGCTGGAAGGCGAGGAGGAGGGCAAAGGCGGCGATCATGAAGGTGCCTTTCTTGAAACGATGCGGAGGAACAGGGCGCCATTATCCGGAAGCGGCGGGTGCGGTGCAGCAATCGTCGGTGTGCGTGCCGATTTTGCACCTGTTGCAGGGCGTGGGAGTGCTGTTGGCGGCGGGTGTCGTTGCCGATGGGCCGGCCGCAAATGAAAAAGGGCCGCGATGAACGCGGCCCTTCGATGTCACCGGAACAGCAGACTTACTTCTTGGAAGCCTTGGCAGATGCGCTGCGGGCAGCCTGCATGAAGTTGTCGAAGCGGTTCTCGGCCACCGCGAACCATTGAAGCTGGTCGTCGCGGAATTTCTTCCAGGAGTCGTAGATTTTCTTGAACTTGGCGTTCTTGGCGGCGGTTTCCTCGTAGAGCTCGTTGGCAGCCTTGTAGGCGGCGGCCATGACCTCGTTGGGGAAGGGGCGCAGCTGGGTGCCGGAACCGACGAGCTGCTTCAGCGCGTTGGGGTTCTTGGAGTCGTAGCGGGCCTGCATTTCGGCGTGGGCGTAGAGGCAGGCGTCTTCCAGGATGGTCTGGTATTCCTTCGGCAGGGAGGCCCACTGCTTCTGGTTTACGTACATGGCGATCTGCGGGCCGCCTTCCCAGAAACCCGGGTAGTAGTAGTACTTGGCGACCTTGTTGAAGCCGAGCTTCTGGTCATCGTACGGGCCGATCCATTCGGCGGCGTCGATGGTGCCTTTTTCGAGGGCCGGGTAGATGTCGCCACCGGGGATCTGCTGGGGCACCACGCCGAGCTTGGCGAGCACCTGACCGGCGAAGCCGCCGCAGCGGAACTTGAGGCCGTTGAGATCCTGGACCGTCTTGATCTCCTTGCGGAACCAGCCGCCCATCTGGGCGCCCGTGTTGCCACAGGGGATGTTGTAGATGTTGTATTCCTTGAAGAACTCACGGAACAGCTCGAGGCCGCCACCGTCCATCATCCAGGCCGTCTGCTGGCGGCTGTTGAGGCCGAAGGGCACGGCGGTTTCGAAGGCGAACGTGGGATCCTTGCCAATGAAATAGTAGGAGCAGGTGTGGCCGCATTCGACGGTGCCATCCTTGACGGCGTCGAGCACGCCCGGGCCCGGAACGATTTCGCCGGCCGCGAACACCTGGATCTGGAACTTGCCGCCAGTGGCAGCGGCCACCCGCTTGGCGACGACGTCAGCGCCGCCGAAGATGGTGTCGAGACTCTTCGGGAAGCTCGAGGCGAGACGCCACTTGATGGTCGGCAGGTCGGCCGAGAGGGCGGGAGCAGCTACTGCACCGGCCGCGACACCTACGCTGGCCTTCTTCAGAAATGAACGACGTTCCACGTTGTCTCCTTTTTTGAATTGCTACATGGGTGCTCTGATTATTCATGAGCCCTATCGGGCGAGACAGTACGGAAAACCCTATGCTGCCCCGCCGCAAAAAACCGGTCTCACGAATGATGTCCGGCGCCGGAAAAACCCCACGCCGGATGGTGCCGCAAAGGATGTCACTTCTTGCCCGGAATCGTGCCGTGGCGCGTGGCCTGCATGAAGTTGTCGAAGCGATTTTCGGCCACCGCGAACCACTGGAGCTGGTCGTCGCGGAATTTCTTCCAGTGGTCGTAGATCTTCTTGAACTTCGGGTTCTTGGCCGCGGTTTCCTCGTAGAGCTCGTAGGTGACCTTGTAGGCAGCGGCCATCACGTCGTTCGGGAAGGGGCGCAGCTGGGTGCCGGAGGCGAGCAGTTGCTTGAGCGCGTGCGGATTGCGCGCGTCGTAGCGGGCCTGCATCTCGGCGTTGGCGAAGGCGCAGGCGTCCTCGAGGATGGCCTGGTATTCCTTCGGCAGTTCGGCGAACTTCTTGGCGTTGACGTACAGCGACAGCTGGGCGCCGCCTTCCCAGAAGCCCGGGTAGTAGTAGTACTTGGCCACCTTGGAAAAGCCCAGCTTGAGGTCGTCGTAGGGGGCGACCCACTCGGCGGCGTCGATGGTGCCTTTTTCGAGGGACGGGTAGATGTCGGCCGGCGGGATCTGCTGGGGCACCACGCCGAGCCTGGCGAGCACCTGGCCGGCAAAGCCGCCGATGCGGAACTTGAGTCCCTTGAGGTCCTCGATCGACTTGATCTCCTTGCGGAACCAGCCGCCCATCTGGGTGCCGGTGTTGCCGCAGGGGATGTTGTAGATGTTGTAATCCTTGAAGAACTCGCGCAGCAGTTCGAGACCGCCGCCGTTCATCAGCCAGGCGTTCTGCTGGCGGCTGTTGAGGCCGAAGGGGATCGCGGTGTCGAAGGCCAGCGTGGGGTCCTTGCCGATGTACCAGTACGACGCAGCATGGCCCATCTCGACGGTGCCGTCCTTCACCGCATCCAGCACGCCGGGGGTCGGGACGATCTCGCCGGCGGCGAAGAGGGAAATCTGAAATTTGCCGCCAGTGGCCGCGGCGACGTGCTTCGAGACCGTTTCGGCCGCGCCGAAGATGGCGTCGACCGTCTTCGGGAAGCCCGAGGCGAGGCGCCACTTGATGGCCGGCAGGTCGGCGGCGAGGGCCGGCGCAGCGGCCGCGCCGGCAGCAAGGCCGGCACCAGCCTGTTTAAGGAAAGAACGTCTTTCCATGGTGTTCTCCTCTTTCTTGTTTGGCGATCAGGCGAAAGTGTTGCGTGCCGGCATCAGGCGCCGGCGACGGTCATGCGGTCGACGAGGATCGAGCCGCAGTGTTTGGAACCGCGCACGAGCACGTCGGAGCCGATCTCGCGGATGCCCATGAGCATGTCCTTGAGGTTGCCGGCGATGGTGATCTCATGCACGGGGTACTGGATCTTGCCGTTCTCGACCCAGAAGCCGGCGGCGCCGCGGGAGTAATCCCCGGTCACGTAATTCACGCCGTGGCCGAGCAGCTCGGTGACCAGCAGGCCGCGGTCCATCTGCTTGACGAGGCCGTCGAGGTCGTACTGGCCGGGCTTGACCAGCAGGTTGTGGCTGCCGCCAGCGTTGCCGGTGGATTGCAGGCCGAGCTTGCGGGCCGAGTAGGTGCTGAGGAAGTAGCCCTGCAGCACGCCGTCGATGATGACCTCGCGGTCCTTCGTGGCCACGCCGTCGTCGTCGAAGGGGCTGCTGGCAAAGGCCTTGGCCAGGTGCGGGCGCTCGGAAATCTGGATGTGGCTGGGGAAGACCTGCTTGCCCAGGCTGTCGAGCAGGAAGCTCGACTTGCGGTACAGGGCACCGCCGCTCACGGCATGCACGAAGGCGCCGATCAGCCCGGCAGCCAGCGGGGCCTCGAACAGCACCGGCACCTCGCAGGTGGGGATCTGGCGGGCGCCCAGGCGGGCTAGGGCGCGGCGGGCGGCGAAGGTGCCGATCTCCTCGGCGTCGGCCAGATCGGCCGGATCGCGTTTGGTGGTGTACCAGTCGTCTCGCTGCATGTCGTCGCCTTCGCCGGCGATCACCGAGCACGACAGGAAGTGGCGCGAGCTGGCGTAGCCACCCATGAAGCCCAGGCTGTTGGCCGAGATGAAATGGGATTCCTGCATCGACACGCTGGCGCCGTCGGAGTTGCGAATCTCCGGGCTCACCGCAAAGGCCGCGCGCTCGCAGCGGCTGGCGAGCTCGATGGCGTCTTCGGTGGAGATCTTCCAGGGGTGGTACAGGTCGAAATCGGGGAAGTCCTTGGCCAGGAGCGCTTCGTCGGGCAGGCCCGAGGCGGCGTCGGGCGCGGTGAAGCGGGCGATGGAGACCGCCGCATCCACGGTGGCCTTGAGGGCTTCCTTCGAGAAATCAGAGGTGCTGGCGTAGCCGCGCTTCTGGCCGTCGTAGATGGTGACGCCGACGCCCTTGTCGCGGTTGTATTCGATGGTGTCCACCTCGTCGCGGCGGACGGTGACGGACTGGCCGAACCCTTCCGACACATCCACCTCGCAAGCGGTCGCGCCGCGCTTCCTGGCGAACTTGAGGATGTCTTCGGCGATGGTCTTGAGGTTGTCCTGACTGAAGCTGAAACGGTTGTCGGCCATGGCTTTGCGGGTGGGGCTGGGGCTAAAGGCTATAATCTTACCCTTCCCGCGCCTTTTTCACCCCCCAGATGGCCAAGCACAAATACAACCCAGACGAAGAATTCGACGGCCCCAGCAAGTCGCAGCTCAAGCGTGACAGCGCCGCCCTGCAGGATCTCGGCCGTGAACTGGCCGAACTCGGCAAGGAGCGCCTCGCCAAGGTGCCCATCGACGAAGACCTGCGCGACGCGGTCAAGGACTACCAGCGCTTCACCGCCCACGAGGCCAAGCGCCGCCAGCTGCAGTACATCGGCAAGCTGATGCGCAGCGTCGACCCGGAGCCGATCCGTGCCGCGCTCGACGCCTTCAAGGGCGTGTCGGCGGTCGAGACCGCCAAGATGCACCGCCTCGAAAACCTGCGCACCAAGCTGCTTGAAGACGAGAAGACCCTCCACGGCATCGCCGAAGCCCATCCGGGCGTCGATCTGCAGCAGCTGCGCGTGCTGCGCCGCAATGCGATCAAGGAGAAGGAGCAGAACAAACCGCCGCGGGCCTATCGCGAACTCTTCCGGGTGTTGCGTGAGCTCGAAGAAGGCGGCGCTGCGACCGAGGAATTCGACGACGAAGCCGGAGACGAGGAATGAGCGACGTGGTGAAGATCGGCCTGGTGTCCATCAGCGACCGGGCCTCGGGCGGCATCTACGAAGACAAGGGCATCCCGGCCCTGCAGGACTGGCTGAACAAGGCCCTCACCACCCCGTGGGAGCCGGTGACGCGCCTGATCGCCGACGACCAGCCGACCATCGAGGCGACGCTGATCGAGCTGTGCGACGTGGCCGGATGCCATCTGGTGCTCACCACCGGCGGCACCGGCCCGGCCCTGCGCGATGTGACGCCGGAAGCCACCCTGGCCGTCGCCCACAAGGTGATGCCGGGCTTTGGCGAGCAGATGCGTCAGGTGAGCCTGGCTTTCGTGCCTACCGCGATCCTGTCGCGGCAGGTGGCGGTGATCCGCGGCAGCAGCCTCATCATCAACCTGCCGGGCCAGCCCAAGGCGATCGCCGAAACCCTCGAAGGGCTGAAGGACGCCGACGGCAACCCGAAGGTGCACGGCATCTTTGCGTCGGTGCCGTATTGCGTCGATCTCATCGGCGGGCCGTACATCGAGACCCATGACGCGGTGGTGAAGGCCTTCCGGCCCAAGTCGGCCATCCGTCCGAAGGCCTGACGGCGCTTCAGCCGAGCCCGAACCCGAACCCGGCGCGGAGCGTGGCTGCGCCGGGGGCCGCGAGCAGCCAGCCGACGGCTGCGCAATTGAGCAGCACCGTCATCCAGAACACCGCGCGGAAGGATTCCTTGCGTGTCTTGTGGCGCAACACCTGCTGGGCGACTACCGCGCCCGGCCAGCCGCCCACCAGCGCGCACAGGTGCAGGGTGTTTTCCGGTGTGCGCCAGGCGTCGGTGAGCGCCGCGCGCTTGTCCATCCAGTAGAGCAGGAAGGCCAGCACGCTGGCGCCGGCGTAGAGCCATAGCAGCGCGCGGGGCGCGAAGCCCTTGAGCGTTGCGCCGATCAGCACGACGCTGAACACGGCCGCCACGAGCGGTGCGGCCGTGCTGTCGCTCCGTGGGGCGCTGCCTTGCCGGGCCTTGCCGACGAAGTCGATCTCGTCGGCCCGAGGCCGGCCTTTGCCATCCACGCCCAGTTCGTAGGTCAGCAGATCGCCTTCTTCAGGCCGACGCCCGCCCGCGCGGAAGGATCTGGCGTGGACGAAGACGCGGCCTCCGCCGCCGTTGGGCGTGATGAAGCCAAAACCCTTGGCGTCGTTCCACTGGGTGAGCCTGCCTTGAAAACGCATGACGGGACTGAGCCGGATGAAATCCTTGCGGACGGGATGCGCATTCTATCCCACCCGACTATTTTGCGAAGATCCGGATCACCTTTCCCGTAAGCTTGGGCGGCTGGGGCAGATAGCCGCCGGCGAGTTGCTTGCGTCGCTCCTGTTCACGCCACCAGGCACGGATGCCGAGGAGTGCGGCGGTGATCACCGCGTAGATCAGCGGCTCGGTGATGTCCTTCTTCACCAGCCACCAGAAATGCACGCAGCCCAGCACTGCGATCGGGTAGATCGCCCGGTGCAGCGCCTGCCAGCGGCGCCCACCAAGGCGCCGGATGGCCGCGTTGGACGATGTTGCTGCCAGCGGCGCCATCAGCACCAGGGCCGCGAAGCCGACGGTGATGAAGGGGCGCTTGAGGATGTCCTTGGCGATCGCGTTCCAGTCAAAGAACTGGTCCAGCCACAGGTAGGTGAGCAGATGTGCTGCGCCATAGGCAAAGGCGAACAGCCCGAGCATCCGGCGCAGGCGCACCACCCAGTGCCAGCCCGTAAGCTTGCGCAGCGGCGTGACGGCGAGGGTGATCAGCAGGAAGCGCAGCGTCCAGTCGCCGGTGCCGCGGGTGATGGCCTCGATGGGGTTGGCGCCTAGGGTGTCGAGCTCGAAGCCGCGCCACAGCAGGAAGGCCGGCAGCAGGCAGGCGGCGAAGAGGACGGTCTTGATGGCTGCGAGGTGGGTGTTGCCAGGGTTCATCATTGCGGTGTGGGGTCAGAAGAAGCGGCGCAGATCCATGCCGCCGTAGAGCGACGCGACCTGGTCGGCGTAGCCGTTGAACATGAGCGTCTTGCGTTTGGTGAATTCGCCGATCCGGCGCTCGGTGGCCTGGCTCCAGCGGGGGTGGTCGACCTCCGGATTCACGTTGGCGTAGAAGCCGTATTCCGAGGGGCCGGCCTTCATCCAGGCGGTGAGCGGCTGCTTCTCGACGAGGCGGATCGCGACAATCGACTTGCCGCCCTTGAAACCGTACTTCCAGGGCACAACCAGCCGGATCGGAGCGCCATTCTGGACCGGCAGCACCTCACCGAACAAGCCCACCGCCAGCAGCGTGAGCGGATGCCGGGCTTCGTCGAGGCGCAGGCCCTCGAGGTAGGGCCAGTCGAGCACGCCGCGGGTCATGGTGGCCTTGTCGTAGTGGCTCACGAACTCCACGTACTTGGCGCTGCCCTGGGGATCGACCTGCTTGAGCAGCGCGGCGAGGGGAAAGCCTACCCACGGAATCACCATCGACCAGCCTTCCACGCAGCGCATCCGGTAGATGCGCTCTTCCAGCGGAACGAGCTTGATGAGCTCGTCGATGCTGAAGCTCCGGGGCTTGTTCACCAGCCCCTCGACCCGCAGCGTCCACGGCGCGGGCTTGAGGCGGAAGGTGTTCTCGGCCGGGTCGGCCTTGTCGGTGCCCAGCTCGTAGAAATTGTTATAGGTGGTGACAGCCCGGCGCGATGTGGGCGGCTCGGAGGTGCTCAGGGGGCTGGCGGCGATCGGGCCGAGGCCGGCGGCGTTCGATGTGATCGGCAGGGCTGACGCCAGGGCCAGCGTGCCGGCCTGGGCCATGAAGCGGCGGCGGGCGTGATACACCGCCGGATCGGTGATCTCGGACGGCAGGATGTCGTCGGGGCGACGGATCAACATGATGGGCTCTCGGTGTTGGGTGTGCTCGGGTAGACGCGGCGGGGCGCTGGAAATTACAGCGCCGGGCGATTTTATTTTCGTGGTTCGGGGCGTTTGTCGCCGGCTGCCGGCAGTGGGTTCCCGGCGCATTGATCCGACATTGCCACACGCCCTTCGGCATCCGGCTGCAAGGGTGGCTTCGCGCGTCGGGCGGGTTCGTCGGATGGCGGGGTTTGCGCCTAGCAGGTGCCAAGCCGACTCTGCTAAACTCGCTGACTGTTCAAGGTCTGCCGCGCGCTGCCGTCTACCCGGGCTTCATTCTGTTCGGGATACGGGTCTGGCGAGCCTGCATCCATCCTGCCAAGCCTGACTCCGGTTCCTCCATGCGCATTCTGCTCAGTAACGACGACGGTTATTTCGCCCCTGGCCTGCAGGCCCTCGCCGCGGCTCTTGCCGAGGTCGGCAAGATCGATGTGGTGGCCCCGGAGCGCGACCGCAGCGGCGCCAGCAACTCCCTGACCCTCGATCGTCCCCTGTCGCTGCGCAAGGCGGCGAGCGGCTTTCACTATGTGAATGGCACGCCGACCGACTGTGTCCATCTGGCCGTCACCGGCATGCTCGACGAGCTGCCCGACATGGTCGTGTCGGGCATCAACCACGGCGCCAACATGGGCGACGACACCATCTACTCGGGCACCGTGGCCGCGGCCACCGAAGGCTTTCTCCTCGGCGTGCCGGCCATCGCCATCTCGCTGGTGGCCAAGGGCGCGTCGGATTTCAGCGCGGCGGGGCGCATCGCCCGCGAACTGGTCGAGCGCTTCCAGCGCGACCCGGTCCGCCAGCCCACGCTGCTCAACGTCAATGTGCCCGATCTGCCCTACGACCAGATCAAGGGCATCCAGGTGACGCGCCTCGGCAAGCGCCACAAGGCCGAGCCGACGATCAAGTCGCTCACCCCGCGCAACGAAACCGTCTATTGGGTGGGTGCCGCCGGCAGCGCCCAGGATGCGGGCGAAGGCACCGATTTTCACGCTGTGGCCAACGGCTACGTGTCCGTCACTCCGCTTCAGATCGATTTGACCCATTACGGGCAGGTTGCCGGCATTCGCGACTGGCTGGGCAAATGACCAGCGAGGTCTTGCGAACGGCCCTCCAGACCGCCCAGCGCTCCCGCGCGCGGATGGTCGAGCGTCTGCGCGAGCAGGGGGTGCGTGACGAGAAGGTGCTGGCGGCGATGATGGCCGTGCCGCGCCACCTGTTTGTCGAGGAAGCCCTGGCCACCCGCGCCTACGAAGACACGGCGCTGCCCCTCGGCCTGCAGCAGACCATCTCCCAGCCCTTCGTGGTGGCGCGGATGATCGAACTTCTGCGCGCCGGCCGCGAACTCGGCAAGACGCTCGAGGTCGGAACCGGCTGCGGCTACCAGGCGGCGGTGCTGTCCCATGTGGCGACCGAGGTGTATTCGGTCGAGCGCCTGCGCCTGCTCCTCGACCGGGCGCGCAACAATCTGCGCCATCTGCGCCTGCCCAACGTCCGCCTGAAACATGCCGACGGTAGCGTCGGCCTGAAGGAAGCCGCGCCCTTCGACACGATCATCGTTGCCGCCGCCGCGCCCAAGGTGCCGCCGGCCCTCACCGATCAGCTGGCCGAAGGCGGCCGGCTGATCCTGCCGGTGGGCGCTGCCGACCAGAGCCTGGTGCTCATCGAGCGCACGTCCCGCGGCCTCCGAGAAACACGCCTGAGTGCAGTGCGCTTCGTGCCGCTGCTGCCCGGCACAGAATGACTGACCCGACCGAATGATGTTGTCCCGTTTCAAGTTTGCCCGTGTTCCTGCCGTCTTCGCCGTCGCCCTGGTGATGGCGGGTTGCGCCTCGAAGGCGCCGGCGCCCGTCTCCGATCGTTCCCGCCCGGGCTCGGCGGCCACGTCCGCCTCCACTGATCAGCCTGCGCCTCCGCCGCGGGTGGCCCGTCCGGGGTATTACATCGTCAAGCCGGGCGACACCCTGATCCGCATCGCCCTCGACCACGGCCAGAACTACCGCGACATCGCCGCCTGGAGCGGCCTCGAGAACCCCAATCTGATCGAGGTGGGGCAGGAGCTGCGCATCCGTCCGCCCGAATCCGGCGCGGTGGCGCGGCCGATCAACACCAACTCCGGCGTCGAAGTGCGTCCGGTGACGCCGGTGGCCAGCGCACCCGTCGCGGCCAGCGCCTCGTCCGACGGCCTGCGCCGCGAGCCCAAGGGCGGCAAGGTGCCGTATTCCGAGCAGGCCTGGGCCCAGGCCCAGAAGCCCGAAGCGGCTCCGGTTGTGGTGGCGAAGGTCGACCCGAAGCCGGAAACGAAACCCGAGGTCAAACCCGAAACCCGGCCCGAGGCGAAGCCGGAACCCAAAGCGGATACCAAGGCCGAACCCGCAAACGGTGAAAAAATTGACTGGGCATGGCCGACTTCCGGCAAAATCATCGCGGGTTTCAATGACACTTCCAGCAAGGGCGTCGACATCGCCGGCAAGCCGGGTGACCCTGTGCTTGCCGCTGCCGGAGGCCGCGTGGTGTACGCCGGCACGGGTTTGCGTGGATATGGCAAACTGGTGATCGTGAAGCACGACAACAGCTTCCTCAGCGCCTATGCCCACAACCAGAACCTGCTGGTCAAGGAAGGTCAGGCGGTGACGAAGGGGCAGAAGATCGCCGAACTCGGCGATACCGACAGCGATCGACCCAAGCTTCATTTCGAGATCCGCCGGCAGGGCAAGCCTGTTGATCCTGGCAAATATCTCCCTCCCCGCTGATTCTGGCGAGTCTCGGGGGAAGCAGGGTAGAGTAGGGCTAGTACGACTATAGACGCCGGATTTCACCCTCGCCGATTTTTGGGTGGATACCGGACGGACGACAGGCGCGGTGCAGGCCTGTCGGTGTTTCTCCCCAAAAGAGACAGCGAGGGCGTCATGTTCGATTCGGCAGTGCCGGAGGAGATGGAAAACACCGAACCGGATCTACCCCCGGAGGTTGAAGTCTTTCTCGAAGCTCCGGTCGTATCGTCGGTGGATACCGACTTCCTCGGTGACGTCACCCAGCTTTACCTCAACGAGATCGGCGTCAATCCGCTACTTACCGCAGACGAAGAATTATCGTTGTCCCGGCAGGTCCGGGAAGGCAACTTCAACGCCCGTCAGACGATGATCGAACGCAACCTGCGGCTCGTCGTCAATATCGCCAAACACTATCTCAACCGCGGCATCCCGCTCCTCGATCTGGTCGAGGAGGGCAATCTCGGGCTGATCCACGCCCTCGAGAAATTCGACCCCGAACGGGGCTTCCGCTTCTCCACCTACGCCACCTGGTGGATCCGCCAGAACATCGAGCGGGCGATCATGAACCAGTCGCGCACCATCCGCCTGCCGGTGCATGTGGTGAAGGAACTCAATCAGGTGCTGCGCTGCCAGCGCCAGCTCGAAGCCGCCAGCAATGGCGACACCACCGTCGAGGACGTGGCCCGTGAGCTTGCCCGGCCAGTGGCCGACGTGCGGGCGATCCTGGCCCTCAACGAGCACACCGCGTCGCTGGACGCCCCCCTCGACATCGATCCGACCCTCTCCATCGGCGAATCCCTGGCCGACGAAGACGCCGACACGCCGGATGTCCAGATCCACGATCTGGAAGTTGGCACCCTGGTGCGCGAATGGATCAATCAGCTGAGCGACAAGCAGCGGCTGGTGATCCGCCACCGCTACGGCATTGACGAGTGCGAGGTGCAGACCCTCGAGGAGCTCGCCGACAGCCTTGAGCTCACCCGCGAGCGTGTCCGCCAGATCCAGCTCGAAGCGCTCGGCCAGCTGCGCCGGATCATCAAGCGCCGGGGCGTCTCGAAAGACGTGCTGCTTTAACTTCCCGAATCACCCGAAAGTCCGTTCGCAATGACCGAATCCGTGCGCGTGTATCACAACGCCCGCTGCAGTAAGAGCCGCAGCGCCTGCCAGTTGCTCGAGGAAAAGGGCGTCCAGCTTGAGGTGGTGGAATACCTGAAGAACCC
The DNA here is from genome assembly GCF_009469605.1 of Zoogloea sp. 1C4. Lineage (GTDB taxonomy): Bacteria > Pseudomonadota > Gammaproteobacteria > Burkholderiales > Rhodocyclaceae > Zoogloea > Zoogloea oryzae. Next base: position 482,561 of record NZ_SSXU01000001.1, on the reverse strand, counting down.
GCCCAGTCGCGATGAGCTTGCCGACGTGCTGGCAAAGCTCGGCCTGCCCGCCGAGGCCATCGTCCGCAAGGGCGAAGACATCTACAAGTCCGACTACAAGGGCCGCAGCCTGAGCAACGACGAATGGCTGGATGCGCTCGCGGCGCACCCGATCCTCATCGAGCGCCCGATCGTGGTGCGCGGTGATCGGGCGGTGGTTGGCCGCCCGCCCGAGAAGGTGCTCGAGCTCTTCGCCTGACGGCCTGCCGGCGTCAGCGCCGGCTGACCTGGGCCGCCGTCCGCGCGGCCTTCACGGCTTCACCCAGCTGGAACACCGACATGGCGTAGAAGCTGCTGCGGTTGTAGCGGGTGATCACATAGAAGTTCTGGTAACCCAGCCAGTATTCGCTGTCCTCGCCGGGCGTCACCAGTTCGACGAAGGCGGCCTTGCCGGCGGGCGCGCTGCCATCGACGGGCTTCACGCCGTAGCCGGCGAGGGTCGCGTTGTCGAAGGCCGGGTTGATGTCGTTGGCGATGAGCGGCGGCAGGTTGGCGCCGGGCTCGACATTTGCGCGGATCGCCACCGGCGCGCCGGTTTCCCAGCCGTGCATCTGCATGTAGCGGGCCACGCTGCCGATGGCGTCGGCCGGGCTGTTCAGCAGGTCGATCTGGCCGTCACCGTCAAAATCCACCGCATAGTTGCGCACGCTGCTGGGCAGGAACTGGGGCAGGCCCAGCGCGCCGGCGTAGGAGCCCTGGTAGTCCAGCGGGTCGCGGTGCTGCTCGCGGGCCATCAGCAGCAGGGCTTCGAGTTCGCCACGGAAAAGCTCGGCACGACGCGGGTAGTCGAAGGCGAGGGTGGAGAGCGCGGACACGGCCTGGTAGTTGCCGGTGTTGCGCCCGTAGATGGTCTCGACGCCGATGATTCCGACGATGATTTCCTCCGGCACGCCGTATTTCTCGCTGGCGGCCTTGATGGTCGCCTCGTGACGCTTCCAGAAGGCCAGGCCGGCCTTGATGCGGACGGGCTCGATGAAGCGGCTGCGATAGCGCTGCCAGGAGCGCACGCCCGGGTCCTTCGGGGGCGAGATGTACTTGATCACCGACGGCTGGAATTCGGCGCGCCGGAAGATGTAGGTGAGGGCGTCCTTGTCGAAGCCGTGCTTCTGGGTCATCTCGTCGATGAACTGCTGGGCTTCGGGGCGATCGGCGTAGCGCTCGGCGTGGCCGGCGGTGGCGAAGAGGGACAGCAGGCCCGCAAGCAGGATCGGCGCAAGGCGCGGGCGGGTCGTCGGGGTGTTCATCGGGGGCGGAAGTTTCTGGTGGATTGGTGGAAGCGTTTCAGGCGGTCCGGGTCGGCCTCGCCGGGGCCGTAGCGAAGGCTGGCGTAGTCGGCGGCAATGGCGTTGATGGTGCCGGCCAGGTCGGGGCGTTCGCGGGCGAGCCGGCGGGCGTAGTCGAGGGGGCCTTCCCAGCTGTTGCGAGGCAGGCCCACGCTGGCCAGTTGCCGGCAGAAGCGGCGCCAGCTTCGATCGATGGCGTCGGCCGGGGAGCGCTGGCGCAGGGCCCACAGGGTGAGCGCGCCCATGACGATGGCGCAACCACCGGCGAGCAGCGCCGCAATGGTCTGCCAGTCGGGATCGCCAAAGCCGAGGCCCGACAGCAGGGCTCGCTGGCGGGCCGGATTGTACCCGAGAACCCATTGGTTCCAGCGGTTGTTGAGGGCGTCCAGACGGTCGCGCAGGCCGTGCAGCCAGGCCAGGTCGGCGCGCACCAGCAGAGGCAGCCGGGCGCTATCGGGCAGGGCTGCGGCGAGGCCGTTCTCGATGCGCTGGGGCGCGCTGGCGGCGGTCGGATCGACCCGCACCCAGCCCCGCCCGGCGAGCCACACCTCGGCCCAGGCGTGGGCGTCGGACTGGCGGACGACCAGGGTGCCATCCACCGGGTTGATCTCGCCGCCCTGATAGCCGGTGACGACCCGTGCCGGCACGCCGGCCGCGCGCATCACCACCACGAAGGCCGCCGAGAAGTGTTCGCAGAAGCCCTGGCGGGTGTCGAACAGGAAACTATCCACGTCGTCCCGCCCGAGGGGGAGGGGTTCGAGGGTGTAGCGCAGGCCGCTGCGCCGGAAGTGTTCGATGGCGAGATCGGGGATGTGGGCAGGGCTGGCGGCGCGGGCGCGCAGCTGGCGGCCGAGTTCGACGCTGCGGGGGTTGGCGCGGGGCGGTAGATCGAGCGCCTGACGCAGCACGAGCTGCGTCTCGTCGCGTCCGACCGGGGTGTGGGGGTAGGACACCAGCTCGATCCGGCGGCGGCCCTGCACGGGCTCGCGGGCGAGGAGCTGGAAATCGTTGGAGATGCGCGTGCCGGCGGTGACGGCAGGGAAGTCGAGGGCCAGCAGCCACAGCTGGTTGTGGGGTTCGAGGGTGATGGCGTAGCTGTAGGCGGCGCCCTGGGGCTGGTAGGACGGCTGGTCGGCCAGCTGCAGCAGCCCGGCCCGCCAGGTGTGGCCGTCGAAGCGGGTGAGCACGGGGCCTCGCCAGTAGCGTTCGGCGGCGGGTGGCGGTTCGCCCTGGAAATCCACCCGGAAGGCGATCGCCGAGGATTCGCCAAGGCGGGCCAGGTCGCCCGGCGCCATGGTGTCCGAGAGGCCGCCGACGCGGTTGAAGGCGTCTGCCGGGAGCCCCCACAGGGGGCCCTGCACCCGCGGGAAGAGGATGAACAGCACCAGCATCAGCGGCAGCGCCTGGACGAGCAGCCGCCCGGCTTCGAGGGCGCGGGTGCGCGGCGATGCGCTCACCCGGCTCTGCAGTGCGAGCAGGCTGGCCACCGCGCCGTGGGCTCCGAGCAGCGACAGGGCCGCGATGGCCATGTCCTGCTGGTAGAGGTACTGGGTGAGCAGCAGGAAGATGCTGAGCAGCACCACCGAACGCCCGTCGCGGATCTGCCGGGTTTCGAGCAGCTTGAGCCCGAGGAGGCCCGCCAGCAGGGCCACGCCCGGGTCCTTGCCAAAGAAGTGCCGGTACTCTGCGAGCACCGCGATGATGATCCCCACGGCCAGCGCCGAGAGCACGTGTCGGTGGGGCAGGCGGCGTCCGCCGGTGGCGATGAGGGCGCGCCAGCCCACCAGCACGGCGGCGATGCCGGCGAGTAGTGGCGGCAGATGCCCGAAATGGGGAATGAGCGTGATCGTCGCGGTGGCCAGCAGCCAGCCGATCTGGTCCGGACGCAGGCTCACGGGGCGGCCCTCCGGTCGGCAGCGGGGAGGCCATAAAGCGCCAGCGCGGCCAGGCAGGCATGGCGGTGGGCGGGGCCGCGGGAGGGCGCCAGGTTGATGCCGGGCAGGCGCAGGCCGAAATCCACGCCGGCGGCGTCGGCGTCCATCACCCAGCGGGCGATGCGCGACAGGCGGGCTTCCACCCCCATCGCCGGCGGCAGGTGATGCCAGTCGAGCCACACGGCCTGGCTGCCCGCGCCTTCGAATTCCTTGGTGCGCCAGGGGCCGCCGCGGGCGACGGTCTTCCAGGCCACGTGGCGCGGCGAATCGGCGGGTTGGTGATGGCGCAGCCCCGAGAAGTCGTCACGCCCGCGGCCACGTCCGCCCTGCCCGGGGCGGGGATCGTCGCCGTGGGGCAGGGGGGGCGCGTCGGCCTCGGGGGCTGGGTAGACGAGGCATTGCTGGTCGGGCTGGAACAGGCTCCAGGCCCGGATCAGCCCCAGCGGGTGACGGGTTTCGAGGGTGAGCTGGGGCAGCTGCAGCCAGCCGCGGACGTGGGTGGCGACGGCCACCTCGGGGGCGGCGGAGGCTTCGGGGGGGATATCGAAGGGGGCGTCGCCGTTGGGGACGCCAGTGGGCCAGATCTTCAGGCTGAGCCGTGGGCGCAGGGTCGGGTTGTGCAGTACCACGCCAAAACGCGCCGGCGTGCCGCAGAAGACTGCGTCGCTGCGGCCCGGGTTGATGGAGAGGTCGACGAGGTTGCGAAAGGCGTGGTGGATGCTGATCCATGCCACGCTGCCGATCAGGAAGGTGAGGGCGAAGCCGAGGCTGAGGCCGTAGTTGATCGACGCCAGCAGCATGGCCATGAGCGTTGCGCCCACCGCAAGACCGAAGCGTGTGGGCAGCACGAAGATGCGCCGCTGGCCGAGGCGGATGGGCGTCGGCTCGGGCCCGCTGACGCGGAACAGCCAGCGCCGGAGCCGCTCCCGGAGGCCGATCGGACGGGGCATCAGGGCAGCGGCACCGCTTCGATCAGGCGGCGCGCCAGGGCTTCCGGGGGCTGGGGCGCGTCGTCGGCGGCGCGCAGGCGGTGGCCGGCGACCGCGGGCAGCACCGCCTGCACGTCTTCGGGCAGCACGTGGTCGCGTCCGGCCAGCAGCGCCCAGGCCCGGGCGGCCGCCAGCAGGCCGAGGCCGGCGCGGGGCGACATCCCGAGGGAGAAGGCTGCACCCTCGCGGCTCTCGGCGAGCAGGGCCTGGATGTAATCGAGCAGGCGCGGGCCGGCATGGATCGCCCGGGCGGCGGCGAACAAGGCGTCCAGTTCACCGGGGGCGAGCTCGGCCGGCAGGTGGGCGATCAGATCCCGGCGATCCTCGCCGGCCAGCAGGGCGCGCTCGGCGGCGCGGTCCGGGTAGCCTAGGGACAGGCGCATCAGGAAGCGGTCGAGCTGGCTTTCGGGGAGCGGAAAGGTGCCGATCTGCTCGGTCGGGTTCTGGGTGGCGATCACGAAGAAGGGCTGGGGCAGCGGCCAGGTCTGGCCTTCGGCGCTGATCTGGCGCTCCTCCATGGCTTCGAGCAGCGCGCTCTGGGCCTTGGGCGTGGCCCGGTTGATCTCGTCGGCGAGCACCAGCTGGGCGAACACCGGCCCCGGATGAAAGCGGAAGGCGCCGTCCCGCTGATCGTAGATCGACACCCCGACGATGTCGGCCGGGAGCATGTCGCTGGTGAACTGGATACGCTGGAACTGCAGCCCGAGCAGGCGGGCCAGCACATGGGCGAGGGTGGTCTTGCCGACGCCGGGGATGTCCTCGATCAGCAGGTGGCCACGGGCGAGCACGCAGGCCAGGGCGAGGCGTAGGGCGTGGTCCTTGCCGAGAATGATGCGGCTGGCGGAATCGATGAGGCGTCGGGCGATGTGAATCGGCATGGCGAAGGCTTTTTTCGTGGGCGGGTTAAGTGGATAATGATTCCACAACAGCGGGCAGGCTGTGCGGCAATGCCGGCATGGTCTGCTGCAACAATCAACGCGCTTCTGCGAGGTTTCGCGAGGGGAGGGTTTTTAATGACGAGTACCGCATTCATCACACACCGCGACTGCTGGCTTCACAACATGGGTGAGCATCACCCGGAGTCTCCCGAACGTCTGGCGGCTATCAACGACCGTCTGATCGCGGCGGGTCTGGATATGTACCTGGCCTTCCACGATGCACCGCTGGCGAGCGTCGAGCAGATCTCCCGCGCCCATCCCCGCCCTCACGTTGAGGAACTGCTGGCCAGCGTGCCCGAGCACGGCATCCGCCACCTCGACCCGGACACCGCAGTGTGCCCGAACACCATGAAGGCCGCCCTGCGCTCCGCCGGGGCGGGCATCCTCGCCACCGATCTGGTGATGTCTGGCGAGGTCGAGAACGCCTTCTGCGCCATCCGCCCGCCCGGCCATCATGCCGAGGCCGACAAGGCGATGGGGTTCTGCTTCTTCAACAACGTGGCCGTTGCCGCCCGCCACGCCCTTGAAGCACACGGCCTGAAGCGCGTCGCGATCATCGACTTCGACGTGCACCACGGCAACGGCACCGAGAACATCTTCAAGGACGACCCCCGCGTGCTGATGGTCAGCATCTTCCAGCACCCGTTCTACCCCTACAGCGGCGCCGACAACCCGGCGCCCAACATGGTCAACGTGCCGGTCAAGGCCGGCTCGCGGGGCGATGTCTTCCGCGAGATCGTGTCCGACATCTGGGTGCCGGCGCTGCGCAACCACGCTCCCGAAATGATCTTCATCTCGGCGGGTTTCGACGCCCACTACGAGGACGACATGGGTTCCCTGGGGCTCGTCGAGGCCGACTACATCTGGGCGACCGAACAGCTCAAGAAGGTCGCCGCCGAGACCGCCGGTCGCCGCATCGTGTCGATGCTCGAGGGCGGTTACTCCCTGTCTTCGCTGGCCCGCAGCGTTGTCGCGCACATCAAATCCCTCGCCGATCTGTGATCCGGCCGCGCGGCGGAACGCCTGTTTCGCCGCGCTTTCCTCCGGGCTGACCCCCTGTTTTGGTAACAGCAATTTGCGCCCGTCTATCCTTCCGGAAGTGATTGGGTACAATATTCAACTTTCCCTCTCTCCCGATAGCCCATGATTACCGGTTCGATTGTCGCCATCGTCACGCCGATGCTCGAGGATGGCAGCCTGGATCTGCCCCGTTTCCGCAGCCTGATCGACTTCCACATCAAGGAAGGCACCGATGCGATCGTCGTCGTCGGCACCACCGGCGAATCGCCGACGGTGAATGTCGAGGAGCACTGCGAGCTCATCCGCGTGGCCGTCGAACACTCTGCAGGCCGCATTCCGGTCATCGCAGGCACCGGCGCGAACTCCACCCGTGAAGCCATCGAGCTCACCGAGTTCTCCCGCAAGGCTGGCGCGGTGGCTGGCCTTTCGGTCGTGCCCTACTACAATCGCCCGACCCAGGAAGGCATGTACCAGCACTTCCGTGCGATTGCCGAAGCCAGCCCGCTGCCGATGATCCTCTACAACGTGCCGGGCCGCACCGTTGCCGATCTCGCCAACGACACGACCCTGCGCCTCGCCGAGATCCCGAACATCATCGGCATCAAGGACGCCACCGGCAGCATCGATCGCGCCTGCGACCTCGTCGCCCGTGCCCCCAAGGATTTCGCGCTCTACACCGGCGACGACATGACCGCCATGGCCTTCATGATGCTTGGCGGCCACGGCACCATCTCGGTCACCGCCAACGTCGCGCCGCGCCTGATGCACGAGATGTGCGTCGCCGCCATCGCCTGCGACGGCCCGCGTGCCCGTGATCTGAACGCCAGGCTGGTCAAGCTGCATCGCGATCTGTTCTGCGAAGCCAACCCGATTCCCGTGAAGTGGGCGGTGGCGCAGATGGGCCTGATCGGCAACGCCATCCGCCTCCCGCTGACCCAGCTGTCCGAGCCCTTCCATGGTCGCGTCCGCGAGGCCATGCGTCAGGCCGGCATCGAAGTCTGAAACGGTTCCACCTAAGCGTGTCAAACCAGGACTGGTTTTTCCCACCCCGAGGGTTACGAATGCAAAGCCGAAAGTTGGCTTCCGGTGCGACGGTCGTCGTCGCGTTTGCGCTTGCCGGATGCTCCGGTTCCTTGTTGGAATCGAAAAAGATCGACTACAAGAGTGCGGCGGCCACCGCCAAGCGTCCCACGCTCGAGGTGCCGCCGGATCTCACCGCGCCCACCGCAGACGATCGCTATGCCGTTCCCGACGTGAGCCCGAAGGGCATTGCCACGTATTCGGCCTACAGCGCCGAGCGTTCGAACCAGGCTGGTACCGCTGCGGCCACCGCAGCGGGTGTCGCGCCCGGCGTGGCTGTGGCGCCCCAGTCCATCGACAAGATGCGCGTCGAGCGCTCGGGTTCCCAGCGCTGGCTGGTGGTGCCCGGCTCGGCCGACAAGATCTGGCCGCAGGTCCGCGAGTTCTGGCAGGAGAACGGCTTCATCCTCAACATCGACAGCCCTGACATTGGCGTGATGGAGACCGACTGGGCCGAGAACCGCGCCAAGATCCAGGATGACATCATCCGCCGGACCCTCGGCAAGGTCATCGATGGCATCTACTCCACGCCGGAGCGGGACAAGTACCGCACCCGGCTGGAAGCGGGCAACGACCCCGGCACGGTCGAGATCTACATCAGCCATCGCGGCATGATGGAGATCTACCCGAACGAGGCCAAGAACCAGACGATCTGGCAGCCGCGTCCTGCCGATCCCGAGCTCGAGGCCGAGTTCCTGCAGCGCCTGATGGTTCGCTTGGGCGCCGACGAGACCCGTGCCAAGGCGCAGATCGCCGCCGTGCCCAAGGCCGAGAAGGCCAGCCTGCAGAACGTCGAAGGCGGTGCTGCGGTTCTGGAGGTGCAGGAAGGTTTCGATCGCGCCTGGCGCCGGGTTGGCCTCGCGCTGGATCGCGTGGGCTTCACCGTCGAAGACCGTGACCGCGCTCAGGGGATTTACTACGTGCGTTACGTGGATCCGGAAGTCGACGTGAAGTCGAAGAAGGATGAGGGCATCTTGTCGCGGCTGGCCTTCTGGCGCAGTGACAAGCCGCAGGTTCAGTCTGGCAGCCAGTACCGGATCTACGTGAAGGGCGCGGATGCGTCGTCTTCCGTGCAGGTGCTGACCCGTGAAGGCGGTACGGACACCTCGACCTCGGCCCGCAAGATCCTGTCGCTGCTGCACGATCAGCTGAAGTAGATCGGTTCCTGTGCTCCACAAGCAAAACGCCGGCAATGTCCGGCGTTTTGTTTTGGTGCCTGCTTCCGCTTAAGGATTGTCCGCGGGCTGGCAACGGGCGTAAAAAAAGCCAACCCGCAGGTTGGCTTTTTTTCAACAGCGAAAAGATTACTTCTTTTCGGTGTTGGCAGCGGCAGCAGCAGCGGCGTTTTCGGCGGTGGAGCCAGCGGCGGCCGGAGCGGCAGCGGGAGCAGCAGCTTCAGCGGGCTTGGCATCAGCAGCCGGAGCGGCAGCGGGGGCAGCAGCTTCAGCGGGCTTGGCATCAGCGGCGGGGGCAGCCGGGGCGGCCGGGGCAGCAGCGGCGGGAGCAGCAGCCGGAGCTTCAACGGGCTTCGGCTCTTCCTTCTTGCCGCAAGCGGAAACAGCGAGTGCAACGAGAGCAGCAACCAGGAGAGATTGTTTCATTGTTGGTTTCCCTTATCGATAAATGAAGTACAACAAGCTTAAATCAGGAGCAATCAGGTGGGGGACCCGATCTGGCCCGAATCCTACCACGGAGGAAGTGCTTGAATAAAGACGTTGTTGCGTTGCCGCAACAAGCCCGCGGTGGTGTCAAGCCGGATTGTCAAGGTAACGCGCTATTCCATCAGATTTGCTGATGGATGAGCGAAGCCGCAGCAATACCAGTCATAAAGCAGCGCGATGCCTTCTTCCGACAAACCGGCAATTGTGTCGACGCGGCGGTTGTCGGCCAGAGCCTGGAGCGTGGGTTGGTCGTCGGTTTCGACCGGAACGGGCTCGCCGTTGATGAAGAAGTGGCCATCGGCAAAAAGCAGCAGGCTGCGCGCATCGAGGCGGTAGCCGTCGGCGCTGCAGGCTTCCACGAACTCGTCGTGCTCGAGGGGCTCGTCGGGCGAGTCGAAGAAGACGTGGGGCTTGGGTTCGGTGAGGTAGGCGCCGAGGAAGCCGCGGACGTCGTCGCGGGTCCAGGTGATGCGCTGCAGGGTTTCGGCGACCCGGCCGATCATCTGGTCGCTGATCTGCGCCGAGTGGGCCTGGTGCTTGAGATCAGGGTCGGCGTAGATGCCGTCGAGCTGGAGGGTGTCCTGCAGGTAGCCGAGGAACTGCTGGGCGAGTTCCTGCGCCGTGGGCGAGCGGAAGCCGATGGAGTAGGTGGTGCATTCGCCGATGGCGATGCCGTTGTGGGCCCAGTGGGGCGGCAGGTAGAGCATGTCGCCGGGCTCGAGCACCCAGTCGTATACCGGGCGGAAATCCTGCAGGATCTTGAGCGGCGCGTCTTCGATGAGCGTGCGGTCGTCCTGGTCGCTGATGAGCCAGCGGCGCTTGCCGATGCCTTGCAGCAGGAACACGTCGTAGTTGTCGAAGTGGGGGCCGACGCCACCGTTATCGACGGCGTAGCTCACCATCAGGTCGTCGAGACGGGCCTGGGGGATGAAGTCGAAGCGGTGGAGGAGTTCGTCGCCATCGGGGCAGAAAAGGTTGAGCCCCTGGATGAGCACCGTCCAGGGCTGCTTCTTGCGCTTGAGGTCGGATGCCTTCTGGGGGCCGTGGATGACTTCCCAGGTGGTGGTGGTGTGGGTGACGTAACGGGACTCGACGTCCGGATCACGGGCGAGCTCGAAGAGTTCGTCCTTGGTTACGACACCGGTGAAGCCGGGAACCGCCTGGCGCACGAGGAGCGGTTTTTTTTGCCAGTATTCGGTGAGAAAGGTCTCGACCGACAGGCCGCCAAGAAGTGTATTTGTCATCCGGCAATTATAACGCGCCGGATTGCAACGGCTGTGCCCGCCGCTAAAATGGCGCCCTTCCTGTTTCGACCGTATTGCCATGCACGCAGCAGCCCCCCGCGAAGCCGTTGTCGAATCCCTTGATCACGAGGGGCGCGGCGTCACCCACGTCGACGGCAAGACGATCTTTATCGAGGGCGCCTTGCCCGGCGAACGGGTCGAATTCACGCCCTACAAGGTCAAGCCGAACTACGAGGTGGCGGATGTGACGCGGGTGATTTCGGCCAGCGCCCAGCGGGTCGAGCCGCGCTGCCCCCACTTCGGGGTGTGCGGTGGCTGCAGCATGCAGCATCTGGAATCCGGCGCCCAGGTGGCGGCGAAGCAGCGGGTGCTGGAGAACGCCCTCTGGCACATCGGCCGGGCTCGGCCGGATGTGCTCTACCCGCCGATCGTCGGCCCGACCTGGGGCTATCGTTATCGCGCGCGGCTGTCGGTGCGGATGGTGCCGAGCAAGGGCGGCGTGCTGATCGGTTTTCACGAGCGGCGCAGCAGCTACGTGGCGCCAATGGAAAGCTGCGCGATTCTGCCGCCTCATGTGTCGGCGATGGTGCCGCGTTTGCGGGCGCTGATTTCCGGCATGTCGGCGCCGGATCGTCTGCCGCAGATCGAGATTGCGGTGGGCGAGGGGATCACGGTGATGGTGTTCCGGCATCTGGTGCCGCTCTCCGCGGCCGACACGGCCCGGCTGGTCGCCTTTGGCGAGGCGGAGTCGATCCAGGTGTGGGTGCAGCCGAGCGGCCCGGATTCGGCGCGTCGGCTGTTTCCGAAGGATGCGCCGGGGCTGGCCTACACGCTGCCGGAGTTCGGTGTGTCGATGGCCTTTCGGCCCACCGACTTCACCCAGGTGAACATGGGCATCAACCGGGTGCTGATGCGCCGGACGATGCAGTTGCTCGACCCGAAGCCCGGCGAGCGGATCGCCGACCTGTTCTGCGGGCTCGGCAACTTCAGCCTGCCGATTGCCCGTCTGGGCGCCTATGTGGTGGGTGTCGAGGGCAGCGACGCGCTGGTCCGCCGGGCGGGCCAGAATGCCGCCGACAATGGCCTTGGTGAGCGCTGCGAGTTCCACGCGGCCAACCTGTTCGAGGCGACCGAAGACAGCCTGGCGGCGCTCGGGCCGCTGGACAAGCTACTGATCGATCCGCCCCGGGAAGGGGCGATCGCAGTGGTCAAGGCGCTGGGCGTGTGTTCGCCGAAGCGCATCGTCTATGTGTCGTGCAACCCGGCCACGCTGGCCCGGGATACCGCGGTGCTGACCAACGAGAAGGGCTACAGGCTGATGGGGGCGGGCATCGCCAACATGTTCCCGCAGACATCCCACGTGGAATCCATCGCGCTCTTCGAGCGGGCCTGAGGCCGCACAGCTCCAATGAAAAAGGCGACCCGAAGGTCGCCTTTTTGCTTACCGCTGCGGACGGATGTCAGTCGCGCTCGCCGCCAAAGGCCATGATGAGGTTCAGCAGGCTCACGAAGACGTTGTAAACATCGAGGTAGACCGCCAGGGTTGCCGTCACGTAGTTGGTCTCGCCGCCCTGAACGATGTTGCTGATGTCGTACAGGATGTAGCCCGAGAACAGCAGGACCACCGCCGCCGAGATGGCCAGGTGCAGCACCGGCATCTGCAGGAAGATGTTGGCGACCATCGCCAGCAGGACGACCACCAGACCCACGGTGAGGAACTTGCCCATGTTGGTGAAGTCACGCTTCGAGACGCTGGCGATACCCGCAAGGGTGACGAAGATCGCGCTGGTACCGCCTGCCGCGAGGGCGATCATCGAGCCGCCGTTGGAGAAGCCCAGGGCAACCTGCAGGATGCGCGACAGCATCAAGCCCATGAAGAAGGTGAAGCCCAGCAGCAGTGCGACGCCGAGGCCGTTGTTCTTGTTCTTCTCGATACCGTAGAAGAACGCGAACGAGATGCCCAGGAACAGCGCGAACGCAATGAACGGGCTGCCTGCCAGGAACGAGAACTGCATTTGCACGCCGAGCAGTGCACCGGCAACGGTCGGCACCATCGAGAGCGCGAGCAGCATGTAGGTGTTGCGCAGCACGCGGTTTGCGCCTTGCGACAAAACCTGCGTTTGCTGACCGTAAGTGTCGAGTTGCATGGATTTCCTCCAGATTGATATAAAGCAGACGACCTGCACTGCCTGAGAGTAACGGACGCCCCTGAAAGTTTCAACCGCGCGGCACATGCTAGAATGCGCGCCCTCGGAGGTGCTGCAGCGTGGTTGCTGCACGGGTCTTGATGGCCTCCGTAGAGAGAATCTGGAAGCTTGGCAGAGTGGTCGATTGCACCGGTCTTGAAAACTGATGTAGGATGAGTTTGGAAGCTTGGCAGAGTGGTCGATTGCACCGGTCTTGAAAACCGGCAACCCGCAAGGGTTCCAGGGTTCGAATCCCTGAGCTTCCGCCAATAAAAACAAGAACTTGGAGAAAATTTACCAAGCTCGCAGTAGTTTGAAGATGGCAACAAGAAAGCCCCGACTAGCGGGGCTTTCTTGTTGGTGGCAACTTTGTGCCCCGTAAGCACACCGTAAACAGTGCGCCACGATGCCGGTACGCAGGAGACCTTGAATATCGGCAAGGCAGCCCCAGATTCCGTTGATTGAAACGGAATTGGGGGAACGTATGGCGTTGCAGGGGGAGATGCGGCTTGTCATTTGGGATGTGCAACACGGCGCTTGCGCCATGGTGCAGCACATCCTCGGCCAGTACGCTGGCCGTCTTGCAATGATTGATTCCGGTTCCGCCTACGACTGGCGACCAAGCACTTACATTACAAAAGCCCTTGGTAGGAACAGGCTCGACTACCTGTTCATCACCAATGCCGACCAAGACCACATGAGCGATCTGCAAGGGTTGTGGGATGCTGGCATCTATACCCCCGTGCTCTTCCGAAACCCTAGCTACACGGGCGAGCAGATGCGCCGAATCAAGCGCCAAAGTGGACCGTTGAGTGCTGATGCTGAGCGTTACGTCTCTGCGTGCTCCACGTTCACCTTGCCCGTTGACGAACCCTTCGACCTATATATGGGTGGCATTTCGGCGACCACGTTTTGGAATACGCACCCAACCTTCACCGATACGAACAACCTCAGTCTGGTTGTCTTCATTAAGTACGCCAACTTCAAGATACTGTTTCCCGGCGATCTGGAGAAGGCTGGTTGGCAAGCGCTGCTGCAACGCGCGGACTTCCGCGCCGAGCTTGTCGGCACGGATGTTCTGGTCGCTTCTCACCATGGACGCGAAAGCGGCTATTGCGCCGACATCTTCAACTACTTCACGCCGAGCGTTGTGGTCATCTCTGACAAGCCCATTGAGCATGAGACGCAGAAGATGGTGCCGGACTATCGCAAGGTCGTGCGCGATCAAGGTGTCCGAGTTCGCACGACCATGAAGGATCGGCATGTTCTGACCACGCGGCACGATGGTTGGATTCAGTTTACCGTTACGAACGACAACTACACCATCGATACGGAGTACAGGGGATGAGGATCAACGGCGAACGCTCCCTGAAGTCACTCAACATGAAGTGGCTCGTCCTGCTTGCCGTTGCCGACGTGCTTGCCGTGCTGTTTTTCGTCGCGCCGGAACTCGTCAAGGGGGCATCGCTCACGCAGGTAAGCATCGGTCGCGTGTTGACCACAACGGCGATGCCGGTGGTCGTGCTGCTCATCGTCAACGTGGTGCCGCACAACGTGAAGTCGGCGCTCGTCTATTGGAAGCCGCTCGGCGTGCTGCCCGGAGCCGAAGCATTCACGAGGTATGGCCCCGCTGATCCGCGTATCGACATGGTGGCCTTGAAGAAGAACGTCGGCACGCTGCCGACTGACCCGACCGAGCAGAACTCCAAGTGGTACAAGCTCTACAAGCAGGTTCCGAACGAACCCGAAGTGGCCGAGGCGCACAAGCTGTTCCTGCTGTACCGCGATATGGCGGTCATGTCGCTTGCGCTGGTAGTCCTCGTGCCTGCGGCACTACTCGTCGTAGGCGCGGCGTCTCCTGCACTGTGGCTTGCGGTGGGTCTGTTCGCCCTTCAGTTCCTCGTTACCGCGCTCAGTGGCCGCTGGAGTGGCATCCGATTCGTTTGCAACGTCCTCGCCGTTCACTCCGCCCGCAGGGTTACGACGCCAAAGGCGAGCGCCATCAAGCAACCGGCCACCTAGCCGACCAGCCTGTTACGCAGGGCTTACGCGCCGTCGAGAGAATCGCCCCGCCCGTTTGCAGCTCAAGCCCTTAGCAGGCAAGCCCGAATAACTCCGTGTTTGCTGTTTCTTGGTTCCTGGCCTGCGCGCGGCTACTCGCAGCGCGTAGGCCTCGCAAGTATCCCAGCGGCGGCGCCTGCAGATCGCGGCCTGTGCCGCCCCTTAGTGCCCCGCCGTGCCATAACTCTCTATTTGCTTTGTCGCGCGCAGGTACTCACTTTCCGTCTCCTGCACTAAATCCGCAGCGGAAACCCCCAGAGCTTGCCCGATCCCTATCAAGGTCGTGATGGTCGGCTGTCTGATGCCGCGCTCAAGACGCGATACGAACGTCCGGTCAACGCCGGCCTGAAAGGCGAGTTCCTCTTGAGAGATGTTCCGAGCCGACCTATGTCGTCGTAGAACCTCGCCAAAAATTTTTCCAATGTTAGCAACTTCCACGCTCGCCATAGGCTAAGAGCATGGCTTTCGTGTAGCCTATAGGCCACGGCCTATAGGCACGGTGCCTATAAGCATCAAATGGGCGATGCGCTTATGAGAACAGCAATTTTGCTTTTTCTGGTACTGGCATGGGAGTCCCCGGTCAGTGCGGCAGGCTTTGATTTCAAAGGATTGGCTCTTGATTCGTTAGTGATGCCTGATCAGGTCGTCGAAAGCCTCAAGGTGGCCTGTGAGCAAGCGGGGAAACCTTGTGACGAGTTTTGGCAAAAGTTTCACAACGACAATGCCGTAAAGTGTGGCGCAGGCCATCAGGGCAAGCAGGTTTGCAATGGACGAACAAGCATTGCAGGCGAAAAGGCAACTGCCAATGTTGTGATCGGTTCTGGCGGAAGATTGGAGCGTGTATGGCTCACAATCAGCAATTACGCATATGAAAGCGTTCTTGCGGAATTGACGAAGAAGTACGGCAAGCCATCGGCGGTAAAGCGTTACGGCGTGCAGAACAGCTTTGGCGCGGTATTCATTCAGGTAGATACGGTTTGGAATGGGGTTGATGGACAGAAGCTGTCTGTCAGCAAGTATGCAGGCAATACCGAAGAATCAACCGTCTATTTCAGCTCACGTGCCGACCGTGCGGTGCAATCGAGCAAGAAGGAAACGTCTGGCGATCTGTAGCATATCTAGAGCCAATCGATCAGCCAACGCCGGATAGCCTTCAGCACAAGTGGCATGTCGCGCGGATCGTACCAACCTGCCGCGATGCCTGTCTCCGCATGTGCTTCAAACTCTTCCGGCGAGCCAATGAACTTGAACAGGGGCGGCCCGTTGGCTCGCTCCAGCTTGCGCAACCGTGCCAGCATTCCCCGCGTGTTTGCCATGTGGTCAGTCCTTCAGCTTGTGCAGCGCCTCGCCTAATTTCATCGTCCGGAGTAGATTCAAGTCGGACATGGTTTGCCGGTCTGCTTGTGCCTTGATGCGGTGGTGATGGATCAGCTTCAGTTCCTCCTGGGTGGGAGGAGTGCTTTCGGGCGCGTTCTCGCGTGGATCTGCATGAAGGTTTTTCACTTAACGACTCCTAGTTTGACAAGCACTGCGGCAGCTTGTGCGCGAACTGCTGGGTCATCGCAGTAGCGAACCGCTTCTGCACAGCCGTTGATGCTGTCCTGCCGCAGTTCTTCGAGCACCGCCCTGGGCAGCGTGCGAATGAACTGCTCCAAGGTCAGGCCAGATTTGATCCGTACGAAGTCGTCGATTCCCATCGGCACGACATCTATGTGAGCTTCCATGTGATCCGCCAGACCTACCGAGTCGCGCACTGCAGCGTCGTATTCGGTGATGGGTTGGAATACTCGTGCCTTACCTATACGTGTCATGACGATGCAGTCCTCCGGCAGCGGCTCGAGTGCGGTGACATGGTTCCGTTTTGTTTCGATGATGCTCATTAGTTCTTTTCCTCCAGTGCTTGCAGGCGCTTCTCGAGTTCGTCCACAGCACGGACGGCACTGAGCGCCCCGATTGCTTCGATTATTTGCTTGCCCACATCAGGCGCGACCTTGCCGTCAGCGATGGCTTGCAAAACCTGTTCGACCTGCTGGGCGACAGGCGCGGTGGCGTCAAAGTCGAACTCCACACGCTCGGTCTGTGCACGCAAGGCAGGAGCGACCCGCGAAAGCACCAGCCCCGCAGCCTGCACGTCTCCGGCAAGCGCAGCGTCGATAACCACACGGGCAATCTTCGGCGCGTCGTCCATCAGCGCTTGTGTCACGCGGGTGCGTTTGTCCACTATGCCGCGAGGGCGTCCGGTCGGATTCGGGCTCGACATGCCTTTCTTCCAGTTCGGATTGCCTGCTGGCGGTTCGGTGTTGGGCGCGTAACTCTTCAACCAGTCCGGTTGAACTATCTCGGTCATCGGATGAACCCCTTTGATGTCATCAAGCGTCGATCAGGCTCATTCGCCGAATTTGAGAGCGGTCAGTGCCTTGTCATTTCCATGGCGGAGCTCGTTGACCTTGGCCCAGGTCGAACCCATAGATTTCTCGATCTCCTTGAAGAGCAGCCCGCCGCGTTCTTCGATAACGGCTTTGGCGTTGCGCACTGCTTTGAGCTTCGTTGCCAGTTGCGGCGTCGTGCGCTCCCACCACATGCGGGTATAGGTTTCTTGGAAGTTCGCATCGAAACCGGACAGGTAAGGAGGCGCACCGAGCACGGCGCTGACGGTGATGTGGTCACCGTCGTCGATTGCCTGCCGCACGAACTTGTGACGCTCTTCAACCGGCATGTCTTTGACGAACCTTCGCACCTCGCCAGCGATGGTCACTGCGGCGCGGGATTCGAGCGGCTGCGACAACTCCTGCTCGAAATGTGCGATTTGCTTGTCCAGCGTGGTGCGCACGTTGTCGAACTTCTTGGCGAGGCGCTGCTGTTGTTTCCATGCGGCATCAGATACGGCTAGCACCTGCTGCCCTTCTGTCCAAGCTTGATTTTTCTTTGCCGCATCGCGCGCATCGTGCAGCTTGCCGAGCGTCACGTAAGCGTCGTCCAGCGCTTCCAGTGCTGATGCGAGAATCGGGGCGGTAAGTTCCTCGTCGTACCCCTCAATCGCCTTGAGGGTTTCGGCATGCAAAGAAGACGTGATACGTGCATCAATCGCGGTCGGCATGATGAACAGTTCCTTTGATTAGGCGCGTTGTGTTACGCATTGCTTGCATGCTGCGAAAGATCAGCGAAGGTCCGCAAGGAAAACAAAAGCTTGCATGCGTCGAACAAGTAATTCAGCGTTATTCGTTCGTTGTCGCGTGCATCCAAAAAGTCGTTGCCGAGTCTCGGAGACCTGTCCTGCAATACGCCTCCATCAACCCACACAGGAGCAATGACATGGAAGCCAAGACCTACACGAAACGCGAGAACGCCCGCCGCGCTGGCGTTGCCGCAGGGGTGCCCGCCGAACTGGTGGAAATCTCCGTGCATAAGAACGGCGACGAGGTGCGCTTCGGCTGGAAGGCGAAACAGCCGCCCGCAGGCGCGGCGCAGGGTGCGGCCAATACCCCACCGGCGACCGCAACCGAAAGCGTGCCTGTAGCCGCCCCTGTCGCCGTGCAGGGGGTGACCACAAGCAAGGCAAAGAAAGCAGCCGCCCCGAAGGTGCCGCGCATCGAGCAAAACGGGGTTAAGCGCCCGAAGGATGGCGGCCTGTGCGCCGCCGTCTGGGCATGGCTGGATGCGAACCCCACAGCGACGATCAAGGAAGCGAAAGCCGCCGCACCTCAACACGGCTGGAACGAGAACAACGTGGCCTGCGAGTTTTACGTCTGGCGAAAATTCAACAGCATTGCGAGACAGACCAGCGACAGCGCGCCCGCGCATGCGTAAGGAAACCCTGTAGGGTGGTGCCATGGTGGTCGGTGGGGGCACCAATGCCCACATTCCCCACCTTGGCCCCACAGTACGCACATTCCCCACATTACGTAGTTTCTGCATACAGATTCTTCGGGGAGCAGTACCAAACCCCTCCGACGTTCCGCTTTTCCAAGTAGCTGCCGCTGTGCTCGTTCCACCAACGTTCGCTGACTACTGACGCTGACAGCGCGGCCTGCTTGACCTGGGGAATGGGTTGCCACAGGTTCGCTCGTGTGGTCAGGAAGTACGCCTTGAGCCACATACCGAACGCCGCTTCGTACTTGCTAACGGGGCCGCGCGCGTTGCCGACCATGCTTTGCGGGGTCAGCGCGCTATCTAGTTCCTCCCAATTCGGGCGCGTCGCGCTGATGGGCTTGCCATTGCGCGGGTCAGTTGCAACATCGACTTTCACTGTGCTGAACTTCCACGAGCCGTCCGGATGCTCCGGTAGGTTCACTTTTACCTGCACCATCGCTTTGGCGTGGGGGCCGTCGTCCTCCCGGCTGACAATCGCCATCAGGCTACGGCAGGTCTGCGTGAATGCAGCAGACCCGAGCACGCGATGGAGCATGGATCGCGTCGTGTCCTTGGCAAAGTGGGTGACACAGACGATAGCGATGTTGTGCTCCTGCGCGAGAACCAGCCAAGGCTCAAGAACGGTTCGGAGTTGTCCCGCGTCGTTCAGATCAACCTTGCGAAGCTTCTGCCCGGGCAGGTAGCTGGTCACAGGGTCAATGACGAGCATGGAGAATGGGAATCCTTCATCCCTCGCAGCCACCAGCCAGCGCCGAATCTCGCCAAGGTCATCTTGCATGGAGAAGGTGTTGCGCCTCCCTTGTTGCGTCACGCCTTGAATCTCGATGACATGATTTAGGTTGCCGCCGCACGCCACCAGACGCGGCGCAGTCATTTCCTCGATGCTGTCTTCGCTGCCAAGCCATAGGACGCGGCCCGGCTGGCGCGGTTGATACTCGCCCGGCCACGGCGCCCCTGTGGTCACTCTTGCAGTAACGTCGGCCAGCACTGTCGATTTCCCCGCGCCAGTCTCGCCTGCAAGAAGTGTGATGTACCCCTTCGGAATCCAGCCAGTCCACAGCCAGTCGATGGCGCGCATCTGCACGGTGCTGAGCGTGCGCCCAACAAGCGACCGGGGGCCGTTCGTGCTGTCCTCGATACCCAAGCCCTTCTTGAGCATGTCGCGCTTGAGCTTCACCTCCTCTTGCTTGAGGCGCGTTTCCTCTGCCTTGGTCGCTTCGCGCTGCGCCTCAACTAACGCCTTGGCGGTTTCAGCCTTTGCTTGCTCCTGCGCAACCTCCGGGGTCAGGTGCGGATTTCGCTGCTGGGCTGAGGCAAGCCACGGGAGCGCGGGCGGCTGCGGAGCGGCTGGGGCTGCGTTTGCATGCTGGCCGCCGCTACCCCATTGGCACGCGTGCTGGTCGCGCTGTAGCGGCTGCTGCGCCGCCTGCGAAATATCCGAGCCGCCTGAACCGGCATGCCCTAAAGTGTGTTTGTCCATTGCAGTTGTTCCTCTTCAAAGCCACCCCGACCCGGTGGCTTTTTTCTTGATGGAATTACGCAGCGCTTATCGGCGGGTGTGCGGGGTGGGCAAGTTGCGAGGCTGCATTGGGTTTTCGTCGCCAAGACCGTCAAACAGCTTGTTTGGCGTTCGGCGCGTAGGCGCTGGTACTGCTGAAGGATTGCTGCTCCAGCCACTCGAAAATTCTGGGGCGCTGATAACGAATGGGCGCGGACTTGGTACGCCCGAGCTTCACGAACTCCGGGCCTTTGCCCTTCGTGCGCCAGATTTCAAGGGTATTGGGTTTGATGCCGAGCAGTGCGGCAGCTTCTTCGTTCGTCAGCAGATCGGGGCTGAGTACGGAAAGTGTGGTCATGGCAAGTAGTCCTCAGACTGTGCCTTGCCAGCGCATGCAATAGGGAGCGTCAGGCAAGACGAGTGCTTGCCGTCATTTATGTTGTCACCTGCCCGACGGGGTGGGGTGTCCGGGTCCTGGGAGGCTGGTTACTCTTGCTCCACCGGCTAACGGAGACGGATATTTAGGTGCCCCGTCTCCGGCACCGAGCCGCCCCGCGTTGCACGGGACTGGCTAAGTTGGCGTTACCCTAACACCACTTTACGCGGCCATGTTGGATAATTTGCTTGCCTGTTCTTCGATCCAATCGGATATCCGTTGCGTCTCTGGCTTGAGATATTGCAGGTGCGAAGTTTCAAGGTAGTGGCGCGCGGTCACGCCCTTGGGTACATGGTTTGTCAGCAATTCGACCTTGTGCAAGTCGATGCCGCAATTAGCGATGCCGATGGTCGTGAAGGTGCGGCGCAGGTCGTGCGGCGTGATCTTGGTGCCCGCTACCTCGCTGACCTTCTTCATGGTGTCGCGCGGGTCTTTAATGTGCCCGCACTTGCCCCAGGACGAGAACACGAACGGGCTTCCCTTGACGCGCTGGCGTGTGGTCAGCAACTGCAACGCCTGCGTGGATAGCGGCAGCCAGACGGGGTTGCTGTTCTTCGGGTCGGGAATGTGAATCCAGCCTTCCTCAAGATTGACCCGATCCCATGTCAGTTCGCTGCATTCCCCGATGCGCAGACCAGTGAGCAGGAGCAGCATCACAAGATCAAGGCTTGCCAGCGTGTCGCGGTTGTAGGCTTGATCGCGGGACTGGACGAGGAATGACCAAACCGCGCCGACCTTGCTGTCCGGCACGCGACTGGTGCGCGGCTTGAGCGGCACCCACTTCTTATAGAGAACATCGACGGGGTTATCCGTCAGCACGGGTGCGCCGTCCGGCTCGCGGTATTCGCGGATGGCGTAATTGAACAAGGCGCGAAGCACCGCCATTGACTGATTAGCTTGGGCAGGGGCTGGCCCGTCGCCGCGCGTGCCCTTGGTCTTGACCTCGTTGAAGCGCTTCGTGACCATCTCGCGCGTGATGTCCTTGAGCGGCTTCTTGAGCCATGCCTCGAAGGTCGTGGTCACATGGCGTTCAATCTCTGCCTTGCTGCTGTCCTTCAACGGGCGGTCACGCTTGTAGGCATCGGCCACGTCGCGCAACGTGACACGCTGGGCGGCTTCCTTTTTGGCAACGGCGCGCGGGTCGATGCCCATGCGCATGCTGCGCAGGTGCTCGCGGGCAACCTCACGGGCTTGATCGACAGTGAAGACCCCATGCGGGCCGATGCTGATACGGGGCGAGCTACCGTTTACGCGCCCCTGCACGATGTACGTGATCTTGCCGGTAGGCGTGACCCGCAAGCCAAAGCCCTTGACTTCGGTGTCCCAGTGGAACGCCTCTTTGTCGGCTGGTGCGGTCAGCTTGTCGATGTAGGTCTTGGTCAGCTTAGGCATGCTGCACCTCGCTGACGGGCGCTGTTGTGGGTACTATCTTCACGTTGGCTTCCTTGGTAGGTAAGGAGGTTGACCACGCGGTCGGGACTGTTGGCGCAGTCGCCGGCCGCATCAATTCCGGCGCTCATAAGCGTCTCGTAAGCGCTCCGCGTAAAGTTACGACAAGTGACGCAAAACGGCAAACGACGCTAAGTGCTTGACCTACAAAGGAGCGTAAGGCTTACGATAGTGCCTTAAAGCTGGGCAAAGCCTGCCTACGCAAAACTTGAAAACCGGCAACCCGAAAGGGTTCCAGGGTTCGAATCCCTGAGCTTCCGCCAACACGAAAATGACTCGGCGCAACTTCAGCGAGTGCGCGGCAGTTTGAAGATAGTGACAAGAGGCCGCCTTCGGGCGGCTTCTTGTTTTTCAGGGGCGCATCCGAAGCAGGCTGCGCGCGCATGTTTTCCGTCCACGCTGACCGTGTCCGATCATGGCAGAAGCTGGAGCGTGGTGACGGAGCCTGCACGTAACCCGATCCAGATCAAGGAATTCGGGTGCGCGGAGCGGCAAACTGGCGATACCCGACAAATTCAGTCGGACTTTATCGACACCCCAGGAGCGCCTCTATGCAAACCATCCACGTCTGCAACCACACCACCCCGGAAGCCCTGTATCCCTTCGACGCTCGCGGCATTGCCAAGCGTTTTCGCCACGCGGCGATCTTCGGTGCGCTGGACGCGCTGATGCCCGGCGAGACGATGCGTTTCTGCAACGACCACGACCCGATCCCGCTGCTGGGCCAGCTGCAGCAGCGCTACGGCGAGAAGGTGACGATCACCTACCAGCAGCGCGAACCGGGCGCGATCGTGATCGATTTTGCCAAGGTCGCCTGATGTTTCATTTTCGGCAGCAATGAAGGCTTAATTGTTGCTGGAAATGCATCAAATTGCGGGGCGGGTGATGCCGTCGTCGCCCCGCACGTAATCCAGCGCCTCGTGCTGCAATAGCACCGCGGTCATCGTGGCGGGGGTGATGATGCCGGCCAGCCGGCCGTCGTCGCCCACCACCGGCACGCCCGTCTGCCCGCCGGCGCCCAGCAGGTCGGCGGCCACGGCGATGCCGTCGGTGGTACCCACGCACTGCAGGCCAAGGCCGGGCGTCAGCATGATCTGGCCGGCAACCTCGGGTTTGTTCGAGTGGGTGCCGAGGGTCGGGCGCAGCAGGCGACGCACGTTGTCGCCGATGCCGCGGGAGCCGTCCGGCTCCACGTGGCGCAGGAAATCCTCCAGGCGCAGCAGGCCGATCACCCGGCGGCTGCGGTCGATCACCGGCAGCATCGCCAGATTGTGGCGGTTCATCAGGCGCCAGGCTTCGTTCAGTTCGGTCGCGAAATCCACCTGAACCGGCGCCGGGGTCATCACGTCGCCGCAGGTGAGCAGCACATGGCGGTGGAAGGCGTGGCGCGCGGCGCGCTGGAAGACCTGGGTCAGGTCGTCCTCGCTCACGTCCAGGTAGGCGTCGATCTCCTCCAGCGCGGCGGCGATGTCGGGCTGGCGGATGCCGGCGGGGCTGGGGCGTGTTGGCCGCGGCGCGGCGGCCGGCGGCGAGCACAGGGGGTAGCGGCGGCCGGGGATCAGGTTGTTCACAGCGGTGGCGGCCATCAGCATGGCGGCCACGTTGCAGGCCGCGGCACCCAGGCTAGTGGCAGCATCCAGCCCCTGGGCGGCGGCGCCGGCCATCACGATCGCCATCGCGCCGCCAGGCGGATGGATGCAGCGCAGCCGCGCCATCAGCCACACCGACACCGACACCGCGGCGCCCACCGCAAGATACGCGTCGGGAAGCCAGTGGCCGCTGGCAAAGCCCACCAGCGCTGGCAGCATCAGCCCGCCCATCACCGACCACGGCTGGGCGAGGGGGCTGTGGGGCAGCACGAAGAGGATCACCGAGGTGGCGCCCAGCGGCGCCAGCAGCCGACGGGCCTCCGGGGCCACCGGCAGCACGAACAGCACGCCCTCGAAGATCATCACCCCAAGCAGGGCGGCCAGGGTGCTGCGGCGGCGTTCGGGGGGCGAGATGGACGCGGCGTCGGCGAACAGGTAGCGCCGGGCGAAGTCGTGAAGGGCTTGGCGGACGGAAGGCATGGCTTGCTGGGGGCCGGTGGAGCCGGCAGTCTGCCGGGCTTTGCGGCGGTCGGCCTTGATGTGGGTTTGGTCGGATCGGTGGTTCCTGGCGGACAATCCGGTCTGATGGCGCAGGGACGAAAGACAGGAGCAGGCAGTGCTGATTTATCTCGGCTGTAGTGCGGTGGCGGCCTTTGCGCTGGCGGTGGGGCTGACGGTGGCGGGCGCGCCGCCGGCGGCGGTGGCCCACGCGGCCTTCGCGCTGGGGGCGATGCCGCTCATCTTTGCGGCGATGGGGCATTTCGTGCCGGTGCTCACCCGCAGCCCAGGCGTGGAGCCGATGATCCACCGGCTGCCGCTGGTGATGCAGGCGGCCGGCGCGCTGGTGGTGGCGGTGCTGGTCGGCGCGATGCCCGGCTGGGGGCTGCATCCTGCGATCCTCGCCGGGCTGGTGGCGACCGGGCTGATGCTCGGCTGGACCTTCCGGCGCGGCCGGGCCTGCCTCGGCAAGCCCCATCCGGGCCTCGCCTGGTACAAGGCCTCGCTGGCCTGCCTGCTGACGGCGCTGGTGGCGATCTTCGCCGGGCTGCTGTGGCCGGCGGGCTACGCCGCGCTGCGGCTGGCGCATCTGCACCTCAACACGCTCGGTTTCATCGGGCTGGCGGCGGTGGGCACGCTGCATGTGCTGATGCCCACCGCCCTCGGCATGCCCGATCCCCAGGCCGCGCTGCGTCTGCGCCGGCAATTGCCGTGGGCGATTGGTGGCGTGGTGGCGAGTGCGCTGGCGGGGCTCGCCCACTGGCTGGCGCCGCTGGGGGCGCTGGTGCTGGCTGGCGTGGTGATCCACACCCTGGCCGGCTGGCTGAAGACCCTCGGCGCCCGGCGGATCATCAACGATGGCGCCGCGGTGGCCTTGTTTGGCGCCGGGCTGGGCCTGCTGGCGGTGATCGCGGCGGGCCTTGCCCACGGCCTCGGCGGGATGCCAGGGCGGCCGGCGGTGACGGGTTTCTTCGCGCTCTTCCTGCTGCCGCTGGTGACGGGCGCGCTGTCGCAGCTGCTGCCGGTCTGGCGCTTTCCGGGGCCGGCGACGCCACCGCGGGCACAGCTGCGGGCCAGGCTGGTGCGCTTTGGCGCGCTACGCACGGCGCTGTTCCTGGCCGGTGGCGGCCTGCTGACGGCGGGCGTGGCGGCCGGTGCGCTGCTGCTGGCTGCGGGTGTGCTGCTGTTTGCTGGCGTGCTGGTGATGGGGCTTCTGGGGACGCGATCGACGCGCTGAACCCCGGGCCGCCGAGCCCGGCACGGTCAAGGCCCGCCGGCTGTGCTATCTTCCAATGTTTTCGTTTTTCATTTCGGCGAGAACCATGCGCTACATCTCCACCCGCGGCCAGTCTGCCCCCCAATCCTTCTGTGACATCCTGCTTGGCGGCCTGGCGCCGGATGGCGGCCTCTACCTGCCGGAGACCTACCCGCAGGTCACCCGCGCCGATCTGGATGCGTGGCGCAAGCTTTCCTACGCCGAACTGGCCTACGCGATCCTGTCGCGCTTCATCGACGACATCCCCGCCGCCGACCTGAAGGCCATCTGCGACAAGACCTACACCGCCGACGTCTACGGCTACGTGCGCGACGACGCCAAGGCCGTCGAGATCACCCCGGTGCACTGGCTGGAGCCGGGCAAGCTGGGCCTGCTGGAGCTCTCCAACGGCCCGACGCTCGCCTTCAAGGACATGGCGATGCAGCTGCTGGGCAACCTGTTCGAGTACGTGCTCGACAAGCGCGGCGAGCAGATCAACATCCTCGGCGCCACCTCCGGCGACACCGGCTCGGCGGCCGAATACGCCATGCGCGGCAAGCACGGCGTGCGCGTGTTCATGCTGTCGCCCCACGGCCGGATGAGCGCCTTCCAGCGCGCCCAGATGTACTCGCTGCAGGACGAGAACATCTTCAACATCGCCGTGCGCGGCATGTTCGACGACGCCCAGGACGTGGTGAAGGCCGTCTCCAACGACCACGCCTACAAGGCCAAGTACAAGATCGGCGCCGTCAATTCGATCAACTGGGCCCGCGTTGCCGCCCAGATCGTCTATTACTTCAAGGGCTACTTCGCCGCCACCGAGAACAACGACCAGCAGGTTTCCTTCGCGGTGCCGTCGGGCAACTTCGGCAACATCTGCGCCGGCCACATCGCCCGCCAGATGGGCCTGCCGGTGGCCAAGCTGATCCTCGCCACCAACGAGAACGACGTGCTCGACGAGTTCTTCCGCACCGGCATCTACCGCCCGCGAAACACCGCCGAAACCCACGCCACCTCCAGCCCGTCGATGGACATCTCCAAGGCCTCCAACTTCGAGCGCTTTGTGTTCGATCTGGTGGGCCGCAGCGGCGACACCGTGCGCGCCCTGTGGAGCAAGGTTGACGCTGGCGGCGCCTTCGATCTGTCCGCCTCGCCGGAGTTTGCCAAGATCGGTGACTACGGCTTCGTGTCCGGCAGCAGCAACCACGCCGACCGTCTGGCGACGATCCGCCTGGCCGACGACAAGTACGCCACCGTGATCGACACCCACACCGCCGACGGCCTCAAGGTGGCGCTTGAGCTGCGCGACACGGCCGTGCCCACGCTGGTGCTGGAAACCGCCCAGCCTGCCAAGTTTGAAGAGACCATCGTCGAAGCCCTCGGTCGCAAGCCTGCCCGCCCGGCCGGCCTCGAGAACATCGAGGCGCTGCCCCAGCGCGTCGAGGTGATGGATGTGGACGCCGACGCCATCAAGGCGCTGATCGCCCGGACTGTCGACGCCGGCTGACCGCCGACGTCAGAAAGCCCCCCGCATCGCCGGTTCAAGCCGGCGGGCGGGGGGCTTTTTTGTGCCTTGCGCGAAGGCGTGTCAGTCGGCCGGTGGGGGCGGGGTGTGGATGTCGGCGCCGTGGGGCAGCGGATCGGTGAGGCCGGCAGGGATGGGCGATTGCCAGCACCAGGCCTCGATCGCCGGCAGGCGGTAGCCGGCCCGGGCCTTGTTGCATTGGTCGTCGCCGGGCTGCACTTCACGGCAGGGCGCGGGGCGGTGTTCGTAGATCGTGCAGCCGACCCGCTGGCCGACCTCGCCGGCCAGGGCGTCGCAGCGGGGCGCCCGCTGGTTGGTG
The DNA here is from genome assembly GCF_009469605.1 of Zoogloea sp. 1C4. Lineage (GTDB taxonomy): Bacteria > Pseudomonadota > Gammaproteobacteria > Burkholderiales > Rhodocyclaceae > Zoogloea > Zoogloea oryzae. The sequence continues at coordinate 455,687 of NZ_SSXU01000001.1, read as the reverse complement.
CCGGCCATGCAGCTGAAGCGGGGGTTGATCGGCTCAGTCAGGTCGGCAGGAATGCCCCGGGCCTCGGCTTCGGCCCAGTAGAACGAAACACGAAAGAAGGCGCAGCAGGCGCCGCAGTCGAGGCAGTGATTGGCGTCGGAGGTGCTCATCGGACGTCGTGCTGATTCGAATGAAATCGGGAACGGATTCTGGCACGACTTACGCCATTTGGGTAGCTTCGGATGGTGTCAATACGTGGCGCCGTCGCAGTCGTCCTGCTGCTGGGCAGCGTGCAGGTAGCGGCCGAGCAGGCCGTCGCCGTCGAAATGCGCGTCGAGGGCGGCCACGCTGGCGATGCGGTCGAGGCGGAAGCTGCGGAAGTCGCCGCGCAGCTCGCACCAGGCGCCGAGGGTCCAGGTCTCGCCCCAGAAGACCAGCCCGACCGGGTGGATGATCCGCTCGCTGGCGGCGCCGTCGGCTCGGGTGTAGGCGATGCGCAGCTTGCGGTGGGCGGCGATGGCTTCGCGCAGCTCGGTCATCGGCGCGCGCATGGCCTCGGGCACACGGAAGCCGGGCACCAGCAGGGCGTCGCGGGCGGGGTCGTGGCGCAGGGCCTTGGGCAGCACCGATTCGATGCGCAGCAGGGCGCGCTCGGCGGCGCGGCCGAGGGCCGGGTCGGCCCAGCGTTGCACCATCCGGCTGCCCAGGGCGAGGGCGGCGAGCTCGTCGGCGTCGAACATCAGCGGCGGAAGGCGGTAGCCGGGCCGCATCAGGTAGCCCACGCCGGCCTCGCCGCTGATGGGCACGCCGGAGCGGGAGAGGTCGGCGACATCCCGGTAGATGGTGCGCTCGGAAACCTGCAAGGCATCGGCCAGCTCGCGGGCGGTGACGGCCCGGCCCCGGTCGAGGAGCAGGACGATCTGGAACAGGCGGTCGGCACGGCGCATGAGGGGGCTCCTGACACAAGGCTGTCAGGATAGCGCGGCTGGCCGGGGGATGCGGGCAGGCTCCTGACGGAAGGGTGTCAGGAGGGGGCAGCCAGAATGGTGGCTCCAATCAACCTGCATTCAGGAGCGCACCATGAAACGACTCATCAACTGGTTTGAAATCCCCGTCACCGACCTGGACCGGGCCTTTCCGAAGCCACCTTTGCCATCACCCTCAAGGTGGAGGAAATGTGCGGGATGCGCATGGCGGTGTTCCCGTACACCGACCCGGCCACCGGCGGCGCCCTGATAGCCTGCCCCGACGGCAAGCCCGGCGACCACGGGGTGGTGATCTATCTGGATGGCGGCGACGACCTCGCCGTGCCGTTGGCGCGGGCGGTGGAGGCTGGCGCCACGGTGCTGATGCCGAAGACCGAGATCAGCCCGGAGATCGGCTTCATCGCGATGTTTGCCGACAGCGAGGGCAACCGGATCGGGCTGCACTCGCCGGGGGCGGGTTGTCAGGGGTGATCGTGGTCGTCGTCGTGGGCGTCCATGTCCAGCGGCCATAGCCGGTGGGCGTCGAGGAGCAGGCGGTAGCGGGCTTCGCTGGCGTCGAGCCCGGCCAGCCGGGCGGCGAGGCGCGCTTCGTGGGCCAGGCGGCGGGCGTTGAGGGTGTCGGTGAGGCTGCCTTCGCCCAGCTGCCAGGCCCGTTCGGTGAGGTCGGCGCTCCTGCCCAGGGCGTCGGCGGCGGCCTGCTGGCTCTGCCAGCCGGCCCAGGCGGCGCGGGCGCGGCGATGCAGGGCGGCGGCTTCGGCCTCGACCTTGCGCAGCACGCCGGCCTCGCGCCACGAGGCGGTTTCGGCGTTGGCGACGGCGGCGTCGGCGTCGGCCCGGCGGCCGGCACCGGAGAGCGGGATGAGGAGGCTGAGGCCGACGACCTGCTCTTCGCTGCCCTTGTCCCGGGCCGCGTGCACGCCCACGGTGGGGTCGGGGCGGCGTTCGGCGTCGGTGCGGCTGGCGCCGATGCGGGCACGGGCGCTCTCGGAGCGGGCCACGCCCAGCTCGTGGTTGTGTTCGAGGATCGCGGCGACCCAGCCGGCGGCATCGTCATCCACCGCGGTCGGCGGGGTTTCGGGCACGCTGGGCGGCAGGGTGAGGGCGGGGTAGAGGCGGCGCAGGGATTCGGCGGCCACCTGGGCGCGGCCGGTGGCCTGGGCCAGCTGGGCTTCGGCCTGGGCGAGGGCCGCGTCGGCCTGCAGCCGTTCGAGGCGCGGGGCGTCGCCCAGCTCGACCCGGCGCTGCACCACCTGGGCCTGGCGGGCGAGGATGTCCCGCTGGCGGCGCCACTGGTCGGCGGCGGCGTTTTCGCGCAGCCAGTCGAACCAGTTGGCGAGCAGCATCCGGCTGGTTTCGTGGAGGGCGTCACCGCGGGCGATGCGGGCGCTGGCGATGCCGGCGGCACCGAGTTGGCGGTCGAGATCCAGCTTGCCCGGCAGGCGCACGGCGCGCTCGACGCCCACTTCCCATTCGTTGTAGCGGCCGGCCGGCGCGGGCCGCACCCGGCGCTGCTGGTCCATCAGGCGCAGGGTCCATTCGTGGTTGCCGGCTTCGAGGCGCCGGCTGCGGGCTTCTTCCACCGAAATCTGCGATCCGGCGGCGCGCACCTGGGGGCTGCCGAGCACGGCGTCCAGCACCTGGGCGCGGGGCGGCAGATCGGGGGCGTCGGCGGGGTTGGCGGCGTGGGCCCACAGGGGCAGGGCGGCCAGCGTCAGGGCAAGCAGGCGGCGCTTCATTCGAGCCTCCCGAAGGCAAGGGCCGGGGTGATCCAGAAATACACCCGGCTGCCGGCGAAGCGCTTGCGCAGGATGGCCAGCAGCGCCTCGGCGGCGTCCCGCGTGGTGACGTGCTGGACGCGGCAGTAGGCGGCGCGGCCGCGCACTTCCTCGGCGGTGCCGACGAAGCGGATGCGCTCGCCGTGGCCCTCGACGGCATCGGTGGTGAAGCCGGGGGCGAGCTCGGGGTGTTCGAGCAGGGTGTCGATCAGGGCGTCCTCGACCTCGGCAGGCATCACGAGGGTCAGGACGACGGGGGACGTGTCTGGGCTCATTGGGCGGTGGGGGCGGCAGGGGCGATGCCGAAGCGGCGGTACAGCAGCGGCAGCAGGAGCAGGGTGAGGGCGGTGGCGCTGACCAGCCCGCCGATCACCACGATGGCGAGGGGGCGCTGGACTTCCGAGCCGGGGCCGGTGGCAAAGAGCAGCGGCACCAGGCCCAGGGCGGCGATGCTGGCGGTCATGAGCACCGGGCGCAGGCGGCGTCTGGCGCCTTCGACCACCACCTGGCCGATGGGCATGCCCCGGGCGTGGAGCTGGTTGAAGTAGGTGACCATCACCACCCCGTTGAGCACCGCGATGCCCAGGAGCGCAATGAAGCCGACCGAGGCGGGCACCGACAGGTATTCGCCCGAAATGGCCAGCGCGAAGACGCCGCCGACCATCGCGAAGGGCACCATCGCCAGCACCAGCAGGGCCTGGCGCACCGAGCCGAAGGTGGAGAAGAGCAGCACGAAGATCAGCCCGAGGGCCACCGGCACCACCACGCCCAGGCGGGCGGCGGCGCGCTGCTGGTTCTCGAACTGGCCACCCCAGGCGAGGCGGTAGCCGGCAGGCAGCGGCACCTTGGCGGTGACGGCGGCCTTGGCCTCATCGACGAAGCCGACCAGATCGCGGTCGCGCACGTTGGACTGGATCACCGCGTAGCGCTGGGCGTTCTCGCGGTCCACCTTCACCGGGCCGTCGATGCGCTCGATGCGGGCGACGCTGGCCAGCGGCAGGCTGTGGCCGTCGGGCGTGGTGATGCGGATCGCGGCGAAGGCGTCCGGGTCGCTCTGCAGGCTGCCGGGGCCGCGGATGAGCAGCGGCACGCGGCGGCCGGATTCGATCACCGTGCCGGCGATGCGGCCTTCGAGCAGGCTGCGCAGGCTGTTCTGGACGTCCTCGACATTGAGCCCGAAGCGGCCGGCGGCGAGGCGATCCACCTGCACCTTGAGGTACTGCACGCCCTCGTTGCGGATGGTGATGGTGTCCTCGGCGCCGGGCACGGCCTTCACCACCGCCTCGATCTGGGTGGCCAGTTGGTTGAGGGTCGGCAGATCGGGCCCGTAAAGTTTGATCGCCAGATCGCCGCGCACGCCGGTGAGCATCTCGGAGACGCGCATGTCGATGGGCTGGGTGAAGGTGAGGGCGATGCCGGGGAAGTTCTCCATCACCGCCCGCAACTGGTCGGCGAGCCAGTTTTTGTCCGGCTCGCGCCACTCGTCGCGGGGCTTGAGGACGAGGAAGGTGTCGGTCTGGTTGAGGCCCATCGGGTCGAGGCCCAGCTCGTCGGAGCCGGAGCGCGCGACGATGGCCTTGACCTCGGGCACCTGCTGCATCACCGCCTGCTGCACGCGCAGGTCGGTGGCGATGGTCTGGGCGAGGCTGATGGAGGGCAGCTTCTCGAGCTGCATGATGATGTCGCCTTCGTCCATCGTGGGCATGAAGGTCTTGCCCAGGGCCAGATAGGCAAACCCGGCGGCCACCAGCGACCCGCCGGCGATCCCCGCCATCAGCCGGCCGCGGGTGAGGGCGAAGTCGAGGAGCGGTGCGTAGCCGGCCTGGAGCTTGCGGATCAGCCAGGGCTCGTGGGCGTCGCCACGCTTGAGCAGGAAGGACGCCAGCACCGGCACCACGGTGAGCGACAGCACCAGCGAGGCCGACAGGGCGAACACGATGGTCAGCGCCACCGGGCCGAACAGCTTGCCTTCCAGCCCTTCCAGCGTGAGCAGCGGCAGGAACACGATGACGATGATCAGGATGCCCGAGGCCACCGGGGCCGCCACCTCGCGGGTCGCCCGGAAGACCAGATGGAGCAGGGGCTGCCGGCTGGTTGCGCCACCTTCGGAGAGCTGGGTCTCGACGTTCTCGACCACCACCACCGCCGCATCCACCAGCATGCCGATGGCGATGGCGAGGCCGCCCAGGCTCATCAGGTTGGCCGACAGCCCCACCGCGCGCATGGCGATGAAGGTGGCCAGCGCCGCCAGGGGCAGCATCAGCGCCACCACCAGCGCCGCACGCAGGTTGCCCAGAAAGGCCAGCAGCAGCACCAGCACCAGCACGATGGCCTCGATCAGCGCCTTGGAGACGGTATGCACCGCGCGGCCGACCAGCTCGCTGCGGTCGTAGAAGGGGACGACGCTGACGCCCGGCGGCAGTTGCGGCGCGATCTCGGTGAGGCGCGCCTTCACCGATTCGATCACCTTGCCGGCGTTGGCGCCGCGCAGGCCGAGGACCAGGCCTTCCACCGCCTCGCCCTCGCCGCTGCGGGTGACCGCGCCGTAGCGGGTGAGGGCGCCGATGCGCACGGCGGCCACGTCGCCCACGCGGACCACGCCGCCTTCACCGCGCAGCACGATGGCGCGCACGTCGTCGAGGTTGCGGATGGCGCCCTCGGCGCGCACCAGCAGGGTCTCCTCGCCTTCCGAGAGGCGCCCGGCGCCATCGTTGCGGTTGTTGGCTTCGAGGGCGGCGGCGAGCTGCCCGAGGTTGAGGCCGCGGGCGGCCAGGGCGGCCGGATCGGGCGTCACCTCGAAGCTGCGTACCTCGCCGCCCAGGCTGTTCACATCGGCCACGCCGGGCACGGTGCGGAGCGCCGGGCGGATCGTCCAGTCGAGGAGGGTGCGCTTGTCTTCCAGCGAGATCGGGCCCTCGATGGTGAACATGAACATCTCGCCCAGCGGCGTGGTGATCGGCGCGAGGCCGCCGGTGGCGCCGGGGGGCAGGTTGCCCATCACGTTGGCGAGGCGCTCGCCCACCTGCTGGCGGGCCCAGTAGATGTCGGTGCCGTCGTCGAAGTCGAGGGTCACGTCGGCCAGCGCGTACTTGGAGGTGGAGCGCAGGATGCGCTGGTGGGGAATGCCCAGCATCTCCTGCTCGATGGGCACGGTGATGCGCGACTCGACCTCTTCGGGCGTCATGCCCGGGGCCTTGATGATGAGCTTGACCTGGGTGGTGGAGACATCCGGGAAGGCGTCGATGGGCAGGCTTTGCCAGGCCACCACGCCGGCCCCGATGAGGAGCAGCGTGGCGACCAGCACCAGCAGGCGCTGGGTCAGGGAGAACTCGATGAGGCGGGAGAGCATGGGGTCGGGGCTCGGGGTGAGTCGCTAGGGGTTGGGCGTGGTGCGGGGCGCCGCGGCGGCGGCGGGCGTTGCCCTCATTCCTTGCCGATGCCGAGCCAGGTGGCCTTGAGGGCCGCGACGCCGCTGGTGACCACGGTGGCATCTGGCGGCAGGCCGGTGACCAGGCTGGTGTCGCCGAGGCGGCCGGCAACATTGACCGGGATCGCCCGGTAGCCGGTGGTCGCCGCGTCGCGGGCGGCCACGAAGACCCACTGCTTGTTGTCGTGGCGGAGCACCGCGCTGGCCGGCACCTGCAGCGTGGCGCTGCCGGTGGTGCCCTTGTTGCCCAGGTCGAGATCGACAGCGGTGGCCTGACCCGGGCGCAGGCCGTCGGCGCCGTGGGTGACGAGGCCGCGCAGCAGCACGCTCTGGGTGGTGGGATCGACGGCCCGGCCGATGGCGATCAACTCGCCCCGGGCGCCGGTGGCCGGAATCCGCAGCGGCGTGCCCACCTTCACCTGGCTGGCCACCGCCAGCGGGGCCTGGATCTCGACCGACAGGGGGTCGAGCCGCGCGATACGGTAAAGCGGTGCGGATTGCTCGACCCGCTGGCCGACGCTCACCTGCTGCTCCAGCACGCTGCCGGCAATGGGGGCGACGAGGGACAGGGTCTGTCCGCCGCTGTGCTGGGCAAGGGCCAGCTCCTGGCGGCGCTCGGCGGCCTGGGCGGCGCTCTGGGCGGCATTGGAGCGGCTCGCCTGGAGGCGCGATTCGGCGATCAGGCCCTCGCGGTAGAGCTGCTCGTCCCGGGCGAGCGTCTGGCGCGAGAAGGTGGCCTGGGCGTCGGCCTGGAGGCGGTCGCGCTGGAGTTCGAGGGCCTGGGGGCTGGAGATCCGCACCAGCAGCTGGCCCTTCTTCACGGTCATCCCCGGCGCGGTTTCGAGGCTCTCGACCACACCGGCCAGCGGCGCGGCGATCACCCGCACCTGGCTGTTGGGGATGCTCACCGTGGCCGGCAGCCCCGCCGCCGCGGCGCTGCTGCCGGCGACCACCCGCTGGGTCGAAACCCCCAGCGCCTGCCCCTGCGAAGGCGTGATGGCGATGAAGGCCGGGTCAAGGGCGATGGCGGAAAAGGCAGGGCCGGCAAGGGCAACGGCAGCAAGCAGCGGGCGAAGGGCGATGGACGGCATGGGGATGATGGGGGCTGGATACACCCCGCATCATCCCCCATCTGGCTTAAGAGAGTCTTAAGTGGTGCTGCCGGATGCCGGTTTGCCGTCTTTCGCGGCCGTCTCCTCGGGTTTGAGTCCGGCGCCCCGCAGGTTGACCCGCTTGCCGGGCAGTTCGAACGACAAAGGCGCGCCTGCCTCGTCGAGATGCGCCGCCACCCAATTTGGGTTGTTCGCCATGAATCGCTACGATAGCTCCGGTACGCTTTCGTTTTCCCCTCATCCGACACCGGAGATCATTTCATGAGCATTCGCATGACCCCGAAATTCGCCCTTCCCCTGCTGCTCACCTTTGCCTCCAGCGTTGCCGGCGCCGTCTGCGTGCCGGTGATCGGCACGGCCAGACTGCTGCCCGACGCGGCCTGCACGATCCGGACGGTGGCCCAGCCGGGCACGCCGGCCTCGCTGTTCGGTGGTGACTGCTTCAGCGTCCAGCTGTCCCTGGCCGGCTTCCCGGTGGCGACGGGCTATGCGGGCAACACCGTCGAGCCGATGGCCAGCCTGGTGCCCGGTGCGCCGGCCACGGTGGCGCCGGTGGCGGTGCCGGCCGTGGGTTCGCCGCTGCCGCGCCAGATCGTCCAGACTGCCCGCACCACCATGTGGCTGGGCCACGGGGCTCGCCGTACCGCGATCTACACCACCGACGTGGTGGTGATCCAGCCCCAGCTGTCGGCCACCGGCCAGGTCGTGCCCAAGCTGATGACCGAGCAGATCCTGATCTCCGGCTCCGATGGCAAGGGCGCCTTTGCCAATGTCAGCGGCCACCTCAACGTGATGGGCACCACCGTTGGCGCACCGTCCGCCGTCACCGGCCAGATCTGCATGCCGTGATTGCCGCCTTGGCTGCCCGCTGACGGGCCGCACGGGTTTCGCCGGAACCGCCGTCTTCCAGCCGGAAGCGGCGGTTTCTTCATTCTGGCCGCGCGGACGGTGTGGTGCGCTCATGCCGGCGGGCTGGCACATGCCTTGCTCTGATTACTCCCAAAGGAATATAAGGGGAGACACCCATGGATCTACGCTGGCGACTGTTCGGCTATGTGCTCGGATTCGCCCTCGCGCTGCTGCTGGCAGCGGCGGCGTGGGTTGGACTGGCGCTGCGCGAGGATGTGGCCGAGGAAATGGCTGCCTCGACACGCCTGGTGAACACCATGCTGGCAGTGAGTGCCGCGCCGGAATCCCGCGCGGGCGACCTGGAAGCCCTGCTGGCAGGTGGTCAGTTACGACACGTTGCGCTCCACGTGGAGCGTTCAAATTTGGAGCAGGGCCTGTCGCCCGCCCGCGGCGGGTTGATGGAACCGCTGGTGGATTACCTGCTCGACGGCCGCGAGATCCATGAGCGGCGCATTCCCCTGGGCGACGGCACGCTGGTGATCCGCGCCGATGCCCGCGCCGAAATCCACGAAATCCTGCGTGACGGCGCCCGCATCATGGCGACCTTGCTGGTGTTCTCCCTGGCGATGGCGGTGGTGGCCTGGCTGGCTGCCCATCGGGCGCTCAAGCCGGTGCGTGAGCTGGAAGACGGCCTCGCCCGGGTGGGCCGCGACGAAGGCCGGGTGAGCCTGCCGGCCTTCCGGCTGAAGGAGTTTGCCAGCATCGCCAGCGCCATCGAGCGCATGTCCGGCGAGCTTTCCGAAACCCGTCAGGCCCGCCAGCAGCTTGCCCGCCAGCTGCTTGAGCTGCAGGAAAACGAGCGCCGCGAGCTGGCCCGGGAGCTCCACGACGAGCTCGGCCAGTCGCTCACGGCAGTCAATGTCTCCGCCGCCTACATCGAACGCCACGCCGGCCGGGCGTCGCCGGATGATCTGGCCGACAGCGCGCGGGACATCCGCAACGAATCCACCCGCATGCTCGCCCAGGTGCGCAACCTGCTGTCCCAGCTGCGCCCCCACGGCCTCGAGGGCCTGCAGATGATGGACGCCCTGAACGATCTGGTGAGCGGCTGGCGCGGCCGGGCGCCGCAGATCGGTATCGAGGCGGCCTTCCCCGAATCCCTCCCGGCGCTGCCGCCGGCGGCCGGGCTGGCCCTGTATCGCACGGTGCAGGAGGCGCTCACCAACGTGCTGCGCCACAGCGTGGCCAGCCAGGTGCGGCTGACCTTGCGCGAGGTGGGCAAGGCGGTGGAGCTGACGGTGGCCGACAATGGCGTGGGCAAGGCCAGCGAGATCGTCCGGCGCTCGCGTGGCGGGCTGCTCGGCATGCGCGAGCGGGCCGAGATGGCGGGGGGCTCGTGCTGGTTCGACGAGGCCCCGGGCGGCGGGCTGCAGGTGCGCCTGTGCCTGCCCCTGGCCCAGGTCTGAGGGCTCGCCATGCGGGCCGAAGCGGTCACCCGCAGGCGCTGCCCAGGCCAGCAGACGATTCACAAGCAGGCGTTCCCGATCCGGCGGAAACTGGGCGGGAACACGGATTTAACGCAGATGCACCTGACGGTGCGGTGGGGGCAGGCCAGTCGGTCGCCCCTGCCGGGCTCGCTCGGGGTGTCTTTCGATTTTTAGCCAAGGAGAAGAAACATGTTTGCCTTACGTAACACCGTCGTTCCGGTGATGCTGGCCCTGGTCGCCACGACCGCTGCGGCAGCCGCCGACGATGACATGAAGGCCCTCGCCGTGAAGAGCGGCTGCCTGACCTGTCACGCCATCGAGTCCGGCACCCCCGGCCCCAACGGCATGGCCCCCATCGGCCCGGCCTGGCAGGATGTCGCCAAGATGTACAAGGGCAAGCCGGGCGCCGACGTCTTCCTGACCCGCGTGGTGCTGGAAGGCTCCAACCCCTACGGCAGCCACTGGAAGGACAAGGTCAGCGGCCTGGCGATGCCCCCCAACAAGGTGGCCATCAAGGAAACCGACGCCAAGAAACTGGTGAAGTGGATCCTGACCCTGGCGCCCAAGTAATCCGCCAGCGCCAGGCGCAAGCAACAAGACCCCGGACGTCCCCCCGCCGGGGTCTTGCTGTTTCTGGGGTGGCCTACTTGCCGGCCCGCGCCGCCGTCTATCGCGACGATACCGCGATGCCGGCCACGATCAGCCCGAAGGCGACGCCGTGGAAGGGCTGCGGGCCTTCGCCGATCACCGCGGCCGAGAGCACTGCCGCAAACAGCGGCGTGAGGTTGTAGAAGATCGACGCTATCGCCGGCCCCGCCTCGGCCACTGCCAGGCCCCACAGGCGGTAAGCGATGATCGACGGGCCGATGGCCACGAACAGGATGGTCGCCACCAGCTGCCACGACCACTGGGTCGGGGCCGAGGGCGCGATCATGTCGCCCACCACCGCCGTCGCCACCGCGCCGCTCACCCCGAAGATTGCCTGGGCCACCAGAAACTGCGCCCAGTTCCAGTTGGGCCGCGCCGCGCCCAGCATGTGGGCGGGCGGCTTGGCGAGCATCCAGCTGTAGAGCGACCAGCCGATGATCGCCACCAGCATCAGCAGGTCGCCCTGCACGAAATGGATGTCGGCCAGCGCCGCCGGGTTGCCCCGGGACATCACCAGCGCCACGCCCGCAAGCGACAGCAGCGCGCCGATGAGCTGCAGCCGGGTGGGACGAACCTTGTAACCCACCGCGCCCACCACCATCGCCCACACCGGTGAGCTGGAGGCGATCAGCGTGACGTTGAGGGGCGTGCTGGTGCGCAGGGCCATGTATTGCAGCGCGTTGTAGGCGCCCACCCCGATCACCCCCAGCACCAGCAGGTAGCGCCAGCGTTCGACGATCTGCGCCCGCGCCGCCGGGGTGCCGATGGCCGCCCAGCCCAGGGGCAGCAGCAGCGCGAAAGCCACCACCCAGCGCAGGGCGTTGAGCAGCAGCGGGTCGATGCTGCCGATGGCCATGCGGCCGACCACCGCGTTGGTGGCCCACATGGCGGGCGGGGTGGCGAGCATCAGGACGAGACGGGGGGTGAGCTGCATTGCAAATCCCTGGAGTAAACGGCGTGCCGCCCGGCGCTGGGCCGGGCTGGATGCGCAAGTTTAGGGATATGGTTGCAGTGGCGGAAGACGCCCGCGCGGGATTCACTGTTCAGCAGGCTGAACAATCGGGGCGCCGGGGACGATGGATGCGTGACGCCCCGGCATGGCCTCAGTGCTTGTCGAGACGGTACATCTTGGCCGGGTTCATCTTCGTGCTCCAGGGCAGGCCACTGTTCTGCCAGCCATTGACCACCCGCAGTCCGGCCTGGGGGCCCTCCTTGAGGGGCGTGCCCTGGAAACCGTCGATCACGTAACGGGCATTGGGAAAGCCGTTGCTGCGCAGGAAGCTCGCGCTCGGCTCGCCCCGTTCGCTCCCAGAACGACACAAGGTGATCACTTCGGCATCCATGCCGAGGCCCCGTCGTTCAAGTTCGGCCTTGATCTGGCTGACGAATTCCGGGTTCTGCACCAGCTTGTAGACGCCGCGTTTCGCATCCCAGGCGGTGCGGTCCACCATCAGGAAGGGGATGTTCACGTGCACTGCGTCGGTGAAGCCGACGAACATGATCTCGACGGGATCGCGCACGTCCACGAAGAGCAGGTTCTGGTTGGGCTGTTGTACGCGGGCGTGGACTTCCGCGGCCGGAACGGCAATGTCCACGGCCTGGGCCGACAGGGCCAGCAGGCTGAGGGAGGTGGCGATGAACAGGTGTTTCATGGGGTGTTTCCTAAGGTGGTGAAGGGGCCACGGGCTTGCCGGAACCGGCTGGTGTCATGGGCGTCATGCGAAAAATCTCATGGCTGCGGCGGCAATCAGGCATAGCAGGCACGTCCAGCCAGAGAACAGCCAGCGCCAAGCCAGGCCCACGGGCACGAAGCCGACGCCACGCACCATGCCGGCGGTCATCGCGATCAGCAGCGCAAAGGCCATCCCGTGGTCGGCCTGCCCTTGCGGACCGGCCATCAGGAAGGGGTTCAGCGAGCCGCCCAGCATGATCAGGATGGCAACGGCCAGGCAGGGCAGGTGCATCCGTGGCGAAGGTGTCTCGGGCAGTGTGGCCGGCATTTCGTGGGTTACAGGAGGTGTGCCAGTGTTCATCAGCATGGTCAGCGCGTTCAGGCCGTGCTGCAGCTGCAGCCGGTGTGCGCCTGGGGGGCGCTGGAATCTGCCCGGTTGCGCAGGTGATCGGCCATGGCCTGGAAGCGGGCCAGCAGCCACGCGTGCAGCCCGGGCTCGTCCACCACCTCGTCGAGGGCCTTGCGGAACGCCGCCATCCAGGCGTCGCGGGCGGCGCTGTCGATGGGGAAGGCCATGTGCCGGCGCCGCATGAAAGGCTCGCCGTAAAGGGGGCGGAATCGGTCCGGCCCGCCCAGCCAGCCGCTCAGGAAGGCGGCGAGGCGCTGTTTGACCTCGCTCATGTCGGGGTGGTGGAGGCGCATCGCCGCCTCGGCTTCGGGCAGCTCGGCCATCCAGTGGTAGATGCGCTCCACGAGCCGGTCGATGCCCGCCTCGCCCAGCTGGTCGTAGGGGCTAGCGTTCATCGTGCGAACCTCGGGATGTGGCCTGGCGGCTGGCCTCGTGTTCGGCCCACAGTGCGTTGAGAATGGCCAGGAAGACGGCAAAGCCGACGCCCAGGACCCAGGTGAAATACCACATGCGATTGACTCCTCAGTAAGCCGAATGGCTGTTTTCCCGGACGTAGGCGGGGGTGACCTTGCCGCCCATCACGCGGTAGGCCCAGCTGGTGTAGAGCACGATGAGCGGCATGAAGATCAGCGTGGCCCACAGCATGATGTTGAGGGTGAGCTGGCTGGAGACGCTGTCCCACACCGTCAGGCTGGCGTTGGGGTCGAGGGAGGACGGCATCACGAAGGGGAACAGGGCCGCGCCGGCCGTACCGATGATGCCGGCGATCGCCAGCGCCGAGGCCCAGAAGGCGGCCAGGGTGCGGCCGCGGCGGGCGAGCATCTGGGCCGCCAGCACACCGGCGATGCCCGCCAGGGGCAGCGCGGCGGTGGCGGGCTGGGCGCGGTAGTTGGCGAACCAGGCGCCGGCTTCGCGGATCACGGTCTTGCCCAGCGGATTGGGTAGCGCCGCGCCGTCGACTACCGACTGGATGACGTAGCCGGGGATCGCCAGCCACAGCCACAGGCCCGCTGCGGCAAAGCTCAGGATCGTCAGCCCGCCGAAGAAGCCGGCTGCCCGCAGGGCCCGCCACTGGATTTCGCCCTGGGTGCGGTGGGCCAGGTAGATGGCCCCGTGGAAGGTGATCATCGCCGTCGACACGACGCCGGTGAGGAGGGCAAACGGGTTGAGCAAGGCCCAGAAGCTGCCGGAGTAGGTGGATACCAGGTGATCGTCGAAGCTGAAGGGCACGCCCTGGAAGAGGTTGCCGAAGGCGACTCCGAAGATCAGCGGCGGCACGGCGCCACCGACGAACAGGCCCCAGTCCCAGGTGCTGCGCCAGCGGGGGTCGTGGATCTTGCTGCGGTAGTCGAAGCCCACCGGGCGGAAGAACAGTGCCCATAGCACCGCCAGCATGGCCCAGTACAGCCCCGAGAAGGCGGTGGCATAGACCAGCGGCCAGGCGGCGAAGATGGCGCCGCCGGCGGTGATGAACCACACCTGGTTGCCGTCCCAGTGCGGGCCGACGGTGTTGATGACGACGCGCCGTTCGGTGTCGTTCCGGCCGACGAAGGGCAGCAGCGTGCCGACGCCCATGTCGTGGCCGTCCATGATGGCGAAGCCGATCAGCAGGACGCCGACCAGCAGCCACCAGATCAGTTTGAGGGTTTCATAGTCGAGCATTTGGAATCGTCCTCGGTTCAGGCGTGGGCTTCGTTGGCGTAGCGACCGGTGCCGAGACTGCCCGGCCCTTGCCTGGCGAACTTGATCATCAGGAACATCTCGACGATCAGCAGCACGGTGTAGAAGCCGACGAAGCCGGCGAGGGAGCCATAGAGGCTCTCCACGCTCAGGGTCGATACGGAAAGGTGGGTGGGCAGCACGCCGTAGATGGTCCAGGGCTGGCGGCCATATTCGGCCACGAACCAGCCCACCTCGCAGGCGATCCACGGCATCGGCAGGCAATACAGCGCCGCCCGCAGCAGGCCGCGCCGGTCTGCAAAGTCGCCCTTCACCGAATGCCACAGGGCGAGCCCGAAGAGCAGCAGCATCGCAAAGCCCAGGGCCACCATCAGGCGGAAGCTCCAGAACATCGGGGCGACGCGGGGCACGGTGTCGCCCACGGCCTTGTCGATGATGTCCGGCGTCACGTCGTCCAGGCGGGTGACGTATTTCTTGAGGAGCAGGCCGAAGCCCAGGTCGGCCTTGTGCGCCTCGAACTTGCGGCGGGCGGCTTCATCATTCTGATTGTGGCGCAGGGCGTCGAGGGCCGTCACTGCCTCGATGCCGGAGACGATGCGTTCCCGGTTCTTCGCCTTGATCTCCTTGATGCCGGGAATCTGCTTGTCCAGGGAGCGGGTGCCGATGAGGCCCATCACCCACGGAATCTCGATGGCGAAGTCGTTCTTCATCTCGGCCTCGTTGGGGATGGCGATCAGATTGAAGGCGGCTGGTGCAGGCTCGGTCTCCCACATCGCCTCCATGGCCGCCAGCTTGGTCTGCTGGGCTTCGCCGACGGTGTATCCCGATTCGTCGCCGAGGACGATCACCGAGCATACGGAAGCGAATCCGAAGGCGGCGGCGATGCCGAAGCTGCGTTTGGCGAACTCCACGTCGCGCCCGCGCAGCAGATACCAGGACGAGATCGACAGCACGAACATGGCGCCGGTGACGTAGCCGGCCGACACCGTATGCACGAACTTGGCCTGGGCATCCGGGTTGAAGACCACCGCCCAGAAGTCGGTCATCTCCATGCGCATCGTCACGTAGCTGAACTCGGCGCCCACCGGGTTCTGCATCCAGCCGTTGGCGATCAGGATCCACAATGCCGAGAGGTTGGTGCCCACTGCCATCAGAATGGTGACGAGCAGGTGCTCCTTGCGCGCCAGCCTGTCCCAGCCGAAGAAGAACAGCCCGATCATCGTGGACTCGAGAAAGAAGGCCATCAGCCCCTCGATGGCGAGCGGTGCGCCGAAGATGTCGCCGACGTAGTGGGAGTAATAGGCCCAGTTGGTGCCGAACTGGAATTCGAGGGTGATCCCGGTGGTGACGCCGAGGGCGAAGTTGATCCCGAAGAGCTTGCCCCAGAAGCGGGTCATGTCCTTGTAGAGGGGATTGGCGGTCATCACATAGACCGATTCCATGATGACCAGCAGCCACACCATGCCGATGGTGAGGGGGACGAACAGAAAGTGGTAAAGGGCGGTGGCGGCAAACTGCAGCCGCGATAGATCGACCAGTTGTTCACTGACCACGGGGTGCTCCTTGGACGACGGGGTTGGGGGCGAGCTGCCTCGACATGTCCTGCGCGTCCACCTCGAGCCTGGCATCGCGCACGAAGCACCACCACAGCGCCACGAGGGCGAGCAGCTTGACGACGATGAGCCAGCCGAGATGCCTGGCGGTGGGGTGAAGCGACATGTGTGGCAGCGTTTGTTGTTGATGGGGGTTACCCAATCAATTCCCGTGCCATTTCGCAATTTGTGATTAAATGCTTTTATATCAATGGATTGTGATTTCTTCTGGTGCGGCAATCGGACGCAGGCTGACTGCCAGGATGGGCTGCCGTGGCGTTGATTGGCAGCGTTTCTGGCAGTGTTCGGGTGGTTCGGACGAGTCCCGGCGGGCGCAGGTAGGGATGAAATGGGGACGTGCTGCCGACCACGTGAGCGCGGCGTCTTGTCGCGGTGGCGTGGTGGCAGCGCGCCTGGCAGTGCTGGCAGTGGAGTTGCAGGTCTGTCAGGGCGCGGGCGCGCCTTGGCCGTGGGGGGCGGGGATGCCCGGCGGGGTGTCAGGGGCGGTGGGTCAGTTCCAGCCGAAGGGCACGCGAATTTCCTCGAAGTCGCCATCCGCCAGCTTGTCCTCGGCATTGAAGACGAGCTGCAGGATCACGTCGGTGTGGCCGCCCAGCCAGTTCTTCGAGACCGGGATCTTGCCGAAGATGCACGGCCCGCCGCCGGGGCGCAGGCGCGACGACATGGTGTTGGCCCGGGCCAGGGATTCGCATTCGCTGCGGTTGTGCACCGAGAGGGTGGCGTTGCGGGCCTTGAGGCTCTGGATGGCATCGGCGAGGGGATAGCCGGGCCGGAACTGCTGCTGCAGCTCGGGGACGAGGAGCGAAGGCGGTTCTTCGCAGCCGGCAAGGGCGAGGGCGGCGAGGAGGGCGGCAGAGATTGCGCGGAACCTGGGCATGGCGGACGAGGCTGAAAAGGACGCCCGCGAGTATCCCACGGTCCGGTGCGGGCTGGCAGCGGTGGGCGGGATTGCGTTGTCGGGATGAATGCTTGGGGCGGATTGTCCGTGCGGCCGGGCAATCCGCCCGCGCTCAGCCGCGCCGCAGCTTGCGGTAGAGGGTGGTGCGGGTGATGCCCAGCTCCCGTGCGGCGGCGGAGATGTTGCCGGCGTGGCGGGCCACGGTCTCTTCCACCAGCCGGGTTTCGGCGGCCCGCAGGCTTTGCGTGGTGGGCCGCGTCTCGCTGGCGTCGATCAGGTCGTGGGGCAGGTGGTCGGGGGTGATGGTGGCTTCGTCCGGCCCAAGCATGGCGGTGGCGAGGCGCAGCACGTTCTTCAGCTCGCGGATGTTGCCGGGCCACTGGTGGCGGCGGATCACGTCCAGCGTGGCGGCCGCCAGGCGCAGGGGGCGGTCGGGGGATTCGTCGCGCAGGATGCGGCGGGCGAGAGCCTCGATGTCG
The DNA here is from genome assembly GCF_009469605.1 of Zoogloea sp. 1C4. GTDB lineage: Bacteria > Pseudomonadota > Gammaproteobacteria > Burkholderiales > Rhodocyclaceae > Zoogloea > Zoogloea oryzae. The sequence continues at coordinate 438,673 of NZ_SSXU01000001.1, read as the reverse complement.
CTGCGCTCGCGCAGGGTGGGCAGCGCGAGGCTCATGGCCGACAGGCGGAAATACAGGTCGGGACGGAACTCGCCGGTCTCGCACAGGGTTTTGAGCGGCCGGTGGCTGGCGCACACCAGCGCCAGGTCGATGGCCTCCTCGGGGCCGCCGCCCAGGGGCGTGACCCGGCGGGTCTCGAGCACCCGCAGCAGCACGGCCTGCAGGCGCAGCGGCATGTCGCCGATTTCGTCGAGGAACAGGGTGCCGCCGTGGGCTTCGCGCAGCTTGCCGCGGGCGCCCTCGCCGCGGGCGCCGGTGTAGGCGCCGGCCCGGTAGCCGAAGAGCTCGGCCTCGATCAGGTTGGCGGGGATGGCCGCACAGTTGATGGCCACGAAGGGGCCGTCGCGGCGCGGGCTGCTGTGGTGGAAAGCCTGGGCGAAGACTTCCTTGCCAGTGCCGGTTTCGCCCTGGATGAGCAGCGGGATGTCGAGCCCGACGATGCGCCGGGCGCGGCGCACCGCCGAGGCCACGGTGTGGTCGCCCAGGTCGAGGTCTTCGAGGGTCACGCCGCGGCGGGCGGCGGGCATGCCGGGTGCGCTGGCGGCCACCGGGCGCAGGGCCTGGAGCCGGCCGGCCTGGACCCGGGCGGCGAATTCGCGGCCGCCGTGGGCGCACAGCAGGGTGGGGCGCAGGCTGCTCGACAGGGCGTGGTCGAGGAGGGTGGTCCAGCGGGTCTCGAAGATCCGCGAAAAGGCCGGGCGCTCCTTGCGACTGTCACCGATGCCCAGCAGGGTTTCGCCACGGCGGTTGCAGGCGAGCATCTCGCCGGCCTCGTTGAACACCGCCAGCCCTTCGAGGGGCGAGGCCAGCGCTTCGGCCTGGGGATGGAAGCGGATCGTCACCGCGGCTTCGGGGATGCTCTCGATCAGGCGGTTCTCGATGATCTCGGCGGTGGTCTGGATCAGCGCCTGGGCGTGGATCTGGCTGAGCTGGGCCGAGGTGGAGATGTCGAGGATGCCCAGCACGCCGCCGGCCGGGCCGTGGATCGGGGTGGCGACGCAGGTGAGGAAGCGGTTGCGCTCAAGGAAGTGGTCGGTGCCGATCACCGCCATCGGGCGCTGTTCGGCCAGCGCGGTGCCGATGGCGTTGGTGCCCATGGTGCATTCGGCCCACGACACGCCGGGCTGCAGCGCGACCCGCGCGGCGCGTTCGGCGAAATCGGCGTCGCCCACTGCGCGCAGGATCATGCCGGCGTCGTCGGCCAGCAGGATGGTGGAGGACGAGCGAGCGATCTGCTGGTGCAGGTGCTCCATGATCGGCTGGGCGTAGGCCACCAGCCGCGCGTTGCCTTCGAGCCGGTCGGCCAGGCTGGCCCGGGGGAGGATGCCGTCGGGCAGATGTTCGTTGTTGCGCAGGCCGTTGGCGGCGCAGCGCTCCCAGGAGCGCCGGATGGCTTCCACTGCGGGGATTGGCGAGGTGGGATCGGCTTTTTTCACGGGTGAGACCGTGCAGGAAACATGCCAGAGGATTGGCCCGGTCTACCGCCCCCTAAAGGCCGGCCGTGGGCGGAAAAGTGTTCCGTGGTGCGTGTCGGGATGGAGCAGGTGTGCAGCCGCGGAGCAGCGCCGCTGCCCGCTCGCATCCTGCCCGGATCGGGCAAGTGCTTGTTGGGAAAGGGATTGGCCTTCAGTTTGGGGCGGGTGGCATCGGCGCACGGAATTTGCAATGGTGGCGGGGCGGGTGGTCTGCAGGCCGCCGCCAAGACCAATCACAAGTCCGATCCAAGGAGGAGCTATGAAATTCATTCCGATGATGTGCGCGATTGCGCTGGGTGTGGCCGCGGCCGCGCCGGCGATGGCGTCCGAGGAGATCATCAAGAAGGCCCGCTGTACCGCCTGCCATGCCGTCGACCAGAAGCGCGTCGGCCCGTCTTACAAGGACGTGGCAGCCAAGTACAAGGGGCAGGGCGACGCAGTGGCGGTGCTGAGCGCCAAGGTGCGTCACGGTGGTTCCGGTGTGTGGGGCCAGATTCCGATGACCCCGAACGGCCCGGACAAGATCAGTGATGCTGATCTGAAGGCCGCGATCGAGTGGATCCTGAAGCTCTGATTTGGGGCGTGCACACCTGCTCCAAAGTGGAGCAGGTGTGTCGGGATGGTTCAGTTTGTGTCGCGACGCCCTGTGTCAGGGCTGCACGACGACGCCCCACGGCAGTTCGCCGACGGGGATTTCACTGATGGTGGTGAGACGTTCGGTGTCGATCACCGAGACGCTGTTGGAGCGGCCGTTGGCCACGTAGAGCTTGCGGCCATCGGGGGTGAGGGCCATGTTCCAGGGCCGCTTGCCCACCGGCAGGGTGGCTTCGACCTGATTGTCGGCGGTGCGGATCACGCTCACCGTGCCGTCCTTGCCGTTGGAAACATAAACACGTTGGCCGTCCGGCGCCACGGCCACACCGTTCGAGAAGGTGCCCGCCTTGATCGTGGCGATCACCTTGCGCTTGCCCATGTCGATGGCGTAGACCGTGCTCACCAGCTCGCAGGCCACGTAGGCGCGGCTGCCGTCCGGGGTGAAGCCGATGCCGCGAGGACGGGCGCCCACCGGGATCTGCGCCACCTGGCGGCGGGCCTTCACATCCACCAGATCAACCTGCTCGGCGTCCTCGGCGCTCACCAGCAGCCAGCGGCCGTCCGGGCTGAACACCGCGTGTTCCGGGTTCTTGCCGCGCACGCGGATGTCGGCGAGCTTGCGCCCGGTGGCGGCATCGAGCACCACCACGCTGTTGGATTCTTCCACCGCCACCGCCACCCGCTTGCGGTCGGCGGAGACGCTGACGCCTTCGGGCGATTCACCCAGGCGGATGTGCCGGGTGGGTTCCTCGGCGCTGATATCGACGATCACCAGGCCATCCGACGGCGCCTCGCTGATGAACAGGCGCTTGCCGTCGCTGGCGATGCCGCGGGGGCGGGCGCCGCCGGGCAGGGTGCGCACGACGGTGTCGGTGGCGGTATCGATCACCGACACCGTGCCGGATTTTTCGTTGGGGACGTAGGCGAAGGGCGCGGCGAGCGCCGCTGCGGGAAGCAGGGCGCAGCCGGCCAGCAGAGTGCGGATCATCGAATCAGAGCGTGGGCTGGACATAGGTGATGCCGTGACGGGCGAAGATGGACGCGACGGTACCATTCTTCTGCAGCACGCGCAGCGCCTCGCCAACGGTGTCGGCCAGGGCTGTCTCCTCGGCCTTGACGGCCATGCCGATGGGCCAGCTGTTGATCTTGAGTTCCGGCATCTGAACCACTTCGAGGGTGAAGCGGTTGTCCTTGCCCAGCGCCTGCTCGATCTCCGAGCGGGGGCCCATCACGGCGGCCAGGTCGCCGGCCTTCAGCTTCTCGACGGCGGCAGCCACGCTGTTGAAATGCACCACATTCTCGCGCAGGCGGCCGTTGAGCACGCCCAGCAGGAAGGCATCGGCCAGCGAGCGGCCTTCGACGCCGATCTTCTCGCGGGTGAAGACTTCCAGCGCGGTCGCGGCCGAGCCGCGGATCGAGCCGATGCGCTGGATGCGGGCAACCGCAATGGTTTCCAGGTGGTAGGGCCCGAAGATCTTGACCTTCTCGTTCTTGCCCTGGAGGTAGGAATCCACCGGCACGTGCATCATCACGTCCGACGGCTGCTGGCCCAGGTAATGGCCCTTCCAGACCATGTTCCGCAGGTCGTCGTCCATGTCCTCGTCGGCGTTGTAGCCGACCACCTGGGTGGCGATGCCGAGCTGCTTGCCCAGCGCCTGGGCAAGCTCCACGTCGATCCCGTTGCCCTTGTCGGACCAGGGCACGAAGCCGTTGTAAACGGCAACCCGAAGGCTGCCGCGCTGGCGGATCTCGGCCAGACCGTCGGCCTGGGCCTGCAGGCTGGCGGCCAGGGCGGCGGCCCCAGCGGCAAGCAGGAATCGACGGCGATCAGTCTTCACGGACGGTCTCCAGCCAGGCGCGGATGGTCCACATGGCTTCCTGGGACAGGATGCCTTCGAACGGGGGCATGTACACGCGGCCGTCGCGGGTCGCGCCGTGGCGGATGCGCTGCAGGAAGATCTCATCACCTTCCTGGCCGGCCGGCAGGTAACGCAGATCCGGCGCGATGCCGCCGGACACGGCGCCCAGGCCGTGGCAGCGGGCACAGTTCTGGTTGAAGGCCGAGTCGCCGATGCGGATCGCTTCCTTGTTGCCCAGATACGGGTTCTTGGTGAGCCACTCCTTGCCAACCTGCTTGAGGGAGGAGGTGTCCACCGCCTGGGGCGTCACGTCGCCGTGGGCAATGACGGCACCGGCCGCCAGGGCCAGGACGGCGGTGGAGAGAGCACGGAGAGGGCGGGAGAAGAAGTTGCGAGCAGTCACCTGGGTCACCTTTGGTCTGGATTGGAATGCGTCGAGCGATGGGGCGCGGGGCGCAACAGGCATCGCCGTGGTGGGCATCATTCAGCAAGGGGCGTGCCACTTGTCACGGCTTCTGCGGGGGTGTCTCGGCTTTCCGGCGCTGGAGGCGGGTTTCTTAGTTTTTCTTATGGGTGAATAAACTGGAACGGAGTTTGCTCATAGGTATCCGCCGTGGAGCAGTCACATTGCTGAAATATGATTCGGCTGCTACATTCTGGAGCACTCACCATAAACCGGGTTAAAACCCGGAACACAATCCGTTATAGCGGAGGAGACGAACACATGCAGGTACCTTTCAATACCGAGGCTCGTTCGATGAGCCTTCAGGAGGCGCGTTCCCTGTATTTCGATCGGGGCGAGGTGCCGGAAGCCTTGCTCGACCGGAACGTGTTGCGCTCCTGGGAGCGCTGCCGGCAGGCGGGGCTCGATCCGGCCTTCAAGGGCACCCGCGATCCGGACATGCGCGCCGTGACCGAAGCCCGCGAACGCAACCGCACCCTGCTGTCCCACGCCCAGCCGGTGCTGGAGCATCTCTTCGAGCAGATCCGCAACTCCCACAGCATGGTGATCCTGGCCGACGCCCAGGGCATGCTGATCCAGAGCTACGGCGATCCGGACTTCCTCAGCCGCGCCGAACAGGTCGCCCTGCGCCCCGGCGCCAGCTGGAACGAATTCGATCGCGGAACAAACGCAGTCGGGACTGCACTTGCCGAGCGCAATGCCGTTAATGTCTTCGGCTCCGAACATTTCTTCGAGAGCAACGCCTTTCTAACCTGTAGTGCCGCGCCCATCCTGGACGCGCAGGGGCGTCTGATCGGGGCGCTGGACATCTCCAGCGACTACCGGGCTTATCAACGCCACTCGCTGGGTCTCGTAAAAATGTCGTCCCGCATCATCGAGAAACGTATCTTCGAAGCCGAGTTCGCCCACCAGGGCCTGCTCAGCTTCCACTCCCGCCCGGACCACGTGGGCAGCCTCTGCGAGGCCCTGCTGGCCATCGGCCCGGATGGCGATCTGCTGGGCGCCGATCAGGCTGCCCTCGACCTCCTCGGCATGCGCCGCGAAGATCTGCCCCGCCGCCACTACACCATGCTGTTCGACGTTCCCCTGGGCACCCTGGTCGACCGCGCCCGGCGTGACCCGTCGTCGCTGATCGCCATCAACGGCCGCAACGGCGAGCGCTTCTATGGCCGGTTGCGCGGCAACCTCACCGCCTTGGCCACCTCCGGCCCGGTGCTGCTGGATGCCCGTGGCGAGCGCGTGGGCAAGGCGCCCAAGGTCGAGAACGTCCGCCCGACCGCCCGTCCCGGCCTGACCCTCAAGTCCCTGTCCACCGGCGACGAGCGCCTGCAGGCCGCCATCGACAAGGCCACCCGCGTACTCGGCCGCGACATCCCGATCCTGATCCAGGGCGAATCCGGCGCCGGCAAGGAGATGTTCGCCAAGGCCTTCCACAACAGCGGCCCCCGCGGCCAGGGCCCCTTCGTGGCGCTCAACTGCGCGGCGATCCCCGAAACCCTGATCGAATCCGAGCTCTTCGGCTACTCCGGCGGCGCCTTCACCGGCGCCCGCAAGGAAGGCGCGGTCGGCAAGATCCAGCAGGCCCACGGCGGCACGCTCTTCCTCGATGAAATCGGCGACATGCCCCTGTCGCTCCAGGCCCGCCTGCTGCGCGTCCTCCAGGAACGCTGCGTGACCCCGCTCGGCACCAACAAGAGCATTCCGGTGGACATCACCCTGGTCTGCGCCACCCACCGCCGGCTGAAGGAAGAAGTGGCCCGCGGCGGCTTCCGCGAAGACTTGTACTACCGCCTCAACGGCCTGTGCATCAACCTGCCGTCGCTGCGCGAGCGCAGCGACATCGGCAGCCTGATCGACAAGCTGCTCCGCGAAGAGGCCGGCCCCGACCGCCCGGTCACTGTCTCCAGCAGGGTGATGGATGCCTTCCTGAATTACCGCTGGCCGGGCAACATCCGCCAGCTCGGCAACGTCATCAAGGTGGGCATCGCGCTCCTCGACGACGACGAGGACGTGATCGAGACCTGGCACCTGCCCGACGACGTGTTCGAGGAAATCGGCGCCCTGGCTTCGTCCAGCCCGGCCACGCCCGAACCCGTCACCGCCCGCGTCGCCGAGACCATGGCCTGTGCCGAGGCCGTGCCCACCAGCGCCGCCGCCTTCGGCCGCCTGGAGGAGATCGAGCGCGACATGATCCAGCGCACCCTCGAAGCCGAAAACGGCAACATCTCCGCCGCCGCCCGCCGGCTGGGGATCAGCCGCAACACCCTGTATCGCAAGCTCGGCCGGTTCTGACCCCGCCCGGCGACTGCCGGCTAGCCTTTGCACCAAAGCAGAAAGCCCTCAAATCGAGGGCTTTCTTTTTTTTGCGCCGGATGGGGCAGGGCGCGTTGCCGATGTCGGTCAGAAGTCTGTCGTTCAGCTTGCATCCGGCACGCCCAGCCGGCGCCGGAGGGTTTCGGAAGGGAGCTCGCCGAACATCGCCTTGTAGTCGGCGGCGAAGTGGGAGAGGTGCAGGAAGCCCCACTGCAGCGCCACGTCGGTGACTGATTCGCGGCCGTCCCCGTTACGCAGGGCGCGGCGCACGCCGTTGAGGCGCATGGCCCGCAGGAAGCTCACCGGATTCACGTCGAGCACGTCCTGGAAGCTGTATTGCAGGGTGCGGCGGGAGACGTTGAGTTCGGCGCACAGGTCGGCCACGGTGATGGGCTCGTTCACGTGGTGGCGCATGTATTCCCGGGCGCGATCGACGATCTGGCGGCGGGCCTGGCTGGTGGATGGCGGACGGAGTGCATCGACGCCGTTGCCGATTACGGCTAGCAGGCTGTCGAAGATGGCGTGCTCCATCGCCTTGCGCATGGCGGCGTGCCCAAGAATGTGCGGGGTGTTGCGGGCGGTGTCGAGCACGGTGAGGAGCAGGGCGCTGAGCTCCTGCATCTTCTCGGCGCTGCTGGGGATGATCCGCCGCTTGCCGAGTTCGGCTTCGATGTCGCGGCCTTTGGTGCGCAGGGCGTAATTGTTGAAGACTTCCTTGTGGGTGGTGATGGCCACCACGTCGAGCTGCCGCGGGGTGCGGAAATCAAGCTCCTCGCCGCCATGCAAGGTGAGCATCGTGTCCCGGTCGAAGGACTCGCCGCAGTACCAGCCCTGGCCTTCGAGGTTCAGTGGAATCCCGAATGTCCGCGAGCCTTTCCAGGAAGATCCGGCCTCGTGAACCATCTGGTTCGTACGCTCACGGAATACCTGCACATTGCCGAACCAGGCCTCTTCGATCTCGCCGTTGAAGCGGCCTGGCGAGAGCTGTTCGTAGGCCTGGATCCACTGTTGCAGGCTGCATGCGTGCTCGTGGGCGTCTTCGGTTTGGGTGGTGGCAAATGCGCTGAACGGGCCGGGTTCGGTGCCGCTTCTCCTGGGGTGCAAGTCCATGGCTGTGCTCTCTGTTTTGGTGTGGTTTGGGGCGGTCTTACGACTCTTAAAATCAAAGTAATACCAATTGCCCCAAATCCGCAAGGGTCTTGTAACTCTTGTTGTGCGGCGCACAACGATGGTGCAGTGCACACAAAAATCCCCTTTTTGGACAGACACTTGCACCAGATTGGAATTGCCGATATTGGATAGCGCCCTTTTTGGGTAGCCCCCACTATGCCTCCAACCGCAGCCCGGAACGCCATGTCCGGAACGCGGGAAACCCGCCCCGGGATTGCCCGGGCGGGACGACTGACAGGTGCCCCCGACAGAGAGAGACGACGGTTCGGGCACCGCAGCAAGAAGGAGGAAAACGTGCTTCGAAAATCGTTAGCGGGGAGCTTGCTGTTGCTGGGCCTGTGTGCCGGCGCCAGCGCCGAACTGGCTCCGGAAGCGATAACCACCGGCAAGTTGCCGCCGGCCAATCCGTATCGCATCTATCTGTCGGACGTTTCCATTGGCCACATCGTGGATGGACGCCTGCACGTGGTGGATGGCACCTCGTTGCGCTACGAAGGGGTGATCGCCACGGGCTACGCCGGCCAGGCCATCCTGTCGGCTGATCGCAAGGAAATCTTCGTTGCGACCACCTACTACACGCGCCTTAACCACGGCACCCGTACCGACGTGGTGGACGTGCATGACGCCCAGACCCTCGCCAAGACCGGCGAGATCGCCATCCCGCCGCGCCATGCCCAGTCGCTCAACTACAAGGGCACGATCCGGCCCTCTAGCGACGGGCGCTGGCTGTTCGTGCAGTTCGCCACCCCGGCCACCTCGGTGGGGGTGATCGACCTGAAGGAGCGCCAGATGGTGGCCGAGGTGGCGACGCCCGGCTGCTGGAGCATCCTGCCGGCGGCCACCACCGGCGGGCGCTTCTCCACCGTCTGCGGCGACGGCACGCTGCTCACCGTCAGCCTCGACGCCGCCGGCCAGGTCGCCAGCCAGAAGCGCAGCGCGAAGTTCTTCGACGCCGACAAGGACCCGATCTTCATCCACGGCGAGCAGGACGGCGACACCTACCGCTTCGTGTCCTTCCTGGGCGATGTCTACACCGCCCACGTGGGCGGCGAGGTGGCGAGCTTCGACGCCCCCTGGTCGATCCTCTCCGCCGCCGACCGCAAGCAGGGCTGGCGCCCCGGCGGCTACCAGCTGATCGCCCAGCACAACGCCAGCGGCCGGCTGTTCGTGGGGATGCACGACAAGGGCTTCGAGGGCAGTCACAAGACGCCGGCCAAGGAGATCTGGACCGTCGATCTGGCCAGCAAGAAGCGCGTCGCCCGCACCCCCGGCAACAACGCCATCGCGCTGGCCGTGAGCCAGGGCGACGGTGCCCGCCTGTTTGCCTACGACGGCGTGAAGGCCGCCATCGCGGTGTTCGATGCCAAGGGCAAGCTCGCCCTCGCCAAGCGCATGGAAGGCATCGGCGAGACGCCCACCCAGATGGAGCTGCACTGATGGACGCCCTGGCTCTTGACCCCGTGCTGGCCCGCGCCTGCGGGGCGGCGATCGCGGTGGTGCTGCTCACCGGGGCGTGGCAGAAGCTGCGTGACCTGGCGGTCTTCGAGGCATCGGTCGACCTGTACCGGCTGCTGCCCGAGGCCCTGGTGCCGCTCTTCGCCCGGGCCTTCCCGGTGCTGGAGGCGGTGGCCGGCGTCGCCCTGCTGCTGGACGCCACCCGCAGCGTCGGGCTGGTGCTGTCGGTGGCGGTGCTCGGCCTTGCCACCGCCGGCGTCGTCGCCAACTTGCTGCGCGGCCACACCGACATCGACTGCGGCTGCGGCGGAGCAGGGGGGCACACCACCCTCAGCTGGGCGCTCCCCGCCCGCAACACCCTGCTGATGATCCTCGCCGTGCTCGGCGGACAGGACGGCGGCAGCCGCGACCTGATGTGGATCGACTACCTCACCGTCGCCGGCGGCACCCTCGCCCTGTTCGGCCTCTACGCCACTGCCAACCAGCTGATGGCCAACCACCCCCGCCTGATTCAACTTAGCGCCCCCAAGGCCGGGCCCAGCCCGGCCCGCCCCCCGAGGGGGGCAAGAAAACTTGGGGCGGCCCTGCGTTTTCTTGAGAGGAACTGATCATGACCGAAGCCCTGATGATTTCGAACGTCCTGCTGTGGATCGCCGTCCTGGCCGCCCTCGTCGGACTGTTTGCCCTGGCCCGCCAGATTGGCGTGCTGTACGAGCGCGTGGCCCCGATGGGCGCGCTGATGATGGACACCGGCCCCAAGGTCGGCGAGGCCTCACCGGTGTTCGACCTGCCGGCGCTGGTGGGCAACACCCGCGTCACCATCGGCCGCCCGGCCGACAAGAGCACGCTGCTGTTCTTCCTGTCGCCCACCTGCCCGGTGTGCAAGAAGCTGCTGCCCATCCTCCGCTCGGTCAATCGCACCGAACAGGACTGGCTGCGCGTGGTGCTCACCTCCGACGGCGAGCAGCCCGAGCACCTGGCCTTCTACGAGAAAGCCGACCTGAAGGAATTCCCCTACGTGCTGTCCAGCGAGCCCGGCATCGCCTACCGGGTGGCCAAGCTGCCCTACGCGGTGCTCCTCAACGAGCACGGCCGGGTGGTGGCCAAGGGCCTGGTGAACTCCCGCGAGCAGCTCGAGAGCCTCTTCACCGCCAAGGAGATGGGCGTCGCCTCGGTGCAGGACTTCATCGACCACCAGCACGCCTGACCGCTCCCAACCCCAAGGAGAGACAACCATGAAATGGCTCGATGACCTGTTCGAGCGGAAGACCCGCAAGGTAGCCCAGCAGAGCTCCCGCCGCGGCGCGCTGATCCGCATCGGCAAGCTGATGGTCGGCACCGCCTTCGTGCTGCCGGTGCTGCCCTTCGACCGCACCGCCCAGGCCGCCGCCGGCGCCGCCCGCAAGGCCGCCAACGCCAAGCCCGGCGACCAGGACTGCGAATACTGGCGCTACTGCGCCCAGGACGGCTACCTGTGCTCGTGCTGCGGCGGCACCGCCGCCACCTGCCCGCCGGGCACCGAGGCCTCCAAGGTCGCCTGGATCGGCACCTGCCGCAACCCGGACGACGGCAAGGACTACCTCATCAGCTACAACGACTGCTGCGGCAAGACCGCCTGCGGACGCTGCCTGTGCAACACCAACGAGCGGGAACGGCCGGCCTACCGGATGGGCGTGCATAACGACATCAACTGGTGCATGTCCAACGACTCGACGATGTTCCACTGCACGCTCGCGGCGGTGGTCGGCGTGGCCGAAGGCTGAGGGTGAGGCCCGCCATGCGTACCCTGCTCGCCAGCCTTCTTTGTGCAGCGGCCTTGCCCGCGGCGGCCACCGACGGCGCCGCGGTCTTCGCCACCCACTGCGTGATGTGCCACCAGCCGGGCGGCACCGGCCTGCCGGGGATCGCCCCGCCGCTGGCCGGCACCCTGGGCGAACGCTTGCAGGTGGCCGGCCGCGGCTACCTGCCCCGGGTGGTCACCCACGGCATGGTCGGCCCGATCACCGTGCAGGGCACGCGCTACACCGGCTCCATGCCGTCCTTCGCCCAGCTGCCGGACGCCGATCTGGCGGCGGTGCTCAACCACGTGGTCGGCAGCTTCAACGCCGGCACGCTGCCCGACACCCACCAGCCCTACACCGCGGCCGACCTGGCCGAGGCCCGGGCCGAGCAGCTCGCGCCCCATCAGGTGCGCAAGCTGCGCGACGGGGCTGCGGGTGCGGGCGGCACGGTTGGCAAAGGGAGCGGGTCATGAAGGCCGCCCGGCTCGCCTTGGCTGTCGCCCTCACGGGCGGTGGGCTGGCCGCCGGGCCGGCCGTGGCCGACGCCGACCACACGGCACGGATGCAGTACATCCTGCACTGCGCCGGCTGCCACCAGGCCGACGGCCACGGCGCGCCGGATTCCGGCGTGCCCGATATGCGCGGCCAGCTCGGCCACTTCCTCAAGCTGCCCGAGGGCCGGGCCTTTCTCGTGAAGGTGCCAGGCACCTCGAATTCCGCCCTCTCCAACCGGGAGGTCACCCGGCTCCTCAACTGGATGGTGCGCAGCTTCTCGGCGCCCACCCTGCCGGCGGATTTCGTCCCCTACACCGAGGTGGAGGTCACCGCCTTGCGCAGCGCCCCGCTGGACAACGTGGCCGGAGAGCGGGCGGCCATCGTCACCCGGCTCGCCGGGCAGGGCATCACGATCCGCTAGCCATCGATTCAAACCTTCGACAGGGAGTCATCATCATGCACACACACGCCCCCACCCCCTTCAGGCCGCGCATCGTGGGCGCCGCCCTCGCGCTGGCCTTTTCCGCCACGCTTTCCGCCACTGCCACGGCGGCGGTCTCCGAGCAGGACGCCGCCCGCCTGGGCAAGGATCTCACCCCCGTCGGCGCCGAGAAGGCCGCCAGCAAGGACGGCGCCGTGCCCGCCTGGGACGGCGGCATGACCAAGGCGCCCGCCGGCTGGAAGCCCGGCCGCCTCGACCCCTACAAGGACGACAAGCCGCTGTACTCGGTGGACGCGTCCAACCTCGACAAGTACGCCGACAAGGTGCCCCCGGGCCAGGCCGCCCTCATCAAGGCCTACAAGGGCTACAAGCTGGACGTATACCCCAGCCACCGCAGCTGCCCGGCGCCGGACATCGTGGCCGAGCGCACGAAGAAGAACGCCACCTACGCCAGGATCGGCGACGACGGCTGGCGGCTCGAGCAGGCCTACGGCGCCGGCGTGCCCTTCCCGATCCCCAAGAGCGGCGTCGAGGTGCTGTGGAACTACAAGACCCGCTACACCGGCCTCGGCCGCCGCGCCCAGATCGCCGCGCTGATGCCCGACAAGGACGGCTCCATCGTCGAGACCCGCCAGTGGTCCTTTGAGCTTTACCCGTTCAACGATCCCAAGACCACCACCCTCAAGGACGTGGAAGGCATCGACTCGAAGCTGCTCTACGACGTGCTCTCGCCACCGTCCCGTGCGGGTGAGGGCTACCTGATCCACGCCTACCTCGACAAGCCCCAGGACGCCTGGATCTACTTCCCCGGCCAGCGCCGCGTGCGCCGTTCGCCCACCTTCGCCTACGACAACCCGATCGCCGGCTTCGACAACCTGTACTTCGTCGACCAGATCAACATGTTCACCGGCGCGCCCGACCGCTACGACTTCAAGCTGGTGGGCAAGAAGGAGATGATCGTCCCGTACAACTCCTACAAGCTCATCGACAAGAAGAACAAGTTCAAGGACATGCTCGGGCCCGAGTACGTCAAGCGCGACTTCATGCGCTACGAGACCCACCGCGTGTGGGTGGTCGAGGCCACGGTGAAGGGCGACAAGCGGCACAGCTTTGCCAAGCGGGTGTTCTTCGTGGATGAGGATTCGTGGGCGCTGCTCCACGTGGATATGTACGACGCCAAGGGCAACCTGTGGCGCGTGCAGGAAGGCAGCCTGTGGGCCGCGCCTGAAGTGGGCGCCTGCATGTCCTACGAATACCAGATGTACGACCTCGTGGCCCGTCGCTACGTGACCGACAACTGGACCGCCGAAGGCGAGGTGCTCGACCTCACCGCCGGCAAGGAAGGCCGGGTCAACGCCGCCACCTTCAGCCAGGACGAACTGCGTCGCCGCGGCGAACGCTGATCTGCGCCCCTCACTCAGGAGATTCCCATCATGCACATTCAGGCGATCTCGCATCGCCGGGCCGGGCTTCGCCTGGCGCCGGCGACTCTCGCGGTGGCAGCGGCCGTGGCCGGCTGGTCCGCCCCCTCCCAGGCGGTGCGTTTCGGCAGCGAGGACGGGCTGTCGGGCAGCTTTGATTCGGTGGTGTCCTTCGGCATGACCCGGCGCATGTCGGGCACCGACTGCCGCACCATCGGCAACGACAGCGGCGGCTGCAACAACGGCACCAATAACGAGCTCCAGGCCCGCCAGGGGGCCAACGGCTACGCCAACGCCGACTTCAACTTCACCAACTTCGATGACGGCAACCTCAACTACAAGAAGGGCGACATCGTGTCGGCGGTGCTCAAGGGCACCCACGACCTGTCGCTCAAGGCGCCGGAAGGCTGGAGCGCCCTCGGCCGGGTGTATTGGTTCCACGACTTCCGCTCCGACCAGACCCGCCGTACCGAGCTCACCGAATCGTCGGTCACCGCCAAGGCCACGCTGCTCGACGCGTGGATCGCCAAGGAAGTGCGCTACGGCGACCAGCGGGGCAAGATCAAGCTGGGCAATCAGGTGATCTCGTGGGGCGAGGACATCTTCATCCTCGGCGGGGTGAACCAGATCAACGCCCTCGACCTGCAGAAGTTCCACGTGCCCGGCACCCAGCTCAAGGAGATCTTCGTGCCGGCGCCGATGGTGTCGTGGTCCGGCGGCATCACTGACAAGCTCGGGCTGGAGGCCTACTACCAGTTTGCCTGGAACAGCTTCAAGTTCGACCCGGCCGGCACCTTCTTCTCCACCGCCGACGTGATCGGCAAGGGCAACCGGGTGGCCTACATGCCCACCTCGATCTGCAACGACTTCAGCCTGCCCACGCCCTGCGGCGACCGCTCCGGCTTGACCGACCGGCAGATGATCAACAACGGCACCGCGCTGCCTTACCTGGGCCAGCAGAAGCCCGGCTGGGGCGGGCAGTTCGGGGTGAATCTGCGCTACAACGCCGAGGAGATCGACACCGAGTTCGCCTTCACCTACCAGCGCTACCACGACAAGCTGCCCTTCCTGGGCTTCACCGGCACCAATGCCGGCGCGGTGACCGGCTACTTCCTCGCCTACGGCCAGGAAAAGGACCTGTTCGCCATCTCTGGCAACACCAAGGTGGGCGATGTGGCGGTGGGCATGGAGTTGTCGTTCCGTCCGCGGGACAGCGTCGGCGTCGACCCGACGGTGCCCTTCGGTCAGGTGTTCGGCGGCGCCTTCAACAAGAACAGCGTGTATGACGTGGGCCGCCACCCGGGCTACGTGGAAGAGAAGAAGTGGCAGTACCACGTCACCGCCTTCTACACCTTCTCCCGCAACGATCCGCTGGGCGGGCTGGCCACCGCGCTGGGCGCCACCGACGGCTTCATCCTCTCCGAAGCCGCCGTCGCCCACTACCCGGATCTCGACCGCTCGGGCTACACGCCGTACTTCCTGCCCAACTACGCGCTGCCGGATCGCACCTCCTGGGGCTACGTGGCCGAGATCGGCTTCAACTACCCCAACGTGATGGGCAGCGGCATCACCCTCACGCCCCAGCTCGACTTCGCCCATGACGTGAAGGGCACCAGCCCCAACGCCATCCCCTTCGTGGAAGGGCGCAAGGCCGCCACCCTGTCGCTGTTCGCCAACTATCGGGACCGCTGGAAAGGCGCCCTGCAGTACGTGAATTTCTCGGGCGGCGGTGCCAACAACCTGATGCGCGACCGGGATTTCCTGGCCGCCAGCGTCTCCTACTCGTTCTGACCCGCAAGGCCAGGGGCGCGGCCACGCACCGCGCTCCGGCCCAGACAGGAAACCCCAGCATGATCGAGAAACTGGTCATCGGCCTGCAGCGCTTCTTCTTCGGACACCGGCTGCTGACCCTGAGCGTGCTGCTGGCCTTCACCGCCCTGATGGGGGTGTTTGCCGCACAGCTCAGGATGTCGGCCGGCTTCGACAAGCAGCTGCCGCAGGACCACGAATACATCCAGACCTTCAACCAGTACCGGGATGTCCTCTTCGGCGCCAACCGCATCATCGTGGTGGTCGAATCGAAGAAGGGCGACATCTGGAACGAGAAGGCCCTCACCAAACTCTACGACGTCACCCAGGCGCTGTTCTTCATGCCCGGCGTGGATCGGCGCACCGTCACCTCCCTGTGGACGCCCAACACCCGCGCGGTGCAGATCACCGAGGAGGGCATGAAGGCCGAGGACGTGATCGGCGGCGACGTGACGGTGAAATCCCTCACCTCGGACAACATCGCCGGCATCCGCGAGCGCACCATCATCGGCGGCTTCATGGGCAGCCTGGTGGCCAACGACGGCTCCGGCGCGATGGTCGTCGCCGAACTGGCCGACCCCGACCCGGCCACCGGCAAGCGCCTCGACTACTTCGATTTCAGCCGCAAGCTCGAGGCCGAGGTGCGAGACAAGTTTGCCGACGCCGACACCAACATCCGCATCATCGGCTTCGCCAAGCAGATGGGCGACATCTCGGAAGGTGCCACCAGCGTGGTCGAGTTCTTCGCCCTGGCCTTTTTGCTGACTGCCGGCGCGGTGTACTGGTACACCCGCTCGTGGGTGCTCACCTTCCTGCCGCTGGCGAGCTCGCTGGTGTCGGTGGTGTGGCAGTTCGGCACCATCACGCTGCTCGGCTTCGGGCTCGATCCGCTGGCGGTGCTGGTGCCCTTCCTGGTGTTCGCCATCGGCGTCTCCCACGGCATCCAGCAGGTCAATTACATCGCCAAGGAGGTCATCAACGGGGCCGACGGTTTCACCGCCGCCACCCGCAGCTTCACCGGCCTGCTGGTGCCGGGCACGCTGGCGCTCATCACCGCCTTCGTGGGCTTTGCCACCCTGGTGCTGGTGCCCATCCCGATGATCCGCGAGCTGGCCATCACGGCGTCGGTGGGCGTGGCCTACAAGATCGTCACCAACCTCATCATGCTGCCGGTGCTGGCCAGCTTTTTCAGCTTCGACGGCCGCTTCGTGGCCCGGGCGAGCAAGGTGGAGGGCATGCGCAACCGGCTGATGGCGGCCCTCGGCGTACATATCGCCAGCCCGCGCAACGCCTTCATCGGTACCGTGGTGTGCCTCGGCTTGCTGGTGGTGGCGGTGTGGCAGAGCCAGGGCCGCCACGTGGGGCACGTGCTGCCCGGCGCGCCGGAACTCCACAACGACTCCCGCTACAACCAGGATGTGGAAGCCGTGGTGAGCCGCTTCGGGCTCGGCCTCGACATGCTGACGGTGGTGGTCGAGACGCCCAAGGACGGCTGCTACCAGCACGAGGTGATGGCCTATGTGGATCGGCTGACCTGGTATCTCACCAACGTGCCCGGCGTGCTGTCGGCCCAGTCGCTGCCCACGCTCACCAAGCTGGCGGCGTCCGGGGTGAATGAGGGCAACCCCAAGTGGGCCTCGCTGCCGCAAGAGGAACTCACCCTCGGCGAAGCCGTGCGCCAGGTGCCGGAAGGCCTGCGCCTCTACAACGCCGACTGCACGCTGCTGCCGGTGAATCTCTACCTTGCCGACCACAAGGCCAGCACCATCAAGGAAGTGGTGGCCGCGGTGAAGCAGTACCGCGACGCCAACCCCTTTGCCGGGGTCACGGTGCGCCTCGCCAGCGGCAACGCCGGCGTGCAGGCCGCCACCAACGAGGTGGTCGAACACTCCGAGCTGCCGATGATGCTCTATGTGTACGCCACCATCCTGGTGCTGGTGTTCCTGGTGTATCGCGACTGGCGGGCGATGATCGCCTGCTGCGTGCCGCTCACTCTGGCCACCTTCCTGGGCTACTGGTTCATGAAGGAGCTTTCCATCGGCCTCACCGTGGCAACCCTGCCGGTGATGGTGCTGGCGGTGGGCATCGGCGTGGATTACGCCTTCTACATCTACAACCGCCTGCAGATGCACCTCTCCCACGGCGAGGACATCGTCACTGCCTTCAAGCAGGCCCTGCGCGAGGTGGGCGTGGCGACGGTGTTCACCGCCGTCACCCTGTCGGTGGGCGTGGCCACCTGGTCGTTCTCGGCGCTCAAGTTCCAGGCCGACATGGGGATGCTGCTGACCTTCATGTTCATGGTGAACATGATCATGGCCATCACCCTGCTGCCCGCCCTGGCCGTGATGATCGACGTCCTGATCCCCCGTCGCGGGCCGGTCCGGGCGCCGCTGATGATGCACTGACGGAGACGCCCATGAAACTCAAGACAACGATGACCCTGCTGCTGGCCGCCAGCCTTGCCGCCGGCGCGGTGCTGGTGACCGCCGCCGAGAGCCGCCCGGCCGGCGAAACCCCGGCCATGAAGGCCCGCCTCGCCAGCCGGGCCGGGCTGGTGGCCGTCGCCCGCGCCGGCGCCTCGCTGGTGGCGGTGGGCGACTTTGGCACCGTGGTGCGATCCAGCGACGCCGGCGAGACCTGGCAGCAGGCCGCCAGCGTGCCGGTGAGCGGCCTGCTCACCGCGGTGAGCTTTGCCGACCCGAAGAACGGCTGGGCGGTGGGCCACGGCGGGGTGATCCTCGCCACCACCGACGGCGGCGACAACTGGACGCTCCAGCAGGTGGTGGACGGCAAGCCGGTGCTGCTGGGCGTGCATTTCACCGACGCCACCCACGGCTACGTTGTGGGCGCCTACGGCACGGCGCTAGCCACCGCCGACGGCGGCCGCAGCTGGCAGCCGATGAAGGTGGGCGAGGGGCGCGACGCCGATCCGCACCTGAACCACCTCTTCGCCGCGCCGGATGGCGCGCTGATCGCCGCCGGCGAGAGCGGTTCGGCCTTCCGCTCCCGCGACGGGGGCGGGCACTGGGAGCGCCTCAACACCGGCGTCACCGGATCCCTGTGGGGCGGGCTCGCCCGACGTGACGGCCACCTGCTGCTGCTGGGCATGAGCGGCCGGGTACTGGAAAGCGCCGACGGCGGCAGCCACTGGCAGGTGCTGGACACCGGCACCACCCAGGCCCTCACCGGCGGTGTCGAGCGGGACGACGGCAGCCTGCTGCTGGTGGGCACCGGTGGGGCGGTGGTCACGTCCCGCGACGGCAAGCTCGTCACCCACATCCGCGACGACCGCCAGAACCTCGCCGCCGTCGCCACCGCCGGCAAGGCCGTGGTGCTGCTCGGCCAGAACGGGCTCCTGCGCGAAACCGCAGGCCAATGACTTCGGAGACCCAACCATGCTGGAAAGACTGATCGGCCTTTTGCGCGGCGAACTGCTGGCGGAGGCCGTCGAGCGCGGCCCCTTCGAGCGCCGCTTGATCGCCGTGGCGGCCCTGCTGCTGGAAACCATGTACGTGGATCGCGTGGCCTCCGAGGCCGAACATCAGGCCGTCAAGCGCCTGCTGATGGAGCACTTCCACCTGCCCCGGGAGCGCGTCGACGAACTCATCGCGGTGGCCGAGGTGCGCTACGCCGAGGCGCTCGACGACTGGGAGTTTGCCGAGGCGGTGCGCGTCGGCTTCGGCCCCGAAGAGCGCCAGGAGATCCTCACCATGCTGTGGGAGGTGGCTTACGCCGACGGCCTGGAAAAGCTCGAAGGCCGGCTGATGAGCCGCCTCGCCCGCCAGCTCGAGCTGGACGAGGACGCCGTGGCCCTGGCCCGCGCCGCCGCCAGCGCCCGCTCCGGCGTGCTGCGCGGCGAGCCCGGCGACGCCTGATCGACCACCCCAAGGAAACCCCATCCCAACCCCCGGCAATCCGCCGCGATTGCCGCTTCCCATGTCGGGCGCCGGCCCGGCAGGCCCCGTTTCGCCCACAAAAACCAACGAAGGAGACAAGCCCATGAATAACTTCCACGGAATCGAGCTCGCAGCCGGCACCGCCGCCTTCCTCGCCCGACCCCGCCGCATGCTGATCGGCGCCGAATGGCAGGAGGCCGCCAGCGGCGAGACCCTGCCGGTGATCGACCCGGCGAGCGGCGAGGCCTTCTGCCGCGTGCCCGCCGGCGACGCGGCTGACATCGACCGGGCCGTGGCCGCCGCCCGCCATGCCTTCGAGGCCGGCGAATGGTCGCGGATGCGCCCGGTGGATCGCGAACGCCTGCTGGTGCGCCTGGCCGATCTGGTCGAGGCCCACGCCCAGGAGCTGGCCGAGCTCGAAGCCATCGACAACGGCAAGCCGGTGACGATGGCGCGCCACGTGGACGTGGCCCTGTCGGTGGATTTCCTGCGCTACATGGCCGGCTGGGCCACCAAGATCGAAGGCTCGACCATGGACGTGTCGGTGCCGCTGGTGCGTGATCGGGAGTTCTTCGGCTTCACCCGCCGCGAGCCGGTGGGCGTGGTTGGCGCGATCATCCCGTGGAACTTCCCGCTGCTGATGGCCGCCTGGAAGCTTGGCCCGGCGCTGGCGGCCGGCTGCACGATGGTGCTCAAGCCCGCCGAGGAAACACCCCTGTCGGCCCTGCGCCTCGCCGAGCTGGTGCTGGAGGCTGGCTACCCGGCGGGCGTGCTCAACGTGGTCACCGGCCTCGGCCACACCGCCGGTGCGGCGCTGGCCAGCCACAAGGGCATCGAGAAGGTGGCCTTCACCGGCTCGACGGAGGTGGGCAAACTGGTGGGCAAGGCGGCTCTCGACAACATGACCCGGGTGTCGCTGGAACTGGGCGGCAAGAGCCCGGTGATCGTCCTCGACGACGCCGATCCGGCCCAGGCCGCGGCCGGCGCGGCGCAGGCGATCTTCTTCAATCAGGGCCAGGTGTGCACCGCCGGCTCGCGCCTGTTCGTCCATCGCAGCCGCTTCGACGCCGTGGTGGAGCAGCTCGCCGGCATTGCCGACGCCATGAAGATCGGCCCCGGCATCGACCCCTCCACCCAGATCGGGCCGCTGGTTTCCAACATCCAGCGCCAGCGGGTGATGGGCTACATCGAGAGCGGGCTGGGCGAGGGCGCCCGGGCGGCGGCCGGCGGTTCGGCGGGTGCGGGCGCGGGCTACTTCGTGAAGCCCACGGTGCTGGTGGATGCCCGCGACGACATGCGCGTGGTGCGCGAGGAGATCTTCGGCCCGGTGGTGGTGGCCATGCCCTATGAGGATCTCGACGAGGTGGCCCGCCGCGCCAACGACACGCCCTACGGCCTCGCCGCCAGCATCTGGTCGAACGACCTTTCGCGGGTGCACCGGCTGATCCCCAAGATCAAGGCCGGCACCGTGTGGGTCAACTGCCACAACATCCTCGACAACGCGATGCCCTTCGGCGGCTACAAGCAGTCCGGCATCGGCCGCGAGATGGGCCGGGCGGTGCTCGACATGTACACCGAATCCAAGTCGGTGGTGATGATGCTGTAAGCGCCGGGTTTCAGTTAGGGCTCACCATCAGCAGGGTGCCATTGCGGTCTTCGGTCACCCACAGCCGGCCGCGGCTGTCGGCCTTGATGTCGGTGGGGGCGCCCATGGGATGGCTGGCGTTGGCCTGCCAGCCATCCACCAGCACCTCGAAGTTGCGGGCGGGCTGGCCGGATTTGTCGAAGCGCCAGGCGACGATCCGGTGGCCCAGCTTGCGGTAGCCGTGGAGCGCGACCACCAGGCTGCCGCGCCATGCCGCGGGGGCGCCGGGGCCGTCGTAGAACGTCATCCCCAGCGGCGCCGAGTGGGCCGGCAGCAGGCGCTCGGGTTTTGCGTAGCGGCTGCAGTCGCCGCTGCCGAAGGCCGGGTCGAAGGTGTCGAGCCCGGTGCAGTAGGGCCAGCCGTAATGTTGGCCAGCGCGCACACGGTTGAGCTCGTCCGCCGGTCGGGTGTCGGAAACGATATTGCCCGGCAGCACGTCGCGGCTGTTTTCGCCCTGCCACAGCGTGCCGTCCGGCCCGAAGGCGAGGGCCATCGAATTGCGCAGGCCGCGGGCGAATAGTTTTACCGTCCAGCGACCGTTTTCAAGCTTGTAGCGCCAGATGGCCGAGCCGGCGTCGGGGCGTTCGGCCTCGGGGCAGGGCTTGCCGGGAGGGCCGTCCTCACAGTGGTCGGAGGTGCTGCCGATGTTCACGTAGATCGCGCCATCCGGGCCGAACACGAACTGCGTGAGCGGGTGGCGCCCGGTGGCGGGCAGGTTGATGACCACCGGCTCCAGCACCGGCGGCGAACGATCGAGGCGGACCCGGGAGATGCGGCTTGCCTCGCCGATGTACACCGCGCCGTCGGGGCCCGTCTGCAGCCCGTGGGGGCAATCCAGCTTGGTGAGGATCGGCTTAACATCGAAGCCACCCGGGCGGGGCGTGAGCATCAGCAGCCGCCCGGCGCCCGCATCCCAGCGGCCCAGATCTGCCACCAGCACCCGGCCGTCAGCCAGCGGCAGTACCCCTCGGGGAAAGCCCAGCTTCGTGGCCGCCAGCCCCACGCAGAAACCCTTGGCTACCTTCAGCGACACGGCGGGCAGGCCGGCACATTCGCCTTTCGTCACATAAGCATCGCCTTTTGCCGCGTGGGCGGCGGGGGCGACGAGGAGGGCGCAGAGCAGGGCCAGGCGGCGGATCATGATGGGCTCAAACCTGGGCGATGTCGGCCAGGATGGCGGTGAGCAGCTGCCACACCTTGCCTACTGCCTCGATCTCGACCCGCTCGCCCGGGGCGTGGGCGCCGCGGATGGTCGGGCCGAAGGAGACCGTGTCCATGCCCGGATACTTGGCGCCGATGATCCCGCACTCCAGCCCGGCATGGACCACCTTCACCACTGACTCGCCGCCGAAATCCCGCGCATAGACCCGCTGGCAGCGGGCCAGCAGCGGCGACGCCGGATTGGGCGCCCAGCCCGGATAGTGGCCGGATTTGCTGGCGGCGGTGCCCGAGAGCGCAAACAGGCTGACGATCTCGTCGGCAAGCGCGTCGCTGCCGCTGTCGATCAGCGAGCGGACCATGAAGTTGCAGCTGCCGCCATCAGGCCCGACGCTCGCCATGCCCAGGTTGTTGGAGGTCTCCACCACGCCCGGCACCGCCAGGCTCTGCCGGCGCACCCCGTGGGGCGCGGCGTGCAGGCTGGCGAGCCACACCGACTGCTCGGCCGGGGTGAGCACCGCGTCGGCGCTGGCGGGGGCGTGGGCGAGGCTGACGCCGGCATCGACGCCCGCGAGCTCCTGGCGCAGGGTGGTTTGCCAGCGGGCCAGGGCCTCGCCCAGCGCATCGCCGCGGCCGGCCGGCAGCGCGACGGTGGCGCGGGCCTCCCGGGGCAAGGCGTTGCGGGCGGTGCCGCCCTCAAGGCTGGCGAGGCGCAGCGGAAACTGGCTTTCCAGATCCCGCAGCACCCGCACCAGCAGCTTGATGGCGTTGCCGCGCTCTTCGTGGATGTTGACGCCCGAGTGCCCGCCGCGCAGGCCGGTCAGGGCGATCTGCCAGGCTTCATGGCCGGCGGGCAGGGCGTCGGGCGTGCCGGGGCGGGCGACGTTCACGTCCAGCCCGCCGGCGCAGCCCAGGTAGAACTCGCCCCAGTCCTCGGTATCGATGTTGAGCATCAGCCGGCCCTGCAGCACGCCGGGTTCCAGCCCCTGGGCGCCGCCCATGCCGGCTTCTTCATCCACCGTCAGCAGGGCTTCGAGGGGGCCGTGGACGAGGCGGCTGTCATCCAGCACCGCCAGGATCAGCGCCACGCCGATGCCATTGTCGGCGCCCAGCGTGGTGCCCTCAGCCACCAGCCAGCCGTCCTTCAGCACCGGGCGGATCGGGTCGCGGGTGAAGTCGTGGTCGGTGTCGGCGTTTTTCTGGCAGACCATGTCGAGATGGGCCTGCAGCACCACGCCGGGGGCGGCCTCGTGGCCGGGGCTGGCGGGTTTGCGGACGATCAGGTTGCCGGCGCCGTCCACGTGCGCTTCGAGCCCCCTGGCGACGGCCCAGGCGTGGAGGTGGTCGCGCAGGGCATCCTCGGCCTTGGAGGGGCGGGGGATGGCGCACAGGGTGGCAAAGTGGCGCCACACGGCGGCGGGCTGGAGATCGGCAAAGACGGCGGGCAAGGCAGACATGGCGGCGGAATGGAGTTGGATGCGTGAAACGGAAGCGCCAAGCATCGGAGGGATGCGGCGGTGCGTCAAGAGGCAGCGTGGCGTTCGACAGCGGCGCGTGGCCCACGTAAGCTCGCGCTCCGACATCTTGCCCGGACAGCATCATGCAGCCCTATCTCGCCGCCAGCACCTACATCGATTTCGACCACCCGGACGTCGCCGCCCAGGCGCGCCGGCTTGCCGAGGGCGCCACGTCGACGCGCGAGGTGGTGCGCCGCTGCTTCGAGTTCGTCCGCGACGAGATCCGCCACAGTGCCGATTTCATGCAGAACCCGGTCACCTGCAAGGCGTCCGACGCGCTGCGCCACCGCACTGGCTACTGCTACGCCAAGAGCCACCTGCTGGCCGCGCTGCTCCGGGCCAATGGCGTGCCCACCGGGCTGTGCTACCAGCGCCTGTCGGTGGGTGACACCGGCGCGCCCTACTGCCTGCACGGGCTCAATGCCGTGTGGCTGGATGGCATCGGCTGGTACCGCATCGACGCCCGCGGCAACAAGCCCGGGGTGGATGCGCAGTTTGAGCCGCCCGTGGAGCGCCTGGCCTTTGCGATCCGCGAGCCGGCCGAGCGGGATCTGCCCGAGATCTGGGCCGAGCCGCTGCCCTGCGTGGTGCAGGTGCTGGAAACCGAGCCCGACGTGGCCGCCGTGCTGCGCAACCTGCCGGACGTGCCGTTGATCGGCTGATCGTCCGCTGCTTTTTCGTACGACTTTTCCGGGCTGGTCCGCTGAGGCCGGCCCCGTGTTTTTTCGACTGATGATGACGAACACCGAACTCCCCCAACCCGCCCCCGCGATGGACTTGCGCTTCATCGTCACCACCAGCAGCAACCGCGTGTGGCTCGCCGCCAGCCGCCGGGTGCGCGCCGGGGGGGAGGAATTCCGGCTGGTGGGCTATTTGCCCGAGAGCTGCCTGGGCCAGGCTGGCCATTGGCGGCGGCGCCCGCTTGCCGGGCGCCAGACGCTGGAGCAGGCCATGCTGGCCGCCCAGGGCGCGCACCTGGAGGCTGCCCTCAATGCCGCCGTCGCCGAGATCGGCGGCTTTCTGGAAGCCTGCGCCACCGAAGGGCTGGCGCCCAACCTGCGCGGCCTGAAGGATGACTGGTCGGCGGGCCGGCTGGATTTTTCCACGCTGCCAAAGACGCTCGCCCAGACCCTCTCCGACCTCCGCGCCCGGCGCCGCCACCGAGATCTCGCCGGGCAGATCGGGCGCTCGGTGCGCCTGTCGGACTACCCGGACACCTTCGCCGCCCGGCGCCGCCCGCGCAAGCTGATCGCCGTGCTGGGGCCGACCAACTCAGGCAAGACCCACGACGCCTTCGAGCGCCTCGCCACCGCCAGCGCCGGCGTGTATCTCGGCCCGCTACGCCTGTTGGCGCTGGAGGCCTTCACGCGGCTCAATGAGGAATTCGGGGTGAGCGCGTCGCTCATCACCGGCGAGGAGCGCCGGATGGTCGAGGGCAGCCGGGTGACCGCCTCGACCATCGAGATGCTCGACCCCTCCGCCGAGCTGGAGGTGGCGGTGATCGACGAGATTCAGATGCTCAGCGACCCGGACCGGGGCTGGGCGTGGACCCAGGCGGTGGTCGGCGCCAACGCCGCCGAGGTGTGGCTGGTGGGCGCGCTGTCGGCCGAGCCGGCGGTGGTGGCGCTGGCCGAGCGCCTGGGCCTGCCCCTGGAAATCCGCCGCAAGCAGCGCAAGCACCCCCTGGTGGTGGGCGAGGCGCTGGCCCACAACCCGGCCGGCGCGCTGCGGCGGGCCCGGCCAGGGGACGCCTTCATCGTCTTCTCGCGGCGCGACGCCCTCAACCTGCGGGATGACTTTCTGGCCCTGGGCAAGTCGGTGGCGTGCATCTACGGCGCGCTGTCGCCCGAGGTGCGCGAGCGCGAGGCGCACCGCTTTGCCGGCGGCGACGCCGACATCCTGGTGGCCACCGACGCCATCGGGATGGGCCTCAACCTGCCCATCGAGCGGGTGGTGTTCACCGCCATCCAGAAATACGACGGCACCACCCGCGACACCCTTTCGCCGTCGCTGCTCCAGCAGATTGGCGGGCGCGCCGGGCGCTTTGGCCATCAGGAGGAGGCGGGCGTGGTGGCCGGTCTCACCCCGGCCGAACACAAGGTCGTCGCCGCGCTGATGAAGGCCCCCCAGCCGCCGCTGGAAGCCCGCGGCTTCCAGATCACCGCTGGCAGCGCCTATCTCGAGCAGATCGCCGAGATGGCCGGCGACACCCGGCTGGAGGCGCTCCTGTCGCTGTTTCAGCTCCACGCCGATTGCGGCGACGGCTTCTTCGTGCCGCACATCCCCGAAGAGCAGCTCGCCCGCGCCGCCCAGCTGGACCGGATGAAGAACCTGACGCTCCACGAGAAGCACGTCTTCTCGATGGCGCCGATGGCGTCCCAGAACGAGACCATCGACGGCGTGT
Organism: Zoogloea sp. 1C4; assembly: GCF_009469605.1. Classification (GTDB taxonomy): domain Bacteria; phylum Pseudomonadota; class Gammaproteobacteria; order Burkholderiales; family Rhodocyclaceae; genus Zoogloea; species Zoogloea oryzae. The sequence continues at coordinate 412,737 of NZ_SSXU01000001.1, read as the reverse complement.
GGCGCGACTGGGCCTACACCGCCAACAAGGGCAAGGCCATCGAGCTGGATTTCCTGCCCCGCGTGCCCCAGCGCGCGTCGCTCGAAGAGGCCGAGACGACCGTGCGCCTGATCGCCGCCTACCGCTGGTTTGCCTACCGCCTGTCCGAGCGCTTCATCGACCAGGAGATGGCCGACGCCTGCCTCGCGCCGTGGATCTCGGTGGTGGATGGGCACCTGCGCAGCCGCTACCGGCAGGGCGTGGGCGGCGGCCGCAAGGGCGTGCCGAGCTGGTACTGGCCGGTGCGCCACTGAGCAGAGACAGCGCGATGAACCCGGAACTCCTCGAACTGCTGGTTACCCGCAGCATGCCCTACGGCAAGTTCAAGGGCCGCCTGCTGGCCGACCTGCCCGGGCATTACCTGGCGTGGTTCGCCCGGGAGGGTTTCCCGTCCGGGCAGCTGGGTCAGCTACTCGCGCTGATGCACGAGCTCGATCACAACAACCTGCGGGCGCTCCTCGACCCGCTGCGGCGGCCGGGCTGAAGCCAGCCCCGGCGGTCAGGCGGGCGGCCGCATCCCTTGCGCCCGTGTCCGCAGCGCCTCGTACAGCTGGGCTGGCCCCAGCAGGGTTTCCTTCAGCCCTTCCCGCACCCGCTCCGATCCGAGCGCCTGGGCGCTCATCGTGTTGTGGGCTTCCAGCGCATCCATGATGGCGCTCATCAGGGCGCTGGCGAGGTCGGGGGAGTTGGCAAACTGCTCCTTGCTGTTGTTGGCGGCCTGCCGGACGAGGGTTTCGTTTTCCAGCAGCTTGCCTTTGAGCACGCCGTTCACGTAGACCAGCTGGTCGTCGTCCGACAGCTCGCCCTCGAAGAGCCCGTTCACCTTCTGGATGATCTCCTCCAGCAGGCCTTTTTCCTTTTCCTGCACCGCGCCGCTGCCGGTGTCGGTCATCGGTGCCAGCCGGGGCGCCTCGCCGGCCTTGAGGTTCAGTGTCTGCTGGCCCTTGTTCTTCAGGGTGTGGTGGGTCAGCACCACTTTCGAGAGGTCCACCGTGTCCCGCTCGCGGCCGAAGTCGAGGAGGGGAATCAGCCGCTTGTAGAAGAGAAAGCGCTTCTCGATATCCGTGTTGCCGTAGTCGAAGATCTGCGACAGAAAGGCGTACAGCCGGCAGAAGGCGCCCATGTCGCCCTTGAACAGCACCAGCACATCCATCGCGTCCCGGGCGGCTTGGGCGGCGTCCTTGTCGTGGCTGGCTTCGGCGGCGGCCCGCTGGGCCTGCAGGGCCTTGTAGCGTTTCAGCAGGCGGTCGGCCACCGGGGCGAGGGCGGCGCTCAGCTGGGCCTGGGTGCCTTTCGGGTCGGTCTCAATGTGGGCCACCCGGTCCACCTCGAAGCTGTCGTAAAAGCCGGCGCCGTCGAGCTTGGCGCGCAGGTCGAAGACCAGGTGCGGGTCGGTATTGGCCTCCAGCCGGGCGGTTTCGTAGTAGGTCTTGAAGGCGGTCAGCACGTCCTCGGCGTCGTTCACAAAATCGAGGATGTAGGTGGTGTCCTTGCCCGGGTGGGCGCGGTTGAGGCGCGACAGCGTCTGCACCGCCTGGATGCCGCCCAGCCGCTTGTCCACGTACATGCCGCACAGCAGCGGCTGGTCGAAGCCGGTCTGGAACTTGTTGGCCACCAGCAGCAGGTGATGGTTCGGGTCGGCGAAGGCTTCGCGGATGTCGCGTCCCTTGAGCCCGGGGTTCAGCGCTTTGGTGGTTTCGGCGACCGGTTCGGGGTAGCTCTCCGGGTCGTCGATCTCGCCCGAGAACGCCACCAGCACGCCAAGCTGATAGTTGCGTTTGAGGATGTAGGCAGTGATGGCCCTCTGCCAGCGCACCGCCTCCTTGCGGCTGGCGACCACGATCATCGCCTTGGCCTTGCCGGCCAGGAGCGGCTGCACGTTCTCGCGGAAGTGCTCCACCACCACCTGCACCTTCTGGCTGATGTTGTAGGGGTGCAGGCGCACCCACTGCATGATGCCCTTCAACGCCTCGGATTTCTCCACCTCTGTCTCGTCGTACTCCTTGCCGTTGTTGGCGAGCCTGAAGGCGAGCTTGTAGGTGGTGTAGTTCTTCAGCACGTCGAGGATGAAGCCTTCCTCGATCGCCTGGCGCATCGAATACACATGGAAAGGCTGCGGCAGGCCGTCGGCGTCCTTGCGGCCGAAGAGCTCCAGCGTCTTCGGCTTGGGCGTAGCGGTGAAGGCGATGTAGGTGAGGCCCTTGTCCTGGGCTGCCTTGGCGGACATCTGGGCGGCCAGCAGCGCCTCGGTGTCGATCTCGCCGCCGTCCTGAAGCTCGGCCAGCTCGTCGGCCGACAGCACCTGCTTGAGCCTGGCCGCTGCCTCGCCGGTCTGGGAGCTGTGGGCCTCGTCGGCGATCACCGCGAAGCGCTTGCCCTCGGTGGCGGCGAGCTCCTGCACCGCCTTCAGGGCGAAGGGGAAGGTCTGGATCGTGCACACGATGATCTTCTTGCCGTCCTTCAGCGCCTGGGAGAGCTGGGCGCTCTTGCTGCCGTGCTCGTCGGTGATGGTCGCCACCACGCCGGTAGTGCGCTGGAAGTCGAAGATCGCCTCCTGCAACTGGGCATCCAGCACGTTGCGGTCGGACACCACCAGCACGCTGTCGAACACCTTGCGATGCGCGGCGTCGTGCAGGTCGGCCAGAAAGTGGGCGGTCCACGCGATCGAGTTGGTCTTGCCCGAGCCGGCGGAATGCTGGATCAGGTAGCGATCGCCAGCTCCATGCTCCAGCACGTCGCCCACCAGCCTGCGGGTTGCGTCCAGCTGGTGAAAGCGGGGAAAGATGACGCTCGTGAGCTGCTTCTTGTCGTTGCGCTTGCCGATCAGGTAGCGGCCGAGGATCTCCAGCCAGCTGTCCCGCTGCCACACGTCCTGCCACAGGTAATGCGTGGCAAAGCCGAAGGGGTTGGGCGGGTTGCCGGCGCCGCCGGCGTTGCCCCGGTTGAAGGGCAGAAAGCGCGTCGCCGTGCCGGCCAGTCGGGTGCTCATCATCACCTCCGACTGGCTCACCGCAAAATGCACCAGCGCCCCGCCGGGGAAGGCCAGCAGCGGCTCCGCCAGCCCGCCCCTGGGGGCCGGGTCACGGTCGAAGCGGTACTGGTCTACCGCATCGCCCACGCTCTGGGTGAAGTCCGATTTCAGCTCGGCGGTGGCCACCGCGATGCCGTTCACAAACAGCACCAGATCCACCGCGTCCTTCGGGTTGTTGAGCGCGTGATGCACTTGCCGCACCACCCGCAGCCGGTTGGCCGCGTAGGCCTGCTGGATCGCCGGGTTGAGGCCCAGCGCCGGCCTGAACTGCACCAGCGAGAGCGGCTTCTTCAGCCCCACCAGCTCCACCCCGCGCCGCAGCACCTCCAGCGTGCCGTGCTCGTTGAGGCACTTGCGCACCCGCTCGGCCAGCACCTTCGGCAGCGCCGCACCGTGGGTCTTGGCCAGCGCCTGCCAGTTCTCGGGCTGGGTCGCCTCCACCCAGGCCAGCAGATCGGGCAGGAAGAGGGCGTTTGGGCGGTCGTAGTGGGCGGCGTCGCCCTCGGCGTACAGCCAGCCGTGGCGGGCCAGGTGATCGCAGATGGCGGATTCGAAGTGGATTTCCTGGTGCAGGTTCATGGGCTCATGGCTTTCAGTCGCCCCAGGACAACGCCGACGCGCTCCGGCTCGGCCAACAGGCCCGGCAGCACGTTCACGAAGTCCGGGCTTGCTAGCAAAGGACCAAATGCCGCAGCGACGGCCTGCCGGACGTCGGCAGGCGCGGCGGCCAACTCAGCGGCAAGCGCCTCGCGCCCATCTACGATGTTGAGCACATCCTCAAGGTCATGGCTGCTCAGGAAGTCGCCGCCACCGCGGCCGGCAAAGGCCTCCAGCTTGGTTGCGACAAACGCCACGGCGCTCACCAGCCGAATCGTCACGCCATTGCCCAGGTCCACGGGCACGGCCGTTTCGACTGCATAGGGATACCAACGGTTCGAGAAGCCCAGCACATCCGGCTGCACCGGCATCAGGTCGAAGAGCACACCCGATGCCTTGTGCACCCAGCGACAAATCACGTCGCTGCTGACGTCGCGCGCAAACCCACGCGTGGCAACCAATGCCTCGATTCGATGTAACAAGGCCCGGTTTGCACTTACCACCGCATCCACGTCGCGGGTGGCACGGACGCTGTCGGCCAGCGGGTCCGTCACCAGCAGGCCGGCTACGGCGCCGCCGATGAATACCACCTGTTCCCGCAAGTCGCCCAGCGCCTCGGCGACTTGGCGAAGGTGGGTCAAGTTCGGGTCATTGGATCGCATCGCCACTCCCCGGGCCGAGCTGATTGAGCTCGGCTTCCATCAACTGGGCTGCCAGGGCTCGCTCGCGCGCACGCCCGGTCCGCAATGCGTCCAGCAGGGCCAGCAGGCGATGCAGCGCAGGGTCGGCGAGAGCGGCCTGAGGGGCGGTCTTGTAGAGCGGCGAGAGCGTGGGGCCCTTCGCGGAGCCGGTCGGATGGGCCCAGACGGGCGCATCCTCCTGGGCCACCGTCAACCGGCCGGCGAGCGGTTCCGTGCCGATAGACGTCGGTACCCCGCGTTTGACCGGCCCCTGAGCGGCCGGCCAGACGTAACGCACCCCGTGCAGCATGAACTCCAGCAGGTTCGGCCTGACCGGCGACCACTCGCCGCGTGCCGGCGCGACCGCCAGGCCGGAGGCCACGGCGCGCTTTACGCTAGCGTGGGTCTCCGACGCGCTCATGGCCAGGGCTTTCCCCAGCGCGGCATAGGTCCAGCGCTGTGACGGGTTCGCAGCCGCCTTCAGCAGCACCAGCAGGTCTTGAGGTTTGAGCTCCATCGTTCGCCGTATTCGCAATTCGCGAATTACGAATACTTGCCGATCTTGATGCGATTGGCAAGCTGAAACTGGCCACGCAACCAATCGCGCGGCGCCTGTGCAACGCCAGATCAAAGCCCAGGCATCTGAAATAACGCCCGTGCTCGCCCTTCGACCTGCGCCGTGTTCCAGCGCCATGACTTGCCGTCCTCCTGGAGCACGATCTGCTCGAACCCGTAGCCCACGTGCTGGGTCGGCTGTTCCAGCAGCGGCGCCAGTCGGTGCAAGGCTTCCGTGCCGAGGGCCGTCTGCGACCCGACGTAGCGCCTGTCGGACGGACTCAGGGCCGCGAGCGATGAACCCGTCGGGGTTGCGACATACAGCCAGGAGTCCGGGCGGCATTTCGGCGCATGGAAGGTGGATTCAATGACTGGCAAGTCGAAGACAGGAGCCAGATGGAGAGTCAGAGACATGGGCGCGCGATGGCTTACGCGGCTTCGTGTCGAACGTCGATCTTGCCGGTGACGGCGGCCGAAATCAGGGCGGTGCGGCGCTCCTTGAGGAGGGTGATGGCGCGGGTTGCCTCGGCGGTGAGGGCGTCGAGGCGGGCGGTTTCGGCGGTGAGGAATTTGGAGATTTGCCGCTGCTCTTCTAGCGGTGGCTCCGCAAGAACATAGTTTCTTATTGTTCCAACATTGACGTGAGGGGAAGTTGCACCGACAGTATCGAGCTGTCCCTGCCGGTAAGTACTCACCGAATTCAGTTGCCACATGAGGTAATGCGGGCACGTCGCAGAAGCCGTACGAAACTGCATCATTCTTTGCCCAAGGCAATACTTGTCAGTTTCGGGAATGAGTGCGGCAAAGCCCCACCGCTCGCCTTCGCGGCCATAGACAATGTCATCTTTGGCAAGAGCTTGCCTCCGAATTCGATTCACGTATTCAGCCTCGGTGACGGAATACATTGCACTGGAGTCGAGCTTGCCTTCTGTGACGTCCGCTGTTCGAACAACTTTGTAATCGCCGTCATCGTCGTAAATTGGCGTCTCGTGCGGACAATCCACGATGAGGTCCGCGGCATATTTTAGGCGAGTCAATCCCCAATGCGCTGGCACCTGCCCCAACCATTCCACCCCCGAATCCTTCATCGGCGCATCCGGGTTTAGGCCCTTGGTGACGGCATGGGAAATGGTGGCCTGGCGCTTTTCGGCGAGCAGCCGCAGGAGCTTCTCCTGCTCGCCAATCAGCGCGTCGATTTTCCCGGTCTCGCGGTCGAGGAAGGTGGCGATGGAGGTTTGTTCGGGGAGCGGCGGGAAGGCGCTGACGAAGTTTCTGACGAAATCGTCCGGGACACGCTTTTGTCCGCCGGCACCGTACATGCTGGCCTCACCATGATTGCGAAACTGCCTGGAATTGAATAGCCAGTTCAGATACTCGCCAGTGACGTGGTTTGTTTTGGGCCGCGCCACAATCAGCTCTGTTGTACCAAACCCAATGCCGCTAGACAGGCCACTCATCAACGCGCCCTTGCCATTTTCAAAGCAGGGTGTGATCTTGGCGATAGTTACATCACCATCTCGGAAATACGTATAGCCCGTTTCCACTTCAGCAAGGGGACGGATACGCTCAAGATTCAGAGTTCCGTCGTCGCCTATGGCTTCCATCGGCAGGAACGACACATCGGTACTGCGCGTGATGTCGGCAATTTCTGACTTGGATGGATTCAGCTCGGCAACCGTGCGTAATCGCTTTACCTCCCAATGCGCCGGCACCTCTCCCAGCCACTCAACCCCGCTGTCCTTGTACTCCCCATACCTCGGCAAGCTCATTCCGCCAGCCCTTCCAGCATCGCCATGATCCGGGCGGTGACGCCCTTCAGCTCCTCGTCGATCTCGTGCAGGCTGCGCGGCGCCTCGAAGACGTAGAAGTGGCGGTTGAACGGGATCTCGTAGCCGACCTTGGATTTCTCGTGGTCGATCCAGGCATCCGGCGCGTGGGGCAGGACTTCACGCTGGAAGTAGGCATCGATGTCCTCGGTGAGCGGCACGTTCTCGGTGTCGCGCAGGCTGCTGTCGGGCTGGGGCTTGCCCTTCTGCTTGCCGCGCTCGCCGAGCACGATGTTGCCCGCGTCGTCGCGCAGCGGGCGCTCGACGGTGATCGTGGTGTAGCCGAACTCCTCGTTCTTGAAGACGCGGGAGATGGGCACGCGCTTCACCTTGCCGCCTTTGGGGGCTGCCGGCTCGGCGTCGCCGAAGAGCAGGATCTGGCGGGCGACTTCCTTGCCCGTTGCGTCGAGCACGATGGCCTGTTCAGCCTCGACGAACTCGCCGAACAGCCGGGTGATGTCGGCGATGTGCTGCTCGGAGAGCTCCTTGCGCTTGCTGCCGAGGCTCTTCCTCATCTTCTGCCAGAAGCTGCTGGCGTCGATGAGTTGCACCCAGCCCTTGCGCTCGTCGGGCTTCTTGTTGGAGAGCACCCAGATGTAGGTGCTGATCCCGGTGTTGTAGAACATGTCGGTGGGCAGGCCGATGATGGCTTCGACCAGATCGTTCTCGAGCACGTAGCGGCGGATCTCGGATTCGCCGCTGCCGGCGCCGCCGGTGAAGAGCGGTGAGCCGTTGAGGACGATGCCGATGCGGGCGCCGCCATCCACCGCCGGGCGCATCTTGCTGATGAGGTGGAGCAGGAACAGCATCGAGCCGTCCGAGACCCTTGGTAGGCCGGGGCCGAAACGGCCGTCGAAGCCTTTTTCGGCGGCTTCCTTGCGCACGACCGATTCGACCTTCTTCCACTCCACGCCGAAGGGCGGGTTGGAGAGCATGTAGTCGAACTTGGTGTTGGCGTGGCCGTCGTCCGACAGGGTGTTGCCCGCCACGATGTTGTGCACGTCCTGCCCCTTGATGAGCATGTCGGCCTTGCAGATGGCGTAGGACTCGTCGTTGAGCTCCTGCCCGAACAGGTTGAGGCGGGCGGCGGGGTTGTGCTCGTGCAGGTATTCGCCGGCCACCGAGAGCATGCCGCCGGTGCCGGCGGTGGGGTCGTAGAGGGCGCGCACCACGGCGTTGCCGGCGGTGAGCACGTCGTCGTCCTCGATGAAGATCAGGTTCACCATCAGGCGAATGACCTCTCGCGGGGTGAAATGCTCCCCGGCCGTCTCGTTGGAGATTTCGGCGAACTTGCGGATCAGCTCTTCGAAGACGAGGCCCATCCGGGCGTTGTCCACCACGTCGGGGTGCAGATCGATGTTGGCGAACTTCTCGGTGACGAGGTAGAGCAGCCCGGCCTTGGCGAGGCGTTCAACCTGGGTGAAGAAGTCGAAGCGCTCGAAGATGTCGCGGGCCGCAGGCGAGAAGCCCTGGATGTAGGCGTAGAGGTTCTGGCGGATGTGGTCCTGGTCGCCGAGCAGGGTGGAAAGATCGAGCGGCGAGGTGTTGTAGAAGTAGCGCTGACCGGCCGCGCGGAGCAGGAAGGGGTCGGGGTTGAGGCCGGCCTTGGTCTTGGCTTCCAGCTCGGCGAGCACGGCGGGCTTGGTGGCAGCCAGCACGCAGTCGAGGCGCCGCAGGACGGTGAAGGGCAGCACGACCTTGCCGTATTCGGACTGTTTGTAGTCGCCACGCAGCAGATCGGCGACCGACCAGATGAAAGAGGAGAGGGCTTGGTGATTCATTGGCGTTGTCGATGAGCGGGGGGCATGAAGCGCGGCGCCGGGATTGTACTTCCCCGGCCCTCGAAGGGCGCAGGCGTCGCGCACCGCTTTGCCGGCGGCGATGGCTTCTTCGTGCCGTACATCGCCGAAGCGCAGCTCGCCCGGGAGGGCTTTCCCGCCGGGCAGCTGGGCCAGCTGCTCGCGCTGATGCACGAGCTGGATCACAACAACCTGCGGGCGCTCCTCGACCCACTGCGCCGGCCGGGCTGAAGCCAGCGAAGCAGCGTGGCTTGTCTTCGGCAGAGGCGTTGGCGGTCATGGCCAGGATCGGGACGGACTGGGCGCCGGCGTCGCCGCCCATCAGCGGGGCGATCTTCTTCGAGATGGCGCGGCCGAGGCCCGTTCTGCCGTATTTGCGGGTGATGGAGTTGTCGGTCTGCGCGAAGACGTAAAGGAGGTTTGGCAGTGCCTCTGGTGCGCTCCCGAACCTTGGCATTCTCTGATCAGCCCCCGCGCAACCAGGGCGACCAGGACGGCAATGTTGTTGATCAGTCCAATGAGCACAGGTCTGCATCGTGGTTGGAAGGGCTCCCAGCCTTTCTGAGGCGCAGGCGCCAACGGACCATTTGCGGATGGAGCCGACGAAAGGATGGTCAGACTATTGAGGGGAGGGCGATCAGGTCACGCTCGACTGTCAGCGCCGCCGCGGGCCGCCGTCGGCGATCAATCCGGCAGACTTGACTCAGCGACTACCGCGCCGCCGTGTGCGGATTGCTCTGCCTGCGAACCGCGTTCGTGGGCGTAGGCCCAGGTGAATTCGGCCCCCAGCAGAAAGATCTGCGCCGCGAAATAGACCCAAACCAGCAGCACGACCAGCGAGCCGGCCGCCCCGAAACCCGACGCGACGTTGGTCTTGCCCAGATACAGGCCGATCAGCAACTTGCCGATCTCGAACAGGAGCGCCGTCACGGCCGCGCCGATCCAGACGTCCTGCCAGGCGATCCGGGCTCGCGGCATGAGCTTGTAGATCATCGCGAAGAGCGCGGTCGAAATGGCGAAGGAGATGCAGAAATCAATCGCCTGGAAAACGGCCTCCCAGCCGGCGAAGTAGCCGTCCCACCATTTGCCGACGGCGGCGATCGCGGCACCGATCACCAGCGAGACCAGAAGCAGGAATCCGAGCCCGAGCACCAGGCCAAAGGAAAGCAGGCGGGTGTGCAGCAAGACGAGGATGCCCATCTTTCGTGCCGGGACGGGGACGCGCCAGATGCGGTCGAGGTCACTCTGCAATTCCGCGAACACGGTCGTCGCGCCGACGATCAGCATGATGGTGCTGAGCACGATGGCAACGAATCCCTGGGCGGGCTCGCTGGTGCTTTTCAGCAGCCCTTGCACGGCGATCGCGCCGTCGCGTCCGATCAGGCCTTGTATCTGCGCAACGATCTCACCGCGGGCAGCATCCTGGCCAAAGACGAGGCCGGCAATGGCGATGACGATGATGAGCAGCGGCGCAAGCGAGAACAGCGTGTAGTAGGCGAGGGCGGCGCCCATGCTGGGTGCAAAATCGTCCAGCCAGGCGTTAACCGAGCTGTCGATCAGACGCCTGATCTGACTAAGATCCATGGCGCTCACCCGCGGCGGCGGTTTCCCCGCCATCCGCCAGCGCTCGGGACGCGGACCGACGCGCCAGCCACAGGGGCGTCAGCACGCGCAGCACGCCGAGGACTTGCATCCAGTTGTGGGGGCGTCCGGGCTGATGCCGGCCCCTGGTGCGGCCCCGGCCACCCGCGAGATACCCGACGGCGATTCCGGCGAGCACACCGCCGCCGATGATGAGCGGTGAGTCGAGACGGCGGCGCAAGCGCTTTCGCAACGCCTGGTATTCGGCATGGGCGACCATCCTGCCTTCCTCGACATCCCGTTCGTACGGAGGGCGCGGGGGAGGGGCGTCGCCCGCCTCGATTTTCGGCTCGCTCCACAGCCCGAGCTGACGCTGCGTCGCCGCGAAAAGCGGCTTCGGGCTGCCCCGCATCAATAGCAGCACGATTCCGCCGGCGCCGGAAATACTGAGCAGGGCCGCGAGCCCCAGCGCAGGCCCCAGGCGGACGATGTCGTTCTGCACGAGGGCGACGATGAGGCCGGCCAGCAGACCAAGCCAGCCGGTGATCGCCAGACCGGCGGCCAGCAGGGCCAGCCCCAGCATGGACAACAGCCTCAGGCCGGCTTGCCTGCCCTCCACCGTCACCAGCGTGAGGAAGCGCCTGGCCACGGCGTGCACTGAAGCGAGCAAGGACGAAACGGATGCGGCGGCGGTGGAAGGCATGAGCGGGCCCTTGTCTAAAGTTGTGCGCCGACGAGCGACGCTGCGTGTTCCAGGAACTTCTCGGCAAGCGGCCGCCGTTGCCACGCGCGCAGGCTGATCTGCCGTGATTGCGACAGGTCGGCGTTGAACACTTCGATCTGTCGGCGCGCGAAATCGGCTGCGTAGATGTTCAGATTGGCTTCGTCATTGAGGCGAAACGAGCGGGTGTCGAAATTGGTCGAGCCGACCGACACCATCAGGCCATCGACGATCAGCACCTTGCAGTGATACATCGTCGGCTGGTACTCGTGAATCTCGGCGCCGGCTGCCAGCAGGGCGCCCCAGCGGGCCCGCGAGGCACGGCGGACGATGGCTGCGTCGCTGTGCTTGCCCGGCACGATGATGGTCACCTTGACTCCGCGTTCGAGTGCATCGACGAGCGCCCGCTTGCTGAGGGCGTCGGGGACGAAATAGGCGCTCGACAGGTGGATCGAGTGATGCGCCGCGCTGATCGCCAGCAGGTACATCAGATGCATGCTGTCGCTACCGCCGGAGGGCGAGCTGCTGAACATCTGGGCGGCCTCGTCGCCGGCTTCCCGCAGCGCCGGGAAGTAGTCGTCGCCGTGCAGGACGGCACCGGTGGCCTTGATCCAGTTGTCGAGAAATACGGCCTGCATCTGCGCCACCACCGGCCCCTCGGCCCTGAAGTGGGTGTCGCGCCAGTGCTGCGGATCCTGGGCATTGCCCGTCCACAGCCCGGCGATGCCGACACCGCCGGTAAAGCCCACCTTGCCGTCCACAACCAGCACCTTGCGGTGCGTACGGTTGTTCATGCGCGCCAGCGAGTACCAGTCGGGCTTGTGGAACTTGCGCACCTCGACACCGGCCGCCTCCATGACCGCGAGATGCGTCGGGTCCATCTTGTTGCTGCCCACCCAGTCGAGCAGCACATGCACCTTGACGCCGGCACGTGCCCGCTCGGCGAGCGCCTCGGCGAACGCCTTGCCGATGGCGTCCGACCAGTAGATGTAGCTCTCGAAGGTGATGGTCTTCGTCGCATCTCGAATGGCCGTGAGCATGGCCGGAAAGATCCGGTCGCCATTCAGCAGGGCTTCGAAACGGTTGTCATGCAGGATGGCCGGCCCGAGCAGCACCCCCATCGCGCGCCCAAAGGCCGGATCGGCGGCCGAATACAGGCGCTCGACGCTGTGTTCAATCTTCTTCTCGCCCGTGGCGAAGTTCAGCACCACGATGACCGCGAACAGCGCCGACGCGAGGGCGATTCCAAGTACCAGCATGGGGGAAACCTTCCCTTCGTTCGACGACTGTCGATGTTCGGTTTTGGTCCTCTCCCGAGTGCCCGGGTGCAGCAGGCCGCCGGCAGGACGAACCCAGTCTGAACCTCAAAAGTGCCGGCATATGTACGCAAGCCGACATATCGGCAGCGGAAGAGCGCGAGCAGGCGCCGTCTCAATGCCCAAAGCCTGGTGCCGGTCACGGCGACAGCCGCCGGTATGTGTGTTGTCCAACAGACCCGCTGGCGCCGGAACACTACCGTGCAGCATCTGGCCGATGTTATCGGGCATGACTCCTCGAAACCTGCAACCACCCGAAGGACTGCCATGGCAACCACGCGAACCGCACCTGTTGATCCACTGGAGTATTCAGACGGTCTGTCCGACGCCTACGCCGACAGCCCGCGTTCGTCGACCTGCGCCGTCTCGTGGGGGGCCATCGCTGCCGGCGCTGCCGCCGGCGCGTCCCTGTCCCTGATCCTGCTGATCCTCGGCGTCGGACTGGGCTTGTCTTCGGTATCGCCGTGGGCCCGTGAAGGCGTCAGCGCAGCGAGCTTTGGCGTGTCGACCATCGTGTGGCTCACGCTCACGCAGCTGCTTTCGTCTGCGATGGGGGCTACCTCGCCGGCCGGCTGCGAACGAAATGGATGGATACCGACCCCGACGAGGTCTACTTTCGTGACACCGCCCACGGCTTTCTGGCCTGGGCCGTGGCCTCCCTGGCCACCGCGGCGCTGCTGACTTCGGCGATCGGGTCCGTCCTGAGTGGCGGTGTCCAGGCCGGCGCTGCGGTTGTCGAAGGGGTTGCCAGTTCCGCCACCGTGGCGGCGGGCGGCATCGTGGCAGCGGGCCCGATGTCGTCGATGGAGCGCGGGCCGATGGCCTACTTCGTCGATTCCCTGTTTCGCCGGAGCGCAGGCGTCGAGTCTGCCCAGACGTCCGAGCGCACGATGGCCACGATGGCCAATGAGGCCGCCGAGGTGGGGCGCATCTTCACGAACGTCAGCCGCTCCGAACCCCTGCCGCCCGAGGACATCCAGTACGTCGGTCAGCTGGTTGCTAAACGCACCGGCATGTCGCAACACGACGCCGAGAAACGTGTCACCGACATCTACGCGCGCGCTCAGGCCCGGCTGAACGACGCGGAAGTTGCCGCCAGATCCAGCGCCGACAAGGCGCGCAAGGCGTCGGCCTACGCGGCGCTGTGGACTTTCGTCTCATTGCTCAGTGGCGCCTTCGTCGCCAGCCTGGCCGCCACTTACGGTGGCCGGCAGCGCGATGCCTGAGCATTCCTTCCAGATCGCCGACCTAAGGAGGCCCGACCATGCGTTCACTCGTGCTGCTGTTTCTGGGCATACCCATTCCGATCATCATTTTGATCGCGTTGTTCGTGCATTGATTGCACACCCCATCCCCACCAGATAACCAAGGAACTGCCATGACAGCCAGCACCAAGACCCTCACTACCAAAACCCCCGCCACACCGAAGCCCGCCGCTGCTGCGCAGGACGCGATCGCCTTGCTCAAGGCGGACCACGGAACGGTGAGTGGACTGTTTGAAGAGTACGAAAAAGCGGATTCCAGCAAGAAGAGGAAGGCGCTCGTCGCCGAGATCTGCACCGAATTGAGCGTCCACGCGCAGATCGAGGAGGAGATCTTCTACCCGGCGGTCAAGGCGGCACTCAAGGACAAGCTCCTGGTGCCGGAGGCCACGGTCGAGCATGCCAGCCTCAAGGACCTGATCGCCCAGATCGAAGGGGTTGAGCCTGACGGCGAGCTCTATGCGGCCAAGGTCAAGGTGCTGTCCGAATACGTCAAGCACCACGTCAAGGAAGAGCAGAACGAGATGTTCCCCAAGGCCAAGGCCACGTCACTGGATCTGGCTGAGCTGGGTGTGCAGATGGCCGCGCGCAAGACCGAGCTTCTCGCCGCCCGCGCCTGAAGGGATACGACCATGTCCAATCCCTGGCTTAAAAAGAATCCGTTCATGAGCATCTGGCTGAGCGCGGCAAACCGGATGGCCAGCACGATGCGCGGCCAGGCGGCCGCCCAGGCCAAGCGCCAGATCAATGCTGCGGTGACCAAGGCCACCGACGACAACCTGAAGACCCTGCTCGGCACGACCGCGCCTGCAGCGCCCAAGGCCAAACCGAAACGACGCAGTTGAAACCGGCCTGCGCCACAACCCGGCGGCCCGGCGATCCGAAATCGCCACGCAGCACGAAACGCCTGACGTGGAATGACAGTGACTCGGCAGGTTTCCCTGGCACACCGCGTAACGGCCGGTCTGCGCAGGGGGTTTCATACGGCGGCGTCTCGTCGCATCCACGACAGGAAGACCATGAGAAGAAATAACGCAGCCACCGCCCTGAACCCCTCGCTGACCTTGCTGGAACCGTTCCGCGCAGCCATGGAGTTGACCTTTCTCCAGTTCACAGCGCCCCCCAAGGCGCTGCCCGGCGACGGGCATCCCGTGGTGATCTTCCCGGGCCTCGGGGCCGACGGCACGTCGGTGTCGATCCTGCGAGCCCACTGCCAGGACCTCGGCTACGAGGCGTTCGACTGGGGGCAGGGGTTCAACACCGGGCCGCGGGGCGAGGCCGGTGCCTGGCTCGAAGCGCTGGCGGATGAGGTTTCCCGGCAACTCGAGAAACACGATAAACCGGCGACGCTCATCGGCTGGAGCCTTGGCGGCCTGTACGCACGGGAGCTTGGCAAGCTGCTCGCCCCAAAGCTGCGGCAGGTGATCACGATCGCCACGCCGTTCAATGGCAGCGCAGACGACATCAGCGCGAGCTGGATATCCAGCCTTCTCGGCGGCGGTGCCGCCAGCATCGATCCGCTGTGGATCGAACGCCTGCGCATGCCGCCACCCATCCGCACGACGTCCATCTACAGCCGATCCGATGGCGTGGTCGCATGGGAAACCTGCCGCCACGACGAGGGCTCCAGGCTGGTCGAGGACATCGAGGTCGACGGCAGCCACATGGGCATGGGCTGGAACCGGGAGGTGCTGAACATCGTCGCCGACCGACTCGGCCAGCATGCCGGCCCTTGGCGCCCCTACGGCGGCCCGACCTGAACGCCCAAACCTCACCCGGTCGATGACGACCCTCAACCACTCGGCGCAAACCCATGAAAAAGACTGATCCCAAATCGGTGGCTGCCCTTACGCAGCCGCTCCCGGCACGCGACCCCGGTGCCGCCGACGCGTTGGCGGAACAAGCCTCCGCGGTCGAGGCCCTCGTCGCGTCGATGCCGTACAACGCCAGCAAGAGCAAGGAGTTCGGGCGGGACAACGCGATCGCGCCACCGGCCGGGCAGACGCTGGCGCCGACGTCCGCCCTGGCATCGGCCAGCACCCTCAGCGAAGCCAATCTCTCGGCCAAGACCAGCGGCAGCACAGCCTCGCTCGACCGGGCGCGCGTCGACTCCGCCGGAGAGGTGCTGACCACCAATCAGGGCGTCGCCGTCGGTGACAACCAGAATTCGCTGAAAGCCGGCCTGCGCGGGCCGAGCCTGCTGGAAGACTTCATCCTGCGCGAGAAGATCACCCACTTCGACCACGAGCGCATTCCGGAGCGCATCGTTCATGCGCGCGGATCGGCCGCCCACGGCTACTTCGAGGCCTACCGGCCGCTGACCGACCTCACCCGTGCGGCCCCCTTCCAGGAGGCGGGCAAGATCACGCCGGTCTTCGTGCGCTTTTCCACCGTCGCCGGCGAACGGGGCTCGGTGGATACGGCGCGTGATGTGCGTGGCTTCGCGGTCAAGTTCTACACCGACGAGGGCAACTGGGATCTGGTGGGCAACAACATCCCGGTCTTCTTCATCCAGGATGCAATGAAGTTCCCGGACCTGATCCACGCCGTCAAACCCGAACCGCACAACGGCTTGCCGCAGGCGGCGTCGGCCCACGACACCTTCTGGGATTTTGCCTCGCTGATGCCGGAAACCACCCACACGCTGATGTGGGTGATGTCCGACCGTGGCATTCCGCGCAGCTATCGGATGATGCAGGGTTTTGGCGTGCACACCTTCCGGCTGGTCAATGCGGCGGGCGAGTCGCACTTCGTCAAGTTCCACTGGACGCCCAAGCTGGGCACCCATTCGCTGGTCTGGGACGAGGCGGTCAAGATCGCCGGCGCCGATTCCGACTTCCATCGCCGCGACCTGTGGGACGCCATCGAGGCCGGCGAGTACCCGGAATGGGAGCTCGGCCTGCAGATCTTCACCGAAGATGAGGCCGAAGCCTTCAGCTTCGACGTGCTTGACGCCACCAAGCTGATCCCCGAAGAGCTGGTGCCGGTAACGCCGGTCGGCCGCATGGTGCTCAACCGCAACCCCGACAACTTCTTTGCCGAAACCGAGCAGGTCGCCTTCTGTACCGCGCACGTGGTGCCGGGCATCGACTTCAGCAACGATCCGCTGCTGGCGGGCCGCATCCACTCCTATGTCGACACCCAGATCACCCGGCTGGGTGGGGCAAACTTCCACGAGATCCCGATCAACGCGCCGCTGGCGCCGGTCCACAACAACCAGCGCGATGGCTTGCACCGTCAGGCCATCCCCAGAGGCCGCGTTGCCTATGAGCCCAACTCGCTCGGCGGCGGCTGTCCGTTTCAGGCCGGTGCGGCAGGGTTCGTGTCTTTCCCGGAGCCGCTTGCCGGCGACAAACTGCGCGGCAAGCCGGAGAAGTTTGCCGACCACTACACTCAGGCCACCCTTTTCTATGAAAGTCAGACCGAGGTCGAAAAGGCGCACATCGTCGGCGCCTTCCGCTTCGAACTGAGCAAGCTCACCGTGCCGGCGATCCGGGAACGCATGCTGGCCTCGCTGGTGAACGTGTCCGCCGACATGGCCGCGAAAATCGCGGCAGGACTTGGCATGAACGTGCCCGAGGCGATGCCGCTGGCGCTGGCGAAATCCACCGCACCCGAAGTCGTCATGTCGCCGGCCTTGTCCCTGACGGCCCTGCCCGGCGACGGCGGTATCCGCACCCGCAAGGTGGCGATCCTGGCCGCCGATGGCGTGCACGGTGCTTCCATCGTCGCCGTTCAGGCTGCGCTGACCGCAGCCGGCGCCGTCACGTGCATTGTCGCCCCGCGCCTTGGTCCGGTTAGAACCGCCGACGGCGAGTCGGTGGAGGCGACCGGTACGCTGGAGAACTCACCGCCGGTACTGTTCGACTCGCTCGTCCTGCCCGACGGAAGCGACGGGGTAGGGCTGCTGGCCGGATACGGGCAGACGCTGGAGTTCGTGACCAACCAGTATCGCCACGGCAAGACCATCCTGGCCATCGGCGCCTCAAAGGCCATCCTCGACGAAGCGGGCATCTCAACCCAGCTGCCCTCGGGCGGTCCTGATCCCGGCGTTCTGCTGTCCAGCGTCGAGGCGATCGACAAGGGCACGACTGCCTTCATCGCCGCCGCAGGCAAGCACCGGCACCCCGCACGCGAGACGGACCCTCCGCGGATCTGAACTGATCCCGATCATCACGCCGCGGCGATGTCTATCCGAATCGCCGCGGGTTGCGTTGACGGCCCCATTCCTCAAAAAGACCCCGCCGCTCATCTTCGACCGGCGGGTGCGGGACGTTGTGACTGCGTTTCCGGGCAAGCGGCGCCGGCGCCTGATCCGCTCGCGCGCGAGCAACTGGATGAAACTCTCCACCACGGCCTTTGCGCGCCAGAAAGCCATCGACCAGCCTACGCGCTGCTTGACGCGGCGAACACCGGCTTGAGTCAGGTCTGGTCCCCGCTGCCGGCAGGGGGCGACAGATACCTTCTTGCGCCCGCCGCCGAGCGCACCTACTGCGACGCTCAACAGAATCGGGTTCAGGCCAAGGTGAAACGCCGGTCGAACCCGGCCCTCCCAACGCAACTCCGGGTGGAGGGTTCGTCCAGGGCTGGCCCGCCTCGTCGCCACGGGGAACACGCCCGTGAAGTGAGCTGCAGCCGGGTGCCAGTCGGAGCGTGCGGGTGTTGGGATGCATGTGGCGGATTCGCTGCGGCCACCTCAGGTTTCATTTATCAGTCTCCACCAATGCCGCCTCCGGTGATGCGCAAACCCGTTGACTTTGATCAAACTAAACGTATGATTAAAACGTCTGTTTGATTTTGCTCCGTCAGCCATCTTTCGAGGCCACGCCCATGCGCGACGATTCCGCCAAGACTTTGCCCGATACCCGCAGCCGCATTCTCGATGCGGCCGAGGTGCTGTTCATGGAGCATGGCTTCGACGGTACGTCGATGCGCATGATCACCGGCAGCGCCGGGGTCAATCTGGCGGCGGTGAATTACCACTTCGGCACCAAGGAGCTGCTGATCCAGGAGGTCTTCCGCCGGCGGCTGACCGATCTCAACAACGCCCGTGTGGCGGTGCTGGATCAGATGGAGGCCGAGGCGGGCGGGGCGCCGCTCAAGCCGAGCCGCATCGTCGATGCCTTCTTCGGCACCGCGCTGCGGATGGCGGCCGATGTGGATGGCGGCGGGCACACCTTCATGTGCCTGCTCGGCCGCACCTACACCGAGCCCAACGAGTTCGTGCGCAAGTTTCTGGCCGAGGAGTACGCCGAGTGCGTCGAGCGCTTTCTCTCTGCGCTGTACCGGGCGCTGCCCGAGGTGGAGCTCAAGGAGATCCTGTGGCGCTTCCACTTCATGATGGGCGCCATGTCCTACGCCATCGCCGGCACCGACGCGCTGCAACTTGTCACCGGCAAATTCGATGATGAACACCCGTCGCGCCTGGCGCCGCGGTTGATGAGTTTTCTGCTGGGCGGCCTGCGCGCGCCGCTGGCGGATTTTGGTTCGAATCCATAAAGAAACGGATGCGGGCCGAGAACGACGGCACCGCACGCGAGGAGACATCTCATGGCTTACTGGTTTCTGGTTTCCCTCCCTCCCCTGGTGGTCGCGCTCGCCTACGGGCGAGCGCCTTTTTTTGCTTGGTATGGGGTGGGGCTGGCGTGGATTGCGGCGCTCGGCTGGCTGGCCGCGTGGCCGGTGGCGCTGACTACCGGCGTGGTGGCCGCGGTGGCAGTGATCGGGGCGGTCTTCCTGCTGCCCGCCGTGCGGCGCGGTTTGGTGACGGCGCAGATCTTCAAGCCGTTCCGCAAGGCGCTGCCTTCGATGTCGCAGACCGAGAAGGACGCGCTGGAGGCCGGCACGGTGTGGTGGGAAGGCGAGCTGTTTGCCGGCAAGCCGGACTGGAACCGCCTGCTGGCCTTCCCCAAGCCCACGCTGACGCCCGAGGAGCAGCGCTTTCTCGACGTGGAAACCGATGAGCTGTGCCGCCTCACCAAAGACTGGGAATGCACCCAGCAGCAGGACATGCCGGCCGAAGTCTGGCGTTACATCAAGGAGAAGGGCTTCCTCGGGATGATCATTCCCAAGGAGTTCGGCGGCAAGGGCTTCTCGGCGTACGCCCACTCCCAGGTGGTGACCAAGCTGTCCACCCGCTCCTCGGCGCCGGCCGTCACCGTGATGGTGCCCAACTCCCTCGGCCCGGCCGAGTTGCTGCTGCACTACGGCACGCCGGAGCAGAAGCGCCACTACCTGCCGCGCCTTGCCAGCGGGCAGGACATCCCGGCCTTTGCGCTCACCAGCCCGTGGGCGGGTTCGGATGCGGCGTCGATCCCGGATTCGGGCGTGATCTGCCGCGACATCTACCAGGGCCGCGAGGTGCTGGGGATGCGCGTGAGCTTCGACAAGCGCTACATCACCCTGGCGCCGGTGTGCACGGTGTTCGGGCTGGCTTTCCGCCTGTACGACCCGATGCACCTGCTGGGCGACGTGGAAGACCTCGGCATCACCTGCGCGCTGGTGCCCCACGACCACCCGGGCGTGGATATCGGCCGGCGTCACTTCCCGCTCAACGCGGTGTGGATGAACGGCCCGATCCGCGGCAAGGACGTGTTCATGCCCCTGGAGTTCATCATCGGCGGCCCCAAGATGGCGGGTCAGGGCTGGCGGATGCTGATGGAGTGCCTGGCGGCCGGGCGTTCGATCTCGCTGCCCGGTTCCAACACCGGCATGCTCAAGATGACCGCCCGCGCGGTGGGCGCCTATGCCCGCGTGCGCTACCAGTTCAAGACGGCGGTGGGCAAGTTCGAGGGCGTCGAGGAAGCGCTCACCCGCATCGGCGCCAACGCCTACCTGTGCGACGCCGCGCGGGTGATGACCGCCGGCGCCATCGACCTGGGCGAGAAGCCGTCCGTCGTGTCGGCCATCGTCAAGTACCACGTGACCGAGCGCGCACGGCAATCGGTGAATGACGGCATGGACGTGATTGGCGGCAAGGGCATCTGCCTGGGCCCGCAGAACTTCCTCGGCCGCGCCTACCAGCAG
Source organism: Zoogloea sp. 1C4 (assembly GCF_009469605.1). Lineage (GTDB taxonomy): Bacteria > Pseudomonadota > Gammaproteobacteria > Burkholderiales > Rhodocyclaceae > Zoogloea > Zoogloea oryzae. The sequence goes on along the minus strand of NZ_SSXU01000001.1, from coordinate 392,304 downwards.
GTGCCGGTGGGCATCACGGTGGAAGGCGCCAACATCCTCACTCGCAGCCTGATCCTCTTCGGCCAGGGAGCGATCCGCTGCCACCCCTATGTGCTGAAGGAAATGGACGCCGCCCGCAGCGGCGATCTGGCCGCCTTCGACGACGCCTTCTGGGGCCACATCGGCTACACCATCAACAACGCCGGCCGGGCGCTGGTGATGGGCATGACAGGCTCGCACTTCGTGTCGGTGCCGGACGGCATCGCGCCGGAGGTGCGCCGTTACTACCAGCAGCTCACCCGCTTCTCGGCCGCCTTCGCCTTCATCGCCGACATCTCGATGGGCACCCTCGGAGGCGCGCTCAAGCGCAAGGAAAAGCTCTCGGCGCGGCTGGGCGACATCCTCTCGCTGATGTACCTGGCATCCGCCACCCTCAAGCGCTTCGAGGACGAAGGCCGCCAGAGCGCCGATCTGCCGCTGCTCCACTGGGCGATCTGGGACTGCATGTTCAAGATCCAGAACGCCTTCGAAGGTGTGATCGCCAACTTCCCCAACCGCTTCTTCGCGCTGCTGCTGCGGCGGGTGGTGGTCTTCCCCCTCGGCCGGCCCTACGTGGTGCCGTCCGACAAACTGGGCCATGAAGTGGCGACCCTGCTCATCAACCCCTCCGCAACCCGCGACCGGCTCACCTCCGACGTGCATCTGCCCACTGATCTGGAAGAGCCCGTCGGTGCGCTGGAGGCCGCGCTGCTGGCGACCCTCGCTGCCGAGCCCATCGAGGCCAAGGTGCGCCAGGCGATCAAGCGCGGCGAGTTCAAGCCCGGCCTGCTGGTGAATGGCGGCGTCGATGCGCTGTACGACGCGGCCTTCACCGCCGGCATCATCAGCGGCGAGGAACATCGCCTGATCCACCGTCGCGGCGAGCTGCGCGACAAGGTGATCCGGGTGGATGACTTCCCCTACGACTTCGGCCTGCGCGACGCGCTCGCCGACCTGACCGAACCGCAGAAGCAGGCCGCCTGAGCTCCGCCATGAACCAGCCGATCTACATCATCGACGGGGCGCGCACCCCATTCCTGAAGGCCCGCAACGCGCCGGGGCCGTTTGCGGCGTCGGATCTGGCCACGGCCGCCGGCAGCGCGCTGCTCGCCCGCCAGCGCTTTGCGCCGGACCAGCTGGACGAGGTGATCCTCGGCTGCGCCGCGCCGTCGCCCGACGAGGTGAATATCGGCCGCGTGGTGGCCCTGCGCATGGGCTGCGGCATCGAAGTACCGGGCTGGACGGTGATGCGCAACTGCGCGTCGGGCATGCAGGCCATCGATTCGGCGATCGCCAACATCGAGCGGGGGCGCTCGCAGCTGGTGCTGGCGGGCGGCGTGGATGCGCTCTCGCGGGCGCCGCTGCTGTATTCCGACCCGATGGTGCGCTGGTTCGCCGGTTGGATGGGCGCCCGCAGCCTGGGCGAGAAGCTGGCGATGATCCGGCGTTTCAAGCTGGGCTATCTGGCGCCGGTGATCGGCATCATGAAGGGCCTCACCGACCCCATCGTTGGCCAGCTGATGGGCCAGACCGCCGAGAACCTGGCCTTCGAGTTCGGCATCACCCGCGACGACATGGACGCCTTTGCGGTCGAGAGCCACCGCCGCGTGGCCGCCGCCCAGGACGCCGGGCATTTTGGCGAGATCGTGCCGCTCATCGACAAGGACGGCACGGTGTACGGCGCCGACGACGGCCTGCGCCGGGACGCGTCGATGGCCGGCCTCGCCAAGCTCAAGCCCTTCTTCGACAAGAAGTACGGCCGGGTCACGCCCGCCAACAGCTCGCAGATCACCGACGGCGCGGCGTGGTTGATCCTCGCCTCCGAAGACGCCGTGCAGCGTCACGGGCTCGAACCCATCGGCCGCATCGTCGACACCGAATGGGCCGGGCTGGAGCCCGAGCGCATGGGCCTCGGCCCGGTGCATGCTGCCTCGCCGATCCTGCTGCGCAACGGCCTCGAGCGTGACGACATCGACCTGTGGGAGATCAACGAAGCCTTCGCCGCCCAGGTGATCGCCTGCCTGCGAGCATGGCAGAACGACGACTACTGTCGCACGCGCCTGGGCCTCCCCGGCGCGCTGGGCGCCATCGACCCGGCGAAGCTCAACGTGGATGGTGGTGCCGTGGCGCTGGGCCATCCGGTGGGGGCGAGCGGGGCGCGCATCGTGCTGCATCTGCTCCACGCACTGCGGCGCACCGGCGGCAAGCGGGGGATCGCCAGCATCTGCATCGGCGGTGGTCTGGGTGGCGCAATGCTGGTGGAGGCCCTGTGATGAATCTGACGCACTGGAAACTGGAACGGGACGCCGACGGCATCGCCTGGGCGACCCTCGACGTGGCCGACTCGACCACCAACACCCTCGGCGCGGCGGTGATGACCGAGCTGGGGCTGCTCCTCGACGAGCTCGACCGCCAGCCGCCCACCGCGCTGGTGATCCGCTCGGGCAAGGCGGCGGGCTTCATCGCCGGGGCCAACATCGAGGAATTCACCGCCATTGATTCCGCCGCTGCAGCGCGGGTGCTGGTGGAGCGGGGCTGGAACCTCTTCAACCGCCTCGCCGCCGTGGCTTACCCCACGCTGGCGCTGGTGCGCGGGCATTGCATGGGCGGCGGCTTCGAGCTGGCGCTGGCCTGCCGTTACCGCATCGCGGTGGACGAGCCCGGCACCCGCATGGCGCTGCCCGAGGTGATGCTGGGCATCTACCCGGCCTGGGGCGGCATGCTGCGCCTGCCGCAGTTGATCGGCCCGGCTGCCGCGCTGGATCTGATGCTCACCGGCAAGGGCGTGGATGCCCGCAAGGCGAAGCGCCTGGGCCTTGCCGACGAGGCCGTGCCCGCCCGGGTGATGGACAACGCCGCGCGGATGCTGGTGCTATCCGGCCGCGAGCCGCGCCGGCTGCCCTTCATGCAGAAGCTGATGAACGGCCCGCTGTCCGGCATTGTGGCCGGTAAGGCCCGCAAGCAGGTGGCCACCAAGGCGCGCCCGGAGCACTACCCTGCGCCCTACGCCATCATCGACATCTGGGCCAATCACGGTGGCAACGCGCTGGCGGTGCCGGCCAGTTCGCCCTCGTCGCTGGAGGCGATCTTCCGCTCGCCCACCGCCAAGAACCTGATCCGTGTTTTCTTCTTGCAGGAGCGCATGAAGGGCTTTGGCAAGGGCTCGGATTTCTCGCCCAAGCGCGTCCACGTGGTGGGCGCCGGCGTGATGGGCGGCGACATCGCCACAGAATGCGCGCTCCGCGGCATGATCGTGACCTTGCAGGACCAGTCCGTCGAACGCATCGCCCCGGCCATTGCCCGCGCCGGCAAGCGCATCGAACGCAAGTTCCGCGGCAAGTCGCGGGAGGCGCGCTTTGCGCTGGATCGGCTGATCCCCGACCCGGCCGGCGCCGGCGTGGCCCAGGCCGATCTCATCATCGAGGCGATCTTCGAGAACCTCGACGCGAAGCGCGCCCTGTTTGCCGACATCGAGAAGCGCGCCCGGCCCGACGCGGTGCTGGCCTCCAATACATCGAGCCTGCGCATCGCCGACATCGCCACCGCGCTTGCCGACCCGAGCCGGCTGGTGGGCATCCACTTCTTCAACCCGGTGGCGGTGCTGCCGCTCGTCGAGGTGGTGAAGAGCGCGGTGTCCGCCGACGAACCCTTCCGAAAGGCGGCGGCCTTCGTGCGCAAGCTCGACAAGCTGCCCCTGCCGGTGCAGGACGAGCCGGGCTTCCTGGTCAACGCAGTGCTCGGGCCCTACATGTATGAGGCGCTGCGCTGTGTGGACGAGGGCATCGCCCCCGAAACCATCGACGCCGCGCTGGTGGCCTACGGCATGCCGATGGGGCCGGTGGAGCTGATGGACACCGTCGGCCTCGACATCGCGGTGGCGGCGGGCAAGACGCTGGCTGGCGCGAATGCGGTGCTGCCTAAGGCGCTGGCCGATCGCGTGGCCGCCGGCCAACTCGGCAAGAAGAGCGGGCAGGGCTTTTACGCGTGGGTCGATGGCAGGGCGAAGAAGGGCACCGCCAGCGCGCCGCCGGCCGGGCTCGCCGAGCGGATTGCTGCACCGCTGCTGGCTGCGGCCCGTCGCTGCGTTGAAAAAGGCGTGGTCGAGGATGCCGATCTGGCCGACGCCGGCGTTATATTCGGGACCGGCTTTCCGCCTTTTACCGGCGGGCCGATGAATCTGTCCCGCGCCGGCACGGCCGGCTGAACCAATCCGAGGAGCCACCCCATGTGCAATCAACCCACCCAGCTTCCGCCAGACCAGATGCCGGTCCTGCGCGTGATGCCGATGCCGGCCGATCTCAACCCGTCGGGCGATGTGTTCGGCGGCTGGATCATGGCCCAGGTGGATATCGCCGGCGCCGTGCCTGCGATCAAGCGGGCCCGCGGCCGGGTGGCCACCATCGCGGTCAATTCCTTCCTGTTCAAGCAGCCGGTGTCGGTGGGCGACATCGTCAGCTTCTACGCTGAAGTCATCAAGGTGGGCAAAAGCTCGATCACCGTCGATGTGGCGGTGTACGCCGAGCGCAACCCGGAGCACCCCATTGTCGTGAAGGTGACCGAAGCCGTGCTCACCTACGTGGCAGTGGACAAGAACGGCCAGAAGCGGGAAATTCCGCCTGAAACGAACGTCTGACCCAGCACTGACATCACCCTTGCCGCGAATCCCCAGCGGATTCGCCCAACCAGAAACGCCCGGGACGTCGCGCAGCCCGAGGCTTGCACACAACGACAGCGCCCACGTGAGGAGACACCATGAAGATGAAAACCATCGCCCGCCTGATCCCCCTGGTTGCCGCCGGTCTTGCCAGTGGCCAGGCAGCCGCCGCCGGCTTCCAGCTGCTCGAGCAGAACGCCAGCGGTATCGGCAATTCGTATGCGGGCTCGGCGGCCGTGGCCGAGAACGCCAGCACGATCTTCTTCAACCCGGCCGGCATGACCCAGCTGAAGGATCGCGAGATTTCGGTCGGCATGTCGGCCGTGCGCCCGACCTTCAAGTTCAGTGACAGAGGGTCGTCGAGCCTTGGCGCGTTCGCTTCGGCAGGTGAGGGCAACGATGCCGGCAGCTGGGCCTTCATCCCCAACGCCTACATGTCGTGGGCGCTGACCAAGAACCTCTACGCCGGCCTCGGCATCGGCGCGCCGTTCGGGCAGGTCACCGAGTACAACGATCCCTGGGTGGGGGCGGCGCAGGCGATCAAGTTCGACATCAAGACGATGAACCTCAATCCCAGCCTGGCTTACCGGATCAACGACAAGATCTCGGTGGGTGGCGGCCTCAACTACCAGAAGATGAAGGTGGAGTACATCCGTCGGGCGGCTGTGGGCCCCGTCACGCCCCTGAACGTCGCGGGAACCTCCGCCACTCTGTCGGCCGACAACGATGCCTGGGGCTGGAACGTGGGCGCCCTGTTCACCCTCAGCCCGACGACCAAGGTCGGCGTGTCCTACCGTTCGTCGATCAAGCACGACCTGAAGGGTGACCTGTCCGTCAGCGGCCCGGCCGCCGGGGCCAGCGCGGCCCTCACCACCGGCGCGGCGAAGGCCGACGTCGAACTGCCCGAAACCTTCATCCTGAGCGTGACGCAGCACCTCAACGAGAAGTGGGAGATGCTCGGCGATGTCTCCTGGACGGGCTGGAGCAGCATCCCGAAGGTCGACATCGTGCGCACCGCCGGGGCCCTCAACGGCGTGACGGTGCAGACCCTCGACACCAAGTTCCGCGACACCTGGCGCTTCGCCCTCGGCGCCAACTACCGCCTGAACGAGCAGGTCAAGCTGAAGTTCGGCGTGGCCTACGACCAGACTCCGGTGCAGAGCGACCAGCATCGCCTCGTCTCCCTGCCCGACAGCAACCGCACCTGGCTTTCGACCGGCGCCCAGATCAAGGTTGCGAAGGATTCGCTGGTCGATCTGGGTGCGGCCTACCTGCGCGTGGGTGAATCCCACATCGACAACGACCAGGCCGCCCTCGGTCGTGGCCGCGTGGCCGGTGTGTACGACGCCCGCGTGTGGATTCTCGGCGCCCAGTACTCGATGGCCTTCTGATCTGCCGTACCAACCCGGCGCCGGTATCTCCGGCGCCGGTCTTCATCTGGCCCCTTCATGCCGCGCATTGAATCCGCCCCAGACGCCAAGACCCGCATCCTCGACGCCGCCGAGCGGCTGTTCATGGAAAACGGCTACGCCGCCACCTCGATCCGCATGATCACCGGCGCCGCCGGGGTGCCCGTGGCGCTGGTCAATTACCACTTCGGCACCAAACAGGGGCTGATGGAGGCGGTGTACCAGCGGGCCCTGGGTAGCCGCGGCGGCAGCCGGGTGAGCTATCTCGACAAGCTCGAGCTGGACGCCGCCGGCAAGCCGATCGCTGTCGACGTGCTGGTGGATGCCTTCCTGTCGTCGGCCCTGCGCCTCACCCGCAAGGACAGCATCTCGGGCGAGGTCTTCAAGCAACTGATCGGCCGCGCCTTCTACGAGCCCGGCCCGGGCACCGAGGCCTTCTTTCCGGCTGAATACCGGGAGGCGGTGGATCGCTACCGCCAGGCCTTCATGCGCACGCTGCCCCACCTCTCCCAGGACGACGTGGTGTGGCGCATGTACTTCTTCGTCGGCATCGTCGCCTACGCGATGGCCGGAAAGGATGTGATGCGGATGACCGAAACCTATTCCCTCGCCGATGCCGGTAATCCTGAAGGCATCATGGCCCGCCTGCGACCCTTTGTGGTGGCGGGTTTTCTTGCCCCGGAAGGCTCGCTGCCGACTGCCGTCGGCATCTGATTTTTTTCTGACTGTTGCATCTAAATTCATGATTGCGCTAAGATTTGAACAGTTGTTCAAATAATTCGCGGGATTCCTGAACCATAAAGCCGGCTCACCCATGGGCCGCATCTGAAGGAGGAGCAAGTGAGCAGACTCATCATTCGCAAGGTGGCCGTGCTGGGTGCCGGCGTCATGGGGGCGCAGATTGCCGCCCACTGCGCCAACGCCAGCGTGCCGGTCATCCTTTTCGACCTGCCGAAGGAAGGCGACCCCAACGCCATCGCCAAGAAGGCCGTGGACGGGCTCAAGAAGCTCGATCCGGCGCCCCTCGCCACCCGCGACCGGGCCCAGTTCATCGACGTGGCCAACTACGGTTCGGATCTGGAAAAGCTGCGCGACTGTGACCTCATCATCGAGGCCATCGCCGAGAAGATGGAATGGAAGCTCGACCTCTACGCCAAGGTTGCCCCGTTCATCCGCCCGGACGCGATCTTCGCCTCCAACACCTCGGGCCTGTCGATCAACGCGCTGGCCGAGGGCATGCCGGAAGCCGCCCGCAGCCGCTTCTGCGGCATCCACTTCTTCAACCCGCCGCGCTACATGGCGCTGGTCGAGCTGATCGCCACCCGCAGCACCGACCCCGCCACCCTCGATGCCCTCGAAGCCTGGCTGACCACCCGCCTGGGCAAGAGCATCGTCCGCGCCAAGGACACCCCCAACTTCGTCGCCAACCGCGTGGGCGTGTTCTCGATCCTGGCGGTGATGCACCACACCGCGCGCATGGGCCTGGGCTTCGACGAAGTGGATGCGCTGACCGGCCCGATCATCGGCCGTCCCAAGAGCGCCACCTACCGTACCGCCGACGTGGTGGGCCTCGATACGCTGGCCCACGTCATCGGCACCATGGACGCGACCCTTGCCGACGACCCGTGGCACGCCTACTTCAAGTCGCCCGAATGGCTGGCCGGCCTGATTGCCAAGGGCGCCCTCGGTCAGAAGACCAAGGGCGGCATCTTCCGCAAGGAAGGCAAGGTCATCAACGTGCTCGATCTGGCCAGCGGCGGCTATCGCCCCAGCGCCGGCGAGGTTGCGCCGGAAGTGCTCGCCATCCTCAAGAACCGCAACCCAGCCGAGAAGTTCGCCCAGCTGCGCGCAAGCAGCCACCCGCAGGCCCAGTTCCTGTGGGCGATCTTCCGCGACGTGTTCCATTACTGCGCCTGCCAGCTTGGCGCCATCGCCGACAACGCCCGCGACGTGGATTTCGCCATGCGCTGGGGCTTCGGCTGGCAGCAGGGCCCGTTCGAGACCTGGCAGGCTGCCGGCTGGCAGACCATCGCCAACGCCATCAAGAACGACATCGAATCCGGTGCGGCGATGACCAATGCGCCGCTGCCCGCCTGGGTGTTCGACGGCCGCCAGGGCGTGCATGCGCCGGACGGTTCGTGGAGCGCGTTTGATGCCGCCCTCAAGCCCCGTTCGACCCTGCCCGTCTATCAGCGCCAGCTCTTCCCCGAGCGTGTGCTGGGCGAGGCTGCGCCGGATGCCGGCGTCACCCTGTGGGAGAACGACGGCGTGCGTCTGTGGAACCTCCCGGCCAAGGACGCCCGCATCGGCATCATCTCCTTCAAGTCAAAGATGCACGCGGTGGGCGACGAGGTGCTGGACGGTGTACTCGAAGCCATCGCCCGCGCCGAGCGCGATCTGGACGGCCTGGTGATCTGGCACGAGGCGCCGTTTGCGGTGGGCGCCAACCTGGCGCAGGTCGTCGAAGCCTGCAAGGCCGGCCAGTTCGACCGTCTCGAAAAGACGGTCGCCAAGTTCCAGCAGGCCTCGATGGCCCTCAAGCATTCCGCGGTGCCCACCGTGGCGGCGGTGCAGGGCATGGCGCTGGGCGGCGGCTGTGAGTTCGTGATGCACGCCACCCATCGCGTGATGGCGCTGGAGAGCTACGTGGGCCTCGTCGAGGCCGGCGTCGGCCTGATCCCGGCGGGCGGCGGCTGCAAGGAGTTCGCGCTGCGTGCGGCCGGCCTCGCCAGCCGGGCGGCGGGCGGCGACGTGTTCCCCTTCATCCAGAACATGTTCCAGACCATCGCCATGGCCAACGTCTCCAAGAGCGCCCTGCAGGCGGTGGAGCTGGGCTTCGCGAAGGAGTCCGACGACATCCTCTTCAACGCCAACGAGCTGCTCCATGTGGCCCTGGCCCGGGCCCGGGCGATCGCCGAATCCGGCTACCAGCCGCCGCTCGTCCAGCGCGCCGTGCAGGTGGCTGGCCGTAACGGCATCGCCACCTGCGAGATGATGCTCATCAACATGAAGGAGGGCGGCTTCATCTCCGAGTGGGACTACCGCGTCGCCCGTGCGGCGGCCACCGCCCTGTGCGGTGGCGAGGTGGAGACCAACGCGAAGGTGTCGGAGCAATGGATTCTCGACGTGGAGCGCGCGCTCTTCGTGGATCTGCTCAAGACCGAAAAGACCCAGCAGCGCATCGTGCACATGCTGGAAACCGGCAAGCCGCTGCGCAATTGATTGATTGCAGTGAGGAGTAAGGAGAAAGGAGTTAGGAGGCCTTGTTTGTGCCCTGTGCGCTGGCGATTGTCAGCGCAGTCAGGTAGCGCCGGCCTCGCCGCTCCTTACTCCCTGCGCCTCACTGCCCCAAAGGAGAATTCGATGAAACAGATCCAGGAAGCCTACATCGTTGCCGCCACCCGCACGCCGGTGGCCAAGCGCAACGGGATGTTCCGCAACGTGCGTCCGGACGACATGCTGGCCCACGTGCTGTCGGCGGTTGTCGCCAAGGTGCCGGGGCTCGACGCCACCGAGATCGGCGATGTGGTGGTCGGCTGCGCCATGCCGGAAGCCGAGCAGGGCATGAACGTGGCGCGCATCGGCGTGCTGCTCGCCGGCCTGCCCAACACCGTGCCGGGCATCACCATCAACCGCTTCTGCTCGTCCGGCCTGCAGGCCGTGGCCGACGCCGCCGCGCGCATCCGCCTGGGCGAAGCCGACGTGATGATCGCCGCCGGTACCGAGAGCATGACCGTGATGCCCCAGATCATGGGCAACAAGATCTCCCTCAACCCGGCCATCTTCGCCAAGGACGAAAACCTCGGCATCGCCTTCGGCATGGGTCTCACCGCCGAGAAGGTCGCCCAGCAGTGGGGCATCGACCGTGCCGCCCAGGATGCCTTCGCGGTTCAGTCCAACCAGCGCGCTGCCGCGGCCATCGCCGCCGGTGCCTTCCGTGACGAGATCACGCCCTACACCGTGCGCACCCACGTGCCGGGCGAGGGCGGCACCGTCCGCGTCACCGAGCGCATCTGCGACACCGACGAAGGCCCGCGGGGCGACGCCACCGTCGAGAGCCTCGGCAAGCTCAAGCCGGTGTTCGCGGCGCGTGGTTCGGTGACGGCCGGCAACAGCTCCCAGATGTCCGACGGCGCCGGTGCGGTGCTGCTGATGTCCGAGGCTGCGGTGAAGCGTTACGGCGTCAAGCCCATCGCGCGCTTCTGCAGCTACTCGGTGGCCGGTGTGCCGCCGGAGATCATGGGCATCGGTCCGGTCGAGGCGATCCCCCGCGCCCTCAAGGCGGCCGGCATCCAGCAATCCGATCTCGACTGGATCGAGCTGAACGAAGCCTTCGCGGCCCAGGCCCTGGCGGTGATGAAGCAGCTCGACATGGATCAGTCCAGGATCAACCCCCAGGGCGGCGCCATCGCCCTCGGCCACCCGCTGGGCGCCACCGGGGTGATCCGTGCTGCCACGCTGATGAGCGCCTTCCAGCGCACCTCGGCCCGCTACGGCATGATCTCCATGTGCATCGGCACCGGCATGGGCGCCGCCGGCATCTTCGAGAAGGTGTGACCCGCCTCGTCCCCGGCCGTGGGATCGCGGCCGGGGCGTCTGTTTTCAGATGACCTCGCTTCCGGCAGACCGGGCCGACCCGCGCCCGTCCCTGCTGATCCAGACCAAGCTACGCCCGCCGGCCCCGTCGGCGGGCGTGCTGCTTCGTCCACGCCTGGTGGATGCCCTCTGCGCGCCCGGTCAGCCGCCGGTGCTGCGGGTGTGCGCCTCGCCCGGCGCCGGCAAGACGACCCTGCTCGCCCAGCTGCGCGAGCGCCTCGGAGGCCTGGGCTGGCTGGTGGGCTGGCTCAGCCTCGACCGGGAGGATGACGATTCCGGACTGTTTTTCCCTTATCTCGTTGCGGCCCTGGGGGGCGAAGACGGTGTGGCCCGCGAGGCTGCCCGGCTGCTCGCGCGGGATGCGCTGGCCTCGCCCCGCGCGGTGCTGGCGGCCCTCATCAACGGGCTGGCCCGCTCGCCGGTGCCGGTGGCGCTGATCCTCGACGACGCCGACGCGCTCACCACGCCGCCGCTCCTCGCCGCCCTGCAGACCCTCGTCCGCTACGCGCCGCCGGCCTTCCGGCTGATCCTCGCCGGGCGTGGCGCGCCGGCCTTGCCCTTCGCCACCCTGGCGGCGCGGGGGCAGCTGACGAGCATCGGCGAGCCCGAGCTGCGCTTTGCCGCCGACGAGGCGCGGCACTACTTCGAAGGCTTTGGCGGCCCACTGGCCGAATCCGCCGTGGCCGACGCCGTGTGGCGCACCACCGAGGGCTGGGCCGCCGGCATGTACCTCGTCGCCTTGTCGGTGCGCGGCGCCGACGACGCCGACGCGCTGATGGCCGGCATCCGCCGCCGGGCGGGGGAGGGCGTGGGGGCTTATCTCGCCGAGAACGTGCTCGCCGGGCTCGACCCGGCCCGGGTGGATTTCCTCCTCGCCGCCGGCCCGCTCGACCGCTTCTGCCCGGACCTGTGCGCCGCGGTGAGCGGCCAGCCCGATGCCCGCCGCCTGCTGGACGAGCTCGCCGGCCAGAACCTCTTCGTGAAGCGCCTGGACGACGGCTGGTTCCGCTTCCACGCGTTGTTTGCCGATTACCTGAAGGCGCGCCTTGGCCGGGACGACCCGGCGCGCCTGCGCCACATCCAGCTTGCCGCCGCCCGCTGGTGCGCCGACGCCGGCCTGTGGCAGGAGGCGGTGCGCTACGCCCTGGCCGGCGGTGACGCGCCCCGCGCCGCCGCCTGGGCCGAGGCCTGCGCGATGGGGCTGGTGCAGGCCGGCGACATCCGCACCGTCACCGGCTGGCTGGCCCTGCTGCCGCCGGCGCTACTGGCCGGCAGCCTGCGCCTGCGGCTGGCCCACGCCTGGGCGCTGGCCTTCGGGCTGCGACTGGGCGAGGCCCGCGACACCCTGAGCGGCATCGAGGCCGACGTGGCCAGCGGACGCCTGCCGGCCCAGGCCGAGCCGGGCGAGGTGGCCGCGGTGAAGGGCCTGATCGCGGGCCTGTCCGACGAGAGCGAGGCCGCGATGGCCTTCGGCCGGCAGGCGCTCGACGCCGCCGCCCGGGCCGATTCGTGGGTCGCCCAGATGGCGCGCAGCGTGATCCTGTTCGGGCTGCACACGGCGTCACGCTTTGGCGAAGCGACCGAGCTGGCGGCCCGCTCGGCGCCCTTCGAGGCGGGCGGCTGCCCGCTCTTCGGCATGGTGTATCGGCTCAGCATGTCCGGGCTGGGCCACGGCATTGCCGGTCGGCTGGGCGAGGCGGCGGCGCTGCTGCGGGAAGCCCTGGCCCGGGCGGTGGCCGAATCCGGTCCTCAGTCGGCGGTGGCCGCGCTGCCCGTCGGCTATCTGGCCGAGATCCTCTACGAGCGGGGCGACCTGCAGGCGCTGGCCGACGTGATGGGCGGCCGCGTCGAAGTGGTGGCCGAGACCTGCCCGCTGGGATCATGTGCACGCTACGCGGTGAGCGCGGCCCGGCTGGCCCTGCTGCGGGGCGACCGGGCCGCCGCGCTGGCCCGGCTCGACGCCGCCGACCAGCTGGGCGAGGCCCGCCGCTGGCTGCGCATGCGGGCGCTGATGCTGGCCGAAGCGGCGCGCATCCTGTGGCGGGGTGGCGACGTTGACGCGCTGCGTCGGCGAGTCGATGCGCTGCGTCCGCTGATGCCGGCCCGGCCGCCCCGGCAGGTGAGCAGCCTGATGGAAACCTGGCTTGCCTGGCGCGAGGCACTGACCGTGCTGGCCCTGGCGGAGGGGCGGGCTGCCGACGCGGTGACGGCGCTCGACGCGCTGGTGACGGCCTCTGCCGACGCAGGCTTTCACTACCGGGCCCTGCAGCGGCGCATCCTGCTGGCCGAAGCCCTGGCGCTGGCCGGCCAGCGCCCCCGGGCGGTGGCGGGGGTGGCGGCGTTGCTGCCCTTTGCCGAGCAGGCCGGGATGGTGCGCAGCTTTGCCGATGCCGGCCCGCTGGTCGAGGCGCTGCTGGCCGAGGTCCGGTCCGGGACCGGCGCCGAGCCCCCCGAACGGCTGTCGGCCCGGGAGCGGGACATCCTGCAGCTCGTCACCCAGGGCCTGTCCAACAAGGCCATCGCCCGCGCCGCCCAGGTGACGCCCGAAACGGTGAAGTGGCACCTCAGCAACATCTACGCAAAGCTCGGCGCGCGCAGCCGGACCGAGGCCATCCTGCGCGCCGGGCAGGCCGGCCTGCTGCGTCCGCCGGCGGGCTGACGCCCCGCCAGCCCCCCTTTCGGGGGGGCGATTTCACCCCGCCCTCCGGCTAAGCTGCCGACGCTTCCGTCAGACCATAACAGCCCGAGGAGACAATCGTGCAAACCGATATCCGCGCCGCCGGAGACGCCGCCGCGTCCGCCGACCAGCCCTACGCCTACCCGCTGCTCATCAAGCAGCTCCTGCACACGCCGCTGGCCCACGCGCCCGATCAGGAGATCGTCTATCGCGACGTGTGCCGCCACACCTATCGCGATCTCGGCGCCCGCATCGGCCGCCTGGGCAGCGCCCTCAGCCGGCTCGGCGTGGGCTTTGGCGACACCGTGGCGGTGGCCGACTGGGATTCTCACCGCTACCTCGAGAGCTACTTCGCGATCCCGATGCTGGGCGCGGTGCTGATGACCGTGAACGTGCGCCTGTCGCCCGAGCAGATCGCCTACACCATCGACCACTGCGGCGCCGAGACGCTGCTCATCAACACCGAATTCCTGCCCATCCTCGACGGCATCCGCGACCGCCTGCCCAAGCTCAAGCGCATCGTGCTGCTCTCCGACGAGCCCTGCGACCCGGCCGCCGTTGGCGCCGTGGGCGAGTACGAAGCCCTGCTGGCGGCCGCCGATCCGCAGCACGCGTTTCCGGATTTCGACGAGAACACCCGCGCCACCACCTTCTACACCACCGGCACCACGGGCCTGCCGAAGGGCGTGTTCTTCAGCCATCGCCAGCTGGTGCTCCACACCCTCGGCACCCTCGGCGGGCTGGCCGGCGCGGTGTCGGGCCAGCGTTTCCATCGGGGCGACGTGTACATGCCGATCACCCCGATGTTCCACGTCCACGCCTGGGGCCTGCCTTACGTGGCAACCATGCTGGGCGTGAAGCAGGTCTACCCGGGCCGCTACGTGCCCGACATGCTGCTGCAGCTGCGCCGCACCGAAGGCGTGACCTTCTCCCACTGCGTGCCCACCATCCTGCAGATGCTCCTGCTGGCGCCGGCCGCCAAGGAGATGAACCTCACCGGCTGGAAGATGGTGATCGGCGGCTCGGCGTTCACCGTGGGCCTCGCGACCCAGGCGGTGGCGCGGGGGATGGACGTGTTTACCGGCTACGGCATGTCCGAAACCTGCCCGATCCTGACCCTCGCCCAGCTCAAGCCCGCCGACCTGGACCTGCCGCCCGAGCAGACCGTGCCGAACCGCTGCCGTACCGGTCTGCCGATTCCGCTTGTGAACCTGCGCATCGTCGACGGCAACCTGGACGACGTGGCCCACGACGACCAGGCCCAGGGCGAGGTGGTCGTGCGTGCCCCGTGGCTCACCCAGGGCTACCTGAAGGACGCCGACGCCACCGCCCACCTGTGGCGCGGCGGTTGGCTGCACACCCAGGACATCGGCCGCATCGCGCCGAGCGGTTCGCTGCAGATCACCGACCGCATCAAGGACGTCATCAAGTCGGGCGGTGAGTGGATCTCGTCGCTGGAGATCGAGACCCTGATCTCCCAGCACCCGGCGGTGGCCGAGGTGGCCGTGCTGGGTGTGCCCGACGCCCGCTGGGGCGAGCGTCCGCTGCCGGTGGTGGTGCCCAAGGCCGGCGCCGAAGGTCTGACGGCGGAGGACATCATCGCCCACCTGCGCGCCTTTGCCGACGCAGGGCGGATTTCCCGCTTCGCCTTGCCGGATCAGGTGCGCTTTGCCGACAGCCTCGAGAAGACCAGCGTCGGCAAGATCAACAAGCGCCAGATGCGCGAGCGCTACGCCGCCGGCTGAGCGGATGCAGGCCTGGGCGGCTTTCGTCGTCCGGGCTCAGGGGGCAGAATGGCGCCTACCGAATCTTGAACCACAGGAACCGCCTTTCATGACCTCTCCCATCCTGCTCGACATGGCAGACGGCGTCGCGACGCTGACCCTCAACCGGCCGAAGGCGCTCAATGCGTTGTCCTTCGACATGATGCACGCCCTGTCCGACGTGACCGCCCAGCTCGCCCATCGGGACGACCTGCGGGTGGTGGTGATCCAGGGCGCCGGCGACCACTTCATGGCCGGGGGCGATCTCAAGGATTTTGCCGGCCAGCTGCACCTGTCGCCGGAGAGCCGGATCGCCAGCTTCCGGGCGACCATCGAGCAGCACATCAACCGCAGCGTCGAGGCCCTGGCCGAACTGCGCGTGCCGGTGATCGGCCGCGTGCATGGCGCCTGCGCGGGCTTTGGCCTGTCGCTGGCGCTGGGCTGCGACATGGTGGTGGCGGCCGACAACGCCTATTTCACCACCGCCTACGCCAGCATCGCCCTGTCGGGCGACGGCGGGGTGTCGTGGTTCCTGCCGCGTATCGTCGGGCGCCACAAGGCCTTCGAGCTGTTGCTGATGGCCGATCGCTTCGACGCCACCGAAGCCCAGCGCCTGGGCGTGGTGAACCGGGTCGTGCCGCTGGCCGAACTGGACAACGCGGTGGCCACCCTGGTCGGCCGCATCCTGAACGGCCCGCGGGAGACCTACGCCGAGATGAAGCGCCTGCTCAACCAGTCGCCCGACCAGAGCCTCGACACCCAGCTGCTGCTGGAGGCCGAAGCCTTTGCCCGCTGTTCGGCCCGGCCGGATTTCGACGAGGGCATCAACGCCTTCTTGGGCAAGCGCAAGGCCAGCTTCAGCCGCTGAGGTGCCTCAGTGCCGTGGCCTGAATTCGCCGCACCAGGCCAGCCCGCTGACGATCGGAAAACGCCAGTGGTGATCCTCGCGGGGTGACTGGGCGCCGGCGAAGGCCGGTGGGTAGCGATGGCAGGTGCCGAGGGTGCTCTCGGCGGCCATGAAGAAGCGGCATTGCCGGCAGGCGTCGTCGTTGGGGCGGGTGTCGTCGGGCATGGGGCGGTCTGGGTGAAGGGTGGGGTTCAGCGGTTGAGGCGGTAGGCCAGCAGGCCCAGCCATTCGTGGATGGCGTAGGTGCCGGCGTAGGTCGAGTTCATGTTGGGCAGGCGGGGCAGGGTGTCGTCGGCCGGGCCGCGGCGGAAGAAGCCGGTCGGCGCGGGGATCACCGCCAGCCCGGCCGCCTCGAATGCTTCCACCGAGCGGCGCATGTGGGCGGCGTGGGTCACCAGCACCACCCGTTTCACGCCCTCGGTGTGCAGCAGCGCGGCGCTCATCCGGGCATTGTCGCGGGTGTCCAGCGAGGCGGCTTCCACCCACTTCACGGGCAGCCGGAAATCCTCTTCCAGCGCGGTCTTCATCAGCTCGGCTTCGGGCTGGCTGCCGCTTGGCGCGCCGCCGCTCACCAGCACCGGCAGGCCCGACTGACGGGCCAGGCGGGCGCCGTAGCGCACCCGTTCGAGGGTGAGCCGATTGACCGTCTGGCCGCCGAATTCCGGCGCGTTGGTGCGCGCGCCGCCGCCCAGAATCACGATCGCCCCCGCGTCGGCCAGTTGCGTCGGCTGAAGCACCGGGATCTCTTCGAGGCCGTCGAGGAGGGCGTCCACCACCGGAGGCGTCGTCACCAGCAGGGCCAGGGCGAGGCCGCTCCAGGCCAGCACGCGTCCTGCGCGCGGACGCCAGCGGAGCAGCAGCAGTCCGGCGCAGATCAGGATCAGCGGGGCCAGCGGGGGCATCAGAAGCAGGGCGATCAGCTTTTTGACGAAGAACATGATGAAAAGACGCGCACAGACGAAGAAGTCGCATTGTGGCTGAAGAGGCACGCGGCTATTATCGCAGCGTCAAATTCATGTCGTACAAGCGCCGGTTTCCAGGGGAACGATCATCGTCAGCCAAAGGTTTCAGTCAAAAGAATGCGGCGCCGCAGCCAGGGAGCCGGGCCGATGATCGATGTAGGTCTGCGGGAGGGTGTCTGGGCGCTGGTCGCCGTGCTCTCCATCTATCTGGCGATCATCCTGTTCCGTCTGGCCCTGCCGGGCAAGGCCGCCAGCACCGCGGAAGCCCCCGGCCGCTCGCCCCAGACGGTGGTGGCCGACGTTGCGGCCATGCCGGCGCCCGCCCCGATGGCGCCGCACAACCCGCTCGAAGTGCCCCAGGAGACCCTCAACGAACTCGAGATCCAGCAGCTGCGTCGGGATGTGGCCCAGCTGCGCACCGAACAGGATTTCCTGCGCAGCGAGCTGGTGGCCCTGCGCCTTGATCTCAATGAAATGCAGTTGGCCCATGATCGGGCCCAGGCCCAGCCGCAAGCCCAGTATGTGCGGCCGGAGTCGCCGCAGCACTCCGAGGCCATGCTGCTGGCCGGGCGCGGCATTCCCGCAAGCCAGATTGCGGAGCACTGTGGAATCTCGGTGGCAGAAGCCGAACTGGTCTGCGCGCTGGCGCGGGCCGAGGGGGGAGCATGACGGACAGACCGGATGTGCCGGACGATGACGAGGACGAAGATCCCCGCCGGCAGCTGTGGGTACGCGCGGGCGTCGCAGGGGGGCTGATTGCCGTCCTCCTGGGCGGCCTGGCGGTTTTTGATCACCTATCCCGGCCGCCTCAGCCCGAGGCGGCGGTGGTGCCCACCAAGCCGATCGCGCCGGCCCAGGTGACGCCGCTGCCCGAGCCCGGCCGCGATGCCCCGCCCGACGTGGTGCGCGCCGCGGCGCCGACCGAACCCGAACCACAGCCGCCCGTCGAGGGCAGTTCGACGCCGCCGCCGCTGCCCACCGGTGACAAGGGCGACAGGCTCGTCGAACGTACCCGCAAGCCGGTCGAGGAGACCCGTCCGGTGCTGCGGCCGGGTTCCCAGAGCGTGGTGGCTGCGCCAGCTGCCGAGCCGGCCCGCAAGCGTGACGCGGCGCCTGCCGCAGTGGCCCCGGCGGTTGCGCCCGTGGCGCAGGCAACGCAGCCCCGTGGGGTGGCCGTGCCTTCTGCCGCCCCTTCGGCTGCGACCCCCGCATCGACACCGGCAACGGCGCCGGCCGCGGTTGCTGCGCCCGCGCCGGCTGCGGCGGTGCCCGCACCTGTTGCGGTGGTCAAGACGCCTGTCGCGAGCGACGCCCAGGGCGGCTACGCGGTCCAGGTGGGGGTGTTCGGGACGGCGGCTCAGGCCGAGGCGCTGCGTTCCCGGTTGTCGGCGGCGGGCATCCCGGCCCAGCTGGAAACCCGGGTGGTGGTGGGGCCTTTCAACGACCGGCGTGACGCCGTCGCGGCCCAGAACCGCCTGCAGGACAAGGGTTTTTCTGCCGGGGAGCTGATTCCCTTCCGGCGCTGAACCTGTCCTCCGTAATCTCGAGCGGCGGGCCGTGTGGTCCGCCGCTTGCCGTTTACGGCGCCGGTTTCAGGCGCTGACGATGGCGAGCGCGTGCCCCGTGCGGCAGTGAAGGGCGAGCTGCCTGTCGCTGCCCGGGCGGGCGGCCCAGACCGCAGCGGCGTCGCCCAGGGTGCGGGCGATCTCGTAGCCGCGCTGCTTGAGCCACGACGGGTCGATGTGTTCGGCGACCAGCCTGGGGGCTTCGGGCTGGCGGGGGGAGGCGAGGATGAGGCGGTAGATTCCCATGGCGAGGACCTCGAGGGTTCGACGATGGGGCAAATCTAGCGGCGAAACATGACGGTTTGAGGTGGCTGGCCGTTCAGGATGCGGCCGGCGCCCCGGTGTTGCCGTGGCTCACGCGGGAGGGGCGGAAATCCCGCAGGAGGCGGGTGGCGGCTTCTGCATCCACCGGCCGGGAGAAGTAGAAGCCCTGCATCTCGTCGCAGCCCATGCCGTCTAGGGTGGTCATCTGCTCGCCGCGCTCGACGCCTTCGGCGGCCAGGCGGATGTCGAAACCCTGGGCGATGCCGGCGATGGCGCTGATGATGGGGTGGTTGCCGTGGCCGTTCATGTCCCGCACGAAGCTGCGGTCGATCTTCAGGCGAGTGACGCCGAAGCGCTGCAGGCTCACGAGGGACGAATAGCCGGTGCCGAAATCGTGGATCGACACGCCGACGCCCAGTTCGCGCAGGTTTTGCAGGCGCGGGGCGACGCGCTCGGTGTTCTCGAGGAGCAGGCTCTCGGCGATCTCGAGCTCCAGGCTGCCGGCGGCTAGGCCGTTGCGCGACAGGGTGCGGGAGATGGTGTCGGAGAGGTCGGACTGGTCGAAATCCCGCGACGAGAGATTGGCGGTGAGGCGCAGATCGGGGAACTGGCGGCGCCACACGGCCAGCTGGGCACAGCCGGTCTCGAGCACCCAGCGGCTGATGTCGTGGATGATCCCGGCTTCTTCGGCAAAGTGGATGAAGCGCGATGGCGCGACGATGCCGTGGGACGGGTGGCGCCAGCGCACGAGGGCTTCCATGCCGGTGATGCGATCCTGCGAGAGGCTGACCAGCGGCTGGTAGTGCAGCTCGAATTCGTTGCGGCTGATGGCCTGGCGCAATTCCTTTTCGAGGGACACCCGCGTGCGGTAGCTGGCGTGCATGTCCGGCGAAAAGAAACTGTAGGCGTTGCGGCCGTCACCCTTGACCTGGTGCATCGCCACGCTGGCGTGCTGGACCAGATCCTCGGCGGTGTCGCCGTCTTCGGGGTGCAGGGCGATGCCCATGCTGATGGTGATGAGCACCTCGCCCTCGCTCAAGGGGAAGGGCTTGCGGAAGGCGAGCAGCACCTTCTCGGCGATGGCGCGGGCGTCTTCCTGGTCGTTGATGTCGGGCAGCAGCACCACGAACTCGTCGCTGCGGTGGCGGGTAAGGGTGTCGCCCCGGCGCAGGCACTGCTTGAGGCGCAGGGCCACCGAGCGCAGCAGGGCGTCGCCTTCGCCCTGGCCGTGGGTTTCGTTCACCTGCTTGAAGCGGTCCATGTCGATGAACATGACCGCGATGAGCCCCTTGCGCCGCTTGGCCTGGGTGATCGCCAGGTTGAGGCGATCCTGGAAGAGCTCGTTGTTGGGCAGCTGGGTGAGCGGGTCGTGGTAGGTCTGGTAGCGCGGGCTGGCTTCGATGGTGCGCAGCGCGGGCAGGCTGCGGGCCGCGCCGTAGGTGCCGGCGTAATGGGACGGCGAGCGCGATTCGACGCTATTGTAGATGCCCATCGCGTTGAGCACGACGGCCACCGGCCCGGTGTCGTCGCCATCGGCGCCATAGGGGTTGCGGGCGAGGCGCAGCTCGATGTTAATCGTGGCGCGGGGCCCGGTGCGCCGCTCGTTGAACGCGTAGCGGGCCCGTTCGAGATCCTCGGGGTGGACGATCTCGGAGAAGTGCTTGCCGATCAGGGCGTTGCGGGGATGGCCAAGCAGCGACTCGATGCGCAGGTTGAGGTAGTTGAAGCGGCCTTCGGCGTCGAGGGTGTAGATCAGGTCGAGGGAGTTCTCGACCATGTAGCGGTGCATCTGCTCGGACGACTGGAGGCGCTGCTGGCTGAGCCGGTGGGTGCGCTCGGATTGACGCTTGACGAGGGCGCCCGTCACCGCACGGCGGATCTGGTCGGCGCCGTAGGGCTTGATGAGGAAGTCGTCGGCGCCGCGGCGCAGGGCGCCAATGGCGGCTTCCATGGATTGCTCGCCGCTGATCATGATGACGGATTCGCGGCGGTCGTTGCTGAGCAGCCAGTCCATCACCGCCAGGCCCGAGGCGTCGGGCAGGCGGAAGTCGAGGATCAGCAGGTCGTAGGAGCGGGTGTTGAGACGAGCGAGTGTCTCGGCGACGGAACCACAGTCCTCGATCAGCCGGTCGCTGCCCTGCAGGAGGGCGCCAACCGACCGTCGCAGGGACGGTTCATCGTCGACGACTAGGATTCGGGTAAGAGACTCTGCCGACGTTCGCCGGTTCGCCTCTGTCGGGAAGGAAGCTCCTTCCCAGGGGATGACCATTGTGACTCCCGGACATGGCTCTTCTAATTGGCGCGGCAATGATGCATCAAGTCAGTGGGTTGCCGCCAGTGGCATGAAGATCTGGAACACGGTTCCGGAGCCCGGCTGGCTGCGGCACAGGATGGTGCCACCGACCGCGGCAACCAGTTCGCGGACCAGCGGCAGGCCGACGCCACCACCCGGTTTGTCGCTGTTGCGGGCGCCCGGGTTGAAGAGGGTCTCGATGCGCTCGGGGGCGAGGCCCGGGCCGTTGTCGACGATCCGGATCTCCATGCACTGGCTGCCGTTGGCGTTGATGCCGGAGACGGCCGACACGGTGAGCTTGCCCCCTTCAGGGATCGCCTCGGCGGCGTTCTTGAAGAGGTTGAGGAACACCTGCTTCAGGGCGTCAGGCGGAATCGCGGCAGCGGGCAGGTTGGGCGAGGTGCGCAGCTCGAAGGCGATCCCCTTGCGGGCGAACAGCGCTTCGCCGTAGAGCGCGCGCAGGTCGTGCAGGATTTCGGCGACACCGCTGTGGGCGGGGCCAGAGGGCGTCATGGAGGTGAAGTCGCTGGCCTTGCGCACCAGGGCGCCGACGCGGTCGAGTTCTTCGCTGAGCAGGCCGAGCTGTTCCTTCAGGGTCGGGTCGTCCACCCGTTCGTCGATCAGGCCCAGGTAGGTCTTGATGACGGTGAGCGGGTTGCTCGCCTCGTGGGCGATGCGCCGGGCGTGATCCACGTAGCGGCGGGCGATGCTGTCTTCCAGGTCGAGGCGCATCTGCTCTTCGGCGCGGCGCTCGGAGATGCGGTTGGTGGCGGCCTCGGTGACGGAGCGGCGCAGGGCGGGCTCCATGCCGGTGCCCGGCTGCTCGGCGCCGGCGCAGGGGAACACAGCCACGCCGGTCTCGTTGGGATTCTGCCAGGGCACGCAGAGCAGGCCGTCGCTGTCGAGCCAGCGGGCCAGCTGCCAGTCGGCGGCACACTTGCCAGGCGGGCGCGGGCCGCTCTGGTAGCGGGCTTCGGCGTTGTTACGGTAGGCCTCGGCAACGGCGCTGTGCTCGTCGCGGGCGGAAATCCTGATCTGGTCGAGGCCCGGATGGGTGATCGTCGGCGCGCCCACGAGGGCGTCGTCGCTGTCGGACTTTACGAACAGCACGGGGGCGTCGAGGCCAAGGAGCAGGCGGGTGGCCACGTCGAAGCTCTGGCGCGCGGTGGCCGCGTCTACAAAGGCGCTGCGGGCGAAGGCGCTGAGCGCGGTGCGGGCGATGCCGCTGTCCATGTTCTCGCGCTCGGAGTCGGTGCCCGGGGTGGCCCAGGGCAGGGTGAGCATGGTCGGTTCGACGATGATCTCGAGGCTCTTGACCATCTCCTGCATGCCGCGAGTGGTATCGGCGAGGACGCTGACCAACACGCTGCCGTCGATCTTGGTGAGGCGGCTGGCGCCTTCGAGGCTGGCGGCGGACTGGCTGCCGCGGTAGCTGGCGAGCTCTTCGGCGGCGGCGATCACGCGCACCAGCGGGTGGGCGGTATCGACGGCCTCTGGCTCGGCCTGGTGCAGGGCGATGGCGTCGATGATGCCCAGCGGGAAGCCGCAGCGGGCGGCCAGGTCGGCGGAGATCTCGGCGTGGTCGAGGCCGTAGCGTTCCCATTCGGCTGAGGACAGGCTGCGCTCGTCGATGGCGTCGGCCAGCACGCGGCCATACTGTTCGCCGTATTCATTGAGCCACAGCAGGCCGAGGTCGTGGAGCAGGCCGGCGGAGCGGGCTTCGTCGGGATGGGGGTAGCCGATCTCGCGAGCCAGGTTGACCGCCAGCTCGGCCACGAACAGGCTGTGCATCGTGTGATGCCGGTGGGCGCGGGGCGAGATCCGGTGCTGGGGTTGCTGGATCATGTGGCGCAGTGCCCACGCCTGCAGCAGGCCGGCGTCGATCCGGTCGAGGCGCTCGATGAGCACGTCGATGAGGGCAATAGAAAAGTCGCTCTTGCTCAGCGGTGCTGTCAAAAGCAACTCGAAAACCATCACGGGATCGAGGATAATGACACGTGCAATATCGTGTCGGGATGCATCGCCAGCCGAAAGTATCCGCAGCAGCGCGGACGCGGTTTCCCGCAGCGCTGGCAGACGCGATGTCGGTGCAGCTAGGGGACGTCGCATTTTGGATATTCGGGTGGTGGGCATGAATGAAGCACGTATTTCACAAATTTAGTGCTTTGAATTCTAACCGTACCCCCCCGGCTCTCGCCTGTGACTTATGCTCGCCCGCACCGGCGCTTGCGCTTCCGAGCGTGACCCAGTTCGCGACGTTGTGAAGAGTTTGCGTCCCGGCCCGCCTTTGGCAGCGCGGGATTCAGCCGAACTGCAGGCTGTCCGCGAACGAGAGCGCTTCAAGATGTGCCCGGTTGATGCGTTCCGGCGTGATGTGAAGATCATTGGCAAGGGATGCCAGATTCTTGTCGTCGAAGCTCTCCAGTGCCCGCGCGAGTTTGAGAAAAGGTGCATAAACGCCATCTCCGCCCAGCAGGGCGTCGCAAATCGGGGCCGGAAGGTGCATTTCGTCGAGCGCCGACTGGAGGCTGGCCCCCAGCAGCAGGTGAAGCATCGAGAAGGCGCCGGTGATGAACAGGTTGTCGAGTTCGGCTTTTTCGAAGAAGGCCGCGCCGATCTGCTCCATGAAGCGCCCGCGGGCGATCGCGGTCTGCATCAGGGCCGGCGCGGACGGATCGCGGCTGGCGGAGATCAGCAGCACCGACAGCCACTTGTGGAGCTTGTCGTAGCCCAGGATCGACACGGCATGGCGGAAGGACTGGATCTCGCACATCAGTCCGAAACCGGCAGAATTGATGTAACGCAGCAATTTGTATGACAGCGCCACATCCTGCTTTAGGACATTTTCAATTTCCTTGACTTCGGCATTTTTGCGCACCAGATTGAGCAGCCGGACGATCTGGGCGTGGGACGGTGCGAGCTTGCCGTCGGTCTTGACGCCGTGCAGGAAGAACCAGCCCGATGCGCCGTCGTAGCCGCCGACGATTGCATTGCGGAACGCTGGCACGTCCGGCAGGCCCCAGGCGAGCGCCAGGCCGGGCGGGGCAATCGGCACGGGCTGCCGCTTGGCGTCGATGATCACGAAGCGCCATGCCACATCCGGCGAGACGATGGTGTCGGGCTGATGCCAGGTGAGGTTGAGGCTGATGCCGGCGGCCTGCAGCTTGGGAATCAGCTCCAGCGTAAGCGGGTGGGCGATGGCCTGGGTCGGGATCTCCACCATCGCGTTGGCGGGGGCTTTCCAGCCGAGGAGATCCGGCGTGGGCACCAGCCGGTACAGGCTCACGAAGACCGGATGGGTCGTCGGCCACACATCTGCCAGCTCCGACAGGGTTTCCACTGCCTGAGCAACGGACGTGGCGTGGACGATCAGCCGGTTGGCGGTGATCTTGTGCTGCTTGTTGATCACCGGTTCGCGGGTGATCAGGACGGCATTGCTCATGGGTGGGGTTCCGGTGCCGGCTCAGCCAGCCTTGGCGTCGTTCGAGAAGCTGAAGGCGTCGGCGTGGAAGGCGTCGGCAGGCAGGCCGCACTGGCGGGTGAGGTCGGCGCGGGCGGTGTCGATCATCGCTGGCGAGCCGCAGGCATAGACCTCGTGCCCGGAGAGATCAGGCAGGTCGGCCATCAGGGCGGCGTGGGCGAGACCGGTGCGGCCGGTCCAGGCGTCCTCCGCCGGGCTGTCGGAGAGCACGGGCACGAAACGGAAGCCCGGGAGCCGGTCTTCCCAGCCTTTGGCGACGTCGAACTGGTAAAGCCCGGCGAGGTTGCGGCTGCCCCAGTAGAGCGTCATCGGGCGCTGGATGCCGGTGGCGATGGCGTATTCGACGATGCTCTTGATCGGCGCGAAGCCGGTGCCGCCCGCGAGCAGCACGATCGGGCGCTGGGAGCTTTCGTCGAGCCGGAAACCGCCCAGTGGGCCTTCGAAGCGCAGGATGTCCTTCTCCTTGAGCTTCTCGAAGACGTGGGTGGTGAAGAAGCCGCCCGGCACATGGCGGATGTGCAGTTCGAGAAAGTCGGCGCCGGTCGGGGCGTTGGCGATGGAGAAGCTGCGGCGCTTGCCGTCGGCGAGCAGGAAGTCGATGTACTGGCCGGCGATGAACTGGAATTTCTCGGTGGCGGGCAGGCGGATCTCGAGGACGATCACGTCATCGGCGGCGCGCACGAGCTTCTGCACGCGGCAGGGCAGTTTCTTGACCTGGATCTCGCCGGCGCGGCTCACCTGGCGCACCTCGAGGGTGAGATCGGAGCGGGGGCGGGCGCAGCACAGCAGGGCCATGCCGGCCTCGCGTTCGGCTTCAGTCAGCGTGCTTTCGCCAAAGCGGCCCAGGTCCAGGTCGCCGGAGAGCACCTTGCTCTTGCAAACCCCGCAGGCGCCGTCGCGACAGCTGTAGGGAAGCAGCAGGCCGGCAGCAAGGGCGGCTTCGAGAACGGTATCGTCAGCCGAGGCGGGGAATTCGAGTCCGCTGGGCTGGAGGGTGACCTGGAACGACATGATGGGTGGCCGTGAGATAATCGTTAAATGAAACGTCGAAAAATGAAGCAAGTCCTGATCGTCGGCAGTGGCGATGTGGCGCGCCGGATCATCCCGTGGCTGCAACGCCGGTTTCGCGTGTGCGCCGTGGTGCGCCGCCCTGAAGAACGTGCGGCCCTGTGGGCCCTTGGTGCGACAACCCTGATTGCCGACCTGGACAAGCCGGAAAGCCTTGGAAGGCTGGCCGGCATTGCGGACTACGTCCTGCACTGTGCTCCACCGCCCAATATGGGTAGTGACGATCCGCGCACGCGCAGTCTTCTCGCTGCGCTGACGCGTCGCGCGAGTCTACCACGACGGCTCATCTACATAAGTACCACGGGCGTGTATGGCGACTGCGCCGGTGCCTGGCTGGACGAGACCCGTCCGCCGCGTCCGGCCTCGGCCCGGGCGGTCCGGCGCGTTGCAGCCGAATGCCACCTGCGGCGATTTGGCGGGCGTACCGGATGCCGGGTCAGCGTGCTCAGGGCGCCCGGCATTTACGATGGGGCCGAGCGCCTGCCGGTGGCGCGTCTTGAAAAGGGCGAGCCAGTGCTGGCGCCCGAGGACGACGTGTTCACCAACCACATCCACGCCGACGATCTGGCCCGGCTGCTGGGGCTGGCGCTGTTCCGCGGCCGGCCCAACCGGGCCTACAACGCGTCGGACGACAGCAGCCTGAAGATGGGCGAGTACTTCGATCTGGTGGCCGATGCCGTCGGCCTGCCGCGCCCGCCGCGCCTGCCCCGGGCCGAACTGGCCGGGCGGCTGTCGCCGCTCACCCTGTCGTTCATGTCCGAGTCGCGGCGCCTGAAGAATGACCGCATCAAGCGGGAACTGCGCGCCCGCCTGATGTATCCGACCGTCGCCGACGCCCTGCGCGTGCGTCGTCTGGCGGTTTCCTGATTTTTCCCTTTCGAGCCCACATCATGCTTTTTCTGAGTATCAAAGCCCTGCACATCATCTTCGTCACCAGCTGGTTCGCCGGTTTGTTCTACCTGCCGCGGCTGTTCGTGAATCACGCCATGGCCACCGACAAGGCCACCCTCGATCGCCTCGCGCTGATGGAGAACAAGCTCTACCGCTTCATGACGCCCCTGGGCATCCTCGCGGTGGCGCTGGGGATGTGGCTGTGGTTCGGCTTCGGCTTTACCGGCGGCTGGCTGCACGTCAAGACGATGCTCGTCACCTTCCTGATCGTCTACCACCTGTATTGCGGCCGGCTGATGCGGGCCTTTGCCGAAGGGCGCAATACGCGCAGCCACGTGTGGTACCGCTTCTTCAACGAGGTGCCGGTGCTGGTGCTGTTCGCCTGCGTCTTCCTCGTCGTGCTGAAGCCCTTCTGATTGACCGAACCTGATTTCCGAACCGGATTGCTGCCTTGAACTTCTTTGCC
This sequence comes from Zoogloea sp. 1C4, assembly GCF_009469605.1. Classification (GTDB taxonomy): domain Bacteria; phylum Pseudomonadota; class Gammaproteobacteria; order Burkholderiales; family Rhodocyclaceae; genus Zoogloea; species Zoogloea oryzae. The sequence goes on along the minus strand of NZ_SSXU01000001.1, from coordinate 365,290 downwards.
CCTTGCCCCCGCGGCCTCGAGCCGCTTCTTGCCGATGAACTCCGCGCCATCGGCGCCACCGATCCGAAGGCCGTGCCCGGCGGCGTGCAGTTTTCCGGCGACTGGGCGCTGTGTTACCGCGCCAACCTGGAAAGCCGGATCGCCACCCGCGTGCTGTGGCAGGTCTCGATGGGCCGCTACCGCAACGAAGAGGACGTGTACCGCATCGCCTACGCGCCCACCTGGGCCAAGTGGTTCACGCCGGATGAGACGATCCGCGTGTTCGTCACCGCCCACAAGTCGCCCCTGCGCAGCCTGGAGTTCGTGACGCTGAAGATCAAGGACGCGGTGTGCGACCACTTCCGCACCATTGTCGGACGTCGCCCGGATGTGAACACCCAGACGCCGGACATCCGTGTGCATGCCTTTCTGTCGGCCGATACCGTCACGCTGTATCTGGATACGTCGGGCGAGCCGCTTTACAAGCGGGGCTTCAAGTCGGCGGCCGTCGAGGCGCCGCTGAAGGAAAACCTCGCAGCGGGCATCCTGCGCCTCACCGGCTGGAGGCCGGGCGAGGAGGCCTTGTGCGACCCGATGTGCGGCAGCGGCACTTTCCTCATCGAGGCTGCCCAGATGGCCCTCGACGTGGCGCCGGGGCTCGGCCGGCATTTTGCGTTCGAGCGCTTCAAGCATTTTGAGCGGGACACCTGGCTGCCGATCCGCAAGGCGGCCGACGCCCGCCGGCAGGCGCCACGTCCGCTGGCGATCTACGGTTCGGACATCGTCGAGGATCAGGTGCGAAAGAGCTTCGTCAATCTGCGCAGCGCGGGGCTGGATGGCTGCGTGGAGCTGGAGCGGATGGATCTGCTCGACCGCAAGGCGCCCGCGGCGAGCGGCGTGCTGGTGGCCAACCCGCCCTACGGCGTTCGGCTGTCGGATACGTCGGAACTCGAAGCCTTCTACCCGAAGCTGGGCGATGCCCTGAAGGCCAACTGGAGCGGCTGGCGCGCCTACTTCTTCACCGGCGACCCGCTGCTGCCGAAGGGCGTGCGCCTCAAGGCCAGCAAGCGCACGCCGCTCTTCAACGGCGCCATCGAGTGCCGGCTGTTCGAGTATCTGATGGTGGCCGGATCGGCACGCAAGCCCAAGCCGGAAAGGGAAAGTAACCCGGACTAAAGACACCCGGCAGCCTTAGCGAGCGGCCCGAGGTTGCGACGAGAAGCGCAGCCGTACTTGGGTACGGCGAGCATCGCAGTTGCGAGATCGGGTCGCGCAGTAGGCTGACGGGTGTCTTTAGACAATGTCGAGGTTCTGGATGCCTGAGAGCACGTCGCGGTCGCCGCGCTTGCTCTTGAGCTTGATCTGCAGGCGCAGGTCGTTCATGGAGTCGGCGTTGCGCAGGGCGTCCTCGTAGGTGATGAGGTTGCGCTCATACAGATCAAACAGGCTCTGGTCGAAGGTCTGCATGCCCAGATCGCTGGAGCGCTTCATGACTTCCTTGATGCCCGGGATCTCGCCCTTGAAGATCAGGTCGGAGATGAGCGGCGAGTTGAGCATGACTTCCACCGCCGGCACCCGGCCCTTGCGGTCGCACATGGGCAAGAGGCGCTGGGAGATCAGCGCCCGCAGGTTGAGGGACAGATCCATCAGCAGCTGGTGACGGCGCTCTTCGGGGAAGAAGTTGACGATCCGGTCGATGGCCTGGTTGGCGCTGTTGGCGTGCAGGGTGGCGAGGCACAGGTGACCGGTTTCGGCGAAGGCTATGGCGTAGTCCATCGTCTCACGGTCGCGGATTTCGCCCATCAGGATCACGTCCGGCGCCTGGCGCAGGGTGTTCTTGAGGGCTGGCTCCCACGAGTCGGTGTCGATGCCGACTTCACGCTGGGTGACGATGCAGTTCTTGTGGGCGTGCACGAACTCGATCGGGTCTTCTACCGTGATGATGTGACCGAAGCTCTTCTCATTGCGGTAATCCACCATCGCCGCCAGCGAGGTGGTCTTGCCGGTGCCGGTGCCGCCGACGAAGATCACGAGGCCGCGCTTGGACATGGCGATGTCCTTGAGCACCGGCGGCAGGCCGAGTTCGTCGAAGGTGGGGATCTTCTGCGGGATGGTCCGCAGGATCAGCCCGACCTGCCCCTGCTGGATGAAGGCGTTGGCCCGGAAGCGGCCGATGCCCGGCGGCGAGATCGCGAAGTTGCATTCCTTGGTCGCCTCGAACTCCGCTGCCTGGCGGTCGTTCATCACCACCCGCGCCAGTTCGGCCGTGTGGGTGTGGGTGAGCTGCTGGTTCGACTGGGGAACGATCTTGCCGTCGATCTTGATGGCGGGGGGGAAGTTGGCGGTGATGAAGAGGTCGGAGCCGTTCTTCTGAAGCATCAGCTTCAGCAAGTCGTGCATGAACTTGAGTGCCTGATCGCGTTCCATGGTGGATTCCTGTTGCGGCCGGCCGTGGCCGGCGGGGTCGAATTTGGGGCGGGCTGTGCTCAGACCGGGAAGCTGTCCTTGTTGGCGGCGCGCAGGCGGGCCTCGGCGCCGGAGACGATGTTGCGGCGGACGAGATCGGCCAGGCACTGGTCGAGGGTCTGCATGCCGACGCTCTGGCCGGTCTGGATCGCCGAGTACATCTGGGCGACCTTGTTTTCGCGGATCAGGTTGCGGATGGCCGGGGTGCCGATCATGATCTCGTGGGCGGCCACCCGTCCGGTGCCGTCCTTGGTCTTGAGGAGTGTCTGGGAGATCACCGCGCGCAGGGATTCGGACATCATCGCGCGCACCATGTCTTTCTCGGCGGCCGGGAAGACGTCGACGATACGGTCGATGGTCTTGGCGGCGGACGAGGTGTGCAGGGTGCCGAACACCAGGTGGCCGGTTTCGGCGGCGGTGAGGGCGAGGCGGATGGTTTCGAGGTCGCGCATTTCGCCCACCAGGATCACGTCCGGGTCTTCACGCAGGGCGGAGCGCAGCGCGGCGTTGAACGACTGGGTGTCACGGGCGACTTCCCGCTGGTTGATCAGGCAGCGCTTGGATTCGTGGACGAATTCGATCGGGTCTTCAACCGTGAGGATGTGGCCGTATTCGTTCTCGTTCACGTAGTCGACCATTGCCGCGAGGGTGGTGGACTTGCCTGAGCCGGTGGGGCCGGTGACCAGCACGATGCCGCGGGGCTGGTTGGAGATTTCCTTGAAGATCTTCGGGCAGTTGAGTTCGTCGAGGGTCAGCACCTTGGACGGAATCACCCGGAACACCGCCGCGGCGCCGCGGTTCTGGTTGAAGGCATTGACCCGGAACCGCGCCAGGTTGGGGATCTCGAAGGAGAAGTCGGTCTCGAGGAACTCTTCGTACTGCTTGCGCTGCTGGTCGTTCATGATGTCGTACACCATGCCGTGCACGTCCTTGTGGGCCAGGGCGGGCAGGTTGATGCGCCGTACGTCGCCATGAACCCGGATCATCGGCGGCAGGCCCGCGGAAATGTGCAGGTCGGACGCCTTGTTCTTGACGGTGAAAGCGAGCAGTTCGGTGATGTCCATCGTGGAGACTCGTGGCTGGAGGGGTGGGCGGGCGGCGCTTGCGGGCAGGCCCTCGGCCGGATTTCGGCTCAAGGGCCAATGCTATACTCAACGGCCCTTTCAGCCCGAAATTAAGCGTTGAGCAATTATATGTCAGGCCTTTCCGGCCGCCTCCAAAACCTTGTCACCCGCATTGCCCGGGCGGCTTCCGACGCCGGGCGTGATCCCGCGGGCATTCGCCTGCTGGCCGTCAGCAAGACCTGGCCGGCCGAGTCCGTACGCGAGGCGGCGGCCGCTGGTCAGCATGCCTTTGGCGAGAATTACGTGCAGGAGGGCGTCGCCAAGGTCGAAGCGCTGGCCGATCTTGGCCTCGAATGGCATTTCATCGGGCCGCTGCAGAGCAACAAGACGCGGCCGGTGGCCAACAGCTTTGCGTGGGTGCATTCCATCGACCGGCTGAAAATCGCCCAGCGGCTGTCGGAGCAGCGCGACGTGTTCCTGCCGCCGCTGCAGGTGTGCATCCAGGTCAATGTGAGCGGCGAGGAGAGCAAGAGCGGCGTCTCGCCGACCGAGCTGCCCGAGCTGGCCCGGGCGGTGGCGGCGCTGCCGCGCCTCAAGTTGCGCGGTCTGATGACGATTCCCGAACCCACGTCCGACGTGGCCCTCCAACGTGAGCGCTTCGCGACGTTGCGCCGGCTGATGGCGCAGCTTCGGGCAGACGAGCTCGATCTCGACACCTTGTCGATGGGTATGTCCGACGACCTGGAGGCGGCGATCGCCGAAGGTTCGACGATGGTCCGTGTCGGCACCGCGATCTTCGGATCGCGCAATTACACGAACTGAAACGCAAACCGATTCACCCGGCCCGGCGGCGCAGCTTGCCGGGCGTTTTCAAACCAATTGGTGGAACCGAAACGATGAAAATCACCTTCCTGGGCGGCGGCAACATGGCAGCGGCCCTGATCGGCGGACTGGTCAAGCAGGGCTTTGACGCGGCAGGCGTGCAGGTGGTCGAACTGACCGCCGAAGGGCGCGAGAAGCTCGCCGGGCAGTTTGGCGTGCGGGCGACCGACGCCCTCGACGACCAGGCGCTGGCCTGCGATGTGCTGGTGCTGGCGGTCAAGCCGCAGCAGCTGAAGGCGGCGGTCGCGCCGATTGCCGGCCGGCTCTCCAGTCAGGTGGTGGTGAGCATCGCCGCCGGGCTGCGCCTGGCGGATATCGGCCGCTGGCTGGGCGACTACCGCAAGCTGGTGCGGGCCATGCCCAACACGCCGGCGCTGATCGGTGCAGGCATCACCGGCCTGTTTGCCGATGCGTCCGTCGATGCGGCGGGGCGTGCGGCGGCGGAGCAGGTGCTGTCGGCGGTCGGCAGCACGGTGTGGGTGCCGGCCGAAGCGCAGATCGATGGCGTGACGGCGATCTCGGGCAGTGGCCCGGCCTACGTGTTCCACTTCATCGAGTGCCTGCAGGCGTCCGGCGAGGCCATCGGCTTCGACGCGGCTACCGCCCGCAAGCTGGCCATCGACACCGTGCTTGGCGCGGCGAAGCTGGCTGCCGGCAGCGACGAATCGCCGGGCGTGCTGCGGGAGCGGGTCACCTCCAAGGGCGGCACCACCGAGGCGGCGCTCAAATCCTTTGCGGCGGACGGTCTCCCGGCCATCGTCGAGCGTGCGGTCAAGGCCGCCGAAGCCCGTGGGCGTGAGCTGGGCGACCAGCTCGGCCGCGACTGAGGAGAAACGCCATGCTCGGCAGCCTTCTCCTCACCCTCGTCGATACCCTCGGCGGGCTTCTCTCCGGCGTGCTCCTGGCGCGCTTCGTGATGCAGTGGCAGCGCATCTCCTTCCGCAACCCGATCGGCCAGTTCGTGGTGGCGACCACCGACTGGCTGGTGATTCCCCTGCGCCGCTTCATCCCCGGCCTGAAGGGGCTGGATCTGGCGAGCCTGCTGCCGGCGTGGGTGGTGCAGGTGCTGGTGGTGTTCATTGCCCTGGCGCTGCGCGGCGCCATCGAGGGCGCCGATCCCGTCGGGCTGCTGGTGGCCATGTGGGGTGTTGGTCTGCTCGAGACGGTCAAGGTCGGGCTCTATCTGCTGATGGGTGTGGTGCTGATGTCGGCGATCTTTTCGTGGGTCAATCCCCACGCGCCGCTGGCCGGCATCATCTACGCGATGGCCGAGCCTTTCCTGCGACCCTTCCGGCGCATCATTCCGTCGATCGGCGGGGTGGATCTGAGCCCGATCGCGCTGCTGCTGGTCCTCCAACTGGCGCAGAACGCGCTGGCGATGGGCAAGTACATGCTGCTCGGGCTGGCCTGAGGCATGGACTGGCTCAACCGGGCGGCGGATGGCAGTCTTGTGCTGAGCCTGCACATCCAGCCCGGCGCGAAGAAGACCGAGATTGCCGGCCTGCACGGTGAGGCGCTGAAGATCCGCCTGGCTGCGCCCCCGGTGGATGGCAAGGCCAACGCGGCGCTGATCGCCTTTCTGGCCAAGACCTGCGGCGTGCCCAAGTCGGCCGTCGAGCTGGTGAGCGGCGATACGTCCCGGACCAAGCGGGTGCGCCTCACCGGCGTCGATGTGGCCACCGTGGAGGCACTGGCGGGCGGTTGATGGCGGTGAGGCGGGGCAGGCGCTGCGATTACGAGCCTGAAAAATGAAGACGGCACCCTGAGCGGGTGCCGTTTTTTATTGCGCGAGGCCCGGGATTCCGGGCTCGGCAATGCTCAGCGCTGCTTGCGCTTGAAGCGGCGGATGGCCGCAAGCCCCAGCAGGCCGGTGGCGATCAGCAGAGGCGAGCTCGGTTCGGGGATGGCGCCGCCGCCCGTGCTGCCGCCGGAGGCGATGTCGAGGGTCTCGCCGAGGGCGTAGCCGTAGGTGAGCGTCAGGCTGTCGCCGGCAGCCAGATCGCCCAGGTCAAAGCCGATACCGATCGTGTAGTCGCCATTGCCGCTGTTGGTGCCGGCCAGGTAGGTGGCGGGGTTGGTGGCCCAGCTGGCGCTGACGCCGGCCTTGTGGCGGTAGGTGGCAGCGGTGAAGGCGCAGATCGTCTGGCCGGTGCGGGCGCCCGTGGCGCAGGCCTGGTCGTCGGACAGGGTGACGTTGGTGGTGTCGTACACGCTGTAGGCGTTGACGTCCGGATCGGGATCGAGCGTACGCAGGAAGTTCAGGCTGGTGAGGACGCTGGCGGTGTTGTTGGTCAGCGTGGTGGTGATCTCGATCGCAGAACGGCCGCCGATGGTGGTGAGCGAGTAGAGGTTGCTCACGCCCAGCGCGCCGTCGAGGGAGCTGGCGCTGGCGCTCACGACCGTGGAGGAGATCTGGTCGATGGTGAAGCCGACGAAGGAGTTCGAGCCGTGCCCGGTGTTGTTGCTCTGGTAGTTGCCGGCCGACGAGGTGATGTAGAAGCCCTCGAACGGGGTGCCTGGCGTCAGGAAATCGTTGATGCCGTAGATGCTGGAGCCGGTCGGGTCGAACAGGATGCCGGGCGAGACCGTCTTGTTCGAGCCGAGGGTGCCGTAGTTGCTGACGCCGGCCAGAACATAGTCGTTCTGGAGGGTTCCCGTGGCCTGGGCAGTCAGCGGCAGTGCAAGGCTGAGAAGTGCTGCGCCGATGATCTTGTTCTGGGCGGATTTCATGGCGTTAGGTCCGGAAATTGGAAAACGCCTGGCGGATAGCAATATTTGTGCCCTATTTATAAGTTTATGCAAATAAAGGGGAATTTTTTGTATGAAATTCGGTTTCTAAAACAACTGTAAAAACTTTCGACGGTATTTTGTGGAAATTTTCACACCCCGATGGTGAAAACGTAGATCAAGTGATGATGTGCTTCCTGGCAATTTTTCGAGCCGCATGGCATGCGATGGGGTGGCGCTGGCGGCGAGCGGGCGTATGCCCAGCGTTTTTTGCCGGGAAGGCGCAGATTTCGCCGGAAATGAAAAACGGCGCCGGGTTTCCCCAGGCGCCGTCTGATTCAGCAGGCTGGCCGCCGACCGATCATTCCATCGCTTCGTACAGCGGAAGGGTCAGGAATTCCGGGTATTCCGGGGTCAGGGACATCTTGTCGAAGATGACCGCGGCCTGGTCGTAGCTGGCGGTGTCCTCGCCCTGGGCGGTGACGGTGGCCTTCACCTTGGCGAGTTCCTCGGCGATCATCGGACGGACCATCTCGACGGTGACCTTGCGGCCGTCGTCCAGGATGCCCTTCGGCGAGACGACCCACTGCCACACCTGGGAGCGGGAGATTTCGGCGGTGGCCGCATCTTCCATCAGGTTGTGGATGGGCACGCAGCCGTTGCCGGCGAGCCAGGAGCCCAGGTAGTGGATGCCGACGTTGATGTTGTTGCGCAGGCCCGTTTCGGTGATCGGGGTGGTCGGGCGGAAATCCAGCCACTGCTCGGGGCCGAACTTGCCGTCCACCTGCTTTTCCCACTGGTTGGGCTTGTCGCCGAGCACCTTCTGGAACTCTTCGGCGGCGATGGCGACGAGGCCCGGGTGAGCCACCCAGCCGCCGTCGAAGCCGTCGTTGGCGTCGCGGGTCTTGTCGTGACGGATGCCGGCCAGGGCCTTTTCGTTGGCTTCCGGATCATTCTTGATCGGGATCAGCGCGGACATGCCGCCCATCGCCGGGGCGCCGCGCTTGTGGCAGGCCTGGACGAGGGCCAGGGCGTAGCCGCGCATGAAGGGCACTTCCATGGTGATGGCGCTGCGCTGGGCCAGGCAGAAATCCTTGTTCTTCTTGAACTTCTTGATGCACGAGAAGATGTAGTCCCAGCGGCCGGCGTTGAGGCCGGCGGAGTGGTTGCGCAGTTCGAACAGGATCTCTTCCATCTCGAAGGTGGCGAGGATGGTTTCGATCAGCACGGTGGCCTTGATGGTGCCTTGCGGCAGGCCGATGTGGTCCTGGGCCATCACGAAGATGTCGTTCCACAGGCGGGCTTCCAGGTGGCTTTCCATCTTCGGCAGGTAGAAGAAGGGGCCGGCGCCGCGGGCGATCTGTTCCTTGGCGTTGTGGAAGAAGACCAGACCGAAGTCGAAGATGCCGCCGGAAACGCGCTGGCCATCGACGGTGACGTGCTTTTCATCCAGGTGCCAGCCGCGCGGACGGATCTGCAGGGTGGCGATCTTGTCGTTCAGCTTGTATTCCTTGCCGGCTTCGTTCTTGAACGACAGCTCGCGGCGGATGGCCTGGAAGATGTTGATCTGGCCCTGGATCTGGTTTTCCCACTTCGGGCTGTTGGAGTCCTCGAAGTCGGTCATGTAGGAATCAGCGCCGGAGTTGAAGGCGTTGATGATCATCTTGGCTTCAACCGGGCCGGTGATCTCGGTGCGACGGCGCTCGAGGGCCTTGGGCAGCGGGGCAACCTTCCAGTCGCCTTCGCGGATGTGCTTGGTTTCCGGCAGGAAGTCGGGCATTTCGCCGGCGTCGATGCGGGCCTGGCGCTCGACGCGGGCCTTCAGGAGTTCCTGGCGGCGCGGCTCGAAGGCGCGGTGCAGCTTGGCGACGAATTCGAGGGCTTCCGGGGTGAGGATGGATTCATAGCCCGGGAGGATCGGGGCGTTGATCTGCATGCCGGCGGGAAGGGTAAGGCTCATGGTGACTCCTGATGGTGAAGGTTGAAGTGCGTTAAGAATAAGTCTTGATGAAGTAGATGACACTCAGGGCCGCCCCTACTGCCACTACCAGCCGGCGCAGCCAGATGGCTGGCAGGCGGCGGGCGAGGCTGGCGCCGGCGAGGGCGCCGACCATGGCGGTGGCGATCATCAGCAGGGTATGCGGCCAGCTGATGGCGCCGGCGATGATGAAGGTCGCCGCGGCGACGGTGTAATTGACGGCCGAGGTGAGGTTCTTGAGGCCGTTGAGTTCCTGGATGTCCTCGACGCCCTGGATCGCCAGCGCGGCGAGGGTGAGGATGCCCATGCCCGCGCCGAAGAAGCCGCCGTACACCGCCACGATGAACTGGAACACCAGCCCGCCGATGCCGCCCGGGGTGCCACCCTCAGCCTTGCCCATCCCGAGCCGGGCCTTGGCTGCGCCAACCAGTCGCGAGACCTGGCCCGAGAAGGCGAACAGGGCGGTGGCCACCAGCAGCAGCCACGGCACGAGGCGCGAGAAGGCGGCGTTGGAGGTGGACAGGAGCAGCAGCCCGCCGCAGATCCCGCCGACGAAGGACAGGGCGACGAGGAGCGCCGTCCAGCGCGGATGGCGGCTCACCTCGCGGCGATAGGCCCAGGCGCTGGAGAGGCTGGCCGGCCACATCGCCACCGAATTGCTGGCGTTGGCCATCACCGGCGGGACGCCCGCGGCGAGCAGTGCCGGAAACGAGAAGAAGGTGCCGCCGCCGGCCATGGCGTTCATGCCGCCGGCCAGGAAGGCGCCGCCACCGACAAGGAGAATCTGGCTGGCGTCCATCAGCGGGCCTTTCCTTCGATGAACGCGAGCATGTCGTCCATGCTGCGGCCGGTGGCGGTGGGGGCGACGTCGAGGGCCTCGGCCGGCTGGCCGCCGCGGTTGATCCAGAATGTGGTGTAGCCGTACCAGGTGGCGCCCGCGGCGTCCCAGCCGTTGGCGCTGACGAAGAGGATGCGCTCCGCCGGGCAGCCGAAGGCGGCCGGGCCGAGGGCGTAGGCGTCGGCGTGGGGCTTGTAGCGCTGGACGGTGTCGGTGGACAGCAGGTGGTCGAAGAGGCCGTTCATGCCGGCGCTCTTGACCGCCACCGCGAGCATCTCGGGCGTACCGTTGGAGAGGATCGCGGTGGGGATGCCGGCCCGCTTGAGCGCGCGCAGCACGCCGAGGTTCTCGGGGAAGGGCGACAGACACGCGTACTGGTTGATCAGCTGGGTGCGCCGGGCGGCGTCGAGCTCCAGCCCGAGGCGGGCGGCAGCGAACACCAGGCCGTCCTGGGTGATTTCCCAGAAGGGCTTGTAGCGGCCCGACAGGGTGCGGATGAAGCTGTACTCGATCTGCTTCTGGCGCCACAGCTCGGCCAGCTGGCTGCCCTTGCCGGGGTAGAGCTGCTCCGCCAGCAGGCCGACCGAATAGACGTCGAACAGCGTGCCAAAGGCATCGAAGGCGACGGCCTGGATTCGGGTTGCGGACGGAGCGGGCTGAGCCATGTTCTTGGGGCCTGGGACTGATCGGTTTTGTTGCAATGCCGCGAAGTTTATTCAACGATTAAAGAAAAAAGAAGCCATAATAAAATCAAATGATTTTTTACTTTTAGTATGTAATGAACAGCTTCAAGGAAATCGAGACCTTCGTGAGCGTGGCCACCCGCGGCAGCCTCTCGGCCGCGGCCCGGGCCGAGGGCGTGACGCCGGCGATGATGGGCCGGCGCATCGACGCGCTTGAGGAGCGGCTGGGGGTGAAGCTGCTGGTGCGCTCGACCCGGCGGCTCAGCCTCACGTTTGAAGGCAGCGCGTTTCTGGAGGATTGCCAGCGCATCCTGAACGACCTCGCCAATGCCGAGGCGTCGGTGAGCCTTGGCGGCGTGAAGGCTAGCGGGCACATCAAGGTGTCGGCGCCGGCGGGTTTCGGGCGGCGGTACGTGGCGCCGCTGGTGCGGGATTTCCTCTCGGCCAACCCGGAGGTGACGTGCAGCCTGGATCTATCCGATCGCCTCGTCGATCTGGTGAACGAGGGCGTGGATTGTTCGATCCGTATCGGTGAGCTGACCGATTCGAGCCTGGTGTCGGTGCGCCTCGCCGACAACCGTCGGGTGGTGGTGGCGAGCCCGGCCTATCTGGCCCGCTGCGGGGCGCCGGTGCGGCCGGAGGATCTGACCCAGCACGACTGCCTGTCCCTCGATCCCCAGCGGGGTTGGGTGTTTGCCGATCTGGAGGCGCCGGGGCAGGTGCGCACCATCAAGGTGTCGGGGCGCTTCGAGTGCAACGATGGCACCGTGCTCCACGACTGGGCGCTGGGCGGCATCGGGCTGGCGTGGCGCTCGATGTGGGAGGTGGAGCGGGATCTGGCCGAAGGACGGCTGGTGTCGGTGCTCGACAACTACGCCGCGCCGCCCACCGGCATCTACGCGGTGTTTCCCCAGAAACGTCGGCTGCCGCTGCGCGTGCGGCTGCTCATCGACCACCTGCGCGGCTACTTCGCCCGGCCGGATTACTGGCGCGGGGCCTGATCGCTGGCGGCGGCCGGGTCGCCCAGTTCGAATTCGAGCTTCAGCCGGCTCGGCACCGGCCGGCCGAGGACTTCCGCTGGCTGGAAGTGCCAGTGGCGGACGATCTCGGCGTAGGTGTTGGCGGCGGGGCACAGGGCCGGCTCGCAGCGCGGCACCACCAGATCGACGGCGCCGTCCGGGCCAATCGCCAGTTCGAGCTGGAAGACACCGGTCGGCGCGTCGGGCAGGGGCGGCCAGATATCGGGCGGGACTTCGGTGACGAGTTCGGGCTCGCGGGAGAGACCGCTCAGGGGCAGGTAGCTGGCCGGGATTTCGCTCGGGGCGTCGGGTGAGGCGGTGGCGGGGGCAGTGTCTGCCGGCGCATCCGGCGCTGGCTCGGGGATGCGGGGCGTGGGGCGGGGCGCTGTGTGCGGGACGGGGGGCGCCGGCGGCGTCGTCAGGCGGGCTGCGGGCCTGGGCGGATTGGCGAGCCGGGCCACGAGTGGCCTTGACGCCGATCCCCCGCTGCCCTTGCGATCGGCGCCGGGCCGGGCGAGCAGGCTCATCACGAGCGCGTGGGCGATCACCGAAAGGACCAGGGAGAGGCCCAGCAGCCGGAGCGGCGAGGGGCTGGACGGAGGCGTGGAGGAGGGCACCGACAGGCAGGTCATCGAGGGCTCGGGAGGCGATGGCGTGCACGATAGCCCATCGTTTTCGGGGCCCGCTGCCGCCTGTCGGGCTTGGCTTCCCGCTGGTCGAGTGGCGCTCGCCTTACAGGCAGGGCGATGGCATCGTAAGCTGAAAGGAGATGTGGAATGAAAAAGCAGCGTGGCGTGACGCTCATCGAGTTGATGATTGTGGCGGTGGTGGCGGGAATCCTGGCCATGATCGCGGTGCCCTCCTATACGTCCCACATCACCCAGAGCAAGATTGCCGAGGCGACCGGCTCGCTCGCCGAGGCCAAGGTCCGGATGGAGCAGACCTTCAACTCGATGCGCAGCTATTACGTCGACGGAGCGGCCTGCCCGGATCTTTCCGGCCTCTTCAAGGACACCTCCTTCGGCATCACCGTCGAGTGCTCGAACACCACCTTCACCCTGACCGCCAAGGGCACGTCCGGCAAGACCATGGACGGTTACACCTACACGATCAACCAGTCCGGCGAGAAGACGTCCAAGACGCCTGCGGTCTCCGCAGCCCAGCCCTGCTGGCTGAAGACCAAGGCCCAGACCTCATGCTGACGACGCAACGCCGCCGCCTGCGTGGCGCGACCCTCCTCGAACTCATCGTCACCGTCTCGATCGTCGGCATCCTGATGGCGATCGGCGTGCCGCAGCTGGGCGACTGGGTGCGGCGCAACTCCGTCGGCTCGGCCGCCGAGATCATCCAGAACGGCCTGCGTCAGGCCGAGGCCGAGGCGATCCGCCGCAACCAGCGGGTCGAGTTCCTGCTGACCAACGACACCCCCAGCCAGGATTCCATCAAGACCGTCACTGCCGCGGCCAACGGCGCCAACTGGGCGTCGCGGGTCCTCGACGCCGACTTCGCACCGCTTTCCGACATCACCCTGGCTTACGTGAATGTCTTCCGGATGAAGGACGTCTCGGCCGACGTGGCGATCCAGGGGCCGGCCAACGTGGTTTTCAGCGGCAACGGCCGGGTCTTCGACATCAAGGGCGCGCCGATCACCGAGTACCAGATTTTCCGGGTCTCCCGTCCCGGCGCGGATCGCGCGATGTGCGTGTTCGTCACCCCGGGTGGCGGCATCCGGACCTGTGATCCGGCAATCACCTCCGGCAAGCCCTTCGCGTGCCTGCCGCTGGTGTCGGCCGAGAAATGTCCGAAGCCGTGATGGAGCGGTCGATCATGAAGAAGAACAAGGCGCAAGCCGGTTACGTGCTGCTTGAAGTGCTGGTGGCGCTGCTGATTTTCTCCCTGGGCCTGCTGGGGCTGATCGGCTTTCAGGCCGCTTCTGCCAAGATCGCCTCGGACAGCCGTTTCCGCACCGAGGCTGCGATGCTCGCCGACGAACTCGTCGCCAAGATGGCCGCCTCCGACATCACCAAGGTCAAGTCGGGTTACGCCGTCGGCGGGCGCGAGCTGACCAACTGGGTGACCAACCGGGTCGTCGGCGGCAGCCGCCTGCCCGATCCGGTCGTCACGCCGACCTTCACCACCTCGGCCACCTCCCAGACCATGCTGGTCAATGTCCGCATCGAGTGGACGATGCCCGGCACCACGTTGGACAAGGGGGGGCGCGAAGTGAAGGGCGTCTACGAAACCAAGGCGCTGCTTTTCTAGGATTGCCCATGCGCACCAGATTTGTTCCGGGTCTGCCGAGACGGCGTGGCCAAGCTGGCGTGAGCCTGATCGAGGTGGTGGTCGGCATGGCCATCGGCGTGATTGCGTCCCTCGTCGTCATGCGTTCGTTTTCGGGCAGCGAGACCTTCCGCCGCAACGTCAGCGGTGCGGCCGACACCGTGCAGACGGCGTCCCTGATCGGGGCGCGGCTCGGCATGCTGTTCGAGGAGGCCGGCGCCTCGCTGGTCCAGGGGCGGAACATCTGGGGCTGCAAGCTGCTGGCGACACGCGGCAAGACGGCGCTGCTGCCGGCGGCGAGTTATCCGGATCCCTTCAGCGGCTTCGCCAAGAACGTGCGGGCGCTACCGGTGGGCGTGCTCGATGGCGGTGACAATTCCGACATCGCGCTGGTGATCTCGGGCAGTTCGGCCTCCAGCAACCGGGACGTGCCGTTCGACAGCGACGGCAAGACACTCAACGTGGCCAACCCCAACGGTGTCGGCATCGCCAATACCGGCCTGGCGGTCGATGACCTGCTCCTCGCAGTGCCCCAGGATGTGGCCGCCGGCCCCGGCGACTGTCAGATCGTGCAGGTGGCGTCCGATTTCTCGGGGGGCAAGGCGGTTGCCGACGCCTCGTACGGGCTCAAGGTGATGCCGGCCGAGAGCGCGGTCACGGCGCCGGCGTCGTACACCAACATCAAGCTCAACATTGGCGCCGCGTCCTATGGGGCGCTGGTTTCGACCGCCGACAGCCCGTCGGCCTTCCACCTGGGCCGCGAGGCCGGGCCGACGTTTTCGCTGATCTCGGTGAACGAGGGTGGCGAACTGGTCGAGTACGACCTGCTGCAACGCACCGGGATGATGCCCTTCGGCGAGAACGTCGTGCTCTTCAAGGTGCGCTACGGCGTTGATAACGGCGTGGGCGGCGCGGCCAACGACAACGTGGTCGATGAATGGATTTCCCCTGGCGAGGCGGGCTGGACGCTGGCCGACCTGATGGACGGCAGAACCGCCACCGAGCAGAAGATCGATCAGATCAAGGCCGTGCGGATCGGCGTCGTGGTGCGCTCGCCCCAGCTCGTCATCAACGATGCCAAGCTCACCGAAATCGTGTTGTTCAGCGACCTGAGCGACGCCCGCAAGGTGACCCGCAAGCTTGAGTCCGCCGAGCAGCGCTACGGCTATCAGGTGTACGACTGGGTCATCCCCCTGCGCAACATGAAGTCCACCCCGAAATCCTAGGTATCGTCATGGCTTCCAGTGTTCGCCCTCACTTTTCGTCACGTCCGAGCCGGTCGCGGGGGGCGGTGCTCGCGGTCGTGCTCGTCGTGCTGGTCGTGATGATGCTCGGCGGTGTCTCCACCCTCCGGTCGATCGACACCTCCTCGATCCTGTCGGGCAACCTCGCCTTCAAGCGCGATTCGGTCAATCGCACCACCGTCGGCATGAACGCCGCGTTCAAAGTGATGACGAAAGACCCTAATTTTACCAACGACCTGCTTGCCAACTGCGTGCCAACCTCGCCGGACTGCGCCGGGGTGGTGGCCAAGTGGGTGGCGATGAACTACTCGCCCCGCCTGCTCGAAACCGACGGTAACGGCATTCCGCTCGTCCTCAAGGACAAGACGACCTTCGACGCCAAGTTCTCGACCATCAAGCCCAACAAGGCCGATGGCACGCTGGAAGGCGGCAACGAAACCCGCTTCATCATCGAACGGATGTGTTCCGACTACGGCCCGTCCGACGAAAAGAAGTGCTCGGTTTCCGACCGCTACGAGCGGGGCGGTTCCTATCGCCAGGACAAGCCCGGCTCCATCTCCCTTCCGCTCTACCGGATCACCATTCGTAGCGACGGTGTGCGCAACACGCAGACCTACGTCCAGGCTACGGTCACTACTCGCGTCAAGTAACCCAGAAACGTGGAGAAGGATGTTGCAAATGAAGATATCGACTTTCGTCAGCCGATCCGGCCTGTCTCGCGTGCTCTCTGCCGCGGCGCTGGCCATCGGCATCGCGGGCCCGGCCGGTGCTGCCAAGACGCCGCTGGCCGATCAGCCGATCCTCGTTGCGGATGTGCCGGCCAACGTGCTGCTGACCATGTCGGTGGAGTTCCCGACCGCCATGAACCGCGCGTTCAAGGGCGGCTTTGACGGCACGGCCGCGGCGCCGTATCTGGGCTACTTCGATCCCTACAAGTGCTACGAATATGTGGGCGGTGCCGACGGTTACTTCCGGCCGATCAGCAAGGCGGGCTCCAACTACACCTGCTCAGGGGCGTGGAGCGGCCACTTCCTCAACTGGGCCACGATGCAGGGCGCGGACATCTTCCGCTGGGCGCTCACGGGCGGTAATCGCAGCACTGACACGCCGAAGTCATTCACCGACGGCGGTGTCGCGCAGACCATCCTCGAGCGGGCCTATGCTGCTCCCCAGGGCGAGTACTTTTTGCAGTTTCCCGATAAGGTCATATATGGGAAGGACATCCTCAACTACACGAATCCCGGCGATTACGGCGTCAGCGCCAGTGCCATCGGGTCGGGCACTTATCTCTTCATCCGTAACGGTGGCCTGGGGATACGGTTTGCTCTGAAGCTCAACGGTATCGACAGCTATTGCGAGGGATGCACCTTCCTTAACGTCCGGGCGGAAGTGTGCCGCGATCCGGACGGCACCGGCACGCTGCTCGAAGGCAACTGCAAGAAGTACGCAAACACGTCGGGCACCAAGAGCCTCTACAAGCCGGTCGGCCTGATCCAGCAGTACAAGGACAAGATGTACTTTGGGGCCTTCGGTTATCTGCTCCTCAACGACAATAACAACTGGGATGCCGACGGCACCGCCAACATCTACAAGGACGGTGGCGTGCTGCGGGCGATGGTCCAGAGCGTTGATTCGGAGCTCACCGAAACCGGCGCCTTCGTCACCGACCCCTACAACATGCTGGCGGCGCAGGGTGTGACCTACAGCGGCACGATCAACTACCTCAACAAGTTCGGCCAGAAATCCAAGTCGTACAAGATGTGGGATCCGGTGAGCGAGCTCTACGCCGAGGCGATCAAGTATTTCAAGAACCTCAAGCCGACCAAGTCCTACGTGTCTGGCGTAAACGCTGCCAACCGCGATGACTTCCCGGTGTTCACCAGCTGGAACGATCCGGCCACCGACGCGAAGTACCCGAAGAAGGGGCCGCTCTCCTGCAAGAAGAACTACATCGTCGGCATCGGTGACACCAACAGCAACTTCGACTTCAACCTCTCCGGTTCGCCGCTGGGCTATCCGGCCGACGTCGATTCGAACATGGGTTCCCTCAAGACCGCCAAGGCCTGGACCGACGAAGTCGGCGCCCTGGAGGGCATCCCCGGTCTGAGCGCCAAGACGATCTACAACGGCAGCTACTACATCGCCGGTCTGGCCTACTACGCCCACTCCAACGATCTGCGCACCGACATCGAAGGCATCCAGACGGTGGACACCTACTGGATGGACGTGATGGAGGTGGGCTACGTTTCCAAGAACCAGTACTGGCTTGCCGCCAAGTACGGTGGTTACAAGAAGCCCAGCAAGGCAACCCCGCCGGGGCCCTTCGATTCGTCCAAGGACATCTGGGTGGACAAGACTACCTCGGGCGTGCCGATCCGCTCCCGCGATGGCGACCCGCTGCCCAACAACTACTTCACCGCCGACAGCCCGGATTCCATGGTGGCTGGCCTGCGCAGCGCGTTCCAGAGCATTGCCTCGGGTTCGGGGGCGGCAGCCGGTGCGGCGCTGTCGAGCTCCCAGGTCAGTGCCTCCAGCGGTGGCGCCAACACCTATCAGGGCTCGTATGATGCGACGTCCTGGTCGGGCGACATCACGGCCTCCAAGGTCAACAAGCTTGCCTCCGACGATTCTCTGGACGTGACGACCCTGTGGCACGCCGCCGCCAAGGTCGACGCCCAGGGCAGCTCGGGCCGCAAGATCGTGACCCTCGCGCCGACCGACAAGACCCTGACCGATCCGACCCCGGCCGACCTCAAGGGCACCGCCTTCCGCTGGTCCAACCTGAGCCCGACCCAGCGCCTCAACCTGAGCAAGACGTCGTCGGCCCCCACCGGCGACCCGGCGGACGGCGAGCGCATCCTCAACTACCTGCGGGGCGACCGCACCTACGAATCCACTGCCGCGGTGAGCAATCTGTACCGCCAGCGCGCTTCGCTTCTGGGCGACATCGTCGATTCGAAGGTGGTCTACCTCGGCAAGCCGAGCGCCACCTACTCCGAGTCCTACAACCCGGGCTATACCCGCTTCAAGGCGGATAAGGCGGCACGGAACCCGCTGATCTTCGTGGGCGCCAACGACGGCATGCTGCACGCCTTCGATGCCTCCGAAGGGACGAAGGGCGGCCAGGAAGTCTTTGCGCTGGTGCCGTATTCGGTGTACGAAGGGCCGGATCTCAACCCGGAAGTCAGCGGCATCCAGGCCCTTGCCCGCAAGACCTACTCGCACCACTACTACATGAACGCCACGCCCGAGATCCGGGACGTGGACTTCGCCCGTACCGGCGCACGTCTCGACTCCTTCGGCGTCGGTGCCGAAGCCGACTGGCGCACGATTCTCGTCGCGGGCCAGGGCAAGGGCGGCCGCAGCTTCGTTGCAGTGGACGTCACCGACATTTCCGATTCGCTCACCGAAGACGAGATCGCCGGCCGCGTGCTGTGGGAGTTCACCCATCCCGACATGGGTTTCAGCTTCGGTCGTCCGCTCATCGCCAAGACCCGCCGCTGGGGCTGGGTGGTGATCCTGACCGGTGGCTACAACAACATCGGCGGTACCAAGCCCGGGCAGGGCGCGCTGTTCATCCTCAACGCCAAGACCGGCGAGCTGCTGGGCTCTTCGCCGGTCTACACCGGCTCCGATTCCGGAAGCGCAAGCTCCCCGTCGGGCTTTGCGCAGGTCGAGGGCTACACGCCGAGCTATCAGGATTACACCCTCGACTACGTCTATGGTGGCGATCTCAAGGGCAACCTGTGGCGCTTCGATTTCAGCAATCCGGCAGACGATCTCCCGCCGGTGACCCGGATCGCCGAGTTCTCCACCGGCGGCGTCGGGCAGCCGATCACCACAGCGCCGAAGATCGAATATTCGGCCGATGACTTGAAGCGTTACGTGTTTGTGGGCACCGGCCGGCTGCTTTCTTCTGAAGACCAGGGGAACACCCAGCAGCAGTCCATGTATGCCGTGCGTGATGGCACCAAGACCCGCGCGTTCGGCAGCAAGCCCTACCAGGTGCCGTTCCCGTCCGGCGGCTTCTTCCCGGTGACGCGCAGCAATCTGGTGGAGGTCACGGACCTGATCGAAGGCGCCAAACTCGACAGTGCCAAGCCGATGGGCTGGCGCTATGACCTCACGGGCTCCAACGCCGGCGTTACCGAACGGGTGATCCTGAGCCTGCAGGCCAACGACGGCGTGGTGACCTGGGTGGGTTCGATCATGAACGACGACCCCTGCAATGCCAGCGGCAACGCCATCGTCTACGCTGTTCACTACGGTACCGGCCAGAGCGTGCTCTACAAGCTGGAGAGTGGCCTCTACAAGCAGGTCGAGATGACCGACCCCATCGTGGGCGGCCTTGCCGACACCACCTTGGTCCGCGTTGGCTCCAGCATCCGCGTGCTCGGGACGGACGTGAAGGGCAAGTCGAGCATCTACGGCAACACGGTGTCCGAGTCCGGCGAACCCAGAGTCGTGAACTGGCGGATCATCCGCGAATAGCGTGCATCTGCGGGCTTGAAGCCCGATGCGCTGTCCCGTATAATCCGCGGCTCGCTGCTGCTGTAGCTCAGTCGGTAGAGCAACTGATTCGTAATCGGAGCGTTGCTCTAGACAGTCTGGTCTACAAGGCAAGCAGTACAAGGCTTCGGGAGTTCCAGCGGCGTAGCCGCAGTGACGAACGAACACAGTTTGAACAAGTTTCGGTTTTAGCCGGTGTAGCTCAGTTGGTAGAGCAGCGCATTCGTAATGCGAAGGTCGTAGGTTCGACTCCTATCTCCGGCACCACTTGAAGTAGAAGGGCCGCCCACTCGGGCGGCCCTTTTGCTATGGAGGCTCGGCAGCGATGGCAGACAACGGGAACGGTAACCTGACCTTAGACCCCCAGCTCACGGGCAACGTGGGGCTGTACTACTGCTGCTACCGCCTGTCCCTGCTTGGGTGGAACGTCATGCCGACCGCCCGCAACGCCCGCGGCGTCGATATCATCGCCTACAGCCGCGACGCCTCCCGCTTCGTCGGGGTCCAGGTCAAGGCGCTCAGCAAGCGCAACCCCGTGCCGCTCGGCACGAGCCTCGACAAGATCATGGGCGACTTCTGGGTCATCGTGAACAAGGTTGCCACGCCCACGCCATCCGCATTCATCCTCCTGCCGTCTGAGGTGCGCGAGCGTGCCCACCGGGGCGAGAAGGACGGCCGGGTGTCCTACTGGCTGCAACCGACCGACTACGAGCAGGCCCCGTTCCGCGAGGCATGGGAGCGCATCGGCCACGGCGGCGTCTGAGAAGGTCTCGCGTCAGCGGCGACTTCTCGTTTTCTTGTCCCTCGGGAACAGTCCTCTATCCCGCTTCTCCAGATATTCGCCAAAAAGCTCCAGCGGCGGGACACCAAGCGCTTCGGCGAATTCCACCAACTCGACAGTGTCAATCCGACGCTCCCCACGCTCACACTTGGACACGAAGGTCTGGGTGTTCTCAAGGCGCTCTGCCAGTTCGACCTGTGACACGCCCATACGCTTGCGAGCCGCCTTGAGGACGGACAGCAAGAGCTGGTAGTCAGTATTGTGGGTCGATTGGGACATAGCGTAGTGACTCGAAGGTCAGTGCACGCTAAAGTCCGTGTTGGATTAGTCCAAAATCGACTATTTATTGGCGTAAAGGGGAAATATGAAGCGGACAGCTGTTCTTCTATTGGTCGTTGCGGCTCTGGCCGGATGCTCAACCACCTCTGGCACTGGTCCCACGGTCAGCCAGAGTGGCTTTGACGGTGCTCGCGTCGTCACCATCAACCCGCACGGTAACGCCTGCAGGTCGATGACCTGCACAGGGCTAGGCGCGCAGTGGAACTCGAAGCGCCCAACCGACTCGGTCCTAGTCGTCAGCCTCTTCAATGAGGTGAAGGCGATCATCGGCGCGCAGCTCAATATCGACGGGAAGGTCTACGACCTATCCAACGCGCAGCCCTTCACCAACTTCAGCGACTTCGGCGCGGCGACCAAGGAGTCGCGCAAGGGCTTCATCGTCTCGACCGACCTGATCCGCAAGATCACGACATCACAACGGACGTGGCTGAGGGTGACAACCACGGCCGGCAACTTCGAGGATGCCGTCATCGACGGGCAGACCGACAGCAAGGCTTACCACGCCCTCAGGCGCTTCCTGGCGTCGGTGGATCAGGGGTGATTATCTGACCCGCTGGGGCGAGGGTAAAAACTCCGGTGTTGTGTGCGGCTGAAAATAGAAGATGTGGGACACCACCTTCTGCCGAAAGGCTAGGTCCAAAGCGGCCGAGAAGCTCGCCACGTTCGCTGTGACCTGCTCCTTCCGCAGCAGCCCGCGCCAGTGAGGCCGGTCATCGTGGGGTGATTCCCAGCTCAGAAGGCGAACCAGAGCCGTGTGGGCGAACTGCATCCCCTCGTCCCCAGCGACGAAGTGCAGGTGGATGTGGGAGTCGGTGTGCTCCTCCTTGTCCTCCAAGTCCCATGCGGTGAACAGCGATTGGACCTCGCCGTCCAGGTCTGTACGGCGGGCGCCCTCGCGGTCGGTGAAGCCCACGTCGTCAATGGTCATCGCCCACTGCTCCGCGTAGCCATCTGCGGTCTTCTGAGTGCCGAGCAGTTTGTCCTTGCGGAAGCGGAGATGTACCCCCGCGCCAGCACCGATCTTGTAGGCGACGTCGCCGGCCAATATGCCGAGCAAGTTCTCCTGCATCGCAGTATTCAGCGTGATGTTGAAGTTCTTGGTGGCTTTCTTCATGTGCCGCGCCTCGAATAGCATCCAGACGCTGTGGAACTTCCACGCGATCAGTAGAGGCATGCCCACCAAGTCGGCGTAATTCTGCAAGCGCTTCAGGTAGTCGGGCTTGAAGGACAGGGGCTTGTCGTTCTTCGACTTCACCTCAATCAACACGGGGGACTTGCTGGTCTGGGTCGAGAACTTCGCCAGCAAGTCGGGCACTTGGAATTCTTGCTTGGAAGCTACGGGCACCTGGTGCTGGTCGAGCTTGTGCAGGAGCTGGCACTTCCCGAGCCAAGCGCACACGACTGAGAACTCGTCCTCGACCGGCAGGCCGATGTCCAGGCGACGAACCCGCTCGGCCACCGCCTCAGCGTCCGCCTCATATCCTAGCTCCGCCAGAACGTCTTGGATGAGCCTCGGCAGGTCAGGCGGCGCCTCCTTCTTCTTGAGTTCTATCTCCATGGTGTGCCCCATCTCAACGACCAAACATAGAAGGATAGCCGCCGACCCGGTAAGCACGGTAGAGGGAGGACCTTCAGGTCTCACCAGACGGCCCGTGTCGAGCCCGGAGGTCTTGGCCTAGGCGCATAGCAGCGCAGACCCATTCGGCGCGACCTAGACTCATCTGGGCGACCGGCACAACGTTGGTGTTGCTGCGGGCCGTCCCATGGCACTATGTGAATCAATCGGTCCAGCAACTGGTCCGAGGATCGCCAGCGATGGCGGTCAGAAGTGCCTTCGGCGGCAAGAACAGCCGAGGCCCTCCCCACGACAACGGGGAGCAAGGGCCCGATCTGCGAAGCAGATGTCCCCCAGGTGGCACGTCGCCCCGCGGGGAATCGCTGATCGGAGCCCCACCATGGCCACCTACTACCAGTACACCCCCGGCCAACTGAACGCCGACGAGCTCGCCAAGCTCCACGCCCTGCCCGACGACGCGCTCCTCACCGCCCAAGAGGCGGCCGAGGTTCTGCGCATCAAGTACACGACCCTCGCTTGGTATCGCTGCAACGGCGGCGGACCCGCGTTCGTTCGCGTCGGCCCCAAGGTCATCCGCTACCGCATGGGTGACCTCCGTGCCTACGTGACGACGGGAGGCTGAGCATGAGCGCGAAAAAGAAAACGCCCACGGGGGACGAGTCCGCGGGCGCTAAGGTCGATCAAGCAGAGGACGCGAGCATGCAACAGCTCACGGGATCAAATCATGTCGGAGCCCGCCGCGCGCTCGAACCATCGTTCGCCGAGATGGCCCGCTACCGCGAGGCCGGCTTCGACCTGATCCCGCTGCACGCATGGCACAAGAAGGACCAGCGCGGCCGGGATCGCGGCAAGTCGCCCATCGATCCGACGTGGCAGCGCCGCGCCTACTCCGCCGACTCCGTGCTCGAACGCGCCCGTCACAGCGGCCTGAACGTCGGGTTCCGCATCCCGGCCGACGTGGTCGTGCTGGACGTCGATCCACGCAACTTCCCCGATGGACGCGACAGCCTCGCCGAGGTAACGGCCGCGCTGGGCATCGACACCTCGGTCGCCCCGCACGTCGTGACAGGCAGCGGGGGGCACCACTTCTACTTCAGGAAGCCCGCCGACGCGCAGACGCTGGAGAGCCTGGAGCAATTCCCCGGCATCGAGTTCAAGACGCTCGGCAGGCAGGTGGTCGCGGCCGGCTCCGTCCACCCGTGCGGCGGCGTGTACCGCTGGGACGACTTCTCGCCCGACTTCGCGGACATGCCCGACCTGCCGGCGACGGCGCTTGATGCCGTGCGCCGCCCCGTCCGCGAACACCTGGGACGCGAGGCAGGCGAGCTCACGTCGCGCCAGCTTGAGGGTGCGCTCGAATGGCTCGACCCCGAGGACTTCCAAGACCACGACGGAAAGTGGCTGCCGCTGATGATGGCGTGCCACCACGCGACCAGCGGCGAGGGGCGGCAGGAGTTCATCGACTGGTCCACGCAGGACCCGAAGTACGCCGACGACGCCTGGCGCATCGGCAACAAGTGGGACTCGCTGCACGCCCACGCGCCGCGCGGCGAGCCCGTGACCGCGCGGCTGCTGCACAAGCTGGTCCATGAGGCCGGCGGGCAAGTCCCGAACCCCGACCCCGAGGACGACTTCGACGTGTGGGACGGCCCCGACGAGCCCCCGCAGAAGCAGACCCGCTGGCACTTCCTGACCATCGACGAGCTGGAGGCGCTGCCGCCGCCGAAGTGGCTGATCCCCGGTGTGCTCACCGAGGGCAGCCTCGCGGCGATCTACGGAGCCCCGGAGTCGGGCAAGTCGTTCCTCGCGGTGGACATGTCGATGGCCGTGGCCGGGGGCATGGACTGGCACGGGCGCGCCGTCGAGCGGGGAGCGGTCCTGTACATCGCGGCGGAGGGTTTGCCGGGCATCGGGAAGCGGGTGCGCTCCTGGAAGCTGAGCCACGCCGCGCAGGGACGTGCGTTCAGCCTTCGTTTCATGAGTGACGAACTTAACCTAGCCACCGAGAAGGACGGGGCCGTGCGCGCCTTCGTGAAGGCAGTGGCCGATGAGCTCGGGCCGCTGAGGCTGATCGTCATCGACACCCTGAACCAGACGGCCGCAGGCGCAGACGAGAACTCGGCGAAGGACATGAGCCGCTACATCGCCAGCATGAAGCGGCTGCGTGACACGACCGGCGCGGCCGTCGTGGTCGTGCATCACTCGGGCAAGGACGCGAGCAAGGGCATGCGCGGCAGCACGGCGCTGCTGGGCGCGATGGACACCACCGTCGAGGTGGAGCGCGACAAGGACAGGCGCTCGATCAGGGTTGCCGTGCAGAAGCAGAAGGACGCCGAGCGCGAGGGGCCGATGCACTTCAACCTGGAGAAGGTGGCGGACTCCCTGGTGCTCAGGCCGACCGTGATGGCCGACGCAGCCTCCGACTTCGCGGATGAGGCGACGCCGAGTGATGGACTTCTTGCCCTGGCCTGCGAGTTGGGCGCGACGGCCGGCACGCTCAAGGCAGCCGACCTCACGGATGCCGCAATCAAGCGCCTGGGCTTGAGCAAGAGCTCGGCTCAGCGCGCGGTGGCAGACAAGGTGCCCGAGGGACGCATCGACGCCGTGCGGGCAGCATGGGACGGTCGCCACTTCTGGCTCTGGTGCGAGCGCGTCGGCAAGCACTCGACGGCGCCGAAGGTGGTGCGCGTGGAGGCAGCCGTATGACGACCCCGCGAAGTCTCCTGAAGTCTGATTTTGGAGTCTCAAGACTTCGGAGACTTCAGCGTCGGCGCGAAGTCTGAAGTCTGTTCCGAATCAACAGCTTATGCGACCACTCAGCGCTGAGACTTCGGTCGAGATTTCGACCACGGCAGACGAGACTTCACAGCTTTCACTTTCTTAGAAAGTGAAAGCGAAGTCTGCCCGGAGTCTGCTTTTGAATAACCCCTTCAAAAAGGGAATCGCGGTGGTCGAACGCGCCTGACCTGCTGCGCCGAGACCTTCGCGCGCGAGGCCAACTTCCCCGGCCGCCTCACCCCCTGATCGTCGATTCGAGGGCCAAGACCCTCCAAGCCGTTGATGCGCTTGAAAGAACGATGGCGTGCCTGCGCGCATAAGCACGACACGATAACTCCGTAAGCCATTTTTCGGAGAACAGACGTGAGCCGCCCATCGATCCCCAACACCTTCACGCCGGAGAGGAAGGCGATCTTCCTTGCGGTGCTGGAGGACACGGCGAGCCCCAAGGCGGCGGCAGCCGCTGCGGGGATCGTGCGCTCGACGGCCTTCTATCACAAGGCCAACGACCTGGAGTTCCGCACGCAGTGGGAGGCCGCCGTCGAGGTGGCGCTCGACAGCCTGCTCGAAGAGGCCTACCGGCGTGCTGCCGTCGGCGTCGATGAGCCTGTCATCCACCAGGGCCGCGTCTCGACCGTGGCCGACCCCGCGACCGGCGAGGAGCGCCCGCTGACGGTTCGCAAGTACAGCGACCGGCTGATGGAGGTCCTGCTCAAGTGGCGCTACGGCGACCAGATGGCGGATCGCCTGCGGGTCAAGGTGGACTCCACGGGCCTCGACGCCGAGGCGCTGCTGCGCATGTCGGCCGACGAGCGCAAGGCGCTGACGGGGCTGCTCTCCAAGTACCACGCGAACAAGGAGCAAGACGATGACGAGTGAGACGCTGACCGTCGAGGAGGCCCTGCTGCGCGCCGAGCAGATCGACCGCAACCTCGACGCCTTCGACGAGACGGCGCCGAAGGCGGTCGCAGCGATGGGCGGGCGCGATGCCCTCGCCCGCAGTTGCGAGATGACCTGCATCGGCCCGATCCCGCGCATCGACGCGGACACATGGCAGGCCATGTCCGACGAGTACGAGGGCAGGCGCGAGCATGGCGCTGTCAACCGCGGGCAGTAACGGGCACGCCGTCGGCGTCGAGGTCGATGGGGTGCGATACCCCAGCGCCCGGCAGGCGGCGGAGGCGCTCGGCCTGCCCACCTCGACGGTGCAGCGGCGCACCCACAACCCGAACTTCCCGAACTACCGCTGGCTCGGCGCGACGCCGGGCAAGCGTGCGGTCCACGACCCCGGGAACTGCCTGCTGGCGAAGGCGCTCATCGAGCCGACGCCGTGGCCACTCGACGGAGGCGCGCGACGCGCCAACGTCCTAGACCCCAACTTCGACCCGCCGCGCGTCATCCGGCGCGTGGGCTGGGTCAGGTGCATGCGGTGCCAGCGCTTCCACTTCAGCGGCGACGTGGCCCGCGCCCGCATGTGCCTGGACTGCGGCGGCGCCGGCGGCAT
Organism: Zoogloea sp. 1C4; assembly: GCF_009469605.1. Taxonomy (GTDB): domain Bacteria; phylum Pseudomonadota; class Gammaproteobacteria; order Burkholderiales; family Rhodocyclaceae; genus Zoogloea; species Zoogloea oryzae. Next base: position 338,643 of record NZ_SSXU01000001.1, on the reverse strand, counting down.
GCCGACCGGGCCGCGTCCCGACGCGGACGCCTGACTCTCCATCGGCGGGCGAGACGCCCCCAAACCCTTGACGCGCAAGCCACCGCGACGGCGGCAGCGAACGGGGGAACACGGTCGGAGAACGATGGCGTTCTCGGCCAGCGCACCACGACACATTGAAAGCATCCGGTCAGCGCATTGGCGCGCATGACCACCCCGCGGCTGGGGACGCGCTCGAAGGCGACCGGAGGACCCTCAACCTCATAGGAGCCAACGAGCCATGAACCTGAACCAAGTCTCCCCGCTGCTCAGCCCGCAACAGATCGGCGAGCTCGCGTCCAACCTGGACGCCATCCACACCCGCGCCCTGAAGGCCATCGAGCGCCTGCAGAAAGATGTTCAATCCCGCAAGATTGAAATCTCAAAGCGTTGGGGGGTATCCATCGGGCATGCTGGAACAGACGGCGGTCAGCATCAACTGTCTCCGTCCGACGTAGCTCGCTGGAGCGCGATCCCGAATGCAGACAGGGCACGCATGGCTCAAAACGAAACCCTGGCCGCCGTTCGCCAGATCAAGGACAACTCCGCCAAGGAGCTCGACAAGCTGCTGAAGGACGCGGGCGCGCCGCACGCTCAGCTCGTCTCGCAGCGCGAGTTCTTCTCCAGCCCCGCCAAGGTGCTGGCCCGCGCCGCCCTCGGCGACCCCAAGCGCACCGAGTACCTGCACCAGCTCGCCTACGCCGGTCCCGCCGAGCTCGGGCACATGGCCCAGGTCGCCGTCGCCACGCAGAACATCCCCCTCGCTTCCGCGCTGCTGAGCCTGCTGGACCGCATGCCGTCGAAGGACCGCCCGGTCGGCCCTGCCGAGCTCGCCGCCGCGATGAAGCTGGACGACTACCTGAAGGTGCAGGAGTACATTAAGCTGGGCGACGCGCGCCTACAGGGCATCCTCGTCGCGATCCGCACCTGGAACCAGGGCAAGTCGAACCCGCTGAACACCGTGCAACTCGCGCTGCGCGAGCAGGCCATCGACCGCGACCTGATCGGGGGCGGCGATGAATAAGCTGGATCACTACCCGGCGCATCACCCCGTGGCCCTCGCACTCACCGGGCTGGCGTGCGCCCTGCGCACCGGCTGCGCTGTCATCGACGCCCTGGCCGAGCGTGCCGCCTGTGTGGGCGTGCCCTTTGGCTGCGAGACCTTCGACGACGCGGCCTCACTGGCCGGCGTGCCGTACTCGCGCCCGCTGGACCTGTACGTGGACCGCGATACCAAGCTCCGCGCCGACGCCCTCCCTTTCGACCGCCTGCATCAGGCGTTCATGCACTGAGTTTGGTGCCAGCGGTCGGGGTCGGAACAGAGGCCGAGGTTGCCCCGGCCGTGCTTCGGAGGGGATGCCCACAAGGCATCCCCTTCTTTTTCATGCGCTTACGGATCACGGCCCGCTGATGGACAGTCAGTAGGTCACTTGAGAGCTGATGCAATTTGGCCGAACGCCTCTTTGCTCTTGGTCGTAATGTCGAGTGACAACGACTTTTCGCCGGAGACGAATGCGTCAGCATACTCAACAAAGGTACTCAGTCCCTTGGGGTCTTCATCGAAAATTTCGGCAATCTCGGTAAGAGACATTTTTTGCTGGAGCTCTTTCACGCGAGCATAGTTCGTCACCAAACGTGCCATGCCAACGGGGTCTTTTGCGATGCGGGTAAAGGTGCTCATGGGTATCTCCAAATGAGAAGTTGATAAACCCGCCCACGACCGCAGACGGCTTCTTTAGATGATGGCTAGAAATGTTTTTTCAAGAGGAAGGGCTCCCGAATCCCCACGAACACGACCTAATGACCTCACACCCAACCACCGGAGCGTGAGATGAACCTGCAAGAGATGAGCATCAAGGACCTGCTGGCCCTGCACAACGAGATAGCGGACAAGCCGGCCGGTCCCAAGACCTTCGCGACCCGAGGCAAGCTGCTCGAACGCATCGGTTCGATCATCGAGGCCAAGAGCATCGACCTCGCGTCGTTCGGGCAGCCCAAGGCTGCCGAGGTGACCGAGCCGCGCGCACAGCCGCAGGCCGATGCTGTCGAGACCGCAGACGCGCCGACAGAGACCGAGAAGAAGCCCGTCGGCAAGGGTATCGGCCGACTCGCCCGCGAGCTGCTGATGGACCCCGCAGGCTACCCGCACGGCGTCATCGCCGAGATGGTCAACGCGCAGATCGAGGGCGCGCAGGCGTCCGCCAAGTCGGTCAGGTGGTACGCCCACGACATGCGCAAGAAGGGTGCTGCGGTGCCCGAGCGTCAGCGGGTGGCCGAGAGCGATCCCGTTTGACCGCGTGCTCCCGTCGTGCATGGAAAAAGGCCACCTCAACGATGGCCCTTTCGTTTCATCGCCTTGGGCGCGATAGCGCCCCGATAGAGGATCAGGCAGCGCTCGCCCGCTTGAAAAGCGACAAGGCAGATTGGAAGCGGCTGGACAGGTGCTCGATGGACTTTCCGAAGTCCTGACCGAGCTTGAACAGCAGGGCGTCGTGCAGATTTTCCCGTGCGTGTCCGATCAAGTCCTCGGCCTGCTGTGCGGGGTCGCTGCGAAGAGCCACGCTGCCGAAACCGCCTGCGTAGTCGGTCAAAGCGTGCAGGAGCCAATCGTTCCCGTAATGGGCCCGCAGCGCGACGTAAGCCTCAAGAGACGGGAAGGGGCAACCCTGGCCGAGCACCAAATCGCTGGGCTTGGTGCTGAGCGGGTCGTCGTAGGACTCGAATACGGCAGGAGAGCCGACCAGCTCCTCGCACGCCTGAAAAAGATCGTCGGGATCGGTGATGCCCTGCTCGCTCATGATCTTCTCTGCCGCCAAGGCGCGGATGCCAGACGCGAACTCAAGCTCCTTACCCAGCAGGACCAGATGCTCACGGATGGCTTCGATAGTTTTGATGGTGTTCATGCTCGTAATCTCCAAAAAGTAGGTTGGTGAGACGCCCGTCCGAAGTGGCCTACCTCGGGGAGCACCTCGTTCAAGTAGCGCGCTGGAGAGAAGTTTCATGCGCCGATCAAGTGCGCGTCCACCAACGTTTGCATCGGCGCGTGCGCGCTACGCCAAGGCCAATTCGTTGATTGACGGCGCCTCCTCGGCGCTGGTATCGGCCGGCTCATCCTGTTTGAGGCGCGGGGGCCACTCACCCTCGGTCCATTGCAGGCCCAGCGCGTCGAGCACGTAGGCGCTCGCCTTCTCTTGGTAGCCGCGCAAGTGGTCGAGGCTCGGGTTCAGGTAGCCCATCGTCACGTTGCCCGCCGCGTGGTTCAGCAGGAACTTCAGCTCTGCGATGGGTACGCCCGCCTGCAAGGCGAGGGTGGCGTAGGTGTGCCGCAGGGCGTGGCCCGTCAGTCCGTCGAGTTCCCATTGCGCGACCTCGGCGACGTGGCCCGACTTCGAGTCGGCGGGGAACAGCCAAGGGCTCTTGCGGTGCAGGCGGGGCGACTCGCTCTGCCGCTGGCCGAGCAGGTCGGCGAGAGGTCCCGACAGCGGGAGGTCGAAAGCGCGCTGGGCGCCCCCCTTGGGCTTCGGGACGTGCAGGCGCTTCGTGCCGAGGTCGAGGTCGTCGATGCGCGCCTCGCAGGCCGACGTGCGCCGCATGCCCGTCAGGATCATGAACAGGTGTAGGTCGCGCCGCACGGGATGCAGGGCGAGCACCGCCTTGCCCCATGCCCTCAGCTTGTCGGCGTTGGAATCCACCTTGCGCCGACGCAGGCCGTGGTAATCAACGTTAGCGGTCGGGTTCGCGGGCAGTTCGGGATGCTCCCGCAGACCACGGTTATAGACGGCGCGGAAGATGCGGAAGACGGTGTCTGCGGTCGAAGCTCCGTGCTTCTCGGTGATCCTGCGGTGGCGCTCACGCACGCCCGCGCGATCCGTGCCGATCTCGGCCAGCGCCTTGTCGAGCCAATCGGGCAGGTACTGATCGCAGCAGTAGCGGTAGTCATCCTTGGTCCGCGGGGACAGCGGCTTGGCGGCTAGGTGGAGGTCGAGCGCGTCGCGCAGGGTGATGCCGCGCGCCTTGGCCTTGCGCCGCTCCTCATTCGGGTTCGCGCCGCCGCGCATCTCGACCAGCGTCTTGCGGGCGAGGTCGCGCGCCTGTTTGGCGTCCATCGATGGGTGGTCGCCCAGCTTCGTGCGGACCTGCTTGCCGTTGACGAGGGACTGAACGTAGAAGCTGCGCTTCGTGGGGGTGACGATCAGGTAGAACCCGCGCATCTCGGTGTCGGCGTGAAGTACCGACTTGCCGCGCTCAGGTGTAGGGCCGCGCTCGACGAGCGCCTGGGTGATTTTCGACTTCATGTGTTGGCTCCAGGTGACGGGGCCACGGCGCGAACACGGTTTTGCGCCACAACGTGCTGTGTTCAGTCACGTCGTTTCTGCCCCTGTAGAGCCATTAAGTCGTGTATTTCCTTCGTTGTAAGCGCCCCTGAACCATCTGATTTCAAATCATGGCATACTGTGCGCGTGCCGATTCGTAATCAGTAGGTCACCAGTTCGATTCCGGTCAGCAGCACCAATAGAAACAAGCGCTTAGGCCAATCCTCCGGGGTTGGCCTTTTTGCTTTTTGGGGTTGTGTAGCCACTGTGTAGCCAAATCCGAACGGTCATGTAAGCGCGCGGGACATTTGGCGCAGATTTGCGGGACATTTGGCACCGCAAAATCGTTACAAAACGGCCGCAGGTAACGACCGTCTCACAACTTGATGCAGCACAAGTAAGCGCGGTTCAGAGGGCGGGATTCTGCCCCACCGGAGGCGTCCGTATTGAAGGTGTGGTGATGCACCGTTCCGGAAGACCCTGTCAGCGCCGGATCGCCCCCCTCTGAAGATGGGCTGACCCTTATCGTGCCCGTCGCGACGTTCAGCGAGACATCCGAAGTCGTGCCAGAGTGGGTATGCGACTTGTTCTCCGAGTCCTGGTGAGAGCCAAGCACACGCCCCCCATCAACCCCGCGGCCGTTGTCCAGAGAGCGCAGGAAAGCGGCCCGCATGTCATCCAGCGGGAGTCGCTTTCCTGCCGCAAAATCAGCCGCTGCCGATGCACCGCGGGTGGTCGGCAAGCCGCTGCTGTCCTGAATAGGCGCCGCGGTGTTATCCGATTCCGTCCAGATGAGCTCAAAAAGGCTTGCGGTGTCAGCGTTCGCCCTAACGGTCGCCCCTGATCCGGAACTGCCAATCGTGCCGCTTCGCAGCTCGACCCATCCTGCAGGAGCCGTCGAGCGCCGATGGTGCATGATGGCGCCTGTTGGGACGCCAGAGGAAGCGACGTCCACCATGGCGGCGATCGCCTGAGCGAGCAAGGTCAGATCGCTTGCGTCAGGCGTCAAGCCTGCGCCTACGATGACGTTGCGCAGGCTCTCGGTGATCATGTGAAACCAGTACGGCCCAGCCTGTGTGGGCGACTGCCCAACAGCGCCGCCCCGGGGATAGCCTGACTCGGCGCCGGCGGGGAGGGCAGGCGGCGTGGCGCTGGTGTGGCTGGCGTAGAGACGATCCATGTCAGTAGTACTCGAAGTGAACAACGGTGTGCGCCGGCTTGATGCGGCCGATCAAGGCCTCAAGCGCCGACTGAGGTAGTGCGCCTGAGTTTGCCGTTGCGCGCACACGCCACGCAAACGCCCAGTCGCCGGTGTAAAGCGGATAGTCCACGTCGCTCTCGACGGTGTGCGGCCGGTATTCGGTGACGGAGGCCGTGTAGCCCATTGCCGCGGCCAAGGTGACGTAGTAGGCGGCCGACTGCCCACCTACCGCAGTGAGTTGAGCGACCACCGCGGCCCTCCGCTGGGCGGTCGAGAGCATGCCGGCATCCAGCCCGGCTACGCGCTCCCAGTCTGCGAGCAGGGCGCTCGTGGTGCGCGGGTCGGCCTCGTCGATGAGGCCGGCGGCGTAGGTGTGGAGGCGCGCCAGGGTGTCGCCGAAGGCCTGCAGCAGGCGATGGAACACCCCGCCGGGCGCAGGCCGCCACGCAAGCCCACGGGGCAGCAGCGCCGCGAGCTGCTGGCGGTAGTCGTCGGCGTTCATACCCACGTGATCGCTCCCAGCGTTGGCATGTAGCCTGGCGCCGTCACCACGTCGGCCGCGGGCAGGGTGATCGTGCTGTCCTGCTCGCCATCAGCCAGCGAGACGGCCTCACGGATGCGGGAGATCGGCAGCACGCCACCCGGCACCGCATCGCGCAGAAACAGATCGGCCAGCTCAGCCTGAACATTGGCGCGGACGGTCGGTGTATCGGGCACGACGTGCAGGGTGATGTTCACCGGCTGGGGTATCGGCGCGCGAGCCTCGAACGAGGCCGTCACCGGCCGCCGGGCGTCGATGTAGGTCTGCACGGCCAACACCTCGGCGGCGTCCGGAATGATGCTCAGGTCGCTGTCACGCACGAAGACCACCCACACCTCACCCGCCTGGCCGGCATACACCCAAGCGCGGGTCACGCCCGGCACCTCGAGCGCCCAGGCAATGTAGTCGGCCTCGGAGCCCCCCATCGGCGGATTGCGGATGCGGGCCAGCAGCCGGGCGCGCAGCGCCTCGTCCGACTCCGCATCCGCGCCGCCGGTGATCGCGCCGGTGGCGACGACGCCAGAGGCGCCCAGGCCCGAAACCGGAGACACCAGCGACACCGCCACGCCAGCCACCGTGTTGCCGCCTTGGCCGGCCTCCTGGGCCTCGACCGACAGCGTTACCGCGCCGCCGGCCACCGTGCCCGGCAAGGCCGTCTCGAAGCGCACGCCGTCCGAGCGTTGCAGCACTGTGCCCGCCGGCACCACCGTGCCATTTGTGCCCGTCATCAGCACCTGGCCAGCGGCGAACTCGGCGGCCACGCGGGGCACCGTCAGCCAGATGGACGCCCAGCGGTCCAGATACTCCGCATCTGCGGTATCCGGCATCACCTGGCGCGCCAGCCAGGCCACGAAGCCATAGACACCATGCACCGCACCGGCCAGCACGCGCGCCAGCACGTTGAGATTGGTCCGCCGCACCTTTGCGTCGGCGCCAGGCAGGCGGCTTTCGATGTCGCCCTCGGCCTGTGCGATCAAATCGGCGAGGGCCGGTCTCGTGTAGCTCATGTTGCATCACTCCAGAGGGATTCAAAGCGCAGCGCCAGGGCGTTTCCGGCGGGCTTCAGCACGCGCACGGACAGCGCCAGCACGCCATCGCGCGGATTGGTGGCCTGCACATCGACGGTGGAGGCAATACCGTCCGTGACCAACCATTGCAGCGCCTCCTGGGCATACTCCCGGGCGCGCACCAGGTTCTCCCGGGTCTGCTTGGCGGGCCACACCAGCCACAGCCGAGAGCCCATCGACTCCCCGGGGTAGGCGGGCCATGCATCGCCCCAGTAGCCGCGGCGGTCGGTGTCGCCGTGGGGCAGCGGGTCATCCATGCGAGCGCGCGCGTCGGTGAACAGCGACAGGATCACGGCCGTGGTGAGGCCCTCGTCGGTGGCCAGCAGCATGCTCTCGATGGCGTAATCCGCCGCCTCGCCACCCTGAAACACCGTCCGTACGTCGCCCCGGGGCAGCAAGGGCGCAGGGGCGAGGCCCTGTGCTTCGTCGTCGCCAGGGCCGGGCACTGCAACCCCGTCGGCAAGCAGCAACACCGTCTGTGACCACAATGGATCTGCCGCGCCCGTGGCAGAAAGATCGAACGGCAAGCCCGCGCGGCTTGCTCGCGTGATGCGCAGGCCGGCCAGCCGGCAGGTGGTGTAAGCCCAGTCATCGGCGGCATAAACCGACCCGCCGACGAGGAGCTTGCCCGCCGGCACCGAATTGACGTTGAACGCGGTTTCCGTGCCCACCACCGCCCCATCCACCGACAAAGTGCACAGCCCTGCCGAGTCGATGTCATAGCGCAGCTTGCGCCACCCGGGGATGGGCGATGGAAGCGGGAAGCGGGCATACGACGGCGGCCCGGGGCAGATCGACGGGTCATAGGCGTTGGAGCCAGACAGCGCGGGCACCTGCGTGCTGGAAACCCCATCGAACAGCCGGCCGCCGTCGAAGATTGTGTTTCCGTAGGGATACACGCCCGGCGTGTAGATCCCGAGCGTGGCCGTCTGCCACACGATCAGCTCGATACAGGCCGGCCCGGTCCCCCACTTGAAGTCATCCGGGTTGCCGGTCACCTCAAGGCACCCAGTCCCCACAAAATCCAGGTACTTGCCACCCTCAACGCCGGGGGAATCCACCGTCGCCGGCATGGCGCCGAGCGCAGAGACCGCATGCCGTCCAGTCAGGTCGATGTACGCCATCACATCACCGTATCGGGGTTATCGCCGGGCAGATGGTGCCCGCCGTGATTGTTGTAGGCATCGCGCATGGACTGCACCGAGCCCACACCGTCCGACACGCTCCCGGACGCCACAATGTTGCCGGTCACCTCCAGGTTTCCGATCACCCGCACTACAGGCGCCGTCACGGTCACAGCGACGGCCGCGGTCACCTCGATGGAGCCGTCCGCCTTCACCAGCACCACTGCCGTGCGATCCGCGTTGTGCATCGCGGCCTCGCCGGGCTGCAGGCCAGCCAGGCGCGAGCGACGATCATCAACGGCCACCAGCACCCCTTGGTCGCGCGAGCCGTTCAGGCTGATGAACACCCCCTCGGCGCCGGCCCGCGGCACGCTGGTAAAGCCGAAGTTCTGGAAGCGCTCCACGTCGTCCCGCGCCTCGCCCTCCAGCAGCGCCACCTGGGCCGTCTGCAGCTTGCCGCCGTCCGCAATGCCCTTCAGCACGGCGCGGGCGGCGGCCAGGCGGATGCGGCGCGCCAGTGGCGCCAGCGCCTTCATCAGCTCCCGGCTCATAGCGCGCTCCAGTCGTCGCCCTTTTTGCGTTTCTCGCGCTGGGTCTTGTGGTTCAGCTTCGCCTTGAGGCGCGACACGCCGATGCCGTCCAGCAGCTCGAAAGCCTCGCGGCGGCAGATGGTCAGATCCGTAAAGGTGCCTTCCTCGTCGAGTCGATAGTTACAGCCCACGATCAACATCGGCGCATCCAGGTACAGCGTGGGCGAGCGCACCGTCACCAGCACGTTGGGTGCCCACAGGGCGCCGTCCGACCGGCGCCAGCCTTGCACCGTGACAATGCCGCGATTGCCCCGGCCCGCCCGCACGCTGGCCTCCCAGCGGGCACGATCGGCCAGGGTGGCCGCCGTGCCGTGGTCCTCGGCCAGCACGATCAAGGGGCGGTAACGGTCGATCACGTCATCCGCGCCGGCGGCGCTGGGGCCAGCCGCCTGCTCCCCGAAGAAATCGTCCGTGGCCCGTGCCTGCCCCTTGACCACGATCCGGCTGTAACGGTCCTTCCAGCTAAAGGACGCCCGGCCGGCAAGGATGTTCACCCCTTCCTCAAGGGTCACCGGCGCCAGCGTGTTGCCCGCGCGAGTGATCACCAGGTTTCCCGCGCCGTCCGACACCAGCAGCACTGCGCGAAGCCGCGCTGCACGCTCCAGGCACTCGAACACTGTCTCACCCTGCTGAATGCTGAAGCTGGCGAAGCGCTCGCCCACATCCGCCTGCACCACCACGCCCACGCCAAAGGGCTTGAGCAGGTCGCGGGCGATGCTATCGAGGGTCACCCCGCGCCACTGGCCAGACTTGTAGATCGCGCTGCAATCCACCAGGTCGCCGGTTGAATCCCGGCCCTCCACGCGCAGCTGCGACCCCTGATCCTCAAACGAGGGTTCAGCCACATCGACGTAGCCGGACATCACCCGCTCACCAGCCAGGCGCAGCTCGCAGCGCGCGCCAGGCCGAACAGGCCAGGCGGCCTGCTGGCCCGCCCAGCGGTCAGTCACTTCAAGGGTAAAGGTGCCGGCAACCTGCTCGATGGAGCGCGACACGGAAAGGCGTTTCCAGCCCCCGTAGTAGGCGCCACCCACAAGCAGCTCGGCAGAATCGGATTGCGTAGCCATGCGGACAGGCTACGCGGGCGCTTGGCCCGGGCCGAGTAACAGCCGTTACTGCGCGTCGCGCAGGTATTCGATGGACACCCCGCCCGGCACGAAGCCCGGGTGGCGAACCGCCAGGGGATTGCGCGCAATCAGCGCCTCATCGCGAGACGCATCACCATAGAGCCGGTGCGCCAGCACCAGCGCCGGCAGCGTTGCACCCGGCGTGTAGCGGGCCACGCGCGCCAGGTCGGCGCCACGGGCCGAGATGTCGCGCACCAACGCGGCGCGCAGGGCAACGATCGGCAGGTAGGCCGATTCGTCGGCCTCCATCGCCAGCGCATCCAGGTTGTCGCCCAGATCGTCGCGCAGGCTCACCGCCTGGTCGTAGCTCTCGAACTCCAGGCCGGCCACCACCTCCACCGCCTCGGACATGGCAGACGCCACCACGAGAGACGAGATCGCCGCCCGGTTTGTCGAATCCTGCAGGCGCGACGGCGTGGCGCCAGCGCCGCCAGATCCGCCCGACAACCGAAAGCCGAACAACTGGCGCAGCGACGCCAGCGCCCCGGACGGCACCGCAGCCACGCCCCGCACCCCGCCCACGGCATCCTGAATCCGCGCCGCCAGATCTGCCGGCGTGTTCATCAACGCCCCGGCCTGGCCCGTCACGTTGCGCAGCTCGGCGTTGAACTCACTCAGGATCGACGCATCGGCCAGCAGGCCGCGCCGCGCGTTCTGCACCGCCGTCATCGCATCGCGGATGCCCTGCGCCGCGCTCACCCGCACGAAATCGGGCTTACCCGCCGCCGCAAAGCGCTTGGCGAAATCCGCCCGGGCCTGGGACTTCACCGCCGTGGCCGCCTCACTCAAGGCACCCGCCGTGTCGGCCCGGGCCTGGGGCTGGGCGTTACCGACAGCCTCCACAAAATCCAGGCTGAAGCTCGCCATGCCGCCTTGGTCGGATGGCGACTCCGAGATCCGCACCGGCCCGACCAGACTCACCGTGCGCCGCCCGAAGAACGGATGCACCAGCAGCCCCGGCCCCTTGGCCTCCAGCGCGGCGATCAGGCGATCGCGCACCTGGTCGTAATCCACCCCAACCAGCACGCCATCCACGGTAAAGCGGCGCGCCGCGCGCCCCATGTCTTCGGGCCACGGATCATCGCGCTGCGGGTATTCGTGCAAGGCCGTGCGGCGCCCCACCTGGGCATCCGAACGGCGAACGGCAAACTCCACACCCCGGAAGCTCGCCCGCTGGTAACGCTCACGCCAGGTCATTACGGCCCCATCATCGTTGCGCCGGCGTCCACCGGCAGCGTGACACCCTTCGTGCCACTGGTCGCACGCACCGAGGTCACCGTGCCCGTCTGATCCACCTTGATGCGCACCTCACCCTTGATCGGCACCGGCTCTTCGGTCAGGCCCGCACGATTGGCCGCCTGGCGCGCCGCAAAGCGGTCGCCGAAGTTCAGCCCGATGAAGCCCAGCAGCTTGTTGAGCGGGCCTTCTGCACCGCCGCGAAGTGCGTCAATGCGCGCCTGGTCGGCCTCGGTGTTGCCCGCCCACTTGGTGGCCCCGTACATCACCGCCAGCGGCGCAGCAGCAGCCGCGGCCGACCCGGCAACGGCGCGCCAGCCAAAGCGGGATGCGGCCGCAGCGCCGCCGGCAGCCGGGCCACCCGCGCCCATACCACCGACAGCATCCCCCATGCCGCCGCCTGGCATGTTCACCACAAACACCGGGGTCACCCCCGCGGCAGCTTCCAGGGCCTTGCCCGTGGCCAGCCCCGCGGCCGTACCCCCAAAGCGGCCAGCGAGCGCGCTAATCCCCTTGCCGCCGTAACGGGCCGCCAGCGCCGTGCCCGCCACGAGGCCGGCGCCACCCAGCACCATCTCTTCACCACTCAATGCCAGGCCGCCATCGGCCTTGCCCGCCAGGCCCCACTTGATCACGTTCTGCAGGGTGTCGTTGATCGGGCGCGCAAAGTCGTCGGCAGCCCGGCGCAGCTCGGCGCGCAGGCGGCCGGTCTGGTCCACCGCGTTGCTGATCGCCTGGGGCAGATCCCGCTCCAGAGTGCCGCCGGCCGTCTTGATGTCGTCGGTAAAGCCGCTCACCTTCGTCAGCATGTCGCCCTGGAAGAGCGTGCGCAGGCCCTTGATGGTTTCCAGGTCGGCCTTGCCGAAGGCCTTCTGCATCCACAGCGCCCGGTCCTTGTCGGTGCCTTGCTTGTCGAATTCCTTCTTCAGGTCGGCCAGCACCTGCAGCGGGTTGCGCCGCTCGCCGGTCTTCTGGTCAAAGAAGCGCACGCCCGTGGCCTTGGCGGCTTCCTTGGCGTAGTTCAGGTTGGTGAAGAGGCGCAGCGTGCTATCGGCCAGCGTGGCCAGCCGCTCAGGCTGGCGCTCAATCAGCGACAACCCTTCAATGAAGGCCAGCGTCTGCTCGAAGCCCATGCCCCCCGATGCGGCATTCACGCCCACCCGCGCAAAGATGTCCGCCAGGTTCTCCAGCTCGGCGTTACCCTTGCGGCCCGCCGTGGTCATCTTGTCGAGCAGGGTAACGGCCTGGCCGGGCTTGGCCAGGTCAAAATCAAACGCCGTGGCCGCCACGGTCAGCGAGCTGGTGAGCTTGTCGGCCGAGGCCCCCGTCACCGCCATGGCGGTATTCACCGCACCCACCACCGGCACCGCCTCGCGCAGCGCCAGGCCCGAAGCCACCGCGTTGGCAAAGCTCACCTGCAGCTGATCCACGTCCTGGCCCGTCTTCCTGGCCATGTCGAAGAACTCGGCCCGCAGGTTGCGCACCTCGCCGGCGGTGAGGCTGGCGTTCTGGCCAACCTGGCCAAGGCTCTTGTCCATCTTGGCCGACTGCACGGCCAGCCCTACGGCGGTTACCCCGCCCACCACACCGGCAATCTGCCCCTGCACGCTGCGCATGGTGCCGCGCAGCGCCTCGAATTCGCGCTTGGCGGTGTCGGTGAAGCGCTTGACGCCGGCGCCGCCCTGGTTGAGCCCGCGCACGAAGTTCGCGGAGTCGGCAAACAGGCGCAGCGCGAGGGAGAGGTTACGGTCGGCCATGGTCGGAAGGCGGCGCGGTCAGGATGTCCAGATAGTGGAAGAACTCAGCCGGGTGGAGCGCCAGAATCTCGGCGCGGCTCCACCCGGTTTTCATGGCAAGCAGCAGAACCGCGCTCAGCTTTGCCCGGCGCTGGGCGGTTCGGCTTCCCCCACGGCTTCAAGGGCCTGCTGGGCACCACGCAGCACCTGCCAATCGGCGGCCTTGAGCCCGCGGATCATGTTGATGGTGAAGGGGCCGGCAAACTCGCCCGCCCGCTCCAACTGCAGGCACAGCAGCTGCGCATTGAAGCCAATGGGCGTCATCGCGCTGGCCTCCTGCTCGGCGTCGATCAGGTCGGCCACCGTGTACTCGCGCAGCACAAAGTCCAGCGCCGGGCCGCCGGGCACCGGAATGCCAAAGGTCAGCCTGCCAACGGCCTTGCCATTGACGATCTCGAATTGCTTGCCCTTGGCCATCACGCCACCTCCTCGCAGCGCATGCCCTGGAACACCAGCTGCACCTTGCCGGCCGACAGCTCCAGCGCCCCCTTGCACCAGGCCTCCGACAGCACGAAGCTCTTGCCGGTGTCGGTGTCAAAGCTCACCGTCTCGCTGGTCATCGCGTTGAAGTCGCCGAGCTTGATGTCGGCGCCGTGCAGCACCGAGCAGGTCACCTCGGGGATGGAGGTCGATTCGGTGTAGCCGGCCACGCCGGTATCGGCCACCACGCCCTCCCGCGAGAGGCCGCCCGTCTTGAGGGTGGCGCCGGGCTCGGTGCGCAGGCGCTGCCCCCGCACGGTGATATAGGCACGTCCAGTCAGTTGCATGATCGGTCCTTACAGAATGAATTGAACGGCCGCGGCAAACACGTCGAACTGATTGACGATGTTGGCCGGCAGGATCGCATTGACGCGGTTCGGGTCGCTCGCCGAGCGCACAACCACGAGCTCGCGCTTGAACTGCTCCAGGTCTTCCAGCAGGCCCACCGCGGCAAGCTGGCTGGCGGCGCCGATCAGCGTGTTCTTGATGAGCCGCGGCGTGGCGATCTTCTGTCCCGGCGAGATCTGGCCCAGCACGTTGTCGTCGGCCAGCTTGTGGGCCGGGTAATCGCGCACCACCGCCTGGCGGAACACGTAGCGCATGTAGTCCGAGGTCCACTTGCTGTTCAGCTTGAGCAGGCTGGTGTCGTCCAGGCCGAAGGTGTTGGTCTGGTAGGTGGTCAGCACCTGTTCCACCATCGCGCTGCCATCCACATCGAAGATGATCGTGCTGATGCCGTCGAACATCAGCAGGTTGCGCTCGGTGTTGGTAAAGCGGTCCGCCTCGGCCGGCGCCATCACGTCCGGCAGGCGCAGCCCGCGGAACGGAATCGCCGGGTCATTCGCCCCCGAAAACTCCACCGCCGCGGCAACCTGGGCGGCCGTCACCCACGGCACCGTCGGGCACTTCTTCAGGCCAAACAGCGTGCTGTGCGGGCTGTTGCGGGCGCTGCCGATGGTCGTGAGCCCCGAGAAGGTGCCCGACAGGCAGCCGATCACGTGGCCCGCGCGCATGTCCATGCCACCCCAGCGCCCGGCAAGCTCGGTCTCCATCGCCGCCATGTTGGTGGCGTCCGTCCAGGCCATGGCGATGGTGTAGAAACTGCCGGTGCTCATGGCGGCAATCGCCGCCGTCACATCCGGGTTGCCGGCGCCGCTGGCCATGGCGGTAATCGCGATGGTCAGCCCGGCCGCGGTGCTCTTCTCGCCCTGGTAGTAGCCCACCCGCAGGTCGATGTCGTTACCCGTCAGGCCCTTGTGGCGGGCGGTAACGGTCACCGTGCCGGCGGCGGCCGTCGCGGTCGCCGGCAGATCCGCATTGGCGTTGATCGCCGCCGCCAGCGCCGTGGCCACCACAGCCGCCGTGTCGCCAACGGCAACATTGACCGCCACGCGACCGCCGCCCACGTAGGCGTACAGCGTCGCCGCCTCGGTGGCCGTGCCAGTCACGGCCAGCGTGCCGGTGGCCTTCACGCCTGCGGGCAGATCATCCAGCGCCAGCGCCCAGAGCTCGGTGCTGCTGTTCACCTTGAGCGCGGCGGCCACCATCTGGGCCAGCTGCGAACCGCGGCCGAAGTAATCCACGCCGTCGGCGGCGCGGGTAACCCGCGTCGGCACGCCGGCTGCCACGCTGCCAGTTGCCAGGCGCTGGCCCAGCAGCAGGATGCGATGGGGCATCGACGGCAGGCCGCGCACGGCCTTGGTGTGATCCACCTCGACGAAGGCGCCGGGCACACGCCAGTTGAGCGGGATGGACATGAAAGTGATGTTGTCGGGCATTACGGGGGCTCCTTACTTCTTGGCCTTGGGCTCGGCCTGGGGCTCGGGGTCGGTGAGGGTCACATCGTCATCCGCGCGGCGGCGAAGCCACCACGGGGAGAGCGGCAGGGTCTCGCCCTCGGCTTTCAGCACCTCGCCGGATTCCTTGCGGACAACCAGGCCAGGGGAAGGGGTTACGGTTACGCTTGCCATTGCGGCTCCTATTGCAGTTGAAGTTCGTCGGTCAGCGCCGGCACGGCGCCGGAATGGTCGGGCGGCTCGGCCACCCATCCGGCCCGATCGGCCGGATCGGCCAGCGGGTCGATGTCGTAATCTGCGTGGAAGGTTTCAAAGTCGGCGAGCGGCGCAGCATCGACCCCAAGGGGCACCGTCACCGGCCCCAGGGTTTCCAGCTTGATCGACCCCACCTGCAGGCCCGAGTCATAGACGGCCTTGTTCTCCATGAACTCGCCGCCCACCACCGCCCACACCGCACCGCCGGCCGATGCCTGGTGCAGCGCCGCCATCACCGCATCCATGATCTGAAAGAGCCCGATCACCTTGCCGTCGCCCTGACGTGCCGCCTGCGGGCCGGCCGCATTGCGGGCCACGCACACCACGGCGGCGCGGAGCGTGGCGCCGGTATCGCCGACGGGGAAATTCGCCAGCGTCACGTAGGCCGCTGGCGCATCCACTGCAAAGCGCTGCACGAGGGTCGGGCCGGTATCGTCGGGCAGCGTGCCCACCAGGCGCAGGCAGACCGCAAGCGGCGACGCCTTGAGTGCCGCCACCAGGCCGGCTTCGGCGTCAGTGAGCACGGGCAGCCCCCTCGATCCGGCTCTGCAGCGCATCCAGAATGTCCTCGCGGTCATCCCGCGAAAGCCCCAGGAACGGCCGCGCCGGAATCGTCACCTTGCGCAGCAGCACGTACTGCGCGGTCTCGCTGTCGGGGTCGTACAGAAACTTGCCGTGCTCGGTCTCGATAAAGACCAGCTTGCCTTCGTAGTGGCGGGGGCTGCCGGCCACGCGTGCCTTGGTCGTGAGGGGCACCGAGAGGTAACGGCTCTTGCGAGGCACCACAACGCCACCAAACTGCATCATGGCCGCATAGACGCGATTCACGCCCCACTCGGCATTGCGCCGGCCGTAACGGCTGGAGACCGAATCACCCAGGTGGCCATCGAGCGTCAGCGTCCGGCCACCCGATTCCGCCACACGGTTAGAAACCTTCCAGGGCCGCCCGTCCGGGTCGATGCCGGTGCGAAAGCGCATCCGGGTAGTCGCCTCGCCGATCGCCGCGATGTCACGCATCGCCGGCGTGGTATCCGCACCAAAGGCCTGCAGGCGCAGCAACGCACCGCGGATGTCGGCATCGTCGACCTTGACCCAGGCATCCATCAGATGAAGCCCTGCGAAGCACTGCGGCTCCACACCGTGGCGTCGCTGTTCATCTCCACACCACCGGCGCCAGGCGCCGACGCAGCAGCCGCTTCCGGCCCCAGGCTCACCTTGCCGGCGGCCACGTCCCGGAAGTACGCCAGCGCCGCGTCGTAACGCTTCTGCACCGTCTCGGTGGCCTGGTCGTCGTAGAGGTAATAGCGCGCCATGTCGCACGCCAGGCGCGTCACCACCGCCGGCGCCGCTGCAAACGGCACGGGGTAGCGGGCCACCAGGTAGCCGTCGATCGTCGCATCGGCATCCGCCAGGGCGCGACCGATCACCGCCAGCGCCTCGGCAGCAGCGGCCTGTTCTTCGTGGGAGTAGCTGGAGAGATCGGCACCCGCCGCAGCGGCGACGAGCAGCTCGCCACCCACGCACCGCGGAATCTTGCGGTCAGCGCGCTGGGCGATCTCCTCGTCGGAGAAGCGGGTCAGCAGATCGGAGGGGGTGGCGTAGGGCATGCACCATCATGCGATGGGTGCCACGCAGGGTGAATTAACGGGCGTTACAAAGGCAGCGAGGGCAGCGCCACCACGCGCCACTTTCCCTCGCGAGCATCCAGGCCGCGATCATCGTGATACAGCTCGGTCATCGCCTGCTTGCTGTGCCCCAGCAGATCCTGGGTGTTGATCCCCTGCTTGCGGTACTCCCGGGCCGCGAGCGATCGGCACTCATGGAGCGACGGCGGGCGATGCTCCCCAGTCTCAACACCCAGGGCTTCCTCGCGGCTTTGCTCAAATCGCCAGCTCATGGATTCCGGGCAGGGCGGTTTCCCGGTCGTCTTGCGCAGCAGATAGCCATCGCCCAACTTTGCGTAGCCTCGGCACGCCTCTACAACCTCCTGCACGCTCAGCCCCACCGACTCCATCCGCAGGTCCATCGGAATCGCCAGGCGCGCCCCGGTCTTTGCTTGGATGATGTGGAGGTAGTCGCGGCCATCGCCATGCGCCCAGACATCCTCAAAGCGCATCTTGACCAGGTCGGAGCGGCGCTGCCCGGTCACCAGCGCCAGCGCGAACAGCCGGTGCACCCACGGCGGGCGGTGCGCCTTGGCGTGTTCGTAGATCGCCTTCCATTCCTGCAGCGAGAGCCGGCGGCGTTGAACCGGAACGCGAGGGAGGCGCACGGCCTTTGCCGCGTTGGTCTGAATCCAGCCATTCGACACGGCCTCATCCAGCATCGCCCGGATCTCGATGAGCGTCCGCTTCGCTGCCACCGGATGAGCCTTGCCCACCTGGACGATCAGCGCGTTGATCTCATGGGGCCGAATCGTGCCGATTCGACGGTCTCCCAGCGCTGCGAGGATGCGCCGCACGTGGGCGTGGCGGTTGCCCAGCGTCTTGGGCGTGATCTGTCGCGCCTCAAGAAGCGGCAGATAAATCTCCACCCACTCCCGGAGCGTCCGGTGTCGGGGCATGACGCGTCCGAGAGTGAGAGAGATCAGATCCATGTGTTGGAATTGGTTGGCCGGGCGCAACGGGGGTTAGATTTCGCCGGGCAGAAGCTTGCGGCACTCAATGATCCAAAATCTAACATTGCCGCCCAGCGCCTGCCCGTTTTTGGTCTGCACGCCGAGCCACGGCTGCAGCGTTTCCGGAGAGTCCGGGACTGTGATGTCGATGCTCAGGATCATGTCCGTGTCCGTGACAAGCGCGTTTCGCGTGTCGTTCTGCAAACCATCGTACCGCGACACGTTTGGTGCGCCGTTTGACTGGAGCATGATGTACGGTCCTAGCACCCCAGCGCAGTCAGACGACATGCGACACCCGACGGACAGACGGATGCGATCGCCGGCAACGACGCCGGACGGCACCGCCGTCGAACTTACTGTCATGCTCGTGTAAAAGCCGGTACCGGTGCCCGATAGGGCGACGTTGACGCCCTGATACCGATTGTCGATCAGGGTCTTTGTCCAGAGCGCCCCGATATTCGACGTCCCGCTGTGCCGCGTCGCGGTCCACCCCGTCGGCACGACCGATGCTGCATCGACATTTGCGCCTTTGATACCACCTGTGCCGGCAAAATTTGTCGGTGCAAGGTCTCCGTAGGGGTTTAGCGTGGCGTCGTATTGACCACCGTAGATAGCCCACACTCCTTTTCGCGGAGGGGCGTACTTGTCGGCGGCCTCAACAAACGGCTTTGCGAGCAAAAAAGCGCCCTGCGGCTGAGGGTGGATTCCGTCGCGGAGCATATTTGCAAGCGGCAACCCAGTCGTGTGATCGGCAATGTGGCGGTTGCCGTCCACCAGGACTATCGATGCGTCGTCTTTTGCACGTTGTGCCAGCCAGCGGTTATACGCATCAACTTTTTTGATCTGGTCGGCGGTAAAAGACGATGGGTCGCCGCGAACGATGACCGGGGATGCAAAGACAACAATCCCGGCAGCTTTGAGTGCATCCAGACCTTGTCCGATAGGACCGATAAGGCCTTCGCTGTCAATGCTGTTACCTCCGGTAAGCAAAGTGACCTTTGTGCATCCGGCCGCAATTGCTTTAGGCACTTGCACGTCTCTAAAACTGACGCCGGATGACCCGGCGATAGCAAAGACGTTCTCGCTCTGACAAGCGATTCTTCCAAACATCGCTCGCCGGAAGAAGGTAAGCCATCCGTCGTTCAACCAGTTGCCGGATGCGGTAGGCGCGGAAACCGCACCCGCAGTCAATGAGTGGCCCAGGAAGCCCCATTTCTCCATTTTCGAAACAAGGGGGATGACGGCGCCGGCGGCGCTCATGTTTCCAACCCCCCCATCCGACTTTATTACAGTGAGCGGCATGCCCAGCTCGTTGCCCATGTGATCAACGAGCCCGACGATCTGATCGCCGCGCACACGCATCTGCACAGGCACGAGCGCCTCGCGGACATCCTCGGCAGACGCAGCAGTGGGCGGGACCTTGGGGGGCAGTTGATCCATGGGCATGGGCGGTTACTCCTTCACTTAACGACGGACAGCAGCGGCTCGGCGCGCAGGGCGTCGAGCTGCTCGGCGGTGATTTCATGGGCGGGCACCGGCACGTTCTCCGGCGGCCAGAAGCGGCCGGCACGCCAGATGCCGCGGTCGCGGTGGCAGCGAACGATGTAGCCCACCGGACCGACGGGCTCGGACATCACCGACCGCAGCACATCGCCCACCACACCCCCAGCCGACTTGCCCAGCTCCTCGGCCGCGTTGGCCAGTGCGTCGAAGTCGGCCTGGCCGGCTCCGGCGGCGTCGCCCGTTACCTGGTCAGCGCTCTGTGCCACATCCGGCTGGCTGGTAACGCCGGCTTCGGCGGCAGTGTCGGTCGCGGTGGTGCGGCCGGCCTCCTCGTCGGTGGGCGCGCTGCCCGTTACCTGCTCACCGCTCTGTGCCACATTCGGCTGGTCGGTAACGCCGGTTTCGGTGGTGGCGTCGGCCGCGGTTTCGGCGGCGGCGCCTGCTTGATCCTTGCTGGCGACGCCAGCCTTGCCTTTGTTTGCCATCTATCTCTCCTTCAGCCCGGCCGGGCATCCCCGGCCGGGTCAGTTGCGGCCGTTGCCGCTCGGTCAGGTATTACAGCCAGGGCACCACGAGGATCTCGGCGCGCTTGTAGAGCGGGTTGGCGCTGTTGTCGGCGAGCTTCTGGCTCTCGATCAGCTTGGTCGCAGCGCTCCGGTTGGTCGGGCCAACCACCAGCAGGTTGGGCGACACGAGCAGCGGGCGCCCTTCGGAGTCCTTGAACGACTCCATGGCCACGAAGGCGGCGTCCAGGTTGGTCTGGTCGAGGGTCTGCTTGGAGCCGTAGGCGAGCTGCCACAGGCCGTAACCGGCGTTGCCGCGCCCATCCACGCCGTAGCGGAACTCGCCGCGCATGAACACCGCTTCGTCGGTGGTGTCGGTCATCTGCACCAGGTCGTACGGGCGGCGCTTCTGATACACCAGGGGCTTGATCGGCTTGCGGGTGTCGAGCAGATACCAGCCCGAGCCACTGCCGCCCCCCCAGTTGGAGACGGTGCCGGAGCCGACGGGGTGGTCCGTGTCGAAGAAGTACTGCCCGTCGTAGCACAGGCTGGTGTTGCCGGCGGCAAGCAGCGGGAAGACCAGCGTGTCCGGGTGGCTCGCCGCGTTGTTCCCCATCTGGGCAAACGTGTTCGCGTAGAGGCCGTACTTGTCGTCTTCGTAGTCATTGCGCGAGATGCCGATGGTCGCCTCGAACGGCTTGTTCTTGATGGTGTAGCCGAAGGCTTCCAGCGACTTCACATGGCGATCGCCGATCCACTCGCGCAG
This sequence comes from Zoogloea sp. 1C4, assembly GCF_009469605.1. Lineage (GTDB taxonomy): Bacteria > Pseudomonadota > Gammaproteobacteria > Burkholderiales > Rhodocyclaceae > Zoogloea > Zoogloea oryzae. The sequence continues at coordinate 317,710 of NZ_SSXU01000001.1, read as the reverse complement.
CTGCGGGAGTGCGCCCAGCCACCCGTAATCCTCGGCGGCCGAGGTGGAGGGCACGAGGGTGGCCACGCGGTCCCACATGGGCGTTACCGCATCAAAGGCACCCTGATACGAAGTCTTGAAACCCCGGAAGGCCGACGCGAGGTTGTCGCGGTTGATGATGAGCGCGCCGAGCACTTCCGGCGAAAACAGGTCACCGGCGATCGCCTGGCCAATACCCAGCAGGGTAAGGGCGACGGTGGCGAACACCTGAAAACGGGAGGGCTTGAGAAGCATGGTGAGGTATCTCCTGGGTTGGATTACTTGAACTCGATCCACACGCCGTCGGATTCGACATCGCGAATCACGCCGGCCACCGAGCGGGTGCTGCTGCCGCTGGTCTTCGCGACGGTCTGGTCATCGACGATGTAGGCGTCGGCGCCGATGTCGGCGAGGGTGATCTGGTCGGTGCTGCCCGAGTTGGCCAGCTTGAAGCAGCCACGGCGGACCTTGACGCGGATGGCGCTGGCGGCGCCGGCGCTGTTGTCGGCCGAGGCATCCGCAACGCCCACCGCCTTGAGGGTGGTGGAGGTGGCGCCCTTGGTGGCCAGGCCCGACGTGTTGATGCACACGATGGAGCCGCCGTAGATCTTGGTTGCAGCGGCGACGGGGAACTCAAAATCCACGCTGATGCGGCGCGGGGTCTGGCGATCTTGGGTGAGTGCAGCCATGGCTTAGGCCTCCTTCTGCTTGGTCTTCAGGTAGGCCTCTTCCGAGATGCCCATGGCCTTGCAGACCTCCTTATCCACGGCGGACAGCGCCGCGGCTGCGCCGCCGCCATCCGGCCCCTTGCCGTTGGTCTGGGTGCCACCGCCCAGCGCCGCGTTGCTGGGCAGCGCTTCGATCACCGCGCGCAGGGTCTCGATGCTCTGCAGGCCCACGGTGCGGAAGTGGGCAGCGCCGGCGGGGGTGATCTTGTCGGGCACGCTGGCGATCAGGGCGTCGACCTCGGCCTCGCGGGCCTTGGTGGTCAGCTCGGCCAGGCTCTTGTTGGCAGCGGCAAGGCTGGCCTGAGCCTCGGAGTAGAGCGACATCGGCACGTATTTGGCCGGGTCCGGCGCCGCGGCGCGCAGGGTGGCGATCTCGGTGTCAGCCTGGTCGGCCTTGGCCTTGAGCGCGGTAACGGCAGTGATAACGACATCGTCGGTGGTGCCGGCGGGCAGCCCGAGCGACGCAATGAGTGCGGCGAGAAGCGGATTCACTTCGTGGTTCTCCTGGGAGGAAAGGTCGGATGCGCTGAGCGCGGTCTGAACGCCGGACAAGCCCGGGTCATTGGTGAGGGCAAAACTGTGCAGCCCGGTCACATCGCCGGTCTTCGGGTCGTAGAAGATCACCGGCGAGCCGTAGCGGTACTCGCGGGCATCCAGGTGAGCGCGAGCGACGGGGGTCCATTGGGGCGCGGTGGACACCAGGCCCACGCCGGACCGGTATTCGAGGGAATCGGCGGTCGCCCAGCCGGCGGCCGGGGCCTTGTCGCCCTGCTTGGCCTTGAGCACGGTGCCGTGCTCATAGTCGATCACCAGATCCACGCCGCGCGCCTTGCGGGCGGCGATGATCCGAGCAGCCAGGGCAGCGGTCAGGCGCCAAGCCTTGACCTCCAGCGGGCGGCCAGAACCATCGGACGAGCGAAACTCACCATCGGGGATCAGCAGCTGCGCGCCATCGGCGAGCGGTGCAATCTCGAAGGTGAGCGCGGCAACGGAGGGGGCGGTTTTGCGAGACATGGCCCCATCGTGAGGGGCCGGGCCAGAGCGGCCAATTAACGAGCGTTAGAACCTTGGGCGGGGGAAACCCGAAAAACGCACCTGTCGCGCGACGGGCTGCAGGCCCGCCGACCCCGTTACAACCCCGTTAATTTCCATTTTCAGGGGCGGGGCGCTACATGCGGGCATCCAGGCCCCTAAAAACGCTCAGCGGGGCCGGGAGCGTTTTGCCGGTTTTGCTGCCCGGCGAAGCACCAGCGGCGCGCCGGCGTCGGGCTTCGGGATCTCGAATTCTACCGGCTGGCCATGCTGCTCGATCACCACGCGCACCAGGTCGTCGGCGCCGACGGACGCACGCTCCAGCGCCTGAGCAAGCGGCGCCAGGTCGGCCGCCGCCAGCGGGGGCGCTTCGCCCTCGGCCGCCGGCGCCAGGCGCACCAGGTTGGAGCGGCCGCCCAGCGCCTTGGCCAGCTGCTCCGACACAACACCCACCGGCCACGCCCCGGCCGGCTTGGCGGCCCAGGCGTCAAAAGCCTCACGGCCCACCGCCTGCACCGCGGCCGGGCGCAGGTCGGCCGGCAGGCGCTCGATGCGGCTGGCCAGGTTGTCGGTGAGCGACTGGCGCCGGCCGCCGGGCGGGTAGTTGAACTCAGGATCAACGCCCACCGGCACGTCCATCGTCTCGCCCGTGCGCTTGTTGGTGTAGGTGTAGGTCTGCTCGGCCGGCGCGGTCCCGACCGTCTTGCCCTGGCGCTCGGCCATCCGGGCCGTTACCGGGATCATCCGGCATTTGCAGCCCCACGCCTTGATCGGCCAGTGGGCCGCCACCCACGGATCATCCACCGGCAGCACCAGGCCATCCCACGCCGCATGCTCCTTGCGCTCGTACTTCGACGGGGTGTGGTCGTACATCACGTAGGGCAGGGCGTCCTTCGATTCCTGCACCCGCTGCCACTGCCCCTCACCGTGCGCCGTGCGCAGGTTGGTGTCGAGGATCGTCTTGAGCCGGCGCGGGCTGCCCAGCTGCACGTCGCGGGCTTCGCCGGTTTTCGGGTCGGTCATCTGCTGCACGCCCCACCAGCCGCGCTTGACCAGGTTGGGCTTCAGCTGGTCGATGAACTGGGCGAGCGTGCCGCCGTTGGCCAGCGCGTCATCCACCTGCGTCCAGATCTCCTCGAGGAGATCCATCTGCATGGCCTTGGCCACCGTAAAGGCGGCCTGGTGCTCCGCCGCCGCCATGTCGCGGTGGTCGAAGGTAACGGCGTAACCCTTCTGGCGAAAGAAGCCAACGGCCTCTTCCGGCACCAGCGGCTTGAGGGTGATCGGCATGCTTTAGGCGCCGCCGGCCTGGCCACCGATGCGGCCCCACATGGCCGCCGCCAGGTCGCCTTGCTCCACCAGCTGCACGAGCTGGGCCGCATCCATGCGGGCCACCGCCTCCGGCAGCCGGCGCCGGAACTCCTCCAGGTCGCGGCACGCTTCGGCCAGGCGCTGCAGCGGGTTGATGAGCGGCGCCGTCACGCGCTGCCAGTCGCCGCCCATCTCTCGCGCCAGGCGGTCCAGCTCGTCCTCGGGCGCCTGGGTGCGCAGCACCGCGGCCAGCAGCCCGGCAAGGCCCGCCGGCGGCACGTCGCCAGCCGCAGGCGCGGTCGCCTTCGCCAGCACCGGCTCGCCGTCACGCGGTGCGGGGATGCGCAGCTTCTCGGCCGCCCAGCTCGCCGGCACCTGCACGCCCACCTCCACCAGCGCCGGCAGCGCATCGGCGAAGAGCTTCATGTCCTCGGCCTCGCCCGTATCAAACTGCAGGCGGGGCATCCGGCGCGGGTCGCGCTGCCCCCGATTCACCACCAGCAGCGGATAGAGCAGCTGCCGCGTGAGGCTGGCGCCGAGCTGGGTGGCGTCGCTCACCGTCAGGTCGTGCCGCACCTCGCCGTGCAGGTTGGCCACACCGCTGCCCAGGCCGGTGCTCTTGGCCTCGCTGCTGGTGGTCTGGCCCACAATGGCCTTGCTCTCCGAGCGCTCGGCCCAGTCGACCATGGACGTGAACGGATCGCTGCTGCCCTTGGCGGCCTCCTCGATCTCGATGCTCATGCCGTCGGGCATGATGCCCGCCGCGTTGTGCCCGATCATCGTCACGGCCCGCAGCAGCGTGGCCTTCTCGGCGGCCTGGGCGCCCGCTGGGTATTTGCCCAGCCGCAGGGGGATGCCGAAGATCTCCAGGAACTCGGCAAAGTCCCGCACGCTGTAGTTCTTGAACAGGAACGGCCAGGCCAGCACCCGGTGCAGCCCCGAGCGCGCCAGGTAGCCCGACTTGGCCTGGTGCCGATGCACCAGCCAGCCAAACGCGCGCAGCTCGGCACCATCGGCCGAGTTGTCGCGCAGGCGCAGTGCGTTGCGGTCGCCCTCGGCCAGCTTGAACCAGCTTTGCGGGCGGTGGTGCGCCTGCACGATCAGCCGATCGCGTCCGACTTGCCCCCACTCCAGCTCGATGGCGGCAAAACCGTGCCCGATGGCGTCCAGGGCGTTGAGGAACAGATCGTCCAGATCCGCCATGTCCAGCAACACCTCGCGCAGCCACGCCGCGTCGTCCTCTTCGGCCTTGCTCGCGTTGCGCGGCGGCACCACATCCCACGGCAGGGTGAGGATGGCGCGCTTGCGCTTGCTCATCTCCGAAAAGAGGTGCGCGTCCTTCTCTTCCATGTCCTGAAAGAGCTCGTGCTGCGCCACGATGTCGCCGCGCTCCGCGTCCTCCAGGATGCGCGCCAGCTTGGCGGGCGTGAGCCCACGGGACGGGTGGTTCTCATACAGGCGGTGCAGGTGCGCGAGCTGCGCAGTCTGCGGCTCGTCCAGCGCTGCGCGCTCAAAGGGTTTTCCGTTGGCGTCGAGGATGGCCATGGTCAAAAGGCTCCGGTGTCGTAGTCGCGGGCGTCGTCGTCATCATTGACACGCCCGGCGCCGTCCCAACGGCGGTTGGAGTCAGGCGCTGCGGTGAATTCCATTGGCGCGCCAAAGCTGGTCGCCGCGCACCACAGCATGTGGAGCGCGTCCGGCCCGTCGTCGTGGTCGGCCTTGGGGAAGTGGCGCAGCTGGTCAATCAGCGTGGTCTGGCTCGGGTGCAGCCGGATCAGGCCGTTGGCCATGTGCGGCTGTAGGCTTTCAATGCGCAGCAGCTTGTCGGCGATAGGCTGCACACCCCGGGCGGGGAAAGTGATGCCGGCCGCCGCCGCCCGCTTCAGCAGCTCGCTGTAGAGAAAGGCCTGAAACTGCACAGTCTCGACGAGCCACAGCAAGCAGCGGTATTCGCGCTGCAGGGCAATGGCGTCTTCAATGATGCGATCCGGCAGGCGCTTCTTGATGCCAGCCTCCACCACATCCAGGATCATCGTCGCCCGGTTGAGCCCACCCACCAGCAGCGCCGACGGGTCGCGGCTGGCGCCGGCCTTGCCCAGCGACGGGTCAATCGCGCCAAAGAAGATCCAGTCGGCCAGGCGATTCACCCAGAAGGTGATGACCTTCGCAAACGGCGCGTTGTCGCCGGCGACAGGATCGTTCTGGTATTCCGAGTCGAACGTGTCGTGGCCGTCCCGCGCCCGGATCTTCATCAACGTGAGCAGCGGCCGCGCCGCCCAGCTGCACAGGCTGCCGGCTTCCATCTCCACCTGGTGCGCCGCATAGAACAGATCCGCCGACGGCTCGCCGTCGTTGCGCAGGGTTTCTTCCCAGCGCTCCCACAGGTCCATCCGGTCGGGCCACTTCAGCAGGGCCTTGAAGCGCGCGCTGCGCCACATCGGGTTGGCCAGGGTTCGCGACAGCACCGAATCGTGGTGCAGGATCGTCCCGATATACACCACGTCGAACTTCGCGCCCGCGCCGCCCAGGGGCAGCACCGTCTTCGTCAGCCACTGCTGCAGCTTGTCCCGCTGGTCCGGGTTGCGCACCTGCTCGTCGTTCTCGATGTCGTCGAGGATCGCCAAATCGGGCCGGTAGGGGCCGTGGCGCAGACCGCGCAGCTTCTTGCCAGAGCCTGCAACCTGCACCTTGGCATCGTTGCGGGTGACAATGGTGCCGGCCTGCCACACGCGCCCCTGGCCGCAGGCCTCGGGGAAGTCCATCGACAGGCGCGGGTTGAACTCCAGCTCGGCCTTGATTGCCTCCAGCATCGGGTAGGCCTGGTCGATGCTGTCCATCACGATCACGGGGTAGCGCTTGCGCCCCGTTACCAGGCACCACAGGGTGAAAAGCTGGGTAACGAGGGTCGATTTGGCTTCGCCCCGCGGCGCGGCGATGGCGTCGGTCTCGCCCTTGGGGCTGGCGACGATCTCGGGCAGGCGCGTGAACAGGTACTTGTGCAGCTCGCTCTTGTGGGCTGAGCGCACGTAGTGCGGGAAGTACGTCTCCACAAAGAGCGCATAGTCCTGTTCCGCGTTCCGTCGCCGAATGGCGCGGACGCGAGGATCGGGGTCGAAGCCCGACACCTCGGCCTCGATGCGCTGCCGGAGCTGGGCGGCAAAGGCCGCCAGATCGTTGGCGGCGGCCTTGGCGGTGAGCTTAGCGCTGGCCATTGGCGAAGGCCTCCACGACGGCGAGCATCAGCTCGCCCTGGGCCGGGTGCATCTTGCAGAACAGGTCGGCCAGCGCCTTGACTGCGCCGGTCTCGACGGCCAGGGCGTCGGCCTCGGGCATCATTCCCCGCGCGGCGCTCTTGAGCTTTGCGATCGTGTCCGACAGCGTGCCCATGGCCTTCACCGCCTCGAACGGGTCTTTCGCACCTTCGATCTGCTCCAGCAGCACCTCGCACCGCACCAGGCCCGCAGCAATCACCCGGCCCATCGCCTGCTCGATGCCACCACCCGCCACAACGAGGCCGGCGGCCCGGTATTTGTCCCAGTCGTCGCCGGCTTTCTTTGCGTCCTGATACCAGCGCCGGGCCGTGGGCAGCGGAATCTCAACCTTTTCGGCGGCGCGCTCAAGCGGCAGGCCGCCCAGGTAGGCGGCCCGCAGCTCGGTCTTTTTCTCGGGAGGGTGTGCCATGTCAGGTTGTCCTGGGCGCGTGCCCGATGTGGTAGCCGTTACAAAACCGGCAGCGATACACGTTCATGTGTCCGGTGTAACCGACCCGGCGGAACAGCTTGGCCAGCGCGATCTGCGCGCCATCGGCGTTGAGGTGCCGCACCTTGCCCTTGCAGGCTTTGCGGCGGATCGCGCGCTTGGAGGCCATGTCAAATCCCCATCCGCGTTAAGCGATCGAGGCCTTCGCGCATGATCTTCGCCGCGCCCGCAAGTTGCTGCTCGATCTCACGGCGATAGCTGCGATGGAAGCCATCGTCACGGCGCGTGCCGCGGCGGTCATTCCCGATCAGGTCCGCCGTCTTGCATTTGAGCTCCAGCCGGTTCCATCCACCGGCATCCGTTCGGCTGCCCATCAGAAAAGCTCGCGCAGCCGCTGAACGTGTTCGCGGCCGTCGTTGGTGATCTGTGCAACGCCGGTTTCCGGGTCGTAGCGCACGGCACCGATGTCGGCAAGATTGCGCAGGTCGGTCTTCACCCGGTCCAGCGTCACGGCGACGCCGTGCACGGATTCGAGTTCATTGCGCAGCTCGCGGGCAACGGACTGGCCGGCGAAGGCCAGCGTTGCGAGGAGCGAGTTGCAGCGCTTCTTGTCGGCCTCAACCATTGCCCAGTCCCTTCTTGATGATTTCGGAGTTGATGAGGCGGAGCGTCGCAGTCAGCGCATCAAGGCTCCCGCTGAGGTTCGCCACGCGATCTGATGTCTCGGCGAGCCGCTCGTTGGTGTCGTCGATCTTGGCGTAGAGCCGGCTCAGGTCATCGTGGTCTGGTGCGCCCTCGGCCGCGGCGGCCAGCTTCACCACGTCCTTGTCGAGCGTCTCGACCTTCGAGGCCAGCGCCGTGACGCGCTCGTTCGTCTTGTCGTTGCGGCGCTCCAGGTACAACCAGATACCGATTGCGAAATTGCCGATGAGGCTTGCCCAGGGCACCAGTTGATTCACGGATTCGATGCTCATGGGCATTCCTATCGCTTCTTGAACTGCCGGGCGTGGGCCTCGGCGGCAGATTGGCATTCGACGCACAGCTGCACGCCGGGGATGAGTTCGCGCCGCGCTTCGGGGATGCTCGCGCCGCAGCCGGCGCACTCGGTGGCGCTGTCCACCTCCCAGTTGCTCGCGTAATGCCCACGGGCAGCCTCGACGGCGGCGGCCGTGTCGAGCTGCTCACGCTCACAGGCGCGGTCGATGTCGTCCATGGCTTACTCGCAGCGCTTGCCGATGGGCTGCTTGGTGATCACGCGCAGCAGGGCGTTGCCGACGGCCAGCAGCACCGACAGCGCGTGCCAGAAATCCACCGGAAGCAGCGCCTGCAGCGCACCGGACGACGCTTCAAGCGCGGCCAGCACGGCCAGCGCTGCGTTAAAGCGCAGGGTGCGGGATTGCCACCAGGCCTTCTTCATTGCTCGGCCTCGCCTTGCGGAATTTCGAGGCCTTCGCGCACCACCAGAACCTGCGCCGAATACACGGCCACGGTCTGGCTCTTGCCAGGGTCCAGCATGTAGGTGCGGACCACCTGGGGCGTCACGGCGCCCGTCTTCGGGTCGCGGTGATGCACATCGACATAGGCCGGGTCGCCGGCGCTGTTGGTGTTCTTGATTTCGACGATGATCGTCATGGATCAGGCCTCAATGATCTGGTCGGGGGTGGGGGTCATGCCGCGCAGCAGCCAGGCGCGCACGTCGAAGCCGGGGCAGGTCTTGCGCGTGCCGGGCACGTCACGATGGCCGAGCACCCCCCGAAGCACGTGGGGGTGCTTGGTATCGGCGGGCTCAAGGGGGATGCGGTACTGGTCGCACAGGAAGCGCACCAGCTGGGCGAGGCTGTCCCACTGGGCCAGCGTGTAGCGGTCGGTGCCTACCAGGGCAATGCCCAGGCTGTTGGCGTTGGCACCTTGAGCGTGCGCACCAACCTCCCAGTTGGCCCGGCCGGTGGCGGCGGCGCCATTGGTGTAGATAATCCGGTGGTAACCGATCGCCAGGAGGTGCGGGTTCTGGCGGGCGAGAGCCTCTGCGGTGCGCTTGAAGCCGCGGTCACGGTGCCACTTGTCGATGTCGTCGACGGTGGTCCACCGATTGTTCGGCGTTGCGGTGCAGTGGATGACGAGGGAGGTAATGGCGCGGGGCATGCGCACAAAGTACGCGCCCGCGCGAGAGTGGCTGAGTAACGGCCGTTAGCGGCGTATCGATGCGCCCCCCCGCCGGGGCGCGTGGCGGTCAGATCAGCAAATCAACCTGATCTTTGGCCTTGTTCAGCAAAATCTGCAACCCGGTAATCAAATCGCCCAGGTGCTCGACGGCCGGGCCCATCTCTGGAACGCCCTTGTAGTTCGGCAGGCTATCCATCGCCGCAAAGGTGATGGCGCGGGCTGCGGACAGCGTTGCAGCCAGATCGTAGATTTCGCCGGGGATGGGGGCCGCGCTCATGCTGCACCCCCTTCGAACAGATCGCCCGTGGTATCGGCGGGGTGAGGCGGCGCGGGTGGCAGGTCGCCGGTGGCGCGGGCCTTGAAGGCGATCTGCCGAATGTGGTTGCGGGTTTTGCCGGTGGCGGCAGCGATGTCGGCATGGGAATAGCCCTCGGCGAGCATCCGGATCACGGTGGCCTTGGCATCGGCGGCGGCCTGGCGCTGGCGCTCGTTGGTGAGCTTGGTGAGGGCCTGGATGTGGCCCCGGCGGGCGCGGTCGAGCTCGCGGTACAGCCCCAGCATGGCGGCGCTCTGCAAGCGCAGCTCGTCGCGCATCAGGCCGAGTTCGGTGGCGAGCTGGAGGGCGGCGGGGTCGGGCTGGGGCGCAGCGACCACCACGGCGCCGGACTTGCCGGCCAGCGCCTCGGAGGCCCATGCGCGGAACTCTTTGGCGCGCGGGGTGTTTGCGAAGAAGCCGAGCTTAATGCAGCCGGTCGAGGAGAAGATGGTGACCGACTGCTTGCCGCCGGGTGTCGCCAATTCGGCGACACCTTTGTCGGCATCGGTGAATTCGTCGGCGTGGGCGTTGTAGAGCTTGCTGATTCCCTTGCGGGCGTTGGCTTCAGCATAGCCCAAGCAGCGCCCGACCTCTTCGGAGGTCAGCCACTTCTGGCCGTCGCGGTCGATGATGGAAAGCGGGGTGCCGTGGAATTCGGCGGGGATGAGTTGCATGGTGAAGCTCCTAGTTGTTCGTTCAAATCCGCCCCTGTTCAGAGGGCGGCCAGGTACTTGAACACCGCAACTAGACGGCCCGACGCCTTAGCCCGAAGGCTGTTTTTCGGCAGCCGCGCTACCCGGCCATAGAAACCTATGGACGTAAAAAAACCACGCTGTCGAGCGCAGATACCGCTAGTTGAGGTGTGTTCAGCACCGTCGCGGATTTTGCGCCCGATTTGTCACGACCGTCAATGACGGCGCATGCGGGAATATCGCCTGACCGCGCTAAAGCCCTGCCACGTATCGAACGAAAAATCCCCAAGCGTCACTCCAGCCACAACACCGCCCCGCTGTTCCTGTTCCAGCAGCTCCCTGGCTAGGCGGTTTCCATCCAGCACAAAGCGCCCAAAAAACTGGCCCATGAGCTTGAGGCAGTAAGAATCCGGGCGGATTGCGGGGATCATGTTTCCCGCCGCATCAAACTGGGCGCATACCATGCTGATTTGGTCAGCGTCACTTTGCACATCGCCGATGGCCTCCAAAATTCCGCCCGGGCCAGCGTCTGCCAGTGTCCATCTCATGCGGCGCCGGCCGTCTCCGCTCTTTGACAGATCCGGCTTGGACACGGGCATCGCACTTGCCACGGCCTCGCTGTCAATGCGGCTAACCTTCAGCTGATGGGGCGGCGCACCACTGTCGCCACTACACCCGGCAAGCGCCAGGACCAAAGAAAGCGTCGCACCCCACCTCATACCTCACCCCATGTCGAATAAATCTCCATGGTAGCCGGTCGTCTTTCCAGATGGAATCACGCTGTCCTTGCTGATGTGGATCTGCTTGCCGCCCCAACGGCGGCGCATCTTGTCTCGAACGCAAACCGCAACCGCCTGAGCCGTCGAAGTGGGCAGGGCAGCGGCTTGCAGCGCCTGCTCGATCACCGCCGTGAATTGCTCCAGCGTCTCCACGCCCTCGGGCTTGTCGGCCTCGGGCGGCTCGTGCGCAGTACCTTTGAAAAGATCGGTGTGCGTGGCACGAGCATGCTCCCGGGCGTACCGCTTGATGATCCGATAGACGTTGATCTCGGTCGTGTCGAACTCTTCAGCCAGCTGTAGCTGGTTATGTCCCGTGAAGCGATCCAGCATGCGCATTGCCCGCTCGCGGGTGTCCAGATGGCGGCCGCGCGGAAAGTAGAAATGCGTCGGCCCCATCCATGCCAGGCACAGCCGCTGCTTTGCATCCTCACCCACACCTCGGGCCGCATCGGCATCAAGGGCGCAGCGCTCGACGAGCTGCAGGGCCACGGTATCGACAAGATCGGCGAGCATTGCCGCGGTCTTGTCGCCGTGGGGGCGAAGGCGTTTCATACCCCGTGCCTCCGGCAGAACACCTCCAGGGCCTGCACGATCTTGTGCAGCGCCTCGGGGTCGCAGAACTCCAGCGCCGTGGAGCAGCCGGCCATCTGGCTGGCAATGCCTTCGATGTAGCGCTTCGACGCCACCGGCGCCGGCGGCGTGAGCAGCTGGCCCACGCGCTCGGCAAGGCGGTAGATCTTGCGGGCCGAGGGCTGGCGATCCGGCACCAGGCCGAACACAAAGCGCCATTCATCCGCAGTGGCCGCGTTCGGCTGCTTCGCCTGGTCGATCTTGGATTGCACGTGCAACCGCACCTTGTCGAGCTGCGGCACGTTCAGTTCCGTCAGGCTGCGCTTGCCGGGCACCAGGTTGCCGATCATGGCGCGGTAAGTGTCTTCATCGAGCGCCAGCCCCTTGGGGCCGACCATCGTCTTGATGGCCTTGATGCGCGCGCGGCGGGCGTCGGGGTTCCAGGCTGGGATCATGGTGTTACTCCGGGGGTAAATCGGCTTGTTGCACGGCCCGTTTAACGGGGCCGTGGGGCAAGGCGACTCAGGGTTGCTGAGTGGGGCTGGGGCTTTCCTTGACGATGCAGCGCGCGGCCACGAATTCATCAAGGATGCGTCCCACCTCAAGGGGGTCTTGCTTTGTGTGAGCCACGACGAGACGCGAGAGCCACAGGCCCATCTCCTTCATCACGTTCTCGCCCACCTCGGCGCCACCGGAAAAGCCAAGCTCGTAGAGGTCGGCGAGCGCTTCGACGGCCTCGTCGTCGGACATTGCCCGCAAGCCGGGCAGCGCATTACGCAGGCGCTGAAGGCCTTCGGCATTGCGGATCAGGGTCACTTTGATTTCGGTGGTCATGTCAGTCCTTTCGGGTCAGTCGGAGGGATTGCTGGGTGATGGCCTTCGGCCGGGAAGGGCGGCGGGCCGGTTCGACCTCGGAGCCCGGCGGCATCGTGATCTGGTCGGGGCGCACCGAGCGGTAATGCACGTCGACCGGCCCGGTGGCAGTCACGTTGTTGCCGATGCCAAAGTCGCGCTCGCACGCGAGGGCCTGCTGCATCAGATCCACCAGCTTCATGCCGGCGGCGGAAGGCAGCAGGTAGGTCTCGAAGCCGATCGTCACGGCGCACATGGGTTGGGGCTTTGCTGCCATCACGCCACCTCCGCTTCGACGGTGTAGATCTCGGTCCGCTCGGGGCCTTCTTCATAGCTCACGACTCGCGCCAGCCGACGGGGCGGGACAGCCTTTGCAAGCAATGCCTGGACGGCCTGCCGGCGCCCGGCTGTGCACGTAGCCTTCACACCCTTCAGGCCAACGCTTGCTGCCACGGCGCCAGCCACAGCACGCGCCTCGTAGGTGTTGTTGCGGTCGGCTACGGCAATCTGCAGCGGCAGCATGCGGGTGGCGGCCAAGGATGTTTCAGCCTGGACGCTCTCGGCGCTGTGCGTGATCGCATCGGCCAGTGCCTGGGCAGCGGCTCCGGTCGCCCGGATCGTCACGCCGCCGGCGGTGCGCCGGATGTTGATTCGGGAGGCGCCGGTCATGCTTTCCCCTCCTGCTGCTTGAACTTATCCAGGAGCTGGACGGCGACAGCATCAGAACGGGCCTCGGCTCTCCGGATGGCGTCGACTTTGGCAATCAGGGCCATGCCGAGGGCGCGAGCCTGGTCCGGCGCGAGGACGGCAGAGACTTCGCCTTGCTCTCCGTCATCGCAGACGTAAGGCACCACGATGACCACATCAAGGCCAGCCACTTCGTCGGGGGTCGCTGAGATGCGGATGGCGGGCATCACACCACCTCCGTTTCATCTTCACCAAGCGGCGCGAGTGTCATCATTGAAAATTGCCGGCTCGGATGGGCGTCGACAAGTGCATCAAAGTGCGGCTTCGCATGCTCATAGTCGCGATAGCGCGCCACCATTTTCCGATCGGTTGTCACAATCACTGTCAGCGGATCCTGCTCGTCGGAAGGTGGTGCAAGCCACCCGTTACATGGCGTGCTGCCGACACAGATCACGTAATCTGGCTTCATCTCAAACCTCCGACAGTTCGGTTTCAAACGGCACCACCGCGAACTCTTCCCGCTGGCAGATCGTGATGCCTTCGATCTGGCGCACCGGGTGGGCAAACGGGGTTTCGAGGATGGCCTCCTTGTTCACCTCTTCCTTGCGGCGGATGAACTGGGTCAGGCCCATCACGTGCAGGCGGGTGATCACGGCCTCGGCGCCGCGCACGCTCACCGACGGCGGCGTGGTGCGCCAGCTGATCTCGCCGGCCGGCAGGGTGGCGCTCTTCACCTTGCCGTCGCGGGTGAGGATCGCCCGGTTGGCGTCGGCCCACACCTGCACGCCGTCGATGCGCGCGGTGATGGCATCGCGCATCGGCACGGCGGTGGCTTCGTACTTCTCACGCACGGCGGCGAGCTCGTCGTTCATGTTGGCTTCGATTCGGGCCAGCTCACGCTGGGCGATGCCGATCTCGCGGATGGCCTCGTTGGCCTGCTCGCGGTTCTGGGGGATGGGGAAGCGCGGCGCGGTGCGCTTGGCGCGGGTGGTCTTTGCCATGTGGCGTTACTCCTGGGTGTAGTGGGCGTGCAGCCCGAGCAGCGCGACGAGGATCTCGACAGCGCCAATGGGTTTGAGGATGGGATGGCCGGTCGCGTACAGCGACGCGCCGGAGAGCAGCAGCAGGACCAGGGCGACATAGACGCGGATCACGACTGCGCCCCCTTCACCAGTCGGCGGGGGTATTGGCCCACGTCGCGGAACCACACCAGCCGGGCGCCGTGGTAGTCGGCTTGCCACTCTTCGCCGCCGTCCGGCGTCGGGCCCGTGCAGCAGGCGCCGGGCAGGTCGGCGAGCTGGGGAACGCCCACCACGAGGATGCGCGGCGGCGCCCACTTGCAGATCTCGATGTGGATGAAGTTGAGCCCGTCGGCCAGGATGGCCTCGTAGGCATCCAGCGCCGTCTCGATGGCCTTGCGGGTCTGGGTGCTAGACATGGCACGCCACCTCCGCACGGCCCTTGTCGGTGATGCTGTAGTGGCGCTGGCCGCGGGCACCGCGATGCACAACCTTGATCTGCTCGCCGTCTAGGAGCTTGGTGATCAGCTTGTTGATCGTGTGGTCGGTCCGCTGCATGGCGGCCGCAATCTGCACGCTCGTTGCTTGATCGACGGTCGAAAGGTGCTTCAACACCAGCAGCCGATTCTCTCCGCGCTCGCGCACGTCGGCACGGCGCGGGGCCGCCAGTGCGGCACCGCCGACGCGGGTGTGAGCGCGACGGAAACTCGCGGCGGAGTCGAGATCCGGAAACCGGAAAATCTGCCGGTCTGCGGTGCAGATCGTGACGCTGACCAGGGCGCTCATGCTGCGGCCTCCTCAGTCAGGGCGTCGTGCATCTGCGGGCCGGTGGGGTAATAGGCCCAGAACTGCACGGGGGCCATGAAGCGCATGCCGCCCGCTTCGTGCCAGCCAGAGGGTTCAAGAACGCCCCTGGTCACGACGCCGTTCACGACAACCATCACGACCACGTCACCATCAGGCAGATCTGCGGTCGGCCGCACCCAGCGCACCAGCTCCATGTGCAGCGCCCGATGCGGCGGAACAACTGCGAGGCCGGCCCGGAAGCTGTCGATCAGCGCGGCTGCATCCTCGAAGCGCTTGATGTCTTCGGTGAGTGCTGGGGCGTGGCGCCGATAGACTTTCACCTGGGCGAACAGCCATTCGACGATTTCGCGCGCTTCAGCCTGTAGGGTTTCAGCGTGATCGCTCATGCTTGCGCCCTCCCGTCCTCATCCACCAGCTCCACCTCGCCGGCCGGCGGGGCGTCGCAGTCGATGCTGATCATCTCCGGCGACACGGCCCGAGCCGGCGGCAGCATCAGTCCAAGCAGAACCGCTGCGGTGAAACCCACCACGAAGGCTGCGGCCAACTGCCAGGCGGACAGCGCCCGCTCCGGGCAGCGCTCCCGCGCCGCTGGCGCCGGCGTAAAGCACATGTCCGCATCCACCGCTGCGTGGCAACCCACCACGTGAACCCGGACCGCGCCCGCCACGGGAAACGCCTTGGACGAGGTGATCTTCAACACCGGCTGGGCGCCCACGACGGGCACAAACATCACGCGCGACCCAACGGGGTAACGCTGGTTGAACACCGCGGCGCGGCGAGCGGCCAACGCCTGGGCGACTGCAATCGAGTGAGACATCTCAGGACTCCTTCTCGGGGTGAGCGGGCTTGTGCTCGCAGGTCTGGCAGCGTTGCCACAGTGCGAGTCGAAACGGGTTGTGAGTGGGGGCCGGAGCGAGAGCGCCTCGGCAGTCGCCGCGGGGTTGCTGCTGGAAGGTGTGCGGGCACTGCACCACTTCAAGCCGATACGTCACGCGGTCGATGAAGGTCTGCGGCGGCGGGTCGATGTCGCCCGACATGACGCGGGAGACGTAGGGCCGGGAGACGCCCAGGCGGTCGGCAACGCGCTGCTTGCTGCCCAGCTCGGCGAGCGCCTCGCGCAAGAGGCGCCGCCACGTGGGGCCCTTGATGGACTCCAGCAGGGTGGGTTTTGACTCAAGCATGGCAGTCGTCCCAGATGGGCTCTTCACGCCAGACGACGCGACCGAGGTTCGGGTCGAACACGGTGTGGGTCCGCTGGATCATGGGCGGACGAGGGCCGTTGTCGTGGTCGCGCTTGAGGCTGTAGCGGGCCGGCTTTGCCTGGCAGCCTCGCTTGGCGGGCTGGATCTCCTCCAGGTAGCCGGCCGCATGCAGGGCGAGCACATAGGCCTTGGCGGTGTCGGGCAGCACCGGGTGGTCGGCGGTGCTGGCGTAGGCGGCCACCTCGCGGAAGTCGAAGGTGGGCAGGAAGTTGCGCATGGCCTGCCACATGGCTTCGTTGCCGCGGTTGCCGGTGGCCTCGCTTCCGTCCTTGCGCACGCGGGGGGCTTCGACGCCGTTGTCTCGTTCGATCCAGTAACGGGCGGCGTCGCCGCGGCGCACGAGGTCGTGGCGCCCAAGGTAGCCGCCCAGGTGCAGCGCCCGAAGGTATTCGCTGACAGCCGGCGCTTCGACCTTGCAGGTGCGAGCGATGTCGGCGGCGGTGAAGCCACCCTCATAGTCGACGGCGGCGCGGATGGCCTCCCAGATGCGCTGGCGGGGCGACTTGCCGCCGATCATTTCGAGGTGGGCGGGCTTACGGCTCATTACGGGCCTCCTCCACCTCTTTCAGTGCGGCGCGG
This sequence comes from Zoogloea sp. 1C4, assembly GCF_009469605.1. Taxonomy (GTDB): domain Bacteria; phylum Pseudomonadota; class Gammaproteobacteria; order Burkholderiales; family Rhodocyclaceae; genus Zoogloea; species Zoogloea oryzae. Next base: position 301,196 of record NZ_SSXU01000001.1, on the reverse strand, counting down.
AACCGCGGGGTCCACGCGATCAGCGCATCAACAGCCCTACGCGGGTCGTCCTGCAGCGCGGCAACGCTAGGAACCTCCCAGTAACCGTGCTGCTGGTTGGTCTGCCCCATGTACAGCACCGCTTGCATAAGGTCTGCAGGCTCGCCCCGCGCGACCTCGATTGCCCCATGCGGCAATGCAGTTCCGTATTGAATGCGTCCGGATGCCCAGACGAACAAGACGTGTTCCATCACGCCTCCCCCTCGGTCTCGTCGTTGTAGATCGGGCGGTCGCCCCAGCGAGCAAGGTCCATCACGTCCTCGCCCATCACCATGGCTTCATCGAGCACGCGTTCGAGGTTCACGCAGGTGTAGCGGACCGATCCGGCGACGCGATCGACGATCTCCTCGAGGAGGTCGGCGGCGATCTGGATGCCGGGGGCGTACACGGTGGCGAGCTTGGCGGCATCGGCCAGGGTGACCGGCTGGGCCGGTACCCAGGAGCGCACGCGGCTGTGGGTGGTGGGGTAGTTGCGCAGCTCGGTGCGCAGGTCGTCGGAGCCGACGAGCAGGATCGGGGCGCGGCTCATCTCGAAGATGTCCCGCACCGTTTCGATCATGGCTTCCTTGGCGACCAGACGGTCGGCTTCGTCCAGGATCAGCGGGCGCCGGCTGGCGGCAAGCTGGCTGCTCACCAGGTCGAGCAGGTCGGCCTCGGTGCGGCACTTCTTGGGGATGGCGACGCCCATTTCCAGCAGGATCTTCTGGAGCATGGGTTTAACGCGCCAGGCGTTGGCCACCTGGATGTAGTACGCGCGGTAGGCCATCACCATGGCCCCGGCGGCCATGCTCTTGCCGCGGCCCGGCGGGCCGTACAGCACGCCGATGCCGGGCAGGCCGGCGTGGCGGTTGATGAGCTTCTCCACCGTCACGCTGACCAGGTCGAGTGCGGCGATGGGTACGACGCCCGCGGGGAGCGCCTTGTGAGGCGCAAGGTTCATCTGCATAATCAGGGTCTCAGTTCGTTGCAGTTCTCACGGGCACGACGGTTGCAGCCGTTGTGCCCGTATTCATCTGGGCTTGATGCCGCTTGCTAAGGGCCTTGAACTCGCTCGATTGCGGGTACATGCCCCACCACTTCTGGGCCTTCGGGTCTGCGATCACTTCTCCTTTCTCGACGGTTGCATTGAGGGCCAGCCAGCGGCGGAAACGCTGATCGGGGGTCTCGGGTAACGGGGTGACTTTCTCGGGTTGCGTCTGCTTGGCCGCCATGGCGCGCGCAATGTCGGCGGGAAGCGCCGGGGCCTCGGCGCCGCCGTCGATGCGTTTGGCGGCCATTCCGGCCTGGTGCAGGCCGGGGGTGTTGTGGGTGACGCGTGCGCCCGGATGCGAGGCCACCTTGCCGGCGGCCTGCGCCTTCTTGCGCAGCAGGTCGGCAACCATCTTGTCGGGGTCAACCTGGGCGGCCTTGCGCAGTGCGGCCTTGTCGGCCTTGATGCGCTTGGCCTGGGCATTGCGGCAGTGGGCCGCAAGCTCCTTGCGGGAGACGCCCTTGCGCTCCGGACAGATGGCCACGCACACAAACTCGCCGCCCTGGTACACCACCACCTGGCCGAAATCCTCGGTCTCGCGGATCAGCACCTCAGTGCCCACCTCGACCTTGCGGAAGAGTTCCGGCGCCGCGTACCAGCCGCGTTCGATCTCGATGCCCTTCTTCTGCAGGGTGCGGGTGCCACCGCCTGCCGCCGTGGGCATGAGCAGCACATCCAGGGCGCGCTCGTTGTCGATGTGGCGCACCTTGCCGGTCCAGGCAGTCGCCCGGGCGAAAGGCGTTTGACCAGTGCCGCCGTGCTCCCGCTGGTGATAGGTGCCGGTGAGCCAGTTCTGGATGTGCGTGTCGAGCTCTTCCGGGCCGACATCCAGTTCAACCACGCTGTCCTTCTTGAACAGCCGCTCGGCAAAGGTCTGGCGGGCTTCGATGGCGCTGCGTTCGGCCACGCTGTGACCCACGAAGTTGGGCAGCACTTCCAGGATGCTGTGCAGCATCACGCCGATGCCGCGCTCCACGTGGGGCTTCTCCCACGGGCTGAAGGGGTTGGTCACCTTGTGCGCGATCTTCAGCTCGGCGAGCATCAACCTGAAGGCCCGAGCCAGGTAGTCCTTGCCGTTGTCGGTAACGATCTCCTCGGGCACGCCCCATGCCAGTAACGCCAGGCGCAGGCAGAACATGTGCGTTTGCGCCTTGGGGGTACGGGCCAGCACCACGATCATCCGGCGGCTGTACACGTCAATGCACACCGAGCAGGTGTAGCGCCTGCGCTGGCCGGTCTCCGAGTCGAGCAGCATCCAGTCGGCCGGCGTCGCGTCCATCTCCCAACGCTGGTTAAGGCGCTGCACGTCTTCCGAGGCGTTACCCACGGCAGCCATGGCCTTGTTCTTCCAGGCGTCCGGATCGGTGGCCGCCAGCAGCAACTCGGGGTGCTTCTCGCGCCAGGCGCGCAGAAAGCGATCCGTCGCCCAAATGCTCGGCACCTCGAAGAGGATCTCGCCGGTGTCGCCATCCACCGCGGCGTGCTTCAACAGCTCCCGCATGTCGCTGTTCTTGATGTGCGGCTTGGCCATCAGGATGCCCAGTGCCATCTTGTAGAGCGCAGGCTGGCGGGTGAAGACGTTCACGTCCCGCGTCAGGTGGCCGTCCTGCTTGTCGATCAGGCCCGCCAGGCCGTCGCGGCTGTAGTCGGTGTGCCAGCGCTCCACCGAGCGCGCCGAGATCGTCGGGTAGGCCTCTCGCACGGCGGCGGTGATCTGCGGCAGCGCCGGCAAGTCGTCCTCGTTGTATTGCCTGGCGTAGAGGTCCAGGCCGGCCTTCTTGCGGATCGGCTGCGCTTGCACAAACCACATCTCCCAGCCCTGCACGATCGACAGGCGGGCATCGAAGCGCGTGCGCTGGCCGGGGGTGAGCTTGTCAACCAGGGCCATCAGCGCGGCCTCGCCCTTGGCCTGGCGAGTGGCGTCGGCCGCTTCTTGCTGGCGCACCACCTCGGCCACCACGGCCTGCACCCGGGCAGCCTTATCTCCGGCGGCGATGATGCCTTCGGCGCGGTCGATGAGCTTGGCGACAGCGGCAGGCGGGGCGTACTCGCGGCGCAGGCCACCGCGGCCTCGACTCTTGTGCTCGACACTGGGCCAGGCGTCGCGGGACACGAGGTCGCGCCATGCGCGTTCGGTTCCCGGCATCCCCGGCAGCTTCATCGCTGCCAACTCGGCACACGTGTAGTGGGTTTTGCGGGTCACAGCCCAACCCTCCGATTTTGGCGAGGGTTCATGCCGCTAGAATGGCGCTGCAGGCGTCCAACTTGCATACCATTCAACTTCACGGAAGAACCCTCATGACTGACAAACTCGAAGCAGCCAAACTCGCCACTCAACTCACCGTCGCGCTGATTGAAAGCAGGCAGATCCACGACGTCAGCCTCCAGAGGATGATCAAGTCCAGCGAAGACCCTCAAGTTGTGGCGGTGTTTGACTACCTCTTCAAACACGTTCAGGCGCTCCTGACCGAGCAGTAACCAACCACGTTGGCGGCTCCAGCGGGGCCGCCCATCATCTGAAGGGCGATAAACAACCCTTCGAGAACAGCAGGGTCGGCCCCATCAAAACCCTTCTCCTGAAGGAAGGCGCACACCTGCAGGGCAACGCATACCGATTTGTGCATGCCCTTCAGCATCTCGGGGGGCACTGCGGCGGCGACATTGAATGCATGCTTGCGGGCTTCGGTCGTGGCGTTAAGCCAATCCTGCTCGGGCTTGGTTTCGGTGCTCATTACAGATCCCTCCATTCTTTGGTGAGAACCAGCCAGCCCTTACGGCGGGCGTTGGTGAGGTACTGCTTGCAGTGGCGACGGCTCGTGGTGAGATCGTTCAGCCGATTCCGTTTGAGGCAGGTCAGGTCGTAACCGCGGTTGCGCCGGGCGAGCCGAGCGCTTCGGCGTGCGCGCGTGGCCGCCGAGAATTTGCTGGGGGTCATTCCAGTTCTCCCATCACGTGTTTGAGTTGCCGGATGCGCTTGCCTGCCTCGTCACGGGCGCGCTCCAGCTTTCCGATTTCCGCGTCCAGCGCGGCCTTGCCAACCAGCAGCTGGCCGCCGCGTTTCTCGGCGAGCCAGTGGGTCAGGATGTGGGTCTCGCACGCCGCTTCCAGCACCGGCGCGAGGTAGAAGGGAAGGTTGTAGGCGTCGCGGCTCTCCGCCGTGTAGCCGTAGAGCATGTCCTTGCTCACATCACGGCCAGATAGGCGGGTCATCCGCGCAGCCACTTCGATGCGATCAACACCGGCCGATGCCAGGGCCTCGCTCACCAGGTGAGCCACTTCGGCGCAGTAGTTCTGGCTACCCGGCGCCTTCTCCGCAGCCCGCGGCAAGAGCGCAAACAGGTCGCCGGTCAGGGTGTCGATTCGGCGCATGTCAAGCTCCATGCGTCCAAACCACAAGCGCATCCCAGTCCTGGCCAAAAATCTCCAGGCCAGCATTCCAGAAGCGCGCGGTGTCGCACTCGATCATCGTGTTGAGGGCGTAGTCACGAATGAACATGATCAAACCCCCGCCACAGACATGTCAGTACGGTCGACATTGCGTCGACCGGGGCGCCGCGTAGAATCCATTCCTAGCGCGGTTTTGTGCTTTCCTTCGGGTTCAAATCCTTCCGAATTTCCAGCGCCGCGAGCCAGCGCAAACCGCCGCCACGGGTTCGCCTTCAACGCCTCATGGGTGTAACGGCTGGGCCAGATGTCCTGGGGCTGCAGGCCCAGCGCCGCTGCAATGATCGCCTCGTACCGCGGCGCGCTCTTGGTCAGCGCTGCACGCAGCGTGCCGGCCTCAAGCCCGTGGGCGCGGCCCAGGGCTGCAAAGCTCTTGTGGGAAGACTTCCGGACCGCCGCCTTGACGTCTTCTGCGTCCCAGTCGGCGCGGGGTTTGCGGGCCATGTCTAAACCTCGTTCTGCGTTTTGATGTGCGCAGAATAAGGAATCAAAAAGAAGCCGTCAAGATTCCTTTTTGTGTTTTTTGGAAAGCCGCGTCAAAACACGTGCAAATGCATGTTTTTAATACATTTATTTTTTTGGAAGCCAGGCAATGAAAAAGGAAGCAGACTTCCAAAATAAGGAGCTATTAGGAAGATCAGCTTTCAGCGCTGAGGAGTTTGCTTCGTTCAGGCTTCCTGGGCTTCCAGGTACGTCTAGGGCATGGCGTGACCTGCTCAAGGCCGTCGAATGGCCGTCAAGGGCAGTCCGCAGCAGAGGGAGGGGTGGGCTGAAGCATGAATACGAGCCGCCAGCCGAACTGCTGGAGCTCATACGTCGCCACCTGAATGGCGAAGAGGTGGCGAGGGATGAGGTTATTGCGGCGAAGACGGCCGGCCGTCGTCCTATGCTGCTGCAGGGGCAGGCCAACGGCACGCTAGATGAAAATGGCGATTACGTGCAGAGAGTCCAGCAGCTCTCCGCACTTCATGACATAGGTAAGGCTAGCGCCCAGTTTCAGGCTGCGATCGCACGCGGCACGGTGAAGGTAGGCACCACCTCCGAGGCTTCCGACGCCGAGCTGCTCGTGGCGCTGGGGATCGCGCTGACGAAAGCGACTTGGCTGCCATCGGACACACCTCCCGAACAGCGCATGGCTATCGCGCGCGCCGCAAGCCGAGCCATCTGTGCGATTACCGATAGTCCCGCCAACCGCACTCGCATCGCGCTTAACTCCGACATCCTGGATGACGCGTTAAGTCTCGCGTGGCTCGTTGATCCTAACCGTTCAAAGTAAGCCGAATCCTGATCATATCCGCGCCAACTCTCGCGCAAATTCGATCACTTCTGAACCGGTTCCGTCCAATTTAGTGCCAGGCCTCACACATCCCGGCCTGGCCCTGAATCCCAAGCCCCGCGCGGCTCTTCCCGCTTTATCCCGCCACTTCCCACGGTGCCAGAACGATCACTCCCCCACAGGTCAGACCACCTCGCCTCGCCCGGTTCCAGGCGACAGCAACGAAAAACCCGCCACGCGGGCGGGTCGATTGGGGTGCCTCAAGACTGACGCGGCTTGTGGTGGCCGCGACGTAACTCATCCGCAGCCAAGTCGACCAGGGCGCCAGGTGGTTCGCCCAGCGCAGCGGCCAATTTCAAAATCGTCGTGAGGCTCGGCTGCTGGCGCCCCAACTCCAGGACGCTCACGTAAGTCCGCCGCAAGTCGGATTCAAGCCCAAGCTGCTCCTGGGTCAGCCCGCGCTGACGCCGAAGCCTCCTGAGAACCTTTCCGAATGCTGCCGCTGCGTCCAAACCGTTCCTCCTACGATAGGAGGAATTTCGCAGCCGGCATACAATGCGGTCTTCCCACAACTGTAGGAATTTGGTGTCGTTTCAGATGCTGGTGCCGTCATCGAGTGAAGAAAGAACGATGCTGTCGAGAATGTCTTCTGTTGCGGTTCCCCTCAGCGCCGCCGGCTGCGCGTCCGTCAATCCAGTCCCGTTCACCGGCCCAGCCGGCCTCCAGGGCTACGCCATGCAGTGCATACGGAACTGAAAACACCACCGCGCGGGCATACCCCAGAGAGAAATGATGCTGATCGACTCCCTTGCATATGTCGTTTTTGTGTTTGCCTGTACGAAGGCAATGAACGGCCTGGCCTTTAAGGACGGTGGGGCGAGCCGGCTTCAAACATGGGTATTAACGGCGGGATGCTTCATAGGAAGCGCGGCCATCCTCTCCGTGCTCAAGGTCTTACGACTCCATGCTGTAGCCCCCGGCATTGAGGTTCACAACCCCCTTGATGTTGGCGGGGCCATGATTGCTACATGGGTTTTCTACATCACCTTGAACAGAGAGCGAGCAGCCGCATCAGACACAACCAGCAAGGCGCCTTTAAATACCCTGAAAAAGGCAAGCAGATCAGAAGTTCGTTGCTCATGTGGAACGGTATTGCCACTACCTATCGGGTACTCTGGGAACGTGCGCTGCCACTACTGCAACAAGATTCATCACGTGAACGAGGCACCGTAGTGCCTCAACGCATGAGTTTTCAGTGAGTTGCCGCAAGCGAGGCCAACCCTTCATCGAACGTCACCGCTCCTGCTCGAATGCGCTCGACCACGGCGTTCAGATCATCGGCGCCAAGAAAGCCGGCCTCCAGCTTCGCCACGATCCGCCTGAAGTCTCCAAAACGATCAGGGAGCGTGCAGCTCCGTTGATGAGCGAGCCGCAAGAAATCGGTATCGACGGGGGCGCTCATTGCTTGTCCTCCCCGGCGACGAGACTCAGGCGCCAATCTCCAAGGATGCCGTCGAGCATCCGCTGAAAGCCCGCATCACGCCGCGCTACGTCAGCAATCGGGATGGAGGCCTCGATGCGCCCGTCTCGCAACCGAGAGAACTCAGCGGCACCACCGATGCAAAGCCGGTTCATTCGGCGGTTCCCCACGCGCCTGGTTGGCAGGTCATTGCCGGCTGCAATCCCGTCAGCCAGCAACTCGGCATCCGTCGCGATGAACACGTAGTCGCTCCATCCGCTGAAGTGCGTGGCTCCAGACGGGAACACGTGACGAAGTGAAACTTCAGGACGATTATCGATCTTGGACATTTCGCTTACCCCTGTGATTTGACATGACCAAATCATGCGATAAACGCATTTAAATTACAACATATATCAATAAATTCAATAAGTTAAGTTTTTCTATCAACCTGAAGTTGTAGTTTCCAGAGCCTCAATTTTTTATCCGATGACCTGCAGCCAGACTCGAACCGCCACGGCGTGCACACCGACGTGCACACCGCGGCGCTCCGTTGTCACACCCCCTGTTACACCTCGCGGCTATTGCCGGTAACACCCTCGGTAACACCCCCGACTGCAATCTCTCAATCCTGCTCCACCACCTCGGCCGCAGCTTGCCGAAGCTCCTTCGGCGTCGCTTTGAGAGTTCGTCCCGCTGCGGTCATCCTTGCGAGCCTGGCTCTCCGGAGAACTGCCGCCAGATCAATGCGGATCGGCGTTTCGGGATTGTTCGCGTTCCAGTGTGCGAGCATCTCGCGGGCCTCTGCTGCCTTCTCCGGCTCCCTCTGGGCGATACCCTCCGCCCACCGCTCTGAGATTCGCGCCTTCATGTCGCGCAGCATTGCCGCCTGGTTGAACACTTCCTCCCGCGCCCGGCCCGATTTGGCGACCACGGACGGGCTGAAGCCGATGGCCTTGGCGAGCGCATCGCCCAGGTCAGTGTCCACCACCTTCCGGCCCTTGGTGTCGGAGTAGTAGCCGTCGCTCGCCATCGCCGCGCCCTTGGCGACGTTCGAGAGCGCCACGGGGGCAACCGTGCCAAGCAGATCTAGCACATCGCCCACATCACCCACGCCACCGTGCAGCTTGTCGAAACCACGCAGGTAAGTCTGGATGGCGCTTCCCGCCGGCCCTGCAAGCTCCAGCACCTCCCGCGCCTTGTCCTGCTTGGCGGGGTCAAGCAACCCGGTCGCGGGAATCAGATTCGCCATTCCCATCCGGCCGGAGATGTCGAGCGGCAAACCGGCGGACACTCCGTGCAGGACGAAGCCTGCTGCGTCCCGGCCAAGGGTCGCAGTGAGGAAGGCACGGCGCCCGGCCTTGTTGTCCCAGGCGAAGCCCAGCATGTGCGCGATGGTGTCGATCAGGTCGTCCAGATCGTCCGAAAACGGCATGCCAGACATGCCGGCGAACACCCACAGCACCGCCAGGGCAATCGCACGTTCCCGCGACGGCAAGCGCTTCAGGAACTCCAGATAGCTGATGGTGAACTGCTTGAAGGTGAAGATGGTCGCACCCACCGCACCGCGCGCCCAGTTCGGGCGATTGGCGCGGGAGAAAAGGCCTTGCGTCTCTATCACCGCCGCCTTGGCGAACTCGTAAGCCTGCTCGTCGCTCAGGTTGCGCTGGAGCGCTGACCGGTACGCCGCGATGAACGCTACGTCACGGTTGAAGTGCTCGGCCAGGGAGAAGAAACTGCCCCACACCTTGCCGATGGAGCGCATGTAGCGGTTGTTCTGGAACCAGCCGGTGCGCATCGACTCGCCCTGAAGCATGTGGATTTCGTGCGGAGACACCACCCCCTCATCCTCGGCGCGCTGCAGGGCCAACTTCAGTTCTTCCGGCACGTCGGCGTTCTTGTTGAACAGCCGGCGGCCCGCCAACCCCATCGCTTCCTTCAGGTTCCCCACCACGTCACCGCCGAACTGCGCCAGGTACGGGAAGGTCATGGTGAAGGTCTGGGTCATGTTCACCATCGCGGCAGCCACGGAGCCGCCCAGGAAGTGCATGAACAGCAGGCCGCGCAGCGAAGCCGCCTCGTCGCCCGGGTTCTGGATGTAGTCGATCAGCTTGATCGCCTCATCCTTCACGTCGCCCTTCTCCTTCGGGATCTCGGATGCAGCGCGGAGCATGTCGCCAAAGTGGTAGTTGGCAGCCGTCGCGCGGGCGTTGCTGGTCAGGAAGGCGGCCAGCACGCGCACCGGGTCTTTCTCGAAGCCGGCGATGCCCTTGCGCTGAATCAGGCGCTTAAGGGCCGAGCGGTTGTTCACCGCTTGCTTGAGGTACTTCTGGAACACCTCGGACTGCTCTTCACCCATCATGCGGGCGAACACCTCGACCGTCTCCGGCGTCACGCCGCGGAACAGGCGGAAGGAGTCCTGCGACATCACACCCTGGTTGATCGTGGCGTTCGGGTATTCCTCGCGCAGCGCGCGGGCCGCCTCGTTGGCCTCGGCCTCGCTCTCGAACATCCCGAAGAAATGCCGGATTTCCTCGCCGTCAGCGTTCTTCAGCGGCTTGCCGTCGTCGCCGGACTCGAACACGTCCACCGTGTATTGGCCGAAACGCATCAGCGGGGCGTAGCCGGTGGCCTTCAGGCGCTCGATCTGCTCGACCTTGCCCTGCGTCGCCTTCAGCAGCTCGGCCATGTCTTCGATGCGAGCCTTCAGGGCCGCGGATTCGGCCGCGTGGCGCGCGTTCATGCTCTCGCGGAGGTCAGCATACCGGCGGCGCTCGTCGGCTCCGCTGTCGCCGTTCTGGGCGGCTTCCTCAAGCTGGTCGCGCTCGAACGCTTGGCGCTCCTTCAGTTCGGAGAGCTCGCCCTGAAGCTGCTCGATGTCGGGCTCGATCTGCTCCATGTAGAAGGCGAGTGCCTCGCGCAGGTTCATCTCGCGCGGGGCAGGCTGCAGCTTCGCCATCTTCGCGGAGCGCGTCATCTCAGACAGGGCGAGCTCGTCCAGGGAGCGATCCACCGCGGCGCGGAACTGCCGGTACAGGCCGATCTGCCGGTCGTCCAGGCTGAAGCGCTGGCGAAGTTCATCATCGCTCCACACCTTGTCGTCCATCGTTCCCTCGAAGATGGGCGCGGCAAGCGCCTGCGCGTCCTTTGCGTCGGCGCGGGCGTGCCAGAGCTGCTTGAAGGCGTCGGCCATGCGCTCCATCTTCGGCAGCAGGTCCGGCGCCACGTCGGCCGCCTCGTTGGCGGTTCTCGAGATGTTGTCGATGTACTGCTGCGCCATGTTGAACACGCGGCCGAAGTAGCGCGGGTCAACCTTGGCCTTGTGGTACTGGGTGCCCACCGTCCGGTGCAGGACGTTGAAGGTGCGGCTGGAGTGGAACAGATCGCCAATGCGGTCGCGAATTGCTTGCCGCGCCTCCGGCTGGCGCAGCGCATCACCAATCGGTATCGATGCCATCGGGCGCTCAGGTGCCAACGCCGTGCCGGCAGCCTCCCGTCCTTCGCGCATCAGGCGGCGCAGCGACCCGTCGACCAAGGCCGGCACGTCGTGCTCACCGAACAGGAACGTCAATCCCATTCGGAGTAGCCCGCGCTTGATAAAGCCTTCCAGGTTGAGCCACAGGGATTGCGAGCGACCCGCTGAGCTCTCGCCCAGCTTCGCCAGCACCTCATGAATGAACCGGTCGTTCTTGGCGAGTTCGGCATCGGCCATGCCCTCGAACTCGGGATAGGTTGCTTTGATGGCCTTCCAGGCGTTGTGCGATATCGAAGTAGGGTCGGCCGCGAAACGGGCAATCTTCGCCTTGATGGCCCGCCAGCCAGTTTGCCCGACGAAGCCTTCTAGACCGTGATGCTCACCCAGTTCATGCAGCAGTGCGGCAGGCGCACGCTCAGTGCTCAGTCGGTCTGCCACCAGATAGGCGACGCCCGCGGCCGGGTCATAGACCGCCTCAGCGCCGTCGATGCGCACGTCGGCCGGCACGGCGTCCATGCTGGGCACGATCCGCAGGAAACCCACACGTTCAAGGCGGGCGATGCCATCCTCTCCGAACTCTTCCCCCAGCACGCGGCGGATGCGCTCCGGCGTCTCTCCCGTCCAGGTTGCGAATGCGCGCCGGCTCGCCAGTGGCCGCGCCATGCCCGCCGAGTCGAGCGTTTCTGCCTGCCGGGCGATGGCGCCGCCTTGCTCCGGTGCGGAAGCCGCAATTGCTGGCCTGCGCCCGAAGTTAAAGTTACCCATAGCCGAAAAAAAATCTAGGTTGGCAGCCATGTAGGCTTGCATCTTGGCCTTTCCGTCAATGGTGACTTCCTTGCCGTCCGGGCCGGTGAAGCGGTAGGTGCAGGTGCTCATACGTACCCCCGAAGTCCGAATTTGCCGCCACGCGTCATCGCTGCAAGCCGCGCCGTCAGTGCTTCAATGGTGTCGTCCTGCTGCTCCATTTTCTCGGCCAGCCCCTTGATGGCCGCAGCCTGGGCGCCGGACATGGAAATTAGGTCGATCTGCTTTCCGCCCGGGGCAACCTCGTCACCGAGCTCTCGCTGTACATCCTCAGCGTAGGGACCGACATGCCGGCCGCCATCGGCAATGCCGTCCTTGTACTTCCAGGAATCGACATTGAGGCGCTTGAAGGCTTCGACGGCTTCTCGGGAGTCAAAGGGCTGCTTTCCTTCCTTGAAGTCCTTGGAAGAGGCCACAGCGGCACCGGCGGCGGGCTTTGCATAGAGGCCTGCAGCCGTTCCCGCAAGCTGCCCCAGTCCAGCCATTTGCGCGCCGTAGAGCTGCGCCTCGTTGCCGTAGGCCGAGTTCAGCAGACTGCCAAGACCGAGATTCGACTGAATAGTCGTCCCCGCCGCGCCGATCTGGGCGCCGTAGCCAGCATTGAGGCTGTTTCCGGCAGCCAGCGTTGAGCCGACGCCAGCCCCGGCACTCTGCGTGGCCGACGATCCGGCACCGGTCGAGAGCCCGACCTGCTGGCCGGCGGTGTTGGTCTGGTTACGGCCGAATGCGGCAGCGCCAGCCCGGAGAGAGACGCCTTTGTCCTTCACCGCCTGCCGGGTGCCGGTCATCGCTGCAGCGCGGGCCGCAGCCTCAGCCGCATCCGCCTCGCGGTTCTGCGCCATGAAGGCGCCAGAGTTTGGCTTGACGCCCATCGAGGCAAGCTGACGTTGCGCCGCGGCGCGCTGCGACTGAAACTGCTGGGAGACATCGGCGGCAGCCTGGCCGGTGGCGCGCTCTTGGTCGGCTTCGCCGCCGTAGTCCATCGCCTCCTTCGCCATCTTCTCTTCGATGGGTTGGAAGGTCTCTTGGTACTGCTGCCACTGCTCGTCCGAGCGCTCGCTGGCCTTCTTGGAGTCGGCAAGCTGCTGCGCCGCCACGTCCTGACCAGTCTGCAACTGATTCTTCAGGTACGGCTGCAGGAATGCGTACTGATCCTTGCTGAAGGCAAGCTGGTTGTCCGCCGCTTCCTTGGCAAGCTGTGCGCTCTTCTCGTTGGCGTTGGCGATGCCGGAGTAGTCCGGCGCTTCGGGGGCATCTCCGAAGAGTCCGCCAAGCACTTTGCTGACGCCGAGATTATCAAACAGGCCCATGTCTCAATCCTTCCTTTCATTGGGTCTCATTCAGGGAATCCCCTAGACGACTTGCCGGAGGGGACTGTATTGGATGGCACGGAGCCATAGTGGTCTCTGAAGCGCATCCGCGGGCCGTCCAGGGCGAGTAGGCATTCCCCGGTTGGGCCGTTGCGGTTCTTCCGGATGAAAAGCTGCGCCAATCCCTCCCACTCCGGCGCCGTGCGGTTCATATCCTCGCGGTGGAGCATGGCCACGATGTCGGCGTCCTGCTCTATCTCGCCAGAATCCCGGAGGTCGGCGAGGGTCGGCTGGCGGTTCGGCCGGGTTTCGCTGGCACGGTTAAGCTGGGCGAGGGCAATTACCGGCACCTGCAATTCCTTGGCCAGCGCCTTCAGGCCGCGGGAGATGCTGCCGACCTCTTGCGCCCGGTTGTCGCCGGTGCCGCGCATCAGGCCGAGGTAGTCGATCACCACCAGCCCCAGGCCTTGGGCACGCCGGATGCGTCGGGCCTTGGCGCGGACATAGGCGACCGTGACGGCAGGGGTATCGTCGATGAACATCGGCCAGGCCATTGAGGCGCCCACCGCAGTGCTCATGTTGTCCCAGTCGTCCCGGGCGCTGGTGCCAGCACGCATGGCCTGCACTGACACGCCGGAGCGCGCCGCCAGGATGCGGGCGGCGATCTCGCGCCGGGTCATCTCAAGGGTGAAGAACAGCACTGGGGTGCCGCCGGCTGCCGCGTGGGAGGCGATGTTGCAGCCGGCGACGGTCTTGCCGACGCTGGGGCGGGCGGCCACGATCACCAACTGCCCGGGCTCCAGGCCGCCGGTCATCTCGTCGAAGCGCCGGAAGCCGGTGGCAAGGCCGGCGATGTTGCCGCCACGCTCCCGCCGGGCCTCTACGTCGGCGAGCACGTCGCAGAGCGCGTCCTGCAGCCGTACCGGCTCGGTTTCGCTGTGGTCCACCAGCGCTTGCATGGAGGCTTCAGCTTCGGCGGCGATGTCGGCTGGGGAGCGGCCCGCCGGGCTCGTGCAGCCGGCCAGCACATCGGCGGCGATCTGCTGCAGGCCGCGCAGGGTGGCCCGCTCGCGGATCGTGGCGGCGTAGCTGCGGGCGTTGGCCGCCGTGAAGCCACCGTTGGCGATATCTCCCAGGTAAGCGAGGCCACCGGTCTGCTTGCGCTCGCCGCGGGCTTCCAGCGCGTCGGCAACGGTCAGCAGATCGACCGGCTTGCCGGCATCGTGCAAGGCCTTGGCAGCGGAGAAAATCAGGTGATGGTCGGCGCGGTAGAAGTCACTGGCGCTGACGGTGCCCTCGATGCGGTCGAGTACCGGGCCACCGTGGGTCAGGATCGCACCAAGCAGGCCGTGTTCCGCCTCAAGGGAATGGGGCGGGAGATTGTGCAGGTCGGGGGCGTTCATGCTGCGGCCTCCCGGTGATACTTCCCTTCGATGATCTTCACGAAGTTCGTTGGCGAGACGATCCATTCGAGATCCAGCTCAAACGGCGGCCGGCCCGCGCTGGCAGTCTTGCCAGTGAGGAAGTCCGACTCGGCGACGTAGCCGAAGAACTTTCCCCACCATTCGAGGCTCTGGCGCTTCGGGTCTTCCTTCCAACGGGCGCGTAGTTTCGCCTTGCGGGTGTCGTTCCAGATTCGTACCTGGCGGCCTGTCGGCAGGGTCTGGTGGTACAGATCAATGATCTGCTGATGTGGGCAATGGTCGGCAGCTTTGCTGCTGACAGGCGGCTCGTCCGCAATCAACTGACGGTTCTTTGACGGTTCACTGACGGTTCGTCTCCCATGGGTGGGAGGGGTGCCCTCCCGTGGGCGGGAGGGGTTAGGGACATCGGCGGGAGCCCTCCCACCAGCGGGAGCCCTCCCATCGGCGGGAGGGGTAAGCCGGTCAAGAGCGATCTGATATCGGCGGGACATCCCCCCGCCGGTCTGGCCGCCGATTACGCGCAGGAATCCCGCCTCTTCCAGATTGTGCACAATGCGCCGGGCCTGCTTCTCGGAAAGGCGGGTCTTGCGGCCGATGCTTGCCATTGAGGGAAAGCAGCGACCTTCATCGTCGGACCAGTCCGCCAGCGCCAGGAGCGCCAGCAGCTCGGAGCCTCCGCCGGGGAAGCCGTCCCAAACCTTGGATAAAGTGCGGACGCTCATTTCATACTCCCGCTTTCTCGGCCGCTTGTCGGAGGCGTCGCTCGTATTCCAGGTGATCGAGGGTGCGCGGGATCTGCGCTTTGAGCCGCTCGTATAGGTGCCAGTCTGGCCAGATTGGCACACCTCGACGGGGCCGCTTGGCATCCCGATTGCCTGTGTTTTTGACGGCGGTCATCACGCCACCTCGCCATTCAGGAGTGCATCGACGGCGGCTGCGTCCCAAATCAAAAAACGATTCCGGGCTTTTTGGGGGCGAACGCCGAAGTAATGCCCGTCGCGGCAAACGGCGGCGCGCAACGTCTGCGGGCGAACCTTCAGGATCGTGGCGGCTTCTTCGGTGGAGTAGGTGCGCAGGATGGACGCATAGTCCGTACGCAGGGTGGTGGGGATCGTTGCTGCTTGCATTCGCGGGTCTCCTGCTTGAAGCCATCGCTGAGAGTCGCCGGATGCGATCCAATCAACGTTGGTGAACGCCACTTCACAGGTGGGGAAGGCGGAGAGACGGTGATCGCCAGCGGAATGCAAAAAAGCCCGAAGCCCGCGTCAATGCTGGGTTTCAGGCTTCTATTTTTGCGGTGGGAGAAAATAGTTTGTGGGAACCCCACAATTCCCATGTTTCACAGGCCCTATTTTGGTTTTTCCCTCCACCATTTTGAGCCCTGTAAGGCGTCTCGCTTGATAGTGTTGTGGTTGTCAAAGCGTCCTCTTGGCCCGTGAATCCCGCGCTCTTGCATTTTTTCCATCACTCGTCTGGCGTATCCGTCAAGCGAGTCGCGGGTTTGCTGCTTTGTGTCGTGGTCGAAAAGTTCGTCAGCAATGGCGCGGGCATGATCTTTCCAGTTGCCGGAGGCTTCTGCACTCGCATCACCCGCAGCCGGCTCCCGCTGCTTGCCATGGATGCCGCTACCACCGAAAACTCGACGTTCAGACTCGGCGACAGCTCGTTTCTTTACCCTCGAATGAATCTCACTGGCAATCCTTCTGAGTTCATCGCCGCTTATACGCAGCATCGCCTGATTCAGTTCAACGGTGTGATTGAGCTTGATCCACTCGTTGGGATCGCTGGGGTGGCCGACTGAGGAAAATCGTACCGAGCCTCGTCCTGCAATTAAATGGCAATCATTGGACGATAACTGAACGAACCCTTCGTAAAAGTTTTTCAGCACTCCGAACCCTCGGCCAGAAGGCCGGGGAATAGATCCTTCAGGCACCACAACATGAAACGCGGCCTTCCCACGCACACCAAGTTCAAGAACTTGTCGGGCAGTTAGCGCAATGTTGCCAAGTTCGTTCGATAGCCAGCTTGCAGCCTCATCAAGCGTGTTCCATGCATACGGTCCCATTGCTTTGCGCTCCTTCCGGCGCCCTTCAAGTTGGGTGCCGCGCCAGGCGGGTAAAGGTGTCCCGCTTTTCGGTTGGCCGACCTAGGCGCGGCGGTGGTGCTCGGTCAGGCGGCGATGCGTGCCACGGGCGCCCGATCCTTGGCGCGTTGGCTGGCTGCCCAAAGGTCGCGCTGGGTTTGCAGGCGCAGCCAGTAGCCGGGCGAGGTGCCGAGGGCTTCATGCAGGCGCAGGTCCATGTCGGCAGTAACGGCGGCGTGACCGTTCAGGATGCGGGAGAGCATGACGCGGCTGATGCCGACATGGGCGGCGAAGGCCGTCACGCTCATAGATAGGTCTTCCAGCCAGCCGGCCAGGATTTCGCCAGGAGTCGAAGGGTCGTGCATGTCCATGTGTCGGGCCTCAGTGGTAATCCAGATAATCGAGCAGTTCCACGTTTCCACCCTCGAAGCGGAACACAAGCCGCCAGTTGGCTTGCACCGTCATGGCAAGGAAGCCGGCGCGGTCGCCAGACAGGCCATGCAGGCGCCAGGACGGGCGGGCGAGGTCTTCCGGGCCGGCGGCGGCGTTCAGTGCGGTCAGCATGTCCCGCAGGCGCTTGGCGTGAATCGGCTGAATGCCGGCTTGCTTTCCGGTGAGGAAGAAGGTTTCCAGCCCCTTGTGGCGGAACGATAGAATCATAGACCGTAAATCCTCGCTTTACAATTCACGTTCAGCCCACCACCCGCAGCCCCGGTACCTGCTCCCCGGCCGGCTGCTCGATACCGGCCTCGTCGAGAACCCACCGTTCGATTTTCGTGTGCCACATGCGCAGCAAGTCGAGGGGGCGCTTCTTGTAGTGCTTCTCCCGTGTTGCGCTGGGCTTGTGCCCCTGAATCTGCGCAACAACGCCTTCCGGGGCTTCTACCCATTCGGCGAGCGTCGAGAAGCTGCGGCGGAGTCCCTGAATCGTCAAGCCGGGGATGCCGGCCGCGTCGACCGCCTTATCGTGCGCCTTGCGCGGCTCTTCGATGTGTCCAGATTCTGACTTCCGACTCCAAAAGACGAACTCAGAAGGATTCCACGACTTCAGGTCGTTCTCGACCTTCTTACCGTCAAGAATACGGTACTGCGGCGGAGGGGTTTCGTTGAGTGCCTTGAGCTTCAGCAACAAGCTCTTGACGTACGGCGTGAGGGGAATGGTTCGCGTCCCATCGAGGCCGCCCTTGCTTTCGTCCTTGTCCCGCACGGTCATGGCATTCCATCTGAAGTCCACTTCGTCCCAGCGCAGTGCCGTCATCTCGTTGCGGCGCGGGCCGGTCAGCAGCACGACCTGCAGGTAAGCGGACAGAATCGGGCTTAGCTTCCTCACTTCTGCGAACCACGGTCGGATCTGCTCCTTCTGCAAGCAGTCATCCCGTGCGGACGCCTTCGGTAAAGTCTCCTTGGCCAGGCGCGGCGCGCAGGCGTCGGCGTGCACTTGATCGCTATATTCCGGGCGGTCGCTGCACCAGTTGAGGAATGCCCTCAGCAGCCGGAAGGCCAGGGCGGCAGAGGTCGCACGCTTTGCAGTCTCGTCTTCCAACCAAGCGCGGACGCGCGTGGCATCAATCTGGGCCAAGGGCAGCACCAGGAGCGGCCGGAGGGCGCCGGGCAGTGTGGTGTCCTTCTCGCCCTTCCTGCGGCCTCTGGTGCGTTTCTCGCCGCCTTCCTTGCTCATGTCCTCATGAGCGGCGAGGTGACGCGCACCCCATCGCGGCCGGCGGGACTCGAGATAGGCCTCCCATGCCTCAAGGGCAGGGGCCTCCACGCGGTGGGCCTCTTCGCGTTTGGCCTCGATGGCGGCGATGCGCTCGGCCTTCTCTTGGCGGGGGTCGATGCCTTGATCAGTTAGCGCCTGCAAGCGGCGCGCCTCGGCCCGGGCGTCGTCCAAGTTCCACGTCTTAACGTCACCGATGGTGACGCGAATCGTCCGCCGGTTCAGTTTGGATTCGAAGACGAAGGACTTAGATCCAGACGTTGCACGCACGGCGAGCCTGGGCGCGTCGGTGTCCCAAAGAAAGGCCTGCTTTGCATCGGCGGGGCACGAGAAGCGGCGGATTCTGTCGAGGGTCAGTCGTTCGCGTTGCATGGCGTCGGCTCCTGAGCTGGCTACATGGACAGTCCGTGTAGCCACTGTGTAGCCAGATTTTAGCAATGTCCATCAACTCGAATCAACGTCATTGGAACAAAAAATCAACTATTACAATGATTTGTTGATTTTTTGAGCATCCCCATCAACGTCAATAAATGTGCTTACCTTCTGATTCGTAATCAGTAGGTCACCAGTTCGATTCCGGTCAGCAGCACCAAAGAAAACAACGGGTTAGGCTTCGGCCTAGCCCGTTTTGTTTTGCGCGTTACTGACCGGTTTCTTTCCGGCTGTCGTCGGGGTATCTGCCGGGCGTTGTTTCTACGAAAACGTCTGGGGCATGCGGTGTAGCGATGGGGCTGGCGTGACGGCACGCGGCGCCTGCATCACGACGTTGCTGCTGGGGCGACTGCTCGAACACAACTTCCATATCCCTGAGTCCATCCCGGCCGCCGCAGCCTGCCCAGTGCGCTGTCTAAAGTCTGGGCGACTTGATGGGCGCAGCCTGCTCGGCCAATGTCGCATCAGCAGTGGTTTCCTGCAGGCCACCACCGAGGGCTTTGTAGAGCGAAAGGGTGCTCTTGAAGGCGAGGCGCTGCAGGCTCAGCAGGCTCTGTCGGGCCGCGTACGCCTGGCGCTGTGCGTCCAGTAGTTCGAGGCGGCTGTCCTGTCCGGCGCGGTAGCGCAGGCTGGACAGCTCGCGCCGGCGCTCCGCGCTGGCGACTACCCGTTGCTGGGCTTCGATCTGCCGGGTCAGTGTGGCCTGGGCGGCGAGGCCGTCGGCGACTTCCCGAAAGGCTGTCTGAATCGATTTTTCGTATTCCGCAACCGCAGTGGAGCGCCGGGCCTGGGCGAGATCCAGTGCCGCCTCGAGGCGGCCGTGGTTGAACAGCGGCTGACTCAATTGTGGAGTGAAGCCCCAGGCGAGCTGGCTGCCCTGGAATAGGCTGCCGAGAGCCGGGCTGGCGTAGCCCAGCGTTGCGGTGAGCGAGAGGCGCGGAAAAAACGCGGCTCGGGCGGCGCCTATGTCGGCATTGGCCGCACGCAGGTTTTGTTCTGCCTGCAGGATGTCCGGGCGGCGCAGCAGGAGGTCCGAGGGCAGGCCGGGAGGTAGCGCAGTAGGTACTACGGGTTGATCGTCCAGCGGCATGCCGGCGGGTAAATCGCCGGGTATGGCCGTTCCAAGGAGGACGGTGAGCGCGTTGCGAGCCTGCTTGAGGTCTCGTCGTCGGCCTTCGAGATCGGCCTCGGCAGAAGCAACCTGACCTTCCGCCTGGGCAACATCGAGGCCGCTGTTCTGCTTTGCGTCCTTCAGCAGGCGCGCCAGATTCAGGGATTGGCGCCAGTCCGCCAGAGTGGTCTCCGTAAGGCGCAGCTGTTCCATCGCCATACGCTCTTCGATGTAGGCATCTGCGACGGCGGCAACCAGGCTGATACGGGCAGAGCGGGCCGCCTCGGCACTTGCCAGATAGCGCGCCAGCGCCGCCTCGGACAGCGCCCGCACGCGGCCGAAAAGATCGATTTCGAACGCGCTGATGGCGACGCCTGCCGCATGGGTGCCTTGCGCGATGGTGGGTATGCTCCGGTTTGCCGGCGTACGCTCCCGCCCGCTGCGCAGGTTGGCATCCACCTGCGGAAGCAGGGCGCTTCGCTCGATGCCGTACTGGGCGCGTACGGCATCCATGTTCAGGACGGCGATGCGCAGATCCCGGTTGTTGTCGAGCGCCGTGGCGATCAGTGCTTGCAGACGCGGGTCGCCGAACATCTGTCGCCAGCCCAGATCGGCGGCGTTGCCGGCGGTGTCGGTGCCATCGGCATACACGGCGGCAATCGGTAGCGCCGGACGCTCAAGTGGCGGGGTCAGTGCACAGCCGCCCAGCAGCAGGGCCAGCGAGGTGTAGAGGTGGTGCATGGTTCAGTTCTCGTGCGGGATCGTCCGGGCCTTGCCCGCGCGTCGTGGCAGCCGCGCCTGAAATCCCAGGACAAAGACGAAGAAGACTGGAACGAAGAACACGGCCAGCAGCGTCGCCGTGATCATTCCGCCAAACACGCCGGTGCCGATTGCGTGCTGTGTTTCCGCGCCGGCGCCACTGGCCAGCATCAAGGGCACGACGCCCAGTGCGAAGGCCAGCGAGGTCATCAGGATCGGGCGCAAGCGCAGCCGGGAGGCTTCCACGGCGGCGTCGATCAGGGTCATGCCCTGCTCGCGCAGTTGTCTGGCGAACTCGATGATCAG
This sequence comes from Zoogloea sp. 1C4, assembly GCF_009469605.1. Classification (GTDB taxonomy): domain Bacteria; phylum Pseudomonadota; class Gammaproteobacteria; order Burkholderiales; family Rhodocyclaceae; genus Zoogloea; species Zoogloea oryzae. The sequence continues at coordinate 280,527 of NZ_SSXU01000001.1, read as the reverse complement.
GATGGCGTTCTTGGCGGAAAGACCGATGACCGTGATCATTCCGACCTTGAAGAACACGTCGTTGGGCATGCCGCGCAGGCTGACCGCCAGGACCGCCCCGATCAAGCCGAGCGGGATGACCAGCATGACTGAGAGGGGGATCGCCCAGCTCTCGTAAAGCGCGGCCAGCACAAGGAAGACGACCAGCATCGACAGGGCGATCAGCATGGGCGCCTGGGCGGCCGACTCGCGCTCCTGCAATGATTGACCCGTCCATTCGACCGCAAATCCGGCGGGCAGCTGCGCCACCATGGCTTCCATGGCCGCCATCGCCTCACCGCTTGAAACGCCCGGTGCGGCGCTCCCCGCGATACGCACCGCGGGATAGCCCTTGTAGCGGATGAGCTGTAGCGGTGCATCGGTCCACACCGGCGTCACCACTTCGCCCAGCGGCACCATGCCGCCGGCGTTGTTGCGGACGTAGAGTTTCAGGATGTCCTCCACCTGCATGCGTGCCCGGGCGTCGGCCTGGATGATGACCTGCTGCATCCGTCCCGCATTGGGAAAGTCGTTGACGTACAGCGAGCCCATGGCCGTGGACAGGGTGTCGCTGATGCTGGCAAAGGAAACGCCCAGCGCCTCGGCTTTCTGGCGGTCGATGTCCAGGCGGACATTGCTTCCCGGGGCGAGCCCCTCCGGGTAGGCCATTGCAATGGCCGGGTTCTGCGCAGCCATCGCGAGTAGGGCGTCCTGCGCTTTCATGAGGGCGCTGAAGCCCTGGTTGGCTCTATCCTGGAGGCGCATGCTGAAACCGGACGACGTGCCCAGTTCCTCAATGGCTGGCGGCATCAGGTTCATGACCATGCCCTCCGCCGTATGCGCCATCGCCGCCTGGGCGAGGCCGACCTCTTCCTGGGCCGTGGCGCCTTCGCGGTGTTCCCATTCCTTCATGTTCGAGAAGATGACGGCTGCGTTGGGGCCGGCCCCCGAGAAGCTGAAGCCGAGTACCGACTGGGTGGACGCAATGCCGGGACGGGTGGCCGCGTGCGCCTCGAACGTCTTGACGATTTCGAGGGTGCGTTCCGTGGTGGCATCCGATGGGAGCTGGATGGACGTCATGAAGTAGCCCTGATCCTCCTCCGGCAGGAAGGCGGAGGGCAGCCGATCCAGACTCACGCCCAGCGCCGCGACCAGGGCGGCGAACAGCACCATGACCCGGCCGCTCCGCTTGACGAGGCCCAGCACACCGTGCTCGTAGAGCTCGGTCAGCCGGCTGAAGCGCTGGTTGAACCAGCCGAAGAAACCCCGCGCCGGCCGATGTCCGGCCACCGGTTTGAGCAGGGTGGCGCACAGGGCCGGTGTCAGGCTGAGGGCGAGGAACGCCGAGAACAGGATGGCGACGGCCATGGACAGCGAGAACTGGCGGTAGATGACCCCCACCGAGCCACTGGCGAAGGCCATCGGGATGAATACCGCGATCAGCACCAGGGTGATGCCGACGATGGCGCCGCTGATCTCCTTCATGGCCTTCTGCGTTGCGTCCCGTGGCGACAGGCCTTCATGCGCCATGAGTCGCTCGACGTTTTCCACGACCACGATCGCGTCATCCACGATGATGCCGATCGCCAGCACCATCCCGAACATCGTCAGCACGTTGATTGAAAAGCCCGCCACCAGCATCACGGCAAACGTGCCGAGGAGGGCGATGGGCGCAACGATGGCAGGGATCAGGGTGTAGCGGATGTTCTGGAGGAACAGGTACATCACCAGGAACACCAGCACCATTGCCTCGAGCAGCGTCTGGACGACCTGCTCGATCGAGATCTGCACGAACGGGGCGGTGTCGAAGGGCACGGAGTAGCTGATTCCGGCCGGCATCGAAGCGGAGAGTTCCGCCAGGCGCGCGCGGACCGCTGCGGCGGTACGAACCGCATTCGCCCCGGGGGCCAGCTGCACCGCCAGCGCCGAACCGGGCTGGCCGTTCTCGCGGATGGACTCGGCGTAGGTCTGCGCACCAAGCTCGATCCGCGCGACGTCGCCGAGGACCACCTTGGCGCCGTCCGGGCTGGCTTTCAGCACGATCGCGGCGAACTGCTCGGGGGTCTGCAGTTGCCCCTGAACCGTTACCGGAATGGTCACCCGCTGTCCGGTCACCGTCGGTGCGCCGCCCACGCGGCCCGGGGCGATCTGGGCGTTCTGGCGGGTGATCGCGTCGCTGAGGTCGCCCATCGAGAGCTGGTAAGACTGCAGCCGCGCCGGATCAACCCAGATCCGCATGGCCCGCTCCGAGCCGAACAGCTGGACCCGCCCGACGCCTTCGACGCGCCGCAGTTCTTCAACCACGTTGCGCGCCAGATAGTCGCTCAGCGCGACTTCGTCGTACTGCCCGTCGGTGGCCTTCAGCCCCACGATCATCAGGAAGGACGAGGCCGCGGATTCAAACTTGAGTCCGTTCTGGCGGACCACGGCCGGAAGCCTCGGTTCGACGGTCTTGATGCGGTTCTGCACGTCCACCTGCGCGAGCTCGGGATGGGTACCGGGTTTGAAGGTGATCCGGATCTCCGCCGAGCCGGAGGTGTCGGTGGACGATTCGAAGTAGAGCAGGTTCTTGACGCTGGACAGCTCCCGCTCGATGAGACCGACAACCGCGTCGTTCATGGTCTGGGGTGTGGCGCCGGGATACGCCGCGTAGATGCTGACCGCGGGCGGTGCGACGCTGGGATAGCGGGCGATCGGGAGTTTCGGGATCGCGATGAGACCGAGCAGGATGATGAAGAGCGCCACGACCCATGCAAAGACGGGTCGGCTGATGAAAAAGGCGGGCATGCTCGATCCTTTCTCAGTGCTTCGCCATGTCGGGCGAGGGCGGCGCGCCCTTCCACGGTTGCTCGGTCACGGCGTCGCCCTCCTTGAGGCGATCCAGCCCCTCCACGACGAGCTTGTCGCCTGTCTTCAGGCCACCGGAAACAAGGTAGTGCCCATCCACCAGCTGGCCGAGCTGGACAGCCTTCTGGTGTGCCTTGCCCGATCCGTCGATGACCCAGACGCGGGCCAGCCCGTCGCCGGCCCGGAGTATCGACTGCTGCGGAACCAGCATCCCCTCGGTCGCCCCACCCTGGGGAACCCGGGCGCGGACGTACATGCCCGGGAGCAGCTGGCGCTCGGTGTTCTCGACGCGAATCCGCAGCACCACGTCGCCGGTTCCCGCGTCCACGTTGATGCCCGAGAACAGGATTTGACCCTTGACCGGATAGGGATTGCCCTGGGCGTCGAGGATCGTGGCCTGGTCGTCGGGCCCGTGAGGCCGGCCCGCCGATCGACGCAGGACTTCGAGCCGCGACGCCGGCTGACGGACATCCACATACACCTGGTCAATCTGCTGGATGCGCGCCATCGGTGCCGTATCGGTGGTACCCACCAGGGCGCCTTCGGTCACCATCTCCTCGCCGATACGTCCCGAGATCGGTGCCCGGATGGTGGCGAAGCCGAGATCCAGCTGCTTGCGTGCCTGCGTTGCGCGGGCCTGGGCGACATCGGCCGCAGCCTGATTGCGCTGGGATACCGCGTCATCGTAGAGCTGACGGCTCACCGCGTCGGCCTCGACCAGGGGTTCGAGGCGTTCGACCTGCAACCTGACGCGTTCGAGTGCCGCCACGGCACGCTTGAGGGCCGCCTCCGAACTCTCGACCTCTGCCTTGAAGGGGGCCGGGTTGATCTGAAACAATGCCTGCCCCTCGCGCACCTCTGCGCCCTGCTCGAAAAGACGGCGTAGTACGATGCCGCCAACCTGGGGGCGGATCTCTGCGCTTCGCACGGCGGCAACTCGCCCCGGCAGTTCGTCCTGCAGGCGGACGGAAGTGCGCGCGACCTGCATGGTGGAGACGAGCGGCGGCTCGGGAGCTTGCGCCGGCGGCTCCCCGGAAGTGCAGGCCGAAAGTGCCACGGAGAGCCCAAGCAGCGAAATGCTGCGAAGAAGCGTTGTATGTCTCATGGAAGATCGGGGCTGGCCGGGCTTGACGCGACGTGGGCCGAACATCAAACCGCGAGCTTAGGCGCGCAGTGTTGGGCTTCAGCGGGAGAAGGATGGAGAAACGATGGAGACGGGCATCAATCTCCAGTGAGGATGCGGATGAATCATGGTTTTGAGCGACCTGCCGGTGGCGACGCCCAGGCGCTGGTGCTGATCGCAGAGGACGAACCGGAGATCGTGGACATCCTCAAGGCCTATCTGGCGCGGGAGGGAATACGTGCCGTGTGGGCCGCGGATGGTCGGGCTGCGCTCGACATGCACCTCGCCCTGAAGCCTGATCTGATGTTGCTGGACGTGCGGATGCCCTGCGTGGATGGCTGGCAGGTTCTGTCCGAGGTCCGGGCGCGGGGGCAGACGCCCGTCATCATGGTGACCGCCCACGATCAGGACATCGACAAGCTGATGGCCCTCAGGATCGGCGCGGACGACTACGTGGTGAAGCCCTTCAATCCGGCCGAGGTGGCTGCCCGGGTGCGTGCCGTGCTGAGACGGACGCGTCGCGTCGACTTTGAAAGTCGCGAGGTGCTGCGTGTGGGCTCGCTGGAGATCGATCTCGAGGCGTTCAGGGTGGCCGTGGTGCGTGACGATGCCTCGCGTCACGTCCTGAACCTGACCTTGACCGAGTTCCGTCTTCTGGCCCACCTGGCCCGGGCTCCGCGTCGGGTTTTCAGCCGGGCCGAGCTGATCGCCGCCTGCCTGCCGGAGGGGGAGGTGCTGGAGCGGACGGTCGATAGCCACATCAGCAAGCTGCGCCGAAAGCTGGAGGATGTGGGCGTCGAGGGCGTGCCCGTGAGTCTGCGGGGTGTCGGCTACCGCCTCGAGGAGACCGCCTGATGAGCAAGTCTGGCCTGAGTCGCCAGCTTGTGCTGTCCATGTCGGCGATGGCCCTGAGCGTGATGTTGCTGCTGCATGTCAGCTTCTACGTGTTCTACGCCATCGCAATGCGGCTCAATCCGTCCCTGGTCTCTCCGACCGCGGATAGCTGGCCGCCGACCACCTCGGAGTGGATCCTGATCGCAGCGATCACGCTCCTGGGCCTCGCGCTCGCGGTGCACACGGCGACCCGCTTTTCCCGGCGCATCATCCAGCCCCTCAACTCGGTGACGGAGAGCGTGCGGCGGCTTGCCCACGGTGACCTCGACGCCCGGGCCCATGCCGAGGATCACTCGCCTGGCGAAGCCTCTGCGCTGGTGGAGGACTTCAACTCCATGGCCGAGCGCCTGCAGCGCATGACCGGCGAGCTTGTCATCTGGAATGCGGCCATTGCTCACGAACTCAGAACGCCGGTCACCATTCTGCGTGGGCGTCTGCAGGGATTGGCCGAAGGCGTGTTCCCGCCCGACGAGGCTTTGTTCCGCAGTCTGCTCGCGCAGGTCGAGGGCTTGTCCCGCCTGATCGAGGATCTGCGCGTGTTGAGCCTGGCCGATAGCGGCCATCTGAGCCTGCGTACCGATGTCGTCGATCTGGCGGCGGAGATCCGCGCCACCGTCGAGCTTGTCGAACCGGATCTGCGGGCCGCCCAGCTTGCCCTCGACGTACGCCTGCCGTCCTGCCAGGTCGAGTGCGATGTGGCGCGTATCCGGCAGGTCGTGATTGCGTTGCTGGAAAACGCGCGGCGTTATGCAAAGCCCGGGGTGTTGTGCATTGAAGGCGAATGCGATGGCGAGGCGTTCACGCTCGGCATCGAGGACGAGGGGCCGGGGATACCCGAAGCGGTGGCGGCCCACATCTTCGAGGCCTTCGTCCGCGGTGACGACTCCCGAGCGCGCAACCGTAGTGGCAGCGGATTGGGTCTGGCCATCGTCCGCGCCATCGTCCAAGCCCACGGTGGGAGCGTCGGATGTGCCGCCGGCAAGCGCGGGGGCACCCGCTTCACGTTCTCGATCCCCTGTCATCGATAGTCGATGAACGGCCAGGGCTTCAGGTGTTCAGCAACGCGTCCAGCTGCGTAAAGAAACGTTTGTCGCGTTCATACTGCCCGTCGGCCAGAAAGGCCTTCTGAGCCTCCAGCGAAGCCAGGTAGTCGCTGACGATCCGGCGATAGCTGTCCATGCTGTCTGGTGCGTATCGCGGTCCCTGGCTTTGGCCGTCGATCTGCATGCCATAGATGGCGCCGTGCATCATCAGGCCGTAGGTCATCATGCTGCCCTCGTCCATGCCCGCCGTGGCCTGGAACCACGCTTCGCGGAATTCGGCGGGGGCGTCCCGGGGTGGGAAGTGGGCGGTGCGCGCGGCGCCCACTTCGTCGATTCCGTCGTGGTTCAGATCAACGCTATAGCCCTCGGGCAGGAGCAGGTTGGCCGCGCCTTCTTCGCTGAGCGTGGCGGTATCGATGGGGTCTGCGAGGCCATGATTCTGGCGCACGGCGTCCAGCTCAAGGGCTGACAGCGTCGCCAGAAACTGGCGGGCATCACCCAGATCGCCTGCGTCGTAGGCCTTGTTCAGGATCGCCGCGTAAGCAGCCTGGCTTGCGTCGCTGACGCCACGCAGCGCCGACAACTCAGTATGCGTCGTGCCGAGCAGGCGCTCGAGTGTGCCCACGTCCGCGCTCGCCTGCCCATCGCTGCCCGCCGCCATCCGGGCTTGGAAGGCTGCCCGATAGGTCTCCTGGAAGCTGCTGTCCGGGGCTTCGCGGTAACTGCGGCGCTGGCTTGCCGTCATCGGCGTGCCGACTTCTCGAATGGCCATTGCTTGCCTCCTTTGCGGCAAGAATTGCCGCTGGGTTGGGGTTGGGGGAATACCCGTGGCAAGCAGCAGAAAGCGTGCCCGAGCCCATGTCGCAGGAATGCCGGCGACGCTAACCGGGCAGCGCCGCCGACCTGGAGCCGCATGTCGCCCATCGTGAATCTGCGAGCGGGGTGGGCTGAAGGAATCGGGCTGAAATGCGCGATGGCTGGCGCCAACATGGGCTGACACTCGACGCGCGTGGGGCGCGGGTCTTTCCATCGACAGGTGATGTCGACGCGCACCTGAGGCCCCGGCCCGCTCAGATGCGGGTGATCCGACGAGGGCGGGGGCCTGACTGGCTGGTTCAGCGTTCGTGGAGCCAGCGCTCGGCCTGAGGTGCGCTGTCGCGGGGAATCTGCAGGCCGAGGGTGGACAGGCGGGCGAGCCGCGACGCACGGGTGGTTTCCGTGATCCAGCGGAGCACGTGGCACAGCCAGGCGGGCAGGCCATCGATTTCATGCATGAGGGCGCTCCGGTTCGAGTGGCGAAGCGCTGCAGTATTCACGCGCCGGGCTTCAGTTTGATGACGTCATGCTGGATGGAAGCGGTTTTCTGCTTCCGGTGACGCGGAAGGCTTGCGTCCGCAGGGATTGGGACTGGGCGAGGTTGCGCTGGGATTGTTGCTGGCCGAAGGCGTCGCGCTCGCTCACCGGGCGCCGGCTGGCCTCGATGGAGCGGATGCAGCGCCAGCGGGTACGGCCCCCGCTGACGATCTTCTGCATCGCTTCCGGTTGATGGTAGGTCATGCAGTGGTAGCAATAGACGCTGTTCATCGCAGGGGCTCCTCCGGGTTTCGACGGTGATTCGGGCTTGGGCGGATGCTCAGGACACGGCTTCCGGGCTCTCCGGGGACGGGACGACACGGCGGTGGGCCGGATGGCGTGCCAGGGTCTTGCGGTAGAAGTCGGCCAGGCGACCGGCCATCGCCATATCGGACCATCCCGCGGCCGTGACCGGTGCCTGCTCGGCCAGCGCCTGGCAGGCCGGCGGATCGGCCAGCAGGGTGCCGACGATCCGGCCGAAGGCGCCGGGCTCATCCGGTGCGGCGATACAGCCCGGCGCATCGGCCAGGATGTCGGCGGTGCCCATCGCCGCCAGCGCCACCACCGGCGTGCCGGCAGCCAGGGCTTCGATCAGCACCAGCCCCTGGGTTTCGGTGCGGGACGCGAAGACGAACAGGGTGGCGGCCGCGTAGCAGTCTGGCAGGTCGCGCTCCCGGTCGAGATAGCCTAGAAAGCGCACCGAGGCCTCCAGCCCGAGCCGCGCGGCCTGACGGCGCAGGTCGTCCATTGCCGGGCCTTCGCCGGTAACGAGGAGGAGGGCGTCCGGGCTGTGGCGAATCGCCTCGGCAAAAGCCTCGATCAGGAAACCGATGTTCTTCTCGTGGGCGACGCGGCCCACGTAAAGCGCCAGCGGGCGGTCGGCGCTGATGCCGTGGCGCTGGCGGAAGGCGCTGCCGTCGCCCTTCGAGAAACGCGCCAGCGGGATGCCGGTGGGCAGGATCTCCATCGGCGTCGTCACGCCATAGCCGCCAAGCCGACCGGCCATGGCCGACGAGGGCACGACCACCGCATCCACCCCGTTGCACTGCCGCCGCGAGAAGCGCCGGGCCAGCCCGCGCAGCCAGCTGGCGGGGAGGAAAGGCACGTAGTGCTGGAGGTATTCCTCGAACAGCGTGTGGTAGGTGACGACCACCGGCATGCCCAGATGGCGCGCGGCGGCGAGGCCCGCGTAGTGGGCGATGAAGGGTGTCTGGATGTGGATCAGGTCGCAGTCGGCGGCGGCTTCCAGCGCCCGGCGGTGCATGCCGTGCCAGGATACCAGCCGGTCTTCCGGGTCGTTGGGCAGGCGCCGGCCGGGCACGCGGACGATGCCCGGCTCGTCGGGCTCGTCGCCGTAGCGGGGCACCACCAGGCGCACCTCGACGCCTTCGCCGGCCAGCGCCCGGCGGAAGGTTTCCATCGAGGTGGACACGCCGTTGATGCGCGGGAAATACACGTCCGAAACCATCAGCACACGCATCATCGGGAGGCTTTCATGGCAACGCCGGCAGCTTCGGCGGCGGGGGATGGGATGGCCTGGGGCGCGTCGTCTTCGACCGCGGCCGGAAGCGCGAGGGGCCGGCCGGCACCCCACACCACCAGCTCCAGCCGGCCGTCGAAGTGTTCGACGATGGCGGTGCACGAATCGACCCAGTCGCCGCAATTTACGTAGAGCAGGCCGCCGATCTCCTTGATCGTTGCCCAGTGGATATGGCCGCAGACCACGCCGTCGAGGCCGCGCTCGCGGGCGTGGCGGATGGCTGAATCCTCGAAATCGAAGATGAAGTTGAGGGCCGTCTTGATGCGTCGCTTGGCGTAGCCGGCCAGCGACCAGTAACCCGAGCAGCCGAGCTTGCGGCGCACCCACGACAGCCACAGGTTGAGGCGCACCAGCTGGTTGTAGGCCACGTCGCCGAGCACCGCGACCCAGCGGTGGTGGCGCGTCACCTGGTCGAAGATGTCGCCGTGGATCAGCAGCAGGCGCTTGCCGTCGGCGGTCTCGTGGATCACCTCGGGCAGCACCTCGACGCCGCCGAAGGCGTTGCCCACGTAGTCGCGCAGCACCTCGTCGTGGTTGCCGGGGATGAACACGATGCGCTCCCCGTGGCGGGCCCGGCGCAGGAGCTTCTGGACGACGGTGTTGTGGCTGGGCAGCCAGCAGATGCTGCGGTGCATGGCCCAGAAGTCGACGATGTCGCCGATGAGGTAGGTCTGCTCGGCCTGGTAGTCACGCAGGAATTCCAGCAGATGGTCCGCCTGGCAGGCCCGCGTGCCGAGGTGGATGTCGGAGAGGAAGAGGGTGCGCACTTGCTGCATGCCCGCAACCGTAGCGGCGCAAGATGAACGCGCCGTGATGGATATGTTGAGCTTTGATGGCTGAGGCGGCTGTCACGCGGGCGTTACAGGCAGGCCTTAAGCTGGCTGCCGGGCCCGGCCAACAGCAAAGGAAGACATGTCCGCCAACAACATCGAGGAGCTGCTGCGAAAACATCGGCTGGTGGAGGATGTGGTGCATAACCAGAACATGCCTCGCCGCCAGCTGGTGGAGGTGATGGTCCACCGCAAGCACCTCGCCGAGATCCAGACCCTGCTGGCGCGCTTGCCGGCGGGCGAGATCGGGCGGTTGTTCGACGCGCTTGCGCCGGACGATGCGGAGCTGCTGTGGAAGCAGCTCGCGGCGAGCCGCCGGCAGGAGGTGCTGTGGGAGGTGGCCGAACCGCTGCGGGCCCGGCTGGCCGGCAGCCCCGAGGCGGCGGTGTCGGACAGTCAGCTCAATGCCTTCGAGCTGGTGGAGGGCCGCCTGCGCCAGCGGCCGATCACCGGCCGGCAGGACATGGACGGGATCACGCCCATGTGGGTGGATCTGGTCAATCCGACGCCGGCCGAGCGCGCCTACGTGGGCGAACGCTTCGGCGTGCGCCTGCCCGATCCGGGCGAGGCGACCGACCTGGAGGTGAGCTCACGCTTTCAGGTGGAGGAGGATGGCGACATCCACCTGCATTCCAATTTCCTGCTCGATAGGGACGGCGACGCGCGCAGCGTGCCGGTGCTGTTCATCCTCCACGCTGGCGTGCTGTTCACGGTGCGCAATGAGGAACTACCCGTCTTCCGCCTGCAGCGCCGGCGCACCCACGCCCAGCCGGGCTACGTGACGGACTGTCTCGATCTGCTGATCGACCTCTACGGGGCCGACGTGGAGTACTGCGCCGACGCGCTGGAGAACATCTACGCCAAGCTCGGCGAGGTGGGCCGGCAGGTGCTGGGCGCGACCATGAGCGACGGCGAGGCGGCGACAACGTTGGCGGTGATCGCCGAGGAGGAGGACATCAACGGGCGTATCCGCAGCAACATCCTCGATACCCAGCGGGCGCTGTCCTTCCTGATGCGCGGCAGGGTGCTGTCGCCGGGCCAGCAGGACGACACCCGGCAGATATTGCGGGACATCGAATCCCTCAACAGCCACACGGCCTTCCTGTTCGACAAGATCAACTTTCTGATGGACGCGACGATCGGCTTCATCAACATCAACCAGAACCAGCGGGTGTCCCAGCTGACGGTGCTGGGCATGGTGTTCATGCCGATCAACATCCTGGCGGGGATTGGCGGGATGTCGGAGTTCTCGATGATGACCGAGGGCATTCCGTGGCCGATCGCCTACGGGGGGTTCGTGATGGGGGCGGGGCTGATCGGCTGGGGCACCTACCGGCTGCTTCAGTACCTGGAGGTGCGGAAAGCGAAGGACGCCGGGCGGAAGGCGTAAGGGTGCGCTTGCCGCCAGGTAGTGCTCGGTGGCAATGCTTTTGATGCGAAGAGGGATTTCTGGCGGACACCGCCCGGCGGGGCCGGGCGGGGAGGGTGATGCTTAGTGCTTGCGGCCCAGGCCGCCGAGGAGGAAGGCGATCGGCCGCTGGGGCTTCTGGCCGCTGCGCAGCTCGGCGATGGCGGAATCGCCTTCGGTGCTGCCGGCTTCACCGGCGGGGTTGCGCTGCTCGTAGGGCTTGCTGAAGTCGAAGCCGTCCGGGGCGATGTGCGAGGGCTGGCGCGAACGCGGGCTGCGCTCACGGGGCTCGCGGGTTTCACGGGCTTCCCGCGGCTCGCGCTCGGAGCGCTTGCGGCGCTCGCTGCTGCCTTCGGCGGCGCGCGGTGCGGCGGACGACGACGGGGCGCTACTGCTACTGCCGCTGCTGCGACGGCGCTTGCCGCCTTCGGCGTCGAAGAAGTCGGGCTCGGGATCGTAGCCGGGGACCACTTCCTGGCGGATCTCCAGTTTGATGAGCTTCTGGATGTCGGCGAGGCGGTGACGCTCTTCGGAGCTCACCAGCGACACGGCCTTGCCCTTCTTGCCGGCCCGGCCGGTGCGGCCGATGCGGTGGACGTAGTCTTCGGCGGTGTGGGGCAATTCGAAGTTGATGACCGAGGGCAGGTCTTCGATGTCGAGGCCACGGGCGGCCACGTCGGTGGCGACAAGCACGCGCACCTTGCCGCTCTTGAAGTTTTCGAGGGTTTCGGTGCGGGCCTGCTGGCTCTTGTCGCCGTGGATCGAATCGGCCGAGATGCCGTGGCGTTCGAGGAAGTGGGCAAGGCGGCTGCAGGCGAACTTGGTATCGACGAAGACCAGCACCTGGTTGGTTTCGTCTTCGTGGCGGACGATGTGGGCCAGCAGGTTGCGCTTGAGGCCGCTGGACACCGGGTGCACCACGTGGTCGATGGTCTCGCTGACCATGTTGCGGCGGGCGACTTCGATGAGCTGCGGGTTCTTCAGCATCTGGTCGGCGAGCTTCTTGATCTCGTCCGAGAAGGTGGCGGAGAACAGCAGGCTCTGGCGGTTGGCCGGCAGCAGCGCGAGGATGCGGCGGATGTCCGGGATGAAGCCCATGTCGAGCATGCGGTCGGCTTCGTCGAGGATCAGGAACTCGACCTGCCCGAGGGCAATGGTCTTCTGCTGCACGTGGTCGAGCAGGCGGCCGGGGGTGGCCACCACGATCTCGATGCCGCGGCGCAGTTCCTGGATCTGGGGGTTCATGTCCACGCCACCGTAGATGCAGGTGCTGCGCAGGGGGACATGCTTTGAATACATCTTGACCGACTCGTAGACCTGCATCGCGAGCTCGCGCGTCGGGGCCAGGATCAGGGCGCGCACCGGGTGGCGGGCGGGGCTGGTCGAGGTGCTGGCGTGGCGGGCAAGACGGTTGAGCAGCGGCAGGGTGAAACCTGCGGTCTTGCCGGTGCCCGTCTGGGCGCCGCCCATGACGTCGTGGCCGGCGAGGACGACCGGGATCGCCTGACGCTGGATGGGCGTCGGCGTGGTGTAGCCGGCATCGGTGACGGCTTGCAGGATTTCGGGAATGAGGCCGAGTTCGGAGAACGACATGGGTGTGGTCACGTTGTGGGTGCCGCCACTTTACTGCGGTGCACCATAAAAACAGTCAGACATTATACATCGCGCACGCCCTAGCGCCGCGTGAGATAGCACGTGACCTCTTCGCGATCATGGTAAAGGTGCTTGATTCGCATAATGTATTTGATCCCGGCGGCGGACAGGCGGGCGTCGATCAGGGCGCGGCAGCGTTCCACTTCCTCGTGGCGGCGCTTCATGGGCAGCTTGAGGTTGAAGATGCTGCGCCGGCAACGCCCGGTGGCGAACCAGTCGGCGATCAGCGGGGCGATCCGGGAGGGCTGCTCGACCATGTCGCAGACCAGCCAGTCCACGGCCTTCTTGGGCTTCCAGGTGAAGCCGTCGGCGCGCAGGTGTTCGATCAGGCCGGTGGCGATGGCGGAGGGGGCGAGCGGGCCGTTGTCGATGGCGGTGACACGGATGCCGCGGCTGGCGAGCTGCCAGCTCCAGCCGCCGGGCGCCGCGCCCAGGTCGACCGCGGTGAGGCCGGGGCGCAGGGTGGATTTCTGTTCTTCGGCGGTAAGCAGCGTGAGGAAGGCTTCGGCCAGCTTGAGGGTCGAGCGGCTCGGCGCCTCCTTGGGCATGCGCAGGCGCGGGATGCCCATCGGCCAGGCGGAGCCCTCGCTGGCGAGGCTGACGCCCAGCCAGGCGCGCCGGGGGCCTTCGAAGAACACGTGCAGGCGCGGCAGGCGCGGCAGGTGGGGCGAATCCGGACGCAGCAGGCCGTCCTTGGCGAGGGCGTCTTCGAGCAGCGGGCCGAAGCGGCGCAGGAAGCCGGATTGCTCCTTGCCGTCGTTGGTGTCCGGGGTTTCGGGCAGCAGCGCCGAGAAGCGCTCGCCGGTGGCGGCGATGGCTTCGCGGAGCGGCGTGAGGCGGTCGCGGTCGGGCAGGTCATCAACCACCGCCAGCACCTGGAAGGCCTGGCGGCTGAAGATCAGCCGGGCCAGGTCGAGACGGCGGCGGATCACGTCGTGGGCCTCGGGCGTGGTGAGCTCGAACACCACGAAGCCGCTCCCCGGCTGGGTGTCGGCGTCGCCACCGAGCCGCGCGGCACGGGCTGCGACGGTGAGTTCGGCGCTGGCGTCGGCTTCGAAACCGGGGCGGCATTGCACCAGGATGCCGAGGGCGGCGCAGGGCGAGGGGGCGGACGTCATGGATTTGTAACCGGGGCGGATGGCGGCGGTGTCAGGTGTAATATCAGGGGTGGGCGATCCGGAACATGCAGACCCACCCGGCATCCGGACTGTTCGTGCGCCGGACGGCGCTTGGCCCGGATGATAACCGATCATCGCGTACCCTCCCGTGCGCCCCGCCTTTGCCGCCGTTTTTGTGGAGATTTGTCTGATGGAGTACCGCAAGCTTGGCGCCAGTGATCTGCTGGTGTCGTCCGTGTGCCTCGGCACGATGACCTTCGGGCAGCAGAATTCCGAAGCCGAGGCCCATGCCCAGCTGGATGCTGCCTTTGCCGCGGGCGTCAATTTCATCGATACCGCCGAGATGTATCCGGTGCCGCCGAAGGCCGAGACCAGCGGTGCGACCGAGAAGATCGTCGGTAGCTGGCTCAAGGGCCGCGCCCGCGACTCCGTGGTGCTGGCCACCAAGTTCACTTCCGCCGGCCGCGCCCTTGGATGGATCCGCGGCGGCCCGCTGTCCAACGGCCGCGAGACCATCCGCGACGCGGTGGAGGGCAGTCTGCGCCGCCTGGGCACCGATTACATCGATCTATACCAGATCCACTGGCCCGACCGTAACCAGCCGATGTTCGGCCAGTGGCGCTTCGATCAGGGTACCGAGCGCGAGTGCACGCCGATCCGCGAGCAGATGGCGACCCTCGGCGAGTTGGTGAAGGAGGGCAAGATCCGCCACGTCGGGCTCTCCAACGAGCATCCGTGGGGGGTGATGGAATTCCTCCGCGCTGCCGACGAGCAGGGTCTCGCCCGCGTGGTGTCGGTGCAGAACGCCTACAACCTGATGAACCGGGTCTTCGAGCAGACCCTGGCGGAAGTGTGCTTCCGCGAGAACGTGAGCCTGCTGCCGTATTCGGTGCTGGCCTTCGGGTTGCTGTCGGGCAAATATCTCGACAATCCGCCGTCCGATGGCCGGATGACGCTCTTTCCGGGCTTCGGCCAGCGCTACGACAAACCCGGCGTGGCGCCGGCGGTAGCCGCCTACGCCGCGCTGGCTCATCGATACGGGATGACGCCCGCCGAACTGGCGGTGGCCTTCGTGGCGAGCCGGCCGTTCGTGGGCAGCACCATCGTCGGCGCGACCACGCTTGCCCAGCTGGAGGCCAACCTGAAAGCCTGCGCCCGCAAGCTTGATCCCGAGGTGGTTGCCGAAATTGATGCTCTGCATCTCAAGTTTACGAATCCAGCGCCGTAAATGCCGGGTCGCCCGCGTGTGTGTGTGGGCGCCCATTTTGGGGAGGGTGTGTTGAAGGAAATTGTGGCGGCTCAGGACGTGCGGATTGGCATGTTCGTTTCCGAGCTGGATCGTCCGTGGCTGGAGTCGCCGTTCCTGCTCCAGGGCTTCCTGGTCGAGGATCAGGCGACGCTGGACCAGTTGCGCAGTGTCTGCCGCTTTGTCTATGTGGATCGGGCCCGGTCGGCCGGCGATGCCTGGCGTGCGCCTGCGCCCGAGGCGGATGCCGATAAGCCCGAGCGCAATCCCTCGCTGGCCTCCTTTCAGGTGCCGTCGGAAGTGCGTCGCCGTCCGACCGACTTCTTCGCGTTGCTGCGTTCCCTGCGGGCCGCGAACCGTGAGCAGGCGGCCGACGAAGGCGGTACCTCGTCGGCGCCCTGGTGTCACATCTATCCCGATGCCCCGGCGGCGCGTCCCCAGGGCGTGGCCGAATCCCGGCCCGACGATTATCTCGCCGGTGCTTCCGGCCGCCCCTTCATCACCGGCAGCAGTGGGCCGGGCCGGCGTGGCAGCGCCCGCCTGACGGTCGAGGACGACGGTCGTGGTCCGGGCGTCGGTGGAGTCGGCATGGTCCACACCGCACCCACCGTGCCGGTCGAAGAGGAAATCGTGGCCGCCTTGCCGCTGGTCGACGAGGCTCACATGCTGCTGGAGCAGGTGGCCCAGGATGTCCAGCGCAGCCTCAATCCGGATCTCGAACGGCTGCGCGGCGTGGTGTCCGAGCTGGTGCTGAGCGTCGCCCGCAACCCGGACGCGCTGGTGTGGCTCTCGCGGCTCCGGCAGACCGACCAGTACAGCTACGACCATTCCCTTGATGTGTCGGCCCACGTGATGATCTTCGGTCGCTACCTGGGTCTCGGTGAAGAATCCATCGCCGCCCTCGGCATGGCCGGCATGCTGCAGGACGTGGGCAAGCTGCGCCTGCCGGTGCGCCTGCTGCAGAAGGCCGGGCCGGTGTCGCCGCGGGAATACGAGATCTTCAAGACCCACGTGGAGTATTCCCTGCAGGTTCTGGCGGATTCGCCCCACGCCACGCCCCAGGTGCTCGAGATCGTCGCCCGCCACCACGAACGCTGCGACGGCAGCGGCTATCCCCATGGCCTGAAGGGCAACGAGGTCGGGCTGATGGGCGAGATCGCCGGCATCTGCGACATCTACTGCGCGATGACCCGCGAGCGGCCCTATGGCGAGGCGGCGAGCTCCCAGTCGGCCCTCGACGCGGTGCGCGCCCAGCGGGGTACGTGCTTTTCCGAGAGCACCGTGGATCAGTTCGTCCAGTGCATCGGCCTTTATCCGGTGGGTACGCTGGTCGAACTCAACTCCGGCGAGGTGGCGGTGGTGGTCGCCCAGAACCGTATCCGGCGCCTCAAGCCGCGGGTGATGATCCTGCTCGGCCCCGACAAGAAACCCAACCCTTACCCCCACACCCTCGACCTGCTCTACGATCTGCCTTCCGCAACCGGCGAACCCTACGCCATCATCCGGGCCCTGCCGCCCGGCGCCTATGGCGTCGAGCCTTCCGAGTTCTACCTGGCGTAGCACGCATGGTTTCGCCCTTTGACCGCCATTACAGTTACGTCGTCGATGATGACGTGCTGAAGCGTCTGCTCCTCCGCTACGGCCTCGGCCAGGGCGAGCAGGCGGCGGTCCGGGCCTTCGGTCGCATCGTCGACGCATCCGACATGGCTCAGGCGCTGCTGGAGCGGCTCCATCTGGCCGATGCGGGCATTTCCGACGGCACGGTCGAGCCGGCCCTGCGGGATTTCTGCAGGGATCTGGCGCGCATCTCCGAATGGGATTTCACTCCGGGCTGGCCGGCGGGCCTCGCCGCCCGCTGGGCCGAGTGCTATCTGGCGGGCGCGGTGGCGGAGTTCCCGTTCGTCGCCATCGAGGCGCTCATCGCCCTGTGCCAGCAGCGCCTGTTTGGCGAGCGGGCGATGGTCTATCGGCTCGAGCTCGACATCCTCAACGCGCTGGTGCGCCTCGGCTGGTGTCTGGGCGGACTGCTGTCCGACGTGGCCATCGAGCACGAGCAGTCCTTCCGCCTGTCGGCCGAAGACGGCGACCCGGTGCTGGGGATTCCCAACCGTCGGCGTTTCCTGATGCTGCTCTCCGATCGCCTCGACAGGATCGGCGCCGGGCGGCAGCTCGGGCTGGTGATCGTGCAGGTGGAGTGGGGCCGCTCGGCCGACGTGCTGGCCCTCGACGAGCGCGACCAGCTGCGCCTCGCCCTGTCTGAGGTGATGCGCTCGATGCTGCGCCCCAGCGACATCCTGTGCGCCCTGGGCGATGACGCCTGGGCGGCGATCCTGCCCGATCTGCATCACCCGGCCCAGGTTTCCCTGGCCGGCCACAAGCTGGTGGACGCCTGCGAGGTGTTGCGCTCCAACAACTTCCCGGCCCTGCGTGGGCGCTTTTATTCCGGCGGCGCCTGGGCGCCCGAACACGCCGGCGACCCCCTCGGCCTCGAGCAGGCTGCCCGCGCCGCGCTGGTGGTGGCCCGCTCCACCGGCCAGCCCTTCGACGTCTACGGCGGCGAAGTGGTGGTGCGCGCCGAGGACGACGCCAATTTCGAGATGGAAGTCGCCCGGGCCCTCGAAGCCCAGCATTTCCAGCTCTACCTGCAACCCCAGGTCGAACTCCCGTCCCGCCGGGTGGTGGGCGCCGAGGCGCTGCTGCGCTGGTCGCGGGCGGATGGCCGCGCCGTGCCGCCGCCCGAGATCCTGCGGGTGGTCGAGCGCATCGGCCTGATGCCGGTGCTGTCCCGCTGGGCGATCCAGCAGGCGGCACAGATCCTCGCCGCGCTGGCCACCGCCGGCTGTGGCGTGCGGGTGTCGGTGAACATCGTGGCCGAAGATCTGCGGGATTCCGAACTGCCGATTTTCATCCGCCAGACCTGCGACACCTGGCGCGTGGCGCCGTCACGGCTGTGCTTCGAGATCACCGAAGGCGGGCTGGTGTCGGGCGAGGGCATGTCGGTGCGTACCCTCGAGGCCCTGCGCCAGGGCGGCGGCCGGCTGGCCCTGGATGATTTCGGCACCGGCTACTCGTCGATGGACTACTTGCGGCGCCTGCCGGTGAGCGAGGTCAAGCTCGACAAATCCTTCGTCGAGCGCATCACCGCGTCCGACAACGACCGGGCGATCGTCGAGCTGATGGTGCGCATCGCCCACACCTTCGGGCTGGAGGTGGTGGCCGAAGGCGTCGAGACGGCCGAGACCGAGGCGGTGCTGCTGGAGATGGGCTGCAACTGCGCCCAGGGCTATCACTACGCGCCGGCGATGTCGGTGGATGACTTCGTGGCGTGGTGGAAGACGTCCGGGGAGGGCGTCGCTCACTCCGCCTGACGGCGGCGCTTGCGGGGCGTTTCCGGCTCGGCGGCCGGCGCTTCATCGGCCTTGGCGTGGCTCCCGTCGGCGGATTCGCCCTCGGCGCCGGATTTCTTTTCCCCTTCGTCGCCCCCTTCGCCCTTGGCGTGCTTTGCCTTGGCCGGTTTGGCGGCGCCCGGCGGCGGAGGCGGGGGAAGCTGCGGCGCGACCTCGGCGATCTTGTTCTCGGCCATGTAGTCGTTCATTTCCTTCCAGCCGGCAAAAACTGCCGCCCGCTGGGCGGTGGGGTTGAGGGTGAAGCAATCCTCGATGGCGCGCCCGGCATGCCGGCAGGCGCTGCCCACGGCTTTGCCATCCGCCTCCGACTGGGCCTCGGTCTTGGCCGGATCGGGTATGCCGAGGCGATCGCAGCCGGCTAGGGCGGCGGTGGCGATCATGAGTCCGAAAACGAGGGGCAGGGCGGGTCGGGTCATGGCGGAAAAGGCGATCAATAGGCGCTGCAAGGTCAACGGCGCCCGTGGTGAGGACTTGAACATTCGCTTGCAAGTTGCCATCGAGATGCCCGGGTCGGGCTTTATAATCCGCTGTTGTTCCGATTTATCCCCTGACACGACTCCCATGATCAAATTCAGCCGTACCGCCCTGTGCGCAGCCATCGCCGGTCTGTGCGTCAATGCCGCCGTCGCCGCCCCCAAGAAGCCCGCCGCCAAGGCCGAGGCGCCCAAGGCCGCGGCCGTTGCCGACGTCGCGGCAACCGAGATCGAGCTGGTTCATAGCCTCGGCGCCGACAAGGGCGCGCAGCTTCAGAAGCTGGTCGACCGCTACAACGCCGGCAACCCGAACGGCCCGAAGATCGTCATCCACGATCGCGCCTGGAACGCCGGCGCCACGCCGCACCTGATGATCCTCGGCGAGCGCGATCTGCCCGCCTTCCTGTCCGGCCCGCAGCGCTATCGTCCGCTCCATCAGGTCATGAAGGAAGCCGGCGTGGCGATGGAAACCCTGCGCGCCCCGGCGATGATGACCCCGACCCCGTTCGACGCCCAGAAGCGCCTGATCGCGCTGCCGGTGGGTCTGTCCACCCCGGTCATGTTCTACAACAAGGACGCCTTCAAGGCCGCCGGTCTCGATCCGGAGGTCCCGCCCAAGACCTGGCAGGAACTCCAGGCCGCCCTCGGCAAGGTTGTCGCCAACGGCCAGGCCTGCCCCTACACCACCACCCAGCCGGCCTGGATCCTTGTCGAGAACATGAGCGCCTGGCACAACGAGCCGGTCGTGACCGAAGGCAAGAAGACCTCCCTCGCCATCAACGGCATGCTCGAAGTCAAGCACGTGGCGATGCTCTCGTCCTGGTACAAGGCCCGCTACCTGCAGCTCTTCGGTCGTGACGAAGAGGCCATCGAGCACTTCTCGAACGGCGAGTGCGCGGTGCTGACCGCCGCCTCCGGCGTGTGGCCGACCCTGCAGCGTGAGGCCAGCTTCAAGGTCGGCGTCGCGACGCTGCCTTACCACGAGGAATACTACGGCGCGCCCCAGAACACCCTCGCCGATGGCCCGGCCATGTGGGTTGCCGCCGGCAAGAAGCCCGCCGAGTACAAGGCTGTCGCCCGCTTCGTCAATTTCTGGCTGACCGGTGAAAGCCAGGTCGAATGGCAACGCAACGCCGGTTACCTGCCCCTCAACCGCGCGGGCCTGCTGGCTTCCGAGAGCCGCCTGCTGGCTGCCGATCTGGTCAACATCCACGTTGGCGTGAAGCAGCTCACCAACAAGCCGGTGACGGCCGCCTCCAAGGCGAGTTCCTACCCGCAGCGCGCCGCCGTGCGCCGCATCATCGAGGAAGAACTGGAATCCGTGTGGGAAGACCGCAAGCCTTCCAAGCTCGCCCTCGACACCGCGGTGGCCCGTTCGCGTACTGTCGACTGAGCTGTCCGGCATGTCCGACTGGGGTTGGCCCGGCGTGATCGCCCACCGCTGCGGCGGGGCGCTCGCGCCGGAAAACGCCCTGGCCGGGCTTGGCATCGCCGCCCGGCTGGGCTGCGTCGCGGTCGAGTTCGACGCGATGCTCTCGGCCGACGGCGTGCCGCTCCTGATCCACGACGAAACCCTCGACCGCACCGCCGGCGTGCCGGGCAGGGTGGCCGAAATGCCCGCCGACGCGCTGCTCGCCACCGACGTGGGCTGCGTGTTTCATCCCGCGTTTCGCGGCGAGACCATTCCCCGCCTGATCGACGCCCTGGCACGCTGCCGGGCGCTGGGCCTGGCGGCCAACCTCGAGATCAAGCCCGCGACCGGCGTCGAGATCGAGACGGGCCGGGCGGTGGGCATGTTGCTGGCGTCGATGGCGCCGGAAGAGCGCCCCGTGCTGCTGCTCTCGTCCTTCTCGGCGGATGCGCTCCGGATTGCGGCCGGCTGCGTGCCGGAGATTCCCCGTGCCTTCCTCGTCGAAGCCCTTGACGACGCGGTCATCGACACTGCGCTGGCCTTTGGCTGCCAGTCGCTCAACCTCTCCCGGCAAGGGCTTTCGGCCGCGCATGTGGCGGCCGTGAAGAAGGCTGGTCTGCGCTGCCTTGTGTACACCGTCAATCAGCCAGATGAAGCCCGCCGGCTCGCTGCGTGGGGCGTGGATGGCGTGTTTTCCGACCGTCCCGATTTATTGCTTCCGGTTTCAGCCAGCCAGAATCCTGCCTGATCGGCCTTGATCCGGTCGGCTTGACTCGATGGCAGCATCCCCCCTAACATCGCGTTTTTCCTATTCCGGGCAGTGCCTTGTCTCTCTCGCAGCTCTACGCGCCGATCGCCGAAGACATGAAGGCGCTCGATGCCGTCATCCGGGATCGTCTCTACTCCGACGTCGTTCTCATCCGCCAGGTCGCCGAGTACATCATCGGCAGCGGAGGCAAGCGCCTGCGTCCGGCCATGGTGTTGTTCACCGCTGGCGCCGCCGGATATCAGGGTAGCAACCACCGCGAACTCGCGGCGGTTGTCGAGTTCATCCACACCGCCACGCTGCTCCACGACGACGTGGTCGATGAATCCGACCTGCGCCGCGGCAACAAGACGGCCAATGCCATGTTTGGCAACGCCGCCTCGGTGCTGGTGGGCGATTTCCTCTATTCCCGTGCCTTCCAGATGATGGTCGGCGTTCAGAACATGCGCGTGATGCAGGTTCTGGCCGACGCCACCAACGTGATCGCCGAAGGCGAAGTGCTGCAGCTGCTCAACTGCCACAACGCCGATGTCGAGGTGGAAGACTACCTGCGCGTGATCCGCTACAAGACCGCCAAGCTCTTTGAAGCCGCCGCGCGTCTCGGCGCGATCCTCGGTGGCCTGCCCGCCGAGAAGGAAGAGCAGGTCGCGGCCTTCGGCATGCACATCGGCACGGCGTTCCAGCTGATCGACGACGTGCTCGATTATTCCGGCGACGAGGCCGACACCGGCAAGCACATCGGCGATGACCTCGCCGAAGGCAAGCCCACGCTGCCGCTCATCCACGTGATGAAGCACGGCAGCCCGGAACACGCGGCCTGTGTGCGCAGCGCCATCGAAAACGGTGGCCGTGACGATTTCGCCGCGGTGCTCGCCGCCATCCGTGCGAGCGGCGCGATCGAGGCGACCCGCAAGGTGGCCGAAGCCGAAGCCCAGCTGGCCCTGGATGCCCTTGAAGCGCTGCCCCCTTCCGTTTTCAAGGACTCCTTGGTAGAATTGTCAAAGTTCGCAGTCGCACGGAAATATTGATGTTCGGCAGCTGTACGCCGGATTTCGATGTCAAGTGTGGCTGTTTTGTTTTAGCGCTGGTGATTGTTGCCAGCGTGAGCAGTAAAAGCGTCGGGGAATAGCTCAGCCTGGTAGAGCACTGCGTTCGGGACGCAGGGGCCGGAGGTTCGAATCCTCTTTCCCCGACCACTCATTCCCGCTGGGCCCGCCGGGGTCTGGCAGCAAAATGGAGCATCGCCGTTCTGGCCATGCTCCATTTTTGTTTGTGTCGCCCGGGTTTCGTGGGCCGATACAGGCCGATCTCTTCCCCCGTTCTTCCTGGCGCTGCCTTCAGCGCATGCGCGCCACATCCCGCAGGGGCGGGGCGCCGAACAGGCGGCGGTATTCCCGGCTGAACTGCGACGGGCTCTCGTAGCCCACCCGGCGCGCCACCGAGGCGGCGTCGAGGGATTCGAGCAGCATCAACTTGCGGGCTTCCTGCAGGCGGATCTGCTTCTGGTATTGCAGCGGGCTCATGGCGGTGAGCGCCTTGAAGTGCTGGTGCAGCGTCGATTTGCTCATGTTGGCCGCATCGGCCAGGGCCTCGATCGACAGGGGCTGGTCGAAATTCTCCTTGATCCACGCCACCGCCCGGGCGGTGCGATGACTCTGGCTGTCGGCTGCGGCAATGGCCCGCAGGCGCAGGCCTTGTTCGCCGGTGAGCAGGCGGTACAGCAACTCGCGCTCGTGCAGCGGTGCCAGCACCGGGATGTCGCGGGGTGCATCCAGCAGCCGGGCGAGGCGCAGCAGTGCGTCCATCACCGGCAGGGTGAGCGCGCTCACTCCCAGCCCGAGCTGACCGTTGCCCGGCGTGGGTGGGGCAAGTTGCAGGGTGCTCGCCAGCTCGGCGATCTTGTGGGCGTCCATGTCGAACACCGCGCACAGGTAGGGCTTGTCGGGCGTGGCCTCGGTGATCTGGCCCATCACCGGCAGGTCCACCGAGGTGATCAGGTAGTGGCGGCTGTCGTACTGGAACTGCTCATCGGCCAGCACGAGGCGCTTGCTGCCCTGCACGGCCACCGCCAGCACCGACCGGTACACCGCGCAGATCGGCGTGCTGGTGCTGGAGGCGCGGAACAGGCTGAGGCCCGGCACGGGCGTCACGGTGGGGCCGTCTTCGGTGCAATATCGTTCAATGATGTCAGCCAGCGCCTGGCGCGCGGCGTCGAGCGCGGCCGCCTCGGCGGGTGGCGGAAAGCCTGATGTGATCATGGTTTTTCCTTGCGGGGAGCGCATGGGAGATTAACCCCGCGCGGGGTTGGAGGTCACGTGTCGAAAACAAGTCTGGAGAATCAGGCAAGAATCTCACAGGATTCTGCAATGCCATCCAGCTTGCTGTGGGCTAAATTCCTGAGGGTGACGGTCGGGAATTATCCGGCGGAGAGGCGTGAGGAGTAAGGCGTGAGGAGACCGGGCTGAAACCCAGTGCGCTGGCGCATGCGAGCGCAACGGGATCGGTCAAGGCCCCTCCCTGCTTACTCCTCACTCATCCCCGTCCTGCTGCCCGGCAACCAGACCCAGACAAGAACCACTCGCCCCCTTCGGAGATTGAAAATGATCCAGCTCACCGTGAACGGCAAGCCCCGCAAGGCTGACGTCGACGCCGACACCCCACTGCTATGGACGCTGCGGGATTCCCTGCTCCTCACCGGCACCAAGTTTGGCTGCGGCGCCGGCCTGTGCGGCGCCTGCACCGTGCATGTGAATGGCCAGCCGGTGCGCTCGTGCGTCACCCCGGTGTCGGACGTGGCGGGCAAGAAGGTCACCACCATCGAGGCGGTGGATGGCTCCCGCGTCGGCAAGGCGGTACAGGAGGCGTGGCGCAAGCTGGACGTGGTCCAGTGCGGCTACTGCCAGTCGGGCCAGATCATGAGCGCCGTGAGCCTGCTCTCGACCAACCGCAAGCCCACCGACGCCGACATCGACGCAGCGATGGCGGGCAACCTGTGCCGCTGCGGCACCTACGTGCGCATCCGCGCTGCCATCCACGAAGCCGCCAAGGCCCTGGCGTAAGGAGCCCAGCATGACGACCGAACGCCACAACCCCATCGAAAACCTTTCCCGCCGTGGCTTCCTGCAGGGCGCTGCCGGCCTCACCCTCGGCCTCGCCGTGCCGGGCATCGGCCACGCCGCCAAAACTGCGGCTACCGGTGCCGCGGCGGCCAGCTTTGCGCCGACGCCCTTCCTGCGCATCGGCGCCGACAACTCCGTCACCGTGATC
Organism: Zoogloea sp. 1C4; assembly: GCF_009469605.1. Lineage (GTDB taxonomy): Bacteria > Pseudomonadota > Gammaproteobacteria > Burkholderiales > Rhodocyclaceae > Zoogloea > Zoogloea oryzae. Next base: position 256,130 of record NZ_SSXU01000001.1, on the reverse strand, counting down.
TCCAAGCACCTGGAAATGGGGCAGGGCACCTACACCGGCCTCGCCACCATCGTCGCCGAAGAGCTCGACGCCAATTGGGCGCAGGTGAAGGTGGAGGGCGCACCGGCCGACGCCAAGCGCTACAACAACCTGTTCTTCGGCGCTGCCCAGGGCACCGGCGGCAGCACCGCGATGGCCAACTCCTGGGGCCAGATGCGCCAGACCGGCGCCACCGCCCGGGCGATGCTGGTCTCCGCCGCAGCCAAGAAGTGGAACGTGCCGGACGCCGAGATCAGCGTGACCGAAGGTGTGGTCCGCCACGCCGCCAGCGGTCGCAAGGCGAGCTTTGGCGAGCTGGCCGAAGCCGCCGCCCTCGAGGCCGTGCCGGCCCAGGTTGCGCTGAAGGACCCGAAGGATTTCCGCCTGATCGGCAAGCGCGCGCCCCGCAAGGACAGCGCTGCCAAGACCGACGGCTCGGCCCAGTTCACCCAGGATCTGCACCTCCCCGGCATGCTGGTGGCGGTGGTCGCCCATCCGCCGCGCTTTGGCGGCAAGGCGAAGTCGGTGGATGCCAGCAAGACCAAGGCCATCAAGGGCGTGGTGGATGTGGTGACGGTGCCCGCCGGCGTGGCCGTGCTGGCCCGCGACACCTGGAGCGCCAAGAAGGGCCGCGATGCGCTGGTAGTCGAATGGGACGACAGCGCCGCCTTCAAGCTGGGCTCCGACGAGATCCTCGCCCGCTACCACGAGCTGGCCGGCAAGCCGGGCCTCGTGGCGCGCACCCAGGGCGACGCCCCTGGCTCCATCACTGGCGCAGCCAAGGTCGTCACCGCCAGCTACGACTTCCCGTATCTGGCCCACGCGGCGATGGAGCCGATGAACTGCGTCGTGCAGCGCACCGCCGACGGGCTGGACGTGTGGAACGGCGAGCAGTTCCAGACCGTCGATCAGGCTACGCTGGCGGCGATGTTCGACCTGCCCCCCGAGAAGGTGACGATCCACATGCTCTACGCCGGCGGCAGCTTCGGCCGGCGGGCGTGCACCCAGTCCGACTACCTGCGCGAGGCCGCGTCCATCGTCAAGGCCAGCGGCACCAAGGCCCCGGTCAAGCTGGTGTGGATGCGCGAGGACGACATGAAGGCGGGCTACTACCGCCCGATGTTCCACCATCGCATCGAGGCCGCGCTGGATGCCGAAGGCAGCATCCGCGCGTGGCGCCACCGGCTGGTGGGCCAGTCGATCATCACCGGCTCCGCCTTCGAGTCGGTGATGGTGAAAGACGGCATCGACGCGGTGTCGGTGGAGGGCGCGGCGAACCTGCCCTACGCCATCCCCAACCTGCAGGTGGAGCTGCACACCCCCAAGGACATCGGCGTGCCGGTGCTGTGGTGGCGCTCGGTGGGCTCGACCCACACCGCCTATTCCACCGAAACCTTCCTCGACCGGCTCGCTGCTGAATCGAAGCAGGACCCGGTTGCGATGCGCCTCAAGCTGCTGGCCAAGCATCCGCGCCATTCGGCGGTGCTCAAGCTCGCTGCCGACAAGGCCGGCTGGGGAACCCCGCTTGCAGCCGGCAAGCCCGGCGAGCGCCGAGGCCGCGGCGTGGCGGTGCATGAATCCTTCCACTCCTTTGTTGCCCAGGTGGCCGAGGTGACGGTGGCTGCCGACGGCAGCGTGAAGGTGGATCGCGTCGTCTCGGCCGTGGATTGCGGCATGGCGATCAACCCGGACAACGTGCGCGCCCAGGTGGAAGGCTCGGTGGGCTTTGCCCTGTCGGCCGCGCTGCACGGCGAGATCACCCTGAAGGACGGCGTGGTGGAGCAGGGCAACTTTGGCGAGTACGCGCCGATCCGCATCAACGAGATGCCGAAGGTGGAGGTGCACATCGTTCAGTCTGCCGAGAACCCCACCGGCATCGGCGAGCCCGGCGTGCCGCCGGTGGCGCCGGCCGTGGCCAACGCGATCGCCGCGGCCACCGGGCGGTGGCTTACCCGGCTGCCTTTCCAGGCCGACGCGCTGAAAGTCTGATGACAATCGCCCCGCGTGCTGTGGGCGGCTTCGGTTGCCCGCGACACGCGCTTTGCCGGAAGGAGGCAAATCATGGATAGCCAGGATCTGCAGGTGCTCGCGGCCCTGCGACGCTGGTCGGCGGGCGGCCACCGGGCGGCGCTCGTCACCGTGGCCCGCACCTGGGGCTCGGCGCCGCGCCCGGCGGGGGCCTGGATGGCCCTGCGGGATGATGGCCGGGTGCAGGGCTCGGTGTCTGGCGGCTGCATCGAGGACGACCTCGTCGCCCGAATGCTCGATGGCCGCATCGCCGGCAGCCAGCCTTTCGTGCTCACCTACGGCGTGACCCGCGACGAGGCGGCGCGCTTTGGCCTGCCCTGCGGCGGCACGCTGGAGCTGGTGGTGGAGCCGGCGCTGGAGATGGCCCGGCTCGCCGATCTGGCGGCCCGCATCGAGGCCGGCCAGCTGGTGCGGCGCGACGTGGACATCGACACCGGCGCGGTCAGTGTTGCCGATGCCTGCCGGGGCGAGGCGCTCGTCTGGGACGGGCGGCGCCTGTCGACGATCCACGGCCCGCGCTGGCGGCTGCTCATCATCGGCGCCGGGCAGATCGGCCGTTATCTGGCGCCGATGGCTCAGGCGCTGGATTACGCGGTGAGCGTGTGCGACCCGCGGGAGGAGTACTCCGCCGAGTGGGACGTGCCCGGCGCGCCGCTGGTGCCCGGCATGCCCGACGACGTGGTGACGGCGATGCTTCCCGATCCCCACACCGCCATCGTCGCACTCACCCACGACCCCAAGCTGGACGATATGGCGCTCCTCGAAGCGCTCAAGTCGCCGGCTTTCTACGTGGGGGCGCTGGGCTCGCGGGTCAATAACGCGACTCGGCGGGCGCGGTTGCTGGAATATTTCGACCTGTCGGAAGGCGAGGTCGGGCGGCTCCACGGCCCCATCGGCCTGCCCATCGGCAGCCGCACGCCGCCGGAGATCGCGGTGTCCATCCTCGCCGAGATGACCGCGGTGAAGAACGGCGCGGCGGTGATCCGCCCCGAACCCGCCACGCCGGCCAGCGCTGGCTGCGGGCTGGGCTAACCGGTGGCGCGGATCGTCGGCCTGCTGCTGGCGGCCGGTCAGGGGCGGCGCTTCGGGGCCGACAAGCTGCGCCAGCCGCTGGCCGACGGCACGCCGGTGGCGGTGGCCGCCGCCCGCGCGCTGAATGCCGCGTGCCCCGAGAGCATCGTGGTGCTGCGCCCGGAGCAGGATGAACTCGCCGGGCTGATCGAAGCCGAGGGGCTGACGGTGATCCGCTCTGCCGCCGCCCATGACGGCATGGGCTACAGCCTGGCCGCTGGTGTGGCGGCAAGCCCGGATGCAGACGGCTGGCTGGTAGCGCTGGCCGACATGCCGCGCATCCACGTGGACACGCTGCGTTCAGTCGCGGATGCCATCGCCAGTGGTGCCGCTCTGGCAGCGCCGACCTACGCAGGCCAGCGCGGGCATCCGGTGGGCTTTGCGGCCCGCTGGCGTGATGCGCTGATGGCGCTTGAGGGCGACGAAGGCGCCCGTTCGATCATCCGGCGCAACGCCGGCTTACTAATCGCCATCGGGACGGACGACCCCGGTGTGCTGCAGGACGTGGATACGCCGGCCGATCTGGCGGAGCTGGGCTGAGGCGCCGGGTCAGCCCAGCCAGCGCAACAGCGTTTCGAAGAGGATTTCCGGCTCCACCGGCTTGGCGATGAAGTCGTTCATGCCGGCCTTGCTGCAGCGCTCCCGGTCTTCGTCGAAGGCGTTGGCGGTCATCGCGATGATGGGCGTGAGGCGGTGGGCGGGCAGGGCGCGGATGCGGGTAGTGGCCTCGAGGCCGCCCATTTCGGGCATCTGCATGTCCATCAGGATGGCGGCGTAGCCCGATTCAGACGCTTTCTCGAGGGCAATCCGGCCGTTTTCGGCGAGATCCACCACCAGCCCGGTTTCGCTCAGCAGCTCCAACGCGACTTCCTGATTCACCAGATCGTCTTCCACCAGCAGGATGCGCGCGCCGGCGTGGCGGCTGCGGAGCCCGGCCTCGGCGCCGGAGGGCGCGAGGGCCAGATGTTCGACATGCCCGGTGCCGACCTCGAGATTGGCGGAGAACCAGAACAGGCTGCCAACGCCCGGGGTGCTTTCGACCCCGGCGTCGCCGCCCATCAGCCGGGCCAGGCGCTGGGTGATGGCAAGGCCGAGCCCGGTGCCGCCGTACTTGCGGGTGGTGGAGGCGTCCACCTGCCGGAAGGGCTGGAAGAGGTCGGGCAGCTTGTCGGCGGGGATGCCGATGCCCGTGTCTTCCACCTCGAAGCGCACGTGCAGGCGGTCGCCGTCGCGGGCTTCGAGCCGGCTGCGCAGGGTGATGGTGCCGCCGGTGGTGAACTTGACCGCGTTGCTGGCAAAGTTGAGCAGGCCCTGGCGCAGGCGGGTCGGGTCGCCCACCAGCTGGGGTGGCACGTCGTCGTAATCCACCCGCAGTTGCAGGCCCTTGGCATCGGCCGATTCGGCGATCAGGGAGCGCACGTAATCGACGATCGAGCCCAGGTGGAAGGGCGTGTGTTCCAGCACCAGCTTGCCGGCCTCGATCTTCGAGATGTCGAGGATGTCGTTGATGATCGCCAGCAGGTGGTGGCCGGCGTCCTCGATCTTGTCGAGCCGGTCGGCCTGTTCGGGCAACAGCTGGCCGCGCCGCAGGGCATGGGTGTAGCCAAGGATGGCGTTCATCGGCGTGCGGATCTCGTGGCTCATGTTGGCCAAGAAGGAGCTCTTGGCCACGTTGGCGGCGTCGGCGGCGTCCTTGGCCGCTTTGAGGGCCGCCTCGGCTTCGCGGATCAGGGTGATGTCGGTGAAGGTGGCGATGAAGCCGCCGTCCAGCAGCTGGCCGCCGATCAGCAGGTTGCGCACCTGGGCATCCTTGCTGGTGACCTGATATTCGATGCTGTCCAGCATGCCGCCGGCAGCGGCGGCCCGGTCGAGGGCGGCGTTCCAGGTCTCCTGAACCTGCCTGCGGTAGGCCGGGTTGGGGTATGCGCGCTGCCACCAGTCGGCAAGGGTGGGAATGTCGGACGGCTGGTAGCCGAACAGCTCGATGAAGCGCTGATTGATCGACTCGATGTGCTCGCCCTTGCAGTAGGCCAGGGCGACCGGCGCCGCGTTGAACAGGGCCTGGAAGTGGCGGGTGCTCTCGGCGATGAGCACCGACTCCTTGGCGGCAAGGAGGGCGCGCTCGGCTTCGCGGCGCTCGGTGATGTCCCGAGACAGGATCAGCACCCGCGGCTCACCGCCTTCGGTGCGCTTGCGGGCGGCGGAAAGCTCGAACCAGTGGTCGCTGCCACCCAGGTCGAGCCGGATGGTGCGACCGTAGTCCTGGCCGTTGGCGGCTGCAGCCTGGATCGCCTCGACCACCGTGCAGGCCGCCGAGGCCGGCAGTACGGTCGAGACGTGCAGGCCGATGAGGTTGCTGCGCGAGGCCGCCAGCAGCTCGTCCTGGTTGCTGAACACGTTGAGGTAATGCCCGCCCGTGTCGAACTCGAAGAGCAGGTCGGGGATCGCCTGCAGGGTGGCGGCGAGACTCTGCTCGGCTTCGCTGGCGGCGGCGTGGGCCTGGCGCAGTTGGTTCAGTGTGGCGTTGAGGGTCTGCGTCTTGCTGGCAACCTGACGCCGCAGGGTCAAGTTCCAGACGATCAGGAGCAGGCCGATGCCACCCGCCGCGATCAGCCCCCAGATGATGTAACGGCCGTAGCTGCCGAGATCCAGCGGTGTGCCGAACCACTTCTTGCGCAGGGCCGCGTCTTCGGCCGGGGTGATGGCGGCCATGCCCTTCTCGACGAGCTGCAGGGTGGCGACGTTGCCCTTGCGGGTGGCCCGCCGGAACTGGCACTGGTACAGGTCGAAGGCCTTGCGGAAGTCGGCCTGGGCTTGGGCCTTGTAGAGGTAGAAGTTGGCCGGAATCTCGTCGAGGCAGAACAGCTTGATCTCCTGGCGCTGGGCGGCGGCGATCAGTTCGGTGTAGTTGGGGTACTCGACGAGGGTGGTGATGCCGCTTGCGTTGAGCCGGTGGATGCACGCGTCGCCCGACTGAACGCCGATCTCGAAACCCTTGAGGGTGCTCACGCCGCTGATGCCGCCGATGGTGGTGTGGGTGTAGATCGCCACCGGCAGATCGGCGTAGGGCGCGGAGAACTCGTAGAGGGCTTCCCGCTGGGGCGTGCGGTAGATCATGTCGATCACGTCGGCGCGCCCGTCGGCGATCATCCGCTGGGCCTCGGCCCAGTTGGTGGTGGTGAGGTTCACCTCGATGCCGGTGCGCGACTGCCAAAGCTGCCACAGATCCACCAGATAGCCCTCGACCTTGCCGTCGGCGTTGCGGAAGAGGTAAGGCGGATAGTTGTCGTCGCTCACCACATGGAGCGAGCGCGGCGCGGCATCGGCCGCCAGCGCATTGCTGGCCAGCCACGCCAGAACGACAGCGATAAACGTGACGATGATCCGGCTGAGTAAAGAGACGGACATTTTTCCCTCGTCGGTCGGAGAAGGACGGTGCCGAGGCTGGCGACCGGGTTCGATGAGTCAGTGTTGCTGGGGATGGTATTCCACTAGGAAGGGTCGGGTGCCGAGTTTGTCACGCTGGCGGCGCTTGCGCAGGTTGTTGCGGTGCAAAACGAGCTTGCGATTGTCTTGGAATGGTGGCTAGAATCGCGTTGTGCGGTGCAGCATACAGTTTGCATTGCCGTGTTTCAGTCATTCAGAAGGAAGGTTCATCATGCCCCATACCCATGCCCATTCGAAGGCCGAGGCCTGCCACGATGCGCTGGAGGCTTTCGAGCGCGAACATCACCACGCCCCGGACGCCCACGAAAAAGCCCGTCTCCTGTCCGAAACCGTGAAGGAATGGGAACACGAGGAAGTCGCGGCAACCCACCCGGGCACCACGCTGGCCTGATTGCCGGCCGGGCTGAGCAAGGCTCCGGCTTGAAGAAATGTGTCGATCTTCTTGCACCTTCTGCAGAGTTCGTACATAATCGCGGTCTTTCCAGGGCGCCACAAGTAATAACGGCGTTACGCGAAATACCTTGAAGCCTTGCAGATGCATGGCAGTCAGGGTCGAGTCGGGGAATAGCTCAGCCTGGTAGAGCACTGCGTTCGGGACGCAGGGGCCGGAGGTTCGAATCCTCTTTCCCCGACCATAAATTCCCGTGAAAAAGCCACTCAAACGAGTGGCTTTTTCATTTTGTGCGTCCGGTTTGTGCCGGCCCGGCGGGCTCAGGGCAGCGCGAATCCCTTGCCCCAGGGCACGAGGGGCGGCAGGCCGGGCGCACCCAGCACGCGCAGCAGCCCGGTGGCCGGCAGCTGGCCGTCGATGACCCGGGCGTCCCCCAGCCATTCGTCTGCGAGGCTGGTCAATGTATCGGCCTGAGCGGTGAGCCCGGCCGCGTGGAGCTGCATCAGGGCCGGGGCGATGGCCCTCACGATGCGCTCGTCCCGATCCGCCAGACCTTCCGTGTTCTTCCATGCGCGCTGCAGCCACGCCACGTTGGGCGTGCGGGCCAGCGCTGTCACCAGATCGAGGCCGGTTTCCGGATCGGTGGAGTCGAGCAGGCGGGTGACGAGCGGGTGGGCGGCGGCGGGCAGTTCGAATCGCCAGCACAGGGCGGGCAGCCACACGGACACATCGGCTTCTTCGTCGGACGCGGCCACCAGCGCCACCGCGGCTGCCGGATCGGTGGCGAGCAGCCGGGCCAGCACGGCCACGGCGCCGACATACAGATCGCTCCGGGGGTAGGTTTCGGCGTAGCGCAGCAGCTGGGTGCGGGCGGATGCCGGATCGCGTCGGGCGAGAAAGCGCAGGTGGGCCGTGCGGAACTGCGGGTGACGGGCCAGGGCGTCGGGGGCATCTGCCAGCGGCTGCCACAGGGCTTCGGCCGCGGGGCAGGGCTGGCCGGCGTCCAGGCCGCGCAGGACGAGTTCGGCGATGGTGACGATGTCGGGCATCGACAGGGGCTGCCCGCGGGAAACATCCAGGCGCGCCAGCAGTTCGGCCGGTCGGCTGGTGCCAGCCAGCATCGCGCCGTTGAACCACGCGGCGGGATGGGCCAGCGCCACGTCGAGCAGGGCGTCGGCATGCCGGTGGCCGCCCAGGTGGCAGGCGTGGATGAGCAGCCGTTCCATGCCCGGGCGGGGCAGCCGGTCGTGGAGGAGCGCCGTGGCTTTTGCGGCGTCGTCGGCGGCCAGGGCTGCCGCCAGCCGGGCGTGGGTGTGGGCCGGCTCCGGCAGCGGGGGCGTCACCTCGCCGTGCAGGCCGAGCACCCAGGCTGCGGTTTCCACGTCGATCACGGGCAGCGCGAACCCGGCCCGGGCCAGTTCGAGCATCTTCCAGGCGGCAGTGATGGCGGGGTGGGGCGTGGCGGCTGGGTTCATGGGGCGACGAGGTGGGTTCAGGGTTGGCGGACGGGCGCGTTGTAGCGCGCCTCGTCTTCGGGGCGCAGGCGCTTGAAGTCGGAGTGGCGGATGGCGATGGGCTTCGGGCCGAAGGCTTTGACCGCGTCGGCGTTGATGGGCATCACGACGGTGTACATGGCCGGGCCGCCGAAGGTGCCGTTGGCGCCCCAGGTGGATTTGCCGGCCCCCGTCACCACAGGATTGAGGCTGGCGTCGTAGCTGGCCTCGGGGTAGGTGTCGAACAGGCCCGTGCTCAGGTAGCGGTAGGGGTTGGATACGCCCGCGAACTGGCGCTCCATCGAGCGGTTCATGCGCGTGTAATCCATCGTCCGCGCCTCGTCGCTGCGAAGTTGCATCAGCAGGCGGCGTTGTTCGCCGAGCTGGTGCGCGGTGGAGGTGAGCCTGCTGCCCTGATCGGCCAGGTCGCCCTGGCGCAGCGCGTTGATTTCCTCTTCGGAGAACGGGCGGGCCTGAAGGGTGCCCGGCGCGGCGTTACCGGCGTCGATGCGGGCGGCGAGGAGGGTGTCTTGCCGGGCACTCTGCTGCACGACCAACGCATCGATTTCGGTGCGGAAGATCAGGCCATGGTGGGTCCGGCGTTGCTCCATGGCCAGGAAGGCCGCGTTCACCTCGGTGTCGATCTCGAAACGCAGATTGGCGGGTACGAAGGCCGGTGCCGGCGGGCCGATGTCGGGCGCGGGCGGGGGCTGGACCTGGGACGGCGCGCTGCGGGCCTGGGTTGCCGCGGCCTGGAGCGCGGCTTCGGCCATGCGCAGCTGGTTGAACAGGTCGGGATGGGCGTTGTTGGCGTCTTCCGCCGCCCGGGTGAGCGCGGCGAGGTCGTTCCACAGCGCGCGCTTGCCAAGATTGGGGAGCTGACTGGCCGCTTCGTTGATCTCGGCGTCGTAGGCGGCGCGCACAGCCCGCAGGCGGGCGAGGGCGGCGGGTGGCGAGATGTCCGACAGGGTGGCCTGGACGGGTAGCTCGTGGCCCGAGGCGCTGGCGAGCGCCACCTGGAGATTCAGGTCGCGCCGCTCCCGCTTTTCCAGCAGATTCACGTAACGGGCCCGGCCCGGGCTGCCTTCCGGGAGCATCGCGGTGCTGCGCGGGCCGCCGTGAGGGGCGAGGCGGTAGCGGGCGTTCTCAAGCGTCAGGTGGACGCGTTCGAGGTGGGTGAACAGCTTGGCGTGGTCGACCGGGGTGGTGTTGAGGAGCGACTCCACGGTGTCCAGCTCTTCGTCCAGGGTGGCCCACTGGGAGAGCCGGTCGATCTCGCCGGTGCCGGCCTTGCTCATGTCGAGCTTTGCGTCGATGGCCCGCCAGCGGGCGTCGAGGTTTTCGCGGTTCGGGTCGGGGTCGTTGCCCCGGGCCTCGGCGCGCAGGCGGGTGAATTCGGCGGCCTGCTGGTCGAGCACGGGCAGGCCGACCCAGGCGCCCCTGGCGTCGCCGTAGGCCGATTCGAACAGGCCGGTGAGTTCGGATTCCTTGGCGCTGAGATCGGCGCGCAGCTTGGCGGCGTCGCGCTGGGCCGCGGCGCGGAAGGCGCTCACGTCGGTCACGCCGAGCTGGCGCAGCTCTTCGTCGGTGCGTGCCTGCAGGCGACGGTTGCCGATGAGGGTGCGGTAATCGCCCAGGGTGCGGTTGATGTTCTGATTGACCTCGGTCACCGAGCCCGGCGGGTAGGATGCCCAGCGCTCGACGCGCTCGTCCAGCCCGAACAGGCTGAGGATCTTCTCGCCGGCCATGGTCACCGCAAGGCCGAGGCCCATCACCCCCGCCTTGATCAGCGGATGGCTGGGCATCTCGGCGCCGGCCACCATGATGCTCTGGCCGGCCATCATGCACAGCATGTTCACCGAGGCGTGGATGGCGGAGCTCGCCACCGCGGCGTTGCGTTCTTCGGCGCTCTGGTAGTCGGCCGTGGCGGCGGCGCCGACTTCGAACACCGCCAGGATTGCGAACTCCCAGGTGGCCACGCCGCCGCTGCCGGCGGCCGCCTGGCGCAGGCTGGCGGTGGCCATGCGCACGCCGATGTGCATGCCGTAGGCGGCGTGGGCGGTGTGCAGCAGGCGCTCGGGCACGCTGGCGTTGCCGTCCGGGCCACCGGCGACGGCAGTGACCGCCTCCTGCACCGAATGGATCACCATCATCGCGCCCATGGCCTGGCCGACGGCGTGGAAGCCGCGCACCGCCGCATCGGCGCCGGCCGGCGCAGTGCCGCCCATGCGGATGAACTCGGTGCGGGTGATGCGGCCCTGGGCGTCGCGGTCGGTCATCACGTCGGTGTGGGCCTGGGCCTTGAGGGTATTGACGATGCCTTCCACGCGGGCCAGCTCGCCGCCGATCGTGGCCCGCTGGCCCTCGGCGGCGCTGCCCTGCCATTGCTGCAGCTGGTCGCGCAGGGCCATCGCCCGGGCGAGCACGTCCACCCGCCGGTCGGCCGGCACCTGGCCGGATTCCAGCGCCCGGGTCAGGTCGGCCAGTTCGCGGTACTGGCGGCCGAGGGCGTCCCGCTGGGCCGGCGGCAGGGCTTCGGCGGCGGTGGCCAGATCCCGCGGCATGGCGGCGAAGGCGGTGGGCAGGCTGATGGCCCGGCCGTGGTCGAGGGCCAGTTGCAGCCGCGCCTGGACCGCGGGATTGAGGGCCGCCTCGGCCGGCTGCACCTGGGCCAGATCGGTCAGGATATCGGTGGCGCTGCGTCCGCCGGGCGACATGCGGCTGCGGAATGCGGCCCGGTTGGTGGCGGAGGTGTGGTCGCGGCCGCCGGGGTTGGGCGCGCGGGCATCCAGCAGGTCGGCGGCCGCCACGCCGCGCAGCTCGGCCAGCAGGGTTTCGATGCGGGTGATGTCGGCCTGCAGGGCCGTCTGGAGCTGGGCGGATGTCTGGCCCGGTTGCTCCAGCGCCTGGGCGGCAAACTCCGGGCTCTCGCCGACGGTGCGCAGGGCTTCGCGCAACAGGTTGAGCCGGCGATAGGCGGCCTGCAGCTGGGGATCGGCGTTGAAGACCTGGATGCCGGTGCCGCTGGCCCCGGGCGCCGGGGCGTTGAGGCCGCGGTTGCTGTCGAGGGTGGCGGTGTCGGTGCTGGTGGTGCCGGTCGGCGCACCGGCAAAGACGACCCGCACGCCCTGGCGCTGGAGGTAGTCGAGCAGCGCGCCCTCCGAGCCCGTGCGGGTGGACGGGCCGTCGAAGGCGAAGCCCTCGCGGCTCTGGATCAGCAGGGTGAGCTCGCCGTTACGCTGGAGGGTCTGCTCCAGCAGCAGGTTCATGCCCTCGATGTCGCCCGGCGTGCGCCCGGCGGCGCTGCTCAGGTGATGGCCGAGCCCCGACACGACCCGCACATTGCGCATCGCGTCGGCAAAGGCAGTGGCGCCCATGCCGTCGCGCAGGCCGGTGATGTCCTCGCCCCGGAAGTCGGCGAACACCGCGTGGCGGGTGGGCGAGCTCTCGTTGCCATGCACGTACAGGAAGCCCGCGCTGTCCTCCATCGGTGAGGGCACCGAGCGGCGGGCGCCGGTCGCCCGGGCGGTGTAGGCGGCGTCGAGATCCTGGTGGGCCGAGGCCCGGGCATACACGTCGATCTGGCCCGCGCCGGTGCCGACCCGGGTGTGCTGGACCCCGCTGCCGCCCACGGCGATGGTCGGGTTCCAGCCTGAGCCGTAGCCCAGCCCCACCAGCACCGGGTCGGTGGTGGTGGTGAGTTCCCGCAGCGTGCCGGCCTGGCGCCAGCCGCTGGAGGTGACCAGATCGGCAGCCTGGATGTTGTGGGCCTTGATGAGCTCGACCAGCTGGCGGGTGTGGTCATCGTGGACATGGGTGAGCAGGATCTGCTGGATGTTGGTGACGCCCAGCTGGGTCTGCATCTGGGCCACGGCGGCCATGGTGATGGCCCGCGGCCCGCCGGCGTCGATGAGGATCGACAGGCCGGTGCCCAGCCGCGCCTGGGTGAGCCCTTCCTTGCCCACCGCCGGCAGGGCCAGCCAGGGCGTGACGGCCCGCGGGCTGGCGGGGGCGAGCCCCTGGGGGCCAGAGGCGTGAAGCCCCGGAACCGGGTCGTGCAGCGGCGCGGCGGCTGGCCGCAGCACGAAGCCGGCGGCGGGGAAGGTGGTGATCCGCCTGCCGCCATAGACGATCATCTGGCCCGGTGTCGGGTCGGGCTCCCAGGCCGAATCGGTGAGGTCCAGCGCGCCGCTGGCGTCAGCGGCAGGTGGGCGGCGGGTTTCGGTGGCCTCGTCGAGCACGGCGCTGGCGGCGCTACCGCTGTTGCGGGCGATGCCCACCGCGGTGCCGGCGAGCACCGGGTCGGTCGCCAGTACCGATTGCATGTAGGCGGCCCAGCGCTGGTCGCGCACGTCCTGGGTTGGCGCCAGGGGCTGGGTGCGCTCCCAGTCGCTGCGCTGGGTCTGCAGCTGGTCCCGCAGCGCGCCTGCGTACCAGCTGCGGTAGCCCTGCTGGGCGGCCAGCACCGCGTTGATGCTGCCGTCGGTCTCCTGGCCGGCCGTGCCGCGGATCGAGAGGATCCCGACGCTGCCGGCCAGATGGGGCAGCAGGTGGCCCGACGGGGCGCCCGGGGCGAGCACCGCCTCGGAGATCGGCGTGCTGCCCACCAGGCCCACCAGCCGGTCGGCCATGGCCTCGCCGAGGGCGGGAGCGTCGGCAGGCGACAGGCACTGCATGCCCGCGTCGAGCAGCACCGTGCCGCCACTGGTGTTGATCAGCACCACCGTGCCGGCGGCGGCCGTCTCGGTGTTGGCGGTGGCGGTCAGCACGTGCTCGCCGCGTTGCTCGATCACCTGGATCGGCCCGCTGGCCGTGAAGGCCGGGGCCAGCGGGTCGATGACCCGCGGCGCCACCGGCCCGGCTGAGGTCATCGGTGGCTGGGACTGGGCCTCCACCCAGGTTTCGAACACGGCGCTTGCGGGCGTGAGGAACACCTGCAGCCGCTGGGTGGACAGCACGTGCCGGTCGAGCGTCACGTGGTGCACCGTCGGCGCGCCGGTGAGGTTGGGGCCCTCGACCTTCACCGAGATGCTCATGTTCGACGGCGCCTCGACGTTGGCCAGGGCCGGGTCGAGGACGAAGGTGCCCACGCGGGGCTCGCACACCGGGCCGCTGGTGGCGTCGTCCGGATTGCGGCGTACACCGCCGTGGCCCAGCACGATGTGGCTCACCTCGTGGGCGAGGAGGCGTTCGCCCGCCGGGGTGTCGGGCGCCGGGGCCCTGGCGCCGAGGACGATGGACGGGCCGGCGGCAAAGGCGCGGGCCTGGATGTCCCGGGCGGCGGTTGCGGCGGGTTGGCCGGTGTGCAGCCGCACCGGCGCGAGATCGGTGCCCAGCCGGCGTTCGAAGCGGTCGCGCAGGCCGGCCGGCAGCGGCACGCCGGGCTGGGCGAGGGCCTTGCCCACCGAGCCCGGCGCTGCCGTCGGGCCGGGGCCGGTGGCGCTGCGGCGGATCTGGTTTGCCGCTGCCGCGCAGGCGGGGCAAGGCTTCGGGCCGGCTGCGCAGGCGGGGCAGTCGAGTTTTACCGGCGCCGATGTGCCCACCAGGGTTTCGGCGAGGTGGTCTGCCGCTGCTTCTTCGGGCGCATGGGCCGCGCCCACCCGCGAATTGGCGTCTTTACCGTGCTTCGGCTCAACCGCGGCGTGGGTTGCCGGCATGGCCTACTTCTTCACGTCTCCACCCAGCGCAGCGCGGATCGGGGCGGGCACGAAGGGCGCCTTGAGCAGGTCGATGGTCACGAACACCCCGACGCCGGCGGGCGTGGCACCCGCGCTGGCGGGGGCCGGCAGGGATTTCATGACCGTCGAGGTCTGGCCGTCGAGGCCGGTGACGGTGGGCTTCCAGTCGAGCCCGACGCCGCTGCCAGCCTGCAGCGACACCCCCGGCATCACGCCCCAGGTGGCCTTGGCCGAGCTGAGGCTGACGCCGCCGGACGGGTCGAGGCTCCAGCCCAGGTCGAGGCTGAGGGTCATCGGCGGCATCCACGAGAGCTTCTGGTGGGCGAGGCCCAGCAGGTCGTCGCCCGAGAACGAGGCCTTGAGCTGCGTGGGCCCGCCCGGCGTAGCCGGCAGGATGTAACGGAAGTCGGTGAGGGTCGAATAGGGGATCAACCCCAGCGGGGCGACGAGGTTCACATCCGACAGCAGCTTGCGCCCCGCAGGGTCGGCCAGCCCGGCGCCCAGGGCGAGGCCATAGGTGCCGGCACCGAAGCCGGCCACGCCGACCTTCTCGCCGGTGCCAAGCTGGTTCCACTGACCGAGGGCGTAACGCTTGGCCGGGTCGAGCAAGGTCTGCTTGACGCCTTCGTTCTCCTTCGCCTGTTCGACGACCGTCTTGACGCCTTCGGTGAGCACCTCGGCGGCCTTGTCGCCGTCTTCGGGCTTGGCGGCTTCCTCAAGCTGGATGGCCGGCTGGCGGCGCGCGCCTTGTTCCAGCACATGGCCCAGCTCGTGGCCCAGCAGGCGACGGCCCTCGTGGGTGCCGGGCTGCCAGCGGCCGGGGGCGAAGCCGATGTCACGGCCGGCGGCAAAGGCGTTGGCGCCCAGCTCGACGGCGGCGGAGGCATCGGGATGTACGCGCACGTCGGCGAGCCTCGCCCCCAGGCGGTTCTCGAAGTAGCGGCGTTCGGCCCGCGGCAGCGGCTGGCCCGGGCCGAGGCCCAGGCTGGCGGGGGCGGGATCGCGGGCGGCGCGGCTCGCGGGGGCGGGGCGCTCGCCCCGGGCAACCCGGTCGGCCCGATGCTCGGCGGGTTTGTCTCGGGTGATGAGCGGCATTTTTTGCCGTTTTGTGGGGTTTTCCATGGTCAAGTCTCCGCCACGGTAGGTCATTCAAAGGGCCGCCAGACGGCGATCACCGGCTCGCCGCCCGGGCCGGGGCGAACGGTGAGGCGCTGGAAGCGCAGGTCGTTGGGGTCGCGCCGACGGATGATCCAGCCGCCGTCGCTGCTTCTGACGCGGGTGTAGCCCGGCGGGAGCACGGCGGTCGCCACCGGCGTGTCGATGAGCGGTTCGACGCTGGCCCAGTTTTCGGCGTGCACGATGGGCGCCGTGCCGCCCCCGGCCCGCATGGCAAAGCGGGTGCGCAGCCGTGCAGGCACGTCCACCAGGTCGAAGTAGTTCGACAGGTCGGGGCTCTCGGTGATGTTGGCGAGCCCGTGCTCCACCGCAAAGGGGGCGTTGCGGCCCACCGTGATGCGGTATTCGAAGAGGAACTCGGGCGAGCCGCCGCCCCGCGACACCGATACGCGGTAGCGCACCTCGGCGAGCCGCGAAGTGCCCCAGTGGGCCTGGGTGAGGGTGGACAGGTGGAAGCGTTCGCCCCCGCGGGCGGCATCCCGGAAACCGCGCAACAGCTCCTCGATCCCGTTGTTCTGGATGATCTGGTTCACCTCGGCCGGCGCCATCAGGATGCCGAAGGGGCTCTCGAAGCCGGTGCCCTGGCCGAGGGTGTGGGCGCGCTCCATGCCGGCCACTTCCGGCCGGCCGTGCTCGCCGGCGCTGAGGAATTCCAGCTCGGTTTCGCGCCGGCCAACGCCCCGGCGGACCACCGTGTCGTGGCGGGTGAAGCCGTTCTCGCGCCACACCCGGGTACCGTCCGGGAAGGTGTACACAACGCCCTCGGGCAGCGGGGCGATGGTGCCGTCCAGGTTGCGGGGCAGCTCGGAGATGTCGTTGAAGCGCTGCACCCGGTAATCGAAAGGCGGCTCGGACGACACGCGGGTGGACCCCCGGAAGCTCACCTCCGGCTCGACCCTGCCGCCGCGGCCACCCTCGCCGGCGATCACACCCTCGGGCACGCCCCAGCCGGTGAGCCGCGCCTGGATGGCGTCGGCGGCGGTCTGCAGGTTGGCGATCTCCTGCCGCAGCCGGTTGGCGGTGTCGCTGCCCGGCGCCAGGCCCGACATGGCGTGCTCGCGGGCCTCGATCATCCGGGCGTGCTTCTGGAGTTCGAGGATCACCTCTTCCTCGTTGGACAGGGTGCCACCCCGTGCCCACGCTCGCACCCGCTCCAGCATGCCGCGCAGGTTGCCGGTCTCGTCGCCCCAGCGGCGCAGGGCCTGCACGGTTTCCTGGTGGATGCTCACGTCGCCCAGGCGGGTGCCCGGCCCGACCCACAGCTCGAGCCGCTGCACGCCGTCGAGCCCCATCGCGTAGCGGACCTCGGCGGTGCCCGGGGCCAGCCCGCCACCCACCATCACGTTGTCGAGCCCGAGCCGCTGGGCGATGCCCGGATCGTCCACCGGCACGCCCATCTCGGCGGCGGTGCGTACCACCAGTTCGCGCCGGGCTCGGAAGGCGGCGATCAGGTCGCCCGCGCGGCCCTCGGGCACCACGTCGAACTGGCGGAGCAGCGCAGCGGCGGATTCGTCCTCGCCGGCCAGGGCCAGCCGCCGGGCGTGGAAGAGCCCCTCCAGCTGCGCCTCGGACCAGCCCTCCATCGTGTGGGCATGCCCCAGCGCGATGGAGTCGAAGGCGCCGATCACCTCCCGCACCGCATCCTGGCCGTGGAGGCGGGTGATCCGTTGCCAGGCGGCGCTGGCGCCCTGGAAGAGCGCCCCGCCGACCAGGCCGCCCACTGCACCGAAAGCGGCACCGCGGGTGAGTGCGGCCATCAGCGCGGCGATGGCGGCGGCCACGCCCCGGTCCCAGGTGGCTTCGTCCACTGCGGTCTGGAAGAGCTCGCCCGCCGCGCCGCCGATGGCCCCGTCGATGATGCTCTCGGCGATCGCTGCGCCGGCCCCGCCGGTGGCCCGGCGGACGGCGGTGCCACCCGCCAGCCGCGCCGCTTCGCCCGCCGCGTGGCCGGCGGTGGCGCCATGCACGGCCCGCGCGGCGAGGGCCGAGCCGACCACCGAGACGGCGCCTTCCACCGCGCCGGTGGACACATCGGTGAGGATCTCGGCGTCGGTGGAGCGGCCACGGATCACCGCGCCGGTGAGGCCGGCCGTTGCGCCACCGGCGAAGGCGGCCAGCGCGACGACCGCCGCCGGCCCCATGCTGCCGCCGCTCGCCGCCGACACCACCACCGTTGCGGCGACGGCGGCCACCAGCTGCGCGGCGGTCGAGGCGAAGGCGCGATTGGCCGGGGCGAAGGCGTCCAGCGCGGCCATCGTGCGGTAGTACAGATCGGCCAGCTGGGCCAGCTCGGCCCGGCCGATGCCGCGCAGGCGCACCTGGTCGAAATACACCCGGAAGCGCGCGGCGTTCTCGTCCACGTTGGGTCCGGCCCAGCTGAGGGTGTCGGTGGTCGCCCGGGAGCCGGTGGTGCGAATGGCCGCGAGCCGTTCTTCCAGCCGGTAGTGCATGAAGTCGGCTTCGACCGCCGGGTCCTGCCCCGTGGCGCCGCTGAGGTCCGGTTCGCCAAAGGCCACGGTCTCGAAGGCGAGGCGCAGGTCGTGGTCGCGCTCGCCGATCTGCTCGGCGGCGACCACTGCGGCATCGTAGCGTTCGGCCAGCGCGCGTTCGGTTTCGCTGACGGACTGGTTGGGGTTGGCCTGCAGCTGGCGGCGGATCACCATGCCCCGGCGCAGCTCGGCCTGGGCGGCCGGTGTGCGCATCACCAGCTCGATGAAGGCGCGCGGGTCTTCGATGCGCTGGGTGATCCGTCCGCCGCGCACCACCAGCTCCACCGCGTCGCCGCGCATCAGGGCTTCGGCTTCGCCGGCCAGCCCGCGCCGCAGGCGCGAGGCGTCGAGGCGCTCGCGCATGGTGCCCCGCTCCAGGCTGCGCAGCAGCTCGACCAGCGGCGGCGTTGGCGGGCGGGGATGGGCGTCGGCGGGCGGTGCCGGCGGATGTTCGACGAGCTGGGCCAGGGCCGCGCGGCGTGGCTCGGCCATCCGCGACAGGGCGATCCAGACGCGGCTCTGGTTGCCGGCCCGCCACGCGCTTTCGATGTCGTTGGCGTCGAGGAGGGCCTGCTGGCTGATCAGGAACGCGCTGCCGGCCAGGTCGGGATGCCCCTCGTAGAGCGCCGCCAGCAGTAGCGCCTCGCGGGCGGGGCTGGGGTTGATGCCGAGGATCTGGGTGAGCTTGGCCTGGTACCAGGGCGAGTGGGTGAGCTCGAGCCGGGCCCGCACCGGCACGCGACGGATGAAGGTGATGAGTTCGTCGAAGGTGCTGACCTGATTGATGAGGAACTCGGCCGAGCGTTCCGGCGGAACGCCGAGGGCTTCGAGGGTGGCGGCGCCGGTTTCGTGGGATGCGAAGTACATCGCCTGCACCAGCGTGCGCTCGTGGAAGCGGGCCTGCAGGGCGGCCAGCTCGGCTTCACGCCGGGTGCGCTCCTCGCTGGACGCAGGGGGCAGGGCGGCGAGGCGTTCGCGGGCGCGGTTGATGAGTTCGCTGGCGCGGGTGGCGGCGTTCTCGAGCATGGCCGGCGAGACATCGCTCGTGCGGTTGCCGGCTTCGCGCATGGCGCGTTCCAGGGCGCGGGCGTCGTCGCTGTCGGCGGCGATGGCACGCAGCTGGGCCATGTCGGCGCCCATGTTGGGCCAGCTGCCGCCGGCCAGCCGGGGCGCGAGGGCGGCCCGCTGGGGGCCGTTGAGGTCGGCGATGGCGAGGAAGGCGTCGCCGGGACGGTCGGCCGATTCGGCGGCGGCGATGCGCGAATAGGCCACCGCCACCCGCTGCGCGGAGACGGCGTCCGGACGGGCTGCGGCGGTGCCCGGGGGCGGCGCCGGGCGCGTGGCCCGGGCGCGCTCGGCCTTGTCGAGCAGCAGCTGGGTGGCCCGAAAGGCGTCTTCCGCGGCGAGGGCATCGTTCAAGGCCCGCTGTACGTCGGCCCAGGTGGCGGAGGCCGGGCGGGGCGCGGGCGGGCTGGCCGGGGTGGAGAGGGGGGCGGGCGCGGCGGCGGCTGGGGTTCCGTTGGCCTCTTCGATCATGCGCAGCACGTCGTCGTCGGGCCAGCGCCGCAGGGTGTCGAGGATGCCTGCCTGGTCGCGCACGAGGATGCCGGTGCGGGTTTGCAGGTTCTCGGCCAGGGTGAGCTGGTTGCCCAGGTAGCCGCGCGCTTCGCCCCAGCTGGTGTCGCCGAAGCAGCGGTCGAGATCGCGGAAGAAGTCGGGGCCGTAGCTGGCGCGCAGCTGGGCCATGTCGGCGGGAGCGGCGTTGGCCCGCAGGATGGCCAGCACCCGGGTGGTGGAGACGCCGTTGTCGCCCTCGGGGTGGAGCGCTGCGCGCAGGGCCGTGGCGTCGGGCGGCGGGGCGTCGTAGAGCCAAGTCTGGGGAGCGCGGCCGAGGGGACGGATGGGTTGCCCGAGTTGGGCGCGGGCGGCGAGGCCGTGGGCTTCGGCTTCGAGCTGGGCGCGCCCGTCCACTGCGCCGCTGGCGCCACGCCGGGCCTGCAGGGCGTGGATGGTCTCGTGGGCGAGCAGGCGCCTGGAGGGGCGGGTGTCGGCAAACTCGAGGCGCGACCCGCGGGTGGCGGCCAGCGCGTCCGGTCGTCCGCCAGGCGCGGGGACGCCCAGCGCCACGTCAAGATGGCCTAGATCCGCGCCGACGAGGCTTTCGAGCTCGCTGCGCCGGGGCAGGGGCGCGCCGGCACCCAGGCGGCGCTGGAAGTAGGCGGGCGAGGTGGTGGGTGGTGGGGGCTGGGCGGCGGCAGGTGCGCGGGCAGGCGCCGCAGCTGGCGCCCGGTCGACCGCAGCGGGCGTGGCCGGGTTGGGCGGCGTGGCGTGCTTTTCCTGCCGGGCGGAGGCCGGGCGGGCTGGGGGCGCGGGTGCGAGGGCGCGGCTCATGGCGATGCGTCGGCGCGGGCGCGACGGCGTCCGGCGTGGTGGCGCCGGACGGTGGTGGCGGTGCCGCGGCGGGCGTCAGGGGCCCGGGGCGGGCGGCGGGTTGAGCACGGCATCCACGGCGGCGGTGACCACGGCATCCCGGGTGGCGAGCTTGGCGGTCATCTCGGCGCGCTTGCGGGCCAGGGCGAGCTGGCCCTGGATCACCGCCACCTGGGCGGCGAGGAGATCGGCGGCGGCCGAGAGCTGGGCGTCACGGGCGGTGTTCCAGTCGGTCTGCAGCTTGGTGGCGGCGGCGCCAGCGGCTGCGGCGGTGAGCCGGGCCCGGGCAGCCTGGTAATCCACATACGCGAGGATTGCGCCGGGTTTGTTGCCGGCGGCGGCCAGCCTAGCTGCGGCTTCGCGCTGGATGAGGGCCTTGGAGAGATCGTCGGCGATGATCGCCGAGGACGATTCGGCGGCCGCGAGGGCGGCTTCGGCCAGGGCTTCCTTGTCTTCGTAAGCCTGCAGCTTGGCTTCGAGGGTGACGAGGGCGGCGGCCAGATCACTGATGGCGGTGTCGTCCAGCGCGGCGATGGCGGTGTCCACCGTGCTTACGGCGGTCTTGTAGTCGGCCCCGTCGAGCTTGGTCGCCGGGGTGACGCCGGCTGCGGTGGCCACCGCGGCGCGCAGGGCTGTGGCGGTGGCATCGGCCAGGGGCGGCGTGGCACCGTCGCTGCGGGCCAATTCGGCTTCGGCGAGGGTGGCCGACCGGGCCGCGAGGGCGGCGGCGAGGGTGTCGTCGCGGGCGAGGATCTGCCCGCGCAGGCCCTCGGCCTGGGCGGTGGCGGCCTCGATGGCGGCTACCGCGTCCCAGGCGGCGTCCGCGGACTGGGCCTGGGAGGCGCCGCTGGCGGCGGCGGTGGCGGCTTCGGCCTGCCAGGTGGAGAGCTTGGCCCTGGCCTGGCTCAGGGTGGTGGCGATGTCGGTCATGAAAAGGCTCCCTGCCGGCGCGGGAACGGCCGGCCCAGTTTGCTGAACTCTTCGGCCACGGCGGCATCGATCATGCCGTCCGTGACCACCGTGCCGCCGTCGGCGGCCATGAAGGCTGCCGACAGGGCAGCATTGCGAATCTCGCCGCCGGTGAGCTCGAAACGCTCGGCCAGCTGCTCGATCGAAATCTCGGGCGCTAGGTGCGCCAGGGGAAGCTGCCCGCGCCAGATGGCCATGCGCTCGGCCACGCCGGGGCGGGGAAAATGCACCACCTGGTCGAAGCGGCGCAGGAAGGCGTCGTCCACGCCCTGCATCAGGTTGGTGGCGAGGATGGCGCAGCCCTCGAAGGATTCCAGCCGCTGCAGGAGGTAGTTGACCTCGATGTTGGCGTAGCGGTCGTGGGCGTCCTGCACGTTGGTGCGGCGGCCGAAGAGGGCGTCGGCCTCGTCGAAGAACAGCAGCGCGGCGTAGCCCTCGGCGGCGGCGAACAGCTCGGAGAGGTTCTTCTCGGTCTCGCCGATGTATTTGGAGACCACCAGCGACAGATCCACCGACAGCATGGGCAGGTGCAGCCGCGTGGCGATGGCTTCGGCGGCGAGGGTCTTGCCGGTGCCGGATTCTCCGTACAGCAGGCCGATCACCGAGCGGCCGCGCTCGCCACGGGCCATCTGCCAGCGCAGCTGCACGCCCACCCGGCGGCGCACCCGGCGGATCAGGTCTTCGAGGCGGTCGCGGGTCTGGGGCGGCAGCACGACCCGGTGCCAGGGCACGGCGGGCGTCGAGCGGGTGGCGAGGCGCAGGGCCCGGGGCGGCGTCATCCGGGCGAGTTCGGCGAGGGCGTCGGGCACGCTGGCGCCCGGCGGCAGTGCGGCGGCGACGAGGGCCGGGGCTTCGTCGTCGATCCAGTTGCGACCGGCGAGCTCGTCGGCGTCGGCGCGGCTGCAGCCGAGGGCGCGCTGCCAGCATTCGGAGAGTTCGAGGGGGTCGCTGCCGCCTACGTCCACGCGCCGCAGGTGGGCGCCGGGACCGCGCAGGCAGAAGCTGGCCGGGGCGATCACCGGCACCGGCGGCACGCGCACGGGGGCGGTGAGCTGGCCGGCGTCGGTGCGCAGGGCAACCCGGGCGCCGGTGGCGAGGCGCAGCAGGTGGGCCTCGGCCCAGGGCGGCGGGGCGGCTTCGTCGGGGGCGTCGAGCACCAGCGCGGCCTGGGGCATGGCCGCCACGGCGAGGGCTTCCTCGGCCCGGTCGGGCTGGCCGGTGAGATGCAGGCACACGCCCGGGGTCTCGGTGATCTGCAGGGCGGCCCGGTCGATGCTGGCGGCAGGGCGGGGGGGCGCGGTGAGCAGGCGCACCTGCCAGCCGGCGCCGGCTTCGGCGGGGGGCAGGCCATCGAGGCCGGCGAGGAGGGTCTCGGTGGGGTCGAGGCGGCGCTCGAGCAGCGGGCGCGGGGTTTCGTCCGGGCGGATCAGCCCGCTGGTCCAGAGGGGCGAGGCGCGCAGGGCGTGGCGTACCTCGGCGGGGTCCACGTTGTCGCCGAAGAGCAGCTTGAGGGCGAGGCCCACCGTAAGCCGGCGCTGGCCGCCGGCGAGGCTGGCGATGGTGGTGGCGGCGTCTTCGTCGAAGCAGGACAGCACGGCGAAGGCGAGCAGATCCAGATCGAAGCCGGAGAGCTGGCAGCCGGTGGCGATGCGGGCCAGGGGCGTGGCGTCGGGCGCGGCCTCGAGGGTGGCGAAGAGGATGTCGTTGCCGCTGGCGATGCTGTCGGCCAGCTGCTGGGGCGTGTCGGTGGCGAGATGCGCCGAGGCGATCCGGATGAGGCCGGCGTCGTCAGGCCGGCGCAGCAACATGCGGCCGGCGGCGAGGGCCAGCCAGAGGTCGGTGAGGTCGGGGCTGCGGGGGCCGGTCATGCGGGGTCTCCGAAGCGGAAGCGGATCGTGCGGCCGAGCCAGGGCAGCCAGCCCGGGTCCTGATCCCAGCCGGCGCGGCGCAGGGCCAGGTCGATGCCGGCCAGCGGCCAGGCGAGTTCGGCCTCCCAGGGGCTGACGCGCAGCTGGCCGGGGCGTAGCAGCAGGCTGGCGAGGCGGCTGTCGGCGGCGGTGGGGAAGGCGGCGGGCGTTGTGCCGAACACCTGACGCAGGCCACCGGGCGCCGGGGTGATGTCGGCGGGAATGGCGTCGATGAGGGCGTCCAGGAGGCGCTCGGCGGCGGCGGGATCGCCCACGGGGATCAGCGCGATGCGCTCGCGCCAGTCGCATTCCGGGGCGAACACCGCGAGGAGTACGCGCTCGCGTTCCTGGGCCACGGCCCGCTCGCCCGGGGGCAGCGGCGCCAGCACCCGGCGCAGGGCGGTGAGGGCCAGATCGCCCAGGGCCGGGCCGAGGTTCTCGGCCGCAGGCAGCAGGCCCAGGCGCACCAGCGGGCGCATGAGCAGCAGCAGGCCGGCGGCGCAGACCGGGTGGGTGAGGGGGGCGGGCTCGTCTGCCGGGCTGCCGGATTGTGAGGATGCGGGGGCTGGCTGCGGGGCGGCTGGCGCCAGCGCGCCGGGATCGCCCGTGGGTGGCGTGGCGGGCTGCGCGGCGGCGCGGGTGATCGTCTGCAGCAGCACGGCCGCGGGCTGGCGGCTGGCGGATGGGTGTTCGGTGAGCAGCAGGGCGAGCAGCCACGGGGCGCGCTGGGCCGGGTTGCCGGTAATGGAAAGGCGCAGGTGGTGGCTGGCGAGGCGGTCTAGCCGGGCCTGGAGATGCGGCAGGGTGCCGGCTTCCGGCGTGGGCGTCGGCGGCGTGGCGGGTGAGTCGGCGCCGGGGCCAGTGCGAGTTGCCTGGGGCGTGTCGGGGCGGGCGAAGTGACCGAGGAGGGCGCGGACGAGGCCCGTGGCTTCGTCGGCCGAGAGCAGGCTGGCCACGGGGGCATCGCTGCGGGCCAGGGCGGCCATGGCGGGCAGCGCCCGGGCCGGGTTGCGGGCAAGCCAGCGGAACAGGATGGCGGCTGGCGCGAGGGGGTCGGGGTTGTCGTCGTCACCGGCCAGATCAAGCGCCCACCAGGCGTCGGGCTGGCCGGCGGCGCGGCGTTCCAGGTGGCGGTGTTCGGCGGCCCAGGCGTCGGCGAACCACGCGGCGGGGGCGTCGTCATCGGTGTCGCCGGGGGGGATGGTGGCGAGGAGTCGGGCGAGGCCGGCCTCGAAGGCGGCGGCCCAGCCGGCGGCGAGTTCGCTGGCGGGCACGTCGGCCGACACCTTGAGCTGCAGGTCGAGCTTGTGAACGGCGACGACGGCCCCGGCAGGCAGCCGGGCACGAGCCAGGGCCCGCTCGCCGGCCCCGTCGAGGGCGCGGGCGAGTTGCCGGTCGGCGAGCTGGCGCACCTGCCCGGCGAGCGCCTGGGCGTGCTCCGCATCACCGCTGCGGATGCGGGTGGACAGCAGGCCGATGTCGAGGTCGTCGGTCATCAAACAAGCCTCCGGTCACTGCGCGACCACCTCCCCGGGGGAGGATGCGCGCCCCCTTCGGGCGGCCGGGTTAGTGCGCACATTGGCCGTGCCATCAGGTGCGCTTCACCAGTTTGAGGAAGCTGGCCTGGCCGCCGGTGATGCGCAGGAGGTTGGCGGTCTGGTCGAGCACCGGGCGGTTGGCGCTGGAAGCGGCGGTTTCGGTCTGGAGCTTTTCGATCACCGCCTCGGCGGGCTTGCCGGCCTGGATCTCGGCTTCCACCTTGACCGCCAGATCGGCGGGCACGCCCTTGGCGAGGGCTTCGGCCCCGGCCACCGCGGCGGCCCGGTCGGCCTGGAAGGCACTGCGGAACTTCTCGTAGCTCTCGGCGCCGAGGAGCTGCTGGGCTTCTTCCGGGGTCTTGGCGAGCACTTCCTTGACGGTGAGCTGGGTGTCGCTGCCGCGCACGTAGTCGGCCACCTTGCGGCTTTCGAGGCCGGCGCGCAGGTCGGCGTAGATGGGCCGGGCACCGGTGTCGGCAAAGTGGGCGGGGCCGTCCTGCACCAGATCGTCGGCGAGGGTGCGGGTGACCTCGGTGGTGCGCTTTACCGAGAGCTTGTTGACCACCGCGAGCGTCTGGGTGGGCTGCACGGCGGCGAGCACCTGGACGAGCTGGTAATCCGGGTATTCGGCGGCGTAGGTGTCAGCCACCTGACCGACGGCGATGCGCTTGCGTTCGGCGGGGTCGGCGACGGTGTTCTCGAGGGCCGCCTCGGTCGTCTGCACCTGGGCCAGGAAGGCTTGGTTGCGGGTGGTGACGGCAAGGCCCGAGCTGCTCATGTCGGCGGCCTGGACCAGATTGGCCTGCACGTCGGGCTGGGCCATCAGGGCTTCGACGATGGCGCGCTTCTCGGCGGGCTGGCGCAGATACTGGGCGCGCAGCTCTTCGGTGGTGAGGGCCTTCTGCTGGCCGCTTCGGGTGAAGCCCCGGACTTCCTGCAGGAAGGTGATCAGGAACTGCAGCACTTCGAGCAGGTAGAACAGGGCGTCGAGGAGCACCAGCCGTTGCTTGACGTACACCACGAAGTGCCGGGGCAGCATGTCGAGGCCGATGCGCGAGATGAGCCCGGCCATGGCCTCGGCGCTCTCGTTGATGGTGCCGAGCTGACCGAGGGCGTTGCCCGCGGTGAGGAGGGGATTGACGCCCCAGCGCTCTGCCTGATTGAGCGCGTCTTCCGGCAGCCGGCCGACCAGCGGGTGCTGGCGGGTGAGGCCCTGGAGGGGCACGACCAGCTTGACGATCTCGGTGCGGCGATTGACCAGATCGTCGAGTCCCATCATCTCGAAGAGGTTGCCGAGGATGCGGAAGTAGCCGGGCAGCGCCACGGCTTCGGTCTGCTGCTTGAGGCCTCCTTGGAACAGGGTCGCCTGGTGGGTGCTGTAGTGGGTGTTGGCGCCGGTGCCGCCGGTGCCTCCACCCGTGCCGCCGCCGGGTACGGTGGTGCCGCCTGTGGTGTCGTCAAGGCGGCGGGAGAGCTGGATCGGGTCCTTGTCGAAGACGTTGTTGAGGTCTTCGAGGATGTCGTCATCGTGGAGGGCGACGACCGCGTAGGGGATCACCCGGGTGGTGCGGAAGTAGCTCTCGCCCTGCTTGATGGCGCTCTTGACCAGCGGCGAGACCAGCCAGCGGCTGCCCTGGGCGGCCGCGAGCATCTTGTCGATGGTGTCGAAGCCGGTGTCGAACTCGCCGTCGGCAGCCCGTGGCTGGATCGGCAGGAAGCCGATCGGCGGGATGTGGCGGAAGCCGCGGGTAAAGAGGTTGTTGCCGTCCGGGTCCACCGGGCGCTGGGCGATGCTTTCGGCCAGCATGCACTGGAACTGGTGGATGCGCGCCCAGGCGGCGGCCCGGGGCGGGGCGCCGAAGCGGGTGCGGTGCCAGTTGTCGGCCTGGCTGTTGCTGATGGTGCGGCGGGGGATCCACTGGTCGAGGAACAGGATGCTGCCATCCTCACCCAGGTAGACCATTGCCAGGGGCACGGCGCTGGTGTCGTGGCGGCCCACGCCGGTATCGGCGTTGAAGGTGGCGTCGGTGCCGAAGCGCGGGTCCCAGCGCTTCCAGAGCGGGTGCTCGAAGACGTCGAAGTAGTAGGCCGAAAGGGTGCCGCGCAGATCCCAGGCGGACTGCAGATCCTGCCGGAAAGGCGTATCCACCGGGAAGCGCACCAGCGACAGGCCGAAACCACAGCGCCAGGTGTCGGCCTTGCAGTTGGCTGCGGCCGCGCCGCCGCAGATTTCGCCCATCACCTTGGCGCCGCCGGATTCGCTCTCGCTGGCCTGGATGATCAGCAGGTAGGGGCCGGAGGGCAGGCCGGCGCTGCCGCCAGTGGGGCCGGCAGGGTCGGGCGCGAGGCAGACGCAGGGGGTGAAGTCGTTGCCGCCGCCGATCACCTTCTGGGGCGTCTTGCGGTAGGCCCCCAGAAGCTGCTCGATGGTGAAGACGAAGAAGGGCTGCGAGACGACGATGGGGCGTCCGATGGCGTCGAAGGCGAGGCCCGGGGCGAGCACGATCTCGGCCGTCGGCGAGACGCCGCCGACGCGGGATTCGGAATCGATGCCGGTCTGGTTGAGGCCGTCGGCGCTCAGGCCCAGGCCCCAGGCGATGCCGGGCATCATGGCCTGGGCGTTGAGGCGGGCGCGGGCGTCAAAGTAGACGTCCTGCCGCGACAGGGCTTCGGCGGTGAGGTAGCGGCCGTTGAACCAGTTGGTGCGGCGCAGGGTGTTGTTGCCCCGTACATCGCCGGTGGGGCCGGTGGCAAAGCCGTTGTCGCTGCTCGTGCCGGCGTAGCCCTTGAGGAAATCGGCGATGGAGGCTTCGTCGGCGGCGCTGAGGGCCTCGTTACGGGCGACCTTGGCGATCATCGTCAAGAGGCCGGCGTCCATGTTCTTCCACTTTTTCGTGCTCATCTCGGCCTCCGGCTCAGGCGGTGGTGGGGTGGGTGGCAAACAGGCTGGCGTCGCGCCCGGTGCCCGGGGGCACCACTTCGCCAACGGCGCCCGCCAGGGGTTTGCCATCGATGTCGAGGAGGGCGTTCGGGCCGGTGCCCGCCAGGCAGACCTGATAGATCGTGCCGGCGGCCCACTCGCCGCCATCGACGGTGAGGGACAGACCGGTGGCCGTGGGCGTCTGGACGAGGATGGGCAGGCTCACCCAGGCCTTGGAGGGCTCGTCGAAGCGCAGCACGCGCACCGAAGGTTCGGCGATGCTGGCGGCGAGGATGGGGCGGGTGGTGCCCACGTCGATCAGCATGTGGCCGAGATCGGCACCGTCGCCCGGGTGGGCGCTGAGGCCGGCGGCCTGGAAGCGCGGCGTGCCGCCGGCGGCTTCGAGGTGGATGCCCAGGGCGAGGTCGGCCACCATCTGCACCGCCGGCAGCAGGGCGCGCACGCTGTTGTCGATGGCGCCGCCGAGCTTGACCCGCTCGGCCGGGTTGCCCACGGGTTCGAGGTCGAGCACGGCGAGGAGCAGGGGCGCGTCGTCGGCGCCGCTCCACAGGCGGGCGGGGGGCGGTACGTCCGGGTCGATGAGCTGGTCGAGGATGCGGGTGCGGAGGTCACCCGCCGGATTGGCGCGGGTGGTGATGTCGCGGATCGGCAGGCCGGTGAGATCCGGGGCCTTGGCTTCGAGGCACAGACGGTAGCCGTCCTGCACGCGGGAGGGCGACAGGCCAGCATCGGCGCCGGAGCAGGGCTGGGTGATGGCGGGCACCTGCTCGGTGAGGCAGGCCCGGTAGCGCAGCACCACGTACACCCGGCGGCGGGTGTCGATGGCGTCGGAGGCGGGTGCTGCCGGGTCGACCGGCGGAGCGGAGAGCTCGCCCCAGAAGGGCGACGCGGCAAGGCCGGTGATGTCGAGGCAGACCTTCTGGGGCACGTACACCTCGCGGCCCAGGGGGTCGATGGCGAGCCCGGTCTCGCAGGTGAGGGTGAGCGAGGTCTCGCTCTCCTGGCTGCCCACCTTCAGCCCCCAGACTGTGCCAAAGCCATGCAGGGCGGCGTTGTGCAGGCGGCTGCGGAGCAGGAAGTAGCGCTGCTCGGTGGTGAAATCCTCGGCCCCGAGGAGCTGCCCGTAGCTGTAGCGCAGACGGACGAAGGGATCGCCCGGCGTGGCCGGGTCGAGGTCGTCGAGGGGGGCGAAGACGTTGGCGGCGGTGGGGGTGCTCATGGCGATGCCTCCCATGGGTTCATGGGTTTGAAGTACGGGTAGCGGCCGTCGGATTCGGCGTGGCGGCCACGGTGGAGGGTGGTGAAAGTGGATAGCACGGCGCTGCCGAGCACCGCCGGCTGGGCGCGGTCCACCGGCCCCAGGTGCGAGATGCCGACGAGGCTGGCGCTGCCGACCCGGAAGCCGGCGTCCAGCCAGCACAGGCGGTGAAGGGTGTGGGCGGGCTTGTTGCGTTCGATGGCCAGGTCAAGGACGGCGGCCAGGGTGTCGCAGCGGGCCCGGGGCACGATCACCGTGAAGCGGTGGGCGTGGCGGCGGTAGAAGGCGATGAGGGCGTCGTCGGGCAGCGGGTCGTCCGGGTCGCGGGCCGGGCAGGGCTGGTTTTCCAGCGCACGGCGCAGCATCAGCGCGGCGTGGGCGCCGGCGAGCTCCTGCTCCCAGTCTTCGAGGCTGCCGGCGGCGAGGGTGCTTTCGCTGCCGCCCAGCTCAAGCGCCGGGCCGACCAGTGCGGTGCCGACGAAGGCGGCGGTGGGCCGACGCAGGCGGAAGCCTTCGATGATCTGCACCGGCGCCTCGGCGAGGATGGACAGCAGCTTGCCGAGCCCCGGCAACGTGCCGCGCGCCCGATACAGTTCGGCGATGTTCAGCAGCAGCTCGCGGCGCACCCCTTCGCGCACCCGGGCGTCGAAGCCGAGGGCGAGGAAATCCCCCAGCCAGGGCAGCGCCTCGGCGGGCACGAGGTTCGGGTCGAGGAGCTGGGGCAGCACGTCGATACGCTGGTCCATCTCGGTCATCCAGCCCTCGAAGAGCGCCAGGGCGCGCTCGGTGGCGTCGGCGCCGGCGGGGTCGGAGCGCCAGTAGGCGGGCAGGTAATCGAGCAGCGACGGGCGCGGGAAGGTGGCGCGCAGGGCGAACAGGCTGGGCCCCTGGCGCCGGCTGCCCGACAGGCGCACCCGCAGCCACAGGTAGCGGCCGGCGGGCGGGGTGAGCAGGTATTCAAGCGTGATCATGCCGGCGGGTGTGGGCGCGGCAGGCTGGCGGACGGCGGCCAGCGGGTCGTCGGACGGGCGCTCGCCGACGCTGCCGGAGAGCGCCACATCCGCCCGGGCGGTGCGGCGGTCGGCCACGCCGAGGGCGACCCAGCCTTCGGTTTCGTCAGCGATGCGCGAGCCCAGCGGCGGCCACGGGTCGTCGATGGCCGCCGGGCGCACGTCGCCGGCCCGGTCGGCGGGCAGGCGGGCGGCGCGGCGGATCTCGAAGGGCGGCAGGTCGTCGGCGGTCTTGGCCTCGATGCTCACCGCGCAGTCGGCGGGCAGGCACAGGTCGAGGAACAGCCGGTGCCAGCGGCAGCCGAAAATGCCGGAATCCAGTGCCCAGGTTTCGACCACGCCGCTGCCATCGAGCTCGGCTTCGCGGGCGTAGAGGGCGCGGGCGCCGGCGGCGGTGCTGGCCATCACCCGGGTGCCGTCGCAGTCCCGCTCGAGCCACAGGGCGCGGCCGTCGAAGCTGCGCACCGCAAAGCCCCGCTCGGCCTCGACGCTGTCTGCGGCCAGGGTGTATTCGCGGAAGAGGTAAGGCAGCGGATCGCCGGGGCGGTGGGAGACTTCGCCCACCAGCAGGCGGTTTGCGGCGGTGAGGATGAGCTGCAGCGGCGCGGTGGCCATGGGCAGGGTGTGGAGCACCGCCCCGGTGGGGCCGACGCGCAGCAGTTGCCAGCGCTCGGGGCCGCCTTCGACGAGGGCGATGGCCTCGGGCCAGGCGGGATCGGCGGTGATGGCGACGATGCGCCGGTCGGCAAGATCCGGCGGCGCGTAGCCCCGCCAGCTGCCGCCCCAGGGCTGCGCCACCAGCCGCGGGCTGGCAAGATCGCTCACCACCAGGCCGAAGGCGCTGCAGGCAAAGCCGTTGGGCTTGATGTCGTGGGGGATGGGCACCACCGCCTGCACGCGGAAATCCGGCGCCAGTAACAGCAGGCGACGGCCGATGCGGTCGAGCAGCCAGCAGCGGCCAAGGGGGTCGAGGGCGATGGCGTCCGGCGCGGAGGGCACGGGCGGCGGTGCGACGGGGGTGAAATCCAGCCCCGGCGCTGGCGTGGCTGCGGGCGCTGGCCGGGGCATCGGCATGGGCAGCCAGCCGGCGGGCGTGCGGATGGACAGCGGTTTGCCGGGCTCGGCCAGCACCACGTGGGCGTCGGTGCATTGGTCCGGCGGGCAGGCCAGCACCACCGCGCTGCCCAGGCGGGCGAGCCAGGCGGCGTAGTCGGCCGGGCTTGGGGGCGTGCTGCCGTCAATGGTGGCACCCTTGGGGGCGAGCACCACCGCGGCGGGCGTGCCTTCGATGCGCGTGCCGACGTGGTCGCAGCGTTCCCACATGGGGCGGCCGGTGAGGTGGGCGAAGCGCGGGCCGGTCATGGCAGCGTCTCCGATGCCGGGCACCGGGCGGCGAAGGGCGCGGTGCGGCGGGGGTTCATCAGCATTCCTCCTTGCCCACCGGCACCGGCATGCTGGTGACCGGCGTGGGGTCGGCCTCGGTATCCAGCGGCGGCAGGGCTTCGGCGGTGGCGTCGGCGCCGATGGTGACCTTCACCTCCAGCAGCACCGGCAACTGCCAGGGCAGCAGGGTGACGGTTTCTTCGACGGCGGTGCGCACGCCAGTGCGGCTGATCTCCTCACCCACCACCAGCACCTCGTTCACCAGCCGCACGCCTTGCACGCGCAGGGTGGCGGCTTCGATGTCGCGGTCGCGCACGTCGCGGCCGAAGGGCCAGCCCTTGCCGTCGGGGCCGTAGGGCGGCAGCGGCGCGAGGTGCTGGCGCAGGGCGAGCTCGATGTGGCGGCGCAGGGTTTCCTCGCCGGCGCCGGCATCGGGCTCGACGGCCACCGAGCACGACAGGCGCACGTACTGGGGCGGGGTGACGTAGAGCTCGGTGGTGACGAGGAGGCGCGGCTCCAGCCAGGCGCACACGCGGCGCAGCATTTCTTTGTCCGGCGTGGGCTGGTCGGGCTGCATGGGGTCGTAGGCGGGCAGCACGATCAGGGTGACCACGCCGGGCACGCCGTCCACCCGCTCGTGGGGCTTGTGGCGGGGCAGCACATGGGCGCGGCCCACCTGCACGGCGGGGGTTTCGAGGGCCAGGGCGGCGAAGTCGTCGGTGGCCACGGCGCGGTCGTTGTGGCGCAGGACTTCGGGGATGCGGGCGCTGGCTTCGGGCAGGGTCTCGGCGTCGGCGCCGAACTCGGCGGGCAGCGGGTTGGCGGCCTTGAGGGCGAGGGCGGCCGGCGGTGCGGCGCGGAACACCCGGTTGATGCGCTCGGCGCCCACGTTGCCGCGAACGCCGCCGCCGTACTTGTAGGTGAGGCAGCGGATCGCCTCGCCGGGCAGGGGGATGCGGCCGTGGATGCCGTCGCCGAAGGTGATGCTGCCGTCGGAAGGGTCGAGCGTGTAGAAGGGGTCGTCCGGGCCGGCGAGGGCGAGGTTGTCCACGACCTGCCAGTTCTCCCAGCCCAGGGGGCCGGCCACCTGCACCTGCTGGCTGCCCGGGATGACCGGGGTGCGCGACAGGGTGTGGCGCTGGCCGGTGCGGCCGTCGCCATAGCCCAGCAGCTCGGCCGCGGCGGTGACGGCCTGCTCGGTGCGCACCACGTTGGCGTCGATCCAGCGCAGGCGGATGGGCGGGTGGGTGGCATCGGCGCGGCTGACGCGGATCCAGCCGAGCACGCGCTGGGCGAGCTTGTCGTTGTCGATGCGCGGGGGGAGCTCGCCGATGCCCAGCAGATCGGGGTCGGCCGGGGTGAAGCTGGCGGCGGTCCAGTCGCCGAAAGGCTCGGCGCCGGCCTTGGCGTCGGGCAGGCGCAGGCGGATCGTGCCGCGACGGCCCAGGTTGTCGGTGGTGTCGGCCACCACGGCGAGGCGCTGGTAGCGCACCCGGTCCACCTGGGCGCTGGCGCCGGTGAAGCCGCCGGTGGAGATCTCCCAGCGCAGGGGCCAGCGTTCGGGGTCGGTGCCGGCGTCGGGGCAGCGGTGGTGGTCGGTGCTGCCGCACAGGGCGTCGTCGGTGCGGGCGCCCAGGTTGAGCACCTGCCCGGAGAGCCCGCGGCGCAGATTGGTGCGGGCGGCGGCGGCATCATTGCCGGCGGCCTTCAGGGCGTCGGCCCAGGTGGCTTCGGGGGCGGCAAGGCATAGCCAGATGCGCCCGTCGAGGCTGGCGCCGGACGAGACGGGTGCCGGCAGCCGGCCGCCCTTGGGCGCTTCGAGGGGGAAGGGCCGGTACTGGGCGAGGGACGGCGCGCTGCCCAGGTGGTCGACGAGCAGGGTGCTGACGTTCTCGATGCCACCGGCGAGGATCGGGCCCGAATACGGCTGCTTGATCCAGGCGGAAAGCTCCAGGGGCAGCACGGTGATCTCGTCGAGGGCCTGGAAGTGGATGTCGCCGGCGGTGAATTCGAGGGTCGGGCTGCCGACGGCGAAATCCACCGGCACGGGGGCCGGACTCCGGCGGGCCTCGAGCCTCACCATGGCCTGGGCGGCGCGGGCGGGCTTGGGCGGAATCGCCAGCAGGCGCAGGAATTCCAGCCGCGCCGCTTCGGGCACCCGGTTGAGCCGGTAGAGCACGTTGTCGCCGAGGGCGGCGAAGAGCTCGATGAGCGCGATGCCGGGATCGGAGGCGTTGTGGTCGGTCCATTCCGGCGCGTGGGTCGGGATGCGGCGGACCAGTTCGGCGCGCAGATCGTCGAAGGCGCGGTCGTCCAGGCGGGGAGGAAGGATGGCCATTTCAGCACCTCCCTGGAGTGGAGAGGCGGCGAGGTGCGCCGCTGAGCGCACAAAGGCCGCGAGTGTTGGGCTGTTTCATGTCAGTTCTCCATTGCGCGGCGCGCCACCCTCGGTGCATGAAACGGGCCACGGGCCGGCCGCGCTCGGCCGCTCCGGAGCGGCCGGCCCGTGGCCCAGTGGGGGGTGAGGCAGGGAATGCATGGCGCACCGCGCCATGCCTGCCGAACGGGCCGGCTGTGCAAAGCCGGCCCTCCTCGCCGCAGGCGCGTCGGGGGGCGTTGTTTCATCTCAGCTACCCCCGTTCAGGTAGAAGGGGAAGACGAGGTTCTGCACGCCGGGTTCGCCGAGGATCTCGTAGCGGATGGCGATGGAGAGCACGGTGGCTTCCCGCGGGTCGGTGTTGACCGCGACGGATTCGACGCGGATGCGCGCTTCATCCCGGGCCAGGGCGTCGGTGACGGCGGCGCGGATCTGGGTGCGCAGTTCGAGACTGTTGGGCGCAAAGAGGTATCGCCGCAGGCCGACGCCGAAATTGGGGCGGGCGATGCGCTCGCCGGGTTCGGTGAGGAGGATGGTGCGGATGGATTGCTCCACCGCGCCGGCGCCGGAGATCCAGCCGAAGCCGTCGCCGGTGACGAGCGGGAAACGAAGGCCGGTGCCGAGCTTGTCGATGCTCATGGTCCCCTCTTGGGAAATGGCAGGCAGAACTTGAGGAACAGCATCCAGCTGAACGAGGGCAGCGCGATGAGGATGGTGAAGATGATCTTGAAGAGGATCAGCGCGCAGATCGTCAGGATGGGGATGCCGAAGTTGCAGATCATGCCGATGCCGAAATCGCGGCGGGTGTCGGCCATGTCGGCGCCGGTGACGACCCCGGAGCCCGGCGGCGAGGCCATGCCGGCGAAGGGCTTGGCCCGGGCCCGGGCGATGCGCGGGATGTCGCGCAGCAGCTTGGGGATGTCGGGCATCTGGATGCTGGCCGGGCGGGCGCCGAGGAGGTCGGTGGGGTCGGCGATGGAGAAGGGCTCGCTGCGTTGCGTCCACACGATGCGTTCGGGCTCGCAGGGGGTGCGTCCGGCGACGCGCACCCAGCACCAGGCGGCGTAGAGGTGCTCGGCGTCGAAGCGCAGCCGCGGCTGGGCGTCGGCGGTGCGGGCTTCGGGCAGGGCGGCGCGTTCGGGGGCGGCGGTGTAGCGGGCGCCGGCGGCGGTGCGGAAGGCGTTGAGCGCGGCGTTGTCGATGCGGATGCCCGGCAGCACCAGCAGGCCGCACAGGGGCTGCTCGGTGAAGCTGAGGCGGGCGGCGCCGATGCCGAGACCGGGCTTGAGGCCGCCGAGGGCGGTGTCGAGGGTGGTCTCGATGTCGGCCGCGCGGGCCTTGAGCTGATCCAGCGCGCCGTTGCCGGCGGTGGCGAGGCCGTCGTCGAAGCGGCCGTAGATTTTGGCGATGGCCTGTCCGTAGCCGTGCACGTCGCGGATCCACTGGGCCGGCAGCGTCACCGGCGGCCACGGCGGGGTGGCGGTCACGTCGCCCCGGGCGGCTTCCATCGCCAGCACGGCCTCGATCTGCTCGGCCAGCGCCGGCAGGCCCAGCGCGCGTTTGCCGTCGGCGGCGAAGGCCTTGAGCTCGGTGGCCTTGCGGTCGCCGTAGAGGGTCTGATTGATGCTGGCGGCGATGGCGAGCCGGCAGCCGCGCAGGCGCAGCAGGGCCATCACCACCACCAGGGCCAGGTGGCCGGGATTGAAGAGGCTGGAGCTGCCCTGAGCGGGTGGCGGCAGGGCGGTGCCGGCGAGCCAGGCGTCCATCAGCTGGTGCAGGCGCAGGCGCAGCAGGGTGTCCCAGGCGCCGGCGGGGCCGCTGGCGGCGAGCCACTGGGCGGTCTGGTTGCCGGCGATGGGGCTGAAGTCGGGCAGGCTGTCGAAGAGGCCGGGCTCGGTGGCGGCCGAGGCCGCGTGGCTGTCGGCCCACAGGGTGTCGGCGCCCTTCACGTTGCCGGCGATGTCGGCGTCGTCGGTGGTGGCGGCGGTGACCGTCTGCCACAGGCGGGCGAGGGCTTCGGAGAGGGCGAGGTCGATGCTGCCGGCGACCACGTCATTCACCAGTCCGGCCGCCAGACCGGGCGGTGCGCTGGCGGCGAGCCCGACAGCGAAGGTTTCGGCCGTGGCGGTTGCGGCGGCGCCGGGGCGCGACGGTAGTACCGTGGCGTCCAGCAGGTTGCGCAGCTGCGGGCGGGCCGCG
This sequence comes from Zoogloea sp. 1C4, assembly GCF_009469605.1. Classification (GTDB taxonomy): domain Bacteria; phylum Pseudomonadota; class Gammaproteobacteria; order Burkholderiales; family Rhodocyclaceae; genus Zoogloea; species Zoogloea oryzae. The sequence continues at coordinate 220,327 of NZ_SSXU01000001.1, read as the reverse complement.
TCGCGCAGGTCGGCGGCGCTCTGGAACAGCGCGGCGAGGCGGTTGCCGCTCTGCTGGGCGAGGGCCGCGGCGATCTCGGCGGCGGTGCTGCCGCTGAGCTGTTCGGCGGGGATCTCCCGCGCGGCGCTGAACACCGGCAGGTAGCCGTAGAGGGTGCAGTGCTCGGCGGCGTGGCCGGCGTCGGGCGGCACCAGCAGGAGGGGCTGGCTGGCGAGGGCGATGGGCGGCAGCGGGTCGGCGGCGCCGAGGCCGAACAGGGTGCGCAGCCGCGCCTCCAGCCCGGCGGGCGGGGTGATGGCGGCCGGGTCGACCGGCGTGCCGGTGTGGAGGGTGGCGGGCAGCAGCGGCAGCCAGGCGCCGTGCTTTTCATCGACGGCGACCCAGTCTTCCCAGCGCTCAGCGGTCGCATCCGGCACCAGCCGGCGGATCACCGCGCCGCTGCCCTTCACTCGGCTGCGGGCCAGCCGCGGCAAGCCGGCGGCGCCGCAGTGGGTGTCGAAGCTGATGAGGTTGAAGCGCTCGTGGGTGGGCAGGTAGAGCTTGCGCAGCCAGGCCGGGGTGGTGGCTTTCTCGCCAGCCACGAGGCCGTGGGGGATGCCGTCGCCGTCCATCGCCGGGCCGGTGCTGGCTTCGATGTCGGCGGCGTCGGGCGGGCGGCGCACGATGCCGGTGGCGGTGGTTGGGTAGCGGGGCGCGCCGGCGACATCCACCAGCCCGGCGGGCGGCTCGGCCCAGTCGCGCCACGGGAGGAGCTTGGGCGGTGCGGGGCGCTTGCCGGCGGCGATGGCCAGGAAGTCGTCCATGAAGGCATCGCTCTCGAAGGAGAGGATGCGCGGGCGGGCGTCGACGGGCAGCGCGCCGGTGGGCCGCAGGAAGTAGGGCTCGCCCGCAAACAGGTGTTCCCGCGAGGGGTTGCGGTTGGCCGGGACGAGGAGCCGCGCGGCGGGGGCCTTGGCTACCATATGTTCCCCGCGCCCGGCGTGTAGCTGGCCGACACCACGCTGTTGGTGATGACGGTGTCGGCCTTCACCACGCCGGAGAAGCTGGACATGGCGGCGTTGACAGTGACCATCGCGGCGGTGACGTCGAGGCCCGCCGGGGCGTTGATCTTCACCTTGACGTTGGCGGTGATCTCGATGTTGCCGACGGCGTCGATCTTGATGGTGGCGCCGTTGCTGTGGGTGAGGGTGACGGTGCCGCCGGCCGCGTCGTCCAGCGTGAAGGTGTGGCCGCCCTTGGTCTTGAGCTCGACCTTCTCGGCGCCGGCGGTGTCGTCGAAGGTGAGCTTGTGGCCGCTGCGGGAGGTGACGGAGCGCACGTTGTTGGCGCTGTCCATCGTCTCGGGCGGGGCGTCCACGCCGTTCCAGAGGGCGCCGATCACCACCGGGCGGCGGGGGTCGCCGGCGGTGAAGGCGACCAGCACTTCGTCGTCCACCTCGGGGATGAACCAGGTGCCCCGGTCGCCGCCGGCCATCATCGTCGCGAGGCGGGCCCAGGCCAGCGCGCTGCCGCCGTCACTCTCTTCGACGAAGGGCAGCTTGACCTGTACCCGGCCCTGGTTGTCCGGGTCTTGAACGTCGGTGACGAGGGCCGGGTAGACGCCGTAGAGGCGCGGGCGGTCGCCGGCCGGGGTGGCGCTTGCGCCGGGGATCATGAGGATTCTCCCAGGTTGGGCCGCTGGGCCTCGAACTCGGTGCGAAAGCCCTCCTGCTGGTCGAAGCGGTGGGTGACGGCGGTGACCAGATAGGTGCCGGCAAACCACGGGCCAAGATCGACGAGTTCGACCTTCGAGCCCACGTGCAGCTGCGGCGTGCCGCGGGTGACGCCGACCCCGCGCACGAAGCGGCGGGCGCGGCGGCGCAGGGCGGCTTCGGCCAGCGTGCGGGCTTCGGCGCCGGTAGCGGGGGCTTCCAGGTGCAGGTCGTCCGCGGCGTTGGGGAAGACCTGGGTGACGATCTCGGGGCCCAGGCGGCCGGGGCCGGCTTCGGGGCGGATCGCGTCGGCGCCGGCGCTTTCGTGGATGCCTTCCTTGGCGGCCACGTCGTAGCCATGGACGCGCACTTCGCCCCGCTGGTGGGCGAGGTCGGCCAGCACCGTGAAGCGGATCAGTTCGTTCTCGCGGGAGAGGCGGATCGGCGGATCGGTGAGGGCGGAGGCTTCGTTGATGTGCGCGGTGCCGTCGCGAAGACTGATGAGCGCGTCGCCAGTGCGGCTGCGCAGGGCGGAGAGCTCGTCCTCGTTCACCTGGAGCAGTTCGACATGGCTGGCGCCGCTGCGGCCGGAATCCGGGCTGAGGCCGGCGTCGGACAGGATGCGGGTGGCGATGTCGCCGTCGCTCTGGTTTTCGGAGAGCCGGGTGCGGCGGCGATAGCGCAGGCCCGCGAGGGCGTCTTCGGCGAGCAGGGTGAGTTCGGGCGGGCGCAGCTCAGGAAAGGCCGCGCCCATGCCGGTGATGAGGCCGTCGAACACGGTTTGTGCCTGCCCGCTGGTGGTGAAGGCGATGGCGAGGCGCTTGCCGAAGTCGATGTCGGCGGTGTGGAAGTGCACGTAATCCACCGGATCGCCGGATTCGCGGCTGCCCCAGTTGAGGAACACGGCCTCCAGCGAGGCCACGCCGGCGGCGTCGGCGCGGGCTTCGAGGCGGATCAGGTCGGTCTCGAGGCGCTCGGCGCGTCGGCCATCCACCTTGATCTGCGGGCGGGCGCTGGCGAGGAGGGGCGCGTCGCTCATGGACAATCGCTCCGGTGACGCAGCTGGCGTTCGAGTTCTTCGGCCACCAGGGCGCGGACGAGGGCGCGGAGCTCCTCGATGCGCACTTCGAAGGCGGCGTCTTCGGCTGGTGCGCCGCCGCCGCTGCCCCGCTCGGTGCCTTCGCCGGGCAGGGTTTCGATGGTGGTGGAGAGTTCGCCGATGGTGACGGTCATGGTCAGCGTCCCGAGCCGCTGCGGCAACCGCAGCCGCCGCCGCAGTTGCAGCCACAGCTGCAGGTGGAATGGTTGGAGGCCGAGGTGGTGACAGCGGCCGCCGCGGTGGCGGGCAGGCTTTCCCAGCGCGGGCGGCGTTCGCCTGCGGCGAGCTCGACGGGTGCGCCGCGGGTGGCGAACAGCGGGTTGCCGGCGGGCGGGCTGCGCCGCAGGGCTAGGGGCGGGCTGCCGCGCACGGGCAGCGGTGCCTTTTCGGTTGTGGCGATGGCACCGGAGGCCGATCCGCCACCGGTGGGTTTGGGCAGGGTGGCCACGGCGCCCGCGGCGCGCTGGTCGCTCACCACTGCGGCGAGCCCGGCGGCCTTGCTGCCCGGGGCCGGGCCGTCCGGCGCCCACGGGTTGGGGGTGACGCCGGCGGCGGCAAGGCCGGGCGAGGGCTTGGGGATCGTCAGCCCGCTCTTGCCCAGGTCGCCGGTGGTGCCGAGGGCAGCGGGGCCGAACACGTCGATGGCGGCGGAGGCGTCGAGCTTGATGCCGGCGCCCACCGACATGCCGATGTCGGCCGAGGCGCCCAGGCTGGCCGACAGCCCGACCTGGGCAGAGAGGCTGAGGTCCAGATTCACGTCGAGGCTGGCCGACAGCTCGAAGCCTGCGGAGAGATCGAAGCCCAGCCCGCCGTTGGCGCCATCGCCCAGCAGGCTGCCGGCGCCGGCCGCGCTGGCCTGGCTGCGGGCGTCGCTCGCCTGCTCCACGGCCTGGCGGCGCTGGGCGGCGTCGCTGGCGTTCACCTCGTAGCGGAACTCCTGCTCGGTGAGGGTGAGCTGGACCTTGGAGCGCAGCGGCACGCCGCTAGGGCTGAAGTAGTCGAAGACTTCCTGGTGGGACGAGATGACGCCGTTGAAGAGCAGCGTGCCCCAGCGGAACTGGACCCGTCGCGGGGCCTGCTCGCGCCCGCTGCCGAAGGTCTGCACCAGATCGGCGATGGGCTTGGTGCGCGCGCGTACGTCGAGCATCTCTTCGCCGCCGGCATCGTCGTTGGCGTCGTCGTCCCGGGGGCGGGTGGAGTCGAAATAGCACTCGAAGGACAGGGTGGCCTTGGAGGCGCCGACGTTCTGCACCTGCTGGCGGCCGCGGCGGCTGCGGTCGCGCTGCTCGCCAGCGGAGACCTTGAGGGTCAGCGTCTCGGGGTTGAAGTCGAGGGGGATCGCGCGGTTCTCCTCGACGTTGCGACCGCCGGCGTCGAAGGGGACGAGCTTGGCACGGCGGAACTGGGCTGTGCTCATGACTGCTCCCGGCTCAGGCCTTCGTGGACGATGTGGAGCTCTTCGAGGGCGACTTCGCGGGCGTTGCCGGCGTTGAGGTCAACACACTTGACCTTGGTGGCGATGCCGTTCTCGAAGCGCCACACGCCGGCGTCGGCGGCGGTGCTGTCGGCCTGGAGCACCCGGATCGTCCCGGAGATGTAGGGCAGCGGAAAGGTGCCGTCCATGCAGCGCTGGATCCAGGTCCAGAAGGCCGGGTCGAGGGACAGACCGCGCTTGAGCACCAGCGGCGGGTTGGTGGTTTTGCCGACGAGCTGGCGGGCGCCGCGGTTGTAGCCGCCTTCGCGGAAGCTGACCGGCTCCATGGTGATCTCCAGGCCCTGCACCTCGGAGAAGGCGCCCTTGCGCCCGCCAAGCGCGAGCCCTTCGTCGCCGCCGAGGCCCGAGAGCTCGATCTGCACGGCGAAGTTGAAGTGGGTGAGCATGGCCTGGGCGGGCATCAGAACACCTCGATGCGGGGATCGTCCGCGCCGCTGCGCACCAGGCGGAAGACGATGAATTCGGCCGGTACGGCGGGGGCAACGCCGACCTGCATGATCGCCCGCCCGGAATCGAGATCGCCCTGGGTGTGGGTGGTGGCGTCGCAGCGGATGAAGTAGCTGTCGGTGTCGGTGCGGCCGGCCAGGGCGCCGGCGTTGAACAGGGCCTTGAGGCGCCGGCGGGCGGTGCCGGCCATGGCCGACCACAGCACGGCGTCGTTGGGCTCGAAGGGCGCCCAGGCCAGATCGGCGGCGAGCTGGGCCTTGAGCCAGTCGATCAGGCGGCGCACCGGGATGTGGGTCCAGTCTGGGTCGGTGGCGGTGGTGCGGGCGCCGAGGAGCATCAGCCCGCGCTCGGTGCGGCGGATCTCGTCGATGCGCTCTTCGAACAGGAAGCCGGGTTCGGGCAGGCCTGCGTCGTCGGCGCGGGCGAAGGCACCCTGCACGTTGCGGTTGGCGGGCGCGCCCCACACGCCGGTGTCGTTCTCGACCTGGGCGGTGATGCCGCAGGCGGCGCCGGAAGGCGGCACGGTGGCGGCGGTGCCGTCGGCATCGACCCGCAGCCACGGGGTGTAGAGGGCCGCGCGGGGGCTAGCCAGGGCGTGGCGCCACTGCACGATGTCGCCCGCGCGCAGGCCCGGCGGCAGGTCGAGCAGGGCGATGCGGGCGCCGAGGGCTTCGCAGTGCTGGACGAGGGCAAGCTGGCTGGCCTGCAGCGCGCTGGCATCAAAACCGAGCAGCGGGTAGTCGAGGGCGTTGGCGGTGGTGTCGGCCTTGCCGCGGCTGCACTGGGCGCCAAAGCACAGCTCGTCGGGCAGGGCCGGCGGCACGCTCACGGCATCGGGCGGCGTGGGGTGGAGCAGATCCGGCATGGTGACGAGCGCGACCGGCTCGAAGGGGTGCGTCTGATCCCACATGGCGAGGGTGTCGAGGGCCGGCGGGCGGGCGTTGAAGGCGACGAAACGGTGGTCGGAATCCTCGATGAGGTCGGCCAGCGCCATCGAGGTGCCCTCGAAGAAATGATGGCGCCCGGTGCTGGCGGTGGCGTCGCGGCCGTGGCGGGAGGCGGGCATCTCGGCAGCCGAGAGCAGGGTGCCGGTGGGCGCGGCGAACAGGGCCTTGGTGGGCAGCAACCAGGCGTCGGCGAGGAGCGCGCTGGGGCGCAGGTAGTCGGAACCCCAGGGCTCGTCGGCGCTGCCCCACAGGCGGTCGGGCTCGGCGGCCGGGTCTTCGGGGTTGGGCGTGTCGGTGCGGGGCGGCAGCAGGGCTTCGCTGGCGGCCCGGCGGCCCAGCAGGCGCGGCAGGAAGCGCGGGTGGCTGGGGTGGAGGGCGGCGTCATCCCAGGTTTCGACGCGCTTGCCGTCGTGGAAGACATCGAGCCGCAGGGTGAGCTCGACGGCGGCGGTGAGCAGTTCGGCGTCGAGGAAGGGCGCGGTGGGGGGCGGCACCAGAATGGGCTGGCGGGCGGCGTCGAGGGCAACCCGGAAGAAGCGGCTGCGCGGCGCGGCGCCGGGGCTCGTCGGCCGGCCGGTGAGGCGCAGGGTGGCGCCGACGGCCGGGCGGTCGGGCGGAATGCGGATGGCGTGGGTAATGGGATCGAAGCCGAGCGCCACCGGGCGCTGGATGAGCTGGGCGCGTACCTGCAGCCGGTTTCCCCAGCTACCCGGGTTGCGGGCGGCAAGGCGCACCTGCCGGCGGGAGCTGCCGCGCACGGCCTTGAAGCCGGGCACCAGCAGGCGGGTGGTGCGGATGTTCACATGATCGACACAGCGCACGACCACGCAGCGCCGGCCGCCATTGGCGAAGAACAGACGTACCGCCAGGGGCAGCTGCAGGCCGGGCAGGGCACGACCGAAGATCGCCTCGAACTGGCGGGCGTCGTCGATGACGACCGGGGTGTTCACCGGCCCCCGTTCGGCGAGCCCGATCAGGGCGGCGACATCCAGGCGCACCCGCGGGCGGGTGGCCACGGCGGGGCGTTCCTCGTAGATGCCGGGCGGCAGCCCGGGACGCCACAGGCTGCCCAGCAGCGCGACGGTCATGAGAAGGGCCTCAGGTCAGGTCGGTTCTGGCTGCGGCTTATTCGAACTCCAGGTCTTCGCAGACCAGGGTGAGCTCTTCCATCGCCACGTCGGAGGCGCCCTTGGCGGCCAGGGTCGGGCCAGTCCATTTGGACGGGCGGGCGTTGATGAGCTTCCACTGGGCGACGGTGCTGCCCCGGTCTTCGCTCATCAGTTCGATCACGACGGTGGCGCGGGCGTCCATGTTGCCGCGGCGAACCTGATTGACCCAGTTCCACAGATCGAGCGAGGCGATCATGCCGCGCTTGAGGGTCACGTCGCCCGCCTTGTACATCAGCGGCACCTTGCGGGGCCGGTTGAAGGCGTCGGTGCCTTCGCGGTAGTCGGCGTGGGTGATCTCGGTATTCAGCCCCGAGACATCCGAGAAGCCGCCGCGAAACTCGCCGCCGCTCGCCGGGTTGATGGTGACCTTGAAGTTGAACGGGCCGTAGGGGTCTTCACGCAGGGTGGCCATTGCCGGTCTCCTTTGAAGCTTCGGTTATCGGTGCTCAGACGATGGACGCGTCGGCGGTCCATTGGCCGATGCGGAAGATCACGAACTCGGCCGGCTTGGTGGGCGCGACGCCGATCAGGCAGACGAGGCGGCCGTTGTCGAGGTCGGACTGGCTCATGGTGGTGCGGTCGCAGCGCACGAAGTAGGCGTCTTCGGGCTTGGCGCCGAGCAGGGCGCCGGTGCGCCACACGTCGTACAGGAAGCCTTCGATGGTGAGGCGGATCTTCAGCCACAGTTCTTCGTTGTTCGGCTCGAACACCGCCCACTGGGTGGAGCGGTCGATGGAGTGTTCCAGGTAGATGAACAGCCGGCGGACGTTGATGTAGGTCCATTCCGGATCGGAGCTGATGGTGCGGGCGCCCCACACGCGGTAGCCGCGGCCTTCGAAGAAGCGCAGGCAGTTGATGCCTTCGGGGTTGAGCACGTCCTGCTCGCCCTTGTTCACATTGCGCGAGAAGCGCAGCACGCCGCGCACGGTTTCGTTGGCCGGGGCCTTGTGCACGCCGCGCTCGATGTCGCTGCGGGCGTAGACGCCGGCCATCGCGCCTTCGGGCGAGTAGAGCACGGTTTCGCGGGCGCTGCCGGGGGTGCTGGCGACGAGCCAGGGGTAGTACATGGCGGCGTATTTGGAGTCGTGCTGGCCGCGAACCTGGCGGATGGTGGCCTGATCGGCGTCCTGCGGGCCGGCGAGGATGGCGAAGCGGTAGCGCAGGTTTTCGCAATGGCTGACGAGCGCGTCGCGTACGGCCTGGTCGATGGGCGAGGCGAGGGCCGCCGAGCCCGGCGCGGCGACGATGGCGATGTCCTCGATCTCGGCCAGCGCGGCAAGGCCTGTGGCGTCGTGGCCGCTGCCGCCGCCGGAAAAGGCGGCCGCATCGGGCCCGATGCCGTCGCTACCGCCGGAGAGGGTGATCGGCGAGGCGGCGACGAGGCCGGTGAGCAGATCGCGAGCGAAGGTGGTGCGCTGGGCGGCGACGCTGGGCAGGTCGACCATGGCATCGAAGTAGATGCGCTGGCTGCGGTCGGCGGGCGGTTCGATGCCGGCGTCCGGGTCTTCGTGGCGCAGCACGCGGCCGACGAACTGGTCGGAATCCGGGTGGGGCGACAGGCGCTGGATCTGCTCGCTGCGACTGCCGGTGGAGCCATCCAGATTGGGGCCGACGCTGATGTCGAGGGTGATCTTCTGCACCGCGGCGAGGGCGGCGCCGTTGAGGTCAAGCGTGCCGCCGGCGTTGGTGAGGAGCGGGCTGCCCGCTGCGTCGAAGCTGACGCTGTAGATGTTGGCGCCCGTGACGGCGTTGGGGCCGGCGGCGGTGACGGTGCTCTCCTTCAGCGCGCCGGCCTCGACCACGTCGCCCAGACGCAGGCCCATCACACGGCGGCTGCCGGCGGTGCCGGTGAGCAGGTTGCCGCTGCGGGTGGCGGCGATCTTGACCACCACGTTGCCGGCCCGGCCGGGGAAGCGGGCGCGCAGGAAGCGGTCGGTGCCGAGCACCGAGATCGCGCTGCTGACCGAGCGGCTGGCCTCGACGGAGCCACCGCCGGTGGGAACGAAGATGCGCGACACATACACCCGCTTGCCGCCGTTCTCGAAGAACAGGCGCACCGCGTGGGCGAGCTGGTTGGTGGTGGGCACGCCGCCCAGCAGCAGGTCATTGCCATCGCCGAAGTGGCGCTGGAATTCCTCGAAGCCGGTGACGAGGGTCGGCAGGCCGGCGGTGGGGCCGAAGCGGGCCTGGCCGACGAAGCCGGCGGTGGAGGTCGCCACGCCCTCGATGGACTTGGCGCGGAAGCTGGTTTCTTCGACGTAAACTCCCGGGGCTAGGTATTCAGGCATTTCGAGCCTCCATCTTGGCTAGGGTAACAACTCGATATCCAGCCGGACCCGTGCGCCGACCGAAACCGAAGCGGGCGGATTCTGGCCGCCGACCTGCGGGTGCAGGGTGCCGCCAGCTTCACGCAGTTGGAAGTCGCGCGGCAGGAACAGCGCATTGCGCGCGGCCGCGGTGAGTCCGAAGACATTGGCCGGTTGTCCGGCCAGAAAACCTTTGGTCGCGAGCGCGGTGGCCAGGGCCGGGCGCGGGGCGAACACGGTGAGGGCGCGTTCGAAGGCGCGCAGCGGCGGGGTCACGCTGCGGTCGATGACCTCGAAGGGCAGCACCAGCAGGTAGCTGCCGTCGGGGCCGCTGAGGGCGGTCACGCTGTCGGCGGCGCCGCCCTGCACGGTGGCGATGGTGAGCAGCGCGCCGGGCATCGGCCGGCCGGCATCCCGCAGCACGCCCCACAGGGCGCTGGTGCCGGGGGGCAGGGCCATGGTCAGGCCGGGGCGCAGGGAGACTTCCGGGTAGGCCGGGGCGGGCACGGCGGGGGGCGCTTCGCCGGCTTCGAGGGCGGCTTTGAGATCGGCCCGGTCGGGCACGGTGGCGGTGATGGCCTGGGGCTGGTAGCGGCCGGTGGGGTCGTCGATCTCGACGCGGGCTTCGCCGGCCGGGATGTCTAGGAAACCATAGAGGCCGGTGGATTGGTGCCACAGGGGCTGTTCGGCCTGGCCGGCGACGCGCACCCGCAGGCCCGGGATGGGGGTGAGGCCGGGGTCGGTGCCGTCGGTGAGGTGGCGCCGTACCTTCACGGCCAGCACGCCGACCGCGGTGATGCGGTCTGGCGAGTGGCGGGCGGCCCAGCCGAGGGGCGTATCGGAGGCGGCGAGCATCACGGCACCTGGGGCGTGAAGACCAGCGTGCGCGAATCGGCGATGGCCGGGTCGGGCCGGTCGCGGGCGGCGAGCCGGGCGGTACGCACGACGTAGGGCACCGACAGCTGGTAGGGCGGCTCGAGGCTGTCCCACAGGCGCAGCATGTCTTCGGTGGAGAGGTGATTGATGGCCACCCGCAGGCTGTCTTCGGGCTCCCACGGGTAGGCCGGGTCGAGGAGCGGGCCGGTGATGAGCGCGTGGCGGTCGAGGATGTCCATGCAGCGCGCCAGCATCACCTGCTCGCCTTCGGCGTTGCGCTGGCCCCACACGGTGAGCAGGTAGTGCAGTTCGAGCCCGAGGGCCTGGCGGCGGGGCGCGTTGGGGGCGAGGCGGGGGAGATCGACGTTGCGCCGGGATTCATCCACCTCGACGCGGTACAGGAAGAGCGCAACCTTGTTGGTGATGGTGCCGGTGAAATTGCGGGTGGAGAACAGCTGGACATCGTAGCCGTCGAGCCCACCAGAGGCCACGAGCTGATCCTCGATCAGGCGTCGGAGGGTGGCGCTTGTTCCGGCTATAAACATTTCATCGCCTTCCCTGACTGGGCCATTGATGCAAAGTTGGGGGTTTGCCTTGCGTGCTGCCGATCACCGCGTTTACGTATGCAATCTACACCATTCGGATGAAACGTAAACCCTCGGCGACGAGATGAAACAGCTTGGTAACATGTCGCGCCCCTGCCGTCGGAGAGGCGCGTGCGGAACACGGCCCGGCAAGGCGCAAACCAATGCCCTCATGTCAGGATGATGGTGGAAAACACTTGTATCGACTGCCTCTGCCAGTGCAGTCAAGCACATGCAATTTGGCAAATCAAGGCGTGCTCTGGCAGACCGACGAACGGTATCCGACAGTTTGCGGGCGGTAGCGGTCAGTCAGGGCGACGGAGGTTCTTCTCAGCCCACAGGGCGCGGGCGAAGGCCTTCCAGGCGTCGCCGCCGTGGCTCTCGAAGCCGGCGGCGGATGCGCTCTCCTGCATCGTGCGCAGCATCAGCCCGGCGAGGCCGAAGAGCTCCAGCTTGGCGAGGCGGGCGTAGTCGAGGTGGTTGGCGTCGAGCTCCTTGTCCTTCTCGGCGGCGCCGGCAAAATCCAGCGCCTCCCGGGCGAGGGCGCGCACGGCGTCTTCGTTGGTCCAGTCGATGCCCAGGGCGACGCCCTTGCGTTCGATCTCGAGTTCGATGTCGTGGGTGTCCTGGGCGTAGTTTTCAAAGCCGGCCATGGTGTGCTCCTGTTTTCGATCTCCCGAATGTGACACGGCGCCGTAGCGCCGTGTTCGGGATTTTGGTGTGCCGATGTTTCAGGCCAGGGTGCCGTCCCGGTAGTCGGCCAGGGCCTGCTCGATCTCTTCGCGGGTGTTCATCACGAAGGGGCCGTACTGCACCACCGGCTCGCCCAGGGGCCGGGCAGCCAGCAGCAGGAAGCTCGCGCCCTCGTTGCCGGCCGTCACCGCGATGCGCTCGCCCGCCGACAGCACGCCGGCCTGGCGGGCGGGCAGCGTGCGGCCTTCGTCGCCCACCTGCAGGCTGCCGGCGTAGGGGTAGAGGAAGGCGGTGTGGCCGGCTTCGACCGACTGGGCGAAGGCCGCGCCGGCTTCAAGGCGCACGTCGAGGAACAGCGGCGCGGTGGACAGGCCCTGGATCGGGCCCGGCACCGGCGCGTGGCCCACGCCGTCGAGGGTGCCGGCGACGACCTTCACGCTGCCGCCGGGGATCGCGACCTCGGGGATTTCCTCGGGCTGGATGTCCCGGTAGCCGGCGGGCTTCATCTTCTCGGCGGCGGGCAGGTTGATCCAGAACTGGAAGCCGTGGAGCCGCCCGCTGTCCTGGAGCGGCATCTCCGAGTGGATGATGCCGCGCCCGGCGGTCATCCACTGGGCGCCGCCGCCGCGCAGGTGGCCGGTGTGGCCCAGGTGGTCGCGGTGTTCGAAATCCCCGGCGAGCATGTAGGTGACGGTCTCGAATCCCCGGTGCGGGTGCGGCGGAAAGCCGGCGATGTAGTCGTCCGGGTTCTCCGAGGCGAACTCGTCGAGCATCAGGAAGGGGTCGAGGCGCTGGCTGTGGCCGAGGCTGCGCCGCAGCTTGACGCCGGCGCCGTCGGACACCGGGATGGAGGGGATGATGGCGGTCAGGCTGCGGGTGGTCATGGCGGTCTCCGGTTTTCAGGCGGCCAGTTCGGCGACCTGGGCGTGGGCGGCGGCGAGGGCGGCGGACTTGCTTTCCTCACCCATGTTGAGGCCTTCGGCGTACACAAATTCCACGTCGGTGATCCCGATGAAGGCGAGGAAGTCGCGGACGTAGGTGGTCTGGCTGTCCTTCGGGGTGCCGGCGTACTTGCCACCGCGGGCGGCGAGCACGGTCGCCTTCTTGCCGGTGAGCAGGCCTTCGGGGCCGTTCTCGGTGTAGCGGAAGGTGACGCCGGCGCGGGCGATGTGGTCGAAATAGGCTTTGAGCGTGGAAGGCACGCCAAAGTTGTACATGGGCAGCCCGATCACGATCTGGTCGGCCCGGCGGAGTTCGTCGATCAGCGCGTCGGAGAAGGCGACGACGGCTTGCTGTGCTTCGCTGCGTGCTTCGGGCTTGGCCAGGAAGGACAGGAAGCGCTCGGCGTCCAGGTGCGGCACGGGGTTGGCGGCCAGGTCGCGGTCGATCACGGTGGCGCCGGGGTGTGCGGCCACGTAGGCGGCGACGAAGCGGTCGGCGAGTTGGCTGGACTGGCCCTGGTTGGAGAACAGGCTGGCGTTGATCTTGAGCAGGGTGGTCATTTTGAGAGCTCCGGTGGTGTTGGGATGTGTCTATTTAATGATTTACCGGAGCGATAAAAAAGTAGAAGATTTCGTTTAAATATATCTAATGATCTGATCAATGACCGTCACCCCCCATCTCAGCCTCGACCAGTGGCGGGCCCTCATCGCCGTGGTGGATGCCGGCGGCTACGCCCAGGCGGCCGAGGCGTTGTTCAAGAGCCAGTCGGCCGTCACCTACGCGGTGCAGAAGATCGAAACCGTGCTGGGCGTGAAGGCCTTCGAGATCCACGGGCGCAAGGCGGTGCTCACGCCCACCGGCCACATGCTGTATCGCCGGGCGCTGGCGCTGGTGGCCGAGGCGGGCGATCTGGAGCAGGCGGCGCGCAAGCTGTCGGCGGGCTGGGAGGCGGAGATCGGGCTGGCGGCGGAGGTGCTCTTTCCGCCGGATCTGCTGCTGGAGGCCCTGGCGCGCTTTGGCGCCGAGGCGCCGCGGACGCGCATCGAGGTGATCGAATCGGTGCTGGGCGGCACCGCCGAGGCGCTGCTGGGCGGGCAGGCCGACGTGGCGGTGACGCCCCACATCCCGCCGGGCTTTCTGGGTACGCCGCTCCTCGACATGCCGCTGCTGGCGGTGGCCTCGCCGGATCATCCGCTCCATCGGCTGGGGCGCGAGCTGGGCGAGAAGGATCTGCGCCCGTGGCGGCACCTGCAGGTGAGGGCCACGGGCTCGGTGCGCGACCGGCGCAGCACCACCGTGGAGGTGGAGCAGCGCTGGACCTTTGGCAGCATGGCCATGTCGATCGCCGCGGCCTGCGCCGGCCACGGCTTTGCGTGGTATCCGGAGGCCCACATCCTGCGCGAGCTGGGCGACGGGCGGCTCAAGCCGCTGCCCCTCGGCGGCGCCGAGCTGCGGCGGGTGACGCTGTACCTGGTGATCGCCGATCCGGATTTTGCCGGCCCGGGCGTACGGCGGCTGGCGGAGATTCTGACCGAGGTGGCGACGGGGGCTGCGGCTTAGGGGAGCCTGTGCTCCGCTGCAGCGGAGCACCATCGGTGCGACCCGCCGGGCTACATCATCGAGATCAAGGCTGTCGCGGTATTGCGGCGCTGATCCGCGCCAGCAGCGCGCAGCCCAGCCAGTAGATGGCGGCGATGAAGAGCCAGGCTTCCAGGTAGAACGGCCGCCATTCGCCATCGCCGGCGAGGGCGAGGCCCAGCGAGCCGGTGAGCTCGTACAGGCTCACCACGGTGACCAGGGACGTGTCCTTGAACAGGGCGATGGCGCTGTTGGCCAGCGACGGCGCGGCGGCCCGCAGCACCTGGGGCAGCACGATCCAGCGCTGGGTCTGCCACGGCGAGAGGCCCAGCGCGGCGGCGGCGTCGAGCTGGCCGGGGCGGATCGCCTGCAGGCCGCCGCGGATGATCTCCGACAGATAGGCCGCGGCGAACAGCACGATGGCGATCAGCACCCGCCACAGCATGTCGAGGGCCACGCCGTCCGGAAAGAACAGCGGCAGCAGGAACGACGCCACGAACAGCGCGGCGATGAGCGGAATCCCCCGCGCGAGTTCCACATAGGCCGTGAGCAGACCGCGCAGCACCGGCAGCTTCGAGCGTCGTCCGTAAGCCACCGCAATGCCCAGCGGCAGCGCGCCGGCCATGCCGCCGGCGGTGAGGAGCAGGGTCAGCGGCAGGCCGCCCCAAAGTTCGGTTGGCACCGGGGCGAGGCCGGCAAAACCGCCGCCCAGTAGCGGCACGGCGACGACGGGCGGGAGTGCCAGCGCCACCAATGCCGCGCGTCCGCCGATGCGCCCGAAGGCGACCGCCAGCCAGCTGGCGACGATCAGCCCGGCGGCGGCGATGGGCCGCCAGCTTTCGTCGCCGGGGTAGCGACCGAGCAGGATGAAGCGTGCTTTTTCGGCCACCACGCCCCAGCAGGCGCCGGCGTGGTCGAGGGCGGTGCAGGCGGCGGCGTCGGGCCTGAACACGGCGTTCAGCACCGCCCAGCGCAGCAGCGGCGGCAAGGCCACGAGGGCGGCGGCGACCACGAGCAGCGTGAGCGCCGTGCTGAGGGCGTCGCCGAACAGCCGGCGGCGGATCGGAGCGAGCACGGTGCCCATCACGCGACACCGCCCCGCAGCACGTGCCGTTCGAGCCGGTGGCTCACCGCCGCGCCCGCCAGCGACAGCAGCAGGTACACCGCGATCACGATGGAGAGGCATTCGATGGCGCGGCCGGTCTGGTTGAGGCTGGTGCCGGCCACCGAGACCAGATCGGGATAGCCGATGGCCACCGCCAGGGAGGCATTCTTGAACAGGTTGAGGAGCTGGCTGGTGACGGGCGGCAGCGCGGCGCGCCAGGCCTGGGGCAGCAGCACGAGGCGGAAGGTCTGGCGCGGCGTCATGCCCATCGCCAGCGCGGCGAGGCGCTGGCCGGGGGGCAGGGCCTCGACCGCCGCGCGCAGAATCTCGGCGATGTAGGCGGCGGTGTAGATCACCAGGCCAATCAGCATCGCCAGGTATTCCGGCGTGAGGCGGGCGCCGCCATCGATGCCGAAGCCGGCGGGCTCGGGGATCTCGAAGCCGGCCTCGCCCCACCAGGGCAGGGCCAGCCCGGATTTGCTGAGGAACACGCCGGGTGCGAGGCGCAGCGCGGCGTCGGAGGCGGGCAACAGGTCGGTGAGGATGAAATACCACGCCAGCAGCTGGAGCAGCAGCGGGATGTTACGGAAGGCATTCACGAAGGCGCGGGCGAGGCCGCGCACGAGCGGATGCTCGGCGAGCCGGCCGAAGCCCACCAGCACGCCCAGCCCCAGGGCCAGCGCGGCGCCGGGCAGGGCCAGGCGCAGGGTGTTGGCGAGGCCGGCGGCGAAGGCCAGCAGGGTCGAATCGCCGGCGTCCAGCGGGATCGCGCTCTCGCCCAGGGTGAAGCCGGCGGGCTCGAGCAGGAAATCGAAGCCGCTGCGGATGCCGCGCTGGGCGAGGTGGCTGGCGGTGGTCGTGGCGAGCAGCGCCAGCAGGCCGGCGACGGCGAGGACGATCAGCGCCTGGACGGCGATGCGGGAGAGCTGTTTTGCGTGCATTGCAGGTGTCGCGGGCGCGGGGCCCGCGATGGAATCAGCGCAGCGGCAGGCCGTACATCAGGCCGCCCTTGTTCCACTGGGCGTTGAGGCCGCGGGGCAGCTTGAGGGGCGAGCCGGCGCCCACGTTGCGCTCGAAGAGTTCGCCGTAGTTGCCGCCGGCCTTGACGGCCCGGGCGGCCCATTCCCGGTCGAGGCCGAGGCTCTTGCCCAGGTCTTCGCCCACACCCAGGAAGCGCTGGATGGCCGGGTCGGGCGAGGCCTTGAGGGCGTCCACCT
This sequence comes from Zoogloea sp. 1C4, assembly GCF_009469605.1. Taxonomy (GTDB): domain Bacteria; phylum Pseudomonadota; class Gammaproteobacteria; order Burkholderiales; family Rhodocyclaceae; genus Zoogloea; species Zoogloea oryzae. The sequence continues at coordinate 204,178 of NZ_SSXU01000001.1, read as the reverse complement.
TTGCCTGGGTGATGCCCAGCTCTTCAGCTTCGACGAGCGCCTGGACTACCCATTTGACGACGGCAAACCACTCGTCGTCGCCGCGGCGGACGGCCGGGCCGAGGGGCTCCTTGGAGATGATCTCGGGCAGCACCAGGTAGTCGTCCGGATTGGGGGCTTCCTTGGTGCGGATGAAGGCCAGCGCCGAGGCGTCGGTGGTGTAGGCCTGGCAGCGGCCGCTGAAGAAGGCCTTGATGGACGGCTCGAACTTCTCGAAGACCACCGGCTTGACCTTGATGCCCTGGGCGCGGAACCAGTCGGCGAGGTTGCGTTCGGTGGTGGTGCCGGACTGCACACAGATCTCGGCGTTCTTGAGCTGCTTTGCGCTGGTGACTTTGGACTTCTTCGCCACCAGGAAGCCCTGGCCGTCGTAGTAGGTGACGGCGGTGAAGTGCAGGCCCAGGCCGGCGTCGCGGGTCAGGCTCCAGGTTGTGTTGCGGGAGAGGATGTCCACCTCGCCCGACTGGATGGCGGTGAAGCGCTGCTGGGAGTTGAGGGGCACCCAGCGCACCTTGTTCGGGTCGCCCAGCACCGCCGCGGCGAGCGCCCGGCACACGTCCACGTCGAGCCCGCGCCACTGGCCCTGGCTGTCGGCGGCGGAGAAGCCGATCACGCCGGTGCTCACGCCGCAGGCGAGCTGCCCCTTGGCCTTGATGGCGTCGAGGGTCTTGCCGGCGTGGGCTGGCGTGACGAAGGTGGCGAGGAGCGCGGCGGTGGCCGCGGCAAGGGTGCGGATTCGGAACATGGCAGGGGACGCGGAGAGGCCGGAGCCCCGTAGCTTACGGGCGCGGGGCCGGCGGTGCCAAGCGGCCCGAGCCGGCGGCGATCAGCGCGGGAAGTACATCTTGGCCTTGTCGAGCTTGTACGACCAGGGCAGGCCGGCGTTCTTCCAGCCATTCACGATGCGCTGGCCGGCCTTCGGGCCGTCCTTGGCGGCGTCGCCCTCGAAGCCATCCACCACGCTGTAAACACGGGTGTAGCCGGCGTTGGCGAGGAGGTCGGCGGCGTGGGCGCTGCGGTCACCCGAGCGGCAGATGAGGATCACCCGGTCGGTCCTGGTGAGCCCTTTCTGCTTGAGGCGGGTCTCGGCTTCGGTCAGGAAATCACTGTTGGCCATCAGCTGGTACATGCCCCGGCGGTCGTCCCAGTCGGTCATCAGCTCCTGGTGTTCGACGTAGGGCACGAGGGCGTCGGCATCACTGGGCATGCCTACGTACATGGCTTCGGCGCGGGTGCGGACGTCGAGGAAGAGGGTTCGGGCCGGTTCGCGGGAATAGATGTCGTGGGCTTCGCGGGCGGTGAGGTAGAGCTGGAGCCGGCTACGCTTGATCTCGGGCACACTGGCGGGGTCCACCTGGGCCGTGCCCGGCAGGGGAAGACCGATGACAAGCAGCGCGATCATGGCGCTGGCGGCAAAATGTTTCATACTTCCTCCGTGGATTTCATCCGATCAACCTCCGGAGAGGCAGACCATGAACGCAACGCAAATCCTGATGCTGGCGGCCGGCCTTACGGTGGCCGCGGGCGCCTGGGCCGGCAGTCCGGCCGCGGGCGAAAAGCTGGTGACCGAAAAAAACTGTGCCGCGTGCCACCAGCGCCTGATTGGTGGTGATGGCTCTAAGCTTTACCTGCGCAGCGACCGCAAGGTGAAGAGCCTGTCCCAGCTCCACGCCCAGGTGAGCTTTTGCAGCAGCCAGCTCAAGACCGGCTGGTTTCCCGAGGATGAGGAAGACGTGGTCGCCTGGCTCAATCACCGCTACTACCAGTTCAAGTAGGCCGCCAAAGCGGCGCCTGCTTCAGTGGGCCGCCGCTGCATCGAGCCCCTGAAGCACCCGCTTCTCCAGATAGCCGCCGTATAGCCCCACGCTGTCGCCACCCAGCAGCGCTTCGGCGCGCACCTGTCCACCCTTGTCGAGAAAGAGCACCGTCGGCGCAAACTTGACGCCGTAGCGGCGGGCGATGTCGGCCTGGCGCGCTGGGGTGCCATCGAAATCGGTAATCGGGCGGGGGCTGCTGATGGATACCTCGCGGATGCGCACCCGCTCGCGAAAGCGCGGGTCGTCGGGCAGGGCCGGCAGGTAGGCGTCGCGGATCGCCACGCAGTAGGGGCAGTCGGGCAGGCTGAAGAGGACGACGTAGAGCACGTCGGGCCGGGCGGCCGGATCGTGCAGGCGCGAGTCAAGCGGGCCCTTGGCGGAAGCGGGCGAGCCGGCCAGGCCGAGGCCGAAGGCGAGGATCAGGGCGAGCAGGCCGGCGCGCATCAGGTCAGCGGGCGAGGGATTCGCGCTCCAGGGTGAGATAGGTGCCGTAAGCGTTGATGCGGTTGGCGGCTTCGAAGGCGGGGAGATTGCTGAAGCGCCGCCAGTCGGTGCGGGCATAGGCTTCGTCGAAGGGGACCATCTCATCCACCGCCCGGCCCATCTGCTCGCGCAGGTAGGTGAGGTAGTCGCGGGTGAGGGTGAGGTCGGCGGCGGCGTTGGTGGAGTGGCGGCCGTGGCCGGTGACGAGGATCTTCGGCTTGAGCGCGGCGAGCTGGTCGATGGCGACGAGCCAGCGGCGGCTGTCGGCGCTGCCCACAAAGGGAATCCGCCCGGCGAAGAGGATGTCGCCGCAGAAAACCACGCCGTCTTCGTCCACGCTGACCATCAGGTCTTCGGACGAATGGGCCGGGCCAAGAAAGCTCACCCGGAAGTGCAGCCCGCCTTCCTCGAAGCGGGTGTCGCCGTCGAGCCAGTGGTCGGCCTCGACGAGGCGGGTGGATTCATCCACCCACGGAAAGAGATCCTGCCGGCGCTGGGCGAGGCGGGCGGCGGCTTCGCCGCTGGTGAAGTAGTCGCGCCCGGCCCGGTGGGCCCATACCTGTGCGCCCGCGGCCTTGAAAGCGGGCAGGCCGTAGAAGTGGTCGGCGTGGAAGTGGGTGAGGATCACGCGGCGGATCGGCTTGTCGCTGATCTTGCGGATCGCGGCGAGGAGCGCCTCGCCCAGGGGCGGGGTGCCGAGGGCGTCGATGACCACCACGCTGTCGCGGGTGACAACGAAGCCGGCGTTGCTGTTGAAGCCCTGATTGGCGCCGGATGCCATGCCCGAATCGCCGAGCACGTACCAGGCGTGTTCGGAGACGCGGATGGGCTTGAGTTCGGCCGCCGCGGCCAGCCCGGCGAGCAGCGGGACAAGGACGGCGACGATGACCCGCAGCCAGGCGGGGAGGGATGCGTGGGCGCGGCTCATCGTCGTCTCCTTGATCGGGTTTGCGCGGGCCTTCAGGCCATGCCGGGGTTGCCGGCCATGCCCTTGAGGGTGGGCAGGTTGAGGGGCCGGGCGCGGATCACCTTCTGGCCCTTGAGGTAGCGAGCGACCAGATCCCACACCGCTTCGCCGCCGGCGTTCTTCGCGTCTTCCGACACCGGCGCCCAGCCGGCGACCTTGTAGGTCTTGCCGGCGTCGATGGGCTTGCCGCCGAGGCGCATGTCGGTGATGCGTTTGCCCATCGCGGCATTGGGATCGCAGGCGTACTGCAGACCGCCCACGCGCACCATGTCGCCGCCCTGCTGGTAATACGGGTCGGGGTTGAAGAGGTTGTCGCAGACGTCTTCGAGCACGGTCTTGATCTGCTCGCCGCTCATCATCGTGACGGTGGTCCACGGGTAGGTGATGGCGGTCTGGTCGAGCAGGTGCTCCATCCGGATGGTGTCGCCGGGCAGCAGGCTGGTGCCCCAGCGGAAGCCGGGCGAAAACGCGATCTCGGCGTTCTTCTCGGCGAGCAGCGCGTCGAGGATGAGCTGGTCCCACGAGCCGTTGAAGTTGCCGCGGCGATACAGCAGGCCTTCGCTCACCGCGAGCTTCTCGGCGAGCTTGCCCTCATACGGTGCGCGCATCTTCTTGATGAGGGCGTCCATCGTGGGGTCGGCGGGGATCAGGTTGGCGAAGACGGGCAGCAGCTTGTAGCGGAAGTCCACCACCTTGCCGGCCTTCACGTCGAGATCGAGCACGCCCAGGTACTTGCCGTTGGAGCCGGCGTTGGTGACGAGTGTCTGGCCGCCGGCGTTCTTGACGATCACCGGGGCCGGCACGCCGTCGTGGGTGTGGCCGCCGAGGATGGCGTCGACGCCGCGCACCCGGCTCGCCATCTTCAGGTCCACGTCCATGCCGTTATGAGACAGCACGACGACCACCTGGGCGCCGGCGGCGCGGGCTTCGTCGACCACCTTCTGCAGGTTGTCGTCCTGGATGCCATAGCTCCAGTTGGGCACCTGCCAGCGGGGGTTGGCGATGGGCGTGTAGGGGAAGGCCTGGCCGACGATGGCCACCGGCACGCCGTTGATGTTGCGGATCACGTAGGGTTTGAACACCGGGTCGCCGAAGTCGGCGGTCTTGATGTTCTGGGCCACGATATCCACCTTGCCGGCGAAGTCCTTTTCCTCGATCTCCTTCACGCGGGCTTCGCCGTAGGTGGCTTCCCAGTGGAGCGTCATCACGTCCACGCCCAGCGCCTTGCAGGCGTCGACCATGTCCTGGGCGTTGGTCCACAGGCTGAGGCCGGAGCCCTGCCAGGTGTCACCGCCATCGAGCAGCAGCGCGCCGGGGCGGCTGGCCTTGAGCTGTTTGACCAGCGTGGCGAGGTGGGCAAAGCCGCCGACCTTGCCATACGTCTTGGCGGCCTTCACGAAATCCAGATAGGTGAAGGCGTGGGCCTCCGGCGTGCCGGGGCGGATGCCGAAGTGGCGCAGCAGGTTCTCGCCGATCAGGTGCGGCACCTGGCCGGCCATCGGGCCGATGCCGAGGTTCACGTCGGGCTCGCGGAAGTGGATCGGCAGGAGCTGCGCGTGGCAGTCGGTCATGTGGAGCAGGCTCACCGAGCCGAAGCGCGGCAGGTCGTACATCCGCCCGGCGGCCTTGGCGGCTTCGGACGGATTGCTGTGCAGCGCCAGGCCGCCGGCCGCGGCGACGGCCAGCACCTGGAGGAAATCCCGACGGTTCATGGACATGCGGTGGACTCCGTTCTCAATCTTTGTTCACGGGCGATTCGGGATCGACCAGGAAGGCGACGATGTGGGTGATCTGCTCCGGCGTCAGCCAGTTGTGCAGCCCGAAGCGCGGCATGTTGGTGCACGCGGTGAAGGCGTTGGAGTTGTAGATCTTGTCGTAGGTGTACTTGACGATCTCGTCGCTGTTGCCGCGCAGCTTGCCGAAGTGCTGGAGGCTCGGGCCGATGGTGCCGTAGGCGACTTCCTTCTTGGCCAGCTGGTGGCAGGCGTAGCAGTTGCCGCCACGCACGCGGCCGGGCGGGTCGGGCTGGATGAAGCCGATGTGGCCGCCGGTGCCCACCGCGGCGAGCTTCTCGCCTTCCTTCCAGTCACCGATCAGCTTGCCCTCGACCGGGTAGCGGATGGTGGCCTGCTGGGTCTTTTCAATGAGGGCGCGCACCTTGGCGGGCGGGTTGTCCTTGTACTGGCTGCACAGGCGCATGGCCTCGTCCTGGTCGAGGCGGGTCATCCAGTATCTGGGGTTGTCGGCGCGAAAGCTGCTGCGGAAGATCTGTTCGGCCTGGAAGGCGATCGGATCGGCGGCGTGGATGCCCGTGGCGCCCAGGGCGAGGAGGGCGGCGATGAAGGTGTTTTTCATGGTCGTCTCCGGGGCTCAGCGCTTGATGCCGGGGGTCTGCATCACGGTGCCGCTGGCGGTCTTCTGGAGGAAGACTTCCAGCGCGATGACGGAATCGGCGAGGTACTTGGGCTCGGGCCAGCGGGCCTGACGCATGCAGTCGATCAGGCGGCGCTGCATGGTCCACACCGCGCCCTGGGATACGCGGTACGACGGCCAGGTGCTCATGGCGGTGCCGGCGCCGGCCTGGGTGGTGAGGTTGCCCAGCTCCTGCAGGCGGATGCGCTTGCCTTCCTGGCCGTGGCAGATGGCGCAGGAGAAATCCTGGGGGCCGCTGCGGCGGTAGAAGATGTACTCGCCCACCTTCGCCATGCGCGCTTCTTCCGGGTGGCGCGCCGGCACGTTGATCTTCGCGCCGTTGGATTTGCCGCCGATGTAGGTGACCAGCGCCTCGATGTCGGAATCCTGGCCGGGCTTGGAGAACCAGCGTTTGGTGGCCTCGGCTTCAGTGAAGCCCTGCAGGCTCACCATGCAATGGACGAGTCGGGACTCGGCGTCCATCACCTTTTTGGTGTCGGCAAAGTAGCGCGGGAGCTGGGCATAGGCGCCGTCGAGCTTGCCGGGGCCGAGGCCCATGTCGCATTGCTCGAGGCTGGCGTTCTTGGGGCCGCGCGGTTTCTTCCAGAGCTCTTCGCCCTTGGCTTCGAGGAGCTCGGCGGGGTTGCCGTCGGCCAGCATCTCCCGGTATCGGGCGATCTCGTCCATCGTCGAGCCTTGCCCGAAGGCCGGGCCGGCGAGGGCGAGGGCGGCGGTGGCCAGCGCGGTGCGCAGGTTGGGCTGCATGTGTCTTCCTCCTTCTGGTGGGGGGCCTGCCGCCTTGGGGCGGTCTGTGGTCAGCTTGCGGGGGCGCTGCCGCCCGGTGGCCGGCGGCAGCGGGCGAAATGACGCCTCAGGCGATCTGCACTTCGTCGGTGCGCTTGTCGCCCTTGCTATCCACCCAGCTCACGCTGAGCTTGTCGCCCTTGGCGCCGCCCTTGAACTTGAAGGCGAGGTAGGGGTTCTTCGAGATCGCGGTGCCAAACTGGCCGGCCAGCACCTGGCGGCCGTTGTGTTCGGCGGTGATCTCGGTGATGAAATGGGCCGGGACCAGGTTGCCGGACGAATCCTTGCGCTGGCCGGTCTCCATTTCGTGGCTCATGAGCACCTTCACTTCGGTGATGCCGTCTTTCGCGCTTGCGCGAATCTTCATCGGATCTGCCATTTCGATTCCTTTCTGTAATGAAGCGCGCAGGGCTCAGCCGCCGCAGCCGCCGAGGGTGACCTTGATTTCCTTCTTGGCGATGAAGAACTTGCCGCCAGCCTTGACGAGTGCGTACACGTCGGAGGTCTGGCCCATCTTCACGCGCGTCTGCACCGAAGGCTCGGTGCCGACGGGGAGCATGAAGCTCGCGGCGAGCGGGTTGGGGTTCTTCTCGACGAGGATGGCGATGGCCTCGACACCGGCCAGCGTCGACACCACGCCCACCGGGACCACGGCGCCGTTTTCGGCGATGTCCGGCGCGGTGAGCTGCACGTCTGCCGAGTTGGCCGGCGCGGTGGCGCCCAGGGCCTTGAGGGTCTCGTCGATGGTCTTGGCGTCGAAGGCGGCCTTGTTCCATTCGGCGCGGGCCTCGCCCGGGGTGATCAGGCCGGCGGCGGCCAGCAGGCCGAACAGGCCGAGCCCGCCGCCTGCCTTCAGGATTTCACGGCGTTGGTTGTTCATGGGTCTCTCTCCTTGGTTGATCCTGGGTTACTGCGCCTTGGCGCCAGACATGATCCACTTCACGAGGCGGCGGATGTCCTCGTCCTTGAGCTGGCTCTGGGGCGGCATGGGGATCGCCCCCCATGCGCCCTGGCCGCCTGCTCGCACCTTTGCAGCCAGTTTGGCCTCGGCGTCGGCCTGGCCCTTGTAGCGGGCCGCGACCTCGTTGTAGCCGGGGCCGACGATCTTGTTCGCCACCCCGTGGCAGGCCATGCAGCCGTTGTCGTTGGCGAGCTTGGTCGCGGCGGCGTTGTCGCTCTGGGCCGCGGGCTTGACCTCGGCCGGCGCCTTGCCCGACGTATCCTTGCCGCGCACCGGGCCCACCGGGCGGTTCTGCTCGGCCAGGTTGCCGTGGGCGGTCTCGGCATACACCGGGAGCAGGGAGCCGACCTTCACCTCGGTCTTGCAGTTGCTCATGCAGGCCGTGTTCTTCACATCGGGCTTGCCGCCGTTGCCGATGCCGCCCTTGCTGGCGGGCGCACCGGGCCACATGCCGTGGTTGGTGGTCATGCCATTGCGGTTGGGCATGCGGGCCTGGGCTTCGGCGATGTTCTTGTCGGACAGCACGAAATCACCCGGGACGATCTCGGCCAGGTTGAGCAGATAGGCCACCAGCCCGTACACCTCGTCGTTGGTGAGCGACTTGGGCGTCGTGAGGGGCATCGCCCGGTTGATGTAGTCGAACAACGTGGAGACGGTGGCGACCTTCATGATCGCGCTGCGCTGGGGGGCGTCGCCCTTGACCAACGACAGCACGTGGCCGGTCTTCACGTCGTCCTTGGTGGTGCCGCCGATCAGCGGGGTGTGCACCTCGTTGGATTCGCCGAAGCTGCCGTGGCAGGACGCGCACTTGGCCTCCCAGGTTTCCTGGCCCTGATCGACGCTGCCGCTGCCGGGGCGCAAGCCCTTGAAGTCGGGGCGCACGTCGATGTCCCAGGCGTGGATCTCGGCCGGCTTGGCAGCCCGGCCGACGCCGGCGTATTTGCCATCGGCCAGCGCGCCAGTGGCGCAGGCGGCCAGGGCGATCATCGCAACGCGGGTGAGCGATTTAGAGAACCTGGACATTGCTCACCTCCCCGCTTTCAGCCACCTTCCAAGACTGGATGGCGTTGTTGTGGTAGATCGACTTGGTGCCGCGCACCGCGCGCAGCTGGCCGTACGACGGCTGGACATAGCCGGTCTCGTCCATCGCGCGGGATTGCAGGATGGCGGGCTTGCCGTCCCACACCCAGTCGATGTTGAAGCGGGTCAGGCACTTGGAATTGACCGGCCCTTCGATCCGCGCCCGGCGCCAGTTGATGCCGCCGTCGGTGGATACGTCAACCTGCTTGACCTTTCCGCGCCCGGACCACGCCAGCCCCGAGATGTTGTAGAAGCCTTTATCCAGCAGGATCTGCCCGCCGGACGGGGTGGTGATGACCGACTTGCACTCCTGGGTGGAGGTGTATTGCCGGTGCTGGCCGTCGGGCATCAGGTCGATGTAGTGGATCGCCTCGTCCTTGGTGGCCCAGGGCTTGTCGCCCACCTCGATGCGGCGCAGCCACTTCACCCAGCTCACGCCCTGCACGCCGGGCACCACGAGGCGCAGCGGGTAGCCGTTTTCGGGGCGCAGCATCTCGCCGTTCTGGCCGTAGGCGACCAGCACTTCGTCGGACTGCACGAGTTCGATGGGGATGGTTCGGGTCATCGACGAGCCGTCGGCGCCCTCGGCGAGCACGTACTTCGCCTTCTTCCAGTCGATGCCGCAGTCTTCGAGGATCAGCCGCAGGGGCACGCCGGTGAATTCGGAGCAGCTGAGCATGCCGTGGCTGTACTGCACGGTGGGCACCGCCACGTTGCCCCATTCCATGCCGGTGTTGGCGCCGCATTCGATGAAGTGCATCCGCGACACCGGCGGCAGGCGCAGGATGTCATCGACGGTGTAGACCTTGGGCTGCTTCACGAAGCCGTCGTCGGTGCCGTGCACCATCAGGCGATGCTTCGACGGATCGATGTCGCTCCAGCCCTGGTGGTGGCGCTCGAAGTGCAGGCCCGACGGGGTGATGATGCCGAACAGGCCCTGCAGCGGCGTGAAGGCCACCGACACCTGCGACATCCGCGTGAGGCCCGGCGATTCCCGACGCTGAAGGCCTTTCTCGTACTGCGAGGGCAGGCCGTAGGGACGGGCGGCGACAGGCTGGCCGAGGCTGGTGGTCCAGGGCGGTAGGGTCAGGATGTTGGGATCGCCGTCCTCGGCGCGCACGATGGCCGGGGCGGCCATGGCGGCGGAGGCGGTGAGGAAGGCTTTGCGCAGGAAGTCGCGGCGCCCGTCCTTGACCTCGGCGATGTCCGCTTCGGTCAGGAAGTGCTCGGGCGCCGGGCGCACGCGTCCGCGCTGGGTTGGCTGGTCTGCCATGGGTGTGTCTCTCCCTTGTTCCAGTGGTCGGTGTCGAGGGAGGCGGGCATCGGGGCGTGCGCCATTAAGTTTTTTTCTCCCTTGATCTCAAACAATTTATAACCATAAACTAATATAGTCAATTGCTAATATTGTTGCAGTGCAGAAGCGCGCGCGGCGATACAAGCTTTGACGAAAGGCCGCACCACGACGGTCATGGCAGCTTGCCGATGCAGGCTGTCACGGAGAACAATAAGCTGGCTCAACTGCTCGCCGCGCCCGCGGCTTCAAGGAGGAGAAGTGATGAAACTGCTTCGATGGATTTCGGCCCTGTGCCTGGTCGGCGCGGTCGGTGCGGCCCAGGCCGCGGGCCAGCCCGACCCGAACCTGGCCCGCAATCTGGCCGCCACCTGCGCCAACTGCCACGGCACCAACGGCCGTGCGGTGGCTGGCGCCGGCAATGACGCGCTGGCCGGCGTCGACAAGGACAAGCTCATGCAGAAGCTGCGTGACTTCCGGTCCGGCGCCAAGCCCGCGACGATCATGCACCAGATCTCGAAGGGCTATACCGAAGCCCAGCTCGAGCTGATCGCGGCGTACTTCGCCGCCCAGAAATGAGGGGGCCCGGAACCATGCAGAATCGACGCGATTTCCTGAAGACGGCCGCCCTTGCTGGCGGAGCGCTCGCAGTGCCGATGCTCGGTGGCTGCGCGCTCGGCGGAAGCCGGCCCCGCGGCCATGTGGTGGTGGTGGGCGGCGGCTACGGCGGGGCCACGGTGGCCAAATACCTGCGTATGTGGAGCGAGCGGGGCGTGGATGTGACCCTCGTCGAGCGTAACCCGCAGTTCATCTCGTGCCCGATCTCCAACCTGGTGATCGGCGGCGACAAGACCATGGCCGACATCACGATGAGCTATGACGGCCTGCGCAGCACCTGGGGTGTGAAGGTGCTGCAGGACAGCGTCACCGCCATCGACGCCGCCGGCCGCAAGGTGACGCTGGCCTCGGGCGGCGTGCTGAGCTACGACCGGCTGGTGATGTCGCCGGGGGTGGACTTCATGTTCGATCAAGTGCCGGGCCTCGAGACCGAGGCGGCCCAGGCGGTGGTGCTCCACGCCTGGAAGGCGGGCGCCCAGACCGTCGCCCTGCGCAAGCAGCTGGAAGACATGAAGGACGGCGGCGTGTACGCGCTGTCGATCCCCAAGGCGCCGTACCGCTGCCCGCCCGGGCCCTACGAGCGGGCGTGCCTGGTGGCCAACTACCTCAAGCAGAAGAAGCCGAAATCCAAGGTGCTGGTGCTCGACGCAAACGAGGAGATCACCTCCAAGAAGGGGTTGTTCACCAAGGCCTTCGAGAAGTACGCGGGCATCCTCGAATACCGCCCGAACAGCGAGCTGCGCGAGGTGGACGCCGCCAACCGCACCGCGATCCTCGAGTTCGACAAGGTGAAGGCCGACGTGCTCAACGTGGTGCCGCCCCAGCGCGCGGGCGACATCGCGGCGAAGTCTGGCGTGAAGCTCATCAACGGCCGCTGGGTGGACATCAACTGGCAGACCTTTGAATCGGTGAACACCCCGGGCGTGCATGTGATCGGCGACGCGATCTTCCCGGCGCCGACCATGCCCAAGTCTGGCCACATGGCCAACCAGCACGCCAAAGTGACGGCGGCAGCGATCCTCAACCTGCTGGCGGGCGAAGCGCCCAACCCGGCGCCCGTGGTGATGAACACCTGCTACAGCTTCGTGGATTCGAAGAACGTGATCCACGTGACCTCGGTGCATCAGTACGACGCAGAGAAGAAGACGGTGCTGCCGGTGCCGGGCTCCGGTGGTGTGTCGGCGGCGGCCAACGAGATCGAGGGCAAGGCCGCGATGGCCTGGGCCCGCAACATCTGGGCCGACATGCTGGTGTAAGCCTCACCCGCAGTCACGACGAAAAATCCGGCCACCTGATCCAGGTGGCCGGATTTTTTTCGCCGGGCTGGCGGAGATCACTCCGTGATGGTGTAACCGCCGTCGGCGGTCCATTTGATCTCGGCGTCGATGAAGTAGGTTTGCAGCTGGGGCCGCAACTGCTTGGCCAGATCGTGGGCGTCGCCACTGCGCCCGCCGGCACCGCAGAAGAACACGATGGGTTTGTCGGACGGCAGTTCGGCGATCCGGCTTTCGAGGGTCTTGATCGGGAAGTTGATGGCGCCCTTGAAGCTGCCTTTGGCGAATTCCGCGGGATCACGCACGTCGATCAGGTGGATGGTGTCGGGTGCCTGTCGGTATATCCGCTCGAAGGACGCAACGGTGATCGTGCTGGTGTCACGCCCGACCTGGATCGCGGGCCTGGCGGGTGTCTCGGACGTCGGGCCCGGGCCGTAGAGGCGAACCCACTCGGGGTAGCCTTCGGGCACCACCTTGACTCGCGTGTAGCCCAGTTTCACCGCGCGTGCGGCCGAGTCTGAACTCAGCGTGCAGGCGAGGCCTTCGCAGTAGAAGTACAGGGGACTGGTCTTGTCGGTGGGCAGTCGGTCGATGAGCTTGTCGAACTGCAGATCCGGGATGCTGATTGCGCCGGGGATGTGCCCCTTGTCGTACTTGCGCTCCTTGGGGCGAGAGTCGATGAGCGTCATGGGCGCGCCTTCGTCCTGGAGCTTCTTGATGAAGGGGACGGAGACGGCACCGATGTGGCCCTGCTTGATCCAGTCGGGGTAGCCCGCGGCGTACACGTGAATCCGGGTGTAGCCGAGCTTCTCGGCCTTGAAGGCGGAGTTGTGACTGAGCAGGCATTCAAAGCCGTCGCAGTAGAAGATCAGCAGGGTTTGCTTGTCGGCCGGGAGCTTGTCGATGAGCTTCTCGAACTGGCTGTCCGGAATGTTGACGGCGGTCGGGATGTGCCCCGGATCGTACTTGCGGGCGGTGGGGCGTGAATCGACGATCAGGACGCCATCCGGTTTTGGGAGGACGGCATAGCCGGCGACGAAGCCGGCATCCACGAGCTGGTGATACCAGCCTTCCCTGGATGCCGTTGCAACGGGTGTTTCGGCCGTGTGTGCGGGGAGGGCAGAGATCAGACCAAGGGTTGCGATGGCGGCAGCAAGTGCAAGCGTTCGGTGGAGCTTCATGGACGTCTCCAATCGTGAACTTCGGGCGCCGGGCTTGAAATGGCCCCCGGCTGGCCTGGGTGCAGATACCCGATTGATTTTCGCGCGATTACGCGGGGGCGGTCGGACTAATCGGCAGCGTTCTGATCAAGGTCAAACGCTGCCGTGGTGGCAGGCTCCCCACGTGGCTTGCCGGCCACCGTTGGGCACCTATTCCAGCGTCGAGATGAAGCTTGCGACGGCTTTGACTTCGAGCTCGGAGAGCTTCGAGGCGATGGAGTGCATCACCGCGTTGTCGTTGTTGCGCTCGCGGGTGTTGAACTGCTTGAGCTGGTTCTCGATGTACAGCGCCTGCTGGCCGGCGAGGCGCGGCAGCTGCGGCGTGCCGTAACCCTTGGGCCCGTGGCACGACACGCAGGCGGCCACGCCGGAATACTGGTTGCCCTTGGTGAAGATGTAGCGGCCCACGCCGGAGAGGTCCGGATCGGCGCTCTGGCTGTGGGTGGCGGGTTTCTTCTGGAAGAACTCGCCCAGGGCCTTCATCTCTTCCGGGGTCAGGTCGGCGGCCATGCCGGCCATGGTCTCGCTCTTGCGCTTGCCGCTCTTGAAGTCGGCGAGCTGCCGGGCGATGTAGTCGGCGTGCTGGCTGGCGAGGCGCGGGTAGAGCGCCGAAGCGGCCTCGCCTTCCATGCCGTGGCAGATGAAGCAGCGCCCGCCGACGATCTCTTCGGCACGTTTCAGGTCGGCGGCCAGCGCGCCGCCGGCGGCCAGCAGAAGCCCCAGTCCGGCGGCGATGAATCTCCCTTTCATGTATGTCTCCTCGTTCTGGTTTTAGGTCGGGGAAAGACTATCAGAATCTGGTGATTTACTAAATTACCCGTAACTGCCGGGCGGCAACGCACGGGAACTGCCGGACGCGGCGCCCATCTGACAGAATGAACGCCATTCCAATACTGATTCGGGAGCCCGATTGCCGATGCGCCATGCTGCCTCTCTGACCCCGTCGCCGTGGGTCACCCGTTTTGCTTCACTGATCACCTCCGGCGGCGAAGTGCTCGACTTCGCCTGCGGGAGCGGTCGTCATGCGCGCTGGCTGGCGGGTCGGGGGTTTCGGGTCGAGGCGGTGGATCGGGACGCCGTGGCGCTCGAGCTGCTGGCCGGGGTGCCGCACCTCACCACCCGCGAGGCCGACATCGAGGAAGGGCCGTGGCCCTACGCCGGGCGTCACTTCGACGCGATCATCGTCACCAATTACCTCTTCCGCCCGCGGCTGCCCTTGCTGCTGACGGCGCTCAATCATGGCGGGGTGCTGATCTACGAGACCTTCATGGTGGGCAACGAGCGCTTCGGCAAGCCGAGCAATCCGGATTTCCTGTTGCGCTCCCACGAGCTGTTCGAACGGGTGGCCGACACCTGCACGGTGCTGGCCTACGAGCAGGGCGAGGTGGCCGAGCCTAAGCCGGCGGTGATCCAGCGCATCTGCGCGGTGAAGGGGCACAATCCGTCGCTGCGCCTGCCCTGAGCGGGCTTTGCGAACCTAGCGCAGCAGCGGCTTGAGTTCGCGCCAGATGGTGTCGAGGATCTTCGGCTGAGCCTCGGCGGTGGGGTGAATGCCGTCCTGCTGGAAGTGATCCGGCTTGTCGGCGAAGCCGGCCATCATGAAAGGCACGAGCCGGACCTTGTTGGTCCGGGCGAGATCCTGATACGTCCTGGCGAACCGCGCGGTGTAGTCGGGGCCGTAGTTGGGCGGCATCTGCATGCCCACCAGCAGCACCCGGGCGCCGGCCTGGCGGCTGGCGTCGATCATTGCCTGCAGGTTGGCGTTCATGGCCGGGATGGGCAGGCCGCGCAGGCCGTCGTTGGCGCCCAGTTCGATCACCACCACCGAAGGCCGGTGGGTCTGCAGCGCGGCAGGAAGCCGGCTGCGCCCGCCAGCAGTGGTCTCGCCGCTGATGCTGGCGTTCACCACCTTGTGGGGCGGCTTTGATTCGTGGAGGCGCTTGTCGAGCAGCGCCGGCCAGGCCTCGGTCGGGCGCAGGCCGTAGCCCGCCGAGAGGCTGTCACCCCACACCAGCACCGTGCCGGCAAAGGCGGGCGCCGCCATCAGCAGCAGGCTCGCCAGCAGGGTGCGGAGGAGGGCGACGGCGCGCATCAGGCGGAGATCTTGTCGGCGCAGTGGCCCTGGATGATCTGCATCAGCGGCGGGAACACCTTGGGCGTGCCGGCGACGATGTTGCCGGTGGTGAGGTAGTCGGATTCACCGGCCAGATCGCTCACCAGACCGCCCGCCTCGCTGATCAGCAGGCTGCCGGCAGCCATGTCCCACGGGGACAGGCCGAATTCCCAGAAGGCGTCGAGACGGCCGGCGGCCACGTAGGCCAGATCCAGCGACGCGGCGCCCGGGCGGCGCAGGCCGGCGGTCTTCTGGGTGAGTTCCTTGAAGATGGCGAGGTAGGTGTCGACGTTGCCGAACTGGCGGTACGGGAAGCCGGTGCCGACCAGGGCTTCCTGCAGGCGCAGGCGCTTGGATACGCGGATGCGGCGGTCGTTCAGGAAGGCGCCGGCGCCCTTGGAGGCGGTGAACATCTCGTTGCGGTTCGGGTCATAGACGACCGCCTGCTCCACCACGCCGCGGCGGGCCAGGGCGATGGAGATCGCGTACTGCGGGAAACCGTGGATGAAGTTGGTGGTGCCGTCGAGGGGGTCGATGATCCACTGGTACTCGGTCTCGGCCTCCGGACCGGTCTCGCCGGACTCTTCTGCTAAAATGGCGTGGGTCGGATAAGCATCGCGCAGCACTTGAATGATGGCTTCTTCGGCAGCCCGGTCGACTTCGGTGACGAAGTCGTTGGGCGACTTGGATTCGACCCGCAGGAGTTCGACGTCGTTCGAAGCCCGGTTGATGACGGCGGCGGCACGGCGTGCGGCCTTGATGGCGATGTTCAGAGTGGGATGCATGGGTGTCTGGCAAGGTTGGCCGGCCCGGGCAGGATTGCCCCCACCGGTCGACACTAATTCGGAAACCCCACATTTTAATATGAACCACGATGGCGCGCTTGAGCGCGTGCGAGTCGTACTTTCCCGTACCAGTCATCCGGGCAATATCGGAGCCGCGGCCAGGGCCATGAAAACCATGGGTCTGTCGCAACTGGTGCTCGTCTCACCCCATTCCTTCCCCGATCCGGTGGCCACGGCCCGTGCGGCGGGCGCCGACGACATCCTCGCCAACGCGCGGGTGGTCGGCAGCCTGGCCGAGGCGCTGGAGGGCACGGTGTTCGCCGCCGCGCTCACCGCGCGCCGGCGCGAGCTCGCGGTGCCCATGAAGTGGGCCCGGGACGCTGCCGGCGACATCGTTTCGCGCACCAGCTTCGGTGACGTGGCGCTGGTCTTCGGCAACGAGACGGTCGGGCTCTCGAACGAGGACGTGGCCCTGTGCCACATGCCGGTGAAGATCCCGGTGAGCGCCGAATACTCGTCGCTCAACCTGGGGGCGGCGGTGCAGGTGCTGTGCTACGAGCTGCGGATGGCGGCCCTCGATCCGGGCGAACCGCCGAATCTCGAATCCGAGCTGGCGACCTTCGAGCAGGTGGAGGGCTTCTTCAGCCACCTCGACCGGGCGATCACCGCCAGCGGTTTCTTCCATCCGAGCAACTCCAAGCGCCTGTGGCCGCGCCTGCGCCGGCTGTTCGGGCGGATCCAGCTCGAGAAGGACGAAATCAACATTCTGCGTGGAATGCTGACCGCCTTTGAAAAAAAGTAGACTAAAATAGTCGGAAATAAAAATCTCCCGCCCGGTTCCATCCCGGGCCGGCGGGGGCGGAAAACAGCGCGATTCGTTTCGGGAGTTCCCTTTCATGTTCAGTCGTCTGCGTGAGGACATCGCCAATGTGCTTGAGCGAGATCCGGCCGCACGCTCCAGGTGGGAAGTGCTCACCTGCTATCCCGGGATGCACGCCCTGTGGCTGCATCGTTTTGCCCATCTTGCCTGGACCAACGGTTTTCGCTGGGTCGGGCGCTTCAGCAGCCATGTGGGGCGGATGCTCACCGGCATCGAGATCCATCCCGGTGCGACCATCGGCCGGCGTGTGTTCATCGACCACGGCATGGGCGTGGTGATCGGCGAGACCGCCGAGATCGGCGACGACTGCACCATCTATCAGGGCGTGACCCTCGGCGGCACCTCGCTCTACCGTGGCACCAAGCGCCATCCCACGCTGGGGCGCGGCGTCGTGATCGGCGCTGGCGCCAAGGTGCTGGGCGGCTTCGAGGTGGGCGACGGGGCCAAGGTGGGTTCCAATGCGGTGGTGGTCAAGCCGGTGCCGGCAGGGGCGACCGCGGTCGGCAATCCGGCCCGCGTCATCGAGGCCGGCAAGGATGACGCTGCCCGGGCCCGCGAGGCCAAGGCGGAGCAGATGGGCTTCACCGCTTACGGCGTCACCCGCGATCTGGACGACCCGGTTTCAAAGGCGCTGCACGGCCTGCTCGACCACGCCGTCGAGACCGACCGGCGCATCCGCGTGCTGCTCGACAAGCTCGCCGAGGCCGGGATTTCGGTGGAGGAAGCGGCCAAGTCCGAAGACGCCTTCGACCCGCAAGGGCTCGGCAAGATGGTGGATTGAGCGGCCTGTGTTGCGGGTGTGAAAATAGTTGATCGTTTTTGTCGGGTTTGGTATTCTTGACTGAAACGTTCAACTATTAATTTGCCCGCCCCCAGGAGCCACCATGAGACTCACCACCAAAGGTCGTTTTGCCGTCACGGCAATGATTGATCTGGCGCTGCGTTGTGCCGAGGGCCCCGTGACGCTGGCGGGCATCGCCGATCGCCAGAAGATTTCCCTCTCCTACCTCGAGCAGCTGTTTGGCAAGCTGCGCCGCTTCGAGCTGGTCAGCAGCGTCCGCGGCCCCGGAGGCGGTTACGCGCTGGCCCGGGATATGGCGTCGATCACCGTCGCCGACATCATCGCCGCGGTGGATGAGCCGCTGGATGCCACCTCCTGCGGTGGCAAGGAAAACTGCAAGGACGAGCACCGCTGCATGACCCACGAGCTGTGGACCAACCTCAACCGTCGCATGTATGAATACCTGCACTCGGTGACGCTGGCCAACCTCGTCGAGCAGCAGCGGGCCAAGGCGGCACAGGTATCGGTGCTTCACGATGAGCGCTCGGCTGCGTCCGCCAAGGGCGTTGTTCCGGCAACGGCCTGATTTCACAGGAGCGATCGGTGTTTGCGCCGGTTTACCTCGATCACAACGCCACCACGCCCCTCGATCCGGCGGTGCGTGAGGCCATGCGGCCGTGGTTCGGCGAGCGCTTCGGCAACGCGTCGAGCCGCCACGAATACGGCCGTGCGGCGCGCAAGGCGATCGACGAGGCGCGGGCCCAGGTGGCCGCTGCCGTGGGTGCGCATCCGACCGAGGTGCTGTTTACCAGCGGCGGCTCCGAAGCCAACAACCTGTTCATCAAGGGCGCTGCGGCGCTGATGAAACCGGGCCGCATCGCGGTGAGTGCCATCGAGCACCCCTGCGTGCGTGAGCCCGCCCGGCAGCTGGTGCGCCAGGGCTGGCAGTTTGACGAGATCGCGGTGGATGGGGCAGGGCGAATCGACCCGGTAGCTTTCGAGGCCTGCCTCGCCGGCAAGCCGAAGCTGGTGTCGATCATGCTTGCCAACAATGAAACCGGCGTGATCCAGGATGTCGCCGCGCACGCCAGGGCAGTGCGCGCTGCCGGTGGCTGGATGCACTGCGACGCGGTGCAGGCGCTGGGCAAGGTGAAGGTGGATTTTCGCGCCCTGGGCGTGCAGGGCCTGACGCTGTCAGCCCACAAGATTTACGGCCCGCTGGGCGCCGGGGCGCTGGTGATCGACAAACGTGTCGAACTCGCGCCACTGGTGGCCGGGGGCGGCCAGGAGCGCAACCTGCGCTCCGGCACCGAAAACGTGATGGCCATCGTCGGCTTCGGCAAGGCCTGTGAGCTGGCCGCGGCGGCGGTCGAAACCCGCGCGATGCAGATGGCCGCGCTCCAGCAGCGGCTCGAAGCTGGGCTCGCCAGCATGGGCGCACAGATTTTCGCGGCAGATGCACGGCGCCTGCCCAACACCACGTTCTTCGCGATCGGCGGCGTGGATGGCGAGACCCTGGTCGGCAAGCTCGACCGGGCCGGATTTGCGGTGGCGAGCGGCTCGGCCTGCTCCAGCGCCAATCCCGAGCCGTCTCACACGCTGATGGCGATGGGCGTTGAGGCAGGCCTTGCCCGCTCGGCGGTGCGGGTGAGCTTTGGCGCCGGCAGCACCGGGCGCGACGTGGATGACTTTTTGACGGCCCTGGGCGAGAACCTCGCCGGCCTCCGAACGCTTGCCGCGATGGCGGTCTAAGTTTCTGAACGGTTTAAAATTTTTGCTGTACGGAGAAGATGAAGATGCTCAAGTTTCCGATCTACCTCGATTATTCGGCGACCACGCCGGTGGATCCCCGCGTTGCGGAAAAAATGATCCCCTACCTCACCGAGCTGTTCGGCAACCCGGCATCCCGCAGCCACGCCTTCGGCTGGACCGCCGAGAAGGCCGTCGAGGAAGCCCGCGAGGACGTCGCGGCGCTGGTGGGTGCCGACTCGAAGGAAATCATCTGGACCTCCGGGGCAACCGAATCGAACAACCTGGCGATCAAGGGTGCAGCCCATTTCTATTCCGGCAAGGGCAAGCACATCATCACCCTCAAGACCGAACACAAGGCCGTGCTCGACACCGTGCGCGAGCTTGAGCGCGTCGGCTTCGAGGCCACCTACCTCGATGTGAAGGAAGACGGCCTGATCGATCTGGACGTGCTGAAGGCGGCGATCCGCCCGGACACCGTCCTGGTGTCGGTGATGTTCGTGAATAACGAAGTCGGGGTGATCCAGCCCATCGCCGAGATCGGCGAGATCTGCCGTGAGAAGGGCATCATCTTCCATGTGGATGCGGCCCAGGCCACCGGCAAGGTCGAGATCGACCTCTCGAAGCTGAAGGTCGATCTGATGTCCTTCTCTGCCCACAAAACCTACGGGCCGAAGGGCATCGGCGCCCTGTACGTGCGTCGCAAGCCGCGCGTGCGTCTCGAAGCCCAGATGCACGGTGGCGGCCACGAGCGCGGCCTGCGCTCCGGCACCCTGGCCACCCACCAGATCGTCGGCATGGGTGAGGCGTTCCGCCTGGCCCGCCTCGAGATGGCCGAAGAAAACAAGCGCGTCGGCGCCCTGCGTGACCGCCTGCTGAAGGGCCTCAGTCAGATCGAGGAAACCTTCGTCAATGGCGACATGGTCCATCGCGTGCCCCACAACCTGAACATCAGCTTCGCCTACGTGGAAGGCGAATCCCTGATCATGGCGATCAAGGACATCGCCGTGTCGAGCGGTTCGGCCTGCACCTCGGCGAGCCTCGAGCCGTCGTACGTGCTGCGCGCCCTGGGCCGCAACGACGAGCTCGCCCACAGTTCCATCCGTTTCACCATCGGCCGCTTCACGACGGACGAGGAAATCGACTATACAATCGACTTGCTGCAGCGCAAGGTCGGAAAGCTCCGCGAACTGTCGCCCCTGTGGGACATGTTCAAGGAAGGCATCGATCTTGATACCGTGCAGTGGGCAGCGCACTGACAGGAGAGCAAAAATGGCATACAGCGAAAAGGTTCTGGACCACTACGAGAATCCCCGTAACGTCGGTGCATTCGGCAAGGAAGACGACGGCGTGGGCACCGGCATGGTCGGCGCTCCGGCGTGTGGCGACGTGATGAAACTGCAGATCAAGGTCGGCAAGGACGGCATCATCGAAGATGCCAAGTTCAAGACCTACGGCTGTGGCTCGGCGATCGCTTCCAGCTCCCTCGTCACCGAGTGGGTCAAGGGCAAGACCCTCGACCAGGCGCTGGAGATCAAGAACACGGCCATCGCCGAAGAACTGGCCCTGCCGCCGGTGAAGATCCACTGCTCGATCCTGGCCGAAGACGCCATCAAGGCGGCGGTCGAGGATTACAAGAAAAAGCACAACGGCTGACAAGGAGTTCGATCATGGCAGTAACCCTGTCCGACAAGGCAGCAACCCACATCGGCAACTTCATCGCCAAGCGCGGCAAGGGGGTCGGCATCCGCCTCGGCGTGCGTACGTCGGGCTGTTCCGGCATGGCGTACAAGCTCGAGTTTGCCGATGAGGTGCTGCCCGAGGACATCGTCTTCGAAAGCCACGGTCTCAAGGTGCTGATTGACCCGAAGAGCCTGCCCTACATGGATGGCACCGAACTCGACTTCGTGCGCGAGGGCCTCAACGAGGGTTTCAAGTTCAACAACCCGAACGTGAAGGACCAGTGCGGCTGCGGCGAAAGCTTCACGGTCTGAGGCGCGAACGTCCACGATGCTCGATCTCAAGCAGGATTACTTTGTGCTCTTCGGCCTGACGCCGGCCTTCCGCATCGACGAGGAGCGGCTGGAGCAGGCCTATCTCGACCTGCAGGGCAGGGTCCATCCCGACCGCTTTGCCCACCTGTCCGACGCCGAGAAGCGTCAGTCGATGCAGTGGGCGACCCACGTCAACGAAGCCTTCCGCACCCTCAAGGGCCCGCTCACCCGCGGGCATTACCTGCTTGAGCAGCGCGGTGTCGATCCTGCGTTCGACACCAACACCGCCATGTCCGCCGAGTTCCTGATGGAGCAGATGGAATGGCGCGAGGCCCTCGGCGAGGCCCGTGAGGCCGCCGACGAGGACGTGCTCGACGAGCTCGCCCGGCGCATCCGCCACAACACCCGGGCGCTGGTGGAAGAACTCGGCCAGCAGCTCGACGACACCGTCGATCTCGACGCCGCCGCCGATACCATCCGTCGCATGAAATTCCTCGAAAAGCTGCAACACGAAATCAATGACGCCTTGACGGCGCTGGAATCCTGATGGCTCTGCTGCAAATCTCCGAACCGGGCCTGTCCACCCTGCCGCACCAGCACCGGCTGGCGGTGGGGATCGATCTGGGTACGACCAACTCCCTGGTGGCTACCGTGCGCAACGGCATCCCCCAGTGCCTGCAGGACGAAGACGGCAAGATGCTGCTGCCGTCCATCGTGCACTACCTGCCCGACGGCCAGATCGTCGTCGGTCGCAAGGCGATGGCGACCCAGGCGGTCGATCCGCGCAACACCATCGTGTCGGTCAAGCGCTTCATGGGCCGTGGCCTGAAGGACGTGGCCCACGTCGAGACCATGCCCTACGACTTCGTCGACACCGAAGGCATGGTCCGCCTGCGCACCATCCAGGGCGTGAAGAGCCCGGTCGAAGTCTCCGCCGAAATCCTCAAGGATCTGCGCATCCGCGCCGAACGCAGCTTGGGCGGAGAGCTCACCGGCGCGGTCATCACCGTGCCCGCCTACTTCGATGACGCCCAGCGCCAGGCCACCAAGGATGCGGCCCGGCTCGCCGGGCTCAACGTGCTCCGCCTCCTCAACGAGCCCACCGCGGCAGCCATCGCCTATGGCCTCGAGAATGCCTCTGAAGGCGTCTATGCGGTGTACGACCTGGGTGGCGGCACCTTCGACATCTCCATCCTGCGGCTCTCCCGCGGGGTGTTCGAGGTGGTGGCCACCAGCGGCGATGCGGCCCTGGGCGGCGACGACTTCGACCATCGCCTGTTCTGCTGGATGCTCGACAACGCCGGCATTTCGCTGCCGTCCGACCGGGACTCCCGGCGCATGCTGATGAAGGCCCGCGAGGTGAAGGAACGCCTGACCCTCGACGAATCCGTGCCGATCCGCATGACCCTCGACAGCGGTGACGAGGTGGACCTCGTCATTTCCCGCGACGTGTTCGTGGACATCACCCGGCCGCTGGTGGACAAGACCATTCGCCCGCTCAAGAAAGCCCTGCGCGACGCCGGCCTCGACCCCGCCGACGTGAAGGGCGTGGTGATGGTGGGCGGCGCCACGCGCATGCCCCACGTTCAGAAGGCCGTCGGCGAATTCTTCGGCCAGACGCCGCTCACCAACCTCGATCCCGACACCGTCGTCGCCGTGGGCGCCGCGATGCAGGCCAACGTGCTGGCCGGCAACAGGGCGGGCGAGGACGAATGGCTGCTCCTCGACGTCATCCCGCTGTCCCTCGGCATCGAGACGATGGGCGGGCTGGTCGAGAAGATCATCCCCCGCAATTCCACCATCCCGACTGCCCGCGCCCAGGATTTCACCACCTTCAAGGACGGCCAGACGGCCATGGCCTTCCATGTGGTGCAGGGCGAGCGCGAGCTGGTTTCCGACTGCCGTTCGCTGGCCCGCTTCGAACTGCGCGGCATTCCGCCGATGGTGGCGGGCGCCGCGCGCATCCGCGTGACCTTCCAGGTGGACGCCGACGGGCTCCTGTCGGTCACCGCCCGGGAGCAGGCCACCGGTGTCGAGGCGCGGGTCGAGGTGAAGCCGTCCTACGGCCTTGCCGACGACGAGATCGCCGAGATGCTGAAGGCCGGTTTCGAGCACGCCCAGCGCGACATGGAACTGCGCGGCCTGAAGGAACAGCAGGTCGAGGCGGCCCGCGTCGTCGAGGCCACCGAAAAGGCCCTGGCCATTGATGGCGGGCTGCTCAACGCCGCCGAACGGGCGTCGCTGGACGTGGCCATCGCTGCGCTGCGCGCCGCTGCCGAAGGGCAGGACGTGCGGGCGATCAAGATCCAGCTGGAAGCCTTCAACCGTGCCTCCAACGAGTTCGCATCGCGCCGGATGGACAAGAGCATCCGCGAGGCCCTGGCCGGCCACAAGATCGACGACATCAAGATTTAAGACCGAACATGACGACCCTGATTGTGCTCCCCCACGTGGAGCTGTGCCCCGAGGGCGCGGTGCTGGAGGCCGAACCCGGCCAGACCATCTGCGACACCCTGCTCGCCAACGACATCGAGATCGAGCACGCCTGCGAGAAATCCTGTGCGTGCACCACCTGCCACGTGATCGTGCGGGAAGGCTTCAACAGCCTCGAGCCGGCCGAGGAACTCGAGGAAGACCTGCTCGACAAGGCCTGGGGCCTGGAGCCCAACTCGCGCCTGTCGTGTCAGGCGGTGGTCGGCACCACGCCGCTGACCGTCGAGATTCCCAAGTACTCGATCAACATGGCCCGGGAGGGCAAGCACTGATGAAGTGGACTGACGTTCAGGAAATCGGCATCCAGCTGTCCGAAGCGCATCCCGATGTGGATCCGGAAAAGCTCAACTTTGTTGACCTGATGCGCTGGGTCATGGCGCTGCCCGAGTTCAACGACGACCCCAAGCACTGCGGCGAACGGGTGCTTGAGGCGATCCAGCAGGCCTGGATCGACGAAGTGGCCTGAAGAAGGCGACGCGCGCCATGCCGGGCATCCACGATTTCGAGGTTGGCCGTCTTGGCGGCGGCGTGATCCGTTTTGCGGATTTCGCCGGCAAGGCGCTGCTGGTGGTGAATACCGCCAGCCGTTGCGGCTTCACGCCCCAGTACAAGGGCCTGGAGCAGTTGCACCAGCAGCTTGGGCCGCGCGGGCTGGTGGTGGTGGGTTTTCCGTGCAATCAGTTTGGCGCGCAGGAGCCGGGCACGGAAGACGAGATCGCGGCGTTCTGCGAACGCAACTACGGCGTGGATTTCCTGCTCACCGAAAAGGTGAATGTGAACGGCCCGGATGCCCATCCGGTGTTCGTGTATCTCACGGCGGCCCTGCCGGGTGTGCTCGGCAGTCGCGCCATCAAGTGGAACTTCACGAAATTCCTGGTGGACCGCAGCGGGACGCCGGTCCGCCGCTACGCCCCGACGACGACGCCAGAAGCCCTGGCGGCAGACATCGAGGCGCTGCTCTAGGCCTAGCCTTCAGCGGGCGGTCGGGTCGGAGGGTTCGTTGAGGGACAGCCAGTACAGCCCGAGCTGGCCGACGGCCTGCAGAAAACGCTCGAAATCCACCGGTTTGCGGATGTAGCTGTTGGCGCCCAGCCGGTAGGCTTCAAAAATATCCTGGTGTTCCTTCGAGGTGGTCAGCACGACCACCGGCAGGAGGGCGGTGCGCTCGTCGGCGCGGATGCGCCGGAGCACCTCAAGACCGTCGATGCGCGGCAGCTTCAGATCCAGAAGCACGAAAGCCGGCATGACCAGGCTATCGCGGGAACTGTACTGACCGGTGCAGAAAAGGTAGTCCAGCGCTTCGACGCCGTCCCTCGCCACGACGACCTGGTTGGCAATCTTGTTCTTGCTGAATGCGCGGAGCGTAAGTGCCTCATCGTCGGGATTGTCCTCGACGAGAAGGATGGGGCGATCGGTCGCCATGGCTACTCCTTGACCTTATTTATCGTTTTTGCCAGATTTTTTGTATGAGAGGGAAAGACGCTTTTCCCTCTCAGGCAAGATGATAAGTACGGCAGGCAGGCGACCGGGTTGACCTAATTCTCAAAAAGCGCTTGGTTTTACAACAATTGACCGGCTTGGAGGATAAATACCTTATCTTCGCCGCCGGGGGACGACAACCATGTAGGTGCGAGGGCCGGGAAGGCTTCGTCGACGATGTGCCGGTTGTGCCCCACTTCGATCGCCAGCAGGCCTTCCGGCTGCAGGAAACGGGGTGCGTCGGCGAGCAGCTTGCGCACCAGGTCGAGACCATCTTCACCTGAGCCGAGGGCGATGCCAGGCTCGTGGAGGTATTCGGCCGGCAGCGATTCCATCGATTCGCGGGTGACGTAGGGCGGGTTGCTGAGGATGAAGTCGAAACGCTGCTCGGGCACCGACGCAAAGCCGTCGGACTTCACCAGCGTGATGCGATCTTCCAGGCCGTAGGCAGCGATGTTGGCGGCGGCCACGTCGAGGGCGTCCTGGGAGATGTCCACCGCCGTGATGTGGGCGTTGGGGAAGGCGTGGGCCATCAGGATGGCCAGACAGCCGGAGCCGGTGCACATGTCCATGGCCGCGGTGACTTCTTCCGCGTCTTGAATCCACGGCGCAAAGCCGTCCTCGAGCAGCTCGGCAAAGTACGAGCGGGGGATGATCACCCGCGGGTCCACTTCAAAGCGGAAATCCCCCAGCCAGGCTTCGCCGGTGATGTAGGCGGCCGGGAGCTTGTCCACCGCGCGCTTCTCGATGACTTCGAAGATGGCTTCCCGTTCGTCGCCGGGGATGCAGGCGTCGAGGAAGGGCTCGAGGCGATCCAGCGGCAGGGCGAGGGTGTGCAGGACGAGGTACACCGCTTCGTCGTAGGCATCCGGCAGGCCGTGGCCGAAATAACAGCCGGCCCGGTTGAAGCGGGTGACGGCATAGCGCAGCCAGTCGCGAACGGTGACGAGCTCGGCCAGGGGGCCGTGCTCGTGTTCGTGATCGTGCTCGTCTTCTTCCAGGTGGTCGTCGTGGTGGTCGTTCATGCCTTGTCCGATGCGGTGAGCAGGTTTTCGAGGGTGCGACGGTAGATGTCCGACAGGGGCTGGATGGCGTCCACCGCGATGCATTCGTTGAGCTTGTGGATGGTGGCGTTCACCGGGCCGAACTCGACGACCTGCGGGCAGATGTCGGCGATGAAGCGGCCGTCGGAGGTGCCGCCGGTGGTGGATAGCTCGGGGCTGATCGCAAGGGTGTCGCGGATTGCGGCTTCCATCGCGCCGACGAGGCTGCCGCGGGGCGTGAGGAAGGGCTTGCCGCCGAGGGTCCAGGCGAGGTCGTAATCAAGGCCGTGACGGTCGAGGACGGCGTGCACGCGGGCCTTGAGCTGGTCGGCGGTGTGCACGGTGGCGAAGCGGAAGTTGAACAGCACTTCGAGCGTGCCCGGGATGACGTTGGTGGCGCCGGTGCCGGCCTTGATGTTGGACATCTGCCAGGAGGTGGGCGGGAAGTATTCGTTGCCTTCGTCCCACTTCTCGGCGGCGAGTTCGGCCAGGGCCGGGGCGGCGAGGTGGATGGGGTTCTTCGCGAGGTGCGGGTAGGCGATGTGGCCCTGGACGCCCTTGACGGTGAGCTTGCCCGACAGGCTGCCGCGGCGGCCGTTCTTGATGGTGTCGCCGAGGGTGTTGGTGGAGGTGGGCTCGCCGACGATGCAGAAGTCGAGGGCTTCGCCGCGGGCGCGCAGGGTCTCTACGACCAGCGTGGTGCCGTGGGTGGCGTCGCCTTCTTCATCCGAAGTGAGCAGCAGGGCGATGGAGCCGGCGTGGTCCGGGTGGGCGGCGACGAAGGCTTCAATGCCGGTGACGAAGGCGGCCAGCGAGGCTTTCATGTCGGCGGCGCCGCGGCCGAACAGCAGGCCGTCACGCTCGGTGGGCTCGAAGGGATGGGACGTCCAGGATTCCAGTGGGCCGGTGGGGACGACGTCAGTGTGGCCGGCGAACACCACCAGCGGACGGGCGGTGCCACGACGGGCCCACAGGTTGCTGACGCCGCCGCCATCAATGCGTTCGCAGACGAAGCCGAGGGGCGCCAGGCGGCTGGCGATGAGATCGAGGCAGCCAGCGTCCTCGGGGGTGACCGACGGGCGCGCGATGAGGCTGCGGGTGAGTTCGAGCGTGGGGTTCATGCGTTGTCTTGTATTTGGTTGGGGCAGGCGATGCACCCGCCGTCGCCCCGGGGCTGGGCGGATGGACGGCGGGGTGGGTGGTGCTGGGCTCAGTCGTCGTCGAGTTCGAGGGTGAACTCGCGGAAGGACGAGCCGTCCGGCTGGGTGCTTTCGAAGTCGATGGCCGACTGGTTGCGGCTGGTCTTTTCGTTGGTGTTGCCAAACTGGGCGTTGTTGATGAGCCAGGACAGGTTGGTGGGCGAATCGGAGTTGGTGAGGGCTTCCTCGAGGGTGATGACCTTTTCCTTGTAGAGCCGGAAGAGATCCTGCTCGAAGGTGCGCGAGCCCTGGGCGAGGCTTTGTTCCATGGCCTCGCGGATCGCGGAGATCTCGCTGCGTTCGATGAGCTCGGCAACCTGACGGGAGTTGAGCAGGATCTCGACCGCCGGAATCCGCCCGCCGTCGGGCTTCTTGACGAGGCGCTGGGAGGCGATGCACTTGAGCGTCGCGGCGAGGTCGAGGGCCAGCAGCGCGCGGCCGTCCATCGGGAAGAAGCTGAAGATGCGGTTGAGGGCGTGGTAGGCGTTGTTGGCGTGCAGCGTGGCGAGGCACAGGTGGCCGGTCTGGGAATACGACAGGGCGGCCTGCATCGTCTCGCGGTCGCGGATTTCGCCGATCAGGATGCAGTCGGGCGCCTGGCGCATGGCGTTCTTGAGGGCCTGCTGCCAGTCGTTGGTGTCCTGGCCGATCTCGCGCTGGTTCACGATCGACATCTTGTGCTTGAACAGATATTCGATCGGGTCTTCGATGGTCAGGATGTGGCCCGAGCGGTTCTCGTTCCGGTGGTCGATCATCGAGGCGATGGTGGTGGACTTGCCCGAGCCGGTGGCGCCGACGACCAGGATGAGGCCGCGCTTCTCCATGATGATGTCGGCCAGCACCGGCGGCAGGCCGAGGCTTTCGAGGCGCGGGATGTCGCCCGAGATGTAGCGGACGACGATGGCGACGCTGTTGCGCTGCCAGAAGATATTGACGCGGAAGTTGCCCATGTCGCGCCGGCCGAAGGAGAGGTTCATCTCCCGGGTGCGCTCGAAGCGCTCGACCTGCTCGGGCGACATCATCTCGTAGGCCATGCGGTGGACCATTGTCGGGTCCATGGCCTGCTGGTTGATGGGCAGGGTGTTTCCGTCGATCTTGATGTGGATCGGAGTGCCGACGGTAATGAAGATGTCCGAGGCTTTCTTCTCGGCCATCAGGGCGAACAGCTTGTCGATGATCATCAGTCAGCTCCGGCGGCAGGCTGGGCCGCTTCAGGATTACCCCGGAGGGTTCCTGAGGGCGGCCCCGGGCGCGGGGTCAGTCGCGCAGCAGTTCGTTGATGCTGGTCTTGGCGCGGGTCTGGGCGTCGACCTTCTTCACGATCACGGCGCAGTACAGGCTGTACTTGCCGTCGGCGGAGGGCAGGTTGCCGCTCACCACCACGGAGCCTTCGGGCACGCGGCCGTACGTGACTTCGCCGGTGGCGCGGTCGTAGATCTTGGTGCTCTGGCCGATGTAGACGCCCATCGAGATCACGCAGTTGTCTTCGACGATGACGCCTTCGACGACTTCGGAGCGGGCGCCGATGAAGCAGTTGTCGCCGATGATGGTCGGGTTGGCCTGGAGGGGCTCGAGCACGCCACCGATGCCGACGCCGCCGGAAAGGTGCACGTTCTTGCCGATCTGGGCGCAGGAGCCGACGGTGGCCCAAGTGTCGACCATCGTGCCTTCACCGACGTAGGCGCCGATGTTCACGTAGGAGGGCATCAGCACCACGCCCTTGCTGATGAAGCTGCCCTTGCGCGCGACGGCGTTGGGCACCACACGGAAGCCACCGTGCTGGAAATCGTGCTCGGTGTAGTTGTCGAACTTGGTGGGCACCTTGTCGTAGTAGCGGGTGTCGCCGCCGGACAGCACCTTGTTGTCGTGGGTGCGGAAGTACAGCAGCACAGCCTTCTTGATCCACTGGTGGGTCACCCACTCGCCGTTGATCTTCTCGGCAACGCGCAGCTTGCCCTGGTCGAGTTCGTCGATGACGTGCTCGATGGCGCGCAGCTGTTCGCTGGTGGCGGTGGCGGGCGACAGCTCGGTGCGACGCTCCCAGAGGTCTTCAATGAGGGCGGCAAAGGGGTTTTCGTGATGGGGCATGATATGTACGAATACGGTCATGGATTGTTCGAAAGTTGTTGGGCGAAGGCGACGATTCGATTGGCCGCTTCGACGCACTCTGCCAAGTCGGCAACCAGCGCGATACGAACGAAGCCGGCACCGGGATTGATCCCGTGAGCCTCGCGGGCGAGGAAGCTGCCAGGCAGAACCGTCACATTATATTCAGCCTGCAGGCGGCGGGCGAACTCGGTGTCGGAAACCCCCAGGCGGGTGACGTTGGCCCACAGGTAGAAGCCGGCGTCGGGCAGGTCCACGTCTAGCCAGGGTTTCAGCATGGGGGTGATAACGGCGAACTTCTCGCGATATTGACGACGGTTTTCGGCCACGTGGGCCTCGTCGTTCCAGGCCGCGGCGGAGGCCGCCTGCACCGACGGGCTCATGGCGCAGCCGTGGTAGGTGCGGTAGAGCAGGAAGCGCTTGAGGATCTCCGCGTCGCCGGCCACGAAGCCGGAGCGCATGCCCGGCACGTTGGAGCGCTTGGACAGGCTGGAGAACATCACCACGTTGCGGAAATCCGTGCGGCCGAGGCGATGAGCGGCTTCGAGGCCGCCGATGGGCAGGTGGGCGTCGTCGAAGTAGATCTCGGAGTAGCACTCGTCGGCGGCGATCACGAAGCCGTAGCGATCCGACAGATCGAAAAGCTGTTTCCACTCGTCGAGGGAGAGCACCTTGCCGGTGGGGTTGCCCGGCGAGCACACGAAGACCAGCTGCACGCGCTGCCAGACGGATTCGGGCACGGCGTCGAAATCCGACGCGAAGCGGTTGTCCGGCAGGTTGTTGACGAAGTAAGGCTTGGCCCCGGCCAGGTAGGCCGCGCCTTCGTAGATCTGATAGAACGGGTTGGGCGAGAGCACCAGCGCATCCGGCTTGCTGCCGTCGATCACGCACTGGGCAAAGGCGAACAGTGCCTCGCGGGAGCCATTGACCGGCAGCACCTGGGTGGCGGCGCTCACCTTGGGCAGGCCGTAGCGGCGCTCCAGCCAGCCGGCGATCGACTGGCGCAGGGCGTCGGAGCCCTGGGTGGTCGGGTAGTTGGCGAGGCCGCCGAGGTTGTCGATGAGCGACTGCTTGATGAATTCGGGCGTGGCGTGCTGCGGCTCGCCGATGGACAGGCGGATCGCCGAATAGCCAGCCGGCGGCACGATGCCTTCGAAGAGGCCGCGCAGTTTTTCGAAGGGATAGGGGTGAAGATCCTGGAGGTGCGGGTTCACGTTCGGGGGATTTCCTGTGTTCGTCCTGGGGGCGGCCCGGCGCGGATGGCGGGGCGCAGAGGATAAATCGCCGTGTTGCGGTGGTGCAGGACAGGGCAAGACAAAGCCTGTGGCCTGATTTTTAACGAATGCTATTATAGCGTCCGCCGTTTATGTGGCAGTGCAGCAAGCGTGCTGCGCAAGTGCTTGCAGCTCCGTTTTCCCCAGCCTTTTTCCGAATTCCAGTGCGTCTCGCCAAACTCAAGCTCGCCGGTTTCAAGACCTTCGTCGATCCGACGACCGTGCTCACGCCCGGCAATCTGGTGGGCGTGGTGGGTCCGAACGGCTGCGGCAAATCGAACATCATCGACGCGGTGCGCTGGGTGCTGGGCGAATCGCGTGCCTCGGCGCTGCGGGGCGGCTCGATGATGGACGTCATCTTCAACGGCTCCACCACCCGCAAGCCGGTGTCCCGGGCCAGCGTCGAGCTGGTCTTCGACAATGCCGAAGGCAAGGCCGCCGGCCAGTGGAAGCCCTACGCCGAGGTGGCGGTCAAGCGCGTGCTCGACCGCAGCGGCGAATCGACCTACTTCATCAACGGCATGCAGGTGCGCCGGAAGGACGTGATCGATCTGTTCCTCGGTACCGGCCTTGGGCCGCGGGCCTACGCGATCATCGAGCAGGGCATGATCTCGCGGATCATCGAGGCCAAGCCCGAGGAAGTCCGCGGTTTTCTCGAGGAGGCCGCCGGCGTCACCAAATACCGCGAGCGGCGCAAGGAAACCGAAGGGCGCCTGTGCGACGCCCGCGACAACCTGACCCGCCTCGACGACATCCGCAGCGAACTCGGCCAGCAGCTTGGCAAGCTGGAGCAGCAGGCCGCCATCGCCGAAAAATACCGCCAGCTCAACGCCAGCCTGTCGGAGCGTCAGAACCTGCTGTGGCTCCTCAAGCGCAACGAGGCCCGCGCCGAGCGCGTCCGGCTGGCCGAAGAGCTGGCCGACGCGACCCGGCGCATCGAGGCCGACTCGTCGCGCCTGCAGGAACTCGAAAGCCAGCTCGAAACCGCCCGCGAAGCCCAGCTGGAGGCCAACGAGGGCGTGCAGCACGCCCAGACCGCGCTGTTTGCGGTGAGCTCCGAGCTCACCCGCCTCGAAGGCGAGCTTGCCCGCCTGCGTGACAGCCGGCGGATTCTCGAAAGCCGCCTCGCCCAGCTTGAGCGCGACGACGCCCAGTGGCGCAGCCAGCTGGAAAGCCTCGCCGCCGACAGCGAGCGTTGGCAGGGCCTGCTCGACCACGCCGCGATTCGTGCCGAACAGGCCGAGGCCCGCCACGCCGAGGTGGGCGACCGTCTGCCGGAGGCCGAGGAGGCGCTCAACGCCGCTGATGCCGCCGCCGCCGCGATCCGCCGCGAACTCAACCAGGCCGAGCAGCAGATCCGCGTCGAGGACACCCACCGGGTGAGCAGCGAGCGCACGCTCGACACGCTGGCCCAGCGCCGTGCCCGGCTGCAGCAGGAAGAATCCGCCGTCCAGGCGCCCGATCTGCGCATGGCCGCCGAGCGCGAGGCGGCGCTGGCGGCGGCCGAAGAAGCGTTGGACCAGCGTCAGTCCGACATCGCGGACGCCCAGGCCCAGCTACCTGCCGCCCAGCAGGCCCTCAAGCAGGCGCTGGAAGCCGAGCGTCAGGCCCAGCGCCACGCCACCGAGCTGCGGGCGCGGCGCGAGGCGCTGGTGCAGTTGCAGAACAAGGTGCAGGTGCAGGGCCAGCTGGGTGACTGGATCAAGCGTCACAAGCTCGACGGGCTCAAGCCCCTGTGGCAGCGCATCCGCGTCGAGGCCGGGTGGGAGCTCGCCGTCGAGGCGGTGCTGCGCGAACGCCTCGCTGCGCTGCCGGCCGAGGATGGAAAGGTGGCGCTGGCCGCGCTGGCCGACAAGGTGCCCGGCGCCTTCGCCTTCCTGCTGGGCGGTAGCCCTGCTGCGGGCGACACCACGCCGGCACCGGAGGGCTGCCGGCCGCTGGTGGAGAAGGTCGGCGCCGATGGCGAACTCGCCGCGGTGCTCGAAAGCTGGCTGGCCCGGGTTTTCGTCGCGGATGATCTTGCTGCGTGGATCGACCGGCGCGAGTCGCTCGCCGCCGGCGTGGTGCTGGTCTCGCGGGATGGTCGCCTGCTGAGTCGTCACGCGCTGATCCACTACGCGCCGGATTCGCGCACCCACGGCGTCATCGAGCGCCAGCGGGAGATCGACCAGCTGGGCGCCGAAGTCGAGGCCGCCCAGGAAGCCGCCGCGATGGCGCGGGAATCCATGGCCGAGGCCGAGGCGCTCGCCACCCGCGTGCAGGATGCGCTCGCCAACCTGCGTCGCGACGCCCAGGCGCTGCAGGCGCGGGTGCATACCGAGCAGGTCGAGGTGCTCAAGCTCAACCAGGCCCGGCAGCGCTACGAAGAGCGCTGCGGTCAGATCGAACGTGACCTGGGTGAGATCGCCCATGCCGAGCAGGCCGAGCGCGACCGCCTGATGCGCGCAGAGACCGAGCTGGAGCGCAGCCGCGAGATGGCCGAACTGCAGCGCGGTCGGCTGGACGCGGCGGAGGCGGTGCGCCGGGAGCGCGAGAGCAGCCTGCGCGAGACCCGCGCGCTGGAGTCCGCGCTGGCCCGCGAGCTGCAGGAGGCCCGCCATTCCGAGCGCGAATGCGTGAGCAAGCTCGACGACATCGCCCGCAACCGCGCGCTGGCCGGCGAACAGCTCGAACGCATCGCCGAGGAGCTCACCGAGCGCCGCGAATCGCTGATGGAGATCGACGAGGTCTCGGTGTCGGCCGCGCTGCAGGAGGCTGTTGCGCTGCGCACGACCCGCGAGACCGCGCTCGCCGCCAGCCGCAACACGCTGGAAGCCGCCAACGGCCAGTTGCGTGGGTTGGAGGAGGATCGCCAGCGCACCGAACATGCCGCCGCGCCCCAGCGCGAGCGCGTCGCCGATCTGCGCCTGCGCGTCCAGGCCGTCGAGATGGCCGAAGCCCAGCACGCCGCCCGGCTCGAGGAAGCCCAGGCCGACGAGGCGGCGCTGGCGCCGCTGCTCACGCCCGATCTGAAGGAAGGTTCGCTGCAGCGCGAGGTCGCCCGTCTGGGCCGCGAGATCGCCGAGCTGGGTCCGGTCAATCTGGCGGCGCTCGACGAGCTGAAAGCGGCGTCGGAGCGGAAAAATTACCTCGACGTGCAGACGGAGGATCTGCTAGGCGCGATCGAAACCCTTGAAGATGCCATACGACGGATCGATCGGGAGACGCGAGAGCAGCTTCAAGAGACGTACAATACGGTTAATCACCATTTCGGGAATCTCTTCCCGATGCTCTTCGGAGGCGGTGAAGCGCGGCTGGTGCTTACTGGCGACGAGATTCTCGATGCGGGCATCTCGATCGTCGCCCAGCCGCCCGGCAAGAAGAACAGTTCCATCCAGCTGCTTTCGGGCGGGGAAAAGGCACTGACCGCGATTGCGCTGGTATTTTCGATGTTCCAGCTCAACCCGGCGCCGTTCTGCATGCTGGATGAGGTGGATGCACCACTCGACGATTCCAACACCGAGCGCTACTGCCAGATGGTCAAGCGCATGTCGTCGCAGACCCAGTTCGTGTTCATCAGCCACAGCAAGATCACGATGGAAATCGCGGAGCAGCTGGTGGGCGTCACGATGCAGGAGC
Source organism: Zoogloea sp. 1C4 (assembly GCF_009469605.1). GTDB lineage: Bacteria > Pseudomonadota > Gammaproteobacteria > Burkholderiales > Rhodocyclaceae > Zoogloea > Zoogloea oryzae. The sequence continues at coordinate 169,698 of NZ_SSXU01000001.1, read as the reverse complement.
AGGGTGTGTCGCGGGTGGTGGAAGTGGATATTGAAGAAGCACTGCGTCTTGCGGAAGCTGCCGCGGCGTGATGCGGGAAACAAGGGATTTCGATGGCAATCAGTGACTTGCAGATGGGTCTGGTCGGTGCTGGCGGCGTTGTCGTCGTCGGCATCTTTGCGTTCAACAAGTGGCAGGAGCGCAAGCACCGCAAGCAGATGGATGCGCTCGACAATGTCCAGCCCCTCGGCGGCGAGGCGTCGTCCCGTCCGGCGTCTGCCGACCGGCTCGAGCCGGTGATCGGTGGCGAGGCGCCGGCGCGGCCGCAGCCCAGTGCTCAGGACGTCAAGGACGCCAGCGCCCGGCGTGTGCCGCCGCTGCTGCCCGTCGAAGTGGACGAGCGGGCCGACTGGGTGGTGCGCATCGAGGCCATCGAGCCGGTGGTGGGTGGCCGCCTGTGGCAGGCCGCAACCGAGCAGCTCGACGGGCTGGCCAAGCCGCTGCGCTGGTTCGGTTTTTCGGATACCGACAATCGCTGGGAACTCGTCGGCGCCAACACGGCAGCCAGCTATCACTGGGTGTGTGCCGCGCTGCAGCTGGTGGACCGCCGTGGCCCCGCCAGCGACGGCGACCTCACCCGGCTGGGCGCCGGCCTGCAGCGCATGTGCGACCTGTTCATGGCCATCCCGTCGCTGCCGGCCAAGGCCGATGCGCTGACCCGTGCCGCCGACCTCGACCGCCTGTGTGCTGGTGTGGACATCCAGATCGGCGTCAATGTGGTGGCCCGCGACCAGGGTTTCGCTGGCACCAAGCTGCGCGGCCTGGCCGAGGCGGCCGGGCTCGAGCTGATGAGCGACGGCAGCTTCCATGCCCGCGACGAGCTTGGCGTGAGCCAGTTCGTGCTGTCCAATCTTGAGCCTGTCCTGTTTGCAGCCGAAGAGATGCGCGGCCTCGTCACCCAGGGCGTCACCCTGACCCTTGACGTGCCGCGGGTTGCCGATGGCGTGCGCGTCTTCGAGCGGATGATGGGCGTTGCCCAGCAGCTCGCCGATGCCCTTGGCGGCGCGGTGGTCGATGACAACCGCTCGCCCTTCGGCGACAAGGCCGTGGGCCTGATTCGCGCCCAGATCGAGCAGTTCCAGGGGCAGATGGCGGAGCAGGGCATCGCACCGGGTTCCCCGCTGGCCCTGCGCCTGTTCTCCTGAGCGGGGCATCCTGGTGGCAGCAAGTCCCGAAACCTGCGCGCGGGTTGCGGCCCTGCGCGCAGAGATCGCCGCACACGATCATGCGTACTACGTGCTGGCCGAGCCCACGGTGCCGGACGCCGAGTACGACCGCCTGTTCCGCGAGCTCCAGGATCTGGAGTCTGCCCATCCCGAACTCGTCACCCCCGATTCGCCCACTCAGCGGGTAGGGGGCGCGCCGTCGCCCGAGCTGGCGTCGGTGCAGCATGCGGTGCCGATGTTGTCGATCCGCACCGAAACCGACACCACCGACCAGGGCGCCATGGCCTTCGACGCCCGGGTGCGCCGGGCGCTGGGGCTGGATGAATCCGCGCCGCCGGTGGGCTACGCCGCCGAGCTCAAGTTTGACGGCCTCGCCATCAGCCTGCGCTACGAGAACGGCGTGCTGGTCCAGGCCGCCACCCGCGGCGACGGCAGCACCGGCGAGGACGTGACCCGCAATGTGCGCACGCTGCGCAAGGTGCCGCTGCGCCTCCGGGGCGACGCGCCGGCGGTGCTGGAAGTGCGCGGCGAGATCTACATGCGCCGTGACGACTTCGAGCGGCTCAACGCGGCCCAGGCTGCGGCCGGGCAGAAGGTCTTCGTCAATCCGCGAAACGCCGCCGCCGGCAGCCTGCGCCAGCTCGACCCTAACATCACCGCCCAGCGCCCGCTGTCCTTTTTTGCCTATGGGCTGGGTGAGGTGGTCGGCTGGGCGATGCCCGACACCCATAGCGCCATCCTCGACGCGCTGGCGGCCTTCGGCCTGCCGGTGTGCGAGCACCGCCGCTGCGTGGCGGGGCCGGAAGGTCTCGCCCAATTCCACGCCGACATGGCGGCGCTTCGCGAGTCGCTGCCCTTCGACATCGACGGCGTGGTGTACAAGGTGGATTCGATCGTCCGTCAGCGTGAGCTGGGTTTCGTCTCCCGCGAGCCGCGCTGGGCCGTGGCCCACAAGTATCCGGCCCAGGAAGTCGCCACCCGGCTGCTGGGCATCGACGTGCAGGTGGGCCGCACCGGGGCGATCACGCCGGTGGCGCGGCTCGAGCCTGTGTTTGTCGGCGGCGTGACGGTGACCAACGCGACGCTGCACAACCAGGGCGAGATCGATCGCAAGGACGTGCGGATCGGCGACTGGGTGGTGGTGCGCCGTGCCGGCGACGTGATTCCCGAGGTGGTCGGCCCGATCCCTGAGCGACGTGAAGGTGAATTGCCGCGCTTCGATCTGCTGGCCGCCATCGAGCACAAGTGCCCTGAGTGCGGTTCCCACGTGGTGCGTGGCGAGGACGAGGCCGTGGCGCGCTGCACCGGCGGACTGTTCTGTCCGGCCCAGTGCAAGCAGGCGCTACTCCATTTTGCCGGGCGTCGCGCGGTGGATATCGACGGGCTCGGCGAGCAGATCGTGAATCAGCTGGTCGGCGCCGGCATCGTGAAGACGCCGGCCGATCTTTACGACGCCGGCAAGGTGAACGCCGAGGTGCTTGCCGGGCTGGAGCGGATGGGCGAGAAATCCGCCACCAACCTGGTCGCCGCGATCGACAAGAGTCGTGACACCACGCTGGCGCGCTTCATCTTCGCGCTGGGCATCCGCAACGTGGGCGAGACGACCGCCAAGGATCTTGCGCGCCACTTTGGCAAGCTCGACGGCCTGCTGGCCGCCGACGAAACCGTGCTGCTGCAGGTGCCAGACGTCGGGCCGATCGTCGCCAGGTCGATCGTCGAATTCTTTGCCGAGGCCCACAACCGCGAGATCATCGAGCGGCTGCGCCAGGCCATGCGCTGGCCCGAGACCGAACCCGCCGCTGTGCCCGAGGTGGGTGCTTTCACCGGCAAGACCTTCGTGCTGACTGGCACACTGCCGACGCTCCGGCGCGACGAGGCGGCGGCGATGATCGAGGCGGTGGGCGGCAAGGTGGCCGGCTCCGTCTCCAAGAAGACCGATTACGTGGTGGCCGGCAGCGATGCCGGCAGCAAGCTCGAGAAGGCGCAGGCCCTAGGCGTGACCATTCTTGACGAGGCGGGTTTGCAGGCCCTGCTCGCCCCAGTGGATACTGCGCCCGCCGATAGGCAGATTGGATTGTTTGAGGAAGATCGATGAAAAAAGTTACGAAGGCGGTGTTTCCGGTAGCAGGCCTCGGCAGCCGTTTTCTGCCGGCGACCAAGGCAAGTCCCAAGGAAATGATGCCGATCGTCGACAAGCCGCTGATCCAGTATGCGGTGGAGGAGGCCGTGGCTGCCGGTGTGACCGATCTGGTGTTCATCACCGGTCGCTCGAAGCGTGCCATCGAGGATCACTTCGACAAGGCCTACGAGCTCGAGACCGAACTCGAGATGCGTGGCAAGGCCGAGCTGCTGAAGATCGTCCGTGACACCGTGCCGTCCCACGTCAACTGCATCTACATCCGTCAGGCCGAAGCGCTGGGCTTGGGCCATGCGGTGCTGTGCGCGGCGCCGGTGGTGGGCGACGAGCCCTTCGCGGTGCTCCTCGCCGACGATCTGCTCGACGGTCAGGCTGATCTGCCGGTGATGCGCCAGATGGTCGATGTGTACAACTACAACCGCTGCTCGGTGCTCGGCGTGATGAACGTGACGCGGGAGCAGACCAAGCAGTACGGCATCGTCAGCACCCAGCGCGACGACGGCGAGATCCAGCGCGTGACCGGTATCGTCGAGAAGCCGAAGCCCGAGGAGGCGCCGTCCACCCAGGCGGTGATCGGCCGCTACATCCTCACCGGGCGGATCTTCGATCACCTGCGCCAACTCAAGCCGGGCGCCGGCGGTGAGCTGCAGCTCACCGATGCGATCGCCTCGCTGCTGCAGGAAGAAGCCGTGCTGGCCTACCAGTTCAAGGGCGTGCGCTACGACTGCGGCTCGAAGCTGGGCTACCTGCAGGCCACCGTCGAGCTGGGGCTGAAGCACCCCGAGGTGGGCGCCGAGTTTGCGGCCTTCCTTGCCAGCCGTTGCGCCAACATGGCCGGATGAGCCACCGTAACAGACGATAAAAAACGCGGCCGATGTGGCCGCGTTTTTTTTGAACTGCTGCCCGGGCCGGGTTGCCCCGGCCGGGTGGAAGAGGCTTACGCCTCGTCGCGGGCAGCGCGCTTGCGCTCGTGTTCCTTGAGGTAACGCTTGCGCAGGCGGATGTTCTTCGGGGTGATCTCGACGATCTCGTCATCGGCGATGAATTCGATGGCGGATTCGAGGGTCAGCTGGATCGGGGTGATCAGACGCACGGCTTCGTCGGTGCCGGAGGCGCGCACGTTGGTGAGCTGCTTGCCCTTGATCGGGTTCACGACGAGGTCGTTGTCACGGGTGTGGATGCCGATGATCATGCCTTCGTACAGCGCATCGCCCGGGCTCACGAACATGCGGCCGCGGTCCTGCAGCTTCCACAGGGCGTAGGCCACGGCTTCGCCGTCGTCCTGGGAGATCAGCACGCCGTTGCGACGCTCGCTCATGGTGCCGGCCATCGGGCCGTAGTCGTCGAACACGTGGCTGGCGAGGCCGGTGCCGCGGGTGAGGGTCAGGAATTCACCCTGGAAACCGATCAGGCCGCGGGCCGGGATGCGGTATTCGAGGCGCACGCGACCCTTGCCGTCCGGCTGCATGTCCTGCATTTCGCCACGGCGACGGCCGAGCTCTTCCATCACGCCGCCCTGGTGACCTTCTTCCACGTCGATGGTGAGCATTTCGTACGGCTCGCACTTCACGCCGTCGATGTCCTTGAACACCACGCGCGGACGGCCGACGGCCAGCTCGTAGCCTTCGCGGCGCATGTTTTCGAGGAGGATGGTGAGGTGCAGTTCGCCACGGCCGGACACCTGGAAGGTGTCGGAGTCGCCGGTGTAGTCGACGCGCAGGGCGACGTTCTTCAGGAGTTCCTTGTCGAGGCGCTCGCGGATCTGGCGGCTGGTGACGAACTTGCCTTCACGGCCGGCCAGCGGGGAGTTGTTGACCATGAAGTTCATGGTCAGGGTGGGCTCGTCGACCGCGATCGGGGTCATCGGCTCGATGTTGTCCGGGTCGCACAGGGTGACGCCAATGTTCACCTGGTCGATGCCCGACACCAGCACGATGTCGCCGGCTTCGGCGGATTCGGCGGGGCTGCGCTCGAGGCCCTTGAAGGTGAGGATCTGGCTGATCTTGGCCTTGCCGCGGTTCTCGTCGCCGTACATCACGACGACTTCCTGGTTCGGCTTGATGCGGCCGCGCTTGATGCGGCCGATGCCCAGCTGGCCGATGTAGGTGGAGTAGTCGAGCGAGCAGACCTGCAGCTGCAGGGGCGCTTCGGCGTCCACGTCGGGCTGGGGCACGTGTTCGAGGATGGCTTCGTACAGCGGGGTCATGTCGGTGCCCGGCTTGTCGGCGTCGAGCATGGCGTAGCCGTTGAGCGCGGAGGCGTACACGACCGGGAAGTCGAGCTGCTCGTCGGTGGCGCCAAGCTTGTCGAACAGGTCGAAGGTGTGGTTGATGACCCAGTCGGGGCGGGAGCCCGGACGGTCGATCTTGTTGATCACGACGATCGGCTTGAGGCCGAGGGCCAGGGCCTTGCGGGTCACGAAGCGGGTCTGGGGCATCGGGCCTTCGACGGCATCGACCAGCAGCAGCACACCATCAACCATCGACAGCACGCGCTCGACCTCGCCGCCGAAGTCGGCGTGGCCCGGGGTGTCGATGATGTTGATGTGGGTGTCGCCGTACTGCACGGCACAGTTCTTGGCGAGGATGGTGATGCCCCGCTCTTTTTCGAGATCGTTGCTGTCCATCACCCGTTCGCTGACCTGCTGGTTTTCACGGAAGGTGCCGGACTGGCGCAGGAGCTGGTCGACGAGGGTGGTCTTCCCGTGGTCGACGTGGGCGATGATGGCAATGTTGCGGATGGCGCGGGACATGGGGTTGGATACCGAAGTACTTGTAAACCCAAAATTTTACCACGCTTTTGCGCAACGCAGCATCGGTGCGCGGAGCGGTCGGGGCCTGGCTGCGTGATAAGATCCCCGGCCCACACGGTTTTATGAGGAGTTGTCCGGCATGCTGGCAATCATCGGCGGTAGCGGTCTTACCCAACTGGCCAACCTGAACGTGATCCGCCGCGAGGTGATGCGCACGCCCTACGGCGAGCCGTCGGGCGCCCTTACTTTCGGGCAGCTGTGCGAGCATCCGGTGGTCTTTCTGGCCCGTCACGGCTACGGCCATACGATTCCGCCCCATCGGGTGAACTATCAGGCCAACCTGTGGGCGCTGCGCGAGGCGAAGGCTGACGCGATCATCTCGGTGGCGTCGGTCGGCGGCATCCGCGACGACCTGGGGCCGGGCGTGCTGGTGGTGCCGGACCAGATCATCGACTACACCTGGGGCCGCAAGAGCACCTTCCACGAGAGCTCCGAGCAGCCGGTGGTGCATATCGATTTCACGCGGCCGTACGACGAGGTCGTGCGCCAGCGCATTCTTGCGGCGGCGGTGGCGGCGGGTCAGCCGGTTGTGAATGGGGGCGTGTATGCGGCAACCCAGGGCCCGCGGCTCGAAACCGCGGCCGAGATCAACCGGCTGGAGCGGGACGGTGCTGACGTGGTGGGCATGACCGGCATGCCCGAGGCGGCTCTCGCGCGGGAACTGGGCATTCCGTACGCGGCGATCAACGTGGTGGCCAATTTTGCAGCCGGCCGCGGCAACAGCGCGGCACAGATCTGCTTCGGCAGCATCGACGTGGTGCTGCGCGAGGCGATGGGCCGGGTGCGCGAGGTGCTGGAGCACATCTGCGAAGGGCCGGCCAAATGATTCGCGAGGTGCTGCGGATGGGGGATCCGCGTCTGCTGCGGCGGGCGCAGCCGGTGACGGCCTTCGGCACGCCGGAGCTCGCAGCGCTGATCGCCGACATGCGCGACACCATGGCGCATCTTTCCGGTGCCGGGCTGGCGGCGCCGCAGATCGGCGTCGATCTGCGGGTGGTGATCTTTGGAGGCGGGCCCAGCCCGCGCTATCCGGATGCGTCCTCGGTGCCCGATACGGTGCTGATCAACCCGGTGCTATCGCCCCTGTCGGAAGACGAAGAGGGGGGGCTGGGAAGGTTGCCTGTCCGTGCCAGGGCTGCGGGGCTGGGTGCCCCGCTGGGCATCATTACGCTATACCGGCTTCGACGCCGATGGTGCGCCCATCGACCGGGTTGCGGAGGGCTTTCACGCCCGGGTGGTGCAGCACGAGTGCGACCACCTGGACGGCATCCTGTACCCGATGCGGGTGCGGGATTTCACCCGCTTCGGGTTCACCGAGGTGCTGTTTCCGGGCGCCCCGGCGTCGGACGACGACTGAGCTCAGATCGCCAGCTTTTCGAGCAGTTCGGTCTCGATCTTGAGGACCTGGGTGTCCTGGGTGAGGTTGGGGCCGCTGATCAGGAAGGTGTCCTCGACCCGCTCGCCGAGGGTGGCGATCTTGGCGGTGTGCAGGTTGATCCCGTTGTTGGCGAGGGTTTCGGCAACGCCGAAGAGCAGGCCCGGGCGGTCGGCGGCGGTTACCGACATGATGTAGTGCTGGCCGCGCTCGTCGGGCTCGATGGTCACGCCTGGAGTGATCGGGAAGTGCTTGACCTCCCGTGACAGGCGGCCACTGGCCGGCTGGTCGATGGGCGAATCCGGGTGGCTGAGGCGCTCGGTCAGGTCGTGTTCGAGCAGGTTGATCACGTCCCGGTAGTGGGTTTCCTGGCCCGGATCGAGCAGCAGGAAGCTGTCGAGCGCGTAGCCGTGGCGGGTGGTGTGGATCTTGGCGTCGGCGATGGTGAAGCCGAGGCGCGCAAAGAAGCCGCACAGCCGCACGAAGATGTCCTTCTGGTCCTTCATGTAGACCATCACCTGCAGCCCCTCGTCGCCGTGGGTGGGACGGGCCTTGACGACGGGCACATCGGATTCGACCCGGTAGTAGAGCATCCGCGCGTGCCAGGCGACTTCCTCGGCGTCGTGGCGCATGAAGTAAACGGTGTCGAGCTGGGCCCACAGCTTGTCTTCGGTGCCCGGGCGCAGGCCGTAGTAGCGCAGCAGGTTGCGGGCGTCGTCCTGGCGCAGGGGTGTGCCGAGGGCCTGGTGGGGGGTGGCGCCGCGCAGGAGGCGCTGGGTGGCGAAGAAGAGGTCTTCAAGCAGCTTGCCCTTCCAGCCGTTCCATACCTTCGGGCTGGTGCCGCGGATGTCGGCGTGGGTGAGGATGTAGAGGGCGGTGAGGCGGCGCTCGGTCTTCACCAGATCGCCGAAGCGACGGATCACGTCGAGATCGGACATGTCCTGCTTCTGGGCCACGTTGGACATGGACAGGTGGTGTTCCACCAGCCATTCGACGAGCGCGGTGTCGGTCTCGTCGAGCCCGTGGGCGGAGCAGAACTCCCGCGCGTCCTTCATGCCGAGCTTGGAGTGGTCGCCGCCGCGGCCCTTGGCGATGTCGTGGAACAGCGCCGCGATGTAGATCAGCCAGGGCTTCTCGAAGCTGGTGGCGAGCCGCGTGAGCAGCGGGTATTCGTGGGCGTGTTCCGACACCATGAAGCGGCGCACGTTGCGCAGCACCTGCATGATGTGTTGATCTACGGTGTAGACGTGGAACAGGTCGTGCTGCATCTGCCCGACGATGCGGCGCCAGGCCGGCAGGTAGAAGCTGAGGATGCCGTACTGGTTCATCCGGCGCATCTCCTGCACCACGCCGCGTTTCTGCTGGAGCAGGCGCAGGAACAGCGCCCGGTTGGCCGGATCGTGGCGGAACTCGGCGTTGATCAGCTTGCGGCCGCGCCACAGGGCGCGCAGGGTGCGGGCGGTCATGCCCTTGAGCTCGGAGCGCTGCTGGAGGATCAGGAAGCATTCGAGCAATGCGCTCGGGTGGCGGTCGAAGACGCCTTCGTCGCGTACGTCGAGGAGCTCGCGCACGCACTGGAAGCGCTCGTTGATGTTGATCGCCGCCGGGTAGCGGTTGGGGAAGAACTCAGCCCAGAAATTCTGCAGCAGGATGGTGTTGAGCTGGGTGACCTTCTTGGCCGTTCGGTAGTACTCCTGCATGAAGACTTCCGACGCCCGGCGGTGCTCGTTGGCCTCGAAGCCGAAGCGGTGGGCGAGCTTTTCCTGGTGATCGAAGAGCAGGCGGTCTTCCCGGCGCCCGGCGATGTGGTGCAGGCGGATGCGGGCGTGCTGCAGGAAGCGTTCGAGGTCGCGCAGCTCGGTGGCCTCCTCGGCGGTGACGAGGCCGTGGCTGGCGAGGTCGCGCCAGTGGGTGCCAAAGCCTGCCGCCCGGCTGATCCAGCCGATGATCTGGAGGTCGCGCAGGCCGCCCGGGCTTTCCTTGCAGTTGGGCTCAAGCGAGTAGGGCGTCTCGTTGTGGCGGGTGTAGCGCTGCTCCTGTTCGAGGCGCTTGGCCTTGAAGAACTGCCCGACGTTGAGCGCACTTCGCAGTTGCTCGGTGAAGCGATCGAAGAGCCGGGTGTTGCCACCGATCAGCCGGGCTTCGAGGAGGTTGGTCATCACCGTCACGTCGAGGCCGGCTTCTTCGATGCACTCGTCGATGGTACGCACGCTGTGGCCGATGTCGAGGCCGACGTCCCACAGCAGCCCGATCATCTGGGTGAGGCGTTCGCTCAGATCGTGATCCGGCTCCCGGTCGAGGAGGAACAGCAGATCCACATCGGAGAAGGGAAACAGCTCCTCACGACCGTAGCCGCCCACGGCAACAAGACTCGCCGAGGCGGGGATGCCGAACTCCTTCCAGATGTCCACCAGCACCCCGTCCACCAGCCGGGACCGGCCCTTGAGAATGGGCTCGGTCAGCGGATGGGTTTCGTAGGCGGTGCGGAGTGCCTCGCCGCCGCTTTTCAGGCGGCTCTTGAAGCGGGTGATGAGCTCCCGGGAAGCTTCGGGAGTTGGCGCGGCGGGCACGGTCTGGGACATCTTGGACGGGTCAGGGCTTGATCTGGGCAGAGTAGGGGGCAACGATGTCCGGGCGGGGCGGGCTGCCGGCCGACAGGGTGAGCACCTCGACGCCGGTCTCGGTGACCAGCACCATGTGCTCCCACTGGGCGGACAGGCTGCGGTCGCGGGTCACGATGGTCCAGCCGTCGGGCAGTTCGGAGATCGCAGCCTTGCCGGCGTTGATCATCGGCTCGATGGTGAAGATCATCCCGGGCTTGAGCTCGATGCCGGTACCCGGCTTGCCGTAGTGCAGCACCTGGGGCTCCTCGTGGAAGTTGGCGCCGATGCCGTGGCCGCAGAACTCGCGCACCACCGAGAAGCCATTGCCTTCGGCGTGCTTCTGGATGGCGGCGCCGATGTCGCCGAGGTGGGCGCCGGGCTTGACCTGGGCGATGCCCAGCCACATGCACTCGTAGGTGATCTGGCACAGGCGCTTGGCGCGGATCGAGGTTTCGCCGACGATGAACATCCGGCTGGTGTCGCCGTGATAGCCGTCCTTGATGACGGTGATGTCCAGATTGACGATGTCCCCCTTCTTGAGGATCACCTTTTCGTTCGGCACGCCGTGGCAGACCTGATGATTCACCGAGGTGCAGATCGACTTCGGGTAGGGCGTGTAGCCCGGCGGCGCGTAGTTGAGCGGGGCGGGGATGCAGCCCTGCACATTGACCATGTACTCGTGGCACAGGCGGTCGATCTCGCCGGTGCTGACGCCGGCTTTCACGAAGGGGGTGATGTAGTCGAGCACTTCCGAGCCGAGGCGGCCCGCGATACGCATCTTTTCGATTTCTTCCGGCGTTTTTATGGTGACGCTCATGAGGCTTGATCTGCTGGGGTTTTCCGACCAGATAGGCTAGCTCATGCGGCCTTCCGGGGCAATCCGGTTATCCCCGGTGCTGCGCTGCACATCCCGGCCTTGAGGGGTTTAACCGTATCCTGCTACAATCTGCGGCTTGTCTGGCAAGGGTGCCAGGCAAAATACACACGTCCGGCCCATTGGGGTCCGGCGGATGTTGCCACCGGGTACGGTGCTGCATTCGCGGCTAAGCGTGGCTTCGCGATGGCGAGGTCGGCAGGTCGGGCGGCGGTCAAACCTCAGTAACTGGAGTTACACAATGTCTGTCACCATGCGTCAAATGCTCGAAGCGGGCGTCCACTTCGGCCATCAAACCCGTTTCTGGAACCCGAAGATGGCCCCGTTCATCTTCGGTCAGCGCAACAAGATCCACATCGTCAACCTCGAAAAGACCCTCGTCAAGTACAACGAGGCGATGGATTTCGTGCGCAAGCTGGCTGCCAACCGCGGCACCATCCTGTTCGTCGGCACCAAGCGTCAGGCCCGCGAAATCGTGGCTGAAGAAGCTGCGCGCGCCGGCATGCCGTTCGTCGATGAGCGCTGGCTGGGCGGCATGCTCACCAACTTCAAGACCGTCAAGGTTTCCATCAAGCGCCTGAAGGACATGGAAGCCATGGTCGAAGACGGCTCCATTGAGCGCCTGTCCAAGAAAGAAGCCCTGATGGCCTCCCGCGAGCTCGAGAAGCTGCAGAAGAGCCTGGGCGGCATCAAGGATCTGGGCGGTCTGCCGGATGCCCTGTTCGTCATCGACGTCGGCTACCACAAGATCGCCATCACCGAAGCCAACAAGCTGGGCATCCCGGTTGTGGCCGTGGTCGATACCAACCACTCCCCCGAAGGTGTGGATTTCGTGATCCCGGGTAACGATGACTCCTCCCGCGCCATCCGCCTGTACGCCCGTGGCGTCGCCGATGCTGTGCTGGAAGGCAAGAATGCCGTGATCCAGGAAATCGTTGCCGCCGGCTCCGACGAGTTCGTCGAAGTAGAAGACGGCACCGAAGAGCAGGCCTGATCCCTCTCAATGGGCGCCTCGGGCGCCCATTCAGCATCCGACTGAACATCATTCAATTAGATATCCAGGAGCAAACATGGCGGAAATCACCGCAAGCATGGTCAAGGAGCTGCGCGAAAAGACCGACGCGCCCATGATGGAATGCAAGAAGGCCCTGTCCGAAGCCGCTGGCGACATGGACAAGGCTGAAGAAATCCTGCGCGTCAAGCTGGGCAACAAGGCCTCCAAGGCTGCCGCCCGCGTGACCGCCGAAGGCATCGTTGGCGTGCACATCTCCGCCGACGCCAAGCTCGGCGCGATGGTCGAAGTGAACTGCGAGACCGACTTCGTTGCCAAGAACGACGACTTCCTGGCGCTGGTCAAGAACGTCGCCGAACTCGTCGCCACCAAGAACCCGGCCGACGTCGAAGCCCTGTCCGCGCTGGAAATCGACGGTCAGACCGTTGAAGAAGTCCGCAAGGCGCTGGTTGGCAAGATCGGTGAGAACATGTCCATCCGCCGCTTCGTCCGTACCGAAGCCAAGGGTGCCGTTGCGAGCTACATCCACGGCGGCGCCAAGATCGGCGTGCTGATCGACCTCGTGGGTGGTGACGAAGCCCTGGCCAAGGATCTGGCCATGCACATCGCCGCTTCCAAGCCGAAGTCCCTCGACGCCTCCGGTGTTCCCGCCGAGCTGCTGGATGTCGAGCGTCGCATCGCCATCGAGAAGGCTCGCGAAGCCGGCAAGCCGGAAGCCATGCTCGAGAAGATCGCCGAAGGCACCGTCCAGAAGTTCCTGAAGGACGTGACCCTGCTGGATCAGGTCTTCGTGAAGGCTGAAGACGGCAAGCAGACCGTGGCCCAGCTGCTGAAGGCCAAGGGCGCTTCGGTTGCCGGTTTCACCCTGTACGTCGTCGGCGAAGGCATCGAGAAGAAGGTGACCGATTTCGCCGCCGAAGTGGCCGCCCAGGCCGCTGCTGCTGCCCAGAAGTAAGGGAGTAGCCTGACGATGAGCCAGCCCGCCTACAAACGCATTCTCCTCAAGCTCTCCGGCGAAGCCCTGATGGGCGACGACGCCTACGGCATCAACCAGGAGGTCGTTTCCGGCATCGTTCGCGATGTGGTCGAGGTGACCCGACTTGGGGTCGAGATCGGGATTGTGATTGGCGGCGGGAACATCTTCCGTGGCATGGCGGGGGCTGCGTCCGGAATGGACCGCGCCACCGCCGACTATATGGGGATGCTGGCCACCGTCATGAACGCCATGGCCCTTGCGGACGCCTTTCGCGCCGCCGGGGTCAATGCGCGGGTTCAGTCCGCGCTGCGGATCGACCAGGTGGTCGAGCCGTACATCCGTGGCAAGGCCATCCGCTACCTTGAAGAAGGTCGCGTCGTCATCTTTGGTGCCGGCACCGGTAATCCGTTCTTCACGACGGACACCGCTGCAGCCCTGCGCGGTTCCGAAATTGGTGCGGACATCGTGCTGAAAGCCACCAAGGTGGATGGCATCTACACCGCCGACCCGAAGAAGGATCCGGCCGCCACGCGTTTCCAGCGAATTTCCTTTGACGAAGCGATCGCCCGCAACCTCGCCGTGATGGATGCGACCGCGTTCGCGCTGTGCCGCGACCAGCGTCTTCCGATCAACGTCTTCAGCCTGTTCAAGAGCGGTGCGCTCAAGCGCGTCGTGATGGGCGAGGACGAAGGTACGCTGGTCTATTGCTGAGGATGAATCGATGATCCCGGAACTCAAGAAAACTACCGAAGCCAAGATGCAGAAGTCCATCGAGGCGCTCAAGCTGGATCTCGCGAAGGTGCGTACCGGCCGCGCGAGCACGGGCATTCTGGATCACGTGATGGTCGATTATTACGGTAGCCCGGTGCCGGTCAATCAGGTGGCCAACATCACCCTGATCGACGCCCGCACGATTGGTGTGCAGCCCTGGGAAAAACCGATGATCGGCAAGGTCGAGAAGGCCATCCGCGATTCCGACCTGGGTCTCAATCCGTCGTCCCAGGGCGAAGTGATCCGCGTTCCGATGCCGGCGCTGACCGAAGAGCGTCGCAAGGAACTGATCAAGGTCGTCAAGCATGAAGGTGAAGGGGCCAAGGTGGCCGTGCGCAATCTGCGCCGGGACGCCAACGCCTCCCTGAAGGATGCCCTGAAGGCCAAGACGATCTCGGAAGACGATGAGCGTCGTGCCCAGGACGACGTCCAGAAGCTGACCGACAAGGCAGTGGTCGAAATCGACAAGCTTCTCGCACAGAAAGAACAAGAGCTGATGCAGATCTGACCATCCGGTCAGTGTCTGCTTTCCCGGTTCTTTTCAGGCGGAGATTACATGGTGCGATTGCCGTTTACCAGCTCCACGCGGGGCGTACCTGAGGCTGCGCAGGTTCCGCGGCATATCGCGATCATCATGGACGGCAACGGGCGTTGGGCGCGAAAGCGCCTGATGCCACGGGTTGCGGGCCATGCCAAGGGCGTCGATTCCCTGCGCGAAGTCATCCGCACCTGCCTCGATCGCGGCGTCGAATATCTGACCGTCTTTGCCTTCAGCTCCGAGAACTGGCGTCGTCCGAAGGACGAGGTCTCGTTCCTGATGCAGCTGTTCGTGAAATCGCTCAAGGCCGAGATCGAGCGCATCCACCGCAACAACATTCGCCTGCGTGTCGTGGGTGATCTTGCGCCGTTCGACAAGGCGCTGGTCGATCTGATCGGCGATGGCGAAGCGCTCACAGCCGGCAACACCAAGATGAACCTGACGATCTGCGCCAACTATGGCGGTCGCTGGGACATCATGCAGGCCGTCGACAAGATGATTGCCGCTTGTGGCCCCCGCGAAGGCGGCTACGCCGAGGATGATCTGGCACCCCATCTGGCGCTGAGCTTCAGCCCGGAGCCGGATCTGTTCATCCGCACCGGCGGCGAAACCCGCATCAGCAATTTCATGCTCTGGCAGCTCGCCTATTCCGAGCTGTATTTCACCGACAAGCTGTGGCCCGAGTTCGGCGAGGCCGAACTGGATGCCGCCATTGCGTCCTATCAGGGGCGCGAGCGACGCTTCGGTCGGACCAGCGAGCAGGTTGTCGGCGGAGCGGATTCTTCCGGCTCAGGCCATGCTTAAAGCGCGGGTCATCACCGCGATTTTCCTGCTGGCAGGTCTGCTCTGCGCGCTGTTCCTGCTGCCGTCCTGGGGCTGGCTCGCTTTCGTGTCCGTCATCTGCGCGACGGCCGCCCACGAGTGGGGTGGCATCGTTGGCTACAAGGGCGGCCGGCGCTGGATCTACGCCATGCTGCTGGGGGCGTTGTGCCTCTCCTTCGGCCTCGTGGCCGGGTTGCACCGGGACGACACCGTTCCGCCCTTCAATCTCGTTCCTGCGTATGGGCTGAGCGCGCTGTTCTGGGTGCTATGCGTGCCGTTCTGGTTGCGGTCCCGCTGGGCGCTGCCCGGTGCTGGCGCCGCGGCGCTGGTGGGCTTTGTGCTGCTGATCCCGCCCAGTCTCGCAATGATCCACTTGCGCCTGCTCAGCCCCTGGCTGCTGCTGGGCGTGATGGCGTCGGTCTGGATCGCCGACATTGCGGCCTACTTCACCGGTCGTGCCTTCGGTCGGCGCAAGCTGGCGCCGGCGATCAGCCCTGGCAAGAGCTGGGAAGGTGCCTATGGTGCCGTCGCGGGCGTCGTGATCTACGGCCTGGTCTGCCTGTCTTACTTCCTGCCCCACGGGCTGGCTATTGGTCAGCTGGTGTTTGCGGCCGTCGGGCTCGTCGCCTTCACCGCGATCAGCATCATCGGTGATCTCTTCGAGTCGATGCTCAAGCGCCAGGCCGGCGTCAAGGACAGCGGCACGCTGCTGCCCGGCCATGGCGGTGTTCTCGACCGCATCGACAGCCTCACTTCGACTCTTCCGCTGGCGGGTCTGCTGGCCCTCTGGTTCGCCCGGTAAGCCATGGTTTCCGACAAAAAGTTCATCACCGTACTTGGTGCGACGGGCTCGATTGGTGTCAGCACCCTTGATGTCGTTGCGCGCCACCCGGAGCGTTATGGCGTTTTCGCCCTGACCGCCCACCGGCAGGTGGACAAGCTCTACCAGCAGTGCCTGCAGCATCGGCCGGCCTATGCGGTGCTGGATCGCGCCGAAGACGCGCAGGCGCTGCAGGCCCGTCTGGATGCGGCCGGCTGCTGCACGGAGGTGCTGGCTGGTGCAGCTTCGCTGGTGGCTGTTGCTTCTGCGCCGGAAGTCGACATGGTGATGGCCGCGATCGTCGGTGCCGCGGGTCTGGTTCCGACCCTCGCTGCAGCGCGCGCAGGCAAGCGCATCCTGCTGGCCAACAAGGAGGCGCTGGTGATGTCCGGCGCGCTCTTCATGCAGGAAGTCTCCGCCAACGGCGCGACCCTGCTGCCCATCGACAGCGAGCACAACGCGATCTTCCAGGCGCTGCCCAGCGGTTTTCGCCAGGGGGTTGATGGCACCGAGGTCACGCGCATCCTGCTTACCGCATCGGGTGGCCCGTTCCGCCGCAAGCCGCTTGAAGAGCTTGCTGCAGTGACGCCCGACATGGCCTGCGCTCACCCCAATTGGGTGATGGGCCGCAAGATTTCGGTCGATTCGGCGACCATGATGAACAAGGGGCTGGAAGTCATCGAGGCCCACTGGCTGTTCGGTGCACCCGCAGAGCGGATCGAGGTGGTGATCCATCCCGAGAGCGTCATCCACTCGATGGTGGCCTACGTGGATGGGTCGGTGCTGGCCCAGCTCGGCAACCCCGACATGCGCACGCCCATCGCCCACGCGATGGCTTATCCCGAGCGGGTCGATGCGGGCGTCAAGCCGCTCGATCTGTTTGCCGTCGGTCAGCTCAATTTCGAACGCCCCGATCTGCAGCGCTTTCCGTGTCTGGCGCTGGCTTACCGGGCGCTGGAGGAGGGGGGCATTGCGCCGGCAGTGCTCAACGCGGCCAACGAGATCGCTGTTGGCGAGTTCCTCGGCGGCGGCCTGCGTTTCGATCGCATCGCCGGGGTGATCGCTGCGACCCTCGACAGGATCGAAGCGCAGAGCGCGGATTCCCTTGAGGTTGTGTTCGAAGCGGATCGTCAGGCCAGACAGGTCGCGGCGAGTCTCGTTCGCCAGTATTGCTCGTGACCGGAGCGCCTCTGTTCATGCGGTGGCGGTCTGCAGGGGGTGCTCGATGAGCCTGCTCGATTACGTCCTGCCGTTTCTCGCGGCGCTCGGTGTGCTGATCATCGTCCACGAGTTTGGCCACTACATCATCGCGCGCCTGTGCGGCGTGAAGGTGCTGCGGTTCTCGCTGGGTTTCGGCAAGGTGCTGTTCATGCGGCGCCTTGGTGCCGACCAGACCGAGTGGGCGCTGTCGGTCTTTCCGCTTGGCGGTTACGTAAAAATGCTCGACGAGCGCGAAGCGCCGGTGCCAGCCGAAGAGCTGCACCGGGCGTTCAACCGTCAGTCCGTCTGGCGCCGGATCGCCATCGTCGCTGCCGGGCCGCTGGCCAACTTCGTGCTGGCCATCGTGCTTTACTGGGGGCTTTACGCCGGTGGTGTCGAGGAGATTCGCGCCCGCATCGGCGAGCCGCCAGCCGAGAGCCTGGCGGCTCAGGCAGGTTTCCAGGACGGCGAACTCGTGCGTTCCGTGAACGGCGACGAGGTGCAGACGTGGACCGATTTCCGTTGGCACCTGCTCAACGACGCCCTCGACCGACGCAGCGTCACCATCGAGACCATCAACGGGCAGAACGAGATCGCCTTCCGCAAGCTGGATCTGTCGGGGGTTGATGTGGATCAGACCCAGAACGACGCTGCGAGCCAGCTCGGCCTGCGTCTATATCGGCCCAAGCTGCCTGCGGTGCTCGGTCAGCTGAGCGCCGACGGCGCCGCTGCAACGGCCGGTCTGCAATCTGGCGACCGGGTGGTGCGGATTGGTGACAAGGCGGTCGAGACCTGGTCGGAGCTCGTCGCCAGCGTGCGCGATGCTGCGGGTCAGACGCTCGAGGTGGAAGTGCTACGCGGCAGCGAGACGCAGGTGGTGCAACTGGTGCCGAAGGCCATCGAGGAGAATGGTCGGACCATCGGACGAATCGGCGTCGCGATGGCCGATGCCGAAGGGCAGCGAGACCTCATGTTCGTCACCGTACGCTACGGGGCACTGGATGCGCTCACCAAGGGCATCAACCAGACCTGGGAAACCGCGACGATGAGCCTGTCGGTGCTCGGACGCATGATCGTCGGTGAGGTTTCGGTCAAGAATCTCAGCGGCCCGGTGACGATAGCCGACTTTGCCGGCCAGTCGGCCCGCATGGGCTGGGCCCATTACATCAAGTTCCTGGCGCTCATCAGCATCAGTCTTGGGGTCCTCAATCTGCTGCCGGTGCCCGTGCTTGATGGCGGACACTTGCTGTATTATGTGATCGAGATCATCAAGGGCGGCCCGGTTTCCGAACGCGTCATGGAAATCGGACAGCAGATTGGAATGGCTCTGCTGGCGGCGCTAATGGCTTTTGCCTTCTACAACGACATCAACCGCCTTGTTGCTAGCTGAAATCGGATGAAATCCACGCTCCTCTCCGGGGTGATTGCCGCGCTTTTCGCTGCTTCGCCCGCCTTGGCTTTCGAGCCTTTCGTTGTCAAAGACATTCGTGTTGAAGGGATCCAGCGGACCGAAGCCGGGACGGTGTTCAGCTATCTTCCGGTGAAGGTGGGCGAGCGCTTCTCGGAAGACAAGGCGTCCCAGGCGATCAAGTCGCTGTTCGCGACGGGCTTCTTCAAGGATGTGCGGATCGAAGTCGAGAACGATGTGATCATCGTTCTGGTGGACGAACGGCCCGCGATCTCCCAGATCGACTTCGTCGGCACCAAGGAATTCGAAAAGGATGCCCTCAAGAAGGGCCTGAAGGAAGTCGGCCTCGCCGAATCCCGCATCTTCGACCGCGCGCTGCTCGAACGTGCCGAGCAGGAACTCAAGCGCCAGTACCTCGCCAAGGGCCTGTACGGCGTGCAGATCACCACCACGGTCACGCCGCTCGAGCGGAACCGCGTGGGCGTGAACTTCAACGTGGTCGAAGGCGAAGCCGCCAAGATCCGTCAGATCAGCATCATCGGCAACAAGGCCTTCAAGGAGAAGGAGCTCGTCGAGCTGTTCTCCCTGACCACGCCGGGCTGGTTCACGTGGTTCTCGAAGAGCGACCAGTATTCCAAGCCCAAGCTTTCCGGCGACATCGAAAACCTGCGTTCCTTCTATCTGAATCGGGGCTACCTGGATTTCAGCATCGAGTCGACCCAGGTCTCGATCACGCCCGATAAAAAAGACATCTACATCACCCTCAGTATCGCCGAGGGGGAGAAGTACACGGTTTCCGATGTCAAGCTCGCGGGCAACATGGCAGTGCCTGAGGCGGAATTGCAGAAGCTCGTCAAGCTCAAGGCTGGCGACACCTTCGTGCGGGATTCGGTGACCGCCACCACCAAGGCGATCAGCGAGCGGCTCGGCAACGATGGCTACGCCTTCGCCAACGTGAATGCCGCGCCGGAAGTCGACAAGGCCAAGCGCGAAGTCGCCTTCACCTTCTTTGTCGATCCGGGTCGGCGCGTCTATGTGCGCAAGATCAACTTTTCGGGCAACGCGCGGACCCGCGATGAGGTGATCCGTCGCGAGATCCGCCAGATGGAAGGTGCGTGGTATGACGGCGCGGCGATCAACCGCTCCAAGGCCCGCCTCGACCGCCTCGGCTACTTCGAGGAAGTGACGATCGAGACGCCGGCGGTGCCGGGCTCGACCGATCAGGTAGATGCCAACTTCAGCGTCAAGGAACGCGCCACCGGCAACCTCATGCTCGGCGCAGGTTTCTCCAGCGCCGAAAAGGTGATCCTGTCCGGCTCCATCGCCCAGCAGAACCTCTTCGGCACCGGCAACGCGATGACCCTGCAGGTGAACACCGGCCGCATCAACAAGACGGTCGCCCTGTCCTTCACCAACCCGTACTGGACCATCGATGGCGTCAGCATGGGCTGGGACATCTATCAGCGTAACGTCGATCCCACCTCCCTGTCGGTGGCAACCTACAAGTCGTCGTCCATCGGTGCCGGCCTGCGCTTCGGCTACCCGATTGCCGAGGATGACCGGATCAACTTCGGCCTGGCCGTCGACCAGACCTCCATCAAGGTCTTCGACACCAGCCCGGCGCCGTACGTCAACTTCGTCAATACCTTCGGCGACACGGCCCGCAGCCTGGTCGCGACGGCCGGCTGGGCGCGGGATCGGCGTGACAGCTTCCTGTACCCGACGTCCGGCGTGTATCAGCGCGCGTCGCTGGAAGTCGCAACGCCGGCGCTCGACATGCGCTACGTCCGCGGCAGCTACCAGCATCAGTACTGGATCCCGTTCGGCGGCGGCTACGCGCTGATGCTGAACGGCGATCTCGGCTATGCCCACGGTTACGATGGCAAGGAACTGCCGTTCTACAAGAACTTCTACGCCGGCGGCATCGGTTCGGTGCGGGGCTACCAGCAGAGCACGCTGGGCCCGCACTACACCGACAGTAACGGCTATGTCCGTGCGCTCGGCGGCAACCGCCGGGTGGTGGGTAACGTGGAGTATTATTTCCCGATGCCCGGTGGCGGCAAGGACAAGTCCATGCGCCTTTCGCTGTTTGGTGACGCGGGTTATGTCTGGGGCGCGGACGACAAGGTCCGGGCTTCTGATTTGCGGTACAGTGCCGGGTTGGCGTTCAGCTGGAGCTCCCCGGTCGGTCCGCTCAAGTTCAGTCTTGGCCAGGCCCTCAAGAAAGAGGACGGGGACAGGACGCAAAAATTCCAGTTCCAGTTGGGTACGGTTTTCTGATTGCAGCCGTATCGGGTGCAGATGGAGGTTTCAGGTGAAAGGTATCGGTATATCCACGCTCGCAGCGCTGCTGCTTGCCGCCTTTGCGCAGACGGCGGTAGCCGAGGTGAAGGTCGGGTTCGTCAATTCGGACCGGGTGATGAAGGAAGCGCCGCCGGCAAAGCGTGCCCAGCAGAAGCTCGAGAAGGAATTCGAGAAGCGTGACCAGGATCTGCAGCGGATCGCCAAGCAGCTCCAGGGCATGCAGGAAGCCCTCGAGAAGAACGGCATGACCATGGCCGAGGGTGAGCGCCGCAACAAGGAGCGTGAGTTCAATGAACTCAACCGCGACTTTCAGCGCAAGCAGCGCGAGTTCCGTGAAGACCTGAACCAGCGTCGCAACGAAGAACTCGCCAGCGTTCTTGATCGTGCCAACAAGACGATCAAGCAGATCGCCGAGGCCGAGAAGTACGACATCATCTTCCAGGAAGCCGTCTACGCCAGCCCGCGTATCGACATCACCGATAAGGTGATCAAGGCGCTGACCGAAGCCAAGTAAGCGTTCGCCGATGGAAATCTCCCTTGGCGAACTGGTCGCCCGGCTGGGTGGCGAACTGGTCGGCGACGCGACGATTCGCGTTCGCCAGATCGCGTCGCTGGAAGCCGCGCGGCCCGGCGAAATCGCATTTCTCTCCAATCCGAAGCTGATCGCGGCTCTCGCATCGAGCGAGGCGTCGGCTTTCATCCTTTCGCCGAAGGCTGCCGGGCTCACCGAACGGGCCCGCATCCTCACGCCGGATCCCTACCTTTACTTCGCGCGCGCCGCGCAGCTGTTCAATCCGCCCAAACGGCCCGCTGCCGGCGTTCATCCGTCGGCGGTGGTCGCGTCAGCCCTGCCAGCTTCGGTCTCGGTCGCGCCCCAGGCGGTGATCGGTGAAGGCTGCGAGATCGGCGACGACTGCATCATTGGCGCCGGCTGTGTGCTGGGCGATGGCGTCCGGCTGGGTGCCGGCTCGCTCCTCCATGCGGGGGTGAAGATCTACGACAGCTGCACCATCGGTGCCCGCGCCATCATCCATTCGGGCGCCGTGATCGGTGCCGACGGCCTGGGTTTCGCGCGGGATGCCGACAAGCACTGGGTGAAGATTCCCCAGATCGGCCGCGTCATCATCGGCGACGACGTGGAGATCGGTGCCAACACCACCATCGACCGCGGCGCCTTGGACGACACGGTGATCGGCAACGGCGTGAAGCTCGACAACCTCATTCACGTGGCCCACAACTGCCGGATCGGCGACGATTCGATCATGGCGGCGATGGCGGGCCTGGCGGGCAGTACCGTCGTCGGCAAGCGTGTGATGGCAGGTGGCAAGGCCGGTTTTGCTGGTCACCTGGAGGTGGCCGACGATGTGACCATCTCGGCCGACACCAACGTCACCAAGAGCATCGACAAGGCCGGCGTCTACACGTCGATGATCCCGCTGCAGTCCCATGCAGACTGGGTCAGGAATTTCTCCCATCTGCGTCGTCTCGACGCGATGGCCGAGCGGCTGCGCGAACTCGAGAAGAAGCTCGGCGCCAAGGAATCATGAGGGAGCAAGAACAATGAGCATCATCGACATCAACGAGATCAAGAAATACATTCCCCACCGCTATCCGTTCCTGCTGGTGGATCGCATTCTCGAGCTGGAAGAGGGCAAGCGCGTCGTTGGCCTGAAGAACGTCACGGTGAACGAGCCGTTCTTCCCCGGCCACTTTCCCCACAGCCCGGTGATGCCCGGCGTGCTGATCATCGAAGCCCTGGCCCAAGCGGCTGCGGTGCTGGCCTTCAAGACTGAAGGCACGACGCCGGATCCGGATGCGATGGTGTATTTCGCCTCCGTCGATAACGTGCGCTTCAAGCGCCCGGTGGTGCCCGGCGACCAGCTGATCCTCGAAGCGGAAATCGTCCGGACGATCCGCAACATCTGGAAGTTCAAGGGGGTTGCCCGCGTCGACGGCGAAGTGGCGACCGAAGCTGAATTCATGTGCGCGATCAAGCGATGAGCATCCATCCGACTGCCATTGTCCATCTCGGTGCCCGTCTGGCCGACGGCGTGCAGGTCGGTGCCTATTCGATCATCGGCGAGCACGTCGAGATCGGAGAAGGCTCGTGGATCGGTCCGCATGTGGTCGTTGAGGGCCACACGAAGATCGGTCGCGACAACCGGATCTTCCAGTTCTGCTCCATCGGCTCCGAGCCCCAGGACAAGAAATACGCCGCCGAACCGACCCGCCTGGAGATCGGTGACGGCAACACGATCCGCGAGTTCTGCAGCTTCAGCACCGGCACGGTGCAGGATGGCGGCCTGACCCGCGTCGGCAACAACAACTGGATCATGGCCTACGTGCATGTCGCCCATGACTGCATGGTCGGCGACAACACGATCTTCGCCAACAACGCGACGCTGGCCGGCCACGTGACGGTGGGCGACTGGGCGATCCTCGGTGGTTTCACCGGCGTGCACCAGTTCGTCCGCGTGGGCGCGCACAGCTTCTGCGGTGTCGGCACGGTGCTGCTGCAGGATCTGCCGCCGTTTGTCACGGTGTCCGGCAACCCGGCCTCGCCCCACGGCATCAACAGCGAAGGCCTCAAGCGCCGGGGTTTTAGCGCAGAAGGCATCGCCGCCATCAAGCGGGCCTACAAGACCCTGTACCGCAACGGCCTGACCCTCGACGAGGCCCGCAAGCAGATCGCCGAAGCTGCCGCCTCGGCGCCCGAGTTGCAACAGTTCTCTGATTTCATCGCCGACTCCGGGCGTGGCATCGTTCGCTGATCCATGGTTGTGCGCATCGCCATGGTGGCGGGCGAGGCCTCCAGCGACCTCCTCGCCAGCCACCTGATCCGGGCGCTCAAGCGCCATCTCCCTGATGCCGAGTTCTTCGGCATCGGCGGGCCCAAGATGCAGGCCGAAGGCTTCAAGGCCTGGTGGCCGGCCGAAAAGCTGTCGGTCCACGGCTATGTGGACGCCCTCAAGAATTACCGCGAACTCTCTGGCATCCGCCGCAGCCTGCTGAACCGTCTGCTGGCCGATCGGCCGGCTGCCTTCATCGGCGTCGACGCGCCGGATTTCAGCCTGTGGCTGGAGCGCCGCCTGAAGGACAAGGGTATCCCGGCGATCCACTTCGTCAGTCCGTCCATCTGGGCCTGGCGCAAGGGCCGGCTGAAGGGCATCGCGCGATCGGTCAGCCACATGCTGTGCCTGTTCCCGTTTGAGCCCGAGCTTTACCGCACCGCTGGCGTGCCGGTGAGCTACGTGGGCCACCCGCTGGCCGATGTCTTTCCGCTGAAGCCGGATCAGGCAGGCGCCCGGGAAATGCTGCAGATCACTGGCGACGGCCCGGTGTTCGCCTTCCTGCCGGGCAGCCGCCAGTCCGAGCTGCGCAACCTCGCAGACACCTACATCGCCACTGCGGCGATCCTCCACGAGCGCCATCCTGATGCGCGCTTCCTGGTGCCGCTGGCGACCCGTGAGACTCGGCTGCTGTTCGAGGACGCGCTGCGGCGCCATGCCCACGTGGATCTGCCCATCCGCATCCTGTTCGGCCACGCCACCGACGCGATGATCGCTGCCGACGTGGTGCTGGTGGCGAGCGGTACCGCGACCCTCGAAGCGGCGCTCCTCAAGCGGCCGATGGTCATCACTTACAAGATCGGCAAGTGGTCGTTCCGGCTCATGAAGCGCATGGCCTATCTACCGTGGGTCGGCCTGCCCAATGTGCTCGCCAACCGCGAGGTGGTGCCCGAGGTGCTGCAGGATGCTGCCACGCCCCAGGCGCTCGCCGATGCCCTCGACGGCTGGCTGACCGACAAGGCGCGGGCCGCCGAGCTGGTCCAGGTGTTCACCGACATGCACCTGCAGCTGCGCCAGAACACCGCCGACAAGGCTGCGGCGGCGATCCTGCCTTACCTGCGCGGGCACGCCTGATGGAACGCCTGTGCGGCGTCGATGAGGCTGGCCGCGGCCCCCTGTGCGGGCCGGTGGTGGCGGCGGCGGTGATCCTCGATCCGGCCCGGCCCATCGTCGGGCTGGCCGATTCCAAGAAGCTGTCCGAGAAGCGCCGAGTCGCGCTGGCTGCCGAGATCCGCGAGAAGGCCCTGGCCTGGTGCGTGGCCGAGGCGAGCGTCGAGGAGATCGACCGGCTGAACATCCTCCATGCGTCGATGCTCGCCATGCAGCGTGCGGTCGCCGGGCTTAAGCCCGCGCCGACCCGGGCCCAGGTGGATGGCAACCGCTGCCCGCAACTGGCTGTGCCCTGCGAGGCCATCGTGAAGGGTGACGCCCTGGTGCCCGAGATCTCGGCGGCGTCCATCCTCGCCAAGACGGCGCGGGACGCGCAGCTGCTCGAGCTCGACCGGAAGTATCCCCAGTACGGCCTCGCCGGCCACAAGGGCTACCCGACGCCGGCCCACCTGGCCGCGCTGCGGGCCCACGGTGCCTGCGAGATCTACCGCAAGAGCTTTGGGCCGGTTCATGATGTGATTGCCAACCCGCCGCTCTGGACAGACGAGGACTGCACATGAAGCTCCACCATCTGATGCTCTTCATCCATCTGGCCGGCGTGATCGTATGGGTCGGCGGGATGGCGTTTGCGCACTTCTGCCTGCGTCCGGCTGCGCTGGAACTGCCGCCGGCCGATCGGCTCGGGCTGTGGAGCCGGGTGCTCGGACGTTTCTTCCGCATCGTCTGGGTGGCGATCGGCGCGATCGTCGTAAGTGGTTTCGCAATGCTGCTCGAAGTGGGCTTCGCCCAGGCGCCGCGCTCGTGGCACGTGATGGCCGGTGTGGGGCTGGTGATGGCGGTGGTGTTCGCCAGTATCTGGTTCGGGCCGTGGCGCGGATTGCAGCAGGCAGTGATGGAGGCCAGCTGGGCTCAGGGCGCCAAGGCGATGAACGAGATCCGCCAGCGGGTGATGCTCAACCTGATCCTCGGCACGCTCACGGTGGCGCTGGCCACCCTCGGCCTGGCCTTCTGAACCGTGAAGCAGATCACCTCCCGCGATAACCCGACGGTCAAGCACCTCCACGCCCTGGCCACGTCAGCCCGGGATCGGCGCACCAGCGGCGAGACGCTGCTCGACGGCGCCCACCTGCTGGGTGTCGCGCTGGAGCGGGGTGTTCAGCCGCTACGGGTGGTGGTGAGCGAGAGCGGGCGACGCTTGCCCGAAATCGCCGCGCTGCTGGCCGGCTGTTCTTCGGACATCTGCATCGAACTGCCGGACCGTCTGTTTGCCCACGTAAGCCCGGTGGATGCGCCCAGCGGCGTGCTGGCGGTGATGGCGATCCCCGACGCTCCGGCGGCGGTGGCGCTTGCCGGCAGCTGCGTGGTGCTCGACGGCGTGCAGGACCCAGGCAACCTGGGCACCATCCTGCGCACTGCCGCGGCGGCTGGCGTGACGGATGTGCTGCTCACGCCGGGCTGCGCCCAGGCCTGGTCGCCCCGGGTGCTGCGGGCGGCGATGGGGGCACATTTCGGGCTGCGCATCCGTGAGGGCGTTGATGCCGCCGTGGCGCTGGCCGATTATCCTGGCGAGATCCTCGCGGCGGATCTGCGAGATTCGGTCGAACTCTACGACCTCGACCTGCGCGGGCCGGTGGCCTGGCTGTTCGGGTCGGAGGGTCAGGGCTTGTCGCAGGCCGTGGCCGGGCTTGCAACCAAGCGGGTGCTGATCCCGATGCCGGGTGGCATGGAGTCCCTCAACGTGGGTGTTGCCGCGGGCGTGTGCCTGTTCGAGCAGCTGCGCCAGCGGCGCGCTTCAGGCCGGTAAGGGCAGTTCCAGCGATGCCGCAGCTGCGGCGGCGTTGCCGTCGGGCTGGAAGTGCACCACCCCCAGCAGCGGCGCCGGCATGCGGGCCTTGAGGGCTTCGAGGTTCTGATCAAAACGCAGCATGGCCGGATCGACCTGATTCGCCACCCAGCCGGCGATGGTCAGGCCGCGCGCGGCCACCGCCTCGGCTGTCAGCAGCGCATGATTGATGCAGCCCAGACGCATTCCCACCACGATGATCACCGGCAGGCCCAGATCCCGGGCCAGATCGGCGGTGTCGTAGTCGTCCGACAGCGGCACGCGAAAGCCACCCACGCCTTCCACCAGCACCAGATCGGCCTTGCCCTTGAGCGTTTCGAACGCGTCGAGGATGCTGCCCGTTTCGAGCGTCACGCCTTCTTCAGCCGCGGCGATGTGTGGCGCGATGGGGCTGGCGAGGCAGTAGGGGTTGAGCAGCGCGAGGCCCGGATCGAAGCTGCAGGCGGCGCGGATGCGGGCGGCGTCTTCGTTGAGGAATTCGCCGTTCACCATCTCGGCGCCGGCGGCGATGGGTTTCATGCCGAGGGCGCTGAGGCCGCGGGCGCGGGCTGCGTGGAGGAGGGTGCAGGTGACGAAGGTCTTGCCGATTTCGGTGTCGGTGCCGGTGATGAAGAACGCGCTCATTTCAGGTTTTCAGGTCTTTTCGGCGATGAGCCAGAAGGTGTCGTAGGACGCGGGCAGCCCGTCCGGGCCCCGGTGGGCTTCGTAGGCGGCGGAGAGCCGTGCCCAGGCGGTCTTGCCCAGGGGCGCGCGGCGGCGCGGGGCGCCGGTCTGGTGGGCGCCGAGGGTCTTGATGTCGGTGAGCAGGCTGCGCAGGTCGGGCGCCCAGGCGTGGAGTGTGTCGCGGTCGCTGTCGAGCACCCGCAGGCCGGCGCATTCGGCGGCGTCGATGACGACTTCGGGCGGCTGGAAGCGCAGCACGTGCTCGTCGTTGTCCACGTGGCGGAAGGCGTCGCGGAGTTCGGTGAGGGTGCCGGGGCCGAGGGTGGCGATCCACAGCTGGCCGCCCGGGGCGAGGGCGCGGGCGAGCTCTGGCAGGGCGCGGCGCGGGTTGCACCATTGCAGCGCGTAGCTTGACCACAGGGCGTCGAGGCTGCCGGCGGCGATGGGCAGGTGTTCGAGGTCGGCGCAGACGGGCAGGGCCAGGCCCGGCGGGTGGCGGCGCAGCATCGCCGGGGCGAAGTCGAGGGCGAACAGCGTGGCGGCCGGATAGGCGCGGGAGAGGCCGGCGAGGGCGTAGCCGGTGCCGCAGCCGGCGTCGAGGATGCGCTGGGGGGCGAAGCCGCGGCCGGTGGCAAGGGTGAGCAGGCGGTCGCAGGCGGCGCGCTGGACGGTGGCGACGGCGTCGTAGGCGTCGGCGGCCTTGTCGAAGGCGGCCCGGACGGCGCGCTTGGGAGCCGGGGCGTCAGTCACGGATGAAGCTTTCGATGAGGGTGGCGCAGTCGGCCGGACGCGAGACGAAGGGCGCGTGGCCGCTGTGCTGGAAGACCGACAGCCGGCCGTTGGGCAGGTGGTCGGCCAGCCATTCGGCAGCGGCGACTGGCATCAGCTTGTCTTCGCTGCCGTGGAGCAGGCGCACCGGCTGGGTGATCCGGCTGACGAGGGGGCGCTGGTCGGTCTCGGCGAGCAGGCGCAGTCCGGTGGCAAGCGCCGGCTGGCGGTTGGCGTCGGCGGGCGTGAGGGTGGCCGTGAGCGTGGCGGACACCTCGCGTCGGGCGGCATCGCCCAGGGCCTGCAGGGCGACGAAGCGGCGCTGGGTGGCGGCCGGGTCGAGATCGAAGCTTTGGCGGAACTCGGTAAGGGTGTCGACGGGTATCGCGGTGGGCCAGTTGTCGGTCTGGACAAAGCGCGGGCTGGCGGCGATCAGTAGCAGCCGGGCGATCTTGTGCGGCGCGTGGGCGGCCAGGTGCAGGGCGAGCTGGGCGCCGAGGGACCAGCCGACCACGGTGGCGCCGTCGGGCAGCGCCGGGATCAGGGCGTCGGCCCAGTCGGTGAGGGTTTCGCCGGCAGCGGGCGCAGCGCCATGACCGGGGAGATCGGGCGTGTGGATCGTCAGGTCCGACGAAAGCTGTGTGGTGAGCGGCGCCCACACGGCCGACGACAGGCCCCAGCCATGGAGCAGGACGAGCGGCGCGCTCATGTCGGCGCGGCCTCGAGGCGGTTGAGGGTGGCGACGAGGCGGTCGACCTGCTCGAAGCTGTGCGCGGCCGACAGGGTGACGCGCAGGCGCGCCGCGCCCTTGGGCACCGTGGGTGGGCGGATCGCCGGCACCCAGATGCCTTCGGCGTCGAGGGCACGGGAGACGGCGAGGGTCTCGTGGTTGTCGCCGATCACCACCGGCTGGATCGGGGTGTCGGAGGGCAGCAGCTGCCAGCGGGAGAGGCGCAGGCCGGCCTTGAAGCGGGCGATCAGGGCGTTGAGGTGGGCACGCCGAGTGTCGCCCTGCTCCATGAGATCCAGCGCGCTGAGCAGGGTATGGGCGATGAGCGGCGGGGCGCCAGTGGTGAAGATGTAGCTGCGGCTCTTGCTCACCAGCCACTCGATGACATCCCGCTGGCCGGCAACGAAGGCGCCGGAGACGCCGGCGGCCTTGCCGAGGGTGCCCATGTAGATCAGGCGCGGTGACGACAGTCCGAAGTGGGCCAGACTGCCGCGGCCTTGCGGGCCGAGCACGCCGAAGCCGTGGGCGTCATCCACCAGCAGCCAGGCCTTGTGGGCCTCGGCCAGGGCGAGGAGTTCGGGCAGCGGGGCGAGGTCGCCGTCCATGCTGAACACACTGTCGGTGACGATCAGCTTGCGCGGGGCCGTTGAGGCCTCGAGCCGGGCAGCGAGGGCGGCGAGGTCGCTGTGGGGGTAGCGGATGAATTCGGCACGGGAGAGGAGGGCGCCATCCACTAGAGAGGCGTGGTTCACCTTGTCGGCGAAGATCGCGTCGCCCCGGCCGACCAGGGCCGGCATCACGCCGATGTTGGCCATGTAGCCGGTGGAGAAATACAGCGCGTCGTCCATGCCGACGAAGCGGGCGAGGCGTGTTTCGAGCTCGTCGTGGACGGCGTAATGGCCGCTAACGAGGTGGGACGCGCCGGAGCCGACGCCCCAGCGTTGGGCGCCCTGGCTGGCGGCTTCGGCCAGCGAGGGCTCGGCGGCGAGGCCGAGGTAGTCGTTGGAGCAGAAGGCGATGACCGGGTCGGGCCGGTCGGCAAGCCCCGCAACCGGCGCGCACGGGGTGGTGACGACCCGGCGGCGGCGGCGCAGGCCGGCTTCGTCGATATCGGCGAGGCTGGCGGAGATTTCGAGGAGCGGGTCGATGGGCTCAGGCAAGGCTGGCCTCCAGGGCCGCGGCGGTCTGGCTTGCCAGATGATCGATCTCGGCGTCGCTGAGGATGTAGGGCGGCATGGTGTAGACCGTGTTGCCGATGGGGCGCAGCAGCAGCTCGCGGGCCAGCGCCTCGGTGAAGAAGCGGCGCGAGAAGCCGGCCGGTGCGCCTTCCACGTCGAAGGCCAGGATCATGCCCCGCTGGCGCAGGTGGCGCACGGCCGGGTGGCTGCCGATGGCGGCGCGGAAAGCGGCACCCAGGCGTTCGGCCTTGATCCGGTTGGCGGCGAGCACGTCGTCCTGGGCGAAGATGTCGAGCGTTGCCAGCGCCGCCCGGCAGGCCAGCGGATTGCCGGTGTAGCTGTGGGAATGCAGGAAGCCGCGGGCGGTGTCGTCGTCGTAGAAGGCGGCGAAGACGTCGTCGGTGGCGAGCACGATGGAGAGCGGCAGGTAGCCGCCGGAGATGCCCTTCGAGAGACAGATGAAATCCGGCCAGATGCCGGCCTGCTCGCAGGCGAAGAAGGTGCCGGTGCGGCCGCAGCCGACGGCGATCTCGTCGGCCACCAGATGCACCCGGTGGCGGGTGCAGATCTCGCGGGCGAGGCGCAGGTATTCCGGGTCGTACATCACCATGCCCGAGGCGCACTGGATGAGCGGCTCGACGATCAGCGCGGCAGTCTCGTGTCCGTGTTCGGCCAGGTGGGCGTCGAGGGCGGCGGCGGCGCGGCGGGCCAAGTCGACGGCGCTCTCACCCGGCGCGGCGTGGCGTGCGTCGGGGCTGGGCACGCAGGTGCCGGCGCGGACCAGCGGGGCGTAGGCGTCGCGGAAGATGGCGACATCGGTGACGGCCAGGGCGCCGACGGTCTCACCGTGGTAGCTGCCGGCGAGGCTGACGAAGCGGTTCTTGTCGGGCTGGCCGTGGTTGCGCCAGTAGTGGGCGCTCATCTTGAGGGCGATCTCGGTGGCCGAGGCGCCGTCGGAGGCGTAGAAGGCGTGGCCCAGCTGGTGCTGCGTGAGGGCGGCGAGGCGTTCGGAGAGCTCGACCACCGGCTCATGGGTGAAGCCGGCGAGCATCACGTGTTCGAGCTGGTCGAGCTGCTGCTTGAGGGCGGCGCCGATGCGCGGGTTGGCGTGACCAAAGAGATTGACCCACCAGGAGCTGATCCCGTCCAGGTAGCGGCGGCCGTCCATGTCGTAGAGCCAGGCGCCTTCGCCCCGTTTGATCGGCACCAGTGGCAGCTGCTCGTGGTGCTTCATCTGGGTGCACGGATGCCACACGGCGGCGAGGGAGCGACCGAGGAGGCTGGCGTTGGCGGAGTTGCGGTCGACGGACATGGGCTGGCTTCAGAAGGACAAAGTGGAGCCGGCTCCGGGGAGCCGCTCCACTTTTTTACCGGTGATGAATCGGTGTTGCGTCGGTAGTGCTCAGTACGAGTAGATGCTGGTGCCACTCGCGCCGACGGCCGTGTAAGTGGCGTTGGCGCGGGTGATGCCGTACATGGTGGCACCCGGCGTCGGCTTGGTGGTCGGGGCCACCCAGGTGTTGATGGCGGTGGCGATGTAGATCGCATTGCTGGCGCCCACGGCGGCGAAGCGACCGTCGGCGGATGCGGCCACGGCGTAAAGCGGTGAGCTGCCCACGTCAGCCTGCTGCGTAAAGGTGCTGCCGTCGCTGCTGGTGACGATGGCACCGCCCGTGGCGCCAGTGCCCACCGCCGCGAAGTAGTAGGTAGTGACGCTGTTGGTGGTGACGGCGACAGTATCGACGCTGCGCAGATCGGTGCAGCCGGCGCCGCTGAGGGTGACGGCCTGGGTGGTCCAGGTGCTGCCGTCGGTGCTGGTGAGCATCGTGCAGTTGGCGCCCACGGCAATCCACTGGCCCTTGACGGAATAGGTCACACCGTAGAGGTTGGGCGTGCTGGCCGGCACAGCGGCGGCGGGGGTCCAGCTCTGGCCGTCGGTGGAGTACACGATGCGGCCGTTGTCGCCCACGGCCACCACGGTGGCGCCGTTGCTGGCCAGCGCGTTGAGGTTGGCGGTGCCCGAATCACTGATGGTGCCGGCGGTCCAGGTGCCCGGGGTGGTGGAGTACCAGGTCTTGCCGCCGGAACCGACGGAGACGAACTTGCTCAGGGTGTAGACCACGCCGTTGAGCTGGCCGCCGAGGGTGGTCTTGGCTGTCCAGGTGAGGGCGCTGGTGCTGGTGTAGGCCGGGGCGGAATACACCACGCCACCGTCGCCCACAGCGACGTAAACGGAGGTGGAGTCGTTGCTGTCGGTGCCCAGGGCCACGCTGCGCATGGTCGGGCTGCCGCTGAAGGTGCCGCCGGTCAGCCAGCTGTCGCCGGACGCGCGCGGGGTGGCTGACAGCGTGGCGGAGAGCGGACCGCCCTTGCCGCCGTTGTCGCGCCCGTTCATCGCGAAGTAATAGGTGGTGCCGTTGGTCAGGCTGGTGACGACCATGGGCGGGCGGATGCCCTTGTCGTTGTTGTAGCCGACCCTGGACTGTGCGCTGGTGAGCTTGCTCCACTGCTCGACGGTCGAGAAGCTGACGCTCGGGGCGTAGTAGAGCCAGTATTGGTAGGCCGTGTTGTCGTCCCAGGTGACGGTCGCCTGACCATCACCCGCCACGACGGCGAAATTGGATGGTGCCGGGGTGGAGCTGCTGCTGTCGCCACCACCGCCACCGCAGGCGGACAGCATGAGGGCGGCGAGGGCGCCGGCGATCAGGGTGGCAGGGGCGATGCGGAGGCGGGACACAGACATGGGTTTGGCCATCGATGAACGAATCGAGCCGGAATTCTACATCACCATCGCCGTCCGGCTTCCCTCCCGTG
Organism: Zoogloea sp. 1C4; assembly: GCF_009469605.1. Classification (GTDB taxonomy): domain Bacteria; phylum Pseudomonadota; class Gammaproteobacteria; order Burkholderiales; family Rhodocyclaceae; genus Zoogloea; species Zoogloea oryzae. The sequence goes on along the minus strand of NZ_SSXU01000001.1, from coordinate 136,886 downwards.
CGCCGGGCGGGGCGAAACGGTAGCCGTGCGGGCGATGGTCGATGTTCAGGCGGGCGTCACCCCGGTGAGCTCCTTGAGCAGGATTTCCTGTGCCGCGCGGCGGGTGGTGCGGGGATTCTTGCGGCGATAGTGGTTGTCACCGTCGAGTTCCCACGCCTGGCAGTTGTCGCCCAGGTAGGGACGCAGGCCTTCCTTCATTACACGCCGTTTCACTTTCGGGTCGAGGATCGGGAAGGCGACCTCGATGCGCTTGAAGAAGTTGCGCTCCATCCAGTCGGCGCTGGACAGGTAGAGCTTTTCGGCGCCGTCGGCCTGGAAATAGAAGATGCGGTGGTGCTCCAGGAAACGGCCGACCACCGAGCGCACCTTGATGTTCTCGGACAGCCCCGGCACGCCCGGCTTGAGGGCGCACACGCTGCGGGCGATCACGCTGACCTCGACGCCGGCCTGGGAGGCTTCGTACAGGGCTTCGATGGTTTCCGGTTCGAGCAGGGCGTTGACCTTGACGATGATCCGCCCCTTGCGGCCGGCGCGGGCGATCTCGGCTTCCTCGCGGATCGCCGCCACCACATTGGGCTGCAGGGTGAAGGGTGCCTGCCACAGGTGGCGCAGCTTGCCGGCCTGGCCTAGCCCGGTGAGCTGCTTGAAGACCTCGGCCACGTCGGCGCCGATCTCGTCGTTGGCGGTGAGGAGGCCGAAGTCGGTGTAGAAGCGGGTGGTGCGCGGGTGATAGTTGCCGGTGCCCAGGTGGGCGTAGCGGCGCAGGTTGCCGTTCTCGCGGCGGACCACCAGCAGCAGCTTGGCGTGGGTCTTGTAGCCGAACACGCCATACACCACGTGGGCGCCGACTTCCTCGAGGCGGGCGGCCCAGCTGATGTTGGCTTCCTCGTCGAAGCGCGCCATCAGCTCGAGCACCACGGTGACTTCCTTGCCCTTCTGGGCGGCGCGGATGAGGTGTTCCATCAGCACCGAATCGGTGCCGGTGCGATAGACGGTCATCTTCACCGACACCACGGCCGGGTCGTCGGCGACGGCCTTCAGCATCTCGATCACCGGCTCGAAGCTCTGGAAGGGGTGGTGCAGCAGGATGTCGTGGCGGCGGATGGCGGCGAAGATGTTCTCGCGCTTGTCCAGCCCCCGCGGCCGGGCCGGCAGGAAGGGGCGGTACTTGAGATCGGGCCGGTCCACCCAGTCGGGCACCTGGTTGAGGCGCACCGGATTGACCATGCCGGGCACCCGATACACGTCGGAGGGGTCGAGCCCGAACTGCTTCATCAGGAAGGTGGCCATGGCCTCGGAGCAGTTGTCGGCCAGTTCGAGCCGCACCGCGTCGCCAAAGTGGCGCTGCTGGAGTTCGCCCTTGAGGGTGGCGCGCAGATCCTTCACTTCCTCTTCATCGACGAACATGTCGGAGTTGCGGGTGACCCGGAACTGGTAGCAGCCGAGCACGTTCATCCCCTCGAAGAGCTCGCCCACGTGGGCGTGGAGCAGCGACGACAGGAACACGAAGCCGTAATCGACGCCGGTGAGCTCCTTCGGGAGGTGGATGACCCGCGGCAAGGCGCGGGGCGCCTGGACGATGGCGGCGCCGGAATTGCGCCCGAAGGCGTCGCGGCCTTCGAGTTCGACCGCGAAGTTGAGGCTCTTGTTGAGCACCCGCGGGAAGGGATGCGCCGGATCGAGCCCGATGGGCGTGAGGATGGGCATCACCTCGCGCATGAAGTATTCGCGGGCCCACAGGTGCTGGGCGTCGGTCCATACGCTGCGGCGCAGGAAGACGATGCCTTCGGCGGCCAGCGCCGGCAGGATCACGTCGTTGAGCAGGGTGTATTGCTCGCTGATGAGGCCGTGGACTTCCCGGCTGATGCGGGCGTGGAGGATGGCGGGGGTGAGCCCGTCGGTGGTGAGCGCCACGCTGCCCAGCCGCAGTTGTTCCTTCACACCGGCGACACGCACCTCGAAGAATTCGTCCAGGTTGCTCGACACGATGCACAGGAAGCGCAGCCGCTCCAGCAGGGGCACCGAAGGATCGGCCGCCTGGGCGAGGACGCGACGCTGGAACTGGAGCAGGGATAACTCGCGGTTGGTGAAATGGTCGTGGCGGAAATGGCGGTCGGGGGCGTTTAGACGCATGGGCTCTCCTGTCGAATCGTCCGATTGAATGCCAAGTATGTGACGATTTTGTTACCGCATCATGAAGCTTCGCAATACCCGACATTGTGTCGACGGCGCGCAGATGCGCCGCACGCGGGTGCTAGAATCCCCGGCTTCCGCGCCACGGGGCGCAGCTCGTGCCTGCTTCATGAATCGTGAATTGATCGCCGCCATCGATCTGGGTTCCAACAGCTTCCGCCTGCAGATCGGGCGGATTGTGAATGACCAGATCTATCCCCTCGATGGCATCAAGGAGTCGGTGCGCCTCGCCGCCGGCCTGTCGTCCGACCGCATGCTCGACGCCGCCGCGCAGTTTCGTGGCATCAGCGCGCTGCGCTGTTTCAACGAGCGCATCCGCGATTACCCGCCCGAGGCCGTCCGTGCCGTGGGCACCAACACCCTGCGCGTCGCCAAGAACGCGTCGCACTTCCTCGTCCAGGCCGAGGCTGCGCTGGGTTTTCCCATCGAAGTCATCGCCGGCCGTGAAGAGGCGCGGCTGATCTACGTCGGCGTCGCCCACACCCTGCCCAACCCCCACAAGCAGCAGCTGGTGGTGGATATCGGCGGCGGCTCGACCGAGTTCGTGATCGGCAAGAGCTTCGAGCCCATCGCGCTGGAATCCCTCTACATGGGCTGCGTGAGCTACTCGCTGCGCTTCTTCCCGGATGGCCGCATCGACAAGCGCGGTCTGCGCGATGCCGAACTCACCGCGCAAAAGGAAATCCAGACCATCTCCCACGCCTACCGCGAAGTGGGCTGGGAGGAGGCGGTGGGGTCGAGCGGCTCGGCCAAGGCGCTGGTGGATATCCTCGAACTCAACGGCTTTTCGGATGGTGGCATCACCCGCGTGGGGCTCGAACGCCTGCGCGCGGCGATGCTGAAGGCCGGCAGCATCGACAACCTGCAACTGGAGGGCCTCCGCCCCGATCGCCTGCCGGTGCTCACCGGTGGGTTTGCGATCATGTGGGCGGTGTTCCAGGAGTTCGGCCTCGAGCGCATGGCCTTCTCGGAAGGCGCGCTGCGCCTGGGCGTGCTCTACGATCTGCTCGGCCGCTACCACCACCATGATCTGCGCGACGCCACCGTGTCGGCCTTCGTCGAGCGTTACGGCGTCGATCTGCCCCACGCGCGGCAGGTCACCGAAACCGCTCGGGCCTTCCTGCTGCAGCTCGAACCCGGCGCGGCGGATGAAGAAAACGTGGATCGGCGCTTCCTCGAATGGGCCGCGATGCTCCACGAGGTCGGCGTCTCGGTGGCCCATTCCAGCTACCACAAGCACAGCGCCTACATCCTCGGCAACGCCGACATGCCGGGCTTTTCGCGGATGGATCAGGGCCGGCTGGCGCGCATGGTGCTCGCCCATCGGGGCAAGCTGTCGCGGGTCAGTTCGCTTGGCCCCGATAGCCCGGAATGGCGGCTGATCCTGTGCCTGCGCCTGTCGGCGGTGGTGCATCGGGCCCGCGACGGGCGTGGCGTGCCGCCTCTGCGGCTGAAGCGCGACGGCCGTGGCTACGTGCTGATCGCCGACAGCGAATGGCTGCGCAACCTGCCGCTCACCGCCGCCGTGCTCGACGAGGAAGAACGCCAGTGGCAGGCCATCGGCTTGCCCCTCAAGGTGCGCGTGGAGCGTGCCCCGGCCCGCAACCTGGCGGGCGCCTGACCGCCCGGCCGATGGCCCCCGACGCCCGACCGCAACCGGCGATCCGCAGCGATGGCGCGGCGGTCGCGCTGTCGGGCGACTGGACCTTGCGCCTGCTCTCGCCGCAGCTGGCGGATTTCCGCAAGCAGCTTGACGAAACCCCCGATTCCGCCGGCTGGGATCTCACCGGCGTGACCCGCCTCGACAGCTTCGGCGCGCTACTCCTGTGGCGTCGCTGGGGGCGTAGGCGTCCTGCGCAGCTGGTGTTGCCAGTCGAGCTCGAAGGCATCTTCGGGCGCATCGACGCGCTGGGCGAGGTCAGCGTGCCGGTCGAGCCGCCTTACCGTTTTCTCGACGCCACCGCCCACCTGGGTCGGATGCTCATCGGCTTCGGCCATCATCTGCTCAACTTTGTGGCGTTGGTCGGCCAGCTGTGCCTCGACCTGTTCTACCTGATACGCCGACGCGGTCAGTGGCCGCTCAGGGAGATGTCGGCCAACTTCTACAAGGTCGGTGTCAAGGCCATGCCGGTGACGGCGCTGGTGGGTTTTCTCATCGGCGTGGTGATGTCCTACCTCTCGGCGCTGCAGCTGCGGGCTTTTGGCGCGGACGTGTTCATCGTCAACATCCTGGGCCTCGGTATCATCCGCGAGCTCGGGCCGGTGCTGGTATCGGTGCTGGTGGCGGGGCGTTCGGGTTCCGCGATGACCGCCCAGCTGGGCGTGATGCGGGTCACCGAGGAAGTGGACGCCCTCACCACGATGGGCATCTCGCGTTATGTGCGGCTGGTGCTGCCCAAGGTGGTGGCGCTGGCGCTGGCGATGCCGCTGCTCACCCTGTGGGGCTCGGCGGTGGCGGTCTTTGGCGGCATGGTGTCGGCCAACCTGCAGCTGGACATGAGCTACGAATTCTTCCTCAACACGCTGCCCCGGGCCGTGCCGATGGCCAATCTGGTGATCGGGCTGGGTAAGGGCGTGGTGTTCGGCCTGCTCATCGCGCTGGTCGCCTGCCATTTCGGGCTGCGGGTCAAGCCCAACACCGAGAGCCTGTCCGTCAACACCACGGCATCGGTGGTCACGTCGATCACCGTGGTGATTCTGGTGGATGCGGTTTTCGCCATCGCCACCCGCAACATCGGGTTGCCGTTCCGATGAGCAGCGCGACCACGTTTCCCGTCGAGCTGAGGGGGCTGTCCACCCGCTTCGGCGACACCTGGGTGCATCGTCAGATCGACCTGGCCGTGCCGGCGGGCGAGGTGGTGGCGCTGGTGGGCGGCTCGGGCAGCGGCAAGACGACCCTGCTGCGCCAGATGGTCGGGCTGCTGCAGCCGGCCGAAGGCGAGGTGCGGCTGTTTGGCGAGCCGCTGTCAGCCGGCAGCCGCGACGCCCAGCTCGCCCGTCGCCGGCGCTTCGGGATGCTGTTCCAGCAAGGCGCGCTGTTCTCGGCGCTCAACGTGTTTGCCAACGTGGCCTTCCCACTGCGCGAGGCGGGCATCGATGATGATGAATTGGTCAACCATCTTGTCCTTTTGAAGCTGGCGATGGTCGAACTCGGCCCCGAGGTGGCGCTGCGCATGCCGGCCGAGCTTTCCGGCGGAATGGTCAAGCGCGTGGCTCTGGCCCGGGCGCTGGCGCTGGAGCCGGAACTGCTGCTCCTCGACGAGCCGACCGCGGGCCTCGACCCGGACCGCAGCGCCGGTTTTGTGCGTCTGATCCGCGCGCTGCACCGGGCGCTGGGCCTCACCGTGGTGCTCGTGACCCACGATCTGGACACCCTGGCGGCGCTGGCGACCCGCGTGGCCGTGCTATCCGATGGGCGTATACTCGCCAACGGCCCCCTCGACGAGATCATGACGGTGCAGGATCCATTCATCGAACGCTTTTTCCACAGTCAGCGCAGCCAGGCCGCGCTCGCCCGCGGACGGGCCGAAGCCTGATGGAAAGCCGTTCCCACGCCATCGCGGCCGGGCTGTTCGCGATCATCCTGAGCTGCGCACTGGTGGGCGCCCTGTGGTGGTTCTCGGACCGCCGCGACGCCACCCGCGACGTGCTGCTGGTGAGTTCCGGCAGCGTCAACGGGCTCAATGTGCAGGCCACCGTGCGCTACCGAGGCATCGTTGCCGGCAAGGTGGCGGCCATCAACCTCGATCCGGCCGACCCGCGCAACGTATTGGTCACCGCCCGCATCCGCACCGATCTGCCGATCACTCGTGCTACCCGGGCGCGCCTCGCCAATCAGGGGGTGACCGGGCTGGCCTTCATCGCGCTGGATGACGCGGGCGACGACCCCGTGCCGCTGCTGGGCGAGGGCGGTGGGCCGCCGCGCCTCAAGCTTGCCCCGGGGCTGGTGGATGAGGTGGCCGATGCGTCGGTCCAGACCCTGCGCCAGGTGCGCGAGCTCACCCAGCGACTGTCGGCGCTGGCCGCGCCCGAGAACCTTGCCCGCATCGAGCGCACCCTGGCCCATCTGGAATCCTCCAGCCAGGGGCTCGACCGCACCTTGAAGGAGGTTCCGCAGACGCTGGCCGCCGTGCGTCAGGTGGTCAGCAAGGAAAACCTCGGCCGCATCGGGCGGTCGCTGGACAACCTGGAACGCCTCAGCGCAGACGCCGTGCCGCTGGCCCGCGACGGCCGCAATCTGGTCGCCCGACTGCAGACCGTGAGCGACCGTATCGACGGGCTGGTCGGGACCACCGGCGAGGGGCTTGCCACCAGCACGCTGCCGCGCCTCAACGTGCTGCTGCAGGAACTCACCACCACATCCCGGCAGCTCTCCGATCTGCTCGACGAGATCGACGAGACCCCGCAGCTGCTCCTCCTCGGCCGCCGCCGTCCGCCTCCCGGGCCGGGCGAGGCCGGATTCGGCGCTCCCGCGGGCAGCCACTGAGCCCCCAATTCAACCGGAACCGGCCCATGCAGCTCCTGCCTCTCATCCGCCTGTCCCTCGCCGCCGCAGCGTTGCTGCTTGCTGCCTGCAACAGTGTGCCCAAGGCGGCCCCGGGTTATGCGGTGCACGATTTCGGCCCCCTCGACGGCCCGCCGCCGCGAATGCTGGCTTTTCCGATCCGCAGCACCGAGGTCGTCCCAGCGCCGTGGCTTGCCTCGACGGCGATGCATTACCGGCTCCTGTATGCCCAGCCGACGCGTCGCCAGGTGTTCGTCGAGAACCGCTGGGCCGCCCATCCGGGGCAGTTGCTTGAGCTCGCCCTCAAGCGCAGCATGAAGGGTGACCTGCCGCCCGCGGGCGCGACAGGCTGCAGGCTGCGGGTCGATCTGGACGAGTTCGCCCAGGTCTTCGAATCGGAAGGTGTGAGCCGTGGCGTGATCGAACTGCGCGCCGCGCTGCTGGCGCCCCGTAGCGACCAGTCGATCGCAGCGCGCAGCTTCAGCGCCAGCGTGCCGGCACCTTCGGCCAACGCCGTTGGCGGCGTGCTCGCCCTGCGCGACGGCGTTGCCCGCGTTAACCATGAACTGCTGGATTGGCTCGAATCCCTCGACACCGATCCGGCCCACCGCGTGCGCGCCCGCTGCGGCGCGTGACGCAGCCACGACCGGCCGACACGTGCCGGCGCTTTCATAACCAGGAGGAGAACTCATGAACGCAGTCGTCCAGCCCAACACCGAACCCATGCTGCTTCGCCAGGACGCCGACGGCGTCGCCACCATCACGCTCAACCGCCCGGGCCAGTTCAACGCGCTGTCCCAGTCCATGCTCGAAGCCCTGCTGGCCGAGCTCGAAGCCGTCGCCGCCGACAAATCCGTGCGCGTGGTGGTGCTCGCCGGTGCCGGCAAGGCCTTCTGCGCCGGCCATGATCTGAAGGAGATGCGCGGCAATTACACCAAGAGCTTCCAGCAGGCGCTGTTCCGCCTGTGCGGCAAGGTGATGATGCAGATCGTGAACATGCCCCAGCCGGTCATCGCGCGCATCCACGGCATCGCCACCGCGGCGGGTTGTCAGCTGGTGTCCATGTGCGATCTGGCGGTGGCGTCGGATGTCGCGCGCTTTGCCGTGTCGGGCATCAACGTGGGCCTTTTCTGCGCCACCCCCAGCGTCGGGCTGTCCCGCAACATGGGCCGCAAGCAGGCTTTCGAGATGCTCGTCACCGGCGATTTCATCGACGCCGCCGAGGCGAAGCAGCGTGGTCTGGTCAATCGCGTGGTGCCGCTCGAATCGCTGGACGAAGAAGTTGCCAAACTCGCCGCGTCGATCTGCGCCAAGTCGCCGGCGGCGATCTCCATGGGCAAGCAGATGTTCTATTCGCAGCTCGAGATGGGCCTTGACGCCGCCTACCAGCAGGCCGCCGAAGTCATGGCCTGCAACATGATGTGCGAGGACGCCGCCGAAGGCATCGACGCCTTCATGGCCAAGCGCAAGCCGGTCTGGACCGGCAAGTAAGCTGGAGCCTTCCGGGTGCTGATCGATACCCACTGCCATCTGGATGCCGCCGAGTTCGACGCCGACCGGCCTGGCATCCTGGCGGCAGCCCGTGCCGCGGGCGTCGGCGGTTTTCTGGTGCCGGCGGTCGGCGCGACGGATTTCGATGCCGTGGCGGCCCTGTCACGGGCCAACCCGGACTGCCGCCACGCCTTCGGCATCCACCCGATGTACGTCGGCCAGGCCGGGCCGGACGATCTCGATCGCCTGCGCGAAAGGCTCGCCGAAGGCTCGGCGGTGGCTGTGGGAGAGATCGGGCTCGACGGTTTCGTGCCGGACGGCGACCTGCCGCTGCAGATGCGCTATTTCGAGGCGCAGCTTAGGCTCGCCCGGGATTTCGATCTGCCGGTGGTGCTTCACATCCGCCGCGCCCAGGACGAGATCCTCAAGTTTCTGAGGCGGATCCCGGTGCCGGGTGGCATCGCCCACGCATTCAACGGCAGCCGTCAGCAGGCCGATGCCTTCATCAAGCTGGGCTTTCGGCTGGGGTTTGGCGGCGCGATGACTTACCCCGGGTCAAGGCGCATCCGCGAGCTGGCGGCGACACTGCAGCTCGAATCCATCGTGCTGGAAACCGACGCGCCCGACATCCCGCCCGTGTGGTGCGGCGGCGGGCGCAACGATCCGGGCAACCTGGCGCGCTTTGCCCACGAACTGGCAGCGCTACGGGACATGCCGGTGGAGGCGTTGATCGCCGCGACGGGCGTCAATGCGGTGGCGGCGATCCCGGGGCTGGCAACCCTCAGGCCGGCGGGGTAGGCGTCCGGCTGCGTGCGATGATGTGGCGGATCTCCGTCTTCATCTCTTCGACATTGCCGTCGAAGTTGCCACAATTCATCATCGACACCCCGAACACGTAGGCGTACAGCAACACGCTGCGGGTCGAGGCTTCGTTTTTCGGCAGACCGCAGGCGATGAACAGATCCCGGGCGCAGTTGAGGCGGGCGGTGTCCACTGCCTCGACGATCTTCTGGGCGGCCGGATCACGACGGGCCCAGTCGCGCATCGCTAGCTCGATGAGGATGCCCTTGTTGTTGCGGCTGGCGCTGTAGACGTCGATGACGTGGTAGAGCTGGGCTTCCTCGCGGCCGGGTTCCGGGCGCGTCTGCTTGACGATGTCGCGGATGCGGCCTTCCTTCCAGGTCTCGAGCACGGCGTCGAGGAGATCCTGCCGATCCTTGAAATGCCAGTAGAAACTGCCCTTGGTGACGTGCAGGCGTTTGGCCAGGATTTCCACACGGATGCTTCCCGCGCCCTCGTCGGCAAGGGTGTCGAGGGCGGCGTGAATCCAGGTGGTGCGGTCGAGTTGGGCGCGGGGAGGCTTATCCATACGCAGTAGTATTGACGCTTATTGCTCCATACGCTACCGTACGGAAAGTGACAAGGCAAGGCTTGCTGTGAGAAGCTAGCCTGCTTGACGCCGTGACGGTGCGCGCAAATGCGCTGCAGTGTCGGCAAGGCGAAAAAAGAGGCTGTCGGCCCGTGGCGGGATGGAACTCCCGGCGCGCTGGCATGCCGAAAATGGTGGAGAACGTCTCATATGGAAGGAGCGCAGCATTGAAGATTCTGGTTCCCGTTAAACGCGTGGTCGACTACAACGTCAAGGTGCGCGTGAAGAGCGACGGTTCCGGCGTGGATATCGCCAACGTCAAGATGTCCATGAACCCCTTCGACGAGATCGCTGTTGAAGAAGCCGTGCGCCTGAAGGAAGCCGGTGTCGCGACCGAAGTCGTCGCGGTGTCGTGCGGCGTGGGCGCCTGCCAGGAAACCCTGCGTACCGCGATGGCCATCGGCGCCGACCGGGGCATCCTCGTCGAAACCGACGTGGAACTCCAGCCCCTCGCCGTGGCCAAGCTGCTCAAGGCCCTGTGCGACAAGGAACAACCCCAGGTGGTGATCTGCGGCAAGCAGGCCATCGACGACGACGCCAACCAGACCGGTCAGATGCTCTCCGCGCTGATGGGCTGGCCCCAGGCCACCTTCGCCTCAAAAGTGGCGGTGAGCAGCGGCAAGGCAACCGTCACCCGTGAAATCGACGGCGGCCTCGAGACCCTCGAGATCGCCCTGCCGGCAGTGGTGACCACCGACCTGCGCCTGAACGAGCCGCGTTACGCGACGCTGCCCAACATCATGAAGGCCAAGAAGAAGCCGCTGGAAACCGTCAAGCCGGCCGATCTGGGCGTTGATGTGACACCGCGTCTCACGACCCTCAAGGTCGTCGAGCCGGCCAAGCGCAGCGCTGGCGTGATGGTGGCTGACGTGGCTCAGCTGGTCGAAAAACTCAAGAACGAAGCGAAGGTGCTGTGATGACGGTTCTGGTTGTTGCCGAACACGATAACGCGTCCCTGAAGGCCGCGACGCTCAACACGATTGCCGCCGCTGCCAAGCTGGGTGGCGATCTGGCTGTGCTGGTTGCCGGTTCCGGCGCCGGTGCTGCCGCCGAAGCCGCTGCCAAGGTGGCCGGCGTCGCCAAGGTGCTGGTGGCCGATTCGGCCGCCTTCGCCGACCAGTCCGCCGAGAACCTCGCCGCCCAGATCGTCGCCGTCGTCAATGCGGCCGGTGGCGCGATCAGCCACGTGCTGGCCCCGGCCACCACCTTCGGCAAGAACGTGCTGCCCCGCGTGGCTGCGCTGCTGGATGTGGCCCAGATTTCCGACATCGTCGGCATCGAATCCGCCGATACCTTCGTGCGTCCGATCTACGCCGGCAACGCGCTGGCCACGGTCAAGTCCGCCGACGCGGTCAAGATCATCACCGTGCGTACCACCGCCTTCGAAGCGGCGGGTGAGGGCGGTTCCGGCGCTGTCGAACAAGTTGCCGCGGTGGCGGATGCCGGCCTAAGCAAGCTGGTTGGCCGCGAGCTCACCAAGTCTGCCCGTCCTGAGCTTGGCGCTGCCAAGATCATCGTCTCCGGCGGTCGCGGCATGGGCAGCAGCGAGAACTACCACAAGGTGCTCGAGCCCCTCGCCGACAAGCTGGGTGCCGCCCTTGGTGCCAGCCGTGCGGCCGTCGATGCGGGCTACGTCCCGAACGACTACCAGGTTGGTCAGACCGGCAAGATCGTCGCGCCGCAGCTGTACGTGGCGGTCGGCATTTCCGGTGCCATCCAGCATCTGGCCGGCATGAAGGATTCCAAGGTGATCGTTGCGATCAACAAGGATCCGGAAGCGCCGATCTTCCAGGTGGCCGACTATGGCCTCGTTGCCGACTTGTTCGACGCGGTTCCGCAGCTGGTCTCCGCAGTCTGACAAGCCCCCGTCGGGATCGCTTGAATGAACTTCGCGCCCGACCTCTTCTCGACAGCATGGCACGTGGGTGCCATCTGCTGCGGGGCGGGGGTCGGAGCGTGGATTTATCGGACGGCCCCGTGGCGGCGCCTGCTCGATGGGCATCAGCTCAATGCGCTGCTGGGCGCCGCCGTGATTCTTACCCTGCTGTGGAGCATGAACGCCGGCGTCAAGCCCGGGCTCAATCTCCATCTGCTCGGGGCCATGGCCAGCACGCTGATCTTCGGGCCACAGCTGGCCCTGGTGGTGGTGGCGCTGGCCCTGCTGGGGATCACCATCAATGGCAGCGCCGAATGGGCGGCCTATCCTCTCAACCTGCTGGTGATGGGCATCGTGCCGGTGCTGGCGGGGCGGTTTTATTTCCGCCTCGTGGAGCGCTGGCTGCCCAAGCATTTCTTTGTCTATATCTTCATCAATGCCTTCATCGGCGCTGCGGCGGTGGTTCTCGTCCAGGGCACCGTGGCATCGGTGATGCTCTTTGCTGCCGGCGCTTACCCGGCGGACCTGCTGTTGTCCGAGTACCTGCCCTTCTTTCTGCTGCTTGGCTTCGCCGAGGCCTGGCTGTCGGGCATGGCGCTCACATTGCTGGTGGTTTACCGCCCGGAATGGGTCGCGAGTTTTGATGACCGCAGTTATTTGAATCAGTAAGCCGGCCCCGCCAGGTCGTAAATCCAAAACAACTAGAGTGGAGAAAAAATACGATGAGCAGTTACAACGCCCCTATCCGTGACATGCAGTTCGTGATGCGCGAACTGGCTGATCTCGAAGCCGTCGCCGCCCTGCCTGGCTGTGAGGATGCCTCCCCCGACGTGGTGGACGCGATCCTCGAAGAGGCCGGCAAGTTCGCCAACGGCGTGCTGGCTCCCCTCAACCGTGCCGGTGACACCATCGGCGCCAAGTGGGACAACGGTGTCGTGACGACCGTGCCCGGCTGGAAGGACGCCTACACGCAGTTCGCCGAAGCCGGCTGGACCGCGTTGGCCTGCGAACCTGAATTCGGCGGCCAGGGCCTGCCGAAGCTGGTCTCCACCGCGGTGATGGAAATGTGGAAGTCGGCCAACATGGCCTTCTCCCTGTGCCCGATGCTGACCACCGGCGCGATCGAAGCGATCTCCCTGTGCGGCACCGATGCCCAGAAAGCCGACTACCTGCCCAAGATGGTGAGCGGCGAATGGACCGGCACCATGAACCTCACGGAGCCCCAGGCCGGTTCCGACCTCGCCGCCGTGCGCAGCCGCGCCGTGCCGCAGGGTGATGGCACCTACAAGATCTTCGGCCAGAAGATCTTCATCACCTACGGCGAGCACGACATGACCGACAACATCATTCATTTGGTGTTGGCCCGTCTGCCGGATGCGCCGGAGGGCGTGAAGGGCATCTCGCTGTTCGTGGTGCCCAAGTTCCTGCTCAACGCCGACGGCACCCCGGGCGAGCGCAACGATGTGCATTGCGTGTCCATCGAACACAAGCTCGGCATCCACGGCAGCCCGACGGCGGTGCTGGCCTTCGGCGATAACGGCGGCGCCATCGGTACGCTGGTCGGCGAAGCCAACCGGGGTCTCGAGTACATGTTCGTGATGATGAACGAAGCCCGCTTTGCAGTCGGCATGGAAGGCTTGGCCCTCTCCGAGCGCGCCTACCAGCAGGCGCTGGCCTACGCCAAGGATCGTGTCCAGGGCACCGAAGCCGGCGTTCGTGGCGGCCCGAAGGTTAGCATCCTGCATCACGCCGACGTGCGTCGTCTGCTGATGAACATGAAGTCCACCACCGAAGCCATGCGCGCGCTGGCCTACGTGGTCGGCGCCGCCACCGACATGGCCCATTACCACGCCGACGAAGCCGTGCGTGCCCGCAGCCAGGCTTTTGTTGATCTGATGATCCCGGTGGTCAAGGGCTGGTGCACCGAAAACGCCAACCTCATCACCTCCGATGGTGTGCAGGTGCACGGTGGTATGGGCTTCATCGAGGAAACCGGCGCCGCCCAGCACTACCGTGACGCCCGCATCACCGCGATTTACGAAGGCACCACCGCCATTCAGGCCAATGACCTGATCGGCCGCAAGATCGCCCGCGAAGGTGGCCTGACCGCCAAGGCGCTGGTTGCCGAGATGCGCAAGGTCGAGGCCCAGCTGGCGGAAGCCGCAGGCGATGAGTTCGCCGCCATTCGTAAATCCCTGTCGGCCGGCGTGACCGCGGTCGAGGAGGCGGTGGAGTACATCGTTGCCACCTATGGCAAGGACATCAAGGCGGCCTCCGTCGGTTCTGTGCCCTTCCTGAAGCTCCTCGGCATCGTTGCCGGTGGCTGGCAGATGGCCCGTGCCGCGCTGGTTTCCGCCCGTCGCCTGTCCGAAGGCAGCGGCGATGCGTCGTTCTACAAGACCAAGATCACCACGGCGCGCTTCTACGCCGACCATGTCCTGTCGCAGGCTCCGGGCCTGGCCTATACGGTGGTCAATGGTGCTGCCGGTGCGCTGGATCTGGCGGAAGATCAGTTCTGATGCTGGGCTGATCGTCGGTTTTTGATCGCCAGAAAAAATGCCGTTCAGCGTAGGCTGAACGGCATTTTTATTTGGTCGCAGCGATTTCAAAGACTAGATTTGATCGAAGTTCTTGTCGTGGATCGCCGGGACATGCGTTTTAGGGCGGCTCATTTCGTTCGACCCTCCAATCGCCGGTCCAGCCGAGATTGCAGACGAAAACTACTTTCCAGCTTCCAGTTTCTCCACGACGAAAGAATCGATGATCCGATCGACCAGATTCTGGACTTTTACGTACTCGGCGTTTTGAGCGATTCGCGCCCCGTACATATGGCCGAACGCCAGGTAGAAGTAATAGTTCGAATCGCCTACCGGGAGCAGCCAGACGTCGTTTTCGTCCATGCCCGGTACGGTCGGGCTTCTCTCGCGCAGATGTACCCAGCGGTTACCGTTGCGCACCACGTATTCGGTGGGCTCCAGGAACGCTCTGAAATGTGTGCCTTCGGCAATCTTTCTTTCGTTGTAGTCGCGGGTCCATGTTTCCTTAGCCAAAATGAGATGCTCGATCGACTCGGCGCGCCGGTCCCGGATACCTAGCGTGACCGCACCCCCGGCGGTCCAGTCACCGCAGAATTTCCCGAAAGTCATGAAGTCATACCCAAAATAGGCGTTCCTGCGCTTGGTGCCGAGCAGTTGGAATGCTGCGGTTACGCCGGGGTGGGGCGGGGGATAGTCTCGCCGGTTCAGGATGTAACCCGGTACCGGTGGGTTCGGGGTATTTGCCTCGCCACTGGTATACGTCACCATTTCGAATCGGACATCGCTGGGCTCGGCACCGCTGTAGCATGCGCTGATATTGACTCCGTCCAGGTAGGCGTGGGAAACGCGGTACTCTTCGAACAGGTTGAGCTTGTAGTACTTGAGAGTCAATTCGCGTGGGGCGCGAGGTGATGATGGTAAGGGCTGATCAATCCGAGCGTGGGGTGACTTGATGGTGCAACCTGATGCTGCCGTGGTCAAGCTGCATGAGAGCAGCCATATCCATTTTCTTGAACTCATTTTGTCGACTCCCAGTCGCCGGCGTAACCGATCGAGTTGATCCTGGCGACGAATATTCGGAGGCGGATGGGAGTAGCGTTGACGAGCATGGCTGACGAAAGGCTAACCGATGGGGTTGACCAAGGCTTATTGAGCGACGGGCATTGGCTCCCGAATAGGTAATGGTGCAGGCTCTACCCGTTCGATCACGAATGGATCAGGGGCGCCGTCATCATTGATTTTTGCTACCCGGAGGGACGCGATCAGTTCCTCCAACAGTGCGTAAGAGCGCTTGATGGCTGCGGGATGGGTTGATGGGTTCGGGTTTGCGTTGTAATCGTAGGTGGGCAAGCCGAAACTAACTACCAGCATTCGATCTGGGCGAAGAATGGTTGTGTACACATAAAACTGACTGTAAGCCTCATTCATTGCTTGGTGAATCCAAATTCTGCCGTTAATGGTTATCGAATCAGGTTGAAGCACAATTCGATAGCCACGCCTGTTGTCAATCAAACTCTTATGAGCTGAGACTTCGATATCCTCTTGAGTTGGGATTCGTCTTTTTTGAACTTCACTAAAAACCTTGCGCATTCTTTCGGGTGTGGAAAGATTGTTTATGTTTTCTTTTGTGAGGACTTGATACGTGATTACCATGCCGGCCGTTTCGCACCCACCGAAAAGCCCTGGTGGGAAGATGCTTCGACACATGTGCCATCCGAGATCCGCTACTTTCAATTTTCCCTGCTCATTCTCGATTAGTCTTTCCATCGCTGGATCGGGCGTTCGAGTGTCGGTATAAGGCCAGATCCAGTTTCCCGGAACGGCCGGCTCACTTGGAACTTTCATGGTCAGAATGAACTCGTCAATCTCGATACGATAATGCTCGCCTGAATTCAAAACCTTTTCAGAGGCGATGCTCACGTGCGGGTAGGAGTAAGGTGGGGTCGTTTCTTCTAATCGGCGCATGGCGGCCATGTTATTCCGGTTGATGCCGTAACGCTTCATGTGAGCGTAGATCGCTTTTTCCTCTGCTTTGAATCGATTCAAACGCTCCCGCGCTTCCGAGTCCATCGCGGCGACGTGAAATGACGAAAAGCCGCTCAGGGCGCATAGCGAAAAGATCAGAGATTTGCGTGGCAGTTTTATCAACATTGTTACTCTTTCTTTAAGCTGGACCACTGGTACGGCAGGGTGTGCGGACTTTGTTCAATGCTGCAAATAACGTCCGATAGGCACAGAGCGCTCAGTAGTGCGGGTATCAGATTCAATGGTGACGACAGGGCGCGTAAGCCAATGATCTGTGGCACGAGATCGTTTGGGGAATCGCGATAGCGATTACTCTTGTCGATAAAGTTGCCGATTTTCTTGCTATCCATCACCCAGTCAGTCACCAACTGGGTGTTTGCGCCCGCATGAAACACGACGGTGTTATTGCTTAGATGCTCCAAAGTCGAACCCGAGGCTGCTTGCACGAACTCGGCCCCGCCACGGCTATGGGTGACCCAATTCACCTGCTGCCCACTCTCCTGGATGAACTCAAGCTGACTGCGTAGACCGAGAACCGAGTCGGACTCGACACTCAGCTTGGTCAGGAAGGCACTCCATACATCTGCAATGAAACCTTGCGTCGGCGCGTAGGACAGCGTGTAGCGGTCAACTGGAATATAAGCACCCTCTGGATTCTCTTTTGCTTGTTTGATCCTTTCCGCCGCATCGACGTGGGTCATCATCAGAGCCACCGCATAGTTTGACTGATTGTCCATTCCGTTGCGTGCGCCGTTCTTAGTGAACCAGTATTTGTCGCCGTCACGCGTATTTGCTATGGCTAAGGCTTCTGTGCCGAATTTTAGTACGAGGTAGGCATCTTTCTTGTTGCGTTTGTCGACAACGCCATAAGGGTCTGCGTCATATTCAGGCGTTTTTGGTGATTGGACTTTGTCCTCAGTGCTGGTTCGCACATCGGGGTGAGCCGTCTTGATCAGTGCAAGGTCACTTTGAAGTTCTTCCTTGTGGTCCCATGTCAAATCACCAGTCTTGTCCGCTGCGGCGGCTTTGCGGGCGTCAGGCAAGGAGTAGGTGTACATCATAGCGTACAGGTTACGTGTCATTGCGGCGCACGTCGGCGTGTTTCTCAATGGACCGTCGCAGGCTGAGTGGAAGTCCGCGTTACGCTGCTTGTCGAGCTCATTGAGCTCTACCGTTCTGAGGCAAGCGTCAACGTCATTGTTCGTGACACAGGCTTTTCTGGCTTTGTAGCGAGCTTCGTTCTCTTGATGCGAAAGGTAATTGTTCGCGACTTCGTTGAATGCCCCCGCAGCGCCGGCGGAGCCACCTACAGCAATGCCGGCTGCGGTGCTGAACGTTGCGGTAATGGTGTCGGCGAGCGGGCCCTTAAGACCTGCGTCTTTCAGCGTATCTGCAACGATAGGGGCGGACAGTGTTCCTGCTGCGCTACCTGCGGCGCCGGATAAGCCACCGGTAAGTCCGCCGACAAGGGTGTGAGCCAGCAAACGTTGGGTTCCGCTATCTCCCCATTCTTGTTCAATTTTCAGGGCTTCGTACTCAAACTCCCGCTTGCGCTGTGGATCTGTTTCGACTTCGGCATCTGCCCTAAGCTGCTCTGCGGCCTCGATCTCCTTATTGGCGTAGTCGCCGATAGCCTTACTGGCTTGCGCGCCAAAGGTTTGAGTGATGAGTACCTGGGCGTTGATGTCCTCCTGCACCTTTCCGTAATCGAAGATTCTGGTGATGCCTGTTTCGGCATCGCCCGTGCGTGCTTCGCTTTGGCCAGCGATCCCGCTGATCGCGGCCCGTGTGGTGCTACTCGATTTGTCGCTGGACTGCCCGAACCCCGCACTGTTGCCCATCGGCTTGAACATACCGTCGGTCGCTTGGCTGGTTCCGATGTTGATGCCTACGCTGGTGGCTTGGTAACTGGCGTGGTTGTGAATGTCGTTCAGGGTGAGGGCGCCTGTTGTACTGAAGCGATTGGCTTCACGCTCTACGGCCTTTTGGGAGCTGGTAATGGCTCCTCCGTTCAACGTGGTGTCGCCACTCACTGCAACTTGGAAGCCGCCGTCGCCGGCCTTCAGGCCGCTCTGTTCGATCACGCTGGCGAAGTTGCTGTCGATCTTGCTCTGGCTGGCATTCACGCTAGCCGATCCGCCGGCACCAACGGTGACGCTACCGCCCAGGCTTTGCTGGCGGCTTCGATATGTGCTGGTGTCCTGCACGCTTTCGATGACAAGATGGCCGCCTACGGTAGCCTCAATCTGCCCTGCAGTGGCGAGTGCTCCTTTCATGCCAAGGTCCCCACCGGCGTTGAGGAGGAGCTTCTGGCCTGCATCCACATTGCTCAGGGTATAAGTGACGTCATCGCCGTCGGCCTTGCCGCGTGCGGCGCTTGCGCTTGCGGTAACCCCAATGCCGTTGCTCCCGACGGTGACGCCGATCGAACCGCTGCTGCTGTGATTGGTTGAATGCTGATCAGCGGTGTTGCGGGCGGCGAGAAGCTGGATCGCATTCTCAGCAACGAGGTTTAAGTTCGCTCCGGCTGTCACTCGGCTGCCCTGAATGGTCAGTGTGCTCTGGGGCCCGTTACCGGAAGCCATGATGAGGACATCGTGACCGGCTGACACGTTACTGCTGCGGCTGCTTTCGGCGGTCTGGATGACCTGTCCCTGGCTGCGGCTTCCTCCGACACTCAGGGTCAGGGATAAACCACCAACTTTGTCTGCGGCATTGGCGTCGCGGGTGGTGGGGTTGCCTTTGTCGTCGGTGCCCGTGACGATCTGGCCGGGCTTGCCGTCGATAGTTTGACCCTGCCCTTGGTTGATGGCTTGCGCGGCGTCATAGGTCGACATCCCGGCATTGGCGGCCGCTAGTGCTTTCATGCGACTGTCCGTGGTGCGGCTGCTCGCATCCTTCATCTGCAATGTAGTCTGAACGGCGTTGATCACCGGGCCGCTCAGCGCCAGTGTCAGGCCGCTTTGCGTGAAGCGGGTGTCGGTCTTGCTGCGTTGGGTTTCCCGGGCCTCGAGAATGTCAATCCGCTGGGCGGCTAGGGTGATATCGCCGTTCGTGGCAAGCACGTCGCTGCCATGCTGGGCATAGCTGCGCCCTGCCCACAGTGCGATGTTGCCGTCGGTGCTCCCTATGGTGGACGCAGCTGCACGTTTGCTCTGGGTGTCGTGATCGGTTTGTTGCCGTTGTGTGCCAAGGGTGACGCCCAGACCGCCGCCGCTAAACAGGCCGGAATTCTTCTCGGTGCGGATGTGGTTCTCGTTGAGTACCTCGGTGCTCGCTTCTATCCGCAGATCGCGTCCGGCGCCCAAGCTTGTAAGTTGGGTGCTCACCACATTGCTGCCCATGACCCGGATGTCCTGGCCGGCATACAGGGCGGTGGTGTCGCCGCTCAGGGTGCTGGCGAGGGCTGTGGTGCTGTCCAGCGTATCGCGGGTGGTGATTGTTTTGCTGGATAGCAGGCTGCGTTGTTTGTACTGGTGGGCCTCATCGAGAAGCTGACGTTGGGTGCCGGCCATGAGGGTGAGGTCGCGCCCGGCCGTGACCGTCAGGGCGCCCTGATCGCTGGTGAGCTGGGCGGCGCGGGCGGTGATGTCCTGGCCGGCTTGCAGGTGCAGGTCGCCGGTGGTGTGGATCGTGGAGCCGATTTCGCGGTCCTCCCCGTCTCGGCGATAGTTTCGGGCGTTCCAGACGATCTCCTGACGGCGGCTTTCGGTCTGCGTGCCGAGATCCAGATTGCGGCCAGCGACGAGGGTGGTGGTGCCCGCCGGGCCGGCCCCGGTGGGGGCGAGGTTGATGAGCTGGCTGGCGTCGAGATGGAGATCACGGCCGGCTTCGAGGGTGAGTTCGCCGCCCCCGACATAGACGGTTGCGGTCCGGTCGACGGCGGTGCGGCTGCCCTGGCGGGATTGGGTGGATGCAGTGGTGCTGGCCACCGTGAGATCGCGTCCGGCGAGGAGTGTCAGCGCGCGCGAGGCTTCGATGCGGCCACCGATGTTCTCCAGATCGCCCAGCGCCCGGGCGTCCACTGTGTTGCCAACGATACGACCGCCCGCATTACGCAGGGTGTCGGCGGTAAGGTCCAGGCGCTCACGCGCGGCGAGGGTGCCGCTGTTCGTCACGTTGCCTTGCGCAGCGAGGGAGAGGCTGGCGCCAGAGAGCAGGCCCCCGGCGCCGTCGATGTCGCCATCGCGAACGACGGCATAGACCTGAGGTACGAGCACGTGAGTGACGCTGCCGTCGGCGAGCGTGATGGGGGTGCTCACAAGCCAGACGATGTCGGTGGTGAGCGCTGCCATCTGCTCGGCACTGAGGGCGACGCCTGGGCGGAGTTGCCACGCTTGCGCGAAGCGGGCTCCGGCAGTCATCAGCGCGGCAAACTGGGTCTCGTCGTCGGCGTAGCCGTCTAGGAAGCGCTGGCCGGTGAGCTGGGCGACCTGCTCGCGCACGAGGCGTTGTTCGTAAAAGCCGTCGCCGAGGCGCTTCTGCACTGCGTTCGGGTCGCTGGCGAGCTGGCCCAGGAGGTAGTCGGAGCTAAGCCAAAGGCGCGCATCGGTGAAGCGCGGGTCGGTCTCGATGAGGTAGCGGGCGCTGCTGTCGGCGTGGAGGCGGAAGAGGCTGCTGGTGGGTAAGGTGAAGGATGGCGCGATGGTCCGCACCATGGTCTGCTCGCCGCTGGCGATGGTCTTGCCGGTGGGGATTGCCGGGGTGCTAGGGGCGGCGCTCTCGGTTGTGGTAGCCGCATCACGGGACGCCGGGGTGTTTTGGGCTGTGGTGTGCGTGGGGCTGTCTGTCGTGTGGGCTTGTGCCAGCGTGTGGACGACCACGTCCGGGCTCCCCAGGGCCGCGCCGGTATCCCGTGCGACTGGGGTGGCGCTTGCGGTGCCAATGGTGTTGCCGCTGATTGGGGTGCCGGCGTCGATGGTGCGGCGCACTTCGATGAGCGCCGGACCACGGAGGGTGGGTGTGCTTGCCTGGCTGCCGGTTGCGGTGGTGGCGACGGCGTCGACCGCGCGATGCGCGATGTGGGTTCCGCTTCCTGCTACCTCGGCGTTCTCGGCGAGGACCGGGGTGGCTAGCGCGTAGGTCTGGATGGTCGGGGCGGGGATGTAGTCGGCAGACTTTGCCTCTTCTCGGTCTCGTCCGTCCTTTTTGTCGCGCTTGATGTTGATCGCGGTCCCGATGTCGGTGATGGTGCGCGTGCCGGTGGCCGTGCGGTTATCCAGTGTGGCGAGCTCAAGCCGGAGTTGCCGGCCGGCGACGATCTGGCTCATGTCGTTGGTGAGCGTTGCGCTGGTGACGTGCAGATTGCCACCGGCCAGTATTCGTGCCGGGTCGCTGGCGAGCAGGCGTGTCTCGTCCACGGTACGGGTAAAGGCGTATTCAGTGAATGACTCGCCTGAAGTCTGACGACCGTCGTCGTACGGCTCATTCAGCACAAGGGTTCGCACCCCGTCGTCAGCGTGCCTGTAGGTGAAATGGACTTCCGACACGTCATAGCGCTCCGGTTGGCCCTTGAACGAGAACTCCCGATGCGGCGTGACCGAGGTGCGAACCACCTCGGTGGCAAAGTGCGTGTCCAGATTCTCGATGCGCTCTGCGGCGAGGGTGAGGTTGCTGAGGGCTTCGATGGTTGCGCTGCGGTTGATCACGCTGCTGGCCTGGCCGCTGACGCGGTTGGTCGCGTCGATAGCGCCGCCAATGACCAGGTCGCCGGCGCTGAATAACAGTCCGTGCTCGCTGTTGATGAGATTGCCGATGCCCATGTCGAGGCGCTTCCGCGCGGCGATCACCGGCGCGCTGCCGTCTTCTGCGGCGTTGGTGAGGGTGGCGGCCTGGATTGCCAGGTGGTCTCCGTAGATGCGGCCACTACCTAGGTTGTCAAGGAGGGCGCTTTCGAGGCGCGCGTCGCTGGCATCGATGAGGCCGCGGTTCACCAGGGTGGAGCTGGCGAGGAGTGCCGAGCCGGCCTGCATTTCGCCAGTGGCCCGGTTATCGAGGGCTGCGACCTGTACGTCGAGGTGGCCGCCAGCGGCGAGGCTGGCGCCGTTGGTGAAGGTGCCCGAAAGCGCAACCCTGGCGTTGCCGTTGGCGCGAATTTCACCGTTGTTGCCGAAATCGCCAGCGAGTTGCAGGTCGAGATCACCCCAGCTGAGCAGGCGTCCGTCGCCACCGAGTGTTGCGGCGGAGATCGAGAGTTGCCGGCCGGCGAGGAGTTCGCCACCGCTGTTGATGATTGCGAGGGTTGGCCGCGGGTTAGGGTCGTGGAGCACGACGCTGCCGAGGGCGCTCAAAAGGCCGCGGGTGTTGTCGATGTGACCGGTGCTGGTGACGCGCAGGCTGTCATCGGCGGCGAGCAGGCCGTCGCGATTGTCGAGCCGTGGCGTGACGAGCTCGACGGTGCGGCCCTGAATGCCCAGGCCGGCGCCCCGCGTGTTGTTGTTCAGTATTGCGGCGGCGCTGAGCTGGGCGTGTTGGGTGGATTGGATCGCGCCGCGGGCGTTGTCGATGCTGCTGACGACCGTGAGACTGAGATCGCCTGCGCTGTGGATACGCCCGTCGGCATTGTGCAGCGCCGTTGCCGTGACGGTGGTGACGCCGAGGCTGGCAACGGTGCCACCAATGGTGTTGTCGATTTTGTCGGCGAGGACTTCAAGGCGGCCGGCGCCAATGTAGCCGGCCTGGTTGTCGAGAAGACCGCTGCGGAGCACAACGTCGGAGCCACCGAGGATGCCGCCGGTTGTGCGGGTCGCGCGATTGACGAGATCGGCGCCGCGGGTGTCGATGAGCAGGTGACCGCTGGCCTGGATCAGACCTCCCTGGTTGTCGAGGGGGCCGCTGGTGATGGCAAGGGTGCCGGCGTCCTGGCTGCCGGAGGCGACGATGTGTCCGTCGCGGTTGGCAAGGGGGCCACGGCTGGTTACGGTGGCGCTGCTGGCGACGAGCGTGCCGCCGGTGTTGTCGAGTTCGCCGCTGGCGAGGGTGAGTCTCCGGGCGGCTGCGATGTGCCCGCCAACGTTGGTGGTGAGCCCGCTGGCGGTGAGTGTGAGGCCACCCGCGATGGCTGCGAGGGATCCGCTGCGGTTGTCCATCTCGGCGCCGGTCAGGTTCAGATCGGTGCCGGCTGCGATGAGGCCGGAGGCGTTGCCGAGGGTGGTTGCGGTGACGTCCAGCCGGCTGCCGGCAGTGATTTCACCATTGGTGTTGGCAAGCACGGAGGTGGTGATCAGGCTGTCATGGCCGCCGTGGACGCGTCCGCCGTCGCGGTTGTCGAACTGGCGGACGGCTGCAGCGGTGAGGGCCTGAATGCTGGCAATCTCGCCGTGGCGGTTGTCGACAACGTTGGCAGCGAGCTTGACTGCGCCGTTGCCGGCGATCTGACCGTTGCGGTTGTCGAGGAGGCCGGCGACGGTGATCTGCGCTGTGCTGGTGCCGGTCTGCCAGAGGGTGCCACCCTGGTTGTTCAGGCTGTCTGCGCTGAGGGCCAGGCCGACGGCCTGGGTGGAGGCGCCGGCAAGCTCGACGCGATGGGCGACGAGATCGAGGTTGCCGGTGCTGGCGATCTGGCCGCCGTCGCCGCGAAGGGTGGTGGCGCGGATGCTCAGCTGGCCGGCGCCGGCGTGCTCGATACGCCCGGCCGTGTTGTCGAGGGTGGCTGCGGCAAGGCTCAAGGCGTTGCCGTTGCTGGCGATGCGGCCACGGGTATTGACGAGGGTGCCGGGTAGTTCGAGGTGCTGATCACTGCTGCCGGTTTGTACGATCTCGCCATCGGTGTTGTCGAGGGCGGAAGCGCGCAGCGTGAGGGCGGCGGCATTGAGATGGGCCAGGCGGGTGTCGAGGAGGCCGGCAACCTGGGTTTGTAGCCGGTTGCTCGCGCTGATGTCGGCACCGGTTGCGCGGAGATCGCCACTGCGTGCGGTGAGCTGGATGGAGGCGGCGGCGCTCTGGCTGGCGGAAAGCTCGAGCTGGGCTGCGTCGAACATGAGGCTGCCGGCGGCGAGCTGGCGGCCATGGGCGTCGAGCTGGCGCTGGGTGTTGAGCGAGAGGCTGCCGTTGCCGGCGAGGTGTCCGTCCGCCTGCAGGCCGGCGGCCAGGAGGCTGCCGGCGCCCGCAGCGACGGTGCCGGCGGTGATGCCGAGGTCGCGCCCCGCGCCGAGCACGCCGCCGTGGGTGAGGGTGTCGGCGACAGCGAGGGTGACGTTGCGGCCAGCGTACAGGGTGCCGTCCGGGTTGTTGAGGTTGGCAGCCTGGAGGTTGAGGTCGAGGGTGGCGAGGAGGGTGCCACCCAGGTTGTCCAGTTGGCCGGCAGCAATTGCGAGACCTCCATTGCTGGAGATGCGGCCGGCGTTGTTGTCGAACTGTGCGGCGACGCTCAGGGTGCTCGTACCACTGCCGGTCTGCAGCAGTTTGCCGTGCAGGTGGTCAAGGGTGTTGGCGCTGATGTGCCAGGTGTCGGCCTGGGAGGTGGCGTTGTCGAGCACAAGGCGCTGGGTGCTCAGGTTCAGGTGGCCGTTGCTGATGATCTGACCGCCGCTGCCGGTGAAGTTGGTGGTGTCGATTGTCAGCGTGCCGCTGCCGGCATGGCCGATGAAGCCGTTGCGGTTGTCCATGCCGGCAGCGCTGAGGTGCAGGTTGTCGGCGTTGCTGTGGATTTGCCCGCCGGTGTTGGTGAGGGCGCCGGGGAGTGCGATGTGCAGGGCACCACTGCCGGTCTGGCGCAAGTCGCCACCGGTGTTGTCGAGGCGCCGGGCATGAAGGCTGAGTTCAGCTGCGCTGACATGGGCGGCTCGGGTGTCGAGGAGGTCGCCGGCTTGGGCGTTGAGGGTGGTTTCGGCACGCACGTTGGCGCCGGACAGGCTTAGCGTGTCGGCCGCAAGGCGGATGGCATCGGCGGCGTTGAGGCTGCTGCCGAGGTCGAGAGCGGGTGCGCTGAGGGAAAGGGCGCCTGCGGCGAGGTGCTGGCCGTGGGCAGTGATGGCTGAGCTGGCCTGCACGTTGAGCGAGCCGGCGTCGGCAAGGTGGCCGTCGATTTGCATGCCGGCGGCGACAAGACTGCCGGAGCTGGCGTTGATCCGTGCGGCGCTGACATCCAGGTGGCGGGCGGCGGCGATCACCCCGTCGTGCAGGAGCGCGCCGGAAAGGGCCAGGGTGGCGTCGCGTCCGGCGTAGAGGCTGCCGCTGCCATTTGACAGCTCGCCGCCCAGCAGGGTGAAGTTGGTGGCGGCAAAGAGGCGGCCACTGGCGTTGTCGAAGAAGTCGGTGCTGAGATGGGCGGAACCCGTGGCGGCTTCGATCTGCCCGCCAGCGTTGGCGAGGCGGGCGGCGCCAAGGGTGAGGCCGTGGTTGCCGGCAATGAGCCCGGCGGTGTTGTCCAGCAAGCCGGCGATGCGGACGGCGAGTTGGGCGCCTTGCGTGGCAACGATGCTGCCGCCCCGGTTGTCGAGGGTGGCTGCATTGAGGGTGAGGTCGGCATTGCTGACGATATGCCCGCCGCGGTTGATGAGTTCGTCGTGTACTTGCAGGCGTGCGGCGCGGGTGCCGCTGCTGATGAGGGCGCCGCCACGGTTGTCGAGGCTGGCCGCGCTCAGGTCGAGGTGGTCGGCGCTCAGGTGGGCGTCTCGGCTGTCGAGGTGGCCGCCGATCTGCGCTTGCAGTTGTCCGTTGGCCACGAGGCTGGCTGCGTGGGCGTCGAGCAGGTTGGCGCCGAGGGTGAGGTTGCGGGCACGGGTTGTGCTGCCGGAGAGGTCGAGACTGCTTGCGGCGATGCTGAGCGCGCCCGCGGCAAGGTTCTGGCCGTGGGCGGCGAGGGCTGAGCGGGCTTGGAGAGTGAGCGCACCGTCGCCCTCAAGTCGGCCGTCGGGCTGCAGGCCAGCGGCGAGGTGGCTGCCGGGGCTGGTGTCGATCCATGCCGCGCTGACGCCCAGATGACGGGCGGCAGCGAGCGAGCCGCTGTTCTCGAGGCCATCCGCGAGCGTGATGGTCACGTCGCGCATGGCGTAGGCGCTGCCGTCGCGATTGGTGAATGTGCCTGCGGTGATGCGAAGGTCGTCCGTGGCGTAGAGCTGACCGCGGGTGTTGCTGATGAGGTCAGCGCCAAGGCTGAGGCTGCCGTGCTGTGCCTCAAGGCGACCACCGTCGTTGTTCAGGCTGCCGACGGTGAGGGCGAGGTCGGCGTTGGTGCCGATGTGGCCGTCCTGGTTGTGGAACTGGCCGCTGACGGTGAGTGAGGCCGGCGCAGTGCCGGTCTGGAGGAGGGTGCCCTGGCGGTGGCTGAACTCGGCGGCGGTGATCGTGAGATGCGTGGCCTGGGTCTGGGCGCGATCGAGGTCGAGATGGCGTGCGGTGAGGTCGAGCTGGCCCTGGGTAACGAGTTGCCCGTCGCTGCCGCTGAAAGTGTCGGCGCGGAGGCTGAGGGTGCCGTAGCCCCGGTGTTCGATCTGCCCGCCTCGATTGAACAGCGTGGCAGCGCCGAGATTGATCGCGACGGCGTTGCTGGCAAGGCGTCCGCTGTTGTTGTTGAAGGTGCCGGCAAATACGAGCTGCAGCGGGTCCGTGCCCAGATGGAGGAGTACGCCACCTGTGTTGTCGAGGTCGTGGGCTGCCAGCGCGAGCTGGCCGGCAGAAATGTTGGCAGTTGCGCTGCGAAGCAGCCCAGGCGTACTGGCGGTGAGGCGGCCATCGGTGTGGAGCCGGCTTGCCGAGAGATTCAGGTCGCCCTGGGTGGCGCGCAGCTGAACGGCTGGCGCAGTGAATCGGGCTGTCGAGTGGTCGAGACTGGCAGCGCTTGTGTCGATGGCGGCGCCACCGATAAGGGTGCCGTGCGCCGCCAGGGGGCCGGCGGCGCTGAGGCTGAGCGTGCCGCCCGTGGTGCCGTGGCCGGCGACAAGCCAGGCGTCGGCGCCGCTGGTCAGACGCGCGCCAGGGGCGCTGGCAGACAGACTGAGGTCGCCACCGGCAACGGCGCTGCCATCAAGGCTGAGCCCTGCGTGGCCGCTCAGTACGGCGTCAGTGCCGACGCGCAGCGCCCCGCTGCTGCTGAGGGTTTCGGGCGTGGTGATGGTCAGCCGGGTGGCGCTGTCGATCTGCCCGCTGTTGTCGATCCAGCCACGCTGGTCGATGCGCACTTCTCCGGCTGAAGCTCCGATCTGGCCGGTGTTGCGGAAGCCTACGCCAGCTTCGGTGCCGATGAGGTGAATCTTGCCGGCGTACATGCCGCCCAGTACTGCGACGTCGAGGGCGAACGCCGGTGCCGAGCCGGCCGGGAGGCGTGGTGTCGCGGTGCTGCCGTCTGCTGTGACGTCGGCGGCACCGGTTATGGCTTGCAGATCCGGTGCCCACACGCCGGCATTCAGCCGGATTGCCCGCGCGATGAGCTGGGTGAAATCGGTGTCCCGCGCGTCGAGCCCGAGGCCATCGACGACGAGCGTACCCGTGCCGACGCGGTAGCCATCGAGGCGGCCGTCGGTGACGACTGGCCTGCCCGTGGTGAGGGTGGCGCGGCTCGCGTTGATGAAGCCGCAGCCATTGCAGAGGATTCCGGCCGGGTTGGCGATGATGACTTCCGCACGGGCGCCTCCGACTTCGAGGTAGCCGAGCAGCTGGCTGGGGTTGGCGGCATTGACTTCGTTGAGGATGACCCTTGCTGTGCCGGTGGCGAGCCAGGGGTTGCCTTGCACGAGTCCGCCGAGGCGGGTGGTGGCGCTGTTGCGGGCGTTGTTGAGGATGGTGCCGGCAGCAGGGACGTCGAACTGGCTGTAGGTGTTGCGCGATACGCCGGCAGCGCTGGGGGTCTGGATGTTGACGAGGGGGACGCCGTTCGGGGCGGTCAGGATGGTCGGGCGTTGGCTGCCGGGAGCGCGGCCATCGGCGACGATCTGCGCGCTGACCTGGGCGGGCCATAGCAGGCTCCCGGTGATGAGCATGACCCCGGCGCTGAGGGCCCGAAGGTGCGTCTGGCAGGGCGCGCGCACGGAGCGGCCGGGCGATGCGCTGCGTCCAGGGGTACTGCCCTTCGGATGGCTGCGGGCGTTTTCGGCGACAGCCATCGGGATGCCGCGGGTGGAGTTGAAGACGAGGCGGAAACACAGTCGGTTCATGGTCAGAAGCCCGATTCAGGGGAGATGGCCAGGGGTTGGCAGGTCAGGCCGATGGCGAAGCCCATCAGGGCGATGGGCGTCTGCAAGTCGGGCGACCGAGACGAGGGTGGGCCGGCGAAAACGTTGTGGTTCAGGAGGCAAGCGTTGCTGCGGATGCCAAACGTGGTGCAGGCGGGGGCGGCGAGGGCAGCGAGGGGCGCGCGAATGGTGGAGGCACGGGGGCCGTGGCCGGCTGTCCCGCCGGGCATGCTGTGGCGCCTGATGACGACTTCGGGGTCGTCGATGGTGTCGCCGGATTGGTGGCCCCTGGCTTTGAGGAAGGCGCTGGTCTTGGTGCCGGAATCGCGGTGGAGCAGGCGGTGGAGCCGGATCTGGTTGTCTTTGGAATCGCCGCAGTCGCAGTTGGGCTGGGGGCGACCGTCAATAGCTTGGTGATCGCGGCTGCCGTTGGCGGTGATGTCGCAGGTTTGGCGGGAATGGGCGTTGCCGAGGCTCGTTGGGGCGACGTGCTGTGGATGGGATGGGCTGAGTGTCATGGGGCATCAGGGATGCCCGCACTATCTTCCATCGCGACCCCGGATGGCATTGCAGGCATTCAATGTGAATGATGTAATGCCTGTAAGTGTATACACATTGTATTGTGAAAATCAATGTGGGTAGGCGTTTTGCTTGAGCGTCCGCTCGTCATGTCCAGATTGGGGTGCCGCCGGCGGCACTTGGATTGGTCATGCCCTCGCTCGCCAGCAGTGTATGAGTGGCTGGCTCAGCTTGCTGCGCCTCAGGTCAATGGAGCTCTGGAAAGCGCCGTAGCCATAGCCAGGCCACGCAGAGCTGGACGCAGATCGTCAGGGCCCAGGTGCTCGTGACATAGCAGCAGGCGGCGGGGAGCATTACCTCCAGCAGTTCCTCGAAGGTCAGCCCGAGCAGGAAGAACACCAGCGTGAGGCAGGCCCACTTGGCCATGAATCCCGGGAGGTGGACGCCCATCTGCCGGTTGTGGCGGTAGTTCTGCCGGCGTTCGATGAGGCTGCCCTGGGTCACGTCGCGAAAGCACGCGAAGGGCCACAGATAGCGGTAGAGGAGGTGCCAGAAGGGTTCCTGGCACGGCGGTGGTGTCCTGTCCATCCTGGCCTCCCGTCGAGGTGGAAGTCCGCCCTGTCCGTATGCCGTGTCGCCGGCGAGGCGGGCCCCAGAAGCAAAAAAGCCGACGCTGACGCGTCGGCTTTCAGGCTGGAGCTGGTCGATCGAATTACTTGACGGCAGCCTTGGTGCGCAGGTCGGCGATATGGCGTTCGACACTCTGCTGCTCAAGACGTTGCTTGAGCTGACCCTTGACCTCGTCAAAAGCCGGGGCCTTGAGGGCGCGGCTGTCTTCGAGCTTGATGACGTGGTAGCCGAAGTCGGTCTTCACCGGGGTGGTGGTGATCTTGCCCTTCTCGAGCTTGGTCAGCGCTTCGGCGAAAGGCTTCACGAAGCCGGCCGGGTTGGCCCAGCCCAGATCGCCACCCTTTTCGCGGGAGCCGGGATCCTTGGACTGCTTGGCCAGATCTTCAAACTTCTCGCCCTTTTCGAGCTTGGCGATGATGGCCTTAGCGTCCTCTTCCTTCTCGACGAGGATGTGGCGGGCCTTGTATTCCTTGTCGCCGAGCTGGGCCTTGATCTTGTCGTATTCGGACTTCACATCGGCGTCGGTGACGGGGTGGGTCTTCACGAAATCCTGCAGGTAGGCGCGGATCAGCACGGCCTGGCGGGCCAGTTCCATCTGGGCCTGGACGCTGCCGTTCTTTTCGAAACCCTTCTTGCGGGCTTCCTGAGAGAGGATCTCGCGGCGGACCAGTTCTTCCTTGACGGCGTTGCGTAGCTGCTCGGATTCAGGGGCACCCTGGGACTTCTGCTCGGAGATCATCACGTCGGCGCGCGCCTGGGGGATGGCGGAGCCGTTGACGGTGGCAACAGTCTGGGCAAAGGCGGGCAGCGCAACGAAGGCTGCGAAGAGGGAAACGACCAGACGGCTCGGGAGGGTTTTCATCAGTTTTCCTTGCGTGGTGTAGGGGGTGGAGATTTAAAGGTCTTCCGGGGTTTCTGCCTGGATGGCAAGGGCGTGTATCTCCTTGCGCATCATGTCGCCGAGCGCATCGTAAATCATCCGGTGACGGGAAACGGTGTTCTTGCCAGCAAACGCCGCCGAGACAATGGACAGCCGGTAATGCCCGCCGCCCGAGCGGGCGCCCGCATGGCCGGCGTGCAGGGCGCTGTCGTCGATGAGCTCGACCTTGACCGGCGCCAGCACGGCCAGCCGCTGGCGGATCTCGTCCATGACGCTCACGGCAGGGTTTTCCGGAACGGCTTGACGGTACAGCGGGTGAACACGCCGGTGGTCATGTAGGGATCGGCCGCGGCCCAGGCTTCGGCGTCGGCGAGGGAAGGGAACTCGGCGATGATCACGCTGCCGGTGAAGCCGGCAGGGCCGGGGTCCGGGGAATCCACGGCAGGGCAGGGGCCCGCCAGGACCAGCCGGCCTTCGGCCTGCAGCGCCTGCAGGCGGGCAACGTGTTCGGGACGTGCGGCGAGACGCTTGTCCAGGGAGCCGGGGGCATCTTCGCCGATCAGGACATACAGCATTACTTGGGTTCCTCTTCAATGTAGCGGGACAGCAGCATTCCCTGGGCCAGCACGAACACGAGCATCAGACCCATGCCGCCGAAGAGCTTGAAGTTGACCCAGGTGTCTTCGGAAAAATTGTAGGCGATGAAGATGTTCAACACCCCCATCAGTGCAAAAAAACCGGCCCAGGCGAGGTTGACCGTCTGCCACAGGTGCTCGGGCAGCTTGAGCTGGGCTTCGAGCATCGTGCGGATGAGGTTCTTCTTGAGGACGTGGGCCGAGAACAGCAGCGCCACGGCAAAGAACCAGTAGAGCACGGTGGGCTTCCACTTGATGAAGGTGGGGTTCTGGAAGATCAGCGTGGCACCGCCGAAGATGGTGACGATCGCCAGGCTGACCCACAGCATGGTGTCGACCTTGCGGTGCCGGAACCACACCCAGGCGATCTGCCCGATGGTGGCGGCGATGGCCACGGCAGTGGCGGCAAAGATGCCGGCAAACTTGTACGCGACAAAAAACAGGATGATCGGGAACAGGTCGAAGAGGAATTTCATCGCAGGACGCTGGGAGACGGCTCGGCAGGACGCAGGAATGGCGACGGAGGGGCCGGCACGGCCGGACGGTCCGGGTCGCAAACGGGCGTACTGTACTGAATTACAGCCGGCGCTGGAAGCACCCGGCAGGGATCGGCGAACGATTTATTCACGAGCGCCCGGTGGGTCGGCCTTGTTGCGCATGTGATCGGCGAGGCCTTCGATGGCGCCCCACAGGCGTGGCCGCAGCGGGTGGTCGGCGAGGACCTCGTCAAGGGCCAGGTTCATGCACATCAGCCACTGGTCGCGCTCGGCGCTGGTGATGGTGAAGGGCAGGTGGCGGGCACGCAGGCGCGGATGACCGTTGGCCTGCTCGTACAGCGGGGGGCCGCCGAGCCAGCCGCTCAGGTACATGAAGAGTTTTTCTTCCGAGCCGGAGAGATCCTCCGGGTGCATCTGGCGCAGTTCCCAGGCTTCCGGCAGGGTGTCCATCAGGGCGTAGAAGCGATGCACGAGGCGGCGAAGAGTGTCTTCGCCGCCAAGCTGGGAGTAGGCAGTGGTGGCTTGCTCAGGCGCCATGGACATCCAGCGAGCGGCTGCGACCGCAGTTGAGGTTGGCGGGCAGGGCTTCGTCCATCATCTCGGGGCGGGGCAGCTGGAGCGCCGCCATCTGTTCGATGAAGCTCTGGCGGTTGTGACCGCTGAAACGGGGGTTGCCCAGTTTTTCCTGGGCGATGCACGACACCCGGGCGCCGCGGTAATCGTGGCCGGGGTAGACCAGGGTTTCGTCGGGCAGCGTGAACAGCCGCTCGGTGACGCTGTCGTAGAGCTGGCCGGCGTCGCCACCCTGGAAATCGGTGCGGCCGCAACCGCCGATGAGCAGCGCATCGCCGGTGAAGATGCGGTCGCGCCATTGGTAGGTCACGCAGCCCGGGGTGTGGCCCGGGGTGGGGATGACGCGGATCACCTGGTTGCCGAAGACAATGGTGTCGCCGTCACCGAGCAGCCGATCGGCGCAGCCGGCGGCACCGGCCCGGCCCATGGCGCTGCGGGCGCCGGTAAGTTCGCACAGGCCGGCGGAGCCGGTGATGTGGTCGGCGTGGATGTGGGTTTCCAGCACCCAGTCGAGCTGCAGCTCCTGTTCCTGCAGGAAGCTGAGGTAGGCGCCCAGGTGAGCCTTGACCGAATCGATGATGATGGCGTCGCCGGTGACGGGATCGGCGAGCAGATAGGTCAGCGTCGAGCTGGCGTCGTCGAAGAACTGGCGGAACAGAATCATGGGTTTTGCGCCATAAAGGGGATTGCTCCGATTCTAGCTTTAACTCGGGTCCTTGGGCGCGGCCTGGAGCAGGATGAGGGCATCCAGCCCGCCGCCGGGGCGGGATGCCAGCTGGAATTCGCCAAATTGCCCGCGGATGATGCGGTCAACGATGGCGAGCCCGAGGCCTGACCCCTTGGTGTTGCTGCGGGCGGCCTCCAGGCGCGTGAACGGGCGCTTGACGCGCTCGGTTTCCGAGGCCGGGATGCCCGGGCCGCGGTCGAGTACGTGGAGCACCGGTCGGCCGTTGATCACGCCGGTTTCGAGTTCGGGTGGCCCGCCGGCGTAGTTGAGGGCGTTCTCGATCAGGTTGGTGACGGCCCGGCGCAGGGCCTGGGGCCGGGCCAGCGCAGGGGGGGCGCTGCTGCGCCGGAGGTCGATCGGGAAGCCGCGCCGGGCATACACGCCGGCAAGTTCGTCGGCGAGTTCGCCGAGATCGACGGCAGCGAGGGTTTCGCCGCCGTCGATGCGGGAGAACTCCAGGAACTGGCCGATGATCCGGTCCATGTCCTCGATGTCGGAGACCATCGCGTCCACGTCGGTTGGATCGGCGCCGCACATCTCGACGCCCAGGCGCAGGCGGGCGAGGGGGGTGCGCAGGTCGTGGGAGACGCCGGCGAGGATCAGCGCCCGGTCGGCGTCGAGCTGCTGGAGGTCGTTGGACATCTGGTTGAAGGCATGGGCGAGATCGGCGACTTCGGCGGGGCCGCTCTCTGAGAGCCGAGGCGGGATCTCGCCCCGGCCAACGGTGCGAGCAGCGGCGGCCATCGCGCGCAGCGGGCGGTTGAGCCGCGAGACGATCATGTAGGCGCCGAGCATCGCCAGGCTGAGCGCGGCCAGGCCCCACCACATCCATTCGCGGGCGTGGGGGCGGATGATCCGCTCGGCGGGCAGCATCACCCAGAAATCCGCGTGGTCGGCCGGGTCGTCGGCTTCGATCCGGAAGCTCACCCAGAAGCCGGGCAGGCCTTCCCAAGACGAGGCAAAGCGGGTTTCGGCACCCAGTTGCAGGCGCACGTCGGTCATCACCTGACGCAATACAGCGGTGTCTTCAAGCGGCGTGATTTTGTCCTGGGGCTCGGCCGGGTAGATGCGGATGCCTTCGAGGGTGGCCAGATCCAGCAGCAGATCCTTGCGCAGGGCGGGATCGGCGTTGAGCAGCGCGGTGCGGGTGAGGTTGATGATGCTGACGACGGTCTGGGCCGTCTGCCGCGCCCGGTTTTGCTGGTCGAAGTGGCTGAAGATGACCGACCACACCGTGACCGAGGCGAGCATCAGCACCGTCACCAGCAGGAATATTCGCCACAGCAGCGAGCCGGGCAGGAGGGCGCGGGGGTGAAGCGGCGACACGGATCGGCGTTATTGGGCGGTGTGCTTGTTGCCGTCCGGAACGAAGACGTAGCCGAAGCCCCACACCGTCTGGATGTAGCGGGGCTTGCCGGGGTCTTCCTCGATCAGCTTGCGCAGGCGCGAGATCTGCACGTCGATGGAGCGGTCGAAGACGTCGTATTCGCGGCCACGGGCGAGCTCCATCAGGCGGTCGCGGGAGAGCGGCTGGCGCGGATGCTGGAGCAGCACCTTGAGGAGCGCGAATTCGCCGGTGGTGAGGAGGGTCTCCTCGCCGTTGCGGACAAGCACGCGAGAGCCCAGCTGCACGACGATCTGGCCAAAGCGCACGTCTTCGTCTTCGGTGGCGGGGGCGCCCGGCGGGGTTTGCGGCTGGCGACGCAGCACGGCGTGGATGCGGGCGACGAGCTCGCGGGGGTTGAAGGGCTTTGGAAGGTAATCGTCGGCGCCCATCTCGAGGCCGACGATGCGGTCCACGTCGTCGCCCTTGGCGGTGAGCATCACGATGGGGATCGGGTTGTTGGTGCCCCGCAGGCGCCGGCAGATCGACAGGCCATCCTCGCCAGGAAGCATCAGGTCGAGGACCATCAGGTCGAAATGCTCGCGCAGGATCGCGCGATCCATCTGGGCGGCGTCGCTCACCGTCTTGACGGCAAAGCCCTGCTCGCTCAGGTAGCGCTTCAGCAGATCCCGGAGGCGGAGGTCGTCATCGACGACCAGAATGCGATAGCTCTCTTTTTCCATGACCCGAATCCTAGCGCCTCGCCCGTCCGGCCGCCAGACGGGCGGGTGAGGGCGGGTAAGCAAACGTAAGCCGTGAAGGGGGTCTAACATCCTCTTACAAAGGTTGATTCCATTCTCGGAGGGGACTGCCAGAATCCAATTGGTCAGGTTAGGATTCAGCCCCATGGAACGTCAGAAGACATTGTCGACACTGCGTGCACTCGGCCTTCTCGTGGCAGGCGCCATCGGGCTGGGCGCTGGCAGCGCCGCGTCGGCCGAGGGTGTCGAGCGGGCGGGTGCGTGGTTGCGTTCCTACGCAGGCCCTTACGACCGGCAGGGGCAGATCCGCGATGCGCAGGGGCTCGTCCCCGATGCCCAGCAGCGCCGTCCCGAGGCCGAGGACAGCCGCAATCCGCGGCGCTGGTCGTCCGAGGAGCGCCGTCAGCTGCGTCACGATGTACATGAAGCCGGCCGTGATGTTTACGGCCCGATGCGCCGGCGCGACTGAGCTTAGATCGCGCAACGCCGCCGCGGCTCGCCGTCGCGGAAACGGTAGAATGCGCGGGCCATGAAAATCCTCGCCATCGAAACCTCCACCGAAACCGCTTCCGTCGCCCTGCTCGACGGCGAACGCATCAGCGAGCGGTCGGTTGCCGGTCGCCCCGGCCACTCCGAAACCCTTCTCCCCGAAATCCTTGGTCTTCTTGCCGATGCCGGCGCTCGGCTGGCCGATCTGGACGCCATTGCCTTTGGCGCCGGCCCGGGTGCCTTCACAGGCCTGCGGCTGGCCTGCGGCGTGGTGCAGGGGCTGGCGATGGGCGCTGGCAAGCCGGTGATCCCGATCGGCACGCTGGAGGCGCTGGCGAGCCAGTGCGCGGACGAGTCCGGTGCAATCTTCGTTGCCGTGGATGCGCGGATGTCCGAGGTTTACTTTGCCGCCTACGAGCGTCGCGACGGCCAGCTGGTTGAGCGCATGGCGCCGGCCTGTGCGGCGCCGGGTGAGGTGCGGCTGCCGGCAGAAGGCGAATGGTTCGGTTTTGGCTCGGCCTTCAAGGCCTATGGCGAGACCCTGGTGCCGGCGGTTGGTGAGCGCCTGACGGGCTTCGATGCCTCGCCGGTGCCCCTCGCCTCGAGCGTGGCCCGACTGGCTGCGGTGCGTCTTGCCCGTGGCGAGACCATCGACGCGGCGCTGGCTGCGCCGCTCTACGTGCGCGACAAGGTGGCGATGACCACGGCCGAGCGCCTCGCCCGCGGTGGCAAGGCATGACCGTTGGCGATTTTCGCTTCGTGCCGATGCAGGAATCCGACCTGGACTGGGTCGCCGCCCAGGACCGGGTGCTTTACCCGTTCCCCTGGTCGGAGGGCAATTTCTCCGATTCCATGTCGGCCGGTTACAGCTGCTGGATGATGTTCGACGACGCGGAGCCGGTGGGCTACGCGGTGCTGATGCGGGTGATCGATGAAGCCCACATCCTCAACATCAGCGTCGTGGCCGATCGTCAGCGGGGCGGGCTTGGCCGGCGGCTCCTCGATCATCTGGCAAGCACCGCCCGGGAGGCGGGCGCGACCCAGCTTTTTCTTGAAGTGCGCCCGTCCAACGCTGCGGCGCTGGCGCTGTACGCGCGGGCCGGTTTCGAGACCATCGGACGCCGCAAGGGCTACTACCCGGCGGCGGGCGGTCGCGAGGACGCGCTGGTGATGAGGCTGCCCCTGTGACCCGACGCCGTGACGCGATCCTCCGGGAGATGGGGCTGGCGCCCCTGTGGCGGCTGCGCGGCGCCGAGCCGGTCGAGGAAGCGCAACCCGAACCATCCGCGCCCGTGCCCGAGCCGGTCGTCGCCGCGCCCGTTTCTGCGCCGGCTCCTGCATCCAGGCCGGTGCCGCTGGCGCGTTTTGTTCCGCCTGATGCGGAGCCCGCCGAAGCGCCGGCGCGACGTCCGGCACCGGTTGGCGACATCGCCGGGCTGGGTTGGGATGATCTCGAGGCCCGCATCCGCGAGTGCGACGCCTGCGCCCTGTGCAAACGCCGCAAGCAGGCCGTGCCCGGCGTGGGCGACCGGCAGGCGGACTGGCTTTTCGTGGGCGAGGGGCCGGGCGCCGAGGAGGACGAGCGGGGCGAACCCTTCGTCGGCCAGGCCGGGCGGCTGCTCGACAACATGCTGGCGAGCATCGGCCTGGCACGGGGCAACGACGTGTACATCGGCAACGCGGTCAAGTGCCGTCCGCCCAACAACCGCACGCCGGAGACCGACGAGCTTGCGGCGTGCTTCCCGTATCTCGAGCGCCAGATTGCGTTGATCAAGCCGCGGCTGATCGTCGCCCTCGGCCGTCCGGCGGCCCAGGCGCTGCTCAACCAGGAGGTCCGGATCGCCGCAGCGCGGGGCAAGCTGTTCGAGTTCGGCGGCATTCCGGTGGTGGTCACTTACCATCCGGCCTATCTGCTGCGTAATCTGGCTGACAAGGCCAAGGCGTGGGAAGACTTGTGTTTTGCCCGGGCAACGATGAAACGTCTGAAGGCCGATGCAGTCTGATTGCAAGATTTGATGGCGTCGGATGGGCGGTACCTTGGGTTTATCCCGAGTCGCTAGAATGGTTGATCGAGCTTTGGCTTCAGACACTTTTTCCTGACGAGGACACACCATGCGTATCAAGCTTTTCCTGTCGATGATCCTCTCGCTGCTGCTTCTGTCAGGCTGCGGCTACAACCAGATCCAGATCAACGACGAACAGGTCAATGCGTCCTGGTCCGAGGTGCTCAACCAGTACAAGCGTCGGGCCGATCTGATCCCGAACCTCGTGCAGGTCGTCCAGGGCTACGCCTCCCACGAAAAGGAAGTGCTGACCCAGGTGACCGAAGCCCGCGCCAACGTGGCGGGGATGAAGGTGACGCCGGAGTTAGTGAATGATCCGGAAGCCATGGCCAAGTTCCAGAAGGCCCAGGGAGACCTTTCCGGTGCGCTGTCGCGCCTGCTGGTGGTGACCGAGAACTACCCCAACCTCAAGGCCGACGCGAACTTCCGCGACCTTCAGGCTCAGCTCGAAGGCACCGAGAACCGCATCACCGTGGCCCGCAACCGCTACATCAAGGCGGTGCAGGATTACAACGTGACGGTGCGTACCTTCCCCAACAACCTCACCGCGATGGTGGTCGGCGCCAAGCCGAAGGCCAACTTCTCGGTGGAGAACGAAGCCGCCATCAGCGAAGCGCCCAAGGTCAATTTCGGCGCGCCGGCGGCTCCGGCCAAGCCGGCTCAGTAAGCCCGGCAAGGCGTATCCCGCCGTGGCGCTGGCGCGCGTGATCGGACTGCTGGCGGGGCTGTGGCTCGGGCTTTTCGGGCTGGCTTTTGCCCAGGAGCTGCAGCCGGTTCCGGCGCTCAGCGCCCATGTCACCGACACCGTCGGCCTGCTGCCCGAAGACCGGCGGCAGGCGCTGGAGTCGCAGCTTGTCCAGCTGGAAAAGGACAAGGGCGCCCAGCTGGCGGTGCTCATCGTTTCCACGACCCGACCCGAACCCATCGAGTCCTATTCCCTGCGCGTGGCGGAAGCCTGGCGGCTGGGGCGCAAGGGCGTCGACGACGGCGTGCTCTTCATCGTCGCCCGGGACGACCGGCGGATGCGCGTCGAGGTCGGCTACGGGCTGGAAGGCGCGGTGCCCGACGCCATCGCCAAGCGGATCGTCGCCGAGGTGGTGGCGCCGCGTTTCAAGGCCGGGGATTTCCCCGGCGGCATCGAGGCTGGCGTTGCGGCGCTGGTCGCCCGGATCAACGGCGAGGCGCTGCCGGCGCCCGCGCCCAGCGCTGCCGGTGCCGATGACCAGCAGATGGGGCTGGAAGAAGCGCTGGTGTTCGGCATCATCTTCACACTGGTCGTTGGCAGCGTGCTGAAGGCCATCTTTGGCCGTCTGCTGGGTTCGACCATCGCGGCAGGGATCGTCGGGGTTGGCGCCTGGACGCTGACCAGCGTGCTGCTGGTGGGCGCGGTGGGCGCGGTCCTGGCGTTTATCTTCTCGCTGGTCGCCGGTAGCGGCGGTGCAGGGCGTATCGGCGGCGGGCCGACCATCGGCGGTGGTTTTGGCGGGGGATTTGGCGGTCGTGGAGGTGGCGGCGGCTGGTCGGGCGGTGGTGGCGGTTTTGGCGGCGGCGGCGCGTCGGGAGGCTGGTGATGCGGATCGGACGCGTGCTTCGTCATCTCTTCACGCCCTCATGGGTGCTCGGCCGTACGTTTACGCCGGATGTGATGGCTGCCATCGACGCGGCGGTTGCGGCTTCCGAAGCGCGCCACCGGGGCGAGATCCGCTTTGCCGTCGAGGCGGGGCTGGATCTGCCTGAGCTTATGCGCGACGCTACGGCCCGGGAGCGGGCCGTGGAGGTGTTCTCGCGCCTTCGGGTGTGGGACACCGAAGAGAACACCGGCGTGCTGATCTATGTGCAGTGGCTGGACCGCCAGGTGGAGATCGTCGCCGACCGCGGCATTGCCCGGCGCGTGCCCCAGGCCGCCTGGGACGGCGTGTGCCGCACGATGGAGGCGGCCTTTCGAGACGGGCGTTTTGGCGAGGGATCGGTTGAAGCGGTGCGTGCCGTGGGCGATCTGCTCGCGGGGCCTTTCCCGGCCCGGCCCGACAACCCCAACGAACTGCCGGATCGCCCGGTCCTGCTCTGAAACCAAGGCCCGCTGGCGGCGGGTTCAGCTGCTCCCCAGCAGCGGCGTCTGGCCGATGCTGAAGTAGAGCGACGCGCCGTTGCCCACTTCGCCTTCGGCCCACACCTCGCCACCGTGGCGGCGGACGATGCGGGCGACGGTGGCGAGCCCGATCCCCGTGCCGGGGAATTCCCGATCCGAATGCAGGCGCTGGAACGGCCGGAAGAGGTTCTCCCGGTAGCGCATGTCGAAGCCGGCGCCGTTGTCGCGCACCACGAAGGCGTCGACGCCCTCGTGCACCGTGGCTTCGAAGCGGATCTCGGGGTGGTCGACCCGGCCGGTGAACTTCCAGGCGTTGCCCAGCAGGTTTTCGAGCACCGTGCGCATCAGGCTCGGATCGCCCTCGACCTGCAGGTTGGGGGCGATGTCGATGAGGACCTCGCGGGTCGGCTCCTGCTGGCGGAGCTCCTCGCAGATGGACTGGGCGAGCTGGGTGAGGTCCACCGGGCGGCGCTCGAGCTCCTTCCGGCTGACCCGCGACAGGGTGAGCAGGTCGTCGATGAGCTGGCCCATGCGATGCACGGCGGCGCGGACGCGGCGGAGCAGTTCCTTCGCTTCCTCGTCGAGCTTGTCGCCATAGTCGGAGCCGAGAATGGCGCTGTAGCCTTCGATGGCGCGCAGGGGCGCGCGCAAGTCGTGGGACACCGAATAGCTGAAGCTCTCGAGCTCGTTGAGGGCGGCGCTGAGCTGCGATGTGCGCTCGGCCACCCGGCGTTCGAGTTCGGTGTTGAGGCGCTTGATGGCGCGCTCGGCGAACTTGCGCTCGGTGAGATCGGTGCCGACGCCGACGATGTGCGGCTTGCCGTCGAGGATGACCCGGCGGCCCACCACCAGGAAGGGCACGGGCTCGCGGTCGACGCGGCGCAGCATGACCTCGGCCGAGGCTTCGCCGGAGATCAGCGCGGATTCGATGCGGTGGGCCATCACCGGCTCCTGCTCGGGGATGACCAGGGTTTCGGCCTCGGCGTTCTGGAGTTCGGTGTCGGGCAGGCCGGTGAGCTCGGAGACGAAGCGGTTCCACAGCACCAGCCGGCCCTGCTGGTCGAACAGGAAGAAGGGTGCCGGCAGGCTGTCGATCAGGCCGCGGGAGAAGTCGCGCTCGGCCTTGAGTTGTTCCTCGGCGAGCTTGCGGGCGGTGATGTCGCCGATCGAGCCGACGATGCGCACCGCGCGGCCCTCCTGGTTGCGGTGGGCGAGACCGCGGGCCAGCACCCAGTGGAACTTGCCGTCCTTGTCGGCAAGCCGGTATTCGGATTCGAAGTGGTCGGTCTCGCCGCGCAGGTGGGCGACCACGTCGGCCCGGTAGCGGGCGCGGTCGTCCGGGTGGATCAGCTTGAGCCATTCCTCGCCGGTGGTGCGAAGGGTGTCGCTCTTGAGGCCCAGCAGCGACAGCAGGCGCGACGACAGGTACAGGTGGCGGGTGTTCGGGTCCCAGTCCCACAGGCCTTCGTTGGTGCCGCGCTGGGCGAGGACGTAGCGCTCCTTGGTGTCGCGCAGTTGCTCCTCGGCTTCGAGGTAGGCGGTGCGGTCCTCGACGATGCCCACGCCGCCGAAGATCACTTCGCCGCTGGCGTCGAACTCGGGCGCGACCCGGATCGACAGGATATGGACGTCGGTGGACAGCGGGGTGAC
The DNA here is from genome assembly GCF_009469605.1 of Zoogloea sp. 1C4. GTDB lineage: Bacteria > Pseudomonadota > Gammaproteobacteria > Burkholderiales > Rhodocyclaceae > Zoogloea > Zoogloea oryzae. The sequence goes on along the minus strand of NZ_SSXU01000001.1, from coordinate 95,884 downwards.
GAAGGGGCCGTCGTAGGCACCGCGCTGGCCGGTAAGGGCGCGCTGGAGGATCGACAGGATGGCTTCGTCGCCGAGGGAGTGGAGATCGACGCCCTGCAGCTGCTCGGGCGAGGAGTGCAGGATTTCGGCCAGCCGGTTGTTGCAGTAGCTGATCTGCAGGTCGCTGCCGTAGTGGAAGATGCCCACCGGCGCGTTCTCGACCAGCGCCCGGTAGCGGGCCTGCTGCTCGACAACGGCCTGGTGGGCTGCGTGTTCGGCGGCCTGGTCGCGGATCACCAGCACCTCGCCCAGGCTGGCGTCGGCGGTGTCGTGGGGCGTGACGCGGATCGGCGCGCTGCTGTGGGCGATCGGCCGGCTTTCTCCGCGGCGATTGATGAGCCGGGTGTGGCCGTCGGCGTCGTCCTCGATGCGGAAGATCGTGTCGAGGCGCTGGCCCCGGGCTTCGTCCTCGCTCCAGCCGGTGAGCGCCTCGGCCACCGGGTTCATGAGGGTGACGCGGTTCTGCGGATCGGTGGCGATCACCGCCTCGCCAATGCTGCGCAGGGTGACCTGCAGGTATTCGTGGGTGGCGCGTTCGGCGGTGTGGTCGGTGGCGTTGCCGACGATGGCCCGGAGGCTGCCGTCGGGTTTGCGCAGCAGGGTCATCGCGTCGCGCACCCACAGGGCTTCGCCCGCGGCGGTCTCGAGGCGGTATTCGACGGTGATGCCGACCGGCTCGGTGCCCGGCGTCTTGAGCGCGTCGCCGATCTGCGCCCAGACGCGGCCCAGGTCATCGGTGAGTACGCGGCGGGCGAAGTGATGCCAGCCGCCCGGCGCGCACAGTGCGTCGATCGGCGTGCCAAGCCAGCTCTCGGCGCAGTCCGAGATGTAGTCGTAGCACTCGTGGGTGGGGTTGAAGCGGTAGAGCACGTGCCGGACGTCCTTCAGCGCTTCGCGGAACAGCGGGTCGGGATCGGCAGGAAGGGGGCCGGCACCGAATTCGGTAGCGGGGGGCGGTGCAGTGGCGACCAGCGGCTGGATGACTGCGGGGGCAGGGGTGGCCCGGGCGGGGGAGCGCAGGACGAACAACAGGATGGCGGTGAGCCCGATCAGGAAACCGCTTGCGTAGCACGACAGGCTGGCAGGGAGGAGCTGCTCTGCCATGGTCATCAGCACCGTGGCGGCCACCGCGTAGAGTGCCGCCAGCGCGGCCGGATGGGCGCGCAGCAGCGCGCCGCCGGCCTGGCTGGCCGATGGCGAGGTGACGGTTTGCGTGGCGGGCGAGTCGAGCATCGGTTCGCGGCCTGGGTCGGAAATCATGGGACCTTTCCAGTGGGGATTACCGTCATCGCTGTCAGGGCGGGCGTTTCCACGTTGGTGCTTTAAAATCTGTCTTTTTTGATCCGAGAGCCGGTTTCAGCCTTACCATGACTCCTACATGTCCCGAAGTGGACGCCCAATTCATGCGCCTTGCCCTCGATCTTGCCGAGGAGGCTGGCCGCTGCGGCGAAGTGCCGGTCGGCGCCGTGATCGTTGCGCCCGACGGACAGATCGTCGGCCGAGGTTTCAACCAGCCGATCGGACGGCACGACCCGACGGCCCATGCGGAAGTGATGGCCCTGCGCGACGCAGCCGCGACACTGGCGAACTATCGCATGCCGGGCTGCACACTTTACGTCACCCTTGAACCATGTGTCATGTGTGCAGGGGCGATTATGCATGCGCGGATCGCCCGGGTGGTCTTTGGCGCCAGCGACCCCAAAACGGGTGTCGCTGGTAGCGTAATCGATCTTTTCGGTGAGACACGCCTAAACCATCACGCCGAGGTGGCCGGAGGCGTGCTTGCCGACACCTGCGGCGGACTTTTGTCCGGTTTTTTTGCCGCCCGACGCAAGCGGCCGGCGGGAGCGACCCCCTCGTGCTGATCCGAATCCACATCCCCACCCAGACCCTCGACCTCATCGGCGATGACGGCGCCTGCGTCCGCCGCTATCTGGTCTCCACCGCGAAGAACGGCCCGGGCGAGCAGACGGGCAGCCACCGCACGCCCCGTGGGCGGCACGTGGTGCGTGCGAAGATCGGTGCCGGTCAGCCCATCGGTGCGGCCTTCCGCGGGCGCCGCCCGACCGGCGAGGTGTGGACGCCCGAGGTGGGCGCGCAGATGCCCGAGCGGGACTGGATCCTCACCCGCATCCTGTGGCTGTCGGGCAAGGAGCCGGGCGTGAACCGCCTGGGCGACGTGGACACCATGCGCCGTTACATCTACATCCACGGCACGCCGGATACCGAACCGATGGGTGTGCCGCTTTCGATCGGCTGCGTGCGTATGCGCAACCGCGAGGTGGCCGAGCTGTTCGATCTGGTGCCGGCCGGCACGCCCGTGGAGATCCTCGCGTGAGCGCGGCGCTGGCGGTCCGGCTGGGCAGCTGGGGCGAGCTGTCGGCCCAGGCTTCGCCGATCCGCTTCACGGTCTTCGTGGATGAACAGAAGGTGCCGGTCGAGCTGGAGCTGGACGAGTTCGACCCGCTGTCGTGCCACGCGGTGGCGCTGGCGGGCGACGAAGCCGTCGGCACCGGCCGGCTGCTGCCCGATGGCCACATCGGGCGGATGGCGGTGCTGGCCGGCTGGCGCGGTCGGGGTGTGGGCGCGCTGCTGCTGCAGGCGCTGATCGACGAGGCGAAGCGTCGTGGCATGGCGCGGGTGGTGCTCAACGCCCAGACCCACGCGCTGGGCTTTTACGCGCGCTTCGGCTTCGTGCCCGAAGGCGAGGAATACGAAGAAGCCGGCTTGCCCCACCGGACGATGAGCCGCAGCCTTTAAATCGTCTGTTTCAAATAAAACAAATTTAGTTTTAAAAGTAACGCGTCCGGCGGCTTCAGGCTGCGCCCTGCTGGGCCGGTTTGCGTTCGAGATGGGCGCGGAACCACTCGATGGCCAGGGTGGCTGCGGCGTCGAGGGCGCCGGGTTCGCGGAAGAATTCGTCGGTGCCGGCAATCGAGCGCCACGTCTTGCGGCCGCCGATCAGGTCGAAGGCCTGGCGCACGTTGGGCAGGTTCTCGTCGTGGCTGCCGACGATCATCAGGGTCGGGCAGGCGACCTGGCGTAGCGGCGTGATGCCGGCGAGGCCCGGCCGTCCGCCGCGGCACACGAAGGCGCCGATCATCTCGGGCTCGCGGGCGATGGCGCGGATGGCGGCGGCGCTGCCGGTGCCGCTGGCCACTAGGCCGATCGGCAGTTCGACAAGCGGCGGCTGGTGGCGCAGCCATTCAAACAGGGCGTTGATGCGCTGGCCGAGGAGCGGCGTGTTGTAGCGGGTGTCCGGGTCGCGGTTTTCTTCGTAGCGGGTGAGCAGGTCGAAGATCAGCGTCGAGAAACCGGCGTCCTGCAGGCGCTGGGCGAAGTGGGCCTCGCGGGATTCCCGGTGGTTGCCCACGGCGGTCTGGGCGATGACGATCAGCCCGGCGCTGTCCGGCGCGTGGGCCTGGAGCGCTTCCAGCCAGACGGGGCCGGCCGGGATGCTGAGTTCGGTGTGGCGCAGTTTCATCATGGGCGGGACGATCGCATGGGCCCTTGCCGGTGGACAAGGGAATGCGTCACCCGTTCTGGGCGTGGATGTGCACTGGTACACGGCGCGGCCCGAAAGCCCCGCGGAATTCGGCAAAGCGCCCGGCGACCGGCGTGCCGCAGGCCGCACACGCGCCGTGGGCGTCGAGCCGGTAAGCGCCGATGGCGTACCAGTCGCGCTCGATGACCACCTGGCCGCAGCCGGGGCAGTAGGTTGAGCTGCCGTCGGGGTCGTGCACGTTGCCGGTGTAGACGTAACGCAGGCCGGCGTCCCGGGCGATGCGCCGGGCGCGGGTGAGGGTGGCGGGTGGCGTGGCGGGGATCTGGTCGAGCTTGTAGTCCGGGTGGAAGGCGGTGAAGTGGAGCGGCACGTCGGGGCCCAGTTCGGTGGCGATCCACTGGCTGAGCTGGGTGAGCTCGGCGTCGGAATCGTTGAGGCCGGGGATCAAGAGCGTGGTGATCTCGACCCACACGTCGGTGTCGTGGTGGAGCCAGGCGAGGGTGTCGAGCACCGGCGTGAGGTGCGCGCCGCACTGGTGAACATAGAAGTCGTCGGTGAAGGCTTTGAGGTCCACGTTGGCGGCGTCCATCACCGCGAAGAAGTCGCGCCGGGCGTCCGGATGGATGTAGCCGGCGGTGACCGCCACGTTGGCGATGCCTTTTTCATGGCAGGCCACGGCGGTGTCGATGGCGTACTCGGCGAAGATCACCGGGTCGTTGTAGGTGTAGGCCACGCTGCGGCAGTGGTGGCGGGCGGCCGCGGCGGCGATGTCGGCCGGGCCGGCGGAGTCCATCAGCCGGTCCATGTCGCGGCTCTTGGAGATGTCCCAGTTCTGGCAGAACTTGCAGGCCAGGTTGCAGCCGGCGGTGCCGAAGGACAGCACACTGCTGCCCGGGTAGAAGTGGTTGAGGGGCTTCTTCTCGATGGGGTCGATGCAGAAGCCGGAGCTGCGCCCGTAGGTGGTGAGCACCATTTTTCCATCGACCATCTGGCGCACGAAGCAGGCGCCGCGCTGGCCTTCGTGGAGCCGGCAATCCCGCGGGCACAGGTCGCACTGGAGGCGGCCGTCGGGCAGCGGATGCCAGTAGCGGGCGGGATGGTCGGTCATGATCTCACTCCCGGCTGGGTGGCGGCTCGTACCACTTCTGGACCTGATACACCGCGATCATCACGTTGGGCCCCCAGAAATCCACGGGCAGCCGGGCCTTCTGCTTAAGGGCGGCCATGAAGCTGGCCTTGTCGGGCAGCTGATCCCACACCTGGGGCAGGAAGGTGGCCTTCTGGCAGCCGTTGAAGAAGATCACGCCATCGACGCCCGGGCGGATCTGGGCGAGGGCGTCGGCTTCGTCGCGGAATTCGAGGAACTCAGGTGCGCTGAGGAGCGATACCTCGACACGCACCTTGCCGAATTCGTCGGCCGACAGGGGCGGGAAGCGCGGGTCGGAGAAGGCCGCGGCGCGGGCGTTCTCGACCACATCGACACCCAGCGCCCGGTGGGCGTTGAGGCTGCCGATGCAGCCGCGGAGTTCGCCATCGATGGTGAGGGTGACGAAGGTGGCGCCGCGCTGGGCCAGCTGCGGATCGTCGAAGGTTGCCGGGGCAGGTAGGCCGAGGGCGTCGGCGATGGCCTTGCGGGCCTGGCTGAGGAGGACGCGGCCGAGGGGGTTGTCAGTGCTGGGCATGGTTGCGGTCTTCGGCAAAGGCGAGGGAGGCGTAGCCGACCACCCGGTCGCGGTCGCCGGCGGTGTCGCCGGAGTTGCGCAGATCAAGCAGGTGGGGCGCGAGATGATGGCGTTGGGCGGCGATCAGCAGCCCGTTGATGGCACCGGCGCCACAGGCCTGCTCGCCGTCCAGGTGCGGGTCGAGCTGGGCGATCATCGCGATGGTGGCCTTGTCGCGCCACTGGGCCTGGCGGTAGGGGTGGTAGTGAGACAGATCGGAGCTGATGACGATCAGCGTCTCGGGCCCGCCCCACAGGGTTTCGAGCAGCCGCGCGACGAGGTTCGGGTCCACCTGGCCGACGGCGATAGGCAGGATCTCGAAGTGATCGAGGGTGGATTGCAGGAAGGGCAGCTGGACTTCGATGGCGTGCTCTTCGGCGTGGGGGCGGTCATCCACCAGCACGCCGGGCAGCTCGCGGGCGGCGAGCCAGGCGGCGCGGTCGACGGCCACCGCGCCCAGAGGCGTGACGAAGGATTGGGCGGCGGGGACGGCCATCCCGCGCACCGCGACCCGGTGAGTGGGGCAGAGGATCAGCACCCGGCGGATCACGTCGCGGCGCAGGACGAGCTCGGCATAGGCGCTGGCGGCCACCGCGCCGGAGTAGATGTAGCCCGCGTGGGGCACGATGATGGCCTTGGGCGAATGCACGACTTCGGCGGGCATCGCGCTGGCCAGGTAGCCCGAAATCTGGGCGTGAAGACTGTGGGGGTCGGCCGGGTAGAACAGTCCGGCGACGGCCGGCAGACGCTGTGACGCTTGAGCCATGATTTCCTCTTGCCTTGAATGCTGGAGCGAAGCTTGATCCCATTATAGGGAGGTGTGCGCCAACCATGCGATGCCACCGGCGATTCCGGCGCCCACGGCCAGCATCCCGCCCACGACGCGCCGGCCAAGGATGCTGCCGCCAAGGGTGAAGGCGAGGGTCGACTTGAACGCCAGATTGGCCAGCATCGCCAGAAGGATGGCCACGGCGGCGGGGGTAGCGTCGAGCTTGCCCACGCTCAGCAGGCGCAGGGTGGACAGGGTGATGGCGTCCACGTCGGTGAGCCCGGAGACGAAGGCCAGCAGGTAAAGACCGCCGCGCCCGGCGATGTCCGACAGCCAGGCGGCGCACAGCAGCACGCCGGCGTAGAGCAGCCCGAAACCGAGGGCGGCGCGGAGTTCGGTCGGGTTGCGGGTTTCCGGCACCGGCAGCGCGCCCTGACCGGCCAGCTGGCGCCAGTTGAACGCAATCACCACCCCTCCGATCAGAACCGCCAGGCCGCAGCCCACGGCGAGCAGCGGCACCACAGATTGGGACAAGGCCCAGGCGATGCCGAGGATGCGCACCACCATGATGAGGTTGGCGAGGAGGATCACCAGCGTTGCAGTGGGGGCCATTGCCGGGTTCTCCCGGGCGTGGCGGGCGAACACCATCGTGGTGGCGGTGCTCGACACCAGCCCGCCCAGCAGCCCCAGCAGCGGCGCGCCGTAGCGGGCGCCCACGAAGCGCAGCGCCGCATAGCCGGCCAGGCTGACCCCGGCGATCAGCACCACCATCAACCAGACCTGATGGGGGTTGATCGCCTCGTAGGGGCCGAAACCCTGGTTGGGCAGGATGGGCAGCACGATCAGCGACAGCACCGAAAACTGCAGGATCGAGCGCCAGTCCTGGGCGGTGAGCCGGGCCGCGACGCCGCGCAGTTCCGACTTGTAATAGAGCAGCATCGTCGAGCCCACCGCAGCCATCACCGCCAGCCGCCCGTGGCCCAGCCACACCATCGCGCCCAGGCTGTAGCACACCAGCAGCGCGATCACCGAGGTGGTGCCGGGATCGTCGTCGGGCTCGGCCTGGCGGAGGTTGGCGGAGATGATCATCACCGCCACCAGCACGAAGCCGGCGACGATGAAGGCCGGCGTGGTCAGCAGTTCGGCCAGCAGCGCCGACAGGGCGCCGAGCAGGCCAGTAAGGCCGAAGGTGCGCACGCCCGCGCGGGCTGCGGGTCGGCGTTCGCGCTCGAGACCCATCAAGAGGCCGATTGCGGTGGCGAGGGCGAGGGCTTCGAGCTGGCGCGGTTCAAACGGCAGGGAGAACAGCATGGCGACCTCGGCGGGGGCGATGTTTCATTTTGCGGCAGTAATGGCCCGAGCTTAAGCCCGGAATCAAGCTCTGATGCGGTTTTCCGGCGCTGCCGGCCCCGGCCGGGCGGTCGGGTCGGCAGTTGAGGTTAAAATGCCGCGATGCGAACCCAGACCAGCCGTTGTTTCGCCATCGTGCCCGCCGCCGGAAGCGGCAGCCGGATGAAGAGCGAACACCCCAAACAGTATCTTCCCCTGCTCGGCGAACCCCTGATTCGTCACACCCTCGGCGTGCTGTGCGCCTCGCCGGTGATCGACCGGGTTTATGTGGTGCTGTCGGTGGGTGACCAGGAATGGGACCGCCACGACTGGCGTCCGTTCGGCGATCGCCTGGTGCCGCTGTTCTGCGGCGGCGTGTCCCGGGCCGAGAGCGTGCTCAATGGCCTCCGGGCGATCGCCGAACACACCGCCGAATCCGACTGGATCCTGGTGCACGACGCCGCCCGCCCGTGCCTCGCGCCCTGGCACATCGAAACCCTGGTGCATGAGCTCATCCACGACGAGGTGGGCGGCATCCTGGCGGTGCCGGTGGCCGACACCCTGAAGCGCGAGGACAGCACCCACCGCATCGCCGACACCGTCGCGCGGGACGGCCTGTGGCAGGCCCAGACGCCCCAGATGTTCCGTTACGTGATGCTCAAGCGCGCTCTCGAGAGCGCCCGCCACGTGACCGACGAGGCCAGCGCCATCGAGGCCATGGGCCTGCGCCCGCGCCTCGTGCGGGGCGATCCGACCAATCTCAAAGTCACCTATCCCCTCGACCTCCATCTGGCCGAGTGGATCCTCCAGCACCGCGAGGGCAAAGAATGAATGTTCCGTTTCGCATCGGGCAGGGCTTTGATGTCCACGCCCTGGTTCCCGGCCGTCCGCTGATCATCGGCGGCGTGACGATTCCCTACGCCCGCGGCCTGCTTGGCCATTCCGACGCCGACGTGCTGCTGCACACCATCACCGACGCCATCCTCGGCGCTGCTGGCCTCGGCGACATCGGCCGGCATTTCCCCGACACCGACCCGCGTTTTGAGGGCGCCGATTCCCGCGTGCTGCTGCGCGAGGCGGCGGCCGCGGCCCGCGCCGCCGGCTGGCAGACAGTGAACGTGGACGCCACCGTGATCGCCCGGGCACCGAAGATCCTGCCCCATGTGCCGGCGATGATCGCCAACATCGCCGCTGATCTGGGCGTCGATCCGGCGGCGATCAACGTGAAGGGCAAGACCACCGAGAAGCTCGGCTTCACCGGCCGGGGCGAGGGCATCGCGTCCCAGGCGGTGGCGCTGCTCGCCCGAGTGGATGGCTGAAGCCACGCGCCGCGTCTTTCTGGCCCTGTGGCCGGGGGATGACGTGGCGGGGCGCCTGTCCGGTCTCGCCGGGGCGGCCCACAAAACCTGCGGTGGTCGCCAGATGCGCCGCGACACCCTGCACCTGACTTTGGCTTTCCTCGGCGACGTGGCCGAAAGTCGCCTTGCCGCGTTGTGTGCGGCGATGGCGGCGGTGCGGGGCGAGGCGTTTCCGCTGCGCATCGACCGCCTCGGCTACTGGGCTCACAACCATATCGTGTGGGGCGGCTGTTCCTGCAAGCCGCCGCAGCTCCTTCGGCTGGTGGCCGACGTGCGCGAGGCGCTGGCCGGTGCCGGATTTGCCCACGCGGGCGAGGCGGCCTTCGTTCCCCATCTCACCCTGTTGCGCAAGGCCCACCCGTCTGCCGCGCTGCCGGACTTCGCGCCCATCGACTGGCCGGTGGCCGGTTTTGTGCTGGTGGCGTCGACTCTCTCGCCGGAAGGCCCGGCCTACGTGCAGCTGGCTGCCTGGCCGCTGGCGTAAAAAAAGCCGGCGGCTGCCGGCTTCAAATCCTTCAAGCGTTGTTTTTATGCGTTGTGGCGGCGCCGGGCGAGGCCGGCTGCGGCGAGGCCGGCCAGCACCAGGGCAGGAATCGCGGGTTCGGGAACCGTCGAGGCGGCCACGTTGAGGGCCACGATGTCGTTGGCGCACAGCATCGTCCACTGGATGCTGAACGCTTCCGACGGGTTCATGCCCTGCCAGTGGCTGCCAAAGGCATCCACCGGAATCTCCACTTCATAGAACCAGTGGTTGCCACCCAGGATGCCCATGTTGGTGAAGGCATTCGAGATCGCGACGCTGGCGTTGCCCACGTCGGTGCCGCTGGCCACCTTGGTCACGTAGGGCGAGGCTTCAGGCGCAAGCACGCCGGGCGAGCTCCACAGGCCGGTGGACCAGTTTGCGTTGGTGGTGGCGACCACATCGCCGCGCAGCAGGGTGGCGCTGCGGTTGGCGGTGAGGATGCCGAAATCCCAGCTGCCGTTCTTGCCGAAGTCGATGGCGATGTCGCCACGACCGTAGCTGTTGCTGGTGGTGGCGGTGTTGGGGTCGTGACCAGTGACGACGCCCACGTCGAGGTAGGTCTTGCCGTCGGCCTTGGTCTGCCAGGTGACGTAGATGGCTTCGGCGTCGTACGCCTGGCCGCCCCAGCCGGGGCTAAGGAAGCCGCTCATGGCGTCGCTCTGGTCTTCGACGGCGTAGTTGATGCCGGTCTTGGGCGTCCAGCCGGCGGTGGTGCCGTTGTTGGTGATGCCCCAGTCGGTGAAGTTGCCGTCGATCGTCACGCTGGCGGCGGAAGCGGAAAACGGGGCGGCGAGGGCACAGGTGACGGCGAGGCCGGCGAGGAGGTTCTTTCTCATGATGCACACCAAACTGGATGGGATGGCGGCGAGAATAGGTGTGCTGCAGACAATGACTGCGGCACTTCCTCACGGATTACGGGTGGGTTTGGGGCAAAGAACAGGCGGATGCGACGGGTATCACATCCGCCTGAAAGCGCGGTGTTTCCCTCAGGCTGAAAAGCGCGTTCCGGGGTGCGTCACGCCACCGGAGCCAGAGGGAGCACGCGGGGAGGTCAAACGAGCATGCAGTTGCCGAGGTGACCACGCAGGTCGGGTTCGGAGGTTTTGGTGTAATCCTTCTCGAGGCGGTCGGTGACCATCTGGGCGGTGGGGCCATCGAGATTGGCGTTGATCATGCCCATGAACGACGGCGGCGCGACGAGGATCGCGCGGGCGAATTCGTTGCGGCTGCGGCCGAGGTAGAGCTCCTTGGCCAGGGCCTGGGCAAACTGCTTGGCGGCGTTGAGCTTGGGTGGGGTCTGCTGTTCCCGGGCGCCGTGGCCGCTGCCGCTGGCCTGCATCTGGCCGGCGCGATCGGACGACAGTTCGGCATTTTTCATGCGGCTTTCGGGATGGACGAGTTCCTTTACGAGCTTGAGTCCCTGCTTGGGACCGAAGTTTGCATACAGTCGGGCGAGGCTTGCGTTGGCTACCAGAATCCACGTAATGGCCATGAATCACTCTCCACATTGTCGGAAATGCCACAGCGGCCTAGTCACTTTAGACAGCGCCCGGCCAACTAGCAAAGAATTGTTTCGGCAATGCTATTCACCTGATCCGGGCTGCCTTTCGCGGGTCGCTGGCTCCTGGCGGTAATAACGGGAAAGCTGGGCGTAGACGTCCGGATATTCGTGGCGGAGCAGGCCCGGCGTCTCGAAGAAGGCCTCGCTCATCACGGCGAAGAACTCCGAAGGATGATCGGCGCCGTAGGGGTCGAGGGCGGTGTCCTCGCCGTCGTCCACCCGCTGGCAGAAGTCGTCGTAGGCCGGCTGGAAGGCCGCAGCCCAGGCTTCGGGGCTCATGTCGGGGGGCAGGGCAGGGAAACCGTCCACCTCGCCGTTGCCCATGTCGAGCTTGTGGGCGAATTCGTGGATCACCACGTTGATGCCGTCGATGGCGCCCGTATCTTCGGACCACGAAAGGATCACCGGCCCGCCTTCCCAGGCTTCGCCCAGCACTTCGTCGTCGTATTCGTGCACCACGCCGTCTTCGTCGACGATGCTGCGGGGGATCACGAAATCGCCCGGATACACCACGATCCCGACCCAGCCGACGTAGGCGTCGAGGCCGATGTGCAGCACCGGCAGGCAGGCCTGCAGGGCGATGGAGAGGAGCATGTCGTCGGTGACGACGAGGCCCTCGGCGCCGTGGACTTCCTTTTCGGTTAGAAACTCAAGCGCCATCTGGCGCAGCCGGGGGCGCTCGTCGGGCGGCAGGTAGGCGAGGAAGGGCAGGCGGGCTTCGACGCGGTGCCACTGCTCGGGCGGAACCTGCATGCGGCTGGCGGCGCGGCGGCGGCGCCATTTTCGGAAGGCTGAGAACATCGGGGGAAATCGCTGGTCGAAGGGCTGGCTTTCGGCGGGACGGGCGTGCCGCCCGTCACCGCCGGTACGATCAAGATCAAACGCTGCAACGGCAGCCTATAGGATAATGTCGGCATGGTCGCCGTTACGCATTCGATTTCCCAGTCCGCATCCCCATCCTCCGCCCTCGCGCTGCTGAGCGAAGGATTGCTTCCCGAAGACGTCCGCCGGGTTGCCGACGCCCACGAGTGGGCCCAGGCACTGTATGCCGATCGCAGCCTTGGCACCCGCGAACCCGTGTGGCCCCACGCCCTCGGCACGGCGCTCATCGTGGCGTCCCTGCGCCTCGACGCCGACGCGCGGATCGCCGCGCTGTGCTTTGCGGTGGGCGACGTGCTGCTCCATCCCACCGACGAGATCACGCTGCGGTTTGGCGATACCGTCGCGCGGCTGGTGGATGGCCTGCGCCGTCTCAACGGCCTGCGTGTCATCACCCGCATGAACACCTCCACCAGTGCGCCGGAGATCCGCGCCCAGAGCGAGGTGCTGCGCAAGATGCTGCTGGCGATGGTCGAGGACATCCGCGTGGTGCTGCTCCGGGTGGCGTCGCGCACGCAAACCCTGCGCTACTTCACCGATCACCCGGGCGTGATCCGCGAATCCATCGCCCGCGAGAGCCTCGACATCTACGCGCCGCTGGCCAACCGGCTGGGCATCTGGCAGCTCAAGTGGGAGCTGGAGGATCTGTCCTTCCGCTTCCTCGAGCCCGAAACCTACAAGCGTATCGCCAAGATGCTCGACGAGCGGCGGGTGGAGCGCGAGCAGTTCATCGTCGATTCGGTGGCGCGCCTCAAGAACGAGATCGCCGCCATCGGCATCAAGGCCGACGTCTATGGCCGGCCCAAGCACATCTACAGCATCTACAACAAGATGCGCGCCAAGCGGCTGGATTTCTCGCAGATCTTCGACGTGCGCGCCCTACGCGTGCTGGTGGACGAGGTGAAGGACTGCTACGCGGTGCTGGGCATCGTGCATCAGATCTGGACGCCGATCCCCAAGGAGTTCGACGACTACATCTCGATGCCCAAGGGCAACAACTACCAGTCGCTGCATACCGCGGTGTATGCCGCCGACGGCCGCGCGCTCGAGGTGCAGATCCGCACCCACGGCATGCACAACCACGCTGAGCTGGGCGTGGCGGCCCACTGGCGCTACAAGGAAGGCAGCGGCAACGCCACCAACGCCGACTACGACGAGAAGATCGCGCTGCTGCGCAGCCTGCTGTCGTGGCGCGACGAGGTGACCGACGCGGCCGACTGGGTCGAGCAGTTCAAGCGCGCCTCGCTGGACGACACGATCTACGTGCTGACGCCCCAGGGCCGCGTGATCGACATGCCCCGCGGCGCCACGCCCATCGACTTCGCCTACCGGGTGCACACCGATCTGGGCCACCGCTGCCGGGGCGCCAAGGTCAATGGCCAGTTGGTCACCCTCAACACGCCCCTCGAAAACGGCCAGACGGTGGAGATCATGTCCACCAAGGAAGGCGGGCCGTCCCGCGACTGGCTCAATCCCCAGCAGGGCTACGTGGCCACGCCCCGGGCCAAGCAGAAGATCAAGCAGTACTTCAGCGCCCTCGAAGAAGAGGAGATGCTGGTCCGCGGGCGCAGCGTGCTGGTCAAGGAAATCCAGCGCGAGGGCCACGGCCAGGCCAACATTGATGAACTCGCCACGCGCCTGGGCTTCAAGAACGCCGAGGCGCTGTTCATCGCCGCCGGGCGGGGCGAGGTGGGCCCGCGGGCGATCCAGACTGCCCTGCGCGGCGTCGATGCGGACGAAACCGCCGCCGAAGAACCCGAGGTCGTCATCGGCAAGAGTCACGCGGGCGACGCAGGCGACACCATCCTCATCGTTGGCGTCGGCAAGCTGATGACGTCGCTGGGCCGCTGCTGCAAGCCGGCGCCGCCGGACGCGATCCAGGGTTACGTCACCCGTGGCCGCGGCGTGTCGATCCACCGGGTCGAATGCCGCGACTTCCAGTCCCTCGTCAAGCGCCATCCGGAGCGTCTGGTGAGCGCCGAGTGGGGCGGCACCGGCCGCGCCGGCGCCGCCAAGGACGCCGTGTTCCCGGTGGATATCCTTGTTCACGCGATGGACCGTCAGGGCCTCCTGCGCGACATCTCCGAGGTGCTCTCGAAGGAGAAGCTCAACGTGATCGCCGTGAACACCCTCAGCCGCAAGGGCTCGGCGCGGATGCGCTTCACCCTCGAAGTGCAGGGCGTGCAGCAGATCCAGCGGGCGCTCACCCTGATCCGCGAAGTGAAGGGCGTGACCGACGTGGAGCGCGGCTGACCGATGACCGGCAGCACCGGCATGGACCGCCACCACTTCGCGTGGCTGTCGATCGCGGCGGCCATCTCGACCATCGCCTTCAAGGCCTTTGCGTGGTGGATCACCGGTTCGGTCGGGCTGCTGTCGGATGCGCTGGAATCCTTCGTCAATCTGGCCGGCGCGTCGTTTGCGCTGTGGATGATCATCGTCACCCGGGCGCCGGCGGATCGGCGGCACCCTTTCGGCCATGGCAAGGCCGAGTACTTTTCCAGCGGCTTCGAGGGCATCCTGATCCTCGGCGCCTCGGTCGGCATCATCTGGGCCGGCGCTGAAAGGCTGATCCAGCCCAAGGACATCGAATCGCCGGGCTGGGGCCTGGCGTGGTCGGCGGTGGCGACGGCGGTCAATCTGGTGGTCGCCCGGGTGCTCGGGCGGGCCGGCGAGCGCTTCAACTCCATCGCCCTCAAGGCCGATTCGCGCCACCTGATGACCGACGTGTGGACCTCCGTCGGCGTGATCGCCGGCGTGGGGCTGGTAGCCTTAACTGGCTGGCTGATCCTCGACCCGCTGATCGCCATTGCGGTGGGCCTCAACATCACCCGCGAGGCCGTGCGGCTGGTGCGCGAATCCGTCGATGGGCTGATGGACCGCAGCCTCGAACCCGAAGCGCTGGCCCGCGCCGAGGCCGTGCTCGAAGGCTTTCGCGCCCGCGGCGTGAGCTACCGCAATCTGCGCACCCGGCGGGCCGGCGTGTCGGCCTTCGTGCAGCTCACGGTGCTGGTGCCGGGCGAATGGACGGTGCGCGAAGGCCATTCGCTGCTGGACGAAATAGAATCCGCCCTTGCCGGGGTGTTGCCCGGCACCGAGGTGACGACCCACCTCGAACCTCTTCCCTGAATTCAACTGGTTGCGCCTGCATCATGATTTTCGTGTTGTCCCCCGCCAAGGCCCTCGATTACGAGTCGCCCCTCGCCACGCCCCGTCACACCCAGCCCGATTACCTCGACGCCGCCGCCGAGCTGATCGCCGGCCTGCGCGAGCTTTCCCACGCCCAGGTGGCCGAGTTGATGAGCCTGTCGGATCAGCTCGCCGCCCTCAACGTGGCCCGCTACGCCGAGTGGTCGCGCCCGTTCTCGGCCGACAACGCCCGCCCGGCGGTGCTCGCCTTCAATGGCGACGTGTACGACGGCCTCGACGCCCGCACCCTCACCGAGGCCCAGCTCGATTACGCCCAGCGCCACCTGCGCATCCTCTCCGGCTTGTACGGTCTGCTGCGTCCCCTGGATCTGATGCAGGCCTACCGCCTCGAGATGGGCACCCGCTTCAAGAACCCCCGTGGCAAGGATCTGTACGCCTTCTGGGGCATGACCCAGACCGACGCCCTCAACCGCCTGCTGGCCGCCGAGGCCGACGCCGGCCGCGAGCCGGTGCTGGTCAATCTGGCCTCCGAGGAATACTTCAAGTCGGTCAAGCCGGCCAAGCTCAAGGGGCGGCTCCTCAACGTGGCGTTTGAAGACTGGAAGGGCGGGCGCTACAAGATCATCAGCTTCTACGCCAAGCGTGCCCGCGGCCTGATGGCTCGCCACGCCATCACCCACGGCGTCGAGGCGGTCGAGCAGCTCAAGGATTTCAACAGCGACGGCTACGCCTTCGCACCGGAAGCCTCCGACGAAGGCCACTGGGTCTTCCGTCGGCGGCTCGACTAAAAGGGGGCAGGGCAGATGGCATCTCCCGAAAAAGCGGCCGCGCTGGCCCGCATGAAGCTCCTCGCCACCGGGCTGCTGGTGGCCGTCACGGTGCTGTTCGTCTTCGCCCGCCGCGAGGGGCTGCCCTGGCTCGCGGCGTTTGCCGAGGCGGCGATGATCGGCGCGCTGGCCGACTGGTTCGCCGTGGTGGCGCTGTTCCGCCGGCCCCTGGGCCTGCCGATTCCCCACACGGCGATCCTGCCGCGCAACAAGGCACGGCTGGCCGACAACCTGGCGGTGTTCATCCGCGACAAGTTCCTCGACACGCAATCGCTGGTCAGCCGCCTGCGCGCGGCGAACCCGGCCGAGCGCATCGCCGCGTGGCTGCAGGACGAGCGCAACGCCCGCCTGCTGGCCGATCGGCTGGCGGTGGTGGCGGTGCAATCGCTTGATTTCATGGACGACCGGCGGGTGCGTCGGCTGGTGCTCCACGCCCTGCGCCGCCGCGCGGGCGATCTCGATCTGGCCGGCACCGTGGGTCGCGTCCTCAACCTGCTCACCGAAGACCGCCGCCATCAGGGCCTGCTCGACGACGGCCTCTCCAAGCTGGCCGACTGGCTCGGCCAGCCCGGCGTGCAGCAGGGTTTTGCGGGCATGATCGTGGATGTGGCGAACAAGGAATACCCGAAGATCGTCGCCATGCTCGGCCTCGTCGGCATCAACCCTGCCGAGCTGGGCGAGAAGGTCGCCAACGGTATCGTCACCGGCGTGAATGGCCTGCTCGCCGAAGTCGCCAACGACCCGAACCACCCGCGCCGCGCGGCCTTTGACGAAGTCATCCACCGCTACATCGAGCGCCTCCAGCACGACGAGGGCTTCCGCGCCCGCATCGAGCAGGCCAAGCGGGATTTCCTCGCTCATCCCGGCGTCGGCACCTACCTGCAAGGCCTGTGGGAAGACCTGCGCGGCTGGCTGGCGAGCGATCTCGGCAAGCCGGATTCCCGCGTGCGCCGCAAGATCGCCTCGGCCGCCAGCGCCATCGGCGCCAGCCTCGCCACCAATCCGGCCCTGCGGGATTCGGTCAATGAGCACATCGAGCAGAGCGTCGAGGCCCTGGCGCCCGAGCTGCGCGAAGGGCTGTCGCGCCACATTGCCGGCACCGTGCGGGCGTGGAACGATGAAGATCTGGTGCGCGAGATCGAGCAGAGCGTCGGCCGCGACCTGCAGTTCATCCGGCTCAACGGCACACTCGTCGGCGGCCTGATCGGCCTCGTGCTGTACGCCGTCACCCATCTCATCACCTGATTTCCGCCCCGCCATGACCCTCCGCATCAGCAGCAATTTCGACGCCGGCGCCATCGAGGTGCTGTCCATCGAGCGCCCCGACAACATCCGCCTGCGCCTGCGGGCCGACCAGGGCGTGGGGGGCGATTCCACCTTCCGCCAGTGGTTCCACTTCCGGCTCCACGGCGCGGCCGGGCAGGACGTGCGCCTCGTCTTCGAGAACGCTGCCGACGCGGCCTATCCCGACGGCTGGCCCGGCTACCGCTGCGTGGCTTCCTACGACCGCCGCCACTGGTTCCGCATCGCCGGCACGCGCTATGAGAACGGCCAACTCATCGTCGAGCACCGGCCCGAGCGCAACAGCATCTACTACGCCTACTTCGAGCCGTACTCCCACGAACGTCACCTGGACCTGCTGGGCCGCGTCGAGATGTCGGCCTTTGCGTCGGTCGGCAATCTGGGCGCGACGGTCGATGGGCGCGACCTCGATCTCGTCACCGTCGGCCGCGCCGGCCCGGGCAAGCTGCCTGTGTGGATCATCGCCCGCCAGCATCCGGGCGAAAGCATGGCCGAGTGGTTTGTTGAAGGCCTGCTCGAACGCCTGCTGGACAGCGCCGATCCGGTGGCCCGGCGCATCCGCGAGAAGGCGGTGCTGTACGTTGTCCCCAACATGAATCCGGACGGCGCGATCCGCGGCAACCTGCGCACCAACGCCGCTGGCGCCAACCTCAACCGCGAATGGCGCGACCCGAGCGCCATGCGCAGCCCGGAAGTGCTGGCCGTGCGCGACGCGATGGAAGCGAGCGGGGTCGAGCTCTTCCTCGACATCCACGGCGACGAGGCGCTGCCGTACGTGTTCTTCTCCACCGCCGAGGAAGTGCCGGGCTTTTCCGATGCCCAGCGCGCCCGTCAGGCCCGCTTCGTCGAAGTCTTCCAGGCCGCCAGCCCGGATTTCCAGACCGAGCACGGCTATCTCGCGGGGCGTTTCCAGGACGAACTGCTGACCCTCGCCTCCAAGTGGGTCGCCCATCGTTTCGGCTGCGTGTCGATCACTCTCGAGATGCCCTTCAAGGACAACGCCAACCTGCCCGATGGTGTCACCGGCTGGAACGGCGAGCGGAGCAAGCGCCTCGGCGCCGCGATGCTCAACCCGATCCTGGCCCATCTCACCGGCTGAAGGCCTGCTACCGCGGGCGCCTGCAGAGGGCGCGATTTAAAGGACAGACAGATCGGGTCGTTATTGGACGAGTGTTCAACTTGTTCAATGGGAGCCACGATCGTGACCGCAGGTAATGGAACCCCGTGTTCCGCTGGCTATCAGCTGAAGGCTGTATGGCCTTGGTTGTTGTTGGGTGGGTGGCTTGCCGTCTCTGCTGCCCAGCTCTGGTCGATGCAGGTCGAGGCCGTTCTGCGTGGCGACATCTGCAGCGCAGTGCAGCAGCCCCCGTGGGGTGGCCGATCATGACCGCCCACGACTCGCGGCCGTCCGTCGACGGCCTGTCTTCCTTCCGCGCCCGCGCCGATAACCTGCTGGTCGGCGCCCTGGGCGTGCATCTGCTGCTATGCCTCGGCGTTGCCGCCTACTTTGGTGAATGGGGCGCCGTGCTGGGGGTGGGTGTGCCGGCTTTCCTGGTGCCGCTCCTGATCAGCCGCGGCGCTCAGGGCAGGCTGGTGACGCGGATCGCCGTCGCGTGCTCGGCCATGATCTTCTCGGCGCTGCTCATCCACCAGACCCGTGGCACCATCGAAGCCCATTTCGGCATCTTCGCGCTCCTGGCGTTTCTGGTGCTTTACTGCGACTGGCGGCCGTTGATCGCGGCGGCAGGCCTCATCGCCGTCCATCACCTCAGCTTTGCCTGGCTGCAGGCAACCGGCGCCGGAGTCTACGTATTCCCCCAGGTGGATGGGATCGGACGGGTGCTAGTCCATGCGGCTTACGTGGTCGTCGAGACCGGGTTGCTGTGCTACATCGCCGGGCTGCTGCGTGGCATGGTGCTCGACGGCGTGGTGGTTTCCGACTTTGCCCAACGGGTTTCCGCAGGGCGGCTGGATTACACCTTCGACAAGTCGACCATCGAATCCCGCCCGCTGCTGCAAGCCGTGGCGCGGATGCAGGACGAACTGCGGCGCACCCTTGCCGAGGCGCGGGGTACGGCAGATAGCCTTCAGGCGCTGGCTGCGCGACTCACCGCGGCATCGGTCGGCATCGCCGAGGGTGTCGGCGACCAGAACAATTCCACCAGCGCGATGGCTGCGGCGGTGCAGGAGATGACCGCCTCGATCAACCAGATCGCCGACAGTGCCACCGAGGCCCGCCGGCTGGCGTCCGATTCCAGTCAGGCCGCCGTCGAGGGCAGTCAGGTCGTGAAGGCAGCGGTTGGGGAGATGTCGGGCATCGCCGGGGTGATCGGCACCGCCGTGGAGCGGGTCGAGGCCCTTGGGCGCGAGTCCGAAAGGGCGTCGGAAGTCGTGACGATCATCAAGGGCATCGCCGATCAGACCAACCTGCTGGCGCTCAATGCCGCCATCGAGGCGGCCCGGGCTGGCGAGCTTGGCCGTGGCTTTGCGGTGGTGGCCGACGAAGTGCGCAAGCTCGCGGAGCGCACCACCACCGCGACCGACGAGATCGGCCGGATGATGAACGACATGCGCGGCGCCAAGGAATCGGTGCTCGGCTGCATCGAGAGCGCAGTGGGCAGGGTGAATGCCGGTGTGAGCCATGCCGGCAAGGCCGGCGAATCGATCGATCTCATTACCGGTCGCGCCGATGGTGTGGGCGACATCGTCGGCCGGATCTCCGACTCGCTGGCCGAGCAGAGCGTCGCGGCCCAGGAAATCTCCCGTCACGTGGAACTGATCTCCCGGATGGCCGATCGCTCGGCGGTGGCCACCCACGCCATCTCTGGCGAGGCGCAGGCGTTGTCCCAAAGTGCCGAGGGGCTGCGGACGGCGCTCAACCGGTTCCACATCTGATGTGGGCTGAAGGTGCGGCCGCGGGTGACGGAAAAAAGTCCGAAATTATTTTGAAATCGTGTCATCCACCGGTCGATACGCCGCGTTAAGGGATCACAGGCGAGAGATCGCCGGATTTAACAGGAGAAGTCGATGGGCAGTTATTGCAACGAGTCCTACGCAGAGTTTCTGGATTCCCTCAAGGCCGCTGGTGTCGTCATCAGCAACGAAAGTGAAGTGCGTGAGCGTCTGGCGGAATGCCAGCGCTGGAGGACGGCTTTCATGACCCTGGCCGCCAACGGCCGGCAGCTTGGCATCGAGTTTTCGGTGGCAGGCGAGGGTGGTGATCCCCACGCTGTGCAGCGCGTGATGGCTCAGCATGCTTTCCCGGCCGAAAAGGAAGCCGCCTTCCTGGCCCAGCTGACCGCCCAGCGCTGAGCGCAGCAGACCGGTCCGGCGCCTGCCGGATCTGGTGACAGCATCTGGCCGATGCCCCCTTCACCCAGCGGTGAAGGGGGCATCGGCTTTTATGCGCCCTGAAAACGTGCCCGCCGAAAGCCTGCCGGTGGGGATGCCCCGTTGCGCCTGGGCTGCGGTGCCGTGACAGGGTGCGCAGCCGGGGGCGGGCGGGATTAAAGTTTTCCGGCGCTGCGTCGTCAATACGAGGACGATATTCTCTAAGGACCACAGCCCTGAACACCCAGTCCCCGGCCCCTTCTTCCGGTTTTTCGGCCCTCGAAGTGCTTGCCCTGCAGGCGGCTGTGGTGTCCCACCCGCGTCTGGGGCCGGCCGCGACCGCGTTTGCCTCGGAGCTGGCGACGCGGCTTGGCTGCGAGCGGGTGGCCGTCGGCTTTGTCGAGGATCGATTCTCGCGGGTCGTCGCCTTGTCTCACGGCGCGCTGGGCGACGGCAGCACCGACACCCTGCGGGCGATGGGGGCGGCGATGGACGAGGCGATCGAGCAGGCGGCGACGGTCATCGCCCCCGCGCCGCCCGAGCTGCCGCCGCGGATCATCCTGTCCCACGAGGAGTTCATCCGCCAGGAGGGCGGGGTGGTGTGCACAATCCCGATCGCGGTTCAGCATGAGCTGGTGGGCGCGGTGCTGCTGCAGTTCCGCCAGGGGAGTGCGCCCGATCCGGCCGTGATGATGGAATGGGAGCACGCGGTGGCGCTGGTCGGCCCGGTGCTGCATTACATGCGTCACGGCGAGCGGCCCTGGCGCAAGCGACTGCGGGATCACCTGAGGCGCGGCTGGGCGGCGCTCCGGTCGCCCGCTGGTGGCCGCCTGCGGCTTGGGCTGGGCGTGGCGCTGGTGACGCTGACGGTGCTGCTGCTGGTGCCGTTCCAGTACCGGGTTGGCGGCAACGCCCGGGTGGAAGGGGCGATCCAGCGGGTGCTGGTGGCGCCGGTCGATGGTTTCCTGAAGCGCAGCCTGGTTCGCCCGGGCGATCTGGTCAAATCCGGCCAGGTGCTGGCCGAACTGGCCGAACAGGATCTCCAGCTCGAACGCAGCAAGTGGGCGAGCGAGCTTGCCCAGCACGAGAACGCCTACGGCGCCGCGATGGCGCGGGCTGATCGCGCCCAGCTGGTCGTCAGCCAGGCCAAGGCCGAGGAGGCGCGCGCCCAGCTCGATCTGGTGGACCAGCAGCTCGGGCGCATCCGCATCGAGGCGCCGTTCGACGGGGTCGTGATCCGCGGTGATCTCAGCCAGTCCCTCGGGGCGCCGGTGCAGCGGGGCGACGTGCTGCTGACGGTCGCGCCGCGGGAGCGTTTCCGCGTGATCGTCGAGGTGGATGAACGAGACATCGCCCGCATCCGGGTGGGGCAGGTGGGTCATCTGGCCCTGTCGGCGCTGCCCTGGGACACGCTGCCGCTGGCCGTCACCCGCATCACGCCGATGGCCAGCGCGGTGGAGGGGCGCAACGTGTTCGAGGTGGAGGCGGCGCTGTCGGCCCAGCCCGACAACCTGCGCCCGGGGCTGCGCGGCGTGGCGAAGATTGCCGTGGGGCGCGAGCCCCTGGCGTGGGCCTGGACTCACCGGCTGATCGACTGGATGCGGATCGGCGTGTGGTCGTGGCTGGGACACTGAGATGAACGGGCCGAGCGCCTTCAGCAGCCAGTGGTACCGGGTGGCGGGCCTGCACCCGAGCCTGCGGTCGCAGGTGCGGGTGCGTCGGCAGATCTACCGCGACGAGGTGTGGTACGTGCTTGCCGATCCGGTGAGCGGCCGTTTCCACCGGATGAACGCCGCGGCCTATGCCTTTGTCGGGCGCTGCGACGGCTCCCGGACGGTGGATGCGCTGGCCGAGGCCCTGCTCGTCGAAGACCCCGACCAGGCCCTCACCCAGGACGAGATCGTGCAGCTGCTGGTCCAGCTCAATCAGCGCGGGCTGATCCAGTGCGAGGTAACGCCGGACGTGGAGGCGATCTTCCGCCGCCAGCACCAGGAGGCGCGCCAGGAGCGTCGTCTGGGCGTGAATCCGCTGGCCTTCCGGGTACGCCTGGGCGACCCGAACGATTTCCTGAAGCGCTTCGATCGCTGGCGTTACGTGATCTTCTCGTGGCAGATGCTGCTGGTGTGGCTCTCCGTGATCTGCGCCGGCGGGCTGGTAGCGGCCACCCATGTCGACGCCCTGTCGTCGGCTGCGCGCACCTGGATGGGCACGCCGCGTTTCCTGCTGATGGCGTGGCTGCTCTATCCGCCGATCAAGGCGGTGCACGAGCTGGCCCACGGGCTGGCGGTGCGGCGTTTCGGGGGCGAGGTGCATCAGACCGGCGTCAGTCTGCTGCTGCTCACGCCGGCGCCTTTCGTCGATGCGTCGGCGGCGGCGGCCTTCCGCCACGCGGGTCAGCGGGTGATCGTGAGCGCCGCCGGGATCATCACCGAGCTGACTCTCGCCGGGCTGGCGCTCATCGTGTGGGCGCTCGTCCAGCCGGGGCTGGTGCAGGATCTGGCGCTGGTGGTGGCGGTGGTCGGCGGGGTGTCGACGGTGCTGTTCAACGGCAATCCGCTGCTCCGCTTCGACGGCTATTACGTGCTGTGCGATCTGTTCGACCTGCCCAATCTGTCGGCGCGCAGCCGTGCCTTCTGGCGCCATCTGCTGCTCAACCGGCTGCTGCATGTGGCCGGCGTGCCGTCCCCCGAGCCGGGGCGGGGCGAGCGGCCGTGGCTCGTGTTCTACGCGCCGGCTTCGTGGATCTACCGGGTGGGGTTGTCGATCGCGATTGTCGGCTGGATCGGGAGTTGGTCAATGGTGCTCGGGGTGATCGCCGGTGTCGCCACGCTGATCGCGCTGATCGGCAAGCCGGTGCTTGGTTTCTGGCACGGCCTGCTGCGCATGGCGCTGCCCGAGACCCAGCGGCGCCGGGCGCTGCGGGTGGCGGGTGGGTTGTCGGTGGCGGTGGTGGTGCTGATCGGGGTGATCCCGGTGCCGTTCTCGACCCTTGCCCAGGGCGTGGTGTGGATTCCGGAGCAGGCCCAGCTGCGGGCCGGCACCGACGGTTTCATCGTGAGCATGGAAGGCCGGCACGGCGACAAGGTGGAGGCCGGGCAGGTGGTGCTCCGGCTCGAGGATGCCCGCCTCGTTACCGACGCAGCGAAACTGCGCAGCCAGCTTGAGGGGCTCAACGCCGATCTGTTCCAGGCCATGCAGCGCGACCCGGTGAAGGCGCGGGATGTGGAAGCCGACATCGGTCGGGTGACGGCCCAGCTCAAGCGGGTTGAAGAATTGCAGGAGGCGCTGGTGCTGCGCGCCGGCGTCGCCGGCCAGCTGACGATGCCCCGTCAGGTGGATGTGGATGGCGCCTTCGTGCCCCGTGGCGCGCTGCTTGGCCACGTATTCACCGGCGAGCCGGCCACCGTGCGGGTGGCGGTGGAGCAGGACGTGGCCGCGCTGGTGCGCTCCGACACCCGTCAGGTGGGCGTGCGTCTGGCCGAATCGGCGGGCGAAACGCTGCCGGCGCGGCTGCTGCGGGCAGTGCCGGCGGCCACCGAGAAACTCCCCAGCCCGGCCCTGGGCGACTTTGCCGGCGGGCGCTTTGCGGTCGACCCGGCGGATGAGGAGCATCAGCGCACGCCGTCGCCGGTGTTCGTCTTCGATCTGGTGGTGGATGGTCTCATCCCCGAGCGGGCCGGCGGCCGGGTGTGGGTGCGTTTCGATCACGGCTGGGCGCCGCTCGCCGTGCAGTGGGCGCGCCAGCTCAAACAGCTTTTCCTCAGCAACTTCAATCCCGCCACGTGACGATGCCGCTCGACCTGCGTGCGCCCCTGCCGGGGCTGGTGTGGGGCGCTTATCCGGAACGCCGGGAGCCGCCCCGGCGCAGCTGGCCGTGGCAGCGGGCCGGATACCGCCGGCAGCTCACCGCCGTGCGTGCGGCGCTGGCGGGCTGGCGGATGCTCGACGAAGCTGCCTTCGCCGCCCGTCTGCGGACGGTGCAGGGCCGCCTCGGGCGGGACGGGCTGGCGGGCGACGCGCTGACCGAAGCCCTCGCGGCGGCCGTGGACGCGGCCCGGCGCAGCCTGGGCATGGAGGCTTACGATACCCAGCTCCACGCGGCCCTGGTGATGCTCGACAACCGTCTGGCCGAGATGGCCACCGGCGAGGGCAAGACGCTTTCCGCCGCGCTCACCGCCGCCGTCGGCGCCCTGGCCGGGATGCCGGTGCACGTGCTCACCGCCAACGATTATCTGGTGGAGCGGGACGCGACCAACCTCGCGCCCTTCTACGCCAGGCTCGGGCTGCGGGTGGATTTCGTCACCGGCGAGATGAGCGAGGCCCGGCGCCGCACGTCTTACGCTGCGCCGGTGTGCTACGTGACGGCGCGGGAGCTGGTCTTCGATTATCTGCGCGACGGGCAGCGCAGGGGCCACGCCCGGGGCGATCTGCAGCGTCGGGTGGCGGCCCTTGGCGGCGACACCGTCCAGCCGCTGCTGCGCGGCCTGTGCATGGCGGTTGTCGATGAGGCCGACAGCCTGCTGATCGACGAGGCGATGATGCCGCTGATCCTCTCCCGCCAGGTGCGCGACAGCGGGGCGCGGGCCTTCTTCTGGCAGGCCTGGTCGCTGGCCGGCGAGCTGGTTTCGGGCGTCGACTTCCGCGTGGATGCGCCGGCGATGCAGGCGCGCCTCACCGATGCCGGCCGGCTGCGTCTGGCAGGCCGGGTGGCGGCCCTGGGCGGGCGCTGGCGCTCCCGCAGGCTGCGCGAGGAGGTGGTGGCCCTGGCCCTGGCGGCGCGCCACGTGTATCGCCGCGACGTGCATTACCTGGTGCGCGACGGGCAGGTGGAGATCATCGACGAGATCACCGGCCGCGCCGCGCCGGGCCGGGTGTGGTCGCGCGGGCTGCACGGGCTGGTGGAGCTGAAAGAGGGCTGCCGGCCGTCGCCCGCCACCGAAACCCTGGCCCAGATCACCTTCCAGCGATTCTTTCCCCGCTACCACCGGCTGTGCGGCATGAGCGGCACGCTGCGCGAGGCGCGCGGCGAGTTGCGGGAGGTGTACGGACTGGATGTCGTGTGCATTCCGTCACGCCTTCCGGCCTCAAGAAAATCGTTTCCGGGCCGTTTATACGGGGCAAGACACGCTTTGTGGGACGCCGTCGCCCGTCGGGTCGCCGAGATCCGGCAGACGGGGCGCCCGGTGCTGGTGGGCACCTCGTCCGTGGCCGAGTCGGAATCCCTGTCGGCCAGCCTTGCTGCAGCAGGGGTTGAGCACACGGTGCTGAACGCCCGCTTCGACGCCGACGAGGCCGCCATCGTGGCCCGGGCCGGGGAGCCAGGGCAGGTGACGGTGGCCACCAACATGGCAGGGCGGGGGACGGATATTCCGCTGGCGGCCGGTGTCGCGGCGGCGGGGGGGCTTCACGTGATGTGCTGCCAGTTCAATGCGTCGCGCCGGATCGACCGGCAGCTGGAAGGGCGATGTGCCCGCCAGGGCGACCCGGGCAGTGTGGAGACGTGGATCAGCCTGGATGTGGCCCGGGTGGCAGAGGTGCCGCTGCTGGGCCTGCTGTCGCGCCGGTACGGCATGGCGGCGGACGGTGCAGTGAAGGTCGGGCCGCGGCTGCTGCGGGCGTTGCTGGGCTGGTACCAGTGGCGTCAGGCCGGCCAGGAGCGGCGGGCGCGATGGGCTTTGTTGCAGGCGGATCGGGAGTGGGAGCGGGGGCTGTCGTTTGGCGGCCCCGGGGAATGACGACAATGAAGAAATGGATGTTGAGCTGCGCGTGCTGGGGGCTGGCCGGAATGGCCGGAATGGCTGCGGCCGCCGGTCCGCAAGGGGCCGGTGGAACCGCAGGCGCAGCTTCATCGGGAACCCTCGGCTGCCTGATCGAACCCGACAAGGTGGCCGATCTGGGGAGCGCCGTCATCGGCGTGCTCGACAGCCTGCGTGCCGAGCGTGGCGACGTGGTGCGCAAGGGCCAGGTGCTGGCCGTGCTGCGCAATGACGTCGAACGGGCCACCGCCGAAGTCGCCCGGTCGCGCGCCGCCACCGAGGCCGACCTGCACAGCGCCGAAGCCAGCCGTGACCTGGCCCGCCAGAAGATGCGCCGGGCCGAGGATCTGGTGGCAAGGAACTACGTGGCTCAGCAGGCCCTCGACCAGGCCCGGGCCGATTTCCAGGTAGCCGAGCAGAAGGTGCTGCAGACCCGCGAACAGCTGCGGGTGTGGAGTCGTGAAGTCGGCGTGGCCGAGGCCCAGGTGGGCCTGCGGACGATCCGCAGCCCCTTCGATGGCGTGGTGGTCGAGCGCTATCTCTCGCTGGGCGAGCGGGTCGAGGAGAAGCCGATCTTTAAGGTGGCGAAGATCGATCCGCTGCGCATCGAGGTGATCGTGCCGGTGGCCCGCTTCGGCACCATCCGGGTGGGCGAGGTGGCCAGCGTGAAGCCGGATCTGCCCAATGCGGGGCCGGTGGATGCGTCCGTGACGCTGGTGGACCGCGTGGTGGATGCGGCCAGCAACACCTTCCGGGTGCGTCTTGCGCTGCCCAACCCCGGCAACACCCTGCCGGCCGGCCTGCGCTGCCGGATCACCTTCGGCGAGACATCGCCCCAGACGCCCATCGCCGCCGCCGGGGCCCGCCTCGTGGGCGGCATGCGCATGGATTCGAGCCTCACTTCCTTCAAGGAAAAAAACCGGCGCTAAAAGACGTTCATGAACAGCCGTCGCATCCGCCGTGCGCTGATCGAGACTTTCGAATCGCGCATCCTCTACTCGGCCGATCCCGGGCCGGCGGGGATTGTTGCGGCGGTGCTGGCGGGCTCGGCCCATCCGGGTGACGGCACTACGGCGATCCAGCAGGGCGGTACCGAGTTGGTCTTCGTCGATGCCCGGGTGCCGGACGTCCAGCAGCTGCTCGATGATCTATCGGCCCAACAGCAGGCGGGGCGGCCCATCGAGGTGGTGGTGGTCGACAGCGACCAGGACGGCATCAGCGTGATCGGGGAGATGCTTGCCGGGCGCAGCGATGTCTCGGCGGTGCATGTGATCGGCCACGGTGCCAGTGGCGTTGCCCAGTTGGGCGCCAGCGAGCTGGATGCTGAATCGGTGTTCCAGCGGGCGGGCGAGATCGCCGGCTGGGGCGATGCGCTGTCGGCCGACGCTGATCTGCTGCTCTACGGCTGTGACGTGGGCGACGGCGAGGCCGGGCAGTCCCTCGTGGCAACCCTGGCCCAGCTCACCGGCGCAGATGTGGCGGCCAGCGATGATCCGACCGGCAGCGCGCTCCTTGGCGGCGACTGGGATCTGGAAGTGCGCACCGGCGCGATTGAGGCGACACCGTTTGCGTCGGCGAACCTTCAGGCCGAATGGACCGGCGTGCTGGCGCTCACTGCCCAGGGATCGGAGACAAGGGTCAATACCAGCGTTACCGGCACCCAGAACAATAACTGGTCGGCCAAGACGGTGGCGATGGACGCCAACGGCAACTACGTCGTGATCTGGATGGACGGCTCGGGCGCCACCGACACCGGCATCGGCATCTACGGTCAGCGCTACAACGCCAGCGGCGTGGCCCAGGGCGCGCAGTTCCACGTCAACACCTACACCGCTGACAACCAGCGCAACCCAACGGTGGCGATGGACGCCAATGGAAACTTCGTGGTGGTGTGGGAGAGCAACAGCCAGGACGGCAGCCGCTACGGCATCTATGCCCAGCGCTACAACAGCAGCGGGGTGGCCCAGGGCAGCGAGTTCCGGGTCAATACCACCACCACCAACGACCAGATCGAAGCCTCGGTGGCGATGGACGCCAACGGCAACTTCGTGGTCGCCTGGCAGAGCTGGAGCCAGGATCTGGTCAACACCAACGGCGTCTACGCCCAGCGCTACAACAGCAGCGGCGTGGCCCAGGGCTCGGAATTCCTGGTCAATACCTACACGACCGAGAGTCAGACCGAGCCCAGTGTCGCCATGGACGCCGCGGGCAATTTCGTGATCGCCTGGCAGAGCTTTGGCCAGGACGGCGACAACGAAGGCATCTACGCCAAGCGGTACAACAGCAGCGGGGTGGTGCAGGGCAGTGAATTCCATGTGAGCACCTACACCACCAGCAACCAGGATCTGCCGGTGGTGGCGATGGACAGCACCGGCAACTTCGTGGTCGTCTGGGAGAGCAATCAGGACGGCAGCGGCAACGGCATCTACGGCCAGCGCTACAACAGCAGCGGCGCGGCCCAGGGCGGCGAGTTCCGGATCAACACCACCACCACCAACCAGCAGCAGAACCCGGTTGTGACCATGCTGGCCGGAGGCGGGTTTGTTGCGGTGTGGCAGAGCTACGCCCAGGACGGCAGCCTCGACGGCGTGTACATGCGCCAGTACGATTCGTCCGGCACCGCGCTGACTGCCGAGACGCGGGTCAATACCACCACCACCGACTACCAGGACGTACCGAGCATTGCGGCCGACGAGAAGGGGCATCTGGTTGTGGTGTGGCACGGCAACGGCCCCGGCGACACCGACGGCGTCTTCATGCAGCGCTACCAGTACGCGGTGGCGCCCGTCCTGACGCTGACCGGCTACAGCGGCACCTACGTGGAGAACGCGGGGGTGATCTACGACGCCGGCGCCACCGTGACCGATGCGGACACCACCACCTTCACCGGTGGCCAGCTGATCTACCAGATCACCGCCAACGGCACGGCCAGTGACGAACTGGGCATCCGCAATCAGGGTACGGGTGTCGGGCAGATCGGCCTGTCAGGCACCAACGTGACCTACGGTGGCACCACCATCGGCACCTACAGCGGCAGCTTTGGCAATGGCAGCACGCCGCTCACCGTCACCTTCAACAGCAACGCCTCGGTGGCCGCCGTGCAGGCGCTGGTGCGCAACGTCACCTACCGCAACACCAGCGAAAACCCCAGCACTGCAACCCGTACCATCAGCCTGACCGTTTCGGACGGCACCGGCATGACCAGCGCGCCGGCGGTGGTGTCGATGGCGGTGACGGCCGTCAACGACGCGCCGACCGTCACCAGCGCGGCCAGCGCCAGCGTGG
Source organism: Zoogloea sp. 1C4 (assembly GCF_009469605.1). Lineage (GTDB taxonomy): Bacteria > Pseudomonadota > Gammaproteobacteria > Burkholderiales > Rhodocyclaceae > Zoogloea > Zoogloea oryzae. The sequence continues at coordinate 66,550 of NZ_SSXU01000001.1, read as the reverse complement.
CCGAGAACACCACGGCGGTGATGACGGTCACCTCGTCCGACGTGGATGGCGGCACGCCGGTGTATTCGATCTCGGGCGGGGCCGACGCGGCGAAGTTCACCATCAACAGCAGCACCGGTGCCCTCAGCTTCGTCTCCGCGCCCGACTACGAAGCGCCCACCGATTCGGACGCCAACAACGTCTACAACGTTACAGTGCAGGTGAGCGACGGCGCTGGCGGTACCGCCAATCAGGCGATCGCGGTGACGGTGACCGACGTGTCGAGCGCGCTGGTGGTCACCACCACGGCCGACACCAACGACACCGGCCTTGGCAGCAGCTTCACTGCCGAGCAGCTCAACGCCAGCAAGGGCACCGACGGCAAGATCTCGCTCCGCGAAGCGATCATCGCCGCCAACACCACCGCCGGCACCGACACCATCAGCTTCAATATCGCCGATGCGCTGGTGAGCGGCACCCACACCATCAAGCCCACCACGGCGCTGCCTACCCTTACCGGTGCGGTGATCATCGACGGCACCACCGAGCCCGACTACGTGGTCGGCCGGCCGGTGGTCGAGATCGACGGCAGCCTCACGGGCTCCGGGGTGCATGGCCTCGTGCTCGGCGCGGGGGCGGGCGGCTCGACGATCCGCGGGCTCGCCATCAACAGCTTCAACAGCGGTAACGGTTTTGGCCTGTACCTCATGGCGGGCGCCGACAACAACCTCATCGAGGGCAACATCGTCGGCCTGGACGCCGACGGCACCACGGCCGTGCCGACGATGAGCAACTTCGGCGTCTATGTGGCGTCGTCGGGCAACACCATCGGCGGCACCACCGCTGCGGCGCGCAACGTGCTGTCGAACAACGTCAATGCCGGCGTCGCGCTGTATGGCTCGAACAACGTGGTCATCGGCAACTACATCGGTACCGATGCCACCGGCACCCTCGCCAGGGGAAACGGTAACGATGGTGCCGACGTTTACGGCGGTGCCAACAACCGGGTGGGCGGCACGACGGCGGCCGAGCGCAACATCATCTCGGGTAACGACCGCCAGGGCATCGAGATCGGCGGCACGGCCAGCGGCACCCTGATCCAGGGTAACTACATCGGCACCGATTACTCGGGCAGCCTGTCGCTGGGCAACGTCATGGGCGGGGTCTGGGTGGGCATGTCCGTCACCGGCGTGACGATCGGCGGCACCGCGGCCGGCGCCGGCAACAAGATCTTCAACAACCCCACGGGTGGCATCTACACCGACACCTCCAGCGTCAGCTTCTCGCTGCTGGGCAACACCTTCTACAACAACGCCAATCTGGCGATCGACCTGAAGAATGACGGCGTCACCGCCAACGACGCGGGCGACGCCGACACCGGCCCCAATAGCCTGCAGAACTATCCGGTGATCTCCACCGCGCGCACCGACGGCAGCAGCCAGCTGGCCGTCGTCGGCACGCTGGGCAGTTCGGCCAGCAGTTACTACCGGATCGAGTTCTTCGCCAATGCCGCCAAGGACAGCTCGGGCTATGGCGAAGGCCAGCGCTACCTGGGCTACGTGAATGTGGCGACCAACGGCTCGGGCAACGCCAGCTTCAACACCATCCTCACGGCAACCGTGGCCGCGGGCGAATATGTGTCGGCCACCGCCACCAAGAGCAACGCGACCTATTCCAGCTTCACCGACACCTCCGAATTTGCCGCCGACGTGACGGTGGCGGCCAACCAGCTCCCGGTCGTCACCACCACCGGCAGTACCCTTGCCTACACCGAGAACGCCGCCGCCACCGTGGTGGACAGCGCCCTGACGGTGACCGATTCCGACAGCCCCAACCTCAGCGGCGCCACCGTCAGAATCTCCAGCGGCTTCAACGCCGGCCAGGACACCCTGGCCTTCACCGACCAGTCGGGCATCACCGGCAGCTGGAACGGCACCACCGGCGTGCTCACCCTCAGCGGCAGTGCCACGGTGGCCAGCTACCAGGCCGCGCTGCGCAGCATCACCTACGTCAATACGTCGGAGCAGCCCGGCACGGCCACGCGCACCGTGTCGTTCACCGTGACCGACGGGTTGGGCACGAGCACCGCCGCCACCCGCAACATCTCGGTTGCATCGGTGGATGATGCACCCAGCTTCAACGCCGCCGACTTCAGCGTGACCGCCGCGCCGGGCGCCGCGGCTGACCGCGGCTACGCGACCACGATCCAGCCTGACGGCAAGATGCTGGTCGCCGGCTACTCGAGCAACGGCAGCAACCTCGATTTCCTGCTGATGCGCTACAACGTGGATGGCACCCTCGATACCAGCTTCGGCGGTGGCGACGGCATCGTCACCACGGCCATCGGCAGCGGCGACGACGAAGCCCACGCGGTGGCGGTGCAGTCGGACGGCCGGATACTCGTCGCCGGCTTCACCCAGAACGGCCTGCATCGGGATTTCGCGCTGGTGCGCTACCTGGCCGACGGCAGCCTCGACACCACCTTTGGCGGCGGCGACGGCATCGTCACCACCGACATCGGCAGCAGCACGGCCGACGAGGCCTGGAGCATGGTCGTCCAGACCGACGGCAGGATCGTCCTCGGTGGCACGTCGGCCAGCGACTTTGCCGTCGTGCGCTATCTGGCCGATGGCAGCCTCGACACCAGCTTCAGCGGTGATGGCAAGGCCACCGTGGACATCGCCGGGGGCACCGATACCGGCTATGGCCTGGCGCTCCAGTCGGACGGCAAGCTCGTCCAGAGCGGCAGCGCCACCGTCGGCGCGACGCTGGATTTCGGCGTGGTGCGCTACAACACCGATGGCAGCCTCGACACCAGCTTCGGTGGCGGCGACGGCATCGTCACCACGGCCATCGGCGCCAGCTTCGACATCGCCCAGTCGGTGGCCGTGCAGTCGGACGGCAAGATCGTTGTCGGCGGCTATTCCAACAACGGCTCCGACAATGATTTCGCGGTGGTCCGCTACACCAGCGCCGGTGCCATCGACACCGGGTTTGGCGGCGGCGACGGGATCACGACCGTGGATTTCGGCGGTTACGATGCGTCGTGGTCCACCGCGCTGCAGTCTGACGGCAGGATCGTGATGGTCGGCGGTGCCATGTCGTCCGACCTGGCCGCGGCGCGCCTGCTGAGCGATGGCAGCCTCGACACCAGCTTCAGCGGCGACGGCAAGCTCACCGCCCACCTGGGCACCAACAGTTTCCTGTACTCGGCGGCGATCGCTGCCGACGGGCGGGTGGTCGCCACCGGCTACAGCAACACCACCACCGACGACGTGCTGCTCGTCCGCTTCTCCACAGACGGCCAGTTCGACACCCGCTCGAACCCCGCCACCACCAGCCTCGGCGGCAGCGTCAGCTACACCGAGAACGCCAGCGCGGTGGTGATCGATTCGAGCGTGCGCATCTTCGACGCCGAGCTCTACGCCGCCGACAGCTACGCCGGTGCCACCCTCACGCTCGCCCGCAGCGGCGGCGCCAACGCCCAGGACGTGTTCTCCGCATCGGGCAACCTGGGCGCGCTCACCCAGGGCGGCAGCCTGCTGCTGTCGGGCGTGAATGTCGGCACCGTGACGACCAACTCGTCCGGCACGCTGCTCCTCACCTTCAACGCCTCGGCCACCCAGGTGCGGATCAACGAGGTGATGAGCGCCATCGCCTACGCCAACTCGTCCGACGCGCCGCCGGCCAGCGTCACCCTCGGCTGGACTTTCAGCGACGGCAACACGGGCGGGCAGGGTACCGGCGGGGCGAAGACCGCCACCGGCACCAGCACCATCAACATCACCGCGGTGAACGACCCGCCGGTGATCACCAGCAGCGCCAGCGCCAGCGTGGCCGAGAACACCACGGCGGTGATGACGGTCACCTCGTCCGACGTGGATGGCGGCACGCCGGTGTATTCGATCTCGGGTGGGGTCGATGCGGCGAAGTTCTCCATCAATAGCACCACCGGCGCGCTGAGTTTCCTCGCCGCGCCGAACTACGAATCGCCCACCGACGCGGGCGGCAACAACGTCTACGACGTCACCGTCCAGGTCAGCGACGGCTTCCTGACGGATACCCAGGCGATTGCGGTGACGGTGAGACCGGTGAACGACAACACTCCGGCGATCACCAGCAGCGCCACGGCCAGCGTCGCCGAGAACACCACGGCCGTGATGTCGGTCACCGCGACCGACGCCGATCTGCCCGCCCAGACGCTGAGCTACAGCATTGTCGGCGGCGCCGACGCCGCCAAGTTCTCCATCAACGCCAGCACCGGCGCGTTGAGCTTTGTCACCGCTCCGGACTACGAAGCGCCCACTGACAGTGGCGGTAACAACGTCTATGACGTCACCGTCCAGGTTTCCGACGGTACGCTGAGCAGCACCCAAGCCATTGCAGTGACGGTGACGCCGGTGAACGACAACACCCCCGCGATCACCAGCAGCGCCACGGCCAGCGTCGCAGAGAACAGCACCGCAGTGCTCACCGTTACGGCGACGGATGCCGACCTGCCGGCCCAGACGCTGACGTACAGCATCGTCGGCGGCGCCGACTCCGCCAAGTTCACCATCAACGCCAGCACCGGCGCCCTGAGCTTCGTCACCGCCCCGGACTTCGAAGCCCCGACCGACGCCGGTGCCGACAATATCTACGACGTCACCGTCCAGGTTTCCGACGGCGCGCTGACCAGCACCCAGGCGATTGCGGTCACCGTCACCCCGGTGAACGACAACACCCCCGCGATCACCAGCAGCGCCACGGCCAGCGTCGCCGAGAACAGCACGGCCGTGATGACCGTGACGGCCACCGATGCCGACCTGCCGGCCCAGACGCTGAGCTACAGCATCGTCGGCGGCGCCGACGCCGCCAAGTTCTCGATCAACAGCACCACCGGGGCCCTGAGCTTCGTCACCGCGCCCGATTACGAATCGCCCACCGACGCGGGCGGCAACAACGTCTATGACGTCACGGTTCAGGTGAGTGACGGCAGCCTGACGAGCACCCAGGCCATCGCCATCACGGTGACGCCGGTGAACGACAACACCCCGACGATCACCAGCAGCGCCACGGCCAGCGTCGCCGAGAACACCACCGCGGTGCTCACGGTCACCGCGACGGACGCCGACCTGCCGGCCCAGACCCTCAGCTATTCGATCGTCGGCGGCGCCGACGCCGCCAAGTTCTCGATCAACAGCACCACCGGGGCCCTGAGCTTCGTCACCGCCCCGGACTTCGAAGCCCCGACCGACGCCGGTGCCGACAATATCTACGACGTCACCGTCCAGGTTTCCGACGGCGCGCTGACCAGCACCCAGGCGATTGCGGTCACCGTCACCCCGGTGAACGACAACACGCCCGCGATCACCAGCAGCGCCACGGCCAGCGTCGCAGAGAACACCACGGCTGTAATGACCGTGACGGCCACCGATGCCGACCTGCCTGCCCAGACCCTCAGCTACAGCATTGTCGGTGGTGCGGACGCCGCCAAGTTCTCCATCAACGCCAGCACCGGCGCGCTGAGCTTCGTCATCGCGCAGAACTACGAGTCGCCCACCGACGCGGGTGGCAACAATGTCTACGACGTCACGGTTCAGGTGAGCGACGGCACGCTGACGAGTACCCAGGCCATCGCCGTCACGGTGACGCCGGTGAACGACAACACTCCGGCGATCACCAGCAGCGCCACGGCCAGCGTCGCCGAGAACACCACGGCCGTGATGTCGGTCACCGCGACCGACGCCGATCTGCCGGCCCAGACCCTCAGCTACAGCATCGTCGGCGGCGCCGACGCCGCCAAGTTCTCCATCAACGCCAGCACCGGCGCGTTGAGCTTTGTCACCGCTCCGGACTACGAAGCGCCCACTGACAGTGGCGGCAACAACGTCTACGACGTCACCGTGCAGGTTTCCGACGGCGCGCTGACCAGCACCCAGGCGATTGCGGTCACTGTCACCCCGGTGAACGACAACACCCCCGCGATCACCAGCAGCGCGACGGCCAGCGTCGCAGAGAACACCTCGGCCGTGATGACGGTCACCGCAACCGACGCCGACCTGCCAGCCCAGACCGTCAGCTTTTCGATTGTCGGCGGCGCCGACGCCGCCAAGTTCTCGATCAACGCCTCGACCGGTGCCCTGAGCTTCGTCACCGCGCCTGACTTCGAAGTGCCCACCGACGCGGGCGGCAACAACGTCTACGACGTCACGGTTCAGGTGAGCGACGGCACGCTGACGAGTACCCAGGCCATCGCCGTCACGGTGACGCCGGTGAACGAGAACACCCCGGCGATCACCAGCAGCGCGACGGCCAGCGTCGCCGAGAACACCACCGCGGTGCTCACGGTCACCGCGACGGACGCCGACCTGCCGGCCCAGACCCTCAGCTATTCGATCGTCGGCGGCGCCGACGCCGCCAGGTTCTCCATCAATGCCAGCACCGGGGCCCTGAGCTTCGTCACCGCCCCGGACTTCGAAGCCCCGACCGACGCGGGCGGCACCAATGTCTACGATGTCACTGTTCAGGTGAGCGACGGCACGCTGACGAGTACCCAGGCCATCGCCGTCACGGTGACGCCGGTGAACGACAACACGCCGCTGATCACCAGCAGCGCCACGGCCAACGTCGCCGAGAACATCACCGCGGTGCTCACCGTGACCGCCACCGATGCCGACCTCCCGGCTCAGACGCTGACGTACAGCATCGTCGGTGGTGCGGACGCGGCCAAGTTAACCATCAACGCCTCGACCGGCGCGCTGAGCTTTGTCACCGCGCCTGACTACGAAGCACCCATCGACAGTGGTGCCGACAACGTCTACGACGTCACCGTGCAGGTGAGCGACGGCACGCTGAGCAGTACCCAGGCCATCGCCGTGACGGTCACCCCGGTGAACGACAACACTCCGGCGATTACCAGCAGCGCGACCGCCAGCGTCGCAGAGAACAGCACCGCGGTGCTCACCATCACGGCGACGGACGCCGACCTGCCGGCCCAGACGCTGACGTACAGCATCGTCGGCGGGGCGGATGCGGCCAAGTTCTCGATCAACAGCAGTACGGGCGCCCTGAGCTTCGTCACCGCGCCCGATCACGAGTTGCCCACCGACGCGGGCGGCAACAATGTCTACGACGTCACGGTTCAGGTGAGCGACGGCAGCCTGACCAGCACCCAGGCCATCGCAGTGACGGTGACGCCGGTGAACGACAACACCCCCGCGATCACCAGCGGTGCCAGTGCGAGCGTCGCCGAGAACAGCACGGCCGTGATGACCGTGACGGCCACCGATGCCGACCTGCCGGCCCAGACGCTGAGCTACAGCATTGTCGGCGGCGCCGACGCCGCCAAGTTCTCCGTCAACGCCAGCACCGGCGCCCTGAGCTTCGTCACCGCGCCGAACTACGAGTCGCCCACCGATGCCGGCGGCAACAACGTCTACGACGTGACCGTGCAGGTCTCCGACGGTACTCTGAGCAGCACCCAAGCCATTGCAGTGACGGTGACGCCGGTGAACGACAACACCCCCGCGATCACCAGCAGCGCCATCGCGAGCGTCGCCGAGAACAGCACCGCGGTGATGACGGTCACCGGCACTGACGCTGACCTGCCGGCCCAGACCCTCAGCTATTCGATTGTCGGCGGCGCCGATGCGGCCAAGTTCTCCATCAACGCCAGCACCGGTGCGTTGAGCTTTGTCACTGCTCCGGACTACGAAGCCCCGACCGACGCGGGCGGCAACAATGTCTACGACGTCACTGTGCAGGTCAGCGACGGCTTCCTGACGGATACCCAGGCGATTGCGGTAGCCGTCACCCCGGTGAACGACAACACCCCGGCGATCACCAGCAGCGCCGGTGCGAACGTCGCCGAGAACAGCACGGCCGTGATGACCGTGACGGCCACCGATGCCGACCTGCCGGCCCAGACCCTCAGCTATTCGATTGTCGGAGGCGCGGATGCGGCCAAGTTCGCCATCAACAGCACCACTGGGGCCCTGAGCTTCGTCACCGCGCAGAACTACGAGTCGCCCACCGACGCGGGCGGCAACAATATCTACGACGTCACGGTTCAGGTGAGCGACGGCACGCTGACCAGTACCCAGGCCATCGCCGTGGCCGTCACCCCGGTGAACGACAACACCCCGGCGATCACCAGCAGCGCGACGGCCAGCGTCGCAGAGAACACCACGGCCGTAATGACCGTGACGGCCACCGACGCCGACCTGCCGGCCCAGACCCTCAGCTACGCCATCGTCGGCGGCGCCGATGCGGCCAAGTTCTCCATCAACGCCAGCACCGGTGCGTTGAGCTTTGTCACCGCTCCGGACTACGAAGCCCCGACCGACGCGGGCGGCAACAATGTCTACGACGTCACTGTTCAGGTCAGCGACGGCTTCCTGACGGATACCCAGGCGATTGCGGTAGCCGTCACCCCTGTGAACGACAACACCCCTGCGATCACCAGCAGCGCGACCGCCAGCGTCGCCGAAAACACCACGGCCGTAATGACGGTCACCGCGACGGACGCCGACCTGCCAGCCCAGACGCTGAGCTACAGCATCGTCGCCGGGGCGGACGCGGCCAAGTTCTCCATCAACGCCAGCACCGGTGCGTTGAGCTTCGTCACCGCGCAGAACTACGAGTCGCCCACCGACGCGGGTGGCAACAACGTCTACGACGTGACCGTGCAGGTTTCCGACGGTACGCTGAGCAGCACCCAAGCCATTGCAGTGACGGTAACGCCGGTGAACGACAACACCCCCGCGATCACCAGCAGCGCGACCGCCAGCGTCACCGAGAACACCTCGGCCGTGATGACGGTCACCGCCACCGACGCCGACCTGCCGGCCCAGACGCTGAGCTACAGCATCGTCGGCGGCGCCGACGCCGCGAAGTTCTCGATCAACAGCACCACCGGCGCCCTGAGCTTCGTTACCGCTCCGGACTACGAAGCCCCGACCGACGCCGGCGCCGACAACACCTACGACGTGACCGTGCAGGTAAGTGACGGCACGCTGACGAGCACCCAGGCGATTGCCGTCACGGTGACGCCGGTGAACGACAACACCCCGGCGATCACCAGCAGCTCCACGGCCAGTGTGGCCGAGAACAGCACCGCAGTGCTCACGGTCACGGCCACCGACGCCGATCTGCCGGCCCAGACGCTGAGCTACAGCATTGTCGGCGGCGCCGACGCCGCGAAGTTCTCGATCAACAGCACCACCGGCGCCCTGAGCTTCGTCACCGCCCCGGACTTCGAAGCCCCGACCGACGCCGGTGCCGACAACACCTACGACATCACCGTCCAGGCATCCGACGGCACGCGCAGCGTGACGATGGTGCTGGCGGTCAGCGTGACCAACCGCAACGAGATGCCCACGGGCAGCGATGGTCGGATCAGCCTTGCCGAGGATGCGACGCATGTCTTTGCGCTGGCCGATTTCGGGTTTGCCGATCCGCTGGATGCGCCGGCCAATGCGCTGGCAGCGGTGCAGATCGTCGCCGGCCCGGTGCGCGGAAGCCTCACGCTTGATGGCGCCGCGGTGGCCGACGGGCAGTGGATCACCGCGGCCGACATCGCCGCTGGCCGGCTGCGTTTTGCGGCAGCTGCGGATGAGAACGGCGCGGACTACGCGGCTATCGAATTCCGGGTCCGGGACGACGGTGGCCGCTTCGACGGCGGTGTCGATACCGAAGCCGGCAGCCACACCCTGGCCATCGACGTCAGCCCGGTGAATGACGCGCCGGTGGCTGTGGGCGAGGGCTACACCCTCGACGAGGACACGCCGCTGGTGGTCCCCGGCGCCGGTGTGCTGGCCAATGATTCGGACATCGACGGCGATCCGCTGTTGGCCCGGCTGGTCAGCGGCCCGGCCCACGGCAGCCTGACGCTGGCCGCCGACGGCAGCTTCATCTACACGCCGGACGCCAACTGGTCTGGCGCCGATGGCTTCATCTACCGCGCCGTCGATGGCCGCGCGGAGAGCGCGCCGGTTGCCGTGAGCCTGGTGGTGCGGCCGGTGAATGACGCGCCGACGATGGTCCGCGCCGATCTGCAGCTCATCCAGGGCGGCAGCACGGTGCTCAAGGCCGATGCCGTGTCGGCGGCGGATGTGGATTCGGCCACGGGCGACGTGGTCTTCATCGTGGATTCGGCGCGCCACGGCCACTTCGAACTGGTGTCGGCGCCCGGCGTGGCAATCGGCCAGTTCAGCTACGCCGCGCTGGCGGCCGGCAACGTGGTGTTCGTCCATGAAAGCATCGTGGATCTGCCGGTCGTCACCCTGCATCCCACCGATGGCCTGGCGGACGGCGCGCCGATGGCGGCCAGCGTGGGCTATTCCAGCACCAGCGTGTTGGTGCCACCGGGCGGATCGGGCGGGACGGAACCCCCCGCGGTGGTCGTGCCGCCGTCCGTGACGGTGCCCACCACTACGCCTACCACCACCCCCAAGACCCCGGATGCCACCAAGCCGGCGGCGCCGGCCGCACCTGTGGTCAGCCGGGCAGACGCCGCGGCGGAGCTGGGCGGCGAGGCGGGCGTGGTCGTCGTCCGGACCGCAGCAGGCGGCGAAGGCAGCGAACCTCATGTGCGGCGTTTTTCTGCCGAAAACAGCCTTGTGAAGTTTGGCGGCGCCCAGGTCACCCTGACCCTTGGCGCCGGTACCGAAGGGCCGCTGATGGAGTTCCTGCTTGGCGCCAACACGGCTGCGCAGGGCAGCGCCGGTTCGGCGGCGGCCCGTCAGGCCACTGCAGAAAAGGCCGGCGTGCCGCAGCTGGGGGATGATGCCTACGCCGACGTGCGTGTCGTGCTCAATGCCGTGGAGCTCTCCGGGATCGCCCTCTCGGTGGGTGCCGTGTGGTGGGCCAGCCGGGCCGGTGGGCTGATCGCCAGCCTGTTGATGGCCGCGCCAGCGTGGCGCAGCCTCGATCCGCTGCCGGTGCTCGGTCCGCAGGACGACGAGGAGGGCGACTGGGGCGAACTGATGGATGACGAGATGACACGAGACGAAGAAGGCGCCGAAGACGTGTTTGGCGAACAGGGCGGCGGAGGCTTCCGCGGGTGAGACTCCACTTTCCCACCCTCAATCCGGTGGCCCGCATCTCGCTGGGCCTCGTGGCGCTGCTGGTGTCGCTGCTGATGGCGGCCGATCTGGCCTTCGGGCTGATCCCCGACCGCACCGCGCTGGCCCGTCAGGTGCGTCAGCAGATCAGCGAGAGCCTCGCGGTGCAGGCCGCCACGCTGCTTCAGTCCGGCGACACCCGGACGCTCCAGAGCACCCTCGACAGCGTGATCCAGCGCAACACCGAGGTGCGCTCCCTGGCGGTACGCCAGCAGGGCGGCGTGATCATCGCCTTGGCTGGCGAGCACGGCACCTGGTGGCATCCGCCCGAGGACGGCTCGTCCACCCTCACCCAGGTGCGGGTGCCGGTGCTGGCCGACAACAAGCCGTGGGGCGAGGTGGAGCTGGCCTTCAAGCCTGTGCTGCCGGAAACCTTCGGAGAATGGGCCACCTATCCCACCGTGGTGGCGATGCTGACCATCTCTCTCGGCGGATTTCTGGCCTTTTACCTCTATCTGCGCCGGGTGCTCGAATACCTCGATCCGGCCAAGGCGATCCCCGACCGGGTGCGCACCGCCTTCGACACCCTGGCCGAAGGCGTGCTGGTGCTCGACAAGCAGGGGCGCGTGGTGCTGGCCAACAAGGCCTTCCGCCACTTTCACCCGAGTGCCCAGGAAGACATGACCGGCCGCGCGGTGACGGAGCTGACCTGGCTTGTCGAGGGCTTTCACGTGACGCCGGAGCACCCCTACCCGTGGGTGACGGCGATGGAGCGTCGCAGCAACTCCGGCGACCAGACCCTTGAGCTGGCCCGTCCGGGCGAGGAAGAACCCCTGCGCGCCATCGTCGGCTGCTCGCCCATTCTCGACGGTCATGGCCGGCTGCGGGGCTGCCTGGTCAACTTCTCGGACGTGACCATGCTGCACCGGATCAACGACCAGCTGCTGGGCACGCTGGTGGATCTCGAAGCCTCGAAGGAAGAGATCCGCCGCCAGAACGAGGAGCTCCACCGCCTCGCCACCCGCGACCCGATGACCGGCTGCCTCAACCGCCGGGCCTTCTTCGGCGCGGCCGATCCGCTTTACGATCAGCTCAAGGCGGAAGGCGAGGAGGTGTGCTGCATCATGAGCGACATCGACCACTTCAAGTCCTTCAACGACCGCTACGGCCACGCGGTGGGCGATCAGGTGATCAAGTCGGTGGCCAAGTGCCTAGGCACCGATCTGCGCGAGGTGGACATGCTGTGCCGCTACGGCGGCGAGGAGTTCTGCATCATGCTGCCCGGCGCAACTCCCGAGCAGGCCGTCGAGGTGGCCGAGCGACTGCGGCTGGCCATCGAGACCAATGCCGGAGCGGCGGTGCGCGACATCCCGGGCATCCGCATCACGTCGAGCTTTGGCGTGGCGTCGATCCGCAACGGCGCGAAAGATCCGGCCGAGCTCATCGACCAGGCCGACAATGCGCTGTATCAATCCAAGCAGACCGGCCGTAACCGGGTGTCGCTGTGGGCGGGCGAACGTTCGGTGGGTGGCGATGCCGAGGTGCCCGAGCTGGCGCACCACTGACGGCTACGCGGCGCTGGCCCGGAAAAACACAAGGCCGGATTGTTGCAATTTCAGCAACAATCCGGCCTTGATTGTTTCATCTGGCGGATTTCACTTCGCGCCAGGGTCCGTCACGAACGCCACCTTGCCCAGCCCGTGGCGGCTGGCGGCTGAGAGCAGTTGCGCCACGTGGTCGTACTGGGCCTGGCGATCCACCTGCAGATGGATCTCCGGCTGGGGCTCGCGGGTCGCGGCGGCGGCGAGGCGGGGTTCGAGGGCCTCGGCGGCCACCGTCTCACCGTTCCAGCTGAGGCTGCCGTCGGCCTTGATCGACACCTGAACCTTCTCGGGCTTGATCTGCTCCGGCTGGCTGCTGGCCTTGGGCAGGTCGAGCTTCACCGCGTGGTTGATGACGGGCACGGTGATGATGAAGATGATCAGGAGCACCAGCATCACGTCCACCAGGGGCGTCATGTTGATCTCCGACATCACCTCGCCGTCGTCGTCGAAATCGCTGCTTCCGAAGTTCATCATGCCTCCTTGCGGGCGGGCAGCGGGTGCAGGTTGGCGCTGGTCTTGCGCACCCGGCCGCCGGTGACGAGGTAGGCGTGCAGATCATGGGCGAAGTGCTTGAGGCGGGCCAGGATCTCCTTGTTGCCGCGTACCAGGGCGTTGTAGCCCAGGACCGCCGGGATCGCCACGGCCAGGCCGCCGGCAGTCATCACCAGGGATTCGCCCACCGGGCCGGCGACCTGATCGAGCGTTGCCTGACCGGCGGCGCCGATGCCCACCAGCGCGTGGTAGATGCCCCACACCGTGCCGAACAGCCCGATGAACGGGGCCGTGCTGCCCACCGAGGCGAGGATCGACAGGCCCGCCTGGAGCCGGCCGGTGGTGTCGTCGATGGACTGGCGCAGGGTGCTGGTGAGCCAGTCGTTGAGGCCCAGCACGCCGTGGAGTTCGTCCCTGTGGCTGGTGTGGTGGCTGACGGCCTCGGTGCCCCGGTGGGCGAGGTCGTGGAAGGGGTTGTCGGCGGCGTGGGGCGTGAGGGCGGCCATGCCGGCCTCGAAGCTGGTGGCGTGCCAGAAGGCCTTGGCGCCACCGCTCATGCGGCGCAGGGCAAACAGCTGCCAGGCCTTGACGATGATCACCGACCAGGACGCCAGGGACATGATGACCAGCATCACGGCCACGGTGTGGGAGACGCCGTCGCCCTGGGCCCAGATGTGGGCCAGGCTGAAGGTGGATTCGTTCATGGAGGTTCCTTTCAGGAGGCGGAAGTTAAAGTGAAGTCGATGGGCACCTTGACTGCGCCTGCCACGGACTGGTCGCCCTGGCGGGCGGGCACAAAGCGCCAGCTGCGCAGCACGGTGTCGCGGGCGCTTTCGTCAAGCCGCGGGAAGCCACAGCTCTTGATGACGGTGACGTCGGTGGGCTTGCCGTCGGCGCCCACCTGCACGCGCAGCAGCACGCGGCCTTCCTCGCCCATGCGCTTGGCGGCGCTGGGGTAGGGCGGCAGCGGGTTGGAGAGGTAGGCGGCGTCGAAGCGCGGCGGCACCACGGCCACCGGCGCGGGGGCAGCCGCGGCGGCCGGAGCCGGCGGAGAAGGCGGTGCCGCGGGCGCTGCGGCGGCGCTGGTCTCGGCCGGATTGCTGGCAACCGGGGCCGAGGTGATCACCGGCTTGTCGGCGGCGCGGGCCTGGGGGGCGGGTTTCTGCTCGGGTCTGGGCGGGACGGGTTCCTTCAGCCGGGGCTGGGGTTTGGGCTGGGGCTGCGTCTGAGGTCTGGGGGTCGGCACCTCGGGCGTCGCGATGTTGACGGTGATGCTCGTCTGGGGCGGCGTGACGGGAGGCTTGAACTGGCTGACGGCGACGGTGAGCGCGGCCAGCAATCCGCCGTGGAGAAGCACGGCAAGCCCGACGCCCGCGCTGTTGCGGCGCAGGGTGGACGGTGGCAGCGGGCGGGGCAGGGCCAGAAAGGGCGCAGGCAGGCCCGGATGCTCAGGCGGGTCGGCCGGCGGCGTCGCCAGGGGGGCGGCAGTCATGTCGATCTCCAGTCGGATGGTTCCTGGCTGGCTCGCGTCATGGCCGGGTGGCTGCGCTGGCTGGCTGGGTTTTGCATGTCACAAGCTGGGTGTTTGTGAAATGCAAATGAGAATGATTTCTATTTTAGTGTTGCAGGTGGGCAGCGTCAAGTCGTCGCTGCATGCGGGGAAACCTGCTGCGGATTCGCGGGCGTCAGGCCGGGGTGGTGGGCTTCGGGTTGGCCGGAGTGACGATCGACCTCCGGCAGGCCGCCAGGGCGACGGCCCTCCCGGAGAGGCGCTTGAAACGACGGAACGGTGCCGGATGGCGGCGCCGCGCCGGGAGAAGTTGCCGGACGATCAGCCTTCGAGCATGCCGCGCAGTTCGCGCACGCGGGCGAGGCTGTCCACGTCGCGCAGGGTGGTGAAGGCTTCTTCGACCACGTTGAGGGTGTCCATGGCGTCGTCGCGCAGGCCGCCCATGGCCAGCACCTGCACCAGCAGCATGCCGATGCCGCCGATGGCGTCGGGCTGGCCGTGCTGGCAGCTCAGCTGGAAGGCCTGGGCGAGTTCCTCGTAGATCTGCTGGAGGTTGCCGCTTTCGTGCTCGCCCCGGGCGAGGCGGATGTTGGCCATCGAGAACAGCACGTGGGCGATGCCCTCGTCGTCGCCCAGCTCGGTGACCGCCGGCAGGCGCTCGGTGTGCAGCGCCATGGCGTCGTCGAGCCGGCCCTGGGCAAACAGCACGTCGGCGATGCGGCCCTGGGTGATGGCCTTCTCGCGCGCCTCGCCGGTCTCGGTGAAGTGGGGCAGGATCTCGTCGGTGAGGATGACCAGCGCTTCGTCGAGGCGGCCTTCCATCAGAAGCGAATCGGCGATGTCGCGGCGGGCGAGGATGGTCGGGGTGTCGGTCATGGCGGGTGCGGCAGGAAGAGGAAAGGGGGCCGATGATACCGGCCGGGAAGGGCGCCGGGAAAGCTCGGGAATTTTTCCCATGGCGTGGGGTGAGGCGGGTGCGTAGTCTGGCGGAAAACGCCTATAACGGAGACTTTCATCCATGCTTCGCCCCGCCACATCCCGATTTCCTGCCCTTACGCCCCTGGCGCTCGCCATCGCCGCCGGTTTTCCCCTCTGCGCGGGTGCGGCCGACGAACCGGCCACCGTCGTCACGCCGGAAGTCACGGTGATCGGCCAGACCCCGCTGCCGGGGCTTGAACTGCCGCTGCCGCTGATCGCCGCGCCGGTGCAGACCGTCACGGCGCGGGAGATCAACGCCAGCGGGGCAAGCGACGTTGCCGCCTACATGAACCGCCGTCTGTCTGGCGTGCATGTGAATGAAACCCAGGGCAACCCGTTCCAGATGGACGTGAACTACCGGGGCTACACGGCGTCTCCGCTGCTGGGCACGCCCCAGGGCATGTCGGTTTATTTCGACGGCGTGCGCATCAACCAGCCCTTCGGCGACGTGGTGAGCTGGGATCTGATCCCGAAGGCGGCAATCGCCTCGATGAACCTGATGCCGGGCTCCAACCCGCTGTTCGGCCTCAACACCCTGGGCGGCGC
This sequence comes from Zoogloea sp. 1C4, assembly GCF_009469605.1. Lineage (GTDB taxonomy): Bacteria > Pseudomonadota > Gammaproteobacteria > Burkholderiales > Rhodocyclaceae > Zoogloea > Zoogloea oryzae. The sequence goes on along the minus strand of NZ_SSXU01000001.1, from coordinate 50,396 downwards.
GCTGGCGATCCAGACCAAGGAAGGCCGCACCCATCCGGGCTCGACGGTGCAGCTCACCAGCGGTAGTAACAGCCGCCGATCGCTTGAGTTTACCCACGGCGGCTTCAACGACGACAACGGGCTGGAGTGGTTCTTCGCCGGCAACCTCTACCGGGATAGCGGCTGGCGCACCAACTCGCCGTCGGATGTGCGCCAGCTCTTCGGCAAAGTGGGCTGGCAGGACGCCCGCACCGATCTCGACCTCTCCATCGCCTACGCCGACAACAAGCTCAACGGTAACGGCCTGCAGGAAAAACGCCTGCTGGAGCAGGACTACAGCAGCATCTACACCCAGCCGGACATCACCCAGAACCGCTCGATCTTCCTCAACCTCACCGGCCGCCACAGCCTGAATGATGCGCTGATGCTGTCGGGCAACGTGTACTACCGCAAGATCAACACCGCCACCACCAACGGTGACGTGAACGAAGGCGCCCTCGACCAGTCGGTCTATCAGCCCAGCGCCACCGAGCGGGCCGCGCTCACTGCCGCCGGCTACAGCGGCTTCCCCACCAGCGGCGCCAACGCCTCGAACACGCCTTTCCCGTACTGGCGCTGCATCGCCAATGCGCTGCTGGCCGACGAGCCTAACGAGAAGTGCACCGGCCTCATCAACCGCACCCGCACCGACCAGGAAAACTTCGGCCTGTCGGGCCAGCTCAGCCATTCAGGCATGTTCGACGGCCGCAAGAACCTGTTCATCGCCGGCGCCGCCTACGACCACAGCAACCTGCGCTTCCAGCAGAGCGGCCAGTACGGCTACATCAACCTCGACCGCAGCGTGACCCCGGTGGATGCCTGGGCTGACGGCTCCCAGAGCGCCGGTGTCGGCGAGACGGCCCTGGATTCGCGCGTCAATCTCAGTGGCCGCACCCGCACCTGGAGCCTCTTTGCCACCGACACCCTGTCGATCACCGACCGCTGGCACGCCACCCTGTCGGGCCGCTACAACCGCACCCAGGTGAAGAACCGCGATCTGCTCAACCCGGGCGGCGGTGCCGATTCGCTGGACGGCAACCATAGCTTCAGCCGCTTCAACCCGGCGGCCGGCATCACCTACACGCCGTCGAAGGCGTGGAGCGCCTACGCCGGCTACAGCGAAGGCAGCCGCACGCCCACCGCCATCGAGCTGGGCTGCGCCAACCCCGACAACCCCTGCAAGCTGCCCAACGCCATGGCCGGCGATCCGCCGCTCAAGCAGGTGGTCACCAAGACCTGGGAATTCGGCCTGCGCGGCGCGGTGGATTCGAAGACCCGCTGGAACCTCGGCCTGTTCCGCGCCGAGAACCAGGATGACATCCTCTTCGTGGCCGACGACGCGCTGGGCTACGGCTACTTCAAGAACTTCGGCAAGACCCGCCGCCAGGGCGTCGAGGCGGGCGCAAGCACCGTCGTCGGGCCGGTCAGCCTGGCCCTCAACTACACCTTCCTGGACGCCACCTACCGCAGCGCCGAGGTGGTCGGCGGTGCCGGCAACAGCACCAACAGCGAAGGCGCCGGCCTCGAAGGCACCATCGACATCCGCGCTGGCGACCGCATCCCGCTGATCCCGCGCCACCTGGTCAAGGCCTCGGCCGACTGGAAGGTGCTGCCGGCCTTCGCCCTCACCGCCGATCTCATCGCCGTCTCCGGCAGCTACGCCCGCGGCAACGAGAACAACAGCCACCAGCCCGACGGCACCTACTACATGGGCTCCGGCCGCTCCGGCGGCTACGCCGTGACCAACCTCGGCGCCCGCTACGACGTAAGCCGTGGCGTGCAGGTCTTCGGCCAGATCAACAACCTGTTCGACCGCGAGTACGCCACCGGCGCGCAACTCGGTTCAACGGCGTTTTCGTCGAGTGGCGGCGTTCTGGCCCGGCCCTTTGCGCCGGTGGGCGGCGAATATCCGATGGTCGGCTCCACGTTCTACGCGCCGGGTGCGCCGCGGACCTTCTGGGTCGGCCTGCGCTACAGCCTGTGAGCGCCCCCGCCCGGCTGCTCTCCGGCGGTGCCCGGAGGGTCGTCCCGTGAGTATCGGCCTCGCCGGCCTGTATGAGGAGATCGGGCAGGCGCTCACCGCGCTGCGCGCCAACGCCGCCTTCCTGCTGCGCAAGAGTGGCGGGCAGGCGGATCTTCAGGCCGCCGCCCGCGACGTGGAAACCCAGGGCGCCGCCATCGATCGGCGCCTGCGGGTGCTTCAGCGCCAGCTGCCGGCCGAATCGGCCGATGCCCGCCCGGCTGTGCTGCCAATGCTCCACGCCGCGCTGGAAAACTGGCAGGATGTGCCCGGCGTCACCGCGCCGCCCGTCCTCCATGTAGAACCGCCCACGCTGCGGTTGTCCCGAACCATGCTCGAAACCCTTTGCCAGCTGAGCTGCCAGGCCCTTGCGCTGTCCGCAGGCGGCCCGACGCTCCGCGTATCTGTACTTATCGATTTTCAGGATTCACCCCATCTGTGCTGGTCGGCCGACAACGGCGCCGGCCTGCAGCTTTCCGCCCGCCTGCCGCTGGGCGCGGAGGGGGCGTGATGGGTGCCAAGCTGCGCGTCGTGCTGGCCGACGATCACGCGGTCGTGCGCACCGGCTACCGGCGCCTGCTGGAGCTGGAAGACGACATGGAAGTGGTGGCGGATTTCGGCGACAGCGATTCGGCCTGCGCCTGGTTTGCCGCCAACAGCGCCGACGTGCTGGTGCTGGATCTGTCGATGCCCGGCCGCGGCGGGCTGGAAACCCTGGCCCGGGTCAAGGCCCGGGAGACCTCGCCCAAGGTGCTGGTGTTCTCGATGCACGACAACCCGGCCATCGTCGATCAGGCCCTCAAGGCCGGGGCCGATGGTTATCTCACCAAGAGCAGCGAACCGGATCTGCTGATCGACGCGGTGCGTCGGGTGGCGCGGGGCGAGCGGCCGCTGTCGGAGGATGTGGCCGCGGCCCGGGCCGGTGCCGATGGCGCGGCGGTGCATGCCGGGCTGTCACCGCGGGAATTCGAGATCTTCAGGCTGCTGGCGGCGGGGCGGACGGTCGAGCAGATCGCCGCGAGGCTCTTCCTCAGCGCCAAGACGGTGGCCAACTACCAGACCATGATCCGCCAGAAGACCGGGCTGTCGAGTGTGCTTGAGATGTACCGCCACGCCGACGCCCACGGCCTGCTGGACGGCAGCGAGTAATCCCGGCCGGGCGGGCGCCCGGCGCAGGGTTCAGTGGAGGCTCTCGTCGAGGGTGGCGACGGCGTCGAACTCCCGCTGGTTGGCCTCGTGGCGGCGCTTGACCAGGTACATCATCCCCGCCACGAACAGCCCGAAGGCCACCACCACCGTGTTGATCGAGAAGTTGAGGCGGATCAGCAGCGCGTAGAGGCCGGTCATCACCAGGATCGACAGGTTCTCGTTGAAGTTCTGCACCGCGATGGAGTGGCCTGCGCCCATCAGGATGTGGCCGCGGTGCTGGAGCAGGGCGTTCATCGGCACCACGAAGAAGCCGGAGAGCCCGCCGATCAGCACCATCAGCGCCATCGCCACGCCCATGTCGGTGACGAAGATCATCACATTGACGATGATGCCCATCGCGATGCCGAGGGGGATCACCTTGACCGAGGCACGCATCGTCACCATCTTGGCGGCCATCGCCGCGCCGATCGCCACGCCCACGGCCACCACGCCCTGGAGCATCGAGGCCTTTGAAAGATCCAGGTGCAGGGCCTGCTCGGCCCACTTGATCACGATGAACTGGAGGGTTGCGCCGGCACCCCAGAAGAGGGTGGTGGTGGCGAGGGAGATCTGGCCCAGCTTGTCGCGCCACAGCAGGCGCAGGCAATGGTTGAAGTCGTGGATCAGGTAGGCCGGATTCTTCTTGAGGACCTTGTGGTCCACCCCGGTGTCGGGCACCTTGAGGTTGAACAGCGCGGCGATGAGGTAGAGGATGCCGACGATGCACAGGGCCATCTCGGGCACCGTGTCGATGCCGGTGTCGATGAGCGGCAGATCGAAGCCCAGCAAGGTCTGGGAGAAATTCGGCTTGATGAGCATGCCGCCAACCAGCGTGCCGAGGATGATCGCGCCCACCGTCAGGCCCTCGATCCAGCCGTTGGCCACCACCAGCAGCCGCGGGGGCAGGTATTCGGTGAGGATGCCGTACTTGGCTGGCGAGTACGCCGCGGCGCCCAGCCCGACCACCGCGTAGGCAGCAAGCGGGTGCATGCCGCCAAACATCAGCGAGCAGCCCACGATCTTGATCCCGTTGCTGATGAGCATCACCCTCCACTTGGGCATGGAGTCGGCGAAGGCGCCCACGAAGGCGGCCAGCAGCACGTAGGAGAGGGTGAAGAAGAGCTTGAGGAGCGGCTCGTATTCTTGCGGTGACGCCATCTCGCGGAGCACGTAGATGGAGGCGATGAGTAAGGCGTTGTCGGCCAGCGCAGAGAAGAACTGCGCTGCCATGATCATGTAGAAACCGAAGGGCATCGCAGGCGACGAAAGCTCGGTGAATTTGACGGACCGCGCTTTATACCACGAAGGTCATGATGACTTATGGCGACGCCGTCAATGTTGTGCTCCAATAGCACTTACCATAAACCGGGTTTATCAGCCATGGCCGATCGTCGACTCCAGGTATTCCACGCCGTTGCCCGACACGGGTCGTTCACCCGCGCCGCCGAAGCGCTCTTCATGACCCAGCCGGCAGTGACCTTCCAGATCAAGCAGCTGGAAGAGCAGTTCAACACCCGCCTGTTTGACCGGGGGCACGGGCGTGTCACGCTCACCGCCGCGGGCGAACTGGTGATGGCCTACGCCGAGCGGATCCTCGGCTTGTCGGAAGAGCTCGAAGCCCGTGTCGGCGAGCTCACCGACGAACTCTCGGGCGTGCTCCACCTGGGCACCAGCACCACCATTGCCGCCTACTGGCTGCCGTGGCTGCTCGAAGGTTTCAAGCGGCGTTATCCGCGGGTCGTGCCGCGGGTGTCGGTGGGCAACTCCCAGACCATCGAAGGACGGGTGATGGACCGCAGCCTCGACGTGGGCCTGATCGAGATCGTCACCGACCAGCCGACCCTCGAACGTCGCCACCTGGGCCAGGACGAACTCAACGTGATCGTTGCGCCGGGCCACCCGCTCACGTTTGAAAAGGCCGTGCGCGCCGATCAGCTCGCCGCCCAGCCGCTGCTCCACCGGGAACCCGGCAACGGCATCCGTGATCTGGTGGACCAGTTCTTCACCAGCGCCGGCATCCCGTACGAAGACCTCAACGTCACGGCGGAACTCGGCAGCCTGTCGTCGGTCAAGCACCTGGCGGCGGCCGGGCTGGGTGTCGCCGTCGCCTCCCGCGCCGCCATCGGCCGCGAGCTCAAGGCCGGCCAGCTCGCCGCGATCCCCCTCGACCCGCCGCTTTTCACGCCCCTCGAAGTCATCCTGCTCAAAGACAAGTTCCGCTCCCGGCTGGTGAACACCTTCGCTGACTACGCCGCCGAAGAGATCCCCCGCCTCGCGTCCGAAAGATACTGATGCCCCGTCCGATCCGTGCCTCCATCGACCTGGAGGCCCTGCGTCACAACTACCTCGTTTCAAAGCATCGCGCCGGTTCTGCCCGCGCCTTCGCGGTGGTCAAGGCCAACGCCTACGGCCACGGCCTCGACCGGGCCATCCGCGCCCTGGCGCCCGTGGCCGACGGCTTCGCGCTCCTCGATCTGGCCGAAGCCCGCCAGCTGCGCGCCGCTGGCGTCACCGCACCCATCGCGCTCCTCGAAGGTTTCTTCGAGCCGGCCGATCTGGCCGACATCGTGGCCCTCGGCCTCACCCCGGCGGTCCACAGCGAAGCCCAGCTGGCGATGTTGGAGCGCGCCCGCCCGGATGGCGCCATCGATGTGCTCCTCAAGATCAACTCGGGTATGAACCGCCTGGGCTTCACCGCCGACCGCTTTGGCGCGGCGCTGGCCCGCCTGCGGGCGATGCCCTGGGTGCGTGGCATCACCCTGATGACCCACTTCGCCCGCGCCGACGATGAGGTGGGCATCGGCGCCCAGCTTGCCACCTTCAAGGCCATCACCGCCGGCCTCGACCTGCCGGTGAGCCTCGCCAACTCGGCGGCGCTGCTGCGTTTCCCCGAGGCTGTCGGCCAGATCGCACGGCCGGGGATCATGCTCTACGGCGGCTCGCCGATGCCCGACCTGCACAGCGCCGATGAACTCGGCCTGCGCCCGGTGATGACCCTCACCAGCGAGATCATCGGCGTGCAGGAGATCGCGGCTGGCGAGCGCGTCGGCTATGGCTGCACCTTCGAAGCCAGCGGACCGACCCGCGTCGGCGTGGTGGCCTGCGGCTACGCCGACGGCTACCCGCGCCACGCGCTCACCGGCACGCCGATCCTCGTCGGCGGACGCCGCACCCGCACCCTCGGCCGGGTGTCGATGGACATGCTGGCCTGCGACCTGTCGCACCTCGAAGACGCCGGCGTCGGCTCGCCGGTCAACCTGTGGGGCGACGGCCTGCCCGCCGACGAGGTGGCGACCGCCGCCGGTACCATCAGCTATGAACTCTTCTGCGCCCTGGCGCCCCGCGTTCCGGTGAGCGTGCGCGGCGAATCTGCCGGGGCCGCCTGATGGCCAAGGTCAAGACCGAATACGTCTGCTCGGAATGCGGCGGCAAGTCGCCCCGCTGGCAGGGGCAGTGCCCCCACTGCAAGGTCTGGAACACGCTGGTTGAATCGGTGGTCGAGCCCGAGGCGCCGGTGGCCAAGCGTTTTGCGGCGCTGGCTGGCGATTCCGGCCGGCTGCAGACGCTGGCCGACGTGCAGCCCCGCGAATCCGCCCGCGTGCCCACCGGCATCGAGGAGTTCGACCGGGTGCTGGGCGGCGGGCTGGTGCCCGGCGGCGTGGTGCTGATCGGCGGGGACCCCGGCATCGGCAAGTCGACCCTGCTGCTGCAGGCGCTGGCGCTGCTCTCCGGCCATCTCAAGGCGCTCTACGTGAGCGGCGAGGAATCCGCCGAGCAGGTGGCGCTCCGCGCAGCGCGGCTGCAGCTCGAGGCGAGCACCCTGCAGCTGCTGCCCGAGATCAACCTCGAACGCATCCTCGCCAGCCTGCGGGACGTGAAGCCTGACGTGGCGGTGGTGGATTCGATCCAGACCGTCTATTCCGAAACCCTCGGCTCGGCGCCGGGCTCGGTGGCCCAGGTGCGCGAATGCGCGGCCCAGCTCACCCGCTTCGCCAAGCAGGGCAGCACCACGCTGATCATGGTCGGCCATGTGACCAAGGACGGCGCGCTGGCCGGCCCGCGGGTGCTGGAGCACATCGTCGATACGGTGCTGTACTTCGAGGGCGACACCCATTCCAGCTTCCGCCTCGTGCGGGCTTTCAAGAACCGCTTCGGCGCGGTCAATGAACTGGGCGTCTTCGCGATGACCGAGAAGGGCTTGAAGGGCGTCAGCAATCCGTCGGCGATCTTCCTGTCGCAGCACGGCCAGCAGGTGCCGGGCTCGTGCGTGCTGGTCACCCAGGAAGGCACGCGGCCGCTGCTCGTGGAGATCCAGGCGCTGGTGGATTCGGCCCACAGCCCGAGCCCGCGCCGGCTGTCGGTGGGCCTCGAGCAGAACCGGCTGGCGATGCTGCTGGCGGTGCTTCACCGTCACGCCGGCGTGGTGTGCTTCGATCAGGACGTGTTCGTCAACGCGGTGGGTGGGGTGAAGATCGCCGAACCGGCGGCCGATCTGGCGGTGCTCCTTGCCATCGTCTCGTCCCTCACCAACCGGCCGCTCCCGCGGGAGCTGGTGGTGTTTGGCGAGGTGGGGCTGGCGGGCGAGATCCGGCCCGCGCCGCGGGGCCAGGAGCGCCTGAAGGAATCCGCCAAGCTCGGCTTTACCGTGGCCCTGGTGCCCAAGGCCAACGCCCCGAAGCACGACATTCCGGGGATGCGGGTGGTTGCAGTGGACCGGATCGAGGAGGCGCTGGAGCGGATTCGTGAGCTTTCGACTGGCTGATTTATGCTTTTTGCGCTGCAGTAACGCCGAAAACCACGGAAAACCTAGATATTCGTGCCACAGTTTGAAAAGAGCGATGTAAGCTAGCGCCCTGCGGGTGGTGTGGTGCGATTCGGGCACGTGGCGTCACCTGTTGGGGCTTCTGCCGTTTTTGTAAATCCACCCATTTCTTTCATCAACACACTAAGAGCTATGAACAAGACTGAATTGATCGATGCGTTGGCTGGCAAGAGTGGTCTGACCAAGGCCGATGCTGGCCGTGCCGTGGACGGTGTCATGGAAATCATCACCGAAGCGCTGGGCAAAGGTGAGAGCGTGACGCTGGTCGGTTTCGGTACCTTCTCCGTGGGCGAGCGCGCCGCCCGTGTCGGTCGCAATCCGCAGACCGGCGCCGAGATCCAGATCGCTGCTTCCAAGCAGCCCAAGTTCTCGGCCGGCTCCAAGTTGAAAGACGCTGTGAACAGCTGAACACTCGTCACTCCCCGCTCGGGGATTGATGCATCGAAAGGCGGCCGTCCGGTCGCCTTTTTTTCGTCCACCGTCCGCCGGCCCGCGTGCGGCAGGACGCAGCGTTGATGGTGCTCACAGGGCTTTTCCTGGCTTAACCGAACTTAACCCGGCGCTTCGGTATAGTTGGCCGTGGTTGTTCCCGAGTTCAAGCCGGCCCCTGGGGCCGCAATTCATGCCAAGCCTGTTTCGTAGAATCCCGTGGCCGCTGCTGGCTGCAAGCCTGCTGGCCGGTTGTGCCAGTTTCCCGCCGGCCGTGGGGCCGGATCACACCCCGCCCGCGCTGACACTTCCCGCCGGCTGGACCCAGCCTCCAGAAGTTGCGGGCAGCGCCGACCTCGCCCGCTGGTGGCAGCAGTTTGCCGATCCGCAGCTCGACGCGCTGATCGACGCGGCGCTGGCCGACAGCCTCGATCTGCGTCAGGCCGAGGCGCGCCTGCGTCAGGCCCGGGCCGCCCGGGCTCAGGCGGTGAGCGGGTTGTTCCCGAGCCTCACCGCGTCGGGCGGCGTGAGTCGTAACCATTACGCCCGCGCCATCAGCGCGCTGCCAGCGCGCACCACCTGGGACGCAGGCTTCGACGCGGGCTGGGAGGTCGACCTCTTCGGCGCTACCCGGCGCGGTGTGGAGGCCGCATCGGCGGAACTCGACGCCAGCGCCGCAAGCCTCGCCAACGTGCGCGTCTCGCTGGCCGCCGAAGTGGCGCAGAACTACGTGGAGCTGCGGCTCCATCAGCGCCGGCTGGCGATCGCCCGGGACAACCTCGCGTCCCAGACGGAAACCCTGCAGATCACCGAATGGCGCAACCAGGCCGGGCTGGCGTCGAGCACCGACGTGGCCCAGGCCCGCACCAGCCGTGAGCAGACCCGTGCCACCATCCCCGATCTGGAAGTGAACCTGACCGCGGCGGCCAACCGGCTGGCGGTGCTCCTTGGCCAGCCGCCGGGCAGCCTCAACGACACCCTCGCCGGGGCCGGCGAGCTGCCGCTGCTGCCGGCCAGCGTGGGCGCCGGCATCCCCGCCGACGTGCTGCGTCAGCGGCCGGATCTGATCGTCGCCGAGCGCAGCCTCGCCGCCGAGACCGCGCGGGTCGGCCAGAAGCTGGCCCAGCGCTTCCCGAGCCTCAACCTTGGTGCGAGCTTTGGCTGGCAGGCCTACAGCCTGGGCGGGCTGGGCGCTGCCGGCAGCCTCGCCCGGTCGGTGAGCGGGTCGCTGGCCGGCACGCTGTTCGACGCCGGCCGGCTGAAGAGCGCGGTGGACATCCAGACGGCGGTGCAGGAAGAAGCGCTGGCTGCCTACGAGGCCGCGGTGCTGGGCGCACTGGAAGAGGTCGAGAACGCCCTGACGGCGTATGCCTCGGGCCGCGAGCGGGTCGATGCCCGACGGGCGGCGGCCGTCGCCGCGCGGGAGGCGGCGTTGCTGTCGCGCAACCTCTACCAAGCCGGGCTCACGGATTTCCAGAAGGTGCTCGAAACCGAGCGCACCCGGCTCACGGCCGAAGACAACCTGGCCCTGGCCGAAGCGGCGATGCGGACCAATCTGATCAAACTCTACAAGGCCCTCGGAGGCGGCTGGCAGGTGGCCGACGCCGGGGCACAGGATGGCAGGGCAGCACCATGAAGCAGACAAGCGACAAGCCGGGTAATGCAGATGAAGCGCTGGCGGCGATGCTCGGCCGCGCGGCGACCGGCGGAAGCAAGGGCCGGATACGGCGCTGGCTGATCCTCGGCGCCGGTGCGGTGGCGGTGATCGTGGCGCTGACGCTGCTGGGCGGCGGCGACCAGGGGGCGGCCGGGCGCTACATCACCGAAGAGGCCAGTATCGGCAAGCTGACGGTGACGGTGTCGGCCACCGGCACGCTGCAGCCCACCAAATCGGTGGACGTGGGCAGCGAGCAGTCCGGCACCCTGGCCACCGTGCTGGCCCAGGAGAACGACCGGGTGAAGAAGGGCCAGCTCCTCGCCCAGCTCGACACCGCCAAGCTGCGCGACGCGGTGGCCAAGAGCAGCGCGGCGCTCGCGGCAGCCAACGCGTCGGTGGCCCAGGCCCGGGCGACGGTGGCCGAGGCGAAGGCGTCCCTGTCGCGGATGCGGCAGGTGGCCGAGCTGTCCGGCGGCAAGGTGCCGGCCCGCACCGAGTTGGAGACCGCCGAGGCCACGCTCCAGCGGGCCATCGCCAACGAGGCCAGTGCCCGGGCGTCGGTGGTCCAGGCCGAGGCCGTGCTGAAGACCGACGAGACCAATCTTTCCAAGGGCACGATCCGCTCGCCGGTGGATGGCGTGGTGCTCACCCGCAAGGTGGAGCCCGGCCAGTCGGTGGTGGCGGCGATGACGATCCCGGTGCTGTTCACGCTGGCCGAGGATCTCGCCCGGATGGAACTGCAGGTGAAGGTGGACGAGGCTGACGTGGGCTCCGTGAAGCTCGGTCAGCCGGCGAGCTTTACGGTGTCGGCGTGGCCGGGGCGCAACTTCCCGGCGACCATCGAGCGGGTCGGGCTGGGTTCGACGATCACCGACAACGTGGTCACCTATAAAACCGTGCTGACGGTGAACAACGACGACCTGGCCCTGCGCCCGGGGATGACCGCCACCGCCACCATCGTTACCGCCCAGCGGGACAACGCTCTGCTGGTACCCAACGCCGCGCTGCGCTTCGTGCCGGCGAAAGCCGCGCCAAAGGCCGAACGCAGCCTGGTGGCCAGTCTGCTCCCGCGCCCGCCCTCCGAGACCAAGCACGGCACGGCAACGGCAGTGCCTGGCGCGTCGCAGGTGTGGGTGCTGGAGAGCGGCGAGCCGCGCGGGGTGCCGGTGAAGACGGGCGTCAGCAACGGGCGTTTCACCGAGATCACCGGTGGCGAGCTCAAACCCGGCATGGCGGTGATCACCGAGTACCAGGAAGCAAAGAAATGAGCACCGTGGGCGCCGCGCCGCTGATCGAGCTCGTCGGCATCACCAAGACCTATGGCACCGGCCAGGCGGCTTTCCAGGCGCTGCAGGGCGTGGATCTCGTCATCGAGTCCGGCGAGTTCGTGGCGGTGATGGGCCCCAGCGGCTCGGGCAAATCCACCGCGATGAACATCCTCGGCTGCCTGGACACGCCTACGTCGGGCGAATACCGCTTCCGGGGCGTGCATGTGGAATCGCTGGAGCGCAACCAGCGGGCGCTGCTGCGCCGGCATTGCCTGGGCTTCGTGTTCCAGGGCTTCAACCTGCTGGCGCGCACCTCGGCCCAGGAGAACGTGGAGCTGCCGCTGCTCTACCGGGGCGAGCCGGCCGAGGCGCGCCACGCGGCGGCCCGGGCGGCGCTGGCCAAGGTGGGGCTGGCCGGCTGGGAGACCCACACGCCGGCCGAGCTTTCCGGCGGTCAGCAGCAGCGGGTTGCGATCGCCCGGGCAATCGTCACCAACCCGCTGGTGCTGCTGGCCGACGAGCCCACCGGCAACCTGGACAGCCATCGCAGCCACGAGATCATGGAGTTGCTGGCCGCCCTCAACCGCGAGCAGGGCATCACCATCATCATGGTCACCCACGAACCGGACATGGCCGCCTACGCGCGCCGGGTGGTGCGTTTTGTGGACGGCCGGGTCGCTAGCGACGAGCTGCGCACCGGCCTTGCCGGGGAGGCCGCGCCATGCTCCTGAGCGCGCTGCTGCTGGCCCTGCGGGAGATCCGCCGCAACCTGATGCGCTCCTTCCTCACGGTGCTGGGCATCGTGATCGGGGTGGCGGCGGTCATCACGATGGTGACGCTCGGCAACGGTGCGACGCGGATGGTGTCGGACCAGATCTCCAGCCTGGGCAGCAACCTGCTGATGGTGCGGCCCGGCCAGCGCCTCGGCCCGGGGCGTGACAGCGCCGGCTCGCCCAACTTCCGCAAGGCCGACGTGGAGGCGATCCGCAGCCAGGTGAGCAGCCTGCAGGACGTGGCGCCGGCGGTAGGCAGTTCGGTGACCCTGGTGGCGGGCAACAACAACTGGTCGGCGACGGTCAATGGCACCACCAATGCCTATCTTGTTGCAGGCAACTGGAAGCTGGCCGCCGGCCGGGCCTTTCTCGACGACGAGGAGCGCGCCGGCAAGGCCGTGTGCATCATCGGCGAAACCGTGCGGCGCGAGCTCTTCGGCAGCCGCAGCCCGCTGGGCGACGAGATCCGCGTGAAGACCTTCAGCTGTCAGGTGGTGGGCCTGCTGGCCTCGAAGGGGCAGGGCGCGATGGGGATGGATCAGGACGACATCGTGCTGATGCCGATCAGCACCGTGCAGCGGCGCATCACCGGCAACCTGGACATCCCGACCATCCTGATCGCCCTGAAAGACGGCGCCGACACCCCGGCGGTGATGGCCCAGATCCGCGGCCTGCTGCGGGAGCGCCGCAAGCTCGCCGAGAACGAGGCCGACAACTTCAACATCATGGACACCCGCCAGATCGCCGAGACCCTGTCGGGCACCATCCGCACGATGACCGGCCTGCTTGGCGCGGTGGCGGCGGTGAGCCTGCTGGTGGGCGGCATCGGGATCATGAACATCATGCTGGTGTCGGTCACCGAGCGCACCCGGGAGATCGGCATCCGGCTGGCCATCGGCGCGCTGGAGGGCGAGGTACTGCTGCAGTTCCTCATCGAGGCAGTGGTGCTGTCGGCCTTCGGCGGGCTGGTGGGAATCGTGCTGGCGCTGGGCACCTGCGTGGGCCTGGCCGCGCTGATGCACATGCCTTTCCTGTTCAATCCCGGCATCAACCTGCTGGCCTTCTTCTTCTCGGCGGCGATCGGCGTGGTGTTCGGCTACGTGCCGGCGCGGCGAGCGGCGAGACTCGACCCGATTGACGCGCTGCGTCACGAGTGATTCGACAAATTTTGCAGATTCAACAGGAGGGCGATGTCCCTCCTGTTTTTATGTCTGCCCGAAAGACCATGTGGCTCTAGGGGTCTGTCTTTTTGTGACGAAGCGCACGCCACGCTCCAACATAAGAAAATTTCCTACACAATTATTGGAAACGTCTAAAATAGCAAAAACAACAAATTAAATAAAATGTGTCGTAACTCATTCAGATCACCGATCTCATGAAAACGACCACGAAGCACCTGCTTCATCCCAATCCCGCCGGCAGCCCCGTTGCCGCCCTTTCCTGACCAAGGAGGCCTCCATGCCAACCCAACACAGTGATCTCTATCACTCCGGCCCGTTCGAACTCGGCGGCTGTGGCAACGACCTGGTCCTGGGGCGCGACGAGCTGAGCCGGCGCCTGGAGCGGGAGCAGCGGGAGAAGGCCGACGCGCAGATCCACCTCGCGCGGCTATCCAGCGAGGCGCAGCAGCTGCGCGCCCAGCGGGACGAGGCGCTGAGGGCGCTCGACATGGCCAACCAGAACGCCGTTTTCCAGCTGGCCAAGGCCGCCGAGGAGAAGGACGGCGAGGCCGGCCAGCACATGCGCCGGATCGGTGTGATCGCGGGGATGATCGCCGAGGCGATCGGCTGCTCGGAGCATTTCTGTGAGCTGATCTGCGACGCGGCCCAACTCCACGACATCGGCAAGATCGGCATTCACGAGAGCATCTTGTCGAAGCCGGGTGCGCTGACCATCGACGAGTGGAAGCTGGTGCGGGAGCACTCGCGCATCGGCGCCGGCATCCTGTCGGCGTTCAAGTCGCCGATGATGGATCTGGCGGCCGAGATCTCGATGTCCCACCACGAACACTACAGCGGCGCCGGCTATCCTCTCGGGCTGGTGGGCGAGGCGATTCCCCTGGCCGGACGGATCGTCGGGCTGGCGGATTTCTTCGATTCGCTGACGATGGACCGCTGCTACCGCAAGGCCGTGTCAGACGACCAGGCCCTGGCGATGATCGCCGAGCGGCGGGGCGAGCAGTTCGACCCGCGCATCGTCGATGCCTTCCTGTGCATCGCCGATCAGGTCATCCTGGCCCGCGATTCGATCAACGAGATCGAGGCCATCTGCGACCTGCCGGACATCCACGGCGACTGGTGGATGGCCTTCTAGGCGGATTCCTGCGCGTCGAGGATCCGCGCCACAAAGCCGGCGACGGCCTCGATCACCGCCTCGGGCTGGTCCTTGTGCGGTGAATGGCGGCAATCGGCCAGCTTGACCAGATCCACGTCCTTCACCTGCGCGGCGATGCGGTCGAGCTGATCCATTGTCCCGTACTCGTCGTCCTCGCCCTGGATCGCCATGATCGGGCAGCGGATGCTGGCGAGGTATTCCTCGATGTTCCAGTCGCGGAAGGCCGGGCTCAGCCAGATGTCGAGCCACGACATGAACACCGAATCCACATCCAGATGATGCTTGCCGAGGCGGGCGGCGAGGTCGGTGGTCTTCCAGGCCTCGCCAGCCTGGCGGATGCCGGCGATGGTCACGTCTTCCACCAGCACGTGGGGCGCCATCAGGATGATGCCGGACAGCGGCCGCGGGGTGCCGCCGGCGTTGATCAGCGAAATGCTGCCACCGTCGCTATGGCCGAACAGGAACGGCCGATCCAGATCCAGCGCGTCGAGCACGGCAGGCAGCGCCACCAGCGCCTCGTCGTGCATGTAGCGGGGCGTGCGGGCTTCGCCGCGGCGGGGCGTCGAGCGGCCATAACCATAGCGCGAATACACGATGGCCTCGCAACCGGTGGCATCGGCGACCCGCTGGGGAAAATCCCGCCACATGGAAATCGACCCCAGCCCCTCGTGCAGAAAGACGATCGCCGGCGCGCCGGGGCGCGGGTGGGCCGAGACGAGGCGGACGATCTCCAGATCCGTGTCGTGAATGCGCAGGGTTTTCATTGTTATGGTTCTCGAGGCGGTTCGAAAACACCGATTATTGCCCACCGGGCAGCGGCTCCGAAGTGCAGCTACGGACAGACTTCGACGAAATGCGGCCAATTTCATCGAAGGGCTTCCAATGTCTCAAAAGCTGTGTATAATCTCGATCTCTCAAGTGCGCCCGTAGCTCAGTTGGATAGAGTACTTGGCTACGAACCAAGGGGTCGTGGGTTCGAATCCTGCCGGGCGCGCCAGTTTTAAACTGGTTTGAGATGTTGGAAAACGAGTCGCTTTGATGCGGCTCTTTTCAACTAAGGAGGGCAAGTCTCTCCGCCGGCTTCGTCGGCAAAATGTGAGTTTAGCGCCCGTAGCTCAGTTGGATAGAGTACTTGGCTACGAACCAAGGGGTCGTGGGTTCGAATCCTGCCGGGCGCGCCAAAACGTGAAAGGGACTGCAGAAATGCAGTCCCTTTTTGCGTTGGGAAATTGCCCTGCGTTGTGCGGGATGGCCGTGCCGGAAAGTTGATCTGCCTCAGTTTCTTTTAAATAGAAATAATTATCATTACCAAGAATATTTGATAGAGGCGGTCAAATGCGCTTTTGCGGATGGCACCTTGCGTGCGGGTTGTTGATGGGTTTCTTTGCCGCTTGCGCGACTGCGGACCCCGAAATCATGGTTCACGAGGCCGATCTTGCCAATCGGGGCGAGGTGGTCACGTCGCTGCACGCCAATCATGCCTGGCAGGGGCGCCGCTTCTCCGATGACGGCACCTGGCCGGCCCATCGGCTGACCTACGTGATGGCGGAGTTTGCTACTGGCCTGGTGCCGGGCTGGGAGGCTGGCGTGCATCTGCCGGTGATGCGCGGTGGCGTCGATGGCGCCTCGTCGGATAACGGGGCCTGGGGCGCGTCGGCCATCATGTTCCGTCTCAAGCACATCCGCCGAATCGGCGAAAACGGGTTCTACGGCTTCAACGCCGAGTACGACATCAATGCCCGCCGCTACGTGAGCGACCCTCGCGGCGCGGAGTTCCGCGGCATCGTCGGCTTTGACGGCGAGCGCGTGCGGATCACCGCCAACCCGCATCTGATGTGGGGCTGGGGCCGCGAGGACAGCCCCCGGTCACCCGATCTCAACCTCGATCTGAAGGTCTTGTACAAGGCGTCCGAAACCCTTGCCTGGGGTGTCGAGGCCTACACCGACGGTGGGCGGGTCAATCGCCTGCGGCCGGGGGACGGCGACCGGACGATCTATCTGGTGACCGAGTTCGAAACCCGGATCGGCGCGATCCACGTGGGTCTGGGGCAGGGCTTCAAGGAGACGCCGGAGCGTTACCTGCTGAAAGGGGTGTGGACGACGCGCTTCTGAGGCGCGCGACGTCCGTGCCGGTGAGCGCTCAGAGGAAGCGGTCGAGCATCTTCTTGCTGTGGGCGTCGAGGGCGTAGCGGTCGCGGATCAGGAAGTTGATGCCGCGGCTGTCGGCGATCAGCAGCGCCGGGCGCACCAACCGGCGGATGTCTTCCTCGCCCTTGAGCACCAGGCTGGTGGGGCCGCGGTCGGTGTCCACTTCCCAGGTGCTGGGGGTGGCGAAGCTGGAAACCGAGCGGATGCGCTCGATCACCGGCATGAACTCGCGGGTGGAAAGATCGGCTTCGAGGACCTCGCGGCTGGCCGGCGAGAGATCCGTGATACGGGTGATCCAGGCGACTTCCTCGCCCTCGGTGTTGACGAGGCCAATGCCTTCGGTGGGCGCTGCGATGGGGAAGGAGCGGACCGGATTGACCTGCTGGCGGGTGCCGTCCGGCGCCACGAAGACCAGCTGGCCGAAGCTGTTGCGTTCGAGAGTGATGGTGTGGGTCATGGTGGGCCTCAGGCGTTGGCGTGTTCGCGGTGCGGCGGGACGATGGGCTTGTCGGCGCCGATGGCGACATCGTCGAGCTTGCGCGTCTGGGCTTCGTAAAGACGGAAGTAGGCGCCCTGTTTTTCCATCAGCGCGTCGTGGTTGCCGATCTCGACGATCTGGCCCCGGTCGAGCACGACCAGCCGGTCGGCCTTGCGCAGGGTGGACAGGCGGTGGGCGATGGCGATGGTGGTGCGGCCGCGGATGAGGTTTTCGAGCGCAGCCTGGATTTCCATTTCGGTTTCGGTATCGACCGCCGAGGTGGCTTCGTCGAGGATCAGGATGCGCGGGTCGATCAGGAGCGCGCGGGCGATGGAGATCCGCTGGCGCTCGCCGCCGGACAGCGCCTGACCGCGCTCACCCACCAGCGAGTCGTAGCCGTGGGGCAGGCGCATGATGAAGTCGTGGGCGTGGGCCGCGCGGGCGGCGGAGATGATCTCGTCGCGGGTGGCGTCGGGCTTGCCGTAGGCGATGTTCTCGGCAATGGTGCCGAAGAACAGGAAGGGCTCCTGGAGTACCAGGCCGATGTTGCGGCGGTATTCGGACACCGGTACCGCGCGCACGTCGATGCCTTCGATGCGGATCGAGCCGTCGGTCACGTCGTAGAAGCGGCAGATCAGGTTGACCAGGGTGCTCTTGCCGGAACCCGAATGGCCGACCAGGCCGATCATCTCGCCGGGCTGGATCGACAGATCGACGCCCCGCAGGATGGTGCGGTTGCCGTGGCGGAAGCCGACCTTGCGGCACTCGATGGCGCCGGTGACGGCAGGCAGGTGCTGGGGCTTGGCGGGCTCGGGCACGCTGGAGACGTGGTCGAGGATGTCGAAGATGCGCTTGGCGCCGGCGGCGGCCTTCTGGGTGAAGGACACGATGCGGCTCATGGAATCCAGCCGGGTGTAGAAGCGCGAAATGTAGGTGAGGAAGGCGGTGAGCACGCCGACGGTGATCGACTTGTCGGCCACCAGCCAGATGCCGAAACCCCACACGATGAGGAGGCCGACTTCGGTGGCGAGGGTGACGGTGGGCGAGAACACCGACCAGATGCGATTGACCCGGTCGTTCACCTGAAGGTTGTGCATGTTGGCATCCTTGAAGCGATTGACCTCGCGCTTTTCCTGGGCGAAGGCCTTGACGACGCGGATGCCGGGGATGGTGTCGGCGAGCACGCTGGTGACTTCGGACCACACCCGGTCGACCTGCTCGAAACCGTAGCGCAGGCGGTCGCGCACGGCGTGGATCAGCCAGGCGATGAAGGGCAGCGGCACCAGGGTGACGAGCGCCAGCCAGGGGTTGATCGAGATGAGGATCGCCGCTGTCATGGTGATCATCAGCACGTCGGTGGCGAAATCCAGCAGCTGCAGCGACAGGAACAGGGTGATCCGGTCGGTTTCGGCGCCGATCCGCGACATCAGGTCGCCGGTGCGCTTGCCGCCGAAGTATTCGAGCGACAGGCCCTGGAGGTGCTCGTAGGTAGTGATGCGCAGGTCGGCGCCGATGCGTTCGCTGGCCAGGGCGAGGATGTAGGTCTTGGCCCAGCCGAGGCTCCAGGCCACCAGCGCGGCGGCGAACAGGCCGCCGAGCAGCATCATGACCTTGTGGCTGTCGATGGGCACGCCGTTCTGGAAGGGGATCAGCACCTCGTCCATCAGCGGCATGGTGAGGTAGGGCGGGACCAGCGTGGCGCCGGTGGACAGCAGGGTGAGGATGAAACCGGCCAGCAGCTGGCCCTTGTACGGCCGGGCGAAGCGCCACAGGCGCAGCAGCGTCCAGGTGGACGGCGGGGTGTGGATCTCCCGGGCGCAGGTGGGGCATTCGTCGGTCCCCGGGGGCAGCGGCGCGTCGCAGGTGGGGCAGGTGAGGGGCTCGGGCGGAGCCGGCTGGCGGCCTGCCAGCACGCATTCGAGCTGGGCCTTGAAGCGGTCGGCCAGGTTGTGGGCTGCCGGATCGAGGGCCAGGGTGAAGCGCCAGCCGTCGAGTTTTGCGGTGGCGTCGATCAGGTCGAGACTGGCGACGCCGGCCTGATCCCGGTGGCGCAGCACCATGCCGTCGCGGAATTCCCAGGAGCGCCAGTCCTGCGTCTCGTGATCCCAGCCGAGGAGCCGCTTCGAGGTGAGCGCGACGAGGCCGCTGCGAAACTGCAGGCGGGTGTCGAGATCGAGGGCGAGGCTGGCGAGCACCTTCTCGTCCGGCGCCAGGGCGGCGTCGAGGCGGGGGCGCCACGCGTCGGGTACGGCGGGCCCCAGGTAGTCGGAATAGGCGGGAGCGGCGTGAACGTGGGGGGAGGACTCGGAATTCATCTTGGGGGACGCGATAAGGCCACAGCAAACGGCCAGCGTAGGGCAAAATTGCGAGCGAAGTTTACTGACTCGTTACAAGCGCGTATACCCGCATCGGGGCGTGGCTGCCTCACGTTGCGAATATTTTTGCGGTCGGTAATCCGGCGAGCCCTTGCTGCGTTATGCCCGGATCAGGCCCGAATTTGAAAGCCCAGCCTGCACGTTCGTTATCTCCACACCTTGCCCATGACCAACAAAACGATCGACTTCCTCAATATCCTCCACCTGCGCGGGCCGAACATCTGGACCTACCGCTCGGTTCTTGAAGCATGGGTCGATATCCACGACCTGGAAGATTGCCCGTCCAACGTCATCCCCGGCCTGCCCGACCGTCTCACCAAGATGTTGCCGACGCTGATCGAACACCGCTGCAGCATCGGCGAGCGGGGCGGCTTCGTCAAACGCCTGCACGACGGCACCTGGCCCGGTCACATCCTCGAACACGTCACCCTCGAACTGCAGAACCTCGCCGGGATGTCCGGCGGCTTCGGCAAGGCCCGCGAGACCTCCGAGCGCGGTGTTTACAAGGTCGTCATCCGCGCCTGGCAGAAGGACGTGTCGCTGGCCGCCCTCAACATGGGCCGCGACCTGCTGATGGCCGCCATCGAGGATCGCCCCTACGACGTGGACGCCGCGGTGGCCAAGCTGCGCGACCTGGTGGACGACTACATGCTCGGCCCCAGCACCCGCTGCATCGTCGAAGCCGCGGCCGACAAGAACCGCCGCATCCCTTACATCCGCCTGCTGGCCGAGGCCAACCTCGTGCAGTTGGGCTACGGCGCCCGCCAGCGCCGCATCTGGACCGCCGAGACCGACCGCACCCCGGCCATCGCCGAGGGCATCGCCAGCGAGAAGGACCTCACCAAGCGTCTGCTCGCCTCCTGCGGCGTGCCTGTGCCCGAGGGCGAGGTGGTCGCCAGCGTCGAGGAAGCCATCTCTGCGGCCGAGGACATCGGCTACCCGGTGGTGGTCAAGCCCACCGACGGCAACCACGCCCGCGGCGTGTTCACCAACATCATGACCGCCGAAGAGGTCGCCGCGGCCTTCCCGCTGGCCGCCGCCGAGGGTTCCGAGGTGATGGTCGAGCGCTTCATCAGGGGCACCGAGCACCGCATCCTGGTGGTGGGCGGCAAGATGGTCGCCGCTAACATGGGTGAGGCCGTGTCGGTGATCGGCGACGGCAAGTCAACCATCGACGAGCTCATCGAAACCCAGATCAACACCGATCCGCGCCGCGGCGTGGAGCACGAGTTCCCGCTGTACGTGATCAGCCTGGATCGCTTCCCGGCCGCGAAGATGGAAGTCGAGCGCCAGGGCTTCACCGGCAGCTCGGTGCCGCCCGAAGGCCACGAGGTGATGATCGTCCGCACCAGCAACATGGCCTTCGACGTGACCGACGAGGTGCACCCCGACACCGCCGAGCTGGCCTGTCTGGCCGCGCGCATCGTCGGGCTCGACATCGCCGGCATCGATCTGGTCTGCGAGGACATCTCCAAGCCGCTGGACCAGCAGCGCGGCGCCATCGTCGAAGTCAACGCCGGCCCGGGCCTGCTGATGCACATCAAGCCGGCCGTCGGCCAGCCGCGCCCGGTGGGCGAGGCCATCGTCGCGCACCTGTTCGAGAAGGACGAGGACTCGCGCATCCCGGTGGTCGGTGTCACGGGCAGCCGCGGCAAGACCCCGGTCGCTCGCCTGATCGCCCACCTGCTGCGCCTGTCGGGCCAGTACACCGGTCTTGCGTGCAGCGAGGGCGTGTTCCTCGATGGCCGTCAGGTCGAAACCCCCGAAGGCACCAACTGGGACGCCGCCGAGCGTGTGCTGATGAACCGCTCGGTCGAGGCCGCGGTGTTCGAGAACAGCTGCCGCAGCATCCTGTCCGACGGCACGGTGTACGACCGCTGCCTGGTGGGCGTGGTCACCAACGTTGATCCCGAGATGCATTTCGGCGAGTTCTACATCGACTCCGCCGAGAAGGTCTGGAACGTCTTCCGCACCCAGGTCGATCTGGTGCTGTCCTATGGTGTCGCGGTGCTCAACGCCGAAGACCCGGCGGTGGTCGAGATGGCCCCGCTGTCCGACGGCGAGGTGATCTTCTACGGGGTGGATGGCAACAACGAAGCCATCGTCGCTGCCCGCGCCGAAGGCAAGCGCGCGGTGTTCGTGAAGGACGGCGCGATCGTCCTCGCCACGGGCGCCGACGAAGCGCCGGTGGCCCGTCTGGCCCGGATCGCCATGCTGGCGAACGGTGCTGGCGAGAAGCCGGGCGTGCTGTCCAACCTGCTGGGTGCGGTGGCCGGCGCGTGGGCGCTGGGCGTGGCGCCGGAGATCATCCGCGCCGGCGTCAAGCCCTACGACCCGACCGCACCGCTGCGCGCCGACTGAACCCGGCCGGGCATACGAGATACGCGGCCGTCGGCATGGCGGCCGCCAGAACAAAGAGACAAGGACAGTCATCCATGGAAGTTTCCCGCATCCGTGCGCTGCGCGGCCCCAACCTGTGGAGCCGGCACACCGCGATCGAAGCCATCGTGTCGTGCACCGAAAGCGAACGTGACATCGATTCCATCCCCGGCTATGAGCCGCGCCTGCGCAACCTTTTCCCCGAAATGGGTTTCCTCGAGACCGACGGCCATCAGGGCTCGATCTCCATGGCCCAGGCGCTGGAGCTCGCCGCCCTCGGCCTGCAGGCCTGCGCCGGTTGCCCGGTAACCTTCAGCCGCACCGCCGCCACCCTCGAGAAGGGCGTGTATCAGGTGGTGGTGGAATACACCGAAGAGAAGGTCGGCCGCCTCGCCTTCGAGCTGGCAATGGAGCTCATCAGCGCCGCCGCCACCGAAGACGGCGTGTTCGATCTGGCTGGCGCGCTGGCCCGCCTGCAGGAGCTCGACGAGGACGTGCGCCTCGGCCCCTCCACGGGCTCCATCGTCCAGGCCGCCGTGGCCCGGGGCATCCCGTACCGCCGCCTGACCGAAGGCAGCCTCGTGCAGTTTGGCTGGGGCAGCAAGCAGCGCCGCATCCAGGCCGCCGAAACCGACCTGACCAGCGCCGTGGCCGAAGCCATCGCCCAGGACAAGGAGCTCACCAAGACCCTGCTGCGCGCCGCCGGCGTGCCGGTGCCGCTGGGCCGCTCGGTCAATGACGCCGAAGACGCCTGGCTCGCCGCCCGCGAGATCGGCGGCCTCGTGGTGGTCAAGCCCCGCGACGGCAACCAGGGCAAGGGCGTGGCGGTCAAGCTGCGCACCAAGGAAGAAGTCCAGGCCGCCTTCAAGGTGGCCTACGAGATCAGCGACGACGTGATGGTCGAGCGCTACCTGCCGGGCCACGATTACCGCTTCCTGGTGATCGGCGACAAGCTGGTCGCCGCGGCCCGCCGCGAGCCGCCGCTGGTGATCGGCGACGGCCGGCTCACCATCCGCCAGCTGGTCGAGAAGGTGAACGCCGATCCGCGCCGTGGCACCGGCCACGCCACCTCGCTCACCAAGATCCGCTTCGACGAGATCGCCATCGCCACCCTCGAGAAGCAGGGCTTCAGCGCCGAATCCGTGCCGCCCAAGGGCAAGCGGGTGATCCTGCGCAACAACGCCAACCTCTCCACCGGTGGCACCGCCACCGACGTGACCGACGACGTCCACCCCGAAGTCGCAGAGCGGGCCATCGCTGCGGCCAAGAACATCGGCCTCGACATCTGCGGCGTCGATGTGGTGTGCGAGAACGTCCTCGAACCCCTCGAAGCCCAGAGCGGCGGCATCGTCGAATGCAACGCCGCGCCGGGCCTGCGGATGCACCTCCAGCCGTCCTTCGGCAAGGGGCGTCCGGTGGGCGAGGCCATCATCGCCAACATGTTCAAGCCCGGCGAGAACGGCCGTATTCCGGTGGTGGCCGTTGCCGGCACCAACGGCAAGACGACCACCGTGCGCCTCACCGCCCACCTGCTGGGCGTGGCCGGCAACACCGTGGGCATGACCAACTCGGACGGCGTGTACGTGGGCAAGCGGCGCATCGACACCGGTGACTGCTCCGGCCCGCGCAGCGCCCGCAACATCCTGCTGCACCCGGATGTGGACGCCGCGGTGTTCGAAACCGCCCGCGGCGGCGTGCTCCGCGAGGGCCTCGCCTTCGACCGCTGCGACGTGGCGGTGGTGACCAACATCGGCATGGGTGACCACCTGGGCCTGTCCTACATCAGCACGGTGGAAGACCTCGCCGTGGTGAAGCGCGTGATCGTCCAGAACGTGGCGCCCCATGGCACCGCGGTGCTCAACGCGGCCGACCCGATGGTCGTCAAGATGGCCGGCGCCTGCCCGGGCTCGGTGATGTTCTTCGCGGTCGATCCGGCTAATCACGTGCTCGCCACCCACCGCGCCCAGGGGCGCAAGGTGGTGTTCGTGGATGGCGGCGACATCGTGGCCTTTGAAGGTGGCGAGAAGTTCCGCGTGTCGCTGGCGGGCATTCCGATCACCCGCAACGGCACCATCAGCTTCCAGATCGAGAACGCGATGGCCTCGCTGGCAGCCGGCTGGGCGCTGGGCCTGGATGTGGAGACCATCCGCAAGGGCATGGCGACTTTCGTGAACGACGCCGCCACCGCGCCGGGCCGCTTCAACGTGTTCGACTACAAGGGCGCCACGCTGATCGCCGACTATGGCCACAACCCGGACGCGATCCTGGCGCTGGTGCAGGCCGTCGAGAGTATGCCGGCCAAGCGCCGCTCGGTGGTCATCAGCGGTGCGGGCGACCGTCGCGACGAGGACATCCGCGAGCAGACCCGCATCCTCGGCAAGGTGTTCGACGACGTGGTGCTGTACCAGGACGAATGCCAGCGCGGCCGTGCCGACGGCGAAGTGCTGGCGCTGCTCCGCGAAGGTCTCGAAGGCGCGCCGCGGACCCGCGACGTGTGCGAGATCCGCGGCGAGTTCCTGGCCATCGACACCGCGCTGGGCAAGCTCGACAACGGCGACCTGTGCCTGATCCTGATCGACCAGGTGGAGGAAGCGCTGGAGCACATCGCCAAGCGCATCGCCGAGCTGGGCTGATCGCCCGGGATTGTTGCTGATCTGGCAACAATCCCGCGTTGATTGTTGCAGTCAGCGACCGGGTTTCACGCAAAAGCCGGTTTTACGCAAAAGCCTTCTGCCAGCTGGTGGAAGGCTTTTGTGCGTTCACGCCGGTGTTCGTCGCTCCAGCCCAGTTCGTCGGCCAGAATGGCGGCCACCGGTGCAGCGGCTTCGATGGCGGCCCGGGCATCGACGAACAGGGCGCGGTGACGGCGAGCGAGGATGTCTTCCACGTCCCGCGCCAGCTCGAAGCGCACGGCGTGGCGGACCTCGGCCTCGGTGAGCGTCAGCCGCGGGTGGAGCCGCACGCCGGCGCCGGGCAGGGCGTCGGCCAGCGGACGGTCGGTGCCGAGCACGTCGTCGGACGGCCCGGCCGTGGCACCGTGGAGGTGCAGCGTGGCCGTGGTGCTGGGGCGGTGGGCGAGCCGGGCGACGGCTTCGGCCTGGTCGACGATCTGCCGGGCCATGTGCCGGTAGGTCGTCCATTTGCCGCCCGCCACCGACACCAGCCCGGTGGGTGAGGTGCGGATCATGTGCTCCCGCGACAGCGCGGCGGTGCTGCCGTTCTGGCCGGCGCCGATCAGCGGGCGCAGCCCGGCAAAGCCGCTCAGCACATCGGCCCGGGCGGGCGCACGGCTCAGGTAGCGGCCGGCAGTGGCGAGGATGAAGTCGATTTCCTCGTCGAGGGGCAGGGGCTCCAGTGGGGTATCGCGGCGCGGGGTGTCGGTGGTGCCGAGCAGCACCTTGCCCTGCCAGGGAATCGCGAACAGCACCCGGCCGTCGGGAGTCTGGGGAATCAGCAGCGCGGTGTCGGCGGGGAGGAAATCCCGGTCGATCACCAGATGGGCGCCCTGGCTGGGGGCCAGCTGGGCAGGCGATTCCGGGCTGTCGAGCCGGCGCAGGTCGTCGGCCCATACGCCGGCGGCGTTGATGACGGCTTTGGCCTCGATGGCGAAGACCTCGCCGGCTTCGGCGTCCCGTGCGACGACGCCGGTGATGCGGCCCGCCGCGTGGCGCAGGCCGGTGACGGGCAGGTAGTTGAGCGCCAGCCCGCCCAGGTCGAACACCGTGCGCATCAGAGTGACGGCGAGGCGCGCGTCGTCGAAGCGGGCGTCCTGGTAGGCGATGCCACCGACGAGGCCCTCGCGACGCACGCCGGGCAGTGCGGCGAGGGTGTCGGCGGGCGACAGCAGCCGGCTGGGGCCCAGGCTGTGACGCCCGGCCAGCCAGTCGTAAGCGGTGAGCCCGACGCCGAGCATCAGCCTGTCCCACTGGCGATACACCGGCACCACGAAGCGCTGGGGATGGACGAGGTGGGGGGCGTTGGCGAGGAGGATCGAGCGTTCGGCCAGGGCTTCACGGACGAGGCCGATCCGCCCCTGAGCGAGGTAGCGCACGCCGCCGTGGATCAGCTTGGTGGAGCGGGAGCTGGTGCCCTTGGCAAAGTCGTGGGCTTCGAGGAGCAGGGTGAGATGGCCGCGGGCTGCGGCGTCCACCGCGCAGCCCAGTCCGGTGGCGCCGCCGCCGATCACCAGCACGTCCCAGCAGGGCGTGGTGCGCAGATGGGCGAGCAGGGCGGGGCGGCGCATGGCGGGTCAGCCGGTGGCCCAGTCGCGGCTGCGCTCGACGGCCCGGTGCCATTCGGCCAGCCGGGTGTGGCGCCAGTCGTCACTGCGGGCGGGCTCGAAGATCCGCTCGGCCTGCCAGTGGGCCGCAAGCTCGGCGGGGCTTTGCCAGACACCCACCGCGAGGCCGGCAAAATACGCGGCGCCGAGGGCGGTGGTTTCGATCTTGCGGGGGCGGATCACCGGCACGCCCAGCAGGTCGGCCTGGGTCTGCAGCAGCAGGTTGTTGCGGGCAGCGCCGCCGTCGGCGCGCAGTTCGGCCAGCGGGCCGGCGCCGTCGCGGTTCATGGCGTCCACCAGATCGACCGTCTGTAGCGCGATGGCGTCCAGCGCCGCGCGGGCGAGGTGGGCGCGGGTGACGCCGGCGGTGAGCCCGACCAGCGCGCCGCGGGCGGTGCCGTCCCAGTACGGGGCGCCGAGGCCGGCGAAGGCGGGCACCAGCACCGCGCCGTTCGTGTCGGGCACGCTGGCGGCGAGGGCCTCCACGTCGTCGGTTTGCTGGATGATTCCCAGCCCGTCCCGCAGCCAGCGCACAACCGCGCCGCCGATGAAGACGCTGCCTTCCAGCATGTAGGTGGCTGGCGCGGCGCCGCTAAGCTGCCAGCCGAGGGTGGTCAGCAGGCGGTTGGTGGACGCGACGGGCTGGGTGCCGGTATTGAGCATCAGGAAGCAGCCGGTGCCGTAGGTGTTCTTGGCGCTGCCCGGCGCGTGGCAGGCCTGGCCGAAGGTGGCGGCCTGTTGGTCGCCGGCCAGCCCCCCGATGGGGATCGCTGCGCCGAACAGCGCGGGATCGGTCTCGCCGATCACGGCGCTTGTGGGCACGACCTCCGGCAGCAGGGCGCGGGGGATGTCGAACAGGGCGAGAAGCGCATCGTCCCAGCACTGGCGGTGGATGTCGAAGAGCATCGTGCGCGAGGCGTTGCTGGGGTCGGTGACGTGGCGCCTTCCGCCGGTGAGCTGCCAAACAAGCCAGCTGTCGATGGTGCCGAAGGCGAGCTCGCCAGCTTCGGCCCGGCGGCGGGCGTCGGGGATGTGATTGAGTAGCCAGGCGAGCTTGGTGGCGGAAAAGTACGCGTCAAGCTCCAGCCCGCTGCGCGCGCGGATCAGCCCGGCGTGGCCGGCGGCGCGCAGGGCTTCGCAGGCCGGCACGGTGCGGCGGTCCTGCCAGACGATGGCGGGGGCGAGGGGCTGGCCGCTGCGGCGATCCCACAGCACGGTGGTTTCACGCTGGTTGGCGATGCCGATGGCGGCCACGTCGCGGGCGCTGTGGCCTGCGCTGGCCAGGGCGCGGCGGGCGCAGTCGAGCTGGGTGCGCCAGATCTCGCCGGCGTTGTGCTCGACCCAGCCGGGCTGGGGGTAGGACTGGTGGAATTCCTGCTGAGCCAGGGCAAGGGCGGTGCCCGATTCGTCGAAGACGATGGCGCGGCTGCTGCTGGTGCCCTGGTCGAGGGCGAGAAGGACGGGCATGGCGTGCACTCCTCGAAACGGCGCCGGCTTCGGCGCGATCTTCAGGCTTGCAGCATACGCACTTCGGGGTGGTCGGCGCTAGCAGCCGCTGCCGGATTTTCGGGTGAAGCCGAAGCCACCGCCGCCCAGGCTGGGCGGCTGGATGCAGATCATCAGCGCGAGGGAGCGGGCCGACTTGGCGATGTCCGGCGGGAAGGCCGAGAAGGGCGCGGCCTGATTGACCACCGACTTCACGAAGGCGATCTCTTCCTGCTGGTCGCCGCTGCGCACGACGATGAAGCTCTTCAGGCTGCCGTCCGGGTTGAGGCGCACCTCCACCGAGGCCGGCTGAATGCCCCGGGCGCGGGGGTCGTTCTTCACAAAGCTGGCGCTGCGGTTGAGCTTCTTGACCAGGGAGTCCAGGTAGAACTCCAGGCTGAAGGGGTCGATGGGCGGGCTGTTGGGGATGCGCTCGATGAGGTCGAACGGGTCGTCCCGGTGACGGCGGCTTTCCCGTGCACCCTCGCGGGCACTTTCACGGGCGATCTCGCGGGCCATGCCGAGGGATCGCTCGGCGAGGTCTGGCTTGGGCGGGGTGGGGCGGGGCTTGGCTTCGGTAGCGAGTTCGTTGAGGAAATTGTCCATTTCCTCTTTCTGGGCGACCGTCCATTTGGGCGTTGACTCGGCCGCGCGCTGCGTTGTGGTGGAGGGCTTGCGGGCGGTGAGGATGCGCGGCCTGTCGGGGGGCGGCGCGGGCTTGGCGGTAGGTTTTGCTTTGGGCCGGGGCGCCGGCGCAGGGGGACGGACGTCGGCCTTGGGTGCTGCGGCGACGGGCGCGAGGCGTGCCTGCAGGGCAGGCTGCGGGGGTGTTTCGGGCTTTTCGACGTGAAGCAGCAGGACGAGCGCGTGCGCGGCGACGGAAACCGCCAGGGCGAACAGCAGGCGGCGCGATGGAGCAGGGCTGCGCAAATCGGACATCGGCCGGATTTTAGACCGGCCGATGTCCGAGCGCGAAGCTTTTCGGCGTGGACGTCAGACCGGCGCGCGCACCCGCTGGCGATCCGGTTCCAGGCCGTAGCGCTTGAGCTTGAGGTACAGCGTGCTCTTGGCAACCCCCAGCTGCCGCGCCGCGCCGGTGAGGTTGCCGCCGGTGGCGGCGATGGCGCGGCGGATCAGCTCCAGCTCGCCTTCGGCCATGCTGCACACCACGGGCGCTGCCTTGGGCTGCGGACCGGTTGTGTTGTCGGCGGAGACTTCACCGGTGCAGCCCGCGAGTTCGGGCGGCAGCGCATCCATGCCGATGACCGGGGTGCCGCTCATCAGCACCATGCTTTCGATGGCGTTGCGCAGTTCGCGCACGTTGCCCGGCCAGGCGTAGGCCTGCAGCCTTTCGAGCACACCGGGGCCGAGGGTGCGCGGGCCGGTGTGGTGGGCAGTGGTGAAGCGTTCGAGGAACAGGTCGGCGAGGGGCACGATGTCTTCACTGCGTTCCCGCAGCGGAGGCAGGTGCAGGGTGGTGACCGCGACGCGGTAGTACAGGTCCATCCGGAAACGGCCGGCGGCGACCTCCTCGCGGAGGTTGCGGTGGGTGGCGGCGACGAGGCGGAAATTGACCTTGCGCGGGGTGTTCTCGCCGAGGCGGTAGAGCTCGCCTTCCTCAAGCACGCGCAGCAGGTGGGGCTGCAGGTCGAGGGGCATCTCGCCGATCTCGTCGAGGAACAGGGTGCCGCCGTCGGCCGCCTCGATCTTGCCCATCAGCCCGCCCTTGCGGGCACCGGTGAAGGCGCCCTCGGCGTAACCGAAGAGCTCGCTGGCGAGCAGGTCGCGGGACAGCCCGCCGCAGTTGAGCGCCACGTAGGTGCCGCCGGCGCTGGGGCTGGCTTCGTGGATGCCGCGGGCGAACTCCTCCTTGCCGACGCCGGTCTCGCCCAGCAGCAGCACCGGCACCCGCGAGCGCGCCAGCTGGCGGGCCTTGTCCACGGCGGCGAGGAGCGGCGGGTGGTGGCTGACGATGGAGGCGAAGTTGCGCGGCCGCGGGGCTGCCGGCCTGGCGGCTACGGCTTCAGGGCGGGGAGTGGGCCGCCCGCTGCGGGGCACGGGCATGACCAGCAGGGTGCCGATGTGCTGCCCCTTGCTCATCACCGGCACCAGCCAGTCGTCGCTCATCCAGGCGGGCAGCGGGCCGATGGGCGCGCTGGGGTTGCCGTGGGTGAGGGCCATCACCGGCAGCCGGGCGGGCGCCGCGACATTGAGATCCCCGCCCCGGGCGGCAATGGCGGCGGCCGCGTATTCGTTGATCTTGACTGGCCAGCCGCGCCGGTCGAAGAGCACCAGCCCGTCGCCGGCGCAGGCGCTCCAGCGGTTCATCGTGCCTTCGAGGAGGCGGTAGCGCAGCTCCATCTCCCGGGTGGCGAGGCGGTTCTCGATGCGGCTGGCGGTGGTGACGGCGAGGGCCAGGCTCTGCCGGCTGTAGGTTTCGGAGAGGCCGGAGACGTCGATCACGCCGAGGATTTCGCCATCCTGCGGGTGGCGGATGACCGCGGCGGAACAGGTCCAGCGCTTGATGCCGGCGCAGTAGTGCTCGGAAGAGTGGATCTGCACCGGCTGCCCGACGGCCAGCGCGGTGCCGATGGCGTTGGTGCCGCACAGGCGCTCGGCCCAGCTCACGCCGGGGACGAGCTGGATGGAGCTGGCGGTGTCCATCGTCGCCGGGTCGCCCTCCATCGTGAGGATGGTGCACTGGGTGTCGGCCAGCAGCATCATGGTGCCGGTTTCGGAGAGGAAATCCCGGGCGCAGGCCATCACCGGGGCGCTGGCTTCGAGCAGGTCGCCGTTGGTCTGGATGAGGTCGTGCAGGGCGTGGTCGGCGATGGGCGGCGGGGCGTGCTGGCGATCCGGGTCGACCCGCGCCTGCTGGCAGCGGCGCCAGGAGCGGTCCACCAGGCTGCGCAGGGTGTTGCAGCGGCCGTCGTCTCCCTTGAGGAAGGATTCCCAGGCGGTCATCACCGCGCGGTCGTTACAGGGATCGGAGAACAAGGCAGCCTCCGACACGGGATTCGTTCATGTCATCCTCCTTTGGTGGCGCCGGGCGGGGGCTGCGTCCGATGGAGGCAGCGGCGTTTGTTGTGGTGTGGCTTGCTCGACCGACCCGGGCATGACCGGTCTGCGCCGGTCAGGTTACAGATTAGCAAATGGGATGCCATTTTTCTGCAATGCCCGAAGACCGCGGTACAGGCGGATCTGCCGCGTGCACGGCGGGCGTCTCACCCGTCCGACCGTCCGGAAATCGGACGGTCGGACGGGGAATGCGTCCGATTTCCGGACGGTCGGACGGCCTGCTAGGCGCCGCCGGGGCGGCAGTGGCGGATGTGCTCGAGCGCGTCGGGCGATTCCAGCGAGGTGGTGTCGCCGGGCGGCTGGCCCAGATAGGCGCTGCGCACCAGCCGGCGCAGGATCTTGCCGTTGCGGGTCTTGGGCAGGCTGCGGGTGAGGTGTACCCGCGCGGGGCGCAAGGGCTTGCCCAGCTGGGTGCCCACGTGGTCGGCGAGCTCGTGTTCCCACTCGGGCCAGGGCCGGCCGGCGAGCCGGCGGGCGTCGGCCACCGTGACGAAGCACACCGCGGTCTCGCCCTTGACCGGATCGGGCACGCCCACGGCGACGGCCTCGGTGACCAGCGGATGGCCCACCAGCGCCGATTCGTACTCCGCCGGGCCGACGCGCTTGCCGGCGATCTTGAGGGTGTCGTCGCTGCGGCCGTGGATGTACCAGTGGCCGTCCGCGTCCACCTGCGCCCAGTCGCCATGTACCCACACGCCGGGCAGGCGCGACCAGTAGCTGTCGATGTAGCGGGCGTCGTCCTGCCAGAAGCCGGCGGCCATGCCGGGCCACGGGGCGTGGATCACCAGTTCGCCCACGTCGCCGCTGGCGGGCTGGCCGTCGGCAGTGGTGACGTCCGCCGCAATGCCGGGGATCGGGCCGGCGAAGGCGCAGGGCTTCTGGGGCAGGCCGGGGAAGCAGGCGAGGATGCCGCCGCCGATCTCGGTGCCGCCGGAGTAGTTGATGATCGGGCGGCGGCCCTGGCCGACGGTGTCGTAAAGCCAGCGCCACGGGCCTTCGTTCCAGGGCTCGCCGGTGGAGCCGAAGACGCGCAGGCTGTCGGGGAGCTGCCTCGGCAGCGCGGCGGGGCCGGCGGCCATCAGCAGGCGGACGAGGGTGGGCGACAGGCCCAGGTGGGTGACGCCGTGGCGGCGTACCAGATCCCACAGGCGATCCGGGCCGGGGTAGTCCGGCGTGCCCTCGAAGAGTACCAGCGTGGCGCCGCGCAAGAGCCCGCCGAAGACCAGCCACGGCCCCATCATCCAGCCCATGTCGGTGACCCACATGAGGGTGTCGCGGGGCTTGAGGTCGAAGGCCATCAGTTGATCTTGTGCCGACTTGATGGGAAAGCCGGTGTGGGTGTGCAGCACGCCCTTGGGCTTGCCGGTGGTGCCGGAGGTGTAGATGAGCATCAGCGGCGTGTCGGCGGGGTGGATTGCCGGGCCCTGGGTGACGGGCACGTGGGCGATGAGCTGCTGGTAATCCACGGTGTGCCAGTGGCTGCCATCCGGTGGGGTGGCGGCGGGGGATTCGCCCCGGGCGACAACCAGCAGGTTGCGCACCGTCGGGCAGCGGGCGACGGCGGCGCGGGCGTCGTCGAGCATAGGTACAGATTTGCCGCGACGTTGAAATGAATCGGCACAGATGAGCAGGCTGGCGCCCGCGTCCTGCAACCGGCTGGCCACCGAATCCGGTCCGTAGCCCGAGAACAGTGGCACGACGATGGCGCCGAGGCGGGTGGTGGCGAGCATCGCGACGACCGCCTCGGGGCACATCGGGAGATAGAGCGCGACCCGATCGCCGGCCTGGATGCCGAGCCCGGCGAGGCCGGCGGCGAGGCGGCGGGCTTCGCGATCGAGCTGGGCGTAGGTATGCGCCCGGGTGCGGCCGTCGTCGGCCTCCCAGCGCAGGGCGGGGCGATCCGGGTCTTCCCGGGCGACGCGGCCGACGAGGTTGTCGTAGAGGTCGATGCGGGCGCCGACGAACCAGCGCGGCCACATGGGGCCGTCGGCGAGGTCGAGGATCTCGGTCCACGGCCTGGCCCACTGGATGCCGAGGGCGGTGACGACCTCGTGCCAGAAGCGTCGGGGGTCGGCGGTGGCCACCTGACGCAATTCGTCGAGGCTCGCGTAGCGGTTGGTGCAGAGGAACTGGGCCAGGGCGGTGTCGGCGAAACGGACACCGGTGGCGGTAAGAGGGGCGTTCACTGGGGGCTCCGTCGGAAAAAAGACGGGGTGCGGCGCGTGCCGTACCCCGTTAAAGGAGTGAGAACTCGTCAGGCGGTGCCCGAGGGGAGGCACCGCCAGCGGGATCAGGCGCGCTCGGGCACCGGGAGGCCCAGCCAGTCCTTGTAGAACGCTTCGATGTCGGGCTCGAAGTCGTGGATCACCGGGTACCACGGGGTCGGGGCCTCCACGTCGTGCATGGTTCCGCAGGTGGGGCAGTAGTACTCGCGGTAGACCTGCCACTGGGTGTCGGGCGCCATCAGCTTCGGGTAGACCTCGGTCATCGCCTCCTCGGTGTCGCGCACGTAGATGGCGGCACTCAGCTTCCAGTTTTCGCGGTAGTCGCCGAAGACGTGGCCGCAGTCGCACTGGGTGACCCATTCCTTGGTCTTGGCCGACTGCACGATGTAGAGGTGCGGGCCCAGGGGCAGGACGATGCGGTCCGGGAAATTCACCTTGGCCTGCAGGGCGCTGAGGTACTGCTCGAAGCGGCCCTGATCCTTGGGCATGGACAGCATGCGGAGGGTGGTTTCCCAGTCGAGCGTGCCCTCGACGAGGTGGGCGACCTGTTCGTTGGTGTAGGTAGTCATTTGTCTGGCTCCTTGGATTCGGTGATTACTCTTCGACCTGGACGACGGTGGTGACGTCCGGCAGCAGCGACAGGTCCATGCGGTGCTTGGCGCCGTAGGAGGGCACGCCCAGCTCTTCTTCCAGCAGCTGCCAGT
Source organism: Zoogloea sp. 1C4 (assembly GCF_009469605.1). Lineage (GTDB taxonomy): Bacteria > Pseudomonadota > Gammaproteobacteria > Burkholderiales > Rhodocyclaceae > Zoogloea > Zoogloea oryzae. Next base: position 16,736 of record NZ_SSXU01000001.1, on the reverse strand, counting down.
CGGCCGGCAGGTTCCAGAACGCCTTGAACTGGTTGGTGAACTTCTCGGACAGCGCGAAGCTGGTGGCGAACATGTGCTGTACCTGGGTGGCGGCATGCTTGTTGATGATCCGCTCGCGTTCCTCCTTCATCCATTCGCGGGTCGGCAGGGCGCGGGCGAGGCGTTCGCGACGGATCTCGGCGCGGCGGGCCTGGGTGGCGGCCGCATCGACGGTGAACACGGCCTTGGCGTCCTGGCTGAACACCGCGCCATACACCTTGCGGGCGTACTCGGGCAGCAGGAACTGCTGGTTGAGGTCGGCCTCGATGGCCTTCGGCTCGCGGTCGAGGGGATCGCCAAAGCCGGGGCCGCCGCGCAGGTAGTTGAGGTAGAGGTCGTGGTTGGCGTAGCAGTCTTCGGTGGTGATGCACTGCTTGTCGCGCTTCACGGTGGCGGTGGCGTCCAGGTGGCGCTCGTAGTCCGGGTTGGACGGGTCGAGGTCGCCGCCGAGCGGCAGGGTGTCGCCGATGGCGATGCGGTTCTCCAGGCCGGTCTTGTGCGCTTCGAAGCGGTAGCCGGTGGCCGACGGGTAGCCGCCCATCAGGCCCCAGTCGCTGTTCATGAAGCCGTTGCCCATGAAGAACATCGTCCAGTCCTGGGCGTTCCAGACCATGCGCAGGGTCTCAAAGCCACAGCCGCCGCGGTACTTGCCGTAGCCGCCGGAGTTGGCCTTGACGTTGCGGCCGAGGTAGAGCAGCGGCTCGGCCATCTCCCAGATCTCGATGTCGCCCATGTCGCCTTCGGGGTTCCAGATGGCGGCGGCGTGGTTGAGGCCGTCCTTCACGGCGCAGGCGCCGGTGCCGCAGCTCGAGGCCTCGAAGCTGTTAACCGCGTGGATCTCGCCGTCCTGGTTGATGCCGCCGCCTTGCAGCCAGTTGGAGGTGTTGGCGTTGCCGGCGTTGACCTCCTCCAGATAGCCGCGGCTGAAGTAGGACTGGGACAGGCCGCGCCACAGGGCCGCCCAGCCCGAGACGAGGAAGTGCCAGGCGTAGGCGTGGCCGGTGCGGCGGTCGTCCGGGTTGCACCAGGTGCCCTTGGGCAGGCGGAACTCGGTGGCGAAGTAGGCGCCGTCGTTGATGCGCTGGGTCGGCACGAGGGTCTGGCACATCATCACCCAGATGCCCGAGGTGAAGGCCACCTGGTGGGCGTTGAAGGTGTGCCAGCCCCAGCGGCTTGCGCCTTCAAAATCGAGCCGCCACTTGCCGTCGGGCTTGATGGTCATCTCGCAGGGCGAGTGCATGATCGAATCGAGCTTGGCGAAGGCGTTGGAGACCTGCACGTCCTCGTGCTTGTAGGGCACATCCACGAAGGACACCTTGCGGTACTTGCCCGGCAGGGTCATGGCCTTGATGCGGCTCATCAGGCCGCGGCGGCCTTCCTCGATGACCTCGTAGGCGAACTTCTCGTAGGCCTCGATGCCGTCGGCGCGGATCACTTCCTCAACGAGGTCGCGGATCATGTGGCAGCCGGCGATACGGGTCTTTTCGTCGAGGATCCAGTACTTGGGCGTGCGCACCGAGCGCTGGGATTCGTGCAGCCAGTCGCGCAGGGGCTCGTCGTTGATGCCGGTCTTGCGGCAGGTGATCATGTAGCCGTCGCCGAAGCGCTGGGTCTGGCCGGTGGACATGGAGCCCGGCGTCACCGAGCCGGTGTCGATCACGTGGGTCACGCCGCCCACCCAGCCGATCAGCCGGCCTTCCCAGAAGATCGGCACGATGGTGGCGATGTCGCACGGATGGACGTTGCCGATCGAGCAGTCGTTGTTGGTGAACATGTCACCGGGGTTGATGCCGGGGTTGGCTTCCCAGTTGTTCTCGATCATGTACTTGATCGCCGCGCCCATCGTGCCCACGTGGATGATGATGCCGGTGGAGGTGAGCACGCAGTCGCCGACCGCGTTGTAGAGCGTGAAGCACAGCTCGCCTTCCTGCTCGACGATGGGGCTGGCGGCGATCTTCTTGGCCGTCTCGCGGGCATGCACGAGGCCGCCGCGCAGCTTGGAGAAGAGCTTCTCGTAGCCGATCGGGTCGCTGTCGCGGAAGGCGAGCTTCTCGAGCCCGTTGTAGTGGCCGCTGGCCTGGGTGCGCTCGATGATGCCGTCGCGGAATTGCTTCAGCGTCTGGCCGTTTTTCAGCAGGTCGGCAAAGCCGAGTTCCTTGTTGTTCATCATGTTCATGGTGATGTCTCCTTGTGCGGGGTCGGCTTAGCGGACTTCTTTCAGGTGGAACAGGCGGTGCTTGTCCACCGTGGTCTCGAAGCCGTCCGGGACGACGAAGGTGGTGGCGTCGGATTCGATGATCGCGGGGCCGACGATGTGGTTGCCGGCCTTCAGGCCTTCCATCTTCCAGAGGGCGGCATCGACCCACTGCTTGTGGCGGTAGAAGGGGCGGGTGCCCAGGTAGGCTTCCTTCGGCGGGGTGGGGCCGGCGTCCGGGTCTTCCGGCAGCACCGGCTTCTGGGTGACGACCATGCCGCGCAGGATCGCGCCGGTGATCGAGAAGCCAAGCTCGGGCGAGCGGGCGGAGCTGGCATAGACCCGGCCGTAGGTGGTCTCGAAGGCATCAACGATCTGGTTCCAGTCGGCGGCGCTGGCGGCGGTGCCCACCGGCGAGACGATCTCCAGGTCGTTGAGCTGGCCCATGTACTGCATCTTGTAGCCGGGGATCAGGATCACGTCCTCGGGCTTGTAGCCGTTGAGCACGAACTCGTCGATCACCTTCACCGCCAGCTCCGACCACGCATCCTGCAGGGTCGCGCAGGCGGCGGCCTTGGCTTCGTCCGGCGCGTGCTGGGCGACGCCCAGGTCCACCGACTTGTCGTAGCGGTACTCGAAATCGGCGCAGGCGCAGCCGAAGGCCGAGAAGCCCGCCGCCCAGGCCGGCACCACCACGTCCTTGAAGCCGACGCCTTCGGTGTAGCCGTAGGTGTGCACCGGGCCGGCGCCGCCGTAGGAAAAACAGGTGAACTCGGCGGGGTTGTAGCCCTTGGCGCTGATGTTGGCGCGCAGGTATTCGGAGAGGGTCAGGTCGAGCAGCTCGATCACGCCGGCGGCGGCATCTTCCACCGACAGACGCAGCGGGTCGGCGATCTGGGCCTTGATGTGCTGGCGGGCGCGCTCCACGTCGAGCTTGATGGCGCCGCCCAGGAAGTTGTCCGGGTTGAGGTAGCCCAGCACCACGTGGCAGTCGGACACCGTGACGGTATCCAGCCCGCTCTCCGGCCAGCAGGTGCCCACGCGGTAGCCGGCCGAGTCGGGGCCGAGTTTGATCGACTTGCTGTACGGGTCGAGGCGCACGAAGCTGCCGGCGCCAGCGCCCACCGAATCCATCGCCACCAGCGGCAGCGACAGCACCAGGCGCGCCATGTCCGGGTCGGACTTGATCGCGAAGTTGCCCTTGGTGATGAGCGCCACGTCGAAGCTGGTGCCGCCGATGTCGGAGCAGGCGATGTTCTCGTCGCCCAGGGCCTCGCCCAGCAGCTTGGAGCCGATCACGCCGCCGATCGGGCCGGAGACGATGGTGCGGGCGAGCTCCTTGGCCTTCCAGCTGATGGTGCCGCCGTGGGTGGCCATCACCCGCAGGTCGAACTTGGCGCCGTGCTTCTTGAAGCGGTCGCTGACCTTCTTCAGGGTCTCGCGGGACGGCTCGGCGCCGTAGGCCTCGAGGATGGTGGTGTTCATCCGGTGGCTTTCCTTGCGCGAGGGGTAGTAATCCACCGACGCGAAGATCGGGATATCCACCCTGAGCTGGTCGAGCTCCTCGCGGACCACGTCGCGGGCGCGCTGCTCGCTGGCCTCGTTCTTGTGGGACTGCAGCAGGCAGATCACGATGGCCTGGGAGCCGGCCTCCACCAGCTCGCGGGTGGCCGTGCGCACCTCGTCCTCGCGCAGCGGGATGACGACCTTGCCCTGCACGTCGGTGCGCTCGGTGACGCCGCGGGTGCGCGACACCGGCACCAGCGGCTCGTCGTAGCGGTGGGTGTTGAGGTGGATGCGGTCCTCCAGCGCGTAGCCCAGGTAGCTCTGCAGCGCCCGGCCCATGGAGTGGATCTGCTCGAAGCCCTTGTTGCAGATCAGGCCGACCTTGAGGCCCTTGCGCATCAGGATGCGGTTGAGCATCGCAGTGCCGGAATACACGCAGGTCGCAAGCTCGGGATATACGTCGTCCACCGTGCGGTTCCAGTGGGCGAGGGCGTCCTCGGACGAATTGAAGATGGCCAGCGATTCGTCGGCCGGGTTGCTCTGGGCCTTGCCGACGACGAAACGACCGTCGGCACGCACGAAGAAGGTATCGGTCATCGTGCCGCCGGCGTCGATGCCCATCACCTGTACTTGCGATTGTTGGACTTCCATTCTTGTCTCCATGTCTCCTTGGTTTGGATCGGCACCGCTTTCGCGGCGCCCCGGGGAACGCGGGATTCCCTGTCTGACATATCGCAACGGCCGTGCCAGTGCCGCTTGTGTCAAGGCAAGAGTCTGAATGGAAAGGAGTTTGTGCGTTCGGGTGGTGATTGTTGCGGAGCAGCGAGGGTGTGGCCCACAGGCCGGAAACCGGACGGTCGTGCGGGAGTCGGACGTCCGATCCGGCGGCGGGCGTCACGCTTGGTGCGGGGCCGGGCTAGGCGCGCGCGGGGCGGCAGCGGCTACAATACGGCCCGTCTTCATTCCCGGGCCGCGGGTCGGATCGACTTCGGACGGCCTTATCAATGGATTTATTGCTGATCGTTCTGCTGATTCTTCTCAATGGCGTGTTCGCCATGTCTGAAATGGCCGTCGTCTCGTCTCGCAAGGCGCGGCTGCAGAACCTGTCCGACGATGGCAGCCTCGGGGCCGAGGCTGCGCTCAAGCTCCACCAGGAGCCCTCAAGTTTTCTTTCGACGATCCAGGTCGGCATCACCCTGGTCGGCATTCTGAGCGGTGCCATCGGTGAAGCCGCGCTGGCCGATCCGCTCTCCGAATGGCTGGGCAGCATTCCCCTGCTCGAGCCCTACGCCCGGGGCATCGCGCTGACCATCACCGTCGTCACGCTGACCTATTTCTCGGTGGTCGTCGGCGAGCTGGTGCCCAAGCGTCTGGCGCTGCTGGCGCCGGAGGGCATCGCCTCGCTGATGTCGCGGCCGATGATGATCCTCGCCCGCATCACCCATCCGCTGGTGGTGGTGCTGTCGGGTTCGTGCTCGCTGATCCTGCGCCTGCTGGGTGCGCGGCGCCGCGAGGAGCCGCCGGTGACCGACGACGAGATCAAGGTGCTGATGGAGCAGGGCGCCGAGGCCGGCGTGTTCCACGAGAGCGAGCAGGAGATCGTCTCCAACGTGCTGCGCCTCGACGAGCAGCGCATCTCGGCGATCATGACCCCCCGCCGCGACATGGTGGTGGTCGATCTTGACGAGGACGAGGCCAGCTGCTGGCAGACCATCGTCGACTCGCCTTTCTCGCGGCTGGTGGTGTGCCGCGACGGGCTCGAGCACGTGGTCGGCGTGCTCCAGAAGAGCGATCTGCTTAAAGCCGCGCTACCCGGCGGTGGGGTGATGGTGTCGGATCTGGAAGCCGTGCTGCGCCCGCCGCTCTATGTGCCCGAATCGGTGACCACCCAGCAGCTGCTGGAAAGTTTCCGCCGGGCGCGCCTGCAGTTTGCGCTGATCGTCGACGAATACGGCGACGTGCAGGGCCTGGTGACGCTGACCGACGTGCTGGCGGCGATCGTCGGCGAGCTGTCGGTGCCCGAGGCGCCGGAGGACCGGGACATGCTTCAGCGGGAGGACGGCTCGTGGCTGGTGGATGGCGACGTGGGCATCGAGCGGCTCAAGTCGGTGCTCGACATCGGCGACGACCTGCCGGGCGAGGAGGAGCGCTCCTTCAACACCATCGGCGGTTTCATCATGCACGTGCTGGGCCGCATCCCCATGGCGACCGATCACTTCGTCGCGGCAGGCTGGCGCTTCGAGGTGATGGACATGGACCGCAACCGGGTGGACAAGGTGCTCCTCGCCCGCGTGGCGGAATGATCTAGCGGCTGCACCAGTCGCGGCGGTTGCCGCGGCCCCAGGGCATGGCGATGCGCTCGGGGCTGCTGAAGGTGCTGCGCACCTTGCCGCTGGTGCCGTCGAACAGCACGTCGAAGCGGGCGGGCTCGCGGAACACGTCGCAATAGCGCCATTCCCACACCAGCTCGTCGCGGGCCTTGTAATACACCGTCCAGCCCGGATACGACGGCCCCAGGGTGCGCAGTACCTCGTCCTGGCTCATGCCGGCCTGGATGCGGGCGAAGTGGGTTTCTTCCAGCACGTTCTCGATGCTCACCAGCCGCCCGTTCGGGCTCACCACTGCCATCCAGGTCTGAAACCCCGCCGGCCCGAAGGGGTAGGCGAGGCGCTCGCTGCCGTCGGCCTCGGCCCAGCGCATGGCCGGGGCGCCCAGCGTGGCATCGAGATCGTCCCGCGTGCTTACGCCCGGCTGCAGGCCGGGGCCCAGCAGGTTGGCGCAGCCCGACAGGGCCAGCGCGGCGAGCACGCCGGCAAGGCGTGGAAGGTGGGCGGCAAGACTGTTCATCATGGGGTTCCGGGCGGGTGGTGGCGGCCTGCAAAGCTTATTCGTATCGGCCTGATTTGCATCGCTGAAAAGCTTGGTTCCGTTGCGCGGGTCGCGGCTTGAGACTGGCCCCGTTGTGGCTTTGAGCCACGGGATGACGAGAGGTTTCAGGATGCAGGCCCTGATCGTGGGCGCCAATCGTGTCGATACGATCCGCGCAGAAATCTACCGGGTGGCCGACCGCCTGGGAATCCGGGATGTGGACCACTGGCCCGGCCGCAAGGTGGGCGAAGGCAAGCGGGTGCTGCCGCGGCGCACCCGGCTGGTGGTGTTCGTGTGCGATCGATCCAACCACATGCTGATGCGTCACGTGCGGCGTCAGGCCGAGGATCTGGGCGTGCCGATGGTGTTCTGCCGGCATTCGGCCACCGAGCTGCGGGAGCGGCTTGAGGGGCTGAACTGAGCGCTGATCGGACACATCCCCGTTTCTATTTTCATTTTTGGAATATAAAAAGCCGTTTTTATTCGTTGGGCGCCGGATAGACGGTTTTTATACTTGGGCCAATAACCCATCCCAAGGAGAGCCGAGATGTCCATCCACCGCTTTTCGATCCGCCCCGTTCTGGGCCTGCTGGCTGGCCTTGCCATCGTTTCCGCTGGCCCGGCCCAGGCCGACACCACGCTGCTCAACGTCTCCTACGATGTATCGCGGGAGCTCTACAAGGAAATCAACCCGGCCTTCGTCGCCCACTGGCAGAAGACGGCCGGCGAAAAGCTCACCATCAACCAGTCCCACGGCGGATCGAGCAAGCAGATCCAGTCGGTGATCAACGGCCTCGAAGCCGACGTGGTGACCATGAACCAGGCCGCCGACGTGGACGTGCTGGCCCGGAGCGGTCTCGCCTCGGCCGACTGGCGCAAGGCCTTCCCCAACGCCGCCGCGCCCTACACCTCGGCGACGATCTTCCTGGTGCGCAAGGGCAACCCCAAGGGCATCAAGGACTGGAACGACCTCGCCCGTGCCGGCGTGAGCGTGGTGATCCCCAACCCCAAGACGTCCGGCAACGGCCGCTACACCTATCTCGCTGCCTGGGGCTACGCCCTCGGCAAGGGCGGCAACGACGCTGCGGCGAAGGATTTTGTCGCCAAGCTGTTCGCCAACGTGCCGGTGTTCGACGGCGGCGGCCGCGGTGCCACCACCACCTTCACCCAGCGGGGCATCGGCGATGTGCTCGTCACCTTCGAGAACGAGGCCGTGCTGATCGACAGCGAAGTGGGTGGCGACCAGTTCGACGTGGTGTATCCGTCGGTGTCCATCGACGCCTCGGCGCCGGTGGCGATCGTCAATAAAGTGGTGGACAAGAAGGGCACCCGCAAGCAGGCGACGGCCTATCTCAACTACCTGTTCTCCCCGGAAGGGCAGGAGATCATCGCCAAGCACCACTTCCGCCCGCGCGACCCGGCGGTGGCCAAGAAGTACGCCGCCCGCTTCCCGACCATCAAGACCTTCACCGTCGAGGAGAAGTTTGGCAGCTGGGAAGCCGTGCAGAAGACCCACTTTGCCGATGGCGGCATCTATGACCAGATCGCGGTGAAACGATGACAACCACCGCCACCCGTCGCGTGCTCCCGGGCTTCGGCCTGAGCCTGGGATACACGCTGGCCTACCTCTCGCTGATCGTCCTGATCCCGCTCACCGCGGTGTTCTTCAAGGCGGGTTCGCTCGGCTTCGAGCACTTCTGGGATGCGGCGACGTCGCCGCGGGTGCTGGCTTCGTACAAACTGTCCTTCGGTGCCGCGCTGATCGCCGCGGCGATCAACGCGGTGTTCGGGCTGCTGCTGGCCTGGGCGCTGGTGCGCTACTCCTTCCCCGGCAAGCGGCTGGTGGACGCGCTGGTGGATCTGCCCTTCGCGCTGCCCACGGCGGTGGCGGGCATCGCGCTCACCGCGCTGTACGCCAAGAACGGCTGGGTTGGCGAGCTGCTCGACCCGCTGGGCATCCAGGTGGCGTTCACGCCCCTGGGCATTCTGGTGGCGCTGATCTTCATCGGCCTGCCTTTCGTGGTGCGCACGGTGCAGCCCATCCTCGAGGATCTCGACACCGAGTACGAGGAAGCCGCGGTGAGCCTGGGCGCCAACCGCTGGCAGGCCTTCGTGCATGTGGTGCTGCCCACGCTGTTCCCGGCGCTCCTCACCGGCTTTGCGCTGGCCTTTGCCCGCGCGGTGGGTGAATACGGCTCGGTGATCTTCATCGCCGGCAACATCCCGATGGTGTCCGAGATCACCCCGCTGATGATCATCACCAAGCTGGAGCAATACGACTACGCCGGCGCCACCTCGGTGGCGGTGGTGATGTTGATCTTCTCGTTCATCCTGCTGCTCATCATCAACGGCCTGCAGGCGTGGACGGCCAAACGTACCGGGAGGGCCCGCTGATGGCTGGCGCCGCTGCTGCATTGCACGGGACGGCGGATCACGCCGCCCGCTTCGAATCCAAGGCCGCCACCCGCGAGCCGACCCTCGTCAAGTGGGCCATCATCGGGGTGTCGCTGACCTTCTTCGCGGTCTTCCTGCTGCTGCCGCTCATCGCTGTCTTCTTTGAAGCGCTGCGCAAGGGTTGGGACACCTACTGGAGTGCGCTGATCGACCCGGACGCGCTCTCGGCGATCAAGCTGACCCTCATCGCCGCGGTGATCTCGGTGCCCCTCAACCTCGTCTTCGGCGTGGCCGCGGCGTGGTCGATCACCAAGTTCGACTTCCGGGGCAAGCACTTCCTCATCACCCTGATCGACCTGCCGTTCTCGGTGTCGCCGGTGGTGTCGGGCCTGATCTACGTGCTGGTGTTTGGCGCCCAGGGCTGGTTTGGCCCGTGGCTGTCGGATCACGACGTGAAGGTGATCTTCGCGGTGCCGGGCATCGTGCTGGCCACCGTCTTCGTGACCTTCCCCTTCGTGGCCCGCGAGCTCATCCCGCTGATGGAAGCCCAGGGCAAGGAAGAGGAAGAGGCTGCCGTGGTGCTGGGCGCCCGGGGCTGGCAGACCTTCTGGCACGTGACCCTGCCCAACGTGAAGTGGGGCCTGCTGTACGGGGTGATCCTGTGCAACGCCCGGGCGATGGGTGAGTTTGGCGCGGTGAGCGTGGTGTCGGGCCATATCCGTGGCCAGACCAACACCATGCCGCTCCACGTGGAGATTCTCTACAACGAATACCAGTTTGCGGCCGCGTTTGCGGTGGCATCCCTGCTGGCCCTCCTGGCTCTGGTGACCCTGGTCATCAAGGTGTGGGTCGAGCGTCAGGCCGGCAAGGCGGCTTCATCCGAGGACGAATGAAATGAGCATCGAAGTCAAGAACATCCGCAAAGAGTTTGGCAGCTTTACCGCCCTGAAGGACGTGTCCCTCGATTTCCCCACCGGTGAACTCGTGGCCCTGCTGGGCCCCTCCGGCTGCGGCAAGACGACCCTGCTGCGCATCATCGCCGGGCTGGAAACCGCCGACGCGGGCCAGGTGCTGCTCGATGGCGCCGACGCCTCCGACACCCACGTGCGCGAGCGCCAGGTGGGTTTTGTGTTCCAGCACTACGCCCTGTTCCGCCACATGACCGTGTTCGACAACGTGGCCTTCGGGATGCGCATGAAGCCCCGCGCCGTGCGCCCGTCCAAGGCCGAGATCAAGGCCAAGGTCACCGAGCTCCTCAAGCTCGTGCAGCTCGACTGGGTGGCCGACCGCTTCCCGGCCCAGCTCTCCGGCGGCCAGCGGCAGCGCATCGCGCTGGCCCGGGCGCTGGCGGTGGAGCCGCGGGTGCTGCTCCTCGACGAGCCCTTTGGCGCGCTGGATGCCAAGGTACGCAAGGAGCTGCGCCGCTGGCTGCGCCGGCTGCACGACGAGCTGCACATCACCTCGATCTTCGTCACCCACGACCAGGAAGAAGCCCTGGAAGTGGCCGACCGCGTGGTGCTGATGGACCACGGCAAGGTGGAGCAGGTGGGCACGCCCGAGCAGGTGTATCGCCACCCGGCCTCGCCCTTTGTGTATAGCTTCCTGGGGTCGGTCAATCTCTTCCACGGCCGGGTGGAAGGCGATGCGGTGCATGTGGCCGATAATCGCCTCTCGGCGGAGAAGGTCGATCTGACCCACGGCAGCGAAGTGGTGGCCTTTGCCCGGCCCCACGAGCTCTCCATCGTCGTCGATCCGAAAGCCACCGACGGTGTGTCGGCGCGGGTCAACCGCATCCTCGCCTTCGGCGTCACCGCGCGGGTCGAACTCGACGGGCTCAACGGCTCCACCGGGCAGGTCTTTGAAGTGGAAATCACCCGCGACGAAGTAGCCCGGCTGGGCGTGGAAGAAGGGCAGGTGGTGCGACTCGTGCCGTCGCGCCTGAGTGTCTTCGGCCGCGATCCGGCAAGCCCGATCGCCGTGCCGGCGCCGAATTGGGAAATCTGAGCGATGAACTTCCAGCAACTGCGCATCATCCACGAGACGGTGCGCCGCAACTTCAACCTGACCGAGGTGGCCAACGCGCTGTTCACCTCCCAGTCGGGCGTCTCCAAGCACATCAAGGATCTGGAGGACGAGCTCGGGCTCGAACTCTTCGTGCGCAAGGGCAAGCGCCTGCTCGGGCTCACCGAGCCGGGGCAGGAGCTGATTCATGTGGTTGACCGCATGCTGATGGACGCGCGCAACATCAAGACCATCGCCGCCCAGTTCAGCGCCCGCGACCACGGCCAGCTCACCGTGGCCACCACCCACACCCAGGCCCGCTACGTGCTGCCCCAGGTGGTCACCCAGTTCAAGCAGGCCTTCCCCAAGGTGCATCTGGTGCTGCATCAGGCCAGCCCTAGCGAGATCGCCGCGATGCTGCTCGATGGCCGCGCCGACATCGGCATCGCCACCGAAGCCCTCGCCGCGGTGCCGGATTTCGTGTCCTTCAGCTATTACGGCTGGCACCACTCGGTGATCGTGCCCGCGGGGCATCCCCTCGAATCCGTCGAGCCGCTCACGCTGGAGGCGGTGGCCGAGCATCCGGTCATCACCTACCACGAAGGCTTCACCGGCCGCGCCCGGATCGACGAGACCTTCGCCGCCGCCGGGCTGTCGCCGGACATCGTGATGTCGGCGCTGGATGCCGACGTGATCAAGGCCTACGTGGAGCTGGGGCTCGGCATCGGCATCGTCGCCTCGATGGCCTACGACCCCACCCGCGACCAGAACCTGCGCATGCTGCCCAGCAGCCACCTGTTCGGCGAGAACGTGACCCGCATCGCGGTGCGCAAGGGCCACTTCCTGCGCGGCTTTGCCTACTGCTTCATCGAACTCTGTTCGCCGACGCTCACCGAAGCCGTCGTCCGCGCGGCCCTGCGGCCCGAGGCGGAGAGCGAGGCCGTGGTGTACTGAGGCATTCGTCCGCCCCGGGCACCTGCACCACCCAGGCGCCACAACAAAAACGGCCACCACGATGAAATCGGGTGGCCGTTTTTGTCTGTGGGGGCCGGCCTTACCCCACGCTGCCCCGCGCCGGGCGCCAATCCCCGATTCCTGCTCAAGATCGGCACTCCACAACGCAAACCGTTGATTCTGCTGATTGCCGATTGGCAAAGCGCACCCTGAAATGGCCCGGGTGATGACAGCGACGCAGCCCGCACAGAAACCATTCATCGCGGCGAAGAAACCAAGCTCGATGCAACAGAAACCAATCGTGCGTGAACAGAAACCAATCCAGAGAAATTGCTTACCAATCTAGTGAAAACAGTTTCTGTTCACGCCAGATTGGTAACCAACGGCCGGTGAACAGAAACCAAACCCGCCAGCGAAAAGACCTCGCACACAAGAGAGGTTTCCAGTTCAGGCGGCTTGCCAAGTCGCAGGCGCCCGTTTGCATCCAGGCAGGCGAAGGTGGCATCTGTTCGGGCGCCCCATCTTTCCCCGCGCGGAACGCCGGTTCTGCCTTCCCATGCGGATCGTTTTGCAGTGGTCCGTAAGTCGGCCAATCGGCCCGACTTGAACGGCATGCCCGGTGATTTGCCGTGATGCCACGCCTGACAGAGTTGCGCAGTACGCCTGAAGGGCACCAAAGACGGCGTGGTCTATGACTTATGGCATATTTATATAAATGCCATCATGCTGTAGCATTTCCTTGTGGCGCCACACCACCTGTCAAACTGTAAGGAAATCCATCATGCAGAAGAAGAAACTCAAAGGTCCGTCCGCCACCGTCATTCGCGCCGACGAGGACGCCTATTTTGCCCTCAAGAACATAGCCGGATACAAGCCGAGCAATCCAGAGTTCAGTGTGGAGGCGGCCACCGCTGCTTATGAGGCACGCCAACGCCAGCGCGAGGTTGTTGCGCTGGCCATCAACGCCCTGAGCGCAGCCCGCGACAGCCTCGCCATCCTCGACAACGACCTCCACGACGTCATGAACGGCGCCAAAAACCAGATCCGTGCCATCTACGGTGAAGACTCCGACGAACTCGCCTCCATGGGGCTGAAGAAGAAATCGGAAAAGCGCTACGGCATCCGGAAGACGAAGAAGAAGGAAGAGGTGATCACGGGATAAGCCAGGCAAGGAGGTCGGGTTAGCGCAGCGTAACCCGACATTCCCTATCTACAACTAATACGCAATCAACCCCGAGATGCGATTTTTGCTTCTATTCAAGTCTTTTCCGACGTTTTTGAGCAAGAGCGGGGCTGATCAGGCAACGTCGGGCTACGCTGCGGTAATCCGAACTACATGGGCCAAACCGCACAAGGAGCCGGGCATTGAGCTTTGTTGTGGCCGGGAATGTTAGCTATACTTTCTCGGTTTAAAAATTGGATTTTAATATCCATAAAATGATAAAAATCTAGCAAAATGGGGTAAATAAGTGATTTCGGAATCTATCTTGCAGCAGGTCATTCCTGCACTAAAAGCTGGTCGTTATTCATTGCTCATTGGCTCCGGATTTTCGGCAACAAGTCAAAATGCAAGTCACGTGACCTTACCAATCGGTAACCAGCTTGCCAAAGAGATTGCACAGCAATTTGATCTTCCCGATAGATACCCGCTTGCACAATTGGCTGATAGTGTTTCCAAAGACGAGCTGCAAAGCTTCCTAATCAACAGATTTTCTGGCTGTAGTGCATCTCCGCAGGCCCGCCTAATCTCATCGTTCGTCTGGCGGTCTATCTATACCCTTAACATCGATGACGTCTTGCACGACTGCTATTCGTCTGAGAAAAGCTTTCAAAAACCAACATTTCTAACCTTCAGAGATCTCTATCAACGTCCAGAAGATCCAGAAGAGGTCATCGTTGCTCATTTGCATGGTTCTGTAAAGGCTACGCAGCATGGGTTTGTATTCTCCCTGCCTGAGTACGGTGACGCCAGTGCTGCCGGTTATACATGGTTTAACGTCTTAGCAGATGAGCTCACAGAACAGCCGTTTATCATCATCGGCTGCTCACTCGCAGAACCTGATGTAGAAGCACACCTTGCGAGGCGGAAAGGTATTCCATCCGAAGCACAGCAGACGGCTCCATCGCTATTTATAACAAAGCGGATGGATAAAGTTTTGGAACAAACCTGCAAAAAATTTGGTTTGATCCCTGTTGAAGCGGAATCAGACGCTTTCCTTTCTTACATTGACGCTGCGTCGAGTCCGCGCAGCCGACCTCTGGATCTTCTTGGTGTACGTGCAAACATCCGCTCCTTTCTCGAAGATGCGGGTGTTGAGCAGCGGGCGATCAGGGTGTTTTTTCGACAGTGGATGTCTGTTGATGAGACCGAACTTCCTCAGGCACTTGACCCGGTGCCTTTGTTGTCCGGTGCAGAGCCGAGTTGGGATGCTATTAGTGATGGACAAGACGTTATCCGAGAATGTGTATCCCGGATTATTAAGAACGTGGAGGGTTGGAAAAATAGGGCCGGCATTTCAGTAGTTGTACTACAGTCAGCAGCGGGAGAAGGGAAAAGCACGGCCCTTTATAGGGCCGCACTAGAACTCGCAAAATTAAAGACTAGCGTATTCTTCTTTTCTGTGAAAGAGCGCCTTGTAGATGAGGAGGCAGCCAAAGTTCTTGCTCATTTACAGACGCCACCTGTACTCGTTATCGACAATATTGCCGACCACGCCCCACAAGTTGCGGCATTGCTGGCTGCTCTAGAGCGTCAAGATGTTCCCTGTTTTGTGCTGGGCGCTTCACGTCGAGCAAGATTGGCGCACTTTGAATCCATCTGCTCTCATTTCCGGCTACAAGAAACAAGCCTAAATGGATTAAGCGAGCAAGAATCGCTTGCACTTATTCAGCGGCTTAGAGCGTTTGGCCGACTTGGCAAAAACGCGGGTATGCAGAACCCAGATCTTGCAAAAAAAATTCGATCGAAGCAATTAATTGCATCAATTGTAGAGGCAAGCGAAAACGTTTCTCAGTTCGATACGCTGCTCCAAGGGGAGTTGAGCGGTTTGAGCAAAGAGGCTCAAGCCGTATATAGGCTGGTCGCACTGGCACACAGTGCAGGTCTCCCAATTAAAGTATCGATTCTCAATCGAGCGTCACAAATTAGCACGTCAAAGTTCTTTTTCATTCTTCATCATGACCTTAAAGGGATTGTTCATTACACGACTCCAGAATACGTAGAGAGTCGCCACCGTGTCGTGGCGGAACATATTGTGAAATGCTTAGATGAAGCCAGTCGCTATGAGGTATTGGTTAATTTAGTCTCGGCGATTGCACCTTATGTTAACCGTAGAACGATTATGCGAGGTACGCCCGAAGCTAGACTATCAGGGCGCCTAATGGATTTCGATGATTGTATAAGACCTTTCATCGGGAAACGAGCTGCCGAGTTCTATGAACAAATTCGGCCTGAGTGGGAGTGGAATAGTCGATTCTGGGAGCAGCGAGCCTTGCTTGCTCTATCGACAAATGTTGAGCAGGCCATCGCATGGGCTAGACATGGTGTAGGCATTGAAAAACACCCACACACGCTAACGACTCTTGCGAAAGTACTTTTCAAAGCAGCCGAGGGTGCAACTAGCTTTAACGAAGTCGAAAGAGCGGTAACTGATGCTCTTGATGCTGTTGATGAAGCAATTTCAGACTCATCAAAGCGAAAAAGGCTAGAAATACATCCTTTTGATGTCGCAGTCCGAGGGGTAGTAAATGCGCAGAGAAACTACGCATCTTTAGGGCAGCGACCGTTCCCGCAAAAATTTATTCAGCATGTTGATGCTATTATAAAAATTGCGGAGGATGAAATTAATTTTGGTCAGGCCAAAATTCTGAGGAGCCTACTGACCAAATGACTCAAAGATGAAGTGGCGGCTTTGGACCCCTAAGAAACACCTCGATCTATTATTGCTTGCTGATGGCTTTGATTAATGCCTGTTTTCAGCCAGAAGCTGGCTTATCAAGGAGCACAAGTTTAGTTGATTGCTCTAGGTTGGTCAGGGCGTGATCGCTGATCCGTAACGTCCGCATGGAATCCCACAGCAAAACGGCCACGGTTTTCACCGTGGCCGTTTTGCTTTCAGCAGAGAGCAGAACCCTAGTTAGTCGGTCCTGAAGAACTCCTCGGAGCCTTTCCTCACGCGGCCTGCGCGCGGTTGAGACCTTGCCGAATCCTCCAGTTTCCAGTGCAATCGCATTCACTTTCTGGAAGATTTGGAGCGCAGGTTTGCGATGACCACCCCGGATTTTTTCCGCGCCCGGCTGGACGCGATGATCGACCTGCGTCACCCGCTCGCGGTATTGGCAACCCGCATGCCGTGGGCCGAGATCGAATCGGCGCTGGCGCCGTGCTTTGCCCGCAAGGATCGCCAAGGGCGTCCGATCGAAGGCCTGGACCTGTTCGGCCCGACCTTGCAGGTGGCGGGCGCCGGTACGAGCCCGGCAGGTCGCCCGCGCCTGCCGATCCGCTTGATGGTCGGGCTGCTGTATTTGAAGCACGCGTTCGGCGAGAGCGATGAAACCGTCGTTCAGAGATGGGCCGAGAACCCGTACTGGCAGTTCTTTTGCGGCGGTGAGTATTTCGAGACCCGGCTGCCCTGCGACCCGAGCGGATTGACGCGCTTCCGTCGTGCGCTGGGGGATGCGGGGGTGGAAGAGCTCCTGGCCAAGACCATCGAGGCGGCGGTGTCGATGAGGGCCATCGCCCCGAAGGACCTGGAGCGGGTCATCGTCGATTCCACGGTGC